>JOEL01000056.1 GCA_000720995.1 Streptomyces celluloflavus
GAGAGCTTCTTCGGCCCCTGAGGGCTTCGAACCCTCCGGATCTGAAAGTCCATCGCATCCCCTGAACTGGGGTGTTGCGACGACCACTAGAACCTAAGACTCCCGGGGCGGGCCTCCGTCTTGCTTCCGCCGTCGTACGCGGCCGCGCCGCGCGCCGTGTCAGGCGGCCGGTACGAACCGCTGGAACTCGGCGGCCAGCTCTTCGTGCACCCGTGCCTTGAGGACCGTGCCGTCGGCGGTGTGCTCCTCGGAGATGACCTCGCCCTCGGCGTGTGCCCGCGAGACCAGGGCGCCGTGGGTGTAGGGCACCAGCACGTCGATCTCCACCTCGGGGCGCGGCAGTTCCGCGTCGAGCAGTTCCAGCAGCTCCGTGATGCCCTGGCCGGTGCGGGCCGAGACCACGAGGGCGTGCTTCTCCTGGCGCAGCAGGCGCTGCAGCACCAGCGGGTCGGCGGCGTCGGCCTTGTTGACGACCACGATCTCGGGCACGTCCGTCGCGCCCACGTCGCGGATGACCTGGCGCACGGCGGCGAGCTGCTCCTCCGGCACCGGGTGCGAGCCGTCGACCACGTGCAGGATGAGGTCGGAGTCGCCGACCTCCTCCATCGTGGAGCGGAACGCCTCGACGAGGTGGTGCGGCAGATGCCGGACGAAGCCGACGGTGTCGGCGAGGGTGTAGAGCCGCCCGCTGGGCGTCTCGGCGCGGCGGACGGTGGGGTCCAGGGTGGCGAACAGGGCGTTCTCCACCAGGACGCCGGCGCCGGTGAGGCGGTTGAGCAGCGAGGACTTGCCGGCGTTGGTGTATCCGGCGATGGCGACCGAGGGGACCTTGTTGCGCCGGCGTTCCTGGCGCTTGATGTCCCGGCCGGTCTTCATCTCCGCGATCTCCCGGCGCATCTTCGCCATCTTCTCGCGGATCCGCCGCCGGTCCGTCTCGATCTTGGTCTCACCGGGACCGCGGGTGGCCATGCCGCCACCGCCGCTGGATCCGCCGCCGCCCATCTGGCGGGAGAGCGACTGGCCCCAGCCGCGGAGCCTGGGCAGCATGTACTGCATCTGCGCCAGGGAGACCTGTGCCTTGCCCTCCCGGGACTTGGCGTGCTGGGCGAAGATGTCGAGGATCAGGGCGGTCCTGTCGACCACCTTGACCTTGACGACGTCCTCCAGGTGGATCAGCTGGCCCGGGGAGAGCTCACCGTCGCACACCACGGTGTCCGCCCCGGATTCGAGGACGATGTCGCGCAGCTCCAGGGCCTTGCCGGAGCCGATGTAGGTGGCCGGGTCGGGCTTGTCGCGGCGCTGGACGAGGCCGTCGAGCACGAGGGCGCCGGCGGTCTCGGCCAGCGCGGCGAGCTCGGCGAGGGAGTTCTCCGCGTCCTGCACCGTCCCGGAGGTCCACACGCCGACGAGCACCACGCGCTCCAGGCGCAGCTGGCGGTACTCGACCTCGGTGACGTCCTCCAGCTCGGTGGAGAGGCCCGCGACGCGGCGCAGCGCCGCGCGCGCCGAACGGTCGTACTGGTCGCCGTCACGCTCCCCGTCGATCTCGTGGCTCCAGGCGACGTCCTCTTCCATCAGGGCGTCGGCCCGACGGCTCTCGGGGAGGCGCTGGCGGTCCTGCGGAAGGGAAGAAGAGGAGGTCATTTGATCCTTTGTG
This sequence comes from Streptomyces celluloflavus, assembly GCA_000720995.1. GTDB lineage: Bacteria > Actinomycetota > Actinomycetes > Streptomycetales > Streptomycetaceae > Streptomyces > Streptomyces celluloflavus. Next base: position 1,658 of record JOEL01000056.1, read on the forward strand.
TCGTTGGGAAGTCCTCGTGGGGACCTGCCGGTCCCGGTGGGACTGTCGGTGGTGACAACGTCCGAGCCGCCCCGGAGATTCCCGGGCCCGTCGGCGTCGCCCGTCGATGGTCGCACGGAGGGTGGGGGGCGTCACGCGGATTTTCCGGCCTGTCGGGCGCGTCCTCGGGCGGCCGCCGTGCTCTTGGTGCCCGTCGCGCTCTTCCAGTCGGGGTGGCCGGGCATCGGCGGGGTCTTCGCGCCGTACAGCCAGGACCCGAGGAAGCCGCCGACGCGCTGCCCGGAGATCCGGGACGCCAGTGCGATGAAGTCGCCGGTGCCGGCCACGCCGTCGCGGTGGTGGTCCACCCAGGCGCGTTCGAGGCGGTCGAAGGCGGCCTGGCCGATCTTCTCCCGCAGGGCGTACAGGACCAGGGCGCTGCCGTCGTAGAGGACGGGGCGGAAGATGCTGGTCTTCTTGCCGGGGTCGGCCGGCTTGGGCAGCGCGGGCGGCCCGCCGCTGGCGCGCCAGCCGTCCGACCACTGGTACGCCCGGCGCATCCGGGCCTCCAGGGGTGCCTTGCCCTTGCTCCGCTCCTGCGCGTAGAGGGCCTCGTACCAGGTGGCGTGGGCTTCGTTGAGCCAGGCGTCGGACCAGCGCCGCGGGCTGACGCTGTCGCCGAACCACTGGTGGGAGAGTTCGTGCACCATGACGGACTCGACGTACCAGGCGGGCAGCCCGGCGGTCGTGAAGAGCCGCTTCTCGAACAGCGAGAGGGTCTGGGTCTCCAGCTCGAACCCGGTCTTGGCGTCCGCGATGAGCACCCCGTACGTCTCGAAGGGGAACCGGCCGACCTTGCGCTCCATCCAGGCGAGCTGGTCCGGGGTCTTGGCGGCCCACGGCGAGAGGGTGGCGCGGTCGGCTTCCGGGACCACGTCGCGCATCGGCAGACCGTGCGGTCCGCTGCGCGGCAGGACGGCGGACTTTCCGATGGAGACCTGCGCCAGTTCGGTGGCCATGGGGTGCGCGGTGCGGTAGGTCCAGGTGCGGCGCGTGTCGCGGTCGTCGCGGCCGAGCGGCACGCCGTTGGCGACGACCGTCAGTGCGCGGGGCGCGGTGACGTGGAAGGTGAAGTACGCCTTGTCGGAGGGGTGGTCGTTGCAGGGGAAGACGCGGTGTGCGGCGTCGGCCTGGTTGGCCATCGCCAGCCCGTCGGTGGTGCGGATCCAGCCGCCGTCGCTCGTGCCGGCCGGGTTGCTGAGGTGCCGGACGACGATTCGCAGCTGCCGGCCCGACGTGGCGGGCAGGGGCAGGTCGACCACGAGGTGCTCGCCGCTGCGCGAGTAGGCGGCCGGTACGCCGTCCACCTGGACGGAGTGGACGGTGCCGCCGGCGTAGTCGAGGTCAAGGCGGTCGAGGTCGGCGGTGGTGCGGGCGGTGATCCGGGTGACGGCGGACAGCGGGCTGTCGTTGCGGCCGGAGTAGTCCAGCGCGATGTCGTAGGAGGAGACGTGGTAGCCGTTGTTGCCGAGCGTGGGGAAGACGCGGTCGCCGATGCCGTGCGAGCCGGTGGCCGGGGGCGCGGCCGCGGTGAGCGTGGCGACCGCTGCCAGCCCGAGGGCGGCGGCACGGCGGCCGGCCCGCGACGGGATCCGGCCGCGTGGGACACGGGGCAGGTCACGGGCGGGGCGGACGGGGCGGACGAGGCCGTGGGACGGCCGGCGCAAGGGAGACGGCATGGGTTACCGCTATCAGCGCGGCCCGCCCCCGGGCGGGTGGCGCGGCAGTACGGCACCCGAACGGGCGGCGGTTGCGGCGTCCGGCTTACGCCCGCGGCCCGGGGCGGGCTACCCGTGCGCCGCCGCGGCCGGCCTGGCGCGCCCCGCCCGCAACACGTCGAAGACGCCCGGCACTTGGCGCATCGCCCGCATCAGGGAGGGCAGCGCGGCGGCGTCGGGCAGGTGCAGGGTGTAGGTGTGCCGTACCCGCTGTTCGTGCGGGGGTTCGACGGCGGCCGACACCACGGCGGCGCCCTGGGCGGCGATCGCCTCGGTGAGGTCCGCCAAGAGGTGCGGCCTGCTGAACGCCTCGGCGAGGAGGGTCACCCGGCAGCCGTGGCCGGTTTCGTCCGCACCCCGCCAGTGCACCCCGACCGGCTGCCGGCCGGTCGCCGCCATCCGTGCGACCACGGGGCACAGGGCGCGGTGCACGGTGACCGTGCCGCCCCGTACGGCGAAGCCGGTGACGGAGTCCGGCGGCACCGGGGTGCAGCAGCCCGCCAGCCGGACCGCCGCACCGGGCAGATCCGCCACCGCGAGGACGTCGGCGGGGCCGCGGGGGGCCGTGCCGTCCCGCCCGGCCGGAGCGGGTCCCGCGGGGCCGGCAGGCGCGGTCCCCGCCGGGGCGGGCGTGGCGGCGGCCGGGACGTGCGCGGGCGCCGACAGCCACCGGGAGATGGCGAGCCGGGCGGCGGGCGTACGGGCGTGGTCGAGCCATTCGGGCGAGGGGCCGGCCGCGGAGTCCGGGGCCATCAGCAGATGCAGGCTGTCGCCGTCGCGCAGGACGGTGGCGAGCGTGGCCAGGCGGCCGTTGACGCGGGCGCCGATGCAGCAGTGCGCCGCCTCGCCGTGCAGCGCGTAGGCGGCGTCCACACAACTCGCCCCGGCGGGCAGGCCGATGACGCGGCCCGTGCCGGTGGACGGGCCGTCCGCGGCGCCGTCGGAGGTACCGTCCGCGCAGCAGACCGTGATCTCCCCCTCCTGGGCCAGGTCGGCGCGGAGCGAGGTCCAGAACGCGTCCGGATCGGGGGTGGTGCGCTGCCAGTCCAGCAGCCGGGAGAGCCAGCCGGGGCGGGTCGGGTCGGCCCGCTCGCCGTCGGGGGCGTCGGCGCCGTCGGTGGGGGCGTACGGATTGCCCAGGGCGACCACCCCGGCCTCCGCGACCCGGTGCATCTGGTGGGTGCGGATCAGTGTCTCGGCGATCTTCCCGTCCTCGGCGGTGACGGCGGTGTGCAGCGATTGGTAGAGGTTGAACTTGGGGACCGCGATGAAGTCCTTGAACTCGGAGACGACGGGGGTGAAGCAGGTGTGCAGCTCGCCGAGGACCGCGTAGCAGTCGGCGTCCTCGGCGACCAGGACGAGCAGCCGCCCCAGGTCCGCGCCGGTGACCTCGCCGCGCCGGAGCCGGACGCGGTGCACGGAGACGAAGTGCCGCGGCCGGACGAGGACTTCGGCGTCGATCCGGGCCTCCTCCAGGGTCGTGCGCACCCGTTGCGCCATGGCGGCGAGCGGATCGGGCCGCGCCGCGCACTCGCGTACCAGGCGGCGGGCGGCGGCGTACTCCTCCGGGCGCAGGATCGCGAAGACCAGGTCCTCCAGCTCGCTCTTGAGGGCCTGTACGCCGAGGCGTTCGGCGAGCGGGATCAGCACGTCCCGGGTCACCTTGGCGATCCGGATCTGCTTGTCGGGGCGCATCACGCCGAGGGTGCGCATGTTGTGCAGCCGGTCGGCGAGCTTGATGGACATCACCCGGACGTCGTCGCCGGTGGCGACCAGCATCTTGCGGAAGGTCTCCGGTTCGGCGGCCGCGCCGTAGTCGACCTTCTCCAGCTTCGTCACGCCGTCGACGAGATAGCAGACCTCGGCGCCGAACTCCGCGCGCACCTGGTCGAGGGTCACCTCCGTGTCCTCGACGGTGTCGTGCAGGAGGGAGGCGGTCAACGTCGTGGTCTCCGCGCCCAGTTGGGCGAGGATGAGGGTGACCGCCAGCGGGTGGGTGATGTACGGCTCACCGCTCTTGCGCAGCTGGCCGCGGTGCGAGGACTCGGCCCGCGCGTACGCCTTGGCCAGGATGTCCAGGTCGGCGTCCGGGTGATGGTCGCGGTGCACCTTGGCGACGTGTTCCAGGGCGTCCGGGAGGCCGTCGCGCGGCGCCGGGCCCAGCAGCGCGGCGCGCCCGATGCGGCGCAGCCCCCGCAACTCCAGCCGGGGGCGGCCGCGCCGGCGCCCCGCCGCTCCGGGACTACCTGGGTTCGTGGCCTCTGCGCTCATGGGCACCTCCGGCGGCGTCGACCGGCGGTTGGCCGCCGTCAGTCGGACGTCCGGGCCGGTGCTTGATGCTACCGAGCCCATCACGCACCACTGGACGCCTCCCGCCCAGCGTGAAACGGATCACCTATTCGAGCGAATCCCGCGACGGGGCCCGTGTCCCGTCAGGCGAGCGCGGCGGCCAGCCAGTCGGGGTCGAAGTCGCCCTCGGCGACGATCACGGCGGGGCCGGTCATCTCGACCGTGCCGTCCGGCAGCTCGGTGATCGACAGGCTGCCGCCGAGCACATCGACGGTGTACGTGACGGGGGTTCCGGTCCGTGCGGGGTCCGCGCCGTCCCGGCGGGCGGTGGCGACGGCGACCGCGCAGGCGCCGGTACCGCAGGAGCGGGTCTCGCCCGAGCCGCGCTCGTGCACCCGCATCGCCACATGGCGCGGGCCGCGGTCGACGACGAACTCGATGTTCACACCGTCGGGGTAGACCGCCGCCGGGCTGTACGGCGGTACGCCGCGCAGCTCGCCCGCGTGCGCCAGGTCCTCGACGAACGCGACGGCGTGCGGATTGCCCATGTTCACATTGCGGGCCGGCCAGCTGCGACCGTCCAGGGTGACCACGACGCTCTCCTCGGGGAGTTCGGCGCGGCCCATCGAGACGGTGACGTCGCCGCTCCTGTCGAGGCGGACGCGCCGGACGCCGGCCCGGGTGGCGATGGCGAGATCGCCCGCCTCGGCCAGCCCGGCGTACAGCAGATAGCGGGCGAAGACGCGGACGCCGTTGCCGCACATCTCGGCGATCGAACCGTCGCCGTTGCGGTAGTCCATGAACCACTCGGCCTCGTCGGCCGACGCGCGCGCCTCGGGGTGCGCCGCGGACCGTACGACGCGCAGCAGGCCGTCGCCGCCGACGCCGGCCCGCCGGTCGCAGATCCGGGCGACCGCGGCCGCGGGCAGGTCCAGGCGGCCGTCCGGGTCGGGAACGATCACGAAGTCGTTCTCGGTGCCGTGGCCCTTGAGGAAGGCGATGCGCTGCGCGGTGCTCACCCCTGGATCGTACGGGGGTACCGGGGTGCACCGCGCGGCCGGGCCGCTCAGCGCAGCCGGGCGACGCGCCAGATGGCGAGCGCGGCGAGGACGGCGACCACCGCGGTGTAGATCAGGATGACGCGCCAGCCCGCGCGTCGGCCGGAGCCGCGGACCGGCAGACCGGGCCAGGTGTGGCCGACGTGGCGGGCGGCCATCATGCCCGAGCCCGCGGCGCAGCAGCAGAGCAGCAGGCCGAGCATCGCGATCACCGCGCCGCCGTCACCGAACTCGAAGGCGAGGGGGAAGGCGAACATCAGCGAGCCGAGGGCGGCGAGCACGACGATCGGCGCGAGCTGCCACAGGCGCAGCCGGCGCGGCGGGCGGAGCTCCCGGAAGGACTCGCCGCCGCCGGGGTCCTGCCCGGTCTCGGCGCCGGGGCGGTCCGAGTCGTCCAGGGCGGCGCGGTCCGGGGCCGTCAGGGCGGCCGGGTCGGCCGCCGGGACGCGCTCGCCGGAGGCGGTCGCACCGTCGCCGGTGTCCGGGCCGTCCGCGTTCAGCGGCGCCGTTCCGGGGCCGTTCCGGTCCGGTTGCTGTGCTTTGTTGCGAGGGCCGGCTGCCATTGCCACGCGCCCTCCCCACTGCGACTGCACGCCTCGATCGAGGTTGATGATGACATGTCCGCAGGGGGCCGGACGGCGGGCGGAGCGTCCCGATGCCATGACGTGATCAGGCTGTGACCGGTCGTTCGAGCAACGCCAGCGCGCACCGCGGCAGTTCCGCCTGCCGGTCGGCCGCGCCGCTGAGCCAGTGGACCCGCGGATCCCGGCGGAACCAGGAGTCCTGGCGGCGGGCGAACCGCTTGGTGGCACGCACCGTTTCGTCGCGCGCCTGCTGCTCGGTGCACTCCCCCGCCAGCTGCGCCAGCACCTGCTGGTAGCCGAGCGCCCGGGAGGCGGTACGGCCCTCGCGCAGCCCCTCGGCCGCCAGCCGGCGCACCTCGTCGACGAGCCCGGCGTCCCACATGCGGTCCACCCGCCGCGCGATCCGCTCGTCGAGTTCGGGGCGCGCGACGTCTACGCCGATCTGGAGGGTGTCGTAGACCGCTTCGTGGCCGGGCAGGTGCGCGGTGAACGGGCGGCCGGTGATCTCGATGACCTCCAGGGCCCGCACGATGCGGCGGCCGTTGCCGGCCAGGATCGCGTGTGCGGCGGCCGGGTCGGCGGCGGCCAGCCGGGCGTGCAGGGCGCCACTGCCGTGCTCGGCCAGTTCGGCCTCCAGGCGGGCGCGGACGGCCGGGTCGGTGCCGGGGAAGTCGAGGGCGTCGAGGGCGCCGCGTACGTAGAGGCCGGAGCCGCCGACGAGGACCGGGGTGCGGCCCTCGGCGAGCAGCCGGTCGATCTGCGCGCGCGCCAGTTTCTGGTACTCGGCGACGTTCGCCGCCCGTGTCACGTCCCAGATGTCCAGGAGGTGGTGCGGGACCCCCTGCTGTTCCTGGGGCGTCAGTTTGGCGGTGCCGATGTCCATTCCCCGATAGAGCTGCATGGAGTCGGCGTTGATGACCTCGCCGCCCAGATGCCGGGCGAGCGCGACGCCAAGGTCGGATTTTCCGGCCGCGGTGGGGCCGACGACGGCGATGACCCGCGGAGCGGGAACGGCGATGTTCACCCCGTCAGTCTCGCAAACATCGCGCGCCACTCCCGAACGAGCGACGTGACGGGGGACGGATGAGGTCGTTGCCTGTTCGAGGTCCCGAGTGCCGGTACCTGCAACCGGCGCCCGCGGGCAGCGCAATGGGTGCGCTCCGGGCGGCGCAGGATCTCGCCCGCACACGTAAGGTAGGAGCAGTTATGGGCGTTTTTTCACGTTTTCGACGCCGTAAGTCCGAGGCTTCGGCCGAGGAGACGGCCGCCGCGACCGTGACGGCGGAACCGGCCGAGCCGACAGGCGAGACCGGGGAGCCCGCCACCGCACCGCAGCCCGCGGCGTCCGGCGACCGGGCCGGCGCCGCGAGCGGTGACGCCGCCGTCGGCGCAGCCACCGGCGCGGCCGACAGCACAGCCGGTGACGACGGACAGCGCGCGGCCGAGGCTACCGAGGGCGCCGGGATTCCCCGGCAGCAGTCCGCGGGGGCCGCGGCGGACAGCGACGCCGGCGAGAGCGCCCGCCAGTAGTCCGGCGGCCGGACCGCGGTGGTCCGGCGGGGGATCCGGCGCCGGTTCCCACGGAGAAGGAAGGTGGCCCATGGGCCTGATGGACAATCTCAAGACCACGGCCGGCCTCCTCAAGGACAAGGCCGGTGACCTCGCGCAGCAGCACGGGGACAAGATCGGATCCGGGCTGGAGAAGGCCGCCAGGACGGTCGACGAGAAGACCAAGGGCAAGTACAGCAGCCAGATCCGGACGGGCACGGACAAGGCCAAGGACGCCCTCGGGCGGCTGTCCGGGAGCGCCGGTCAGCCACCGGGTGCGGGATCCGCGGACAGCGCGGAGAAGAGACGCGAGGGCGGGCCCTTCTGAGGCTCCGAGCGGTCCCTGGTACCCCTGGTACCGGCGCAGCCGCCACCCATGGTTTCGCGGGACACCACGACGGCCGCGAGGCGCTGACGCTGCGCCTCGCGGCCGCTGCCATGTGCGGACGGGTACGGGGCCGGCCCGGCACCGCGCCCGCCGGTGGGCGCGGTGCTACGACCAGGCGGCGACGAAGTAGCCCACGCCGTACGGTGCCTCCTCGCGCAGCAGTTGTCCGCGCAGACCCGCGCCCTGGGCCGCGCCGGCCAGGACCTGCCAGCAGGCCCGGCCCGATGCCTTGAGGCCGGCGGCCAGTTCCTCGTCGAGGGCGGTCAGCGCGTCGGTGTCGGCGCCGCCCAGGGCGCGGGCCACCGCGGCGTCGAACGCCTCGGCCCGCTCGTCGAAGTACCCCGGCGCCTTGACCGTCCGGCAGGCGCTGCCGTCGCCCATCACCAGCAGCGCCACCCGGGCCGCGGAGGCTGCGATCTCCCGGCCCACCGGCAGGCAGCGGTCACGGGGCAGCGGTTCGCCGACGCCCAGCCCCTCCACCGGGGCGTCGGCCCAGTCCGTACGGGCCAGCAGCCAGGCGCCGACGGAGAGCGACGGCGGGAGTTCCCGTTCGGAGTCGGGGCCCTCGGGGCCCAGCCGCAGTTCCAGGTCCACGCCGAACCCGCGGAAGGACCCGGTCGCGCCCTGCGGGTGCGGGCCGCGGCCCGCCTGCTCCGCGGGGCCGAGCACGACGAGCCGGTCGGGTCGGGCCGCCGCCAGCACCCCGACCGCGTCCAGACAGGCGGCCCGCAAGGCGTCCAGCTCGGGCGCGGCGCCCGCGGCGACCTCGGGCACGAGCAGCGGCGGACAGGGGCAGATGGCGGCGGCGACGAGCATGGCCGGAACCCTAGCAAGGCGGCCCCGGGCCGCAGGAGGGTTCGGTGACGTTCCCGGCCATGCGGGGAGCGCCGGGAGAGCCGTCCGGCCCCGCCGGCGCTCCGGAACTCGTACCGCCCCGGGTGGCGACGGACGGTCCCCCTCGCGCCCGTCGGCCTCCCCCGAGCGCGTCCGAGCGCGTCAGTCGCGCCCGCAGGCCGGTGCCGGGTCGGGCGAAGGGGCCGGGGCGCCGACGGTCGGCAGTCCCAGCAGGACGCCCTTGGGTCGTTCCGCCGGGGCGGCGGTGCGCTTCTCCCAGGCGTCGCCGGCGCGGGTGCGGCGGACGGTGCGGGTGGGACCCTCGGCCAGGAGGTGGTGCGGGGCGGCGTAGGTGATCTCCACGGTCACCATGTCGCCGGGGCGGACCGGCTCGTCGGGGCGGGTGAAGTGCACCAGGCGGTTGTCGGGGGCGCGGCCGGACAGCCGGCGGGTCGCATCGTCCTTGCGGCCCTCGCCCTCGGCCACCAGCACCTCCAGAGTGCGGCCGACCTGCTTCTTGTTCTCCTCCCAGGAGATCTCCTCCTGGAGCGCGGCCAGCCGCTCGTAGCGCTCCTGGACGACGGCCTTGGGGATCTGGTCCGCCATGTCGGCCGCCGGGGTCCCGGGGCGCTTGGAGTACTGGAAGGTGAACGCCTGCGCGAAACGGGACGCGCGGACGGTGTGCAGGGTCTGCTCGAAGTCCTCGTCGGTCTCGCCCGGGAAGCCGACGATGATGTCGGTGGAGATGGCGGCGTCCGGCATCGCGGCGCGCACCTTCTCGATGATGCCGAGGTAGCGCTCCTGCCGGTAGGAGCGGCGCATCGCCTTGAGGACGGTGTCCGAACCGGACTGGAGCGGCATGTGCAGCTGCGGCATGACGTTCGGGGTCTCGGCCATCGCGGCGATCACGTCGTCGGTGAAGTCGCGGGGGTGCGGGGAGGTGAAGCGGACCCGCTCCAGGCCCTCGATACCGCCGCAGGCGCGCAGCAGTTTGCTGAACGCCTCGCGGTCGCCGATGTCGGAGCCGTAGGCGTTGACGTTCTGGCCGAGCAGGGTGATCTCGCTGACGCCCTCGGCGACCAGCGCCTCGATCTCGGCGAGGATGTCGCCGGGGCGGCGGTCCTTCTCCTTGCCGCGCAGCGCGGGCACGATGCAGAAGGTGCAGGTGTTGTTGCAGCCCACAGAGATGGACACCCATGCCGCGTACGCGCTCTCGCGGCGGGTGGGCAGGGTCGAGGGGAACGCCTCCAGGGACTCGGCGATCTCGACCTGTGCCTCTTCCAGGACGCGGGCACGCTCCAGCAGCACCGGCAGCTTCCCGATGTTGTGCGTCCCGAAGACCACGTCGACCCAGGGGGCCTTCTTGACGATGGTGTCGCGGTCCTTCTGGGCGAGGCAGCCGCCGACGGCGATCTGCATGCCCGGCCGCGCGGCCTTCTGCGGGGCGAGCTGGCCGAGGTTGCCGTAGAGCCGGTTGTCGGCGTTCTCCCGCACCGCGCAGGTGTTGAAGACGACGACATCGGCGCCGTCGGCACCCTTGGGCGCGCGGACGTAGCCGGCGTCCTCCAGCAGGCCCGACAGCCGCTCGGAGTCATGGACGTTCATCTGGCACCCGTAGGTGCGGATCTCGTAGCTTCGAGTAACGCCCACGGCTGCCATCTCTCCGGTCAGGTCTTTGCTGCTGGTCACCGCTCAAGGGTAAGGGGATGCCGAAGGCGCGCCACCATGCCGGTCCGCCCCTCGCCGCGGTCCTGGCGCGCCGGCCGGTTCAGGTCTCTTCGCGGTAGAGGTCGGTGAGGAGGGCGACCGCGGCGTGGGTGGCGGGGTGCGGGTCGTGACGGCGCCAGATGAGGTGGACGGGGACGGGGTCCGCGTCGCGCAGCGGACGGTAGGCGATGCCGTCGCGGCGGTACTGGGTGACGGTGGCGTGCGGGGTGACGCCGACACAGCGGCCGGTGGCGATGGCGGCGAGCCAGTCGTCGATGTCCTGGGTGTACTCCAGGGCCGGGCGCCGGTCCTCGGGCCACAGGTGCGCGGTGGTGGTGCCGGTGCGGCGGTCGACGACGAGGGTGCGGTCGCGGATCTCGTCGAGCCGGACGCTGCGGCGCCGGGCCCAGGGATCGTCCGCGGCCATGGCTACGTAGCGGCGCTCCGAGCCGACGCGGGCGTGGGCGTACCGGCGCAGGTCGATGGGGGTGCGGACGACGGCGAGATCGCACAGGCCCTCGGCGAGGCCGCCGGTGGAGGTGTTGCGGCGGATCAGGTGGAGCGCGATACCGGGGTGGCGCTGGTGCCAGCGGCGCTGGAACTCCGCGGTGTGGCGGCCCATCGCGGACCAGGCGTGGCCGATGCGCAGCCGGGTGTGGCCGGTGGCGGCCTCGCGCACCAGGTTGTCCGCCTCGGTGAGCAGGAGGCGAGCACGGGCGAGGACCTGTACACCGGCGGTGGTCGGGGCGACGGTGCGGCTGGTGCGGTGCAGCAGCCGCACACCGAGGATCTTCTCCAGTGCGATCAGGGCGCGGGAGACCGCGGCCTGGGAGACGCCCAGTTCGATCGCGGCGTCGGTGAAGCTGCCGGTGTCGACGATCGCGACCAGGCAGCGCAGATGCCGCAGTTCCAGATCCCCGTGTCCGTCCATGACTCCAGCGTATAGATGGCGCTGCGGATGCATTTTGCGCATACGTGCCGACGGTAAAGAGTCCCGGCATGTCGATACGCGCTCAAGGGACGGCCGCCGGGGACACGGCCGGAACGCCGGGGCCGCAGGCGCCCGCGCACCGGTGGGCCGGGACGGCGCTGATGGTGGGGAGCGGCCTGTCCAACCAGGTCGGAGCGGCGGTGGCCGCGCTCGCCTTCCCGGTGATCGGACCGGTCGGGGTGGTGGCGGTGCGCCAGTGGGTGGCCGCGGTGGTGCTGCTGAGCGCCGGCCGGCCGCGTCTGTGGTCGTTCACCGCCGCGCAGTGGCGCCCGGTGCTGGGGCTGGCCGTGGTGTTCGCCGCCATGAACCTGTCGCTGTACACGGCGATCGAGCGGATCGGGCTCGGCCTCGCGGTCACGCTGGAGTTCCTCGGCCCGCTGACCGTCGCCCTGGCCGGCTCCCGCCGCCGTAGGGATCTGGGCTGTGCGCTCGCCGCCGCCGCGGCCGTCGTCGTCCTCACCCGCCCGCGGCCGAGCACCGACTACCTGGGCATCGGCCTGGCACTGCTGGCGGCGGCCTGCTGGGGCTGCTACATCCTGCTCAACCGCACCGTGGGCGCCCGTCTGCCCGGGGTACAGGGTCCGGCCGCCGCCGCGGCCGTCTCCGGTCTGCTGTACCTGCCGGCCGGCGCACTGGTGCTGTGGCACCGGCCGCCCACCCCCACCGCCCTGGTCTGTGCGCTCACCGCCGGGGTGCTCTCCTCCGCAGTGCCCTTCCTGGCCGACCTGCTCGCGCTGCGCCGCGTTCCCGCCCACTTCTTCGGGATCTTCATGAGCGTCAACCCGGTACTGGCCGCCCTGGTCGGCACCGTGGTGCTGGACCAGCGCCTGGACCACCTCTCCTGGCTGGCCATCGCGGTGATCGTCGCCGCCAACGCCACCGCGGTGACCACCGCCGCCCGTCCCGGCCCCTCCTCCGACGCGGCGGAGCCGGCCCGCTGACCGCACCAGCTGTCCGGGCCATGACTGCTGACGGGCGCGGACGGACCCGGGGCCGCCCGCCCGTCCCCGGCGAGAAGTGACGCCATGGCCGCCGGCTCGGCACCGGGAGTACCGACGCCCGCCCGCCCTCGCCCCTCCCCTTCGCGGCCCGGTACTGGCAGGATCCCGCCCATGGTCACAGCACTCCCCCGCATCGGCTGCCGGGCTCTCCGCGCGGCGATCGCGGCACTGATCGCGCTCGGACTCCTGCTGTGGTGGCTGCTGTCGATGGGCGGCGCACCGTCCCCGGGCGGGCGGGTGACGCTGGCGACGGGGGTGCCCACCGGTGTGTACGCGCGCTACGGGGAACTGCTCAAGCAGGATCTGTCCAGCGATATGCCGGGGGTGGATCTGCGGCTGACGCGCAGCGAGGGCTCCATCGACAACCTGCGCCAACTGACCTCCGGACGCGCGGAGTTCACCATTGCAACGGCGGACGCGGTCGCGACGTACCAGATGCAGGGCGAACCGGGCGCGGACCGGCTGCGGGCCTGCGCGCGGCTGTATGACGACTACTTGCAGCTGGTGGTGCCCAAGGGGTCCACCGTCCGCTCGGCCAAGGAGCTGCGGGGGCTGCGGGTCGGGGTGGGTACGGACGGCTCCGGCGTCCAGCTGATCACCCGGCGGCTGCTGGAGGCCGCCGGGCTGGACTTCGACCGGGACGTCGAACCGGTGCGGGCCGGTATCGACCGGATGCCGGGGCTGCTGGAGCACGGCCGACTGGACGCGTTCTTCTGGTCGGGCGGGCTGCCGACCGGCGCGTTGCAGCAGCTGGCGAAGCGGTTCCCGGTGCGCCTGGTGCAGCTCGGCGATCTGGTCGAACCGCTGCACCGGCAGGGCGAGCGCACCCGCTACTACCGGGCGGCGGTGATGCCGGCCGACGCCTATCCGCGGGTCCAGGACGGGCAGGCGGTGAAGACGATCGCGGTGGCGAATCTGCTGGTGACGATGGACGGGGAGGACGCCGCGCTGACCGAGGGCGTCACCCGGGCCCTCATCAGGAGCCGGGACGGGATCGGGCGCGCGGTGCACGCCGCGCAGAAGGTGGATCTGCGGACGGCGGTGTTCACCGACCCGCTGGCCCTGCACGAAGGGGCCCGGCGCTACTACGTGTCGGAGAAGCCCTGAGACCCGCCTGCCTGCCGCAGACCCGGAGCACGGCGGGCCGGCGCCGGCCCGCCGGCCGATGCCCGAGGAGAGACGACCGCGCGATCCGCCCAAAACGTCGCCCCCGCACACACGGAAGGGGGCTCACACCGGCGAACCGGTGCGAGCCCCCTTCACGGGACGCGGTGCGTCAGGCGGGGACGATGTTCTCCGCCTGCGGGCCCTTGGGGCCCTGGGTCACGTCGAACGAGACCTGCTGGCCCTCCTGGAGCTCACGGAAGCCCTGAGCCTGGATGTTCGAGTAGTGGGCGAAGACGTCGGGGCCGCCGCCGTCCTGCTCGATGAAGCCGAAGCCCTTTTCCGCGTTGAACCACTTCACGGTGCCAGTAGCCATTTTTTTCTCCTTCATGGGGCAAACCGGAGACCGCACCTCGCGGACTCCACGTCGCCGAGATGATTGCCCCACACCGGAAAAGGTCCGGAAAACAATGAACGCCCGGGGCTACAAGCCTCCAGGCGCACACGAAGTTCATGGGTACCACAACTGCAACGACGTTCACGATAGCACAGACCCGGCCCGCCGTGTGCAAACGCTCCGGCGGCCCGGTGGGGCCGGGCTCAGGGCGCGCTGCGCGGCACGGTGACGGTGACCCGCAGACCGTGCGGGCGGTGCGGTGCGTAGGCGATGGCGGCGCCGCCCGCGGCGAGCAGCGCGCGGGTGATCGACAGGCCCAGGCCGGAGCCGGAGACGTTCTGGTGGTGGCCGCTGCGCCAGAAGCGGTCGCCGATCCGGGCGAGCTCGTCCTCACTCAGCCCCGGACCGCGGTCGGTGACGGTGATGCGGACGCGTTCACCGGCCGGCGCCACGTTCACGGTGACCGGTTCGCCACGCGGGGTGAACTTCAGCGCGTTGTCGACGACGGCGTCCAGTGCGCTGGAGAGCGCGACCGGGTCGGCCCAGCCGGTGACGGCGCGGTGCCCCGCGTACGTCAGCCGGACCCCCCGCTCGTCGGCGAGCGGGCGCCAGGAGTCGACCCGCTCGGCGGCGAGCGCCGCGACGTCGGTGAGCTGGAGGTCGGCCGGGGCGTGTTCGGCCAGCGCCAGGTCGAGGAGGTCGTCCAGGACGCGGGCCAGGCGTTTGCCCTCCGTGCGGACCGAGGCGATCTCCTCGTTGCCGTCGGGGAGTTCGAGGGCGAGCAGCTCGATCCGCAGCAGCAGCGCAGAGAGCGGGTTGCGCAGTTGGTGGGAGGCGTCGGCGACGAAGGCGCGCTGCTGTTCCAGGACGTCCTCGACGTTGTCGGCCATCTCGTTGAACGAGCGGGCCAGCCGCCGCAGTTCGGGCGGGCCCGCGGTGGCCGCGACCCGGGACTTCAGCCGGCCGGTGGCGATGTCGTGGCTGGCCGCGTCCAGCACCCGCACGGGCCGCAGCACCCAGCCGGTCAGGCGGATGGCCGCGCCGACGGCGAGCAGCATGGCCGCGGCCTCGCCCGCCGCGATCAGCAGCCAGCTGTCCAGGACGTGCGCCCGCATCCGGCCGGTGGGCGAGTCGGTGACGACGACGGCGACCACGTCACCGTCGCGGATGACCGGTGAGGCGACCGGGATCCGGCCGTCGCGGTCCCAGGGCCAGATCTGCTGCGGGTCGTGGCTGCGGCGGCCGGCCAGTGCCTCGTTGAAGGCGCCGGCGCCTTCGCCCCCGTCCGGGACCGGCAGGCCCGTGGGGGCCGCCGCCATCGGGGTGCGGTCGCGGTAGAAGACGCCGACGCGGATGCCGTAGAGGGCGTGGTAGCGCCGGAGTTCGGCGCGGAGGGTGGCCAGCCGCTCGTCCTCCTCCGCGCTCTTGCCGTCGGCGTCGGCGGTGGGGCGGGCGGTGACGAACTGGGCGAGGGAGGCGAACCGCGCGGCGTCGTCGATCCGGTCGACGACCACCCGCTGCTGTTCGAGACCGGCCGTGATGACGCCGAGCGGTATGCCGAGCGCGAGCAGTACACCGGCCATGAGGACGATGAGGAGCGGCAGGAGTCGGGTGCGCACGTGCTCGCGGCGGCCGTCAGGCGGACGGCCGCGGGGGCGGCAGCGGCCGGGCGGCGGACGGGGCGCCGGCCGCGGGGGCGACGAGGCGGTAGCCGACCCCGCGCACCGTCTCGATCAGCGCGGGCATGCGCAGCTTGGCGCGGAGCGAGGCGATGTGCACCTCCAGGGTCCGGCCGGTCCCCTCCCAGCTCGTACGCCACACCTCGCTGATGATCTGCTCCCGGCGGAAGACCACACCGGGGCGCTGGGCGAGGAGCGCCAGCAGATCGAACTCCTTGCGGGTGAGCGGGACCGCGGTGCCGTTCACGGAGACCTGGCGGGTGGGCAGTTCGACGGTGACCGCGCCGAGCCGCAGCGCGTCCTCGGCGGCGCTCTCCTCGGCGGACTGCTCGCCGCCGGGCGCATTGCGCCGGCTCACCGCGTGGATGCGGGCCAGCAGCTCCCCGGTGTCGTACGGCTTGACGACATAGTCGTCGGCGCCGAGGTTGAGGCCGTGGATGCGGGAGCGCACATCGGCCCGCGCGGTGACCATGATGACCGGGACGGCGCACATCCGGCGGATCCGGCCGCACACCTCGAAGCCGTCCTGGTCGGGCAGGCCGAGGTCGAGCAGCACCACGGCGAAGGGCTCGGCGGTATCGGGGAGCAGCGCCCGGAGGGCCTCCTGGCCGCTGCGCGCATGGACGACCGCGAAGCCGTGCCGGGCCAGCACCGCGGACAGGGCCGCGGCGACATGGTCGTCGTCCTCGACGAGCAGCAGTCTCATCGGCCTCCTCCTGGGGTGCGTGCGCAGGGCTGGTGCGGGGTACGGATGGGTCGGATGTGGCGGCCGGCTGTGTGTACGGCCACAGGGCATCTACGGCGATAGGTGGTGCGCGCGTCAAGGGGCGGTCGCCTCCGGACCGCCATCCGTTACCCAGCCGGTACGCCCGCGGCGCGTCCGTCGCACGATTCCGTGGCGTCGCGTCCCCTTCACGCGGACTGTCCCTTTGCGGCCGGATCGTTATGCTCAATTTCCGCTCAGATGTGATGACGCTGGTCGCGGGCCGTTACTAGGGTCCTCCCCAATCGAGGAGGACGGAGCTACACGCCGATGAGCGAAGTATCGGTGACCGAGAACGCCGACGGTCCCGCGCCGGCGGGAGACCAGCTGGTCGTGCTGGACAACGTGAACAAGCACTTCGGCGCGCTGCACGTGCTCCAGGACATCGACCTGACGATCCACCGCGGCGAGGTCGTCGTCGTGATCGGGCCCTCGGGGTCCGGCAAGTCGACGCTCTGCCGCACGATCAACCGACTGGAGACCGTCGACACCGGCAGCATCAGCATCGACGGCAAACCGTTGCCGCAGGAGGGGCGGGAGCTGGCACGGCTCCGCGCCGACGTGGGCATGGTCTTCCAGTCCTTCAACCTCTTCGCGCACAAGACGGTGCTCGAAAACGTGATGCTGGGGCAGATCAAGGTCCGCAAGACGGACCGGGCGGCCGCCTCGAAGAAGGCCCGCGACCTGCTGGACCGGGTGGGCGTCGGCACCCAGGCCGACAAGTACCCGGCGCAGCTCTCCGGCGGCCAGCAGCAGCGTGTGGCGATAGCCCGCGCGCTGGCGATGGACCCGAAGGTGATGCTGTTCGACGAGCCGACGTCCGCGCTGGACCCGGAGATGATCAACGAGGTGCTGGAGGTCATGCAGCAGCTCGCCCGGGACGGGATGACGATGGTCGTGGTCACCCACGAGATGGGCTTCGCCCGCTCGGCCGCGAACCGGGTCGTCTTCATGGCGGACGGCCGCATCATCGAAGAGGCCGAGCCGAACCAGTTCTTCAACAACCCGCGCAGTGACCGGGCGAAGGATTTCCTGTCGAAAATCCTTCATCACTGAGACCGCAGTTGGGCCACGATGATTTCCAACACCTGTGGAACCAAAGGATGTTCACCATGAGGATTCGTAAAACTGCTGCGGCGGGTGCGATGGTGCTCGCGCTGACGGCGACGGCGACCGCATGCGGCGGCGAGGCGGGTACCGCCGGCGACAAGGACACGGCGGCGAAGGTCTTCAGCGGCGAATACACCGTCGCCAAGAATGTGACGCTGAATTCGCCGGTGCTCAAGAAGGCCCAGGAGCGCAAGAAGATCGTCGTCGGCGCCAAGGCCGACCAGCCCTTCCTCGGTTTCCAGGACACCGACGGCAAGCGGACCGGTTTCGACATCGAAATCGCCAAGATGGTCGCCGCCGACCTCGGCTTCTCCGAGCAGCAGATCACCTTCAAGACCGTCGACTCCAACATCCGCGAGACGTCGATCTCCGAGGGTCTGGTCGATTTCTACGTCGGCACGTACACCATCAACGACGAGCGCAAGCAGCGCGTCGGCTTCGCGGGCCCGTACTACACGGCCGGCGCGGACCTCCTGGTGCGCAGGGACGACAACGCCATCACCGGCCCGACCGCCCTCAAGGGCAAGAAGGTCTGCTCGATCGTCGGCTCCACGCCGCTCTCCGAGATCAAGAAGCCGAAGTACGGTGCCGAGACCACCGAGTTGTCGAAGTACTCGGACTGCGTCAAGTCGCTGCTCGACGGCCAGGTCGACGCCGTCACCACCGACGACGCGATCCTCAAGGGGTTCGCCGCCGAGCGTTCGAGCAAGCTCAAGGTCGTCGGCAAGCCCTTCACCAAGGAGCCGTACGGCGTCGGCATGAACAAGAACGACAAGGTGCTGCGGGACGCGGTCACCGCGTCCCTGGAGAAGCACATCAAGAACGGCGACTACAAGAAGGCGTACGAGGGCACGCTCGGCAAGTCGGGCTCGGCCTACGTCGCGCCGGAGACGCCGCTGCCGCGTAACTGACGCCCGTCGGCGCGGCCGTGAGAGCCCCGGCTCCCGCACCGCCGCACCGCCCCGCGCCCCCACCGGGCGCCCCTGGCCACCGCCACGCCGGTACGCCCCGTACGCCCGCCGTGGCGGGAGTGCGGGGCGTGGTGCCGCCTGCCCTGTCCGCCGCTGACCTGACCGCTACCGCGGAGAACCCATGAACGTACTCCTCGATCATCTCCCCGAGTTCCGCGACGGGTTCCTCGGAACCTTGTCGATCACCGCGGCCAGCGCGGCGCTCGCCCTCGTCCTGGGCATCCTGATAGCCGGCTTCCGGGTCTCCCCCATACCCCCGCTGCGCGCCTTCGGGACCGGCTGGGTGATGCTGCTGCGCAACACCCCGCTGACCCTGCTCTTCCTGGTCGCGTTCTTCGTGGTCCCGCAGATCCTGTTTCCGGGCACCAGCCCGTTCATGCTCGCCACTCTGGCGCTCGGTTTCTACACCTCGTCCTTCGTCTGCGAGGCGGTGCGCTCGGGCATCAACACCGTGCCGCTCGGCCAGGCGGAGGCGGCCCGCAGCATCGGGATGACCTTCCTCCAGACCCTGCGGCTGATCATCCTGCCGCAGGCCACCCGGACCGTGGTCCCGCCGCTGAGCAGCATCTTCATCGCGCTCACCAAGAACTCCGCGGTCGCCGGCGCGTTCAGCAACACCGAGTTGTTCAACATCTCCAAGCTGCTCAGCGACCGAGGCTTCGCGATCGGCTGGATCTTCCTGTGGATCGCCCTCGCGTACTTGATCATCACCTTCGCCATCAGCGGCCTCTTCCGGCTGCTGGAGCGCCGCCTGGAGGTGGCCCGATGAGCAGCAGCAGTGTCCTCTACGACGCACCCGGCCCCAAGACCCGCGTCCGCAACCGGATCTACACCGTCGCCGGCTCGCTGGCCGTGCTCGGTGCCCTGGTCTTCGTCGTGCTCCGGCTGAACGACAAGGGCCAGTTCGCGCCGGAGATGTGGAACATCTTCAACAACGCCGGGGTGCGGACCAACATCCGCGACGGCGTGCTGATGACGCTTCAGGCGTTCGCGGTGGGGGCGGTGCTGTCCCTGGTGCTCGGCGTGCTGCTCGCCGTCGGGCGACTCTCGGACCACAAGCCGGTCCGCTGGTTCGCCACCGGTTTCATCGAGCTGTTCCGCGCCGTCCCCCTGCTGATCACCATCTATGTGCTGTGGGTGCTCTTCCTCGCCAACCGGGGCACGCTGGGCTTCTCCGGTGAGGGCACCCAGTTCTGGGCGCTGGTCATCGGCCTGACCGTCTACAACGGCTCGGTGCAGGCCGAGGTGCTGCGCGCGGGCATCAACGCGGTGCCCAAGGGCCAGAGCGAGGCCGCGTACGCACTCGGCATGCGCAAGGCGCAGGTGATGCTGACGGTGCTGGTGCCGCAGGCGGTGCGGTCGATGCTGCCGACGATCATCAGCCAGCTGGTGGTGACCCTCAAGGACACCTCGCTCGGCTATGTGATCACGTACCAGGAACTGCTCTTCGCGATCCGGCAGATGGCGGGCAACATCACCGTCAACGAGGAGAACCCGTACGTGCCGATGATCATCGTCGGCGGTGCGATCTACGTCGCGATGTGTCTGCTGCTCTCCGCCCTCGCCAACTGGATCGAGCGGCGCGGCCGCCGGGCCAAGACCGGTATCGACGTGGCCGGGGCGGGCGAGCCGGTCACGGCCGCCGACGCCCTGGAGGTCGCCGACCCGGTTCCCGGCGGACCCGCCGGCCGGCAGAACTGACGCGACGGCATATCCTGCCGAGGCGGCGGCACCGGTGCCGCCGCCTCGGTCACTTGACGCGAGGGGCCGCAGTGGGTTGCATACGCTGTGTGATCACGCACCGGGCTCCAACTGCCAGTTCCCGCACCGCCTCTTCGCACCACCGGGACCGGGGAGCGACGCCGTGGACCCGGTGATCGTCGTCGGGGCCGGTCCGGTCGGCCTCTCGCTCGCCCTCGCGCTCGCCCGGCGGGGCGTCCCGTCCATCCTCCTGGACGAGACCCCGGGCACGGAGGACACCCGGCCGGCCCGTACCGCCGTGCTCCGCCAGGACACCGCGGGATTCGTCGGCCGGCTGGGCTGCGGCGGTGTCCTGGAGAGCGCCGGCACCCACTGGAGCGGCTGGCGCACGGTGCGCCGTCGGCGCCTGCTGGAGCACGTCGTGTTCGAGCCCGGCGCCGCCGCGTCCCCGCTCCACCTCCCCCAGCACGCGCTGACCCGCGCCCTGCGCGCCGCGCTGACCCGCGAGGAGCTGGCCCGGATCGTCACCGGCGGCCGGCTGGCCGAGCTGGAGCAGGACGAGCACGGGGTCAGCGCGCACACCCGCGGCCCCAACGGCACGTGGTGGCGCGGGAGTTACCTGGTCGGCTGCGACGGCCCGCGCTCGACGGTCCGCAAGCTGCTGGACATCCGTTTCCCGGGCCGTACGGCCGTCGAGCGGCATGCGGTCGCCGCGCTGCGCGCCGAGCTCCCGTGGCCCGGCGAGGCGCTGCTGCACCGTTCGCCGTCCCGGCACGGCGGCGAGGTCTGCGCCCGCCCGCTGCCCGACGGCGTCTGGCGGCTGGACTGGCTGCTGCCGCCCGGACGCGAGCTGGTGACGCCGGACGCCCTGGTGGCCCGGATCCGCGACACCCTGGCGGGCTGGGCCGTCGACGCGCTGCCGGACCCGGGCGACGGGACCGGCACCGGGCGGCCGGGGCGCGGCGCCGGCCGCCCGGTCCCGCCGTACGAACTCCTCGACACCGGGGTGCACACCGTCCACCACCGGCTGGCGCGGCGCTGGCGGCAGGGCCGCGCCTTCCTCGCCGGGGACGCCGCGCATCTGGTGGGCGCGCTCGGCACCCAGGGCCTGGACGAGGGGCTGCGGGACGCCGAGAACCTCGCCTGGAAGCTGGCCCTGGCCTGGCATCAGGGCGCCCCCGAGGCGCTGTTGGACAGCTACCAGTCCGAACGCCGCGGCGCCGTCGCGGCCCGGCTGCGCGCCGCGGACCGGGCGCTGCCGCTGCTGCGGGAGGGCGGCGCGGCCCGCTGGCGGACCGCGCTCCCGGGGGCGGTACGCGGGCGCACCGCGATGCTGACGGACGGGTATCTGGGGCGCGGCCCGCTGGGCGCACCGCCCGTGTACGCCCGCTCGCCGCTCGCACCGCCCGCCGGGCAGACCGCCGGTGCGCCGGTGGGCACGCTCCCCGGGGCGCCGGTCGCGGACGTACCGGTGACCGCGGCCGACGGATCGGTGACCCGGCTGCGCGACCGGCTGGGACAGGGCCTCCTGGTGCTGCTGGTGGCACCGGGCACCGGTGTCTGGGACCGGCGGCACTGGCGGTCGGCGGGCCTGATGCCGCAGCTGACCGGCGCGGCCGAAGCGCTGCCGATGGACGCCGAGGTCCTGGTGGCCGAGTCCTATCCGGGCGCGGCGGCGCACACCGTCCTGCTCGTACGCCCCGACGGCCACCTGGTCACCGCGCTGCCCGGCGTCCGCCCGGCCGAACTGCACGCCTGCGCGGAGGCGGTACGGGGCGGTGCGTACGGGCGGAGCGCGGGCGGGAAGGGTGCGGCCGCGGACCGCCAGGCATCCGCCGATGCCGGGGCTTCAGGTGGGGTGGGCGGGAGTGACGGGGTGGTTGGGGATGTCGGGGTGGCTGGGGACGTCGGGGTGGCTGGCGGTGCGGGCGGGGCCGGGGTGGGCGGTGAGCCGGGGGCCGGTACCGGAGCGGGTGCGTCAGGTGGGTCGGTTGCATCGGGTGGGTCGGGCATGGCCTCGGGGCCGCAGGTGCCCTGACTGTGGCTGGACGCTGCGGGCGGCCATGCACTGTGGCTGGACCCTGTGGGCGGCCGGGCACTGTGGCTGGACGATGTCGGAAAGAGTCCGGAGCGAGGTCGGGGGAAGACCGGAGCAAGGTCGGGGGAAAGCCGGGGAGGGAGTGGGGAAGGCCGGGGAAGATCAGGGAGGGGACCGGGAATGGCTGGGCAGGGCCTGGGGAAAGCCGTCGGTGTCCCGGATGGCGCGTGGTTGACCCTGCGGGAACCCCCGTGCTTCACTCCGAAGGTGACTGATCACGGCTCGCGATTCTGGCGGAGGGTCCATCTGGACCTCGTCCGCTATGCGGGCTGCATGTGTCGTCCGTCCTCCTGATCCACAGCTCCTTTCCCGCGCGGCCCTTCGCCTCCTCCTGGCGGCCGCGCCTCTTCGCGATCACCAGGACGGTTTCCGTGCCCGACGTTCGTACCCCTGCGCACCCGCCCGCCGCCGGCCGTGACAGCGGCCCCAGCGCGTCCGAACTCCTCGACTTCGCCCGGCGCACCGCCGCGGACACCACGCTCATCGCCGCACTCCCGCTCGACCCCGAAGGCCGTACCTGGATCCGGCTGGACGGGCCGGGCGGCAGCGAGGCGTGGCTGATCGGCTGGCCGCCCGGTACGGGCACCGGCTGGCACGATCACGGCGGCTCGCGCGGCGCCTTCGCGGCCGCCGCGGGCGAGCTGACGGAGCAGTCGCTCGCCGCCCAACTCCCCACCGAGGGCTGGAAAACCCTGGAACTCGCCGATGGTGTGGACCGGCAGCGCAAGCTCGCCGAAGGACGCGGCCGGGCCTTCGGCCCGCACCATGTCCACCAGGTGCTCAACGCCTCCCCGGACACCCACGCGGTGTCGGTGCACGCCTACTACCCGCCGCTGCCGCTGATGCGCCGCTACAGCCGCACCGGCGCGGTGCTGCGGCTCGAAGAGGTCGAGCGCCCGGAGGAGTGGCAGTGAGCGCCGTCGACGAACTGCTGGAACGGGCCCGGAGGGAACTGGACCGGGTGGACGCCCGGGAGGCCGCCGCGGTCCAGGAGGCCGGCGGGCTCCTGGTGGACATCCGCTACGCGGCGCTGCGCGAGCGCGACGGCACGATCCCCGGGGCGCTGATCGTGGAACGCAACGAGCTGGAATGGCGACTCGACCCGACGGGCGACCACCGCGCCCCGGAGGCGACGCATCACGGACTCGCGGTCGTGGTGGTCTGCAACGAGGGCTACGCGTCGAGCCTGGCGGCCGTCTCGCTGCGCCATTTGGGCCTGACCCGGGCCACCGATCTGATCGGCGGCTTCCAGGCATGGCGAGCGGCGGGACTGCCGGTGGTGCCAGCTGCGGAGTCTCAGTGATAGCCGGGGCTCCGGGGTGGCTGCGGCCGGGGTGATGGCTGGAGTCACGGTGATGGCTGGAGCCACAGTGGCGGTCGGGGCCACGGTGACCCGGATGAGGAGCGGGCCGAGCACAGCGAGACTGTGCAGGCGATTGGGCTAACACGCAGTTGAATAACGGGAGTTGAGGCGGTTTCGGGCCGCGGCTCGGTGCGGAACCGGACGTTTGCGGCGCCGCTGTCGGCGACCGGGTGCAGGGCAGCCGTGGTGTGGCCCCGACGGGGTGCAGCGTGACGTGGTGGGGTGTGCCGTGGCGTGACGTGGTGGGGCGGGGCTCGGCGGGACCGCCCGCCCGCAGCGCGACCGAACGCCTCGCCGCGCACCTCGTCGAATACGTCACCGGACCGGAGGCGAGGAATACGGCGCGCGGAGATCGGGACCACGGCCCGCCGGGGGGCCGAGGAGACTGCAAAGCCTCCCACGGCTCGTGGTCATCAGCACGTCACGCGCGACAGGCCGGAGGGCGACGGAGACACGGCGCCCTCGCCGATCCGCTTCGGGCGCCGGCGGCAGGCCGGTGACCCCAGCGACCGACCACTCTCTCACCCTCCACGGGCCGGTCACTCCCGCCCACCCACGGCCGGACGTACCCGCTCACCCACGGACGGAACGGCTCTCAACTCCCGTTCACCAGAGCCCCGTTACCGCCACCAAGAAACTCGGCTCGCCCCTCAAGCCGGCCCCTTGGAGGCCGACGCCCCTCGGCCATCCGCAGGAGGCCGCCCGTCAACAGCCGCGATACGGGCGTCCGCCAGCACCCACGAGCCGGGCGTCCGTCAGTCGTCGGGCAGATGCCGCTCCAACAGCTCCGGGTCCTCGCCCTCCTCTTCCAAGGCCCGGCGGACGACCCGCAGGGCGAGGCCCTCCGGGTATCCCTTACGGGCCAGCATCCCGGCCAGGCGGCGAAGGCGTTTCTCGCGGTCCAGCCCTCTGGTCGTGCGCAGTTTGCGGTCGACCAGTTCGCGGGCCGTGGACTCCTCCTGGTCGGCGTCGAGGCGGCCGACGGCCACCTCGATCAGCGCGGAGTCCACGCCCTTGGTGCGCAGTTCGCGGGCGAGCGCGCGGCGGGCCAGGCCGCGCCCGCGGTGGCGGGACTCCACCCAGGCGTCGGCGAAGGCCGCGTCGTCGATCAGTCCGACGTCCTCGAAGCGGGACAGCACTTCCTCGGCTGCTTCCTCGGGGATGCCCCGCTGGTGCAGGGCGTCCCCGAGTTGCTTGCGCGTACGCGGATTCCCGGTGAGCAGGCGCAGGCAGATGGCCCGCGCCTGCTCCTCGGGCGTACGCGGTGGTCCCGGCTCGGCCCTCGACGAGGCGGGACCACCGCTGCTCTCCCGGCCCTCCCGGCCGTTACGGTTCTCGGGGTCGCCCGCAGCGCTGCTGGTGTCGCATTCGCTGCCCGGCCAGTCCGTTCGCCGTGTCATGACGGGCTAGCTCTTGGCCGCGGCGGCCTTGGAACCCTTGGCGCCCTTGGCCGCCGGTGCCGCGACGGCCGCGGTCTGGCCGCCCGTCGCGCCTGCGGCGTCCGGACCCGGCTCCGCCGCCGGCTCCTGGGGCTGCACGCCGACGCCGAGCTTCTCCTTGATCTTCTTTTCGACCTCATTGGCGAGGTCGGGGTTGTCCTTGAGGAAGTTGCGGGCGTTCTCCTTGCCCTGGCCGAGCTGGTCGCCCTCGTAGGTGTACCAAGCGCCGGACTTGCGGATGAAGCCGTGCTCCACGCCCATGTCGATCAGGCCGCCCTCGCGGCTGATGCCCTGGCCGTACAGGATGTCGAACTCGGCCTGCTTGAAGGGCGGCGCGACCTTGTTCTTGACGACCTTGACGCGGGTGCGGTTACCGACCGCTTCCGTGCCGTCCTTGAGGGTCTCGATGCGGCGGATGTCGAGGCGCACCGAGGCGTAGAACTTCAGCGCGCGGCCACCCGTCGTGGTCTCCGGCGAGCCGAACATCACGCCGATCTTCTCGCGGAGCTGGTTGATGAAGATCGCGGTGGTCTTGGACTGGTTGAGCGCGCTGGTGATCTTCCGCAGGGCCTGGCTCATCAGCCGGGCCTGGAGGCCGACGTGGGAGTCGCCCATCTCACCCTCGATCTCGGCCCGCGGCACGAGCGCGGCGACCGAGTCGATGACGATCAGGTCGAGCGCGCCGGAGCGGACCAGCATGTCCACGATCTCCAGCGCCTGCTCGCCGTTGTCCGGCTGGGACAGGATCAGGGCGTCGGTGTCCACGCCGAGCTTCTTGGCGTATTCGGGGTCGAGCGCGTGCTCGGCGTCGATGAAGGCCACGGCGCCGCCGGCCTTCTGCGCGTTCGCCACGGCGTGCAGCGTCAGGGTCGTCTTACCGGAGGACTCCGGGCCGTAGACCTCGACGACGCGGCCGCGGGGGATGCCGCCGACGCCGAGTGCGACGTCGAGCGCGGTCGACCCGGTGGGGATGATCTCGATGGGTTCGTTCGGCCGCTCCCCCATGCGCATCACGGCGCCCTTGCCGAATTGCCGTTCAATCTGTGCGAGTGCGGCGTCGAGCGCCTTCTCGCGGTCAGTGCCTGCCATGGGTTCCACCCGATTTGCTTGAGTCGATCGCTTCACGTCCACGACGCTAACGCCTGCCACTGACAATGCGCCCGGACCCGCCTCCGACCTGTGGATAACTCTGTGGAAAGCCACCAGAACACCGGCCGGACCCCCAATAAGAATGGATGTTCGATTTTGGTGTCAAGCGCACCACGTCACAGCCGGGGCGGGGTGTCCCCCGCCACTGAAGGTTGAGCGCCTGTGAACGTTGAGCGCGCGCCATCGAGCCTCGGACGCCGTCGATCCGATCAGCTCCGCTGCCGCCACCGGCGCACCAGGCGCCGGTGGCTCATACCTCCTCGACGGAGGCGCGACGCAGAAGGCGCCGGGTTCCACTCACCCACCCGCCTCATTTCGCCCCCGCCCGGCCGCCAATGACCATCCGGCAGCAGGACGGGAGCCCGGCGCTCCGCCTGCGCCTTGATCTCCCCGTGAGACTCATGAGCGGTCACGCGGTACCCCTCCTCCCAAGACGCCGGCGCCGCGGCGGCCGTCGCCCCCACCGCACCCCCGGCGACGAACGCAGAACGCCAGCCAGCCGAGACCGGCAAGGACTGCGGCAATGCCCCCGAAGATCACCAAGAGCGGGCAGGAGTCACCCACGGCGCAAGGCTATGGGCCCCCGCCGACGCGTCACTGGTCACGCGGTCCAGCCGGCGCCTCGGCCGAGACTCCGGTGTCGCTCAAGGTTCGATGGCGCGCGTTCGGCCTTCAGTGGCGCGGGACACAGGAACCGGGACCGACCGGAACAGGTCGGGTGCTCGCCACTGGACTCCGGACGAGCGGTGGCTCCGCCGGCCGCACCCCGGCCATCGCGTCCAGTCGGGCCGGCCGGGCGGCGCCGCATCCCCGACGCGGCGTCCACGACCGGGGTCCACGAGGGCCGACGCGCTCGCCGGATCTTCCACCCGCTCCGCTTTTGCCACTCCGGCAAGAAACTTTGTCACCCTCCAAGGAATGGGCGGACTCTCTCCCATGAACGGAGGTACCGCGCATGACCGAACAAAAGGAACAGACAGTGGCCGCTGACCCGACGGGTGCGGAACGGGACCGGAGTGGGGAACGACACCATGACGTCGTGGTCGTCGGTGGTGGCGCCGCGGGGCTGAGCGCGGCGCTGACCCTGGTACGGGCGCGCCGCTCGGTACTGGTGATCGACGCCGGGCAGCCGCGCAACGCTCCGGCGGTCCATGTCCACACGTACCTGGCGCGCGACGGTGTGTCACCCTCGCAACTGCTGGCCGCGGGCCGTGCCGAAGTGACCGGTTACGGCGGCGAGATCGTGGCGGGCGAGGTCCTGGCGGCCGAGCGCCTGGCCGCCGGGGGCTTCCGCGTCGTACTCGACGACGGATCCGCGATCGCGGCGGACCGGCTGCTGGTGACCACCGGTCTGGTCGACGAACTCCCCGACGTGCCCGGGGTGGCCCAGCGCTGGGGACGCGAGGTCCTGCACTGCCCGTACTGCCACGGCTGGGAGGTACGCGACCAGGCGATCGGCGTCCTGGCCACCGGACCGCTGGCGGTCCGGCAGGCGCTGCTGTGGCGGCAGTGGAGCGAGGACGTGACGCTCCTCCTGCACACCGCGCCGAAGCCGGATGACGACGCGTACGAGCGGCTGGCCGCCCGGGGCATCGCCGTACTGGACGGCACGGTGACCGGCCTGGAGGTGACCGGCGACCGGTTCACCGGTGTGACCCTGGCCGATGGCCGGACGCTGCCCTGCCGGGCTCTGGTGGTCGCCCCGCGCTTCACCGCGCGCGCCGGCATCCTCACCGGCCTGGGCCTTGAGTCGGCCGAGCAGGAGATGGACGGGCACGCCCTCGGCACCTGCGTCGCCGCCGACGCGTCCGGGGCGACCGCGGTGCCCGGGGTATGGGTGGCCGGCAACGTCACCGCGCCGACCGAGTCGGTCATCGGCGCCGCCGCAGCGGGGATGCGCGCCGCCGAGGCGATCAACGCCGACCTGCTCGCCGAGGAAACCCGCCGGGCCGTCGTCGCCCATCGCCGGCCCTTCTCCCCGGGGATGGAACGGGAGGTCAGCACGCGCGTACTCGGCGACCGCCGGCATGGTCTGTCCCCCCGCCCCGTATGACGGCACGAGGGCCCGAAGACACCGGGACGTGCGGAACGGCTGAAGCTCGAAGACTCTTGGGCGCGGACGCTTGGGCACGGAGGTGCGGAGGTGCGGAGGTGCGGAGACGTGAAGGCGCGAAGGCGCGAAGGCGCGAAGGCGCGAAGGCGCGAAGGCGCGAAGGCGCGAAGGCGCGAAGGCGCGAAGGCGCGAAGGCGCGAAGGCGCGAAGAGGACGGCACGTCGATAGCTGGTGGCCACGGTGGCCGCAGCACCTCGCACGACGAGTTCCGGGACGCCCGCCCCGTACCGCCCGAGCGAACTGATCCGGAGCGGTTATCCCCCCACCGCCCCGGATCCCGAAACCGCCGGTCCGATGCCGGGCAGGGCGACGGACCCGCGGGGTGCGCCGACCGGCCGGGACCGGCGCACCCGGAATCAGCGCGCGAGGCGCCGGCTCCGGATCAGCGACCGCCCGAGGCCGCCTGCGGATCCGGCTCACTCTGCCCGTCCGGCTCTCCCCTACCGTCCCGCCGGTCCTGCCCGCCCCGTTCGTCCCGTTCGCCCCTCAGGGTGCGCCGGAGCTGTCCGAGGGCCCTGGCTCCCCCGCCGCGGCGCTTCCCGCCGTGTACCCGCGGATCGTCGGTGACCTCGTACCGCTTGACGTACGCGCCCAGGAACGCCTGCAACGTCGCGGTCGCCGGGATGGCGATCAGCGCGCCGACCGCGCCCATCAGGGCCGTACCTGCGATCACCGAACCGAAGGCGACGGCCGGGTGGATGTCCACCGTCTTGGCCGTGATCCGCGGCTGGAGGAGGTAGTTCTCGAACTGCTGGTAGATCACCACGAACGCGAACACCCACACCGCGTACCAGGGGTTGATGGTGAACGCGATGAGGATGGGCAGCGCGCCCGCGAGATAGGTGCCGATGGTCGGGATGAACTGCGAGATCAGGCCCACCCACATGCCCAGCGCCGGGGCGTACGGCACGCCCAGGACCTCCAGCAGGACATAGTGCGCGAGCCCGGATATCAGCGCCATCAGCCCGCGGGAGTAGAGATATCCGCCGGTCTTGGCGACCGCGATCTCCCAGGCGCGCAGTACCTCCGTCTGGCGGCTCGGCGGGAGTACGGAGCACAGGGCACGGCGCAGCCGGGGGCCGTCGGCGGCGAAGTAGAAGGAGAACAGCGCCACCGTCAGAAGATTGAACAGACTGCCGAGCACCGTCGCGGAGACCGCCAGGACGTTGTTGGCGCTGTCTTGGACGTACTTCTGCAACCAGTCGGAGTTGAGCAGGTTGTTCTGCACCTCGACCCGCGAGAGGTGGGTGTGGAAGGTGCCGTTCGTCCAGCTGATGACGGAGTCCAGATACTGCGGCAGCTCCTCGACCATCGTGGCTATCTGGCCGGCGAGCATGGACCCCAGGAGCGCGAAGAAGCCGGCCGTGGCGACGAGGATGCCGAGGAACACCGCGCCGGTGGCCACCCCGCGCCGCATGCCCCGGGCCGCCATCCAGTCCACCGCGGGCTCGACGGCCAGCGCGAGGAAGAACGCGATCAGCACATTCAGCAGCAGCGAGATCAGCTGGTGGAACGCCCAGCTGCCGAGCTGGAAACAGGCCACCAGGGCGAGCGCGAGCACCATGGCACGGGGCAGCCAGCGCGGCATCCGCGCACCGGGCCGGTCCTCGGGTCGTGGGGCATCGTTGCTGGTGATCTCATCTGTCGCTGACACGGGCCAAGTGTCGCGCATGGGTGTGACAGTCCCTGGCCTGCCCCGTGCCGCCGCCGGTGACCGGCCGGCCCGCCGCCCTGGCCTGAGCCGCCCACAAGCAGGACGGGAAGACACACCAGCTCCGCCCCGCCCCGCCCCACTCACTGCTCACTGCTCACTGCTTGTCGTACGGCACATCCATCGACGAGCACACCACCCGCCACACCTCTTTGGCGCTCCACCCCGCGTCCAGCGCCTGGTGGACGGTCCGGCCGCCGAGTTCAGCCATCACGTGATCGCGCGCGAAGGAGTCGGCGTACGCCGCACCGAAGTGATCCGCCATCCGCTGCCAGAAGACCGTCAACCGCATGCTCTCTGCCCCATGTCCACTCTGACCTGCACGTTTCCCTCCCCTTACGCTCGCCGGCCCCAGCCGGGAGCGTCCAGGAAGTTCCCTCCCCACGGAACCAAGCATCCATGACGGCGCGACCACGCACGTCCGCATCGGCCACGAAGTGCCGGTATGCGGGCAGGTGGGCACGTACGCGGAACGAATCCGGATCGGTGTGCCCCGGCCAACGGGCAAGGCAGACGATCGGTTCCCGCAGGAGTGGCCGGTCAGTGATCCCGCACATCGGTGCCGGCGTCGCGAGCGCGCGGGACCGGTAGCGCGGGTGCCCCGGCAGCGGCCAGGCAGCCGCTACAGAGTTCCGGCGTCCGGCCAGTGGGACCAGTGGGTGTTCGCCGGGAACGTCGGCCGGTACCGGGTCGGGTCCCCGGATTCCAGCACCTCGGCGATCATCCGGAAGGTTTCGTGCTCGCTGGGTCTGACGTCCCAGAACTCCTCCGGCTGGTTCCACTCG
This sequence comes from Streptomyces celluloflavus, assembly GCA_000720995.1. GTDB lineage: Bacteria > Actinomycetota > Actinomycetes > Streptomycetales > Streptomycetaceae > Streptomyces > Streptomyces celluloflavus. The sequence goes on from JOEL01000056.1 coordinate 32,198, forward strand.
TCAAGCCGCAGCAGTTCCGGCAGGTCCAAGGGGATACCGGCCCGCAGCTCCTCCTCGTCGGCCAGCAGCAGCCCCCTGCTCGCCGGGGCCAGCAGCCGGAACAAGTCCTGGAGCGGGGTGCCTGCGGCCGCGCCGGCACCGACCGTCAGCGCGGTCCCGCGGACGACCACCGGAACGCCTCCCGCATAGACCTCGGCGCCGTCGGGATCGATCTCCGCCATGTTGTCCACCCGGTCCAGGGAGCCCCCGAACCCGGGCTCGCCGCGCGTCAGGCAGTTGCCGAAGCAGTACATGAAGTCGACGAGGTTGCCGGCGCGCGGACCGTAGCCCAGCAGTTCGGCGACCATGGCCCAGCGCGTGGCGTCGCCGAACAGGCGGATCCGCACATCGACCGGGTAGTAGTAGCCGTTGTCCAGATCAGGGAACTGCGTCTTGTCCGCGCAGAGATCGAACTGCCCGAGGATCGACGAGGTTGTCATCACCGCGCCAGGCTAGGCCCCGGGCTCTCGCCTGCTTGTCGGTGGGAGCCCGGGGCCCGTGGACGGCGGGCTCGGCGCGCAGTTGCCCACCACGCCTCGTGCCGATACCGGACGCTTCGCGGCGGAGCAGCCGACCGTCTCGGCACCCTCCCCGTCAACGCCCCTGCCAGCCGCCTTCGCGGATGTCGAAGGCCCCGTCGACGGCGCGGGCCGGATCGTCGAACCGGGCGACGAACCCTGTCGGACGGGGCGCCGGCAACTTGGCAGTCCCGGGGCCGCTCGGGCTACGTCCCCGACAGGTATGGCACTGGAAGACCCGGCTCCATTCCGGGGGCTGCGAAGAGCCGCGGGACATAGCGGTCTCGAATTCAGCGGCGGGACATGTAGAGGCCGAGGGCCTTGTGCAGGAGCTTGTTGAGCGGGAAGTCCCATTCGCCGAGGTATTCGAGGGCCTGGCCGCCGGTGCCGACCTTGAAACGGAGCAGGCCCAGCAGATGGTTGCTCTCGTCCAGGGTGTCGGTGATGCCGCGCAGGTCGTAAACGCTCGCGCCGAGTTCGTGGGCGTCGGACATCATGCGCCACTGGATGGCGTTGTTGGGCTGGACTTCGCGCTTGCGGCTGGTGGACGCTCCGTAGGAGTACCAGACGTGCTCGCCGACGGTCAGCATCGTCGCCGCCGCGAGGACCTCACCTTCGTGGTGGGCGAGGTAGAGCCGCATGCGGTCCGGGTCTTCGGCCGTCAGAGCGGTCCACATGCGTTGGAAGTAAGTCAGCGGGCGTGGCACGAACTGGTCCCGCTGGGCAGTCTCGACATAGATCTCGTGGAAGGCGGGCAGGTCCTCATAGCCGCCCTGCACCACCTTGACGCCCGCCTTCTCTGCCTTCTTGATGTTGCGCCGCCACTGCTGGTTGAAGTCTTGCCGGACTTCCGCCAGCGTCTTTCCGGCAAAGGGGACTTGGAACACATAGCGTGGCTGCCCGGCGGCGAACCCGTCCTCGCCGCCGGGCTCGGTCTGCTGCCAGCCCATCCGGCGTAGCCGGTCGGCGATGTCGAAGGCCCCCGGTTCGCGCGCGGTGGCCTCGGCATCACGCAGTCGCCGTGTCCGCGGGTCGGCGATCGCGGTTTTGACCGCCTCCGCGTCCCAGCGCCGGGCAACGACCGGCGGGCCCATCTTCACCGAGAAGGCGCCCTGGGCCTTCAGGTGGGAGAGCATCGGCTCCAGCCACCGTTCCAGATCCGGGGCGGACCAGTCGATGAGCGGCCCCTCGGGCAGATAGGCCAGGTATCGCTTGAGCTTCGGCAACGGCCGGAACAGCACCAGCCCCACGCCGACGAGGCGGTCGTTGTCGTCGAACCAGCCCAGGCTCTCCGCCCGCCAGTCCGGCTTCACATCACCCCACGAGGGAACCTGCATGTGACTTGCGGAGGGCCGAGCCGCAACGAAGGCCAGATGCTCGTCGCGGTTGATCGCCTTCAGGCGGAAGCTCATGCGCAGTGCTCCTTCGATTCGACGCACCAGCGTACTGAGGCGAACTGGGCGTCATGTCCCGCCGTGTGCCCGGGAGCTGACCGGATATGGACATGCGCGTCACCGGGCGGCGTTTCCTGTCCTGCCCACCCAGATTCCGTAATCCATACCGTCGGTCTTCTAGTTCGCCGCTCCGACCAGCCGGATCCCGGCCTCTACCCGGCGGCCGCCGGCGGCCTGTTCGACAAGCGGGCGCACCTCATCAGGGCTGATCCTGCCCTGCTTGCGCAGTCGCTCCGGTCCTGGCCCCACCGCACCCGCGATCCGTTTCGCCGCCGCCTCGCCCTCGGGGCTCATGTCCTGCGGCCACTTCCCACTCGCGCCGGACGTCCCTTCTGCCGCCAGTCCCGCACCCCGTAGCAGCCGGCGCCGAGGGGTCGCGTATTCGGCTGCGTCCCGGATCTGGCGCGGCTGTGCCCCTCGAGACCGCACACGGAGACCGCGGGCCCGCAGACGCCGAGGGGCAGGCGGCTCACGTTGGCGCGGGGTCGCCAGGCGCAGGCCCCGATCTCGGCTCCGGTCACCCCGGCCCCGGGGCAACGGCCTCGATCCCGAGGTCCTGAGGTCCCGCGCCCGGATGGAGGGGGAATACCCCCAGGGGTATACCTGCTAACGTAAACAAGAGATACCCCCGGGGGTACAGCGATCCAAAAGGAGCCATCACCGTGTTCTTCGTCGACACCCTGGAATTCGAGGGGCTGGGCAACCGCAGCTATCTGGCCGGCGGGGCCGGTGTCGCGGTGGTGGTGGATCCGCCGCGGGACATCGACCAGGTCATCGCGGCCGCTGCCCGGCGCGGGGTGCGTATCGCCTACGTGGCCGAGACCCACCTGCACAACGACTACGTCACCGGAGGGCTGGAGTTGGCGCGTGTGAGCGGTGCCCGCTATCTGGTGCCGGCCGGTGCTTCGGTCGCCTTCGCCAGGACCCCGGTCGCGGACGGTGACGCCGTCCCGGTGGACGAGGGTCTGGTGCTGCGGGCGATCGCCACCCCCGGCCACACCCCCCACCACACGTCCTACGTCCTGGAGCAGGACGGCCGAGGGGTCGCGGTGTTCACCGGCGGGTCGCTGCTGATCGGCACCGTGGGGCGGCCGGACCTGGTCGAGCCGCGGCTGACCGAACAGCTGGCCCGTGCCCAGCACGCCTCGGCCCGCCGCCTGGCGGATGAACTCGATGACGAGGTGCCGGTCCTGCCCACGCACGGGTTCGGCAGCTTCTGCTCCTCGGCGCAGGCCGGGGGCGCCACGACCACGATCGGCGCGGAGCGCGAGCACAATGACGCGCTGACCAAGGACGTGGACAGTTTCGTCGCCGGGCTGCTCGCCGGCCTGGAGGACATACCCGCCTACTACGCGCACATGGGTCCGGCCAACGCCGCGGGCCCCGCCCCGGTGGACCTCACCCCGCCGCGTCGGGCCGACGCCGCGGAGATCGCCGCGCGGCTGGCGGCCGGGGAGTGGGTGGTGGACCTGCGCAACAGGGTCGCCTTCGCCAAGGGGCATGTGGCCGGCTCGTTGAACTTCGAGGGTGCGGGACAGCTCGCCACCTATCTGGCCTGGCTGATCCCGTGGGGCAAGCCCGTCACGCTGCTCGCCGACACCGGAGAGCAGGTCGCCGACGCGCAGCGGGAACTGGTCCGGGTGGGCATCGACCGCCCGAGCGCCGCCGCCACCGGCGACCCGTACAGCTGGATCCGCGAGGGCGAGCGCTTGAGCTCCTTCCCGCGCGCCACCTTCGCCGACCTGGCCGCGGCCCGTACCCGCGGGGAGCGGATGGTGGTACTGGACGTGCGCCGCGACTCCGAGCGCGCCGGAGGCTTCATCGACGGCTCCGTGCACCTCCCCGTCCACGAGCTCCGCGGCCGCCTCGGCGAGGTGCCGCCCGGGGTGGTGTGGGTGCACTGTGCGGGAGGCATGCGCGCGGCGATCGCCGCCTCCTTGCTGGACGCCGCCGGCCGGACGGTGGTCGCCGTCGACGACGGTTTCGACGCCGCCGACCGCGCCGGGCTCCCCCTCACCCAAGTCGGCAGCGCTCGCTGAGCGCCTCCCCGCACACCCCCCATCCGGAGCGATCCCTCATGTTCTGCCGTCGCGGCGCCGGCCGCCACACCCCTGCACAGGCCCACCGGCACACCTCGGGCGGCCGGGCCGTCCTGCTCGATGCCCGTGCGGCAAACGAGCGGCCGGCCGGGTACGTGCCCGGCGCACCGCACCTGCCGCCGAGCCGCCTCACGGCCGGAGCCGGCCTTCCGGCCACCGCACCCGGCAAGCCCATGGCGACGATCCGCCGCGGCGGTCACCGATCCCCGGAGGCCGTCAAGGTACTGGCCGGCGGCGGCGAGGCACGCGACGTGGCGGGCAGTATCGCCGCCCGGGTCCGTGACGGTCTGCCGGTCACCGGCCGGAATGGCAGTACCGGAGTCATATCGTGACCGCGCTGATCCTGTCCCTGGTCGCCGGCGGCGTGGTCGGCCTGACGCTCGGCGCCCTCGGCGGGGGCGGCAGCCTCCTGGCCGTACCCGCGCTGATCTACCTGCTCGGCTTCACCCCGGCCGCCGCCACCACCGCCGGTCTCCTGATCGTCACCGTCACCTCCGTCACCGCCCTGTACACCCACGCCCGCGCCGGGAACGTGCGGTGGCGAGCGGGCGCCCTGTTCGCGGCGGCCGGACTCCTGCCGGCCGCGGCGGCCGGCGCCGCCGCGGCCCGTCTGCCGCAGCCGGTACTGACCACCGCCTTCGCCGTCGTCGCCGCGCTCGCGGCCGTCAAGATGCTGCGCCCCGCCCGCGCGACGGCGGCCAGGGGCGGGGCCGCGGTACGGCCGTCCGGGGCCGCCGCGGCGGGTGCGGGGCTGGGGGCGCTGACCGGGCTGCTCGGTGTGGGTGGGGGCTTCCTCGCCGTCCCGGCGCTGGTCACGGTGGTGCGGTTCGAGATGCGGGCCGCGATCGGCACCAGCCTGCTGGTCATCTCGGCGAACTCGCTGGCCTCTCTGGCCACCCGCGGAGCCACCGCGGACGGACTCGACTGGGCGGTGATCGCACCGTTCACCGCGGCCGCGGTACTGGGCGCCTGGGACGGCAAACGCCTGGCCGCCAAGGTCGCCGGCCCCCTGCTGCAACGCGCTTTCGCGGCGGTGCTGCTGGCGGTGGCCGCCTTCATGCTCATCGATGCCCTGGTATGACCGGCCCGGGGCGATCCGGGCCGGCCCGACCCGCTCAGGCCAGGGAGAGGAAGAGCTTCTCCAGACGGGCGCGGATCCGCTCCCGGTCGCCCCCGGCGGCGATGTCCGAGTCGGTCAGGCAGTGCTCCAGACCGGTGGCGATGATCGCGAAGCCCGCTCTGTCCAGCGCCTTCGAGGCGGCGGCGAGCTGCGTGACCACCTCCTCGCAGTCCCGGCCCTCCTCGATCATCTTGATCACTCCGGCGATCTGGCCCTGCGCCCGGCGCAGCCGGTTGACCACCGTCTTCAGTTCCTCGGCCGCCATCGCCAGTTCCACAACCACTCTCCGTTCCGTATACCCCCGCGGGTATCATACCCAGCACAGAAAAGGAAAATCCGCACCATGAACGCCACCACCGCCCTCACCCCGGAGCAGGCCCGCGCCCGGCTCGCCGAGCTGACCGTCATCGACGTACGCACCCCCGGCGAATACGCCTCCGGCCACCTGCCCGGCGCCCACAACATCCCCCTGGACCACCTCGACCGGGCACTGCCCGCCCTGAGGACCGCGGCCGATCGCGGGGTCCTCCTCGTGGTGTGCGCCTCCGGCAACCGCTCCGCGACGGCCTGCGAGCGACTCGCCGGGCACGGCATCACCGTCGCCTCCCTCACCGGCGGCACCGCCGAGTGGACCCGGCTCGGCCACGACCTGCACCACCCCCCGCGCGACCGCGCGGCCTGGGCCATGGAGCGCCAGGTCCGGTTCGCCGCCGGATCCCTCGTCCTGACCGGGCTGGCCGCCGGACTGCGGTGGCGCCCGGCCCGCTGGCTGTCCGCCGGTGTCGCCGGCGGTCTGGTCTTCTCGGCACTCACCGACACCTGCGGCATGGCCCGACTGCTGGCCATACTCCCCCACAACCGGCCCCTCGCCACCGACCTGGACGCCACCCTCACCGCCCTGACCACCCCGTGACACCGCACCAGGGTTCGTGACGCCGCGACCCACCTGGTGACGCCGCGCCTCGTCCCGTGAGACGGCGACGCACGACGACGGGACGTGCGCGCGACGGCCCCGGTACCCCGGCTGCCCGCCCGGGTACCGGGGCCGTCGCCGTACCGGGTGCCGTACGGGGCCGCGCGCTTCCGCCGGTTTACGGGGCTCGCCCCGACAGGTCCACGCCCTCGTTGCGGGCACCGGGCGTCTCCGCCGCCCGCCCAACGGTCTCGTAGCGCATCCGCCACACGAGTCCCTCCCCCTGGCCTCTCCCCCAGCCGTCGCACTCCGCCGACCCGCCGTGGTCGTACGCGGTACCACCATCGGCGTGGATGCGGTCGGCAGAGGTGCGTGTTGGCGCTGACCGCCGAGGAACGCTTCATACGTTCGCCCCATGACGGCGAAACTCAGACATACCGCATATGGCGGCCGCGGCGGGGCCCGCCGGGTACGCAGTTGGGCCGTGGCCGGGCTGGGTGTGCTCAGCGTGGTGGCCGCGGCCCTCGGCCTGCCGGTCACCGCTCAGGCGCAGCCCGCGGGCGTGCCGCTGGTGAACGAGACGTTCACCGGGGCCACGGCGCTGCCGGAGTTCGAGGGCTTCGGGCCCGCGTGTCTGACCGGGGCGCCCCAGGGGTCCGCACCCGGACCGGGCACCCATCCGCTCACCGGCTGCCCGGCGGGTGCGACCGGCCCCGTACCCCCGAACGACGCCGCGCCGCACGGCTATCTGCGGCTGACCAGTGCCGCCAACGACCAGTCCGCCGCGGTGCTCTACAACCACGCCCTGCCCGCCAACCAGGGCCTGGTCACCACCTTCGACCAGTGGCAGTACGGCGGCACCACCGCTCCCCCGGCCGACGGCATCTCCTTCTTCCTCATCGACGGAGCCTCCTCCCTGACCGCCCCGGGCGCCTTCGGCGGCAGTCTCGGCTACGCGCAGAAACTGCCCGACGACAACCCGGCCGAGCCGTTTCTGCCCGGCGTCAACCACGGCTATCTCGGTGTGGGGCTCGACGTCCTGGGCAACTACTTCGGCGACTGGGAGCACCGGGGCAACGGCTGCCCGACCCGTTCCCCGGCCGGCACCGCGTTCCGCATCCCCGCACCGGGCGAGAACATGGTGACGCTGCGCGGACCCGGCGACGGCACCGAGGGCTACTGCTTCCTGACCGCGACCACCAGCAACTTCTCCACGAGCGGCCCCTGGCCCTCCACCTTGCCGGGGCTGCTGCACGGGCCGACCACCTCGCTGCCCGCGGGCGTCACCCCCGCGGAGGCCGAGACGCTGCTGGAGCCCTCACGGCGCACCGTCACGGTGGAGGTCTCACCGGCTCCCGATCCGGTGATCACGGTCTCGATCGATTTCCACGACGGCAACGGCACCCGGCAGGTCCTGTCCACCCCGGCCCCGCAGCCGGTGCCGAGCACGTACAAGTTCGGTTTCGCCGCGTCGACCGGTGCCTTCACGGACGTCCACCTCATCCGGAACGTCTCGGTGCACCCGGCCGCCGCGCTGCCGCAGCTGAACCTGGTCAAGCAGGTTCCCGAGAATCCCCCGGTGCCCCTGCCGCTGACGCCGGGCCGTCAGGTGCCCTACCAGTACGTGGTCACCAACAGCGGAAACACCACCCTCACCGGCGTGACCGTGACGGACGACCACGTCACGGACATCAGCTGCCCGAAGACCACCCTGGCCAGCGGCGAGAGCATGACGTGCACGGGGACGTACACCGTCACCGACGCGGACGGCCAGGCCGGTTCGGTGACCAACACCGCCGTCGCGCGCGGAGAGTCCGACGGTACGGAGGTGACATCGCCACCCGATGACGTGACCCTGCCGGTCCAGCGGGGGCCGGGCGTGCGGCTGGTGAAGTCGGCCGACGAGACCCGGGAATACCGCGTGGGTGACCAGATCAAGTACACCTACACCGTCACCAACACCGGCCCGCAGGAGCTGACGGGGCTCACCGTCACCGACGACCATGTCAACGGGATCACCTGCGCGTCCACCACCCTGGCCCCGGCCGGGGAGAGCGGCGACAGCACCACCTGTACGGGTTCGTACACGGTCACCGCGGCGGACGGCCGGGCCGGTTCGGTGACCAACACCGCCATCGCGCGCGGAGAGTCCGACGGCACCCCGGTGGAGTCACCGCCGGAGCGCGTGACGCTCGCGGTCGCCTCCGAACTCTCGCTGGGCCTGGAGAAGAGCGTCGACAACTCGCACCCCTATCAGGTGGGAGATCAGGTGACCTACACCTACCGGGTCACCAACACCGGGGACCAGGAACTCACCGGCATCGCCGTCACCGACGACCGCGCCACCGACGTCACCTGTGAGGCCACCACGCTGGCCCCCGGAGCGACCACGACCTGCACCGGTACCTACACCGTCACCGAAGCCGACGCCCAACACGGCAACGTCACCAACATCGCCGTCGCACACGGCCAATCCGACGGCACCCCCATCGAATCCCCACCCGACACCGCACGCGTAGACATCACCACCACCCCCACCCCCCAACCCGCCCTCCAACTCCACAAAACCGTCAACAACACCCACCCCTACAACATCGGAGACCACGTCACCTACACCTACACCGTCACCAACACCGGCAACCAACAACTCACAGACATCCACATCACCGACGACCACGTCACCAACATCACCTGCGAGGCCACCACACTCGCCCCCGGAGCAACCACCACCTGCACCGGTACCTACACCATCACCCAAGCCGACGCCCAACGTGGCAGCGTCACCAACATCGCCGTAGCGACCGCCGACAACGGCACCGTCCGCTCGGAACCCGCCCGCGCCACCATCCAGGTGCAGAAGAAGCCCTGTCACGGCGACGAGTGCAACAAGCCGTGCCACGGCAAGGAGTGCAAGCCTTGTCACGGCAAGGAGTGCAACAAACCCTGTCATGGCAAGGACTGCAAGCCCTGCCACGGCAAGCACTGCGGCAAGCCCTGCCACGGCAAGCACCCCGGCAAGCCGAAGTTGAGGCACGCGGTGCGGAAGTGAGGCACGCGAACCGCTGAACCTCGCACCAGGGGCGTCCGCCGGCCATCGGCGGGCGCCCCACGGCTGCCCGTGTCACCTCCGCCGCCGCCCGGGAGGCGTCCTCACACGGCCGACGGCGGCGACGCCACGGTGGTTGAGGGGCACGCACGGCGCGGGGGACGCCGCCCGCGTGGGCCGGGTGCTCTTCCTCAGGTTCCGGACTCCGCACAACAGTGCAGGTCATAGCGCGAATTGACGAGTTTCCCGGCAGACGGGCGGAGGATCCGCCGCCGGACGGCCGTCAACCGCATGCCTCCGGTTCCCGCCCTGGGAGGGCAGCCGTCCACCTTCGGGCCGCCGGGGGGATTTCGCCCCTACGGTCGGGCCATGGCCGAAATCGCAAGTCCCCCACCGACCCCTCTGGCGCGCGCCGAGCGCTTCGTCTGGCTGACTGCCCGGGTGCTCGAACAGCGGCTCTTCGAGCACCACTTCCTCGGCGGCACGGCGGACGCGGTCGAGACCGCGCTCGCCGCGTACCGCAACGACGACAACGGCTACGGCCACGCTCTGGAGCCCGATCTGCGCGGCCCGGTCAGCCAGCCGCTGCACACCGCGCACGCACTGCGGGTGCTGGACCGTATCGGGCGCTGTGACGGCCGCCAGGTGGAGCGGATCTGCCGCTATCTGACGAGGATCTCGACCCCGGAAGGCGCGCTGCCCGCGCTGCACCCCTCACAGCGCGGGTATCCGGCCGCGCCCTGGATCCCGGTGGTCGACGATCCGCCAAGCGCCCTCCTGGCCACCGGCCCGGTGGTGGGTGTGCTGCACCGCAACGAGGTGTGGAACGCCTGGCTCTTCCGGGCCACGGACTTCTGCTGGGCGGCCGTGGAGTCGCTGGCGCAGACCCATCCGTACGAGGCCGAGGCGGCGGTGGCCTTCCTGGACGGCGCCCCGGACCGCCCGCGGGCGGCCGCCGCGGCGCATCGCCTGGGCCGGCTCGTCCGGGACCAGGGCCTGGTACTGCTGGAGCCGGAGCGGGCGGCGGAGGTCCCGGTGGCGCAGGGGTACGCCCCCGGGGAGCACCACTTCGCGTACGACTTCGCGGCCGCACCCGGCTCGCTGGCCCGCAGCTGGTTCACCGACGCGGAACTGGACCGGTCGCTGGACCATCTCGCATCGCTCCAGCAGGAGGACGGCGGCTGGCCCGTCAACTGGCGGGCGTGGGCCCCGGGGACGGAGCTGGAGTGCCGCCCGATGGTGACGCTCGACGCGCTGCTGACCCTGCGCGCGTACGGGCGCCCCATCGGCTGACCCGGCGGGCGGGCCGTTCCCCGGCGGCCTGCCGCCGTCACCCGCTCAGGGCCCGCACCCCGGCGGTGACGATCACCGCGGCCGACGACCAGGAGGAACGGCGCCCGCAGGACGAGCGCGACGGCCGCGGCCGCCAGGCCCGCGGCCTTCGCGTCGAGCAGCGGGTACCGGCCGTCGCTGACGGTCTGCTGGGCGGTGAGCGCGGCCGGCAGGGCCACCGGGAGCAGCGCGGCCAACCGTTCGGCGAGCGGGCGCTCCAGTACACCGGTGGGCGCCGAGAGGCCGCGCCGGGCTGGGCCAGGGTGACGGCCGAGGTCTCGTCGATGGCCCAGTGGGCGGCGAGCGGTCCGGCGGCCGCCCGGGACCTTAGGAGGCGGCGCCCTCGGCGGTCTTGTACGTTCTTGCGCCCCCGGGCCGGTCCCGAGCTCCTGCGCCGGCTTCGCCGGCGAGGGCGGGCGGGCCGTCCGCTCCTCCAGGACGGCCTTGGCGCGGGCGGCGGTGGCGGCGCCCGCCGTACGGGGCGGGCGGACCGGCAGCGGGCCTCCGTAGCGGCACGGCAGCCGGGCGACGGAGATCCGCAGCAGGCTGTCCGCGGTGAGGGCGTCACCGGCCTCGGCGGCCCGCCCGTCCGCACCGTGGGCGTCCCGGGACCGGGAACGGCCCGGACCCGGGCGGCCCGCCGGACTCCGCACACCCCTCCGACCTGGGAAAAGGCGTGCCGAGCAGTGTCGCGCGACCGCCAGCGCGTCGCATTGTCAGTGGTCCGGTGCACGATGGGGGACATGGCCAAGGCAGCGCTCGACTCCTTCTCCCCCGCGACCCGCGGCTGGTTCGCCGGGGCGTTCAGCGCGCCCACCGGCGCGCAGGAGGGCGCCTGGCGGGCGATCGGCGAGGGCTCGGACGTCCTCGTGGTGGCGCCGACCGGTTCCGGCAAGACCCTCGCCGCCTTCCTCGCCTCGCTGGACGCCCTGGCCTCCACGCCCCCGCCCGCCGAGCCGAAAAAGCGCTGCCGGGTGCTGTACGTCTCGCCCCTGAAGGCCCTCGCCGTCGATGTCGAGCGCAATCTGCGCAGTCCGCTGACGGGTATCCGCCAGGAGTCGGTCCGGCTGGGGCTGCCCGAACCGGACATCACGGTGGGCATCCGCTCCGGCGACACCCCGCCCGCCGAGCGCCGGTCGATCGCCAACCGCCCGCCGGACATCCTCATCACGACCCCCGAATCGCTCTTCCTGATGCTGACGTCCTCGGCCCGGGAGGCGCTGGCCGGCGTGGAGACGGTCATCCTGGACGAGGTGCACGCGGTCGCCGGCACCAAGCGCGGTGCGCATCTGGCGCTCTCCCTGGAGCGGCTGGACGAGTTGCTGGACCGCCCGGCCCGCCGGATCGGCCTGTCGGCGACGGTGCGCCCGGTCGAGGAGGTGGCCCGCTATCTGTCGCCGCGGCGCCGGGTGGAGATCGTCCAGCCGCCGTCCGGCAAGCGCTTCGACCTGTCGGTGGTCGTCCCCGTGGCGGACCTGGGCGAGCTGGGCGGTTCGCCCGTCCAGGAGGGCGACGCCGGCGAGCGGCCGTCCATCTGGCCGCATGTGGAGGAGAAGATCGCCGATCTCGTCCAGGCCCACCGCTCCACCATCGTCTTCGCCAACTCCCGCCGCCTGGCGGAGCGGCTGTGCAACCGCCTCAACGAGATCGCCTACGAGCGCGCCACCGGAGAGACGCTGCCGGAGGCGCACTCCCCCGCGGAGATCATGGCCGAGTCCGGTGCCGCCAAGGGCGCGCCCCCGGTACTGGCCCGCGCCCACCACGGTTCGGTCTCCAAGGAGCAGCGCGCCCAGGTGGAGGAGGACTTGAAGGCGGGCCGGCTGCCCGCCGTGGTCGCCACCTCCAGCCTGGAGCTGGGCATCGACATGGGCGCGGTCGATCTGGTCGTCCAGGTCGAGTCGCCGCCATCGGTCGCCTCCGGCCTCCAGCGGGTGGGCCGGGCGGGCCATCAGGTCGGCGCGGTGTCGACGGGCATCGTCTTCCCCAAGTACCGCGGCGATCTGGTCCAGGCCGCCGTGGTCACCGAGCGGATGCGCGCCGGTGCCATCGAGGCGCTGCGGGTGCCCGCCAATCCGCTGGACGTGCTCGCCCAGCAGATCGTCGCGATGACCGCGCTGGACACCTGGGACGTCGAGGAGCTGCTGGCCGTCGTGCGCCGGGCCGCGCCGTTCGCCGCGCTCCCCGAGTCGGCGTTCACGGCGGTGCTGGACATGCTGGCCGGCCGCTATCCGTCCGACGCCTTCGCGGAGCTGCGGCCGCGCCTCGTATGGGACCGCGTCGCGGGGACCGTCACGGGCCGCCCCGGCGCCCAGCGGCTGGCCGTCACCTCCGGGGGCACGATCCCCGACCGCGGCCTGTTCGGTGTCTTCCTGGCGGGCGGCGACACCGGCAAGGGCGGCGGCCGCCGGGTCGGCGAGCTGGACGAGGAGATGGTCTACGAATCCCGCGTCGGCGATGTCTTCACGCTCGGCACGACGTCCTGGCGCATCGAGGACATCACCCGCGACCGGGTTCTGGTGACCCCCGCTCCCGGAGTCCCCGGCCGGCTGCCGTTCTGGAAGGGCGACCAGCTGGGCCGCCCCCTCGAACTGGGCCGTGCGCTCGGCGCGTTCCTCCGGGAGATCGGCTCGCTCGCCCCGCCGGACGCCCGCGCCCGGCTCTCCGCCGCCGGCCTCGACGAGTGGGCGGCCGACAACGTCCTCGGCTATCTCGCCGAGCAGCGGCAGGCGTGCGGGCACGTCCCGGACGACCGCACGATCGTCGTCGAGCGGTTCCGTGACGAGCTCGGCGACTGGCGGGTCGTCATCCACTCCCCGTTCGGCGCGCAGGTCCACGCCCCGTGGGCGCTCGCCCTGGGCGCCCGGCTCGCCGAGCGCTACGGCATGGACGCCCAGGTGATGCACGCCGACGACGGCATCGTGCTGCGGCTGCCCGACGCCGACCTGATGGGCCTCGACCTCCTCGACGGCGGTTTCGGTCCGGCCGCCGCGGGCACGGAGTACGACCCGGAGCAGTCCCCGGTGGGCGCCGCCGATGTCGCCTTCGACCACGGCGAGATCGACCAGCTCGTCACGGACCAGGTCGGCGGCTCCGCGCTGTTCGCCTCCCGCTTCCGCGAATGCGCCGCCCGCGCCCTGCTGCTGCCGCGCCGCAGCCCCGGCAAACGCACCCCGCTCTGGCAGCAGCGCCAGCGCGCGGCCCAGCTGCTCCAGGTGGCGAGCGAGTACGGGTCCTTCCCCATCGTGCTGGAAGCCGTCCGCGAATGCCTCCAGGACGTCTTCGACGTACCGGGCCTGACGGAGCTGATGGGCGACATCGAGGCCCGCCGGGTCCGGCTCGTGGAGGTCACCACCCCCGAGCCGTCCCCGTTCGCCCGTTCCCTGCTCTTCGGCTATGTCGCCCAGTTCCTGTACGAGGGCGACTCCCCCCTCGCCGAGCGCCGCGCCGCCGCCCTCTCGCTGGATTCCCGGCTGCTCGCCGAACTGCTGGGCCAGGCCGAGCTGCGCGAGCTGCTGGACGCCGGCGTCCTGGCCGAGCTGGAGCGCGAGCTCCAGTGGCGTACGGACGACCGCCGCGCCAAGGACGCCGAGGGCGTCGCCGACCTGCTGCGGCTGCTCGGCCCGCTGACCGATGCCGAGCTGGCCGAGCGGGGCGCGGAGCCGGCCTGGCCCCGGGAGCTGGCCGCCGCCCGCCGCGCCATCACGGTGCGGATCGCCGGCGCCGACCACTGGGCGGCCGTCGAGGACGCCGGGCGGCTGCGCGACGCCCTGGGCACGGCCCTGCCGGTCGGCGTCCCGGAGTCCTTCACCGAGCCGGTCAAGGACCCGCTGGGCGATCTGCTCTCCCGGTTCGCCCGCACCCACGGCCCGTTCACCTCCGAGCGGGCGGCCGCCCGCTTCGGTCTGGGCACGGCCGTCACGGACGGCGCCCTGCACCGCCTCGCCGCCGCCGGCCGCGTCGTCCAGGGCGAATTCCACCCCGCCGGGACGGGCCAGGAGTGGTGCGACGCCCAGGTGCTGCGCAGGCTGCGGCGCCGCTCGCTCGCCGCGCTGCGCGAGGAGCTGGAGCCGGTGCCGCCCGCCGCGCTCGCCGCCTTTCTCCCCCAGTGGCAGCATGTCGGCCCGCCGCCGCCCGCGCCGGGCACCGGGGGCCGGGCGCCGCGCGGCACCTCGCACGGCCTGCACGGCGTCGACGGCCTGGTCCGTGCCATCGAGCAGCTCCAGGGCGCGCCGGTCCCCGCGTCGGCCCTGGAGAAGCTCGTACTGCCCTCCCGGGTCGGCGACTACACCCCCGCCCTCCTGGACGAACTCACCGCCACCGGTGAGGTGTTGTGGGCCGGCGCCGGCTCGCTGCCCGGCAAGGACGGCTGGCTCTCCCTCCATCTCGCCGACTCCGCGCCCCTCCTGCTCCAGCCGCCGCTCCCGCTCGAACTGTCCGCGCTGCACGAGTCCGTGCTGACCGCCCTCGCCCCCGGCTACGGCCTGTTCTTCCGCCAGCTCGCCGACCGGATCCACGCCACCACCCATCCCGATGCCACCGACCCGCAACTGGCCGACGCCCTCTGGGAGCTGGCCTGGTCGGGACGGCTCACCAACGACACCCTCGCCCCGCTGCGCGCCCTCCTCGGCTCGGGCCGTACGGCCGGTTCGACCGCCCACCGCGCCCGGCGGGCGGTGCCCCGCGGCCGGTACGGCTCACTGACCGCCGCCACCGGCCGTACGGGCCGCCCCACGGCGTCCCGCTCCGGCCCGCCGACGGTCGGCGGCCGCTGGTCCCTGCTGCCCGCCGTCGAACCGGACGCCACCCACCGCGCCCACGCCCTGGCCCGCACGCTCCTGGACCGGCACGGCATCGTCACCCGCGGCGCGGTCGCCGCCGAGGGGGTCGCGGGCGGGTTCTCGGCCGCGTACCGGGTGCTGGCCGCGTTCGAGGAGTCCGGCCAGGCGCGCCGCGGCTATGTCGTCGAGGGGCTGGGTGCCGCCCAGTTCGCGATGGACGGCGCCGTCGACCGGCTGCGAGCCGTCAGCACCCAGCGGGACCGCACCGCCGACGCCCTGCCGGACGGCGGTGCGGCCGAGGCCGCGCGCGGCGGTCCGCGGCGCGCCGTCGTCCTGGCCGCCGCCGACCCGGCCAACGCCTACGGTGCCGCCCTGCCCTGGCCCGATCCGCCCGCGGGCTCGACGCACAAACCCGGCCGCAAGGCGGGCTCCGTCGTCGTCCTGACCGACGGTGAGCTGGCGCTCTACATGGAGCGCGGCGGCAAGACCCTGCTGCTCTGGCCGCTCACCGACGACCCGGCGGGCCACCCCGCCGACGCCCGCCTCCACTCCGCCGTCGCCGCGCTCACGGACGCCGCCCGCGCGGGCGCCCTCGGCACCATCACCACCGAACGCATCAACGGCGCCGCGGCCCTCACCTCCCCCTTCGCCCCGGTCCTGGAGGCCGCCGGTTTCCACCCCACCCCGCGGGGGCTGCGGCTGCGCGGCTGACGGGACGCGGCCACCGGCCCCGGCGCCACAGTCGGCCGCCGCGCCGCCCCGCGCCCCGGGTTCCCTGACCCCGCCCGGAAGCCCGGAACGGATGCGCCGCCCTGCGCCCCGGAGATCCGCCCCCTGATCCCCCCGCCCCGGCATGATGGCTGCCATGCCCGAAGGTGACACGGTCCGGCGCACGGCCCAGCGCCTCCACGACGCACTGGCCGGACAGCCACTGACCCGCTGCGACCTGCGCGTTCCCCGGCTCGCGACGGCGGACCTGACCGGCCGCCAGGTGCTGGAGGTCCGCTCCCGCGGCAAACATCTGCTCATCCGCTTCGAGGGCGGGCTGACCCTCCACTCCCATCTGCGCATGGACGGCGCCTGGCAGCTCTACGCCCCGGCGGAACGCTGGCGCGGCGGCCCCGCCCATCAGATCCGGGCCGTCCTCGGCACCGCCGGCCGCACCGCCGTCGGCTACCGCCTCCCCGTCCTCGACCTGCTGCGCACCGCCGACGAGTACCGCGTCGTCGGCCACCTGGGCCCCGATCTCCTCGGCCCCGACTGGGATGCGGCCGAGGCGCTGCGCCGTCTGCTCGCCGCCCCCGCACGCCCGCTCGGCGAAGCCCTGCTGGACCAGCGCAATCTCGCCGGCATCGGCAATGTCTACAAGTCCGAGCTGTGTTTCCTGCTGCGCGCCTCCCCCTGGCTCCCCGTCGGACGCCTGCCCGCCCCGGAACGCGCCCCCGCACTCGCCAGGAAACTCCTCGAAGCCAACAAGCGCCGCCCCGCGCGCCGTACCACCCCCGACCCCCGACCCGATCGCCGCCTGTGGGTCTACGGCCGCGCGGGCCGCCCCTGTCTGCGCTGCGGCACCCCTATCCGCACCACCGACGGGGGCCCCGCCACCGAAGCACGCACCACCTTCTGGTGCCCGGCCTGCCAGCCCGCCCCACCCGACTGACCTAGCCGCACTCCCACCGGCCCCGGCACACCAACACACGCCCCGTGCCCACTAATTGACGCCCAGTCAGACATGTCCCTACCCTCACCCCATGCCCCTCACCGCGTACGACCTCACGGGCCGCACCGCGATCGTCACCGGCGCGGCGAGCGGTATCGGCCGCGCCACCGCCGTACTCCTCGCCGAGGCCGGCGCCACCGTCCACTGCGCGGACCTCGACGGCGAGGGCGCCCGCGCGACCGCCGCCGCCATCGCGGACGCCGGCGGCTCCGCCCGCCCCCACCACCTCGACGTCACCCGGCGCGACCAGATCGCCGCCGCCGTCGACGAGGCCCGCCGGCAGACCGGCCGCCTCGACGTGATGGCCAACATCGCCGGGATCATGCACACCTCCACCGTCCTGGAGACCGCGGACGCGGATCTGGACCGGGTGTGGAACACCAACTTCAAGGGCGTCCTGTACGGCTGCCAGGAGGCCGCCCGCGCCATGATCGCCGCCGGTACCGGGGGCAGCATCGTCACCATGGCCTCCGGCGCCATCGACACCGGCGCCCCGGGCCTGCTCTGCTACGGGGCGGCCAAGGCGGCCGTCGTCCAGCTCACCAGGACGCTGGCCAGCGAGGTCGGCCGGCACGGTATCCGGGTCAACGCCATCGCCCCGGGCTGGGTCCGTACGGCGATGACCGACCGGCACACCGCCGAGGCCCGGCGGCAGGCCGAGGAGCCGATGAGCCGGCGCTCACCCCTGGGCCGGGTGGGCGAGCCCGAGGACATCGCCCACGCGGTACTGCACCTGGCGTCGGACGCCTCGTCCTTCACGACCGGCCAGATCCTCCGCCCGAACGGCGGCGTCGCCATGCCGTGGTGAGCGCCGCCCGCCCGCGCCGTACCACCGCCGCGGTCTCAGCGTCGCGCCCCACCCACGGAACGCAGTGCACGGGCAGCAGGCTCAGCCCCCAGCCGCCCGCCGCCACCGCCCCCTCGATCACGCCCGCCGAGTGGGGCCACAGGGTCAGCCGGAGCACGGCCCACCACCACAGCCCGCCGACGAGAGCCGCGGCCGTCCAGCGCCCCGGCCCGGAGCGCCCTCGGCGGCCCGCTATCCGGTCACCGGCATTCCGTGCGACCGGTCCGCGCGCCGCGAAGTCGTGCCACGCCATGGCTGCCTCCTCCGGCCGACGCTAGACGGGGCCTGCCATCCGGCGGCAGGGCGCACCGCAGCATTTCCGGCGCGACCGCGGGGCATCCGCCCACCGCTGCGAGGGCGGCACGGCCCCTCAGCCGACGCCGCGCCCCGTCACTGGGATTCGGCCTGGAACATCCAGTGGTGCTTCTCCAGGTCGGCGGTCAGGCCGATGAGGATGTCCTGGGTGACCGGGTCGGGCTCCGCGGTGTCGGTGATCCGCCGGCGCATCCGCCCGATGACCGCGGCCAGGGCCGCCACCAGCGCGTCCACGGCGTGGTCGTCCTTGATCCAGCCGTCCGTCACTTCGCCGATACCGCTGGTCTTGGCAACGGTCACGGACCGGCCGTCGGGCGAGACGCTGATCGCCGCCGCCCGCTCGGCCACCGTGTCGGCGTGCAGGCGGGCGGTGGCGACCACCTCGTCGAGCTGGAGATGCACGGAGCGGAAGCGCGGGCCGACGACGTTCCAGTGCACCTGCTTCGCGACGAGGGAGAGGTCCACCAGGTCGACCAGGGCTCCCTGCAGAGCGTTCCCGACCACGGTGCGGTCGGCGTCGGACAGC
Organism: Streptomyces celluloflavus; assembly: GCA_000720995.1. Classification (GTDB taxonomy): domain Bacteria; phylum Actinomycetota; class Actinomycetes; order Streptomycetales; family Streptomycetaceae; genus Streptomyces; species Streptomyces celluloflavus. The sequence continues at coordinate 50,905 of JOEL01000056.1, forward strand.
GTGCTTGTGACAACAGACATCCGGATACTCCTGTTCGGGACGAATGCACCTATTGCGTCATCGTATAAACGATGTCGCGAGACGAGCGGGCCAAACGGTCCACGCGGGCGCGTCCCCTCCGGTGCGTGCCCGGACGCACACAGCCCGAAGCCCCGGCCGGGCTGCTGCCGACCGGGGCTTCGGGTGAATACAGGGCTGTCAGGCCGCGACGACATCCACGACGTCTGCCGGCGACTTGATGGTCACGCGGTCCTCCGGCACACCGGCCAAGGAGGCGACGGACACCGAATTGAGCTTCGGCCGTACCGGTGCGTGGACCGGGCCGCTCGCGGCGGCGGACTGTGCGAGTTCGGCGAGTGCCAGCTCGTCGCTGACCTCTCGCATGAGTTCGGACATGCGCACATCCAGCGCGTCACAGATCGACGAGAGCAGTTCGGAGGATGCCTCCTTCTGCCCCCTCTCGACCTCGGACAAATAGCCGAGCGACACCCGGGCGGAGGAAGAGACCTCGCGCAGGGTTCGGCCCTGGCGCTGACGCTGTCGGCGCAGCACGTCACCCAGCAGGCGACGAAGCAGAATCATCGCTGGCTCCCTCCTCGGACCTCGGATCCGGATCCTTCTCGACCCACCGTACCGCCTCGGGCGGTAGCCGTGCCGGGCGCAAGTTCGTGTTCTCTCAGGGCTGCAAACATCCATTCCCCCCGTGTTGTTCCGTATCCTGTGCCCGCGCATTTTCTGTCAGTTCGCTCAGCAGCAAGGCGAGCACGGCTTCGACGCTGTCCGTGCGGATCCGCGCACGGTCCCCGGCCAGCGCGAGCCGGCGCACCGCTCCGGCGCCCGCCGGCCCCCGGACCGCGACGAAGACGGTGCCCACCGGCTGCCCGTCCTGGGGATCGGGCCCGGCGACCCCCGTGGTGGCGAGGCCCCAGTCGGCGCTCAGCACCCGCCGTACACCGTCGGCCATCTGCCGGGCGACCTCCCCGTCCACGGCCCCGCGCGCGGCGAGCAGCGCCCCGTCCACGCCCAGTACGTCCCGTTTGAGGTCGGTGGCGTAGGCGGTCACCGACCCACGGACGACCCGCGAGGCCCCGGGGACGGCGGTCAGCGCCCCCGCGACCAGTCCGCCGGTCAGCGACTCGGCCACCGCCAGCGTCTGCCCTCGGCCGGCGAGCAGCGTCAGCGCCCCGGCCGCCGCGGCACCCGCCGGCCCGTTCACCGTTCGGCGTCCCGCCCGGCCCGCTCCCGGGCCAGACCGGCCCGGCGCAGCACCACGGCCTGGCGGACGTAGTCCAGCCCCGTGGCGACGGTCAGCACCACCGCCACCGCCATCACCCACCAGCGGAAAGTGGCCAGCGGGCCGGTCAGCACCAGGACGTACATCCCGACCGCGGTGCCCTGGGCCAATGTCTTGATCTTGCCCCCGCGGCTGGCCGGAATGACACCGTGCTTGATCACCCAGAACCGCATCAGCGTGATGCCCAGCTCGCGGAAGAGGATCACACCCGTCACCCACCAGGGCAGATCGCCCAGCACCGACAGGCAGATCAGCGCGGATCCCATGATCGTCTTGTCCGCTATCGGGTCGGCGATCTTCCCGAAGTCGGTGACCAGGTTGTACGCGCGCGCCAGATGCCCGTCGAACACGTCGGTGATCATGGCGACGGCGAAGGCGGCCCACGCGAAGGCGCGCCAGGCCGGGTCCGTACCGTCACCGTGCATCAGCAGCATGACGAAGGCCGGGACCAGCAGCAGCCGCAGCATCGTCAGGACGTTGGCGATGTTCCACAGCCCGGCCTGCCGGACGGCCGGCGCCGGGCGCGGCCTGCCGGCTGCGGAAGCCGGGACTCCGCTCATCTGCCCGCCTCCTCGGCACGCTCCGGACCGTCCACCGAGAGCACCTCGGCCACCAGGTCCACGCCCTCGCTGGCCACCACCTTTGCTTCGACCATACGACCGGGCACGAGCTCCCGGCCGGTCGAGAGCAGGGTGACCCCGTCGGTCTCCGGCGCCTGGTGCGCGGCCCGCCCGACGACGCCCTCCTCCTCGTCGATCCGGTCGACCAGCACCCGTACGCTCTCGCCGACCCGCTCCTCCGCGCGCTGCGCGGTCAGCTCCTCGGCCAGCCACGAGACCCGCGCCAGCCGCTCGGCGACCACCTCCGGGTCGACCTTGTCCGCGTACGACGCGGCTTCCGTACCGTCCTCGTCCGAGTAGCCGAAGATGCCGATGGCGTCGAGCCGGGCCTCGGTGAGGAAGCGTTCCAGCTCCGCGACGTCGCTCTCGGTCTCGCCCGGGAAGCCGACGATGAAGTTGGAGCGGGCGCCGGCCTCGGGCGCCTTCGTCCGGATCTGCCGGAGCAGGTCCAGGAAGCGGTCGGTGTCCCCGAACCGCCGCATCGCGCGCAGCACACCCGGCGCCGAGTGCTGGAAGGACAGATCGAAGTAGGGCGCCACCTTGTCGGTGCCGGTCAGCACGTCGATCAGTCCGGGGCGCATCTCGGCGGGCTGGAGGTAGCTGACCCGGATCCGCTCGATGCCGTCGACGGCCGCCAGCTCCGGCAGCAGCGTCTCCAGCAGCCGGATGTCACCGAGGTCCTTGCCGTAGGAGGTGTTGTTCTCGGAGACCAGCATGATCTCCTTGACGCCCTGGTCGGCCAGCCAGCGGGTCTCGCCGAGCACATCGGCGGGCCGGCGCGAGATGAACGAGCCGCGGAAGGACGGGATGGCGCAGAACGAGCAGCGCCGGTCGCAGCCGGAGGCGAGCTTCACCGAGGCCACCGGGTTGCTGCCGAGCCGGCGGCGCAGCGGCGCGCGGGGCCCGGAGGCGGGCGCGACGCCCTCGGGCAGGTCCTCGGGCGGGGTGTCCTGGGCGTGGCCGGGCAGCGCCACATCGGCGGCGCCCTGGCGCTCGGCCGGGCTGATCGGCAGCAGCTTGCGGCGGTCGCGCGGGGTGTGCGAGGCGTGGATGCCGCCGTTGAGGATGGTCTGGAGGCGGTCGGAGATATCGCTGTAGTCGTCGAAACCGAGCACACCGTCGGCCTCGGGCAGCGCCTGGGCCAGTTCCTTGCCGTAGCGCTCGGCCATGCAGCCCACGGCCACCACGGCCTGGGTCCGGCCGTGATCCTTCAGATCGTTGGCTTCGAGCAGGGCATCGACGGAGTCCTTCTTGGCGGCCTCGACGAATCCGCAGGTGTTGACGACGGCGACATCGGCATCGGCGGCTTCTTCGACGAGCTCCCAGCCGTCCGCTGCCAGGCGGCCTGCGAGCTCCTCCGAGTCCACCTCGTTACGGGCGCAGCCAAGAGTGACAAGGGCGACGGTACGGCGTTCGGGCATGGGGCTCAGCCTACTTCGTCCCGGTCGTGCCCATGGCGTGCAGGTCTGCGGCCGCTCTCCCAGGGCTCCCCGGCCAGGGGGTGCCGGGGCGGCGGCCGCAGCTCAGACGCGGTCTCAGCCCGCCTGAGGGTCTCCGGGGGTGTAGCTCAGCCGCTCCACGGACCCCTCGTCGCCGACCTCCTTGACCTCCTTGCCGTTGACGTACAGCTGCACGGCTCCGGCGTTGCCCAGGACCAGGTCGATCCGCTTCTTGTCGGTGAAGGTCATGGACTCGCCCTGCTCCAGCAGACCGTCCTCCAGGAGCTTGCCGTTGGCGTCCTTGGCGGAGACCCAGCTCTTGCCGTCCCGGGCGGTGACCTTGATCGTCACCTTGTCCTTGGGCAGTCCGGCGATGGCACCGTCGGAGGGCTCGGGGGCGGGCTTGGCCGGCGGCGCGGAGCGGCTGGGCGCCGGTGCGGGCTTCTCGGCGTCGGCGGAGTCCCCCGCGGCGACCGGGTTGCCGGTGGTCTTGCCGCCGCTGAAGAGCGTGAAGCCGACGAAGCCGACGACTGCGACGATCGCCGCGACCATGGCGGCGGTCCAGTTGGGCCGGCGCCGCTCGGGCCGGATCCGCTCGGCCTCGAACAGCGGCGCGGCCGGGGTCGGTGCGGGCCGGCCGCCGTGCTCGGCGTCGTACCGGGCGATCAGTGCCTCGGGATCGAGCGAGACGGCGCGGGCGAGCGCACGCAGATGCCCCCGCGCATAGACCTCGCCGCCGCAGCGCGAGAAGTCGTCCATCTCGATCGCCTGCACGATGGGGATGCGCACCCGTGTCGTCGTACTGACCTCTTCGATGGTCAGTCCTGCGTCGGTACGGGCCTGCTGGATGGCGCGACCGACGGAAGGCCGGTCGGCTTCGGGAGAGTTGCCGATGGACACGGGGGCGCCTTTCGAGCGTGTAGCCACCTGCTGGAGGTTCAGTCTAGGGGTGGACCGAAAGGGTGGGGCAAGCGGGAGAGCGGAGTTTGTACGCCATCAGAACGCCCGTGGACGGCGCCGCCGGGCCTGCATGATGAAGCATCGTTCCCTCACCTCCTTCCGCTTGACGTATCAGCAGGCGAAACGGTTGCTTTCTCTCGTACGAGTGACCCGCAAATGGGTGCTACGCCGGAGAGTCCCCCCGGATCAGGGCGAGCGCCCCGTCCAGTTCGTCCGGCTTGACCAGCACATCGCGGGCCTTGGAGCCCTCGCTCGGCCCGACGATGTTCCGCGACTCCATCAGGTCCATCAGCCGCCCGGCCTTGGCGAAGCCCACCCGCAGCTTGCGCTGGAGCATCGACGTCGATCCGAACTGGGTGGACACCACCAGCTCGGCGGCCTGGCAGAGCAGATCGAGATCGTCGCCGATGTCCTCGTCGATCTCCTTCTTCTTCGCCGTACCGACGGTGACGTCCTCGCGGAAGACCGGCGCCATCTGGTCCTTGCAGTGCTGGACCACCGCCGCGACCTCGGCCTCGGTCACGAAGGCGCCCTGCATACGGACCGGTTTGTTGGCGCCCATCGGCAGGAAGAGTCCATCGCCCTTGCCGATCAGCTTCTCGGCGCCCGGCTGGTCGAGGATGACCCGGCTGTCGGCGAGCGAGGAGGTGGCGAAGGCGAGCCGGGAGGGCACATTGGCCTTGATCAGACCGGTGACGACATCGACGGACGGGCGCTGGGTGGCCAGCACCAGGTGGATGCCGGCGGCGCGGGCGAGCTGCGTGATGCGGACGATCGAGTCCTCCACGTCCCGCGGCGCGACCATCATCAGGTCCGCCAGCTCGTCGACGATGACCAGCAGATACGGGTACGGGGACAGCTCGCGCTCGCTGCCCACGGGCGAGGTGACCTTGCCGTTGCGCACCGCTTCGTTGAAGTCGTCGATGTGCCGGAAGCCGTACGCCGCCAGGTCGTCGTAGCGCAGGTCCATCTCGCGCACCACCCACTGGAGCGCCTCGGCGGCACGCTTGGGGTTGGTGATGATCGGCGTGATCAGGTGCGGGATGCCTTCGTAGGCGGTCAGTTCCACCCGCTTGGGGTCGACCAGCACCATCCGCACATCGTCCGGGGTGGCGCGGATCATCACCGAGGTGATCAGGCAGTTGATGCAGGAGGACTTGCCGGAGCCGGTCGCACCGGCGACCAGGACGTGCGGCATCTTCGTCATGTTGGCCATGACATAGCCGCCCTCGACGTCCTTGCCGAGCGCGACCAGCATCGGGTGGTCGTCGCCCGCGGCGTCCGCCAGCCGCAGGACGTCGCCGAGGTTGACCATCTCGCGGTCGGTGTTGGGGATCTCGATGCCCACCGCGGACTTGCCGGGGATCGGGCTGATGATGCGGACATCGGGGCTGGCCACCGCGTAGGCGATGTTCTTGGCCAGCGCGGTGATCTTCTCGACCTTGACGGCCGGACCCAGCTCGACCTCGTAGCGGGTGACCGTCGGCCCACGGGTGAAGCCGGTGACCGCGGCATCGACCTTGAACTCCTGGAAGACCGTGGTCAGCGCCGCCACTATCGCGTCGTTGGCAGCGCTGCGGGTCTTGCCGGGGCCGCCGCGGGAGAGCAGGTCGAGGGAGGGCAGCGCGTAGCTGATGTCACCGGCCAGCTGGAGCTGTTCGGCGCGCGGCGGCAGATCCGCGGGCGGCTCCGGCGCCGCCTTGGTGAAGTCCGGTACGGACGGGGTGGACCCGGCGCCGGCCGGCTGCGCGCCGCGGGCCGCCGGCACCCCGCCGCTCTCCGCCCCGGTGTCCGCTCCGGCCCGCTCCCGTCGCTCCCCGGAGATACCGCTGCTCAGGCCCGCGATGAGCGGGGAGGGCTGGACGCCGTGCAGCACCGCGCCGTCCAGCGCGGCGGCGGCCGCGGCGGCCACGTCGACCGCGTCCATCGGCCGGTCCGGGTCGGGCGCCACGGCGGCCCGGCGCGGGCGGCGGCGCTTGGCCGGCGCCTCCTCTTCTCTCCCGTCGGGATCCGCGGGATCGTCCGTCGCGGCGCCGCGGCGCCGGCCGCGCGCCGGCTGCTCCCGCCACTCCTCCGCGAACTCCTCCGCCTCCCAGTCCGAGGGCTCGGGCTCGGTGGGCTCCAGCACGCCCAGCTTGACCCCGAGCGCGCGCAGCCGCTGCGGGATGGCGTTCACCGGCGTCGCGGTGACCACCAGCAGCCCGAAGACGGTCAGCAGTACCAGCAGCGCCACCGCCAGCGTCTGGCCGACGGCGAAGACCAGCGGTTTGGACGCGGCCCAGCCGACATACCCGCCGGCGTCCTGCACGGCCGCGATGCCGGCGCTCCGGCCCGGCGAACCGCAGGCGACGGCGACCTGTCCGAGGATGCCGAGGACCAGCGCGGACAGCCCGATGATGATCCGGCCGTTGGCCTCCGGCTGCTCGGGGTGGCGGATGAGCCGGATGGCGATGCCGCCCAGCAGGATCGGCACGACCAGGTCGAGCCGGCCGAACGCGCCGGTGACCAGCAGCGCGACAAGGTCCCCGACCGGGCCGCTGAGGTTGGACCAGGTGCCGGCCGCGACGACCAGCGCCAGGCCGAGCAGCAGCAGGCCCAGCCCGTCCTTGCGGTGCGCCGGGTCGAGGTTCTTCGCACCGTGGCCCATCCCGCGGAACATCGCCCCGATGGCGTGCGCCAGCCCGAGCCAGCAGGCACGGACGAGGCGGTAGACACCGCCGGTGGGTGACGGCGCCGGTTTCGGGGCGGCCTTCTTGGCGGGCGCCCTCTTGGCCGGTGCCTTCTTCGCGGCCACGGGCTTCTTCAGCGGCGGCTTCTTGGCGGGAGCCTTCTTCGCGGCGGTCTTCTTGGCCGCGCCCGCGGGCTGTCCGGCGCGCTGCTTCGAGGGGCCCGCCGTGCTCTGGGTTCCCTTGCCGGACGTACGTGAGGCCATGATGAGGAGGTTACAGGCGACGGCGGGCGTGACACGAGCGCACGACGCTTCACCCATCCGTGTCGTGCGCCCGTCTCATGAGCGGGCGTCAGTCAGCCCACGCCGTTGCCCGAGCCCGGCTCCAGTGCGTCCAGCGCCCTGCGCAGGCCGGTCAGTTTGCGTTCCAGATGTGCCGCGGTGGCCACCGCGGCGGCGTCCGCCGCCTCGTCCAACTGCTTGGACAGCGCCTCGGCCTGCTCCTCGACCGCGGCCAGCCGCGCCGACAGCTCGGCGAGCAGCCCCGCGGACTCCTTCGTCTCGTCGGCGCTCGGGCGCCCGCCCTCCAGCTGCAACCTCAGCAGGGCTGCCTGCTCCCGCAGTTGGCAGTTCTTCATGTAGAGGTCGACGAAGACCGAGACCTTCGCGCGCAGCACCCACAGGTCGAACGGCTTGGAGATGTAGTCGACCGCACCGGCCGCGTAACCGCGGAAGGTGTGGTGCGGGCCGTGGTTGATGGCCGTGAGGAAGATGATCGGGATGTCCCGGGTGCGTTCACGGCGCTTGATGTGCGCCGCCGTCTCGAATCCGTCCATCCCCGGCATCTGCACATCGAGCAGAATGACCGCGAAATCGTCCGTGAGCAGTGCTTTGAGCGCTTCCTCCCCGGACGATGCCCGCACCAGCGTCTGATCGAGCGCGGAGAGGATCGCCTCCAGCGCCAGCAGATTCTCCGGCCGGTCATCGACCAGGAGGATCTTGGCCTTCTGCACCATGGCCCGTCCTCCTCGCCCCGGCAGTACACCGGACGCCGCCCCAGGGGACGACTCCGTCATGCCGCCCGTCCTTGTGCCGGTCATGGTAGCTGCACCCCGCCTGTCGCCACACCCTGTCACCGCGATGTCACTGTGCACGTAGCAGAAACGCAGGGAGAGACCAGAAGGTTCCCCGAACCGCGCGCTTCCACACGTCCACGGCCACACTGTGTCAGCACGCGGTGATCCTCGTACGCCTCCATACTGGACGCCCCGTCACTCCGCGCGCATCCATTGCTCCATGACCGACAACAGATGATCGGTATCCACCGGCTTGGTCACATAGTCGGAAGCTCCGGAGTCGATGCTCTTCTCCCGGTCGCCCTTCATCGCCTTCGCGGTCAGCGCGATGATGGGCAGCCCGGCGAACTGCGGCATCCGGCGGATCGCGGCCGTGGTCGCGTACCCGTCCATCTCCGGCATCATGATGTCCATCAGCACCAGGACGACATCGTCGTGCTGCTCCAGCACCTCGATGCCCTCCCGGCCGTTCTCCGCGTACAGCACCGAAAGCCCGTGCTGCTCCAGGACGCTGGTGAGCGCGAAGACATTGCGGATGTCGTCGTCGACGATCAGCACCTTCTCACCGTGGAACCCGCCCTCGACCGCCGGGTCCACCAGATCCTGGCCGTTGCCGATCCACGGCTCCTCCGCGGGCTGCCGGTCGGCCGGCGGCAGGGACGGCAGGGGCGCGTGCTGCGGCGGGGCGGCCGGGGAGCGGCCCGGCAGCGCGAAGCGGCGGGCGGCGCCCGAAACCGCGCGGCGGCGGCGCCGGTTGAGCGCTCCGCCCGCCCGATCGTCGGCCTGCCGTTCATCGGCCTCGGCCTGCCGGCCGACCTCCGTCTCGCGCGCCTCCGCGTCCATCGCCAGGCCGCCCGCCACCAGCTGCGGGTAGCCCTGTGGCGGCAGACCGCCCTGGTTGTGCGGCAGGTAAAGCGTGAAGGTGGAGCCGCGGCCCGGCTCACTGGCGGCGTGGATCTCGCCGCCCAGCAGCCGGGCGATCTCCCGGCTGATGGACAGCCCCAGGCCCGTGCCGCCGTACTTGCGGCTGGTCGTACCGTCCGCCTGCTTGAACGCCTCGAAGATGACCCGCATCTTGCTGGACGCGATACCGATGCCCGTGTCGGTCACCGAGAACGCGATCATGGCGGCGTCCGGATCGCGCAGCGCACCGTGCTCCAGCAGCTGCTCGCGGATCGCCACCGGCACCTCCGCGCCGGCCGGCCGGATGACGAGTTCGACGGCGCCGCTGTCGGTGAACTTCACCGCGTTGGAGAGCAGATTGCGCAGCACCTGGAGCAGCCGCTGCTCATCGGTGTGCAGCGTGGCGGGCAGCTCCGGGGAGACCCGTACGGAGAAGTCGAGTCCCTTCTCCGCGGTCAGCGGCCGGAAGGTCGCCTCGACGTAGTCGACGAGCTGGACCAGCGCGATCCGCGTCGGGCTGACATCCATCTTGCCCGCCTCCACCTTCGACAGGTCGAGGATGTCGTTGATCAGCTGGAGCAGGTCGCTGCCCGCGCCGTGGATCGTCTCGGCGAACTCCACCTGCTTCGGCGAGAGGTTGCCCTCGGCGTTGTCGGCCAGCAACTTGGCGAGAATCAGCAGGGAGTTGAGCGGCGTGCGCAGTTCGTGCGACATGTTCGCCAGGAACTCCGACTTGTAGCGCATCGAGACCGCGAGCTGCTCGGCGCGCTCCTCCAGGACCTGCCGCGCCTCCTCGATCTCGGTGTTCTTCACCTCGATGTCGCGGTTCTGCTCGCGCAGTTGCTCGGCCTTCTCCTCCAGCTCGGAGTTGGACAGCTCCAGCGCCTTCTGCCGGCTCTCCAGCTCCCCGGACCGCTCCTTGAGCTGCTCGGTCAGCTCCTGCGACTGCTTGAGCAGCACCTCGGTCTTGGTGTTGACCGAGATGGTGTTGACGCTGGTCGCGATCATCTCGGCGATCTGGTTGAGGAAGTCCTTCTGGATCTGCGTGAACGGCTGGAAGGAAGCCAGCTCGATCACTCCGAGCACCTTGTCCTCGAAGAGCACCGGCAGCACGATCACATTCGCCGGCGGCGCCTCCCCGAGCCCGGAGGCGATCTTGAGGTAGCCGGCCGGGACGTTCTCCACCAGGATGGTGCGCCCCTCCACGGCGGCCGTGCCGATCAGCGTCTCGCCCGGCCGGAAGGTCGTCGGCATCCCGCCCATCGCGTACCCGTAGGAGCCCATCAGCCGCAGCTCGTACGCGCCCGCCTCGCCGCCGTCCGTGCGGAGCTCCCGGCTGTCGGGCCGGTCCGCGAGGAAGAACGCGCCGTGCTGCGCGGAGACCGCGGGGGACAGTTCGCTCATGATGAGCGTGGCGACGTCCTTGAGGTCGCGGCGGCCCTGCATCAGACCGGAGATCCGGGCCAGATTGCCCTTGAGCCAGTCCTGTTCCTCGTTGGCGAGCGTGGTCTCGCGCAGCGTGGAGATCATGGTGTTGACGTTGTCCTGGAGCTCCAGGATCTCGCCGGCGGCGTCCACGTCGATGCGGACGTTGTGGTCGCCGAGGGTGACCGCGGCGGCGACCGCGGCGATGGCGCGCACCTGGCGGGTCAGGTTGCCCGCCATCTCGTTCACCGATTCGGTCAGGTCCTTCCAGGTGCCGGCCACGCCCCGCACCTGCGCCTGGCCGCCGAGCTGGCCCTCCGTACCCACCTCGCGGGCCACCCTGGTGACCTGCTCGGCGAAGGACGACAGCTGATCGACCATGGTGTTGATCGTGGTCTTCAGCGCGAGGATCTCACCGCGCGCGTCGATGTCGATCTTCTTGGTCAGATCGCCCTTGGCGATGGCGGTGGTGACCATGGCGATGTTGCGTACCTGGCCGGTGAGGTTGTTGGCCATCGAGTTCACCGACTCGGTGAGGTCCCGCCACGTGCCGGCGACACCGGGGACGCGGGCCTGGCCGCCCAGGATGCCGTCGGTGCCCACCTCACGGGCCACCCGTGTGACCTCGTCGGCGAACGACGACAGCGTCGTGACCATCGTGTTGACCGTGTCGGCGAGCTGCGCGACCTCGCCCCGCGCCTCGACCGTGACCTTCTTCGTCAGATCGCCGTTGGCGACCGCCGCCGAGACCTGCGAGATGTTGCGCACCTGGATGGTCAGGTTGTTGGCCATCAGGTTGACGTTGTCGCTGAGGTCCCGCCAGATACCGGTGGCGCCCGCCACCCGCGCCTGACCGCCCAACTGCCCCTCGGTGCCCACCTCACGGGCCACTCGCGTCACCTGCTCCGCGAACGAGGAGAGCTGGTCGACCATGGTGTTGACGGTCGTGACGAGTTCGAGGATCTCGCCCTTGGCGTCGACGGTGATCTTCTTGGAGAGGTCGCCGCGGGCCACCGCAGTCGTCACCTCGGCGATGTTGCGGACCTGGGACGTCAGATTGTTCGCCATGAAGTTGACGGACTGGGTGAGGTCCTTCCAGGTCCCGCTGACGCCCTGCACCTCGGCCTGACCGCCCAGCATGCCCTCCGTGCCCACCTCGCGGGCGACCCGGGTGACCTGCTCCGCGAAGGACGACAGCTGGTCGACCATCGTGTTCAGAGTGTTCTTCAGCTCCAGGATCTCGCCCCGGGCGTCCACGTCGATCTTCTGCGACAGATCACCGCGCGCCACCGCCGTGGCCACCTGCGCGATGTTGCGGACCTGCGCCGTCAGGTTGCCGGCCATGCCGTTCACCGAGTCGGTCAGATCGCGCCAGACACCCGCGACGCCCGGCACCTGCGCCTGACCGCCCAGCCTGCCGTCCGTACCGACCTCCCGGGCGACCCGGGTGACCTGCTCGGCGAATGCGGAGAGCTGGTCGACCATCGTGTTGATGGTGTTCTTCAGCTCCAGGATCTCGCCGCGCGCGTCCACGTCGATCTTCTGCGACAGATCACCACGCGCCACCGCCGTCGTCACCTGGGCGATCTGCCGCACCTGTGACGTCAGGTTCCCCGCCATGAAGTTGACGGAGTCGGTCAGTTCCTTCCAGGTGCCGCTGACGCCGTCCACCCGGGCCTGCCCGCCGAGCTGGCCCTCCGTCCCCACGTCCCGGGCCATCCGCGTGACCTGGTCCGCGAACGAGGACAGCTGGTCCACCATGGTGTTCACGGTGTTCTTCAGCTGGAGCATCTCGCCGGAGACATCGACGGTGACCTTCTGCGACAGATCGCCGTTGGCGACCGCCGTCGTCACCTGGGCGATATTGCGCACCTGCCCGGTCAGGTTGCGGAAGGCGGTGTTCACGGAGTCCGTGAGGTCCTTCCAGGTGCCCGCCGCGCCCGGCACCGCCGCCTGGCCGCCCAGCTCGCCCTCGACGCCGATCTCCCGCGCCACCCGCGTCACTTCGGCACCGAACGACGACAGCTGCCCCACCATCGTGTTGACGGTGTTCTTCAACTCCAGCATTTCACCGGCCACATCGACGGTGACCGTCTGCGACAGGTCACCATTGGCGACCGCCGTCGTCACCTGCGCGATGTCCCGCACCTGCGCCGTGAGGTTGCGGAACGCGGTGTTCACCGAGTCGGTGAGGTCCTTCCACGTCCCGGCCGCGCCCGGCACCTGCGCCTGCCCGCCGAGCTGCCCCTCGGCTCCGACCTCACTCGCCACCCGCGTCACTTCGTCCGCGAAGGTCCGCAGCGTCTCGGTCATGGTGTTGATGGTGTCGGCGAGCTGCGCGACCTCGCCGCGCGCGCTGACCGTGACCTTCTGCGACAGATCGCCGCTCGCGACGGCGGTCGTGACCTGGGCGATGCCCCGCACCTGCGCGGTGAGGTTTCCGGCCATGAGATTGACCGAATCCGTCAGGTCCTTCCACACCCCGGCGACACCGGGGACCTGCGCCTGCCCGCCGAGTTCCCCCTCCGTACCGACCTCGCGCGCGACGCGGGTCACCTCGGAGGCGAACGAGGAGAGCTGGTCCACCATCGTGTTGACGGTGTTCTTGAGCTCCAGCATCTCGCCGGCCACGTGCACCGTGACCTTCCGGGACAGATCACCCTTGGCGACCGCGGTGGTCACCAGGGCGATGTCCCGCACCTGCGCGGTCAGCCGGGAGGCCATCGTGTTGACGGACTCGGTGAGGTCCTTCCACGATCCGGACATGCCGCGCACCCGCGCCTGCCCGCCGAGCTTGCCCTCCGTACCGACCTCGCTGGCCACCCGGGTGACCTCGTCGGTGAACGCCGAGAGCTGGTCCACGAGCCCGTTGACCGTACGGCCGACCTTCAGGAACTCGCCCCGCAGCGGATGCTCCGAGGCCCCGTCGGAACTCCGCGAACGCAGATCCATCCGCTGTTCCAGATCGCCCTCGGACACCGCCGACAGCACCCGGCCCACCTCGGAGACGGGCCGTACGAGGTCGTCCACCAGGGAGTTCGAGGCGTCGATGGCCGCGGCCCAGGAGCCCTCGCAGGCGCCGACCTCCAGCCGTTCCGTGAGCTTTCCCTCACGTCCGACGACCCTGCGCACCCGGGCCAGCTCGCCGGTCAGATGCAGATTGCGGTCCGCGACCTCGTTGAAGACCGCGGCGATCTCCGACATGACGCCGTCGCCGGACACCGTGAGCCGTTTGCGGAAGTTCCCGTCCCGCATGGCGACCAGTGCGACCAACAGCCGGTTCAGCGCAGCCGTATCCACCTCGGTCGTCCCGTTGCTCCGGGAGCGTCCGCTCTTTGTGCGCGTGCTCACGCCCCGCGCCGCTGCGCCAGACTCCACCGTGTCCCTCCCGCAGGGTCGACCGTTCCACCCGGGCTTTCTCCTGATACCTGCCCAGTGTTTCACCCCGGCGCACCGAAGCCGCCGGAGGCCGAAACGTAACCACACCCCCGCCCGGTCGCTGAAACCGCCGGACATGGCCGCCGGAGTGCGTCTGGTCCCGGAAAGCATCCCTTCGTTCCCACTCCCCGCACCGACGGTCTAGCCTGGCTAGCGCATCGAGGCCGCGAGAAACGGGCACAGGACTCGGGGGAGCGACGAACAACCAATGGGGAGTGCTGTGATCACCGCGCGGGCCGCTGCCACGTTCGAGCCGGTCGGGCGCTCGGTTGCCGGCGCCCGCGCGTTCGTCCGCGACACCCTCCAGGGCTGGGGGCACGGCGACATCGTCGACGACGCCGTCGTCCTGACCAGCGAGCTGGTCACCAACGCCGTCGTCCACGCCGGCACCTCCGCCGACGTGCTCTGCCTGCGGACGGACGGCGGCGTACGCATCTCGGTCGCCGACCGGTACCCCGAACGCGAGATTCCGCTCCAGCACTCCGGCCGGACCGTCGTGCCCCCCGACCGCGAGGGCGGCCGCGGCCTGCTGCTGTGCGGCGCGCTGGCCTCCCTCTGGGGCGTGGAGTACACCGCCGCCCAGAAGCACGTCTGGTTCCAGCTCGACCTCCCCGAGCGCCCGGCCGGCACCCGCTCCGCCGGCCCCGCGCTCCCCGTGGACGCCCTGCCGGCCACCGACGGCCGGGTACGGGTCGCCGTGCTCCAGATCGACCGCGGCGGCTGCGTCACCTCCTGGAACGACGACGCCCGCGACCTCTTCGGCTACGACCCCGAACAGGTCGTCGGCAAACCCCTCACCGACTTCGCCGCCTGGCCGCACACCCCCGGCACCGGCACCGGCATCGCCGAGGCACTCCGGCTCTCCCGCTGGGAGGGCTCCTACGGCATACGGGGCGCCGACGGCCGGGTCGTCCCCGTCTACGCCTCCCACCTGCGCGTCCGCGACGCCGACGGCGAGGCGTCCACGGTCTGCCTCCTGGTACGCGACCACGAACGGGCGATCCTCCAGAGCCCGCAGCGCACCCCCGCCCCGGACGCCGCCGCCCAGCCCGAGGGCCGCCCGTCCGACCCGTTCGAGGTCTTCATCGGCTCACCGGCCCCCGACGACCTGGACGGACTCCTCCAGCGCACCGTCGAGCGCGCCCGCGACATGCTCGACGGCGACGCCGCCTACCTCCTGCTGGCCACCGACGACGAGACCGAGCTGGAGGTCCGCGCCTCCACGGGCCTGCCCTCCGCCCGCCAGCGCTTCGCCCGCGTCCCCGTGGAGGCCGGATCCGGACGCTACGGCTCCGCCCGGATGCCCGCCGTCCACGAAGACCTCGGCGCCGTCCCCGGCAGCGTGCCCCTGCTCAGCGGCACGGGCATGCGCTCCGTCGTCACGGTCCCGCTCAAGGTCGAGGGCCGGCTCACCGGCTCCCTCGGCGTCGCCGCCGAGGCCGCGGGCCGCTACTCCAACGAAGAGGCGCTGCGCCTCCAGTTCGCCGCCGACCGCATCGCCCTGGCCGTCGAACGCGCCCGGCTCACCGAGCTGGAGCGGCTGCGCCGCGGCTCGCTCTCCTTCCTCGTCGAGGCGTCCGACCTCCTGGCAGGCACTCTCGACCGCGACCAGACCCTGGCCCTGATGGCCCAGATGACGGTCCCCACCCTCGCCACCTGGTGCGCCGTCTACACCGTCGCCGACCAGACCTCCGAACCCGAGCTCTCCTACGTCCTGCACGAGGACGAGGACCGCATCGACGGCCTCAAGACCCTCCTGATGAAGGTCGATCCGCCCGAGCCCGTCCCGACCCCCGGCGCCCGCGTCTGGACCGCGCCCACCGACGCCGCCCACGATGCCGCGCTGCGCACCTCGCTGCGCAACCTGGGCCTGGGCGGCCCCGCCCGTCCCGGCACGGCCCCCGGCCCCTCGCTCGCCACCGCCTCCGCCGTCGGCGGCGAGACCGTCGTACTGCCCCTCGTCGCGCGCAACCGCGTCATCGGTATGCTCACCCTCGGCAAGCCCAGCGAGGAGCACTTCCGCCAGGAGATCCTCGAACTCGCCGAGGACCTCTCCCGCCGGGCCGCCCTCGCCCTGGACAACGCCCGCCTCTACTCCGAGCGCACGGCCATCAGCCAGTCCCTCCAGCGCAGCCTGCTGCCCCCGGAACTCCCCGAGGTCCCCGGCGTCGAGGTCGAGGTCATCTACCGCGCCGCCGGCGAGGGCAACGAGGTCGGCGGCGACTTCTACGACCTCTTCCCGATCCGCGACGGCGCGTACGGCTTCGCCATCGGCGACGTCTGCGGCACGGGCCCGGAGGCGGCAGCCGTCACCGGCCTGGCCCGGCACGCCCTGCGGCTGCTCGCCCGCGAGGGCTTCGGCGGCCCCGCGGTACTGGAGCGGCTCAACGCCGCCATCCTCGACGAGGGCGCCCGCAGCCGCTTCCTCACCCTCCTGTACGGCGAGCTCTGGCCGCAGCGCGACGGCAGCGCCGTCCTCAAGGTCGTCTGCGCCGGCCACCCGCTACCGCTGCGCCTGCGCCAGGACGGCACGGTCGAACCGGCCGCCGAACCCCAGCCCCTCCTCGGCGTCATGGACGACCTGGAACTCTACGAGCAGACCATCACCCTCGACCCGGGTGACGTCCTCCTGTGCGTCACCGACGGCGTCACCGAACGCCGCGAGGGCACCCGCATGCTCGGCGACGACGGCCTCACCGACGTCCTCACCACATGTACGGGCCTGACGGCGGGCGCCGTCGCCGCCCGCGTCCTGCGCGCCGTGGAACGCTTCGCCGCCGAACCCGCCTCCGACGACATGGCCATCCTCGCCATGCGCGTCCCCGAATTCCCCGCCGGCTGACGGACGGGGCCACGGCCAGGCATCGGTCAACCGCCCCGAAGCCGATCCCTTATGTCCCTTATCCCCACGCAAAAAGGCCCCCGCCATATGGCGGGGGCCTTTTCTCTGGAGCCCCAATACGGAATCGAACCGTAGACCTTCTCCTTACCATGGAGACGCTCTGCCGACTGAGCTATTGGGGCGCGGCAACAAAAGAAAGCATACCTGAAACCCGCCACACCACCGAATCGCCCACCCAGCTAAAAGGCCGGCTGCAACAATCCACCCAGCGCATTGCAGGCACTGACTATCTTGTGCAGCTCCCGACGTGACAACCCCGCATGCACGGGCAGCGCCAGCGTCTCCTCGACGGCCCGCTCGGTGCACGGCAGAAACACCTCCCGCCGCAGCCCCGGCATCCGGTACACGGGTGCCCGCACCGGTACCTGACATGCCACACCCCTGGCCCGCAGCGCCCGCGCGAACGCGTCCCGGTCCGGCCGCCCGTTCCCCGGCACCCGCACCACATACCGCTCGTAGGTATGCCCCGCCGCAGCCGTCGGCGTCACCACCCCGCTGAGCCTGCCGTCCAGATACGCCGCATGCATCCGCCGCCGCTCCACCCCGTCCGGCTCCGCTCCGGGCTCTCCCTCGACCACCACCAACAGCCCGTGCCGCCGCCCGACTTCACGGATCCGCCCCGCGTCCGCCGGCCGCCCGAACCGGTGTACCGCGACGACCGCGACCGTACGGCCGGACACGGCAGCCGATACCGCGGCGGGGTCGAGGCAGTAGCTGTCGGCGTCCACATCGGCGAACACCGGCACCGCGCCCACCCGCACCACCGCCTCCGCCACCTCGGCGTTGCCGTACGCCGGCACCACGACTTCGTCGCCTGCACGCACACCGGCCGATTCGAGCGTTCCCGCTGTCCCCATGACTGCGGATCCTGACCACACAAAGTGAACGCCGCGTTACACCCATCACGGTAAAAACGAAACAAAAAAGCTCCGGTCTCTGAACCAAAGGTTCAGAGACCGGAGCTTAAAATTTGTTCGGCGGCGTCCTACTCTCCCACAGAGTCCCCTCTGCAGTACCATCGGCGCTGAAAGGCTTAGCTTCCGGGT
>JOEL01000057.1 GCA_000720995.1 Streptomyces celluloflavus
GCTCCCACTCCGCATCACTCAGATCACCCCGCCCCATACCCCACATCAACGATCCGAACACAGAGCAGTCACATGATCGACCGGACAAGTCCTAGCTGGTTCAGTTTGATCGGTGGCTCGGGCCCGTGGCTCTGGGCAGGATGCGGTGGGACGGAGATCAGTCGGAGTCAGGGCAACTGGAGGGGGAAGCATGGCGATCGAGGTGTTGCCGGTGGCGGGGGAGCAGTTCGGACTGCTCGATGCCGTGATTGCGTTGGGAGACCGCTACACCAAATTCCTGGGCTTGCTTACGCCGCCGGCTTATCGCAAGCATGCCGACGACGGAGGTCTGCTGGCTGCCGTGGAGAACGAGGATGTCGTCGGCTACGCGCTCTTCGGGCTGCCCAAGCGGAATCACGGGCGGTGCGCCGACGGACGAGCTGTCGACGGACCCGGCGGTAGCCGGGCCGACGGC
Source organism: Streptomyces celluloflavus (assembly GCA_000720995.1). Taxonomy (GTDB): domain Bacteria; phylum Actinomycetota; class Actinomycetes; order Streptomycetales; family Streptomycetaceae; genus Streptomyces; species Streptomyces celluloflavus. The sequence goes on from JOEL01000057.1 coordinate 455, forward strand.
GGTGCGGCAGGGTTGCCCAGGACGGCAGGGAGACATCCCGCGTGGAGGGGCTCGCGTGGGCCTTGTAGTGGGCGGCCGTGCCGGGGTCACCCGGTGGCTCGTGCTGTCAGATGTCCCGGTGCCGGTATGTCACGAACGCGGCGGCCAGGGCGGCCAGCGTCCACGCCAGCGTGACCGGCAAGGGCCGCGCCGACACCGGGGCGAGGTCGGGCAGCACATCCGCCACACCGGGGAACCGCGCGCGCAGCACGGGCCCGACGAACGTGAAGTACCCGACGAGCAGGGCGACCGTGCCGTGTGCGTGGCGCAGCAGGAGGCCGGCCGCCGAGGCCAGGAGGGCGGCCAGGGCCAGTCCCCCGGTCATGGCGGGGAGCGTGGTCGCGGCGGTCGAGTGTCCGGATGCCAGGTGTGTGGCGGAGGCACAGCCGGCTGCGGCCGGGAGTGCCAGGGTGAGCAGGGCGGCCGTTGACGCGATGCGGTGCGGCAGGCGCCGGGGCATCGCCATCGCGGTGGTCCGGGCCTGTCCTCCGTCGTATTCCGAGGCCACCGCGAGGACGCCGAGCACCAGGAAGCCGATGCCGCTGTACGGGGCGGATCGCGGTCCGGTGACCGCGCCGAGCGCGGGCGAGAGGGCAAAGAGCACTGCCAGGGTGATCCGCAGGGCAGGCAGACTCAGGAGCTTGGACAGCTCGGCGCGGTACGCCAGGCACAGCCTCACGTGTCCCTCCGGCAGAACACCACGGCGGCCGGGGCGAGGACCGCCGCCACCCAGGCCACCATGACGAGCCCTGCCGTGACCGGCGCGAAGTGCGCTCCCGTGGCCACGTCGCGCAGGAACATGTGTGGGCCGGCCACATCAGGGAAGTAGTGCGCCGCGTCCGTGACCTTGGACAGCAGATACGTCACCGACACCAGCGACACGTTGGCGATCATCATGGCCATCGGCACGACGCCGTTGCGGGTCAGGACGGTGACGGCCAGGGCCAGCCAGGCCGTACACAACAGGTAGACCTGCACCCCGAGAACCCGTCCCGCCGTGACGGCCGCAACCGGCTCGCCTCGTACGAGATGTACAGCGGTGAAGGTCGCCACGCCGGCCGCCGCCGCGACCGCGAGTGCGAGCAGGCCGACGGCGGTCAGTTTCGCGGCCAGGGCCACGAGCCGTGCCGGTGTGGCGGTCAGGGTGGCGGCGATCTGCCGTGTCGCCGCGGATTCCTCGCCTCCGGTGGTGTACTCGCTGCTGACGGCGACGACGCCGAGCACGATGGCACCGATCGCGCCGCCCATGCCGAGCTCGGTGAATCCGGCGTCCACACCGCCGGACCAGTGCGGCGAGCGGGCGTTGAGCGCGGCGAGCCCGGCCGGAAGCAGGACACCGAGCGCGATGGCGAGCCGCGCCGACGGCAGCGTGAGCAGCTTGTGCCCCTCCGCGCGCAGGGCCCTGAAAACTGTGGTCACTGGCCGTCCTCCGTCCGCGTGAGGTGGAAGTAGGCGGACTCCAGGGTGCGGTGGGCGCCGGTGACTTCCGTGAGCGTGCCCTGGGCGACGATGCGGCCACGGTCGATGATCACGATGTCGTCGGCGGTCTCCTCCAGTTCGGCCATGAGATGGCTGGAGAGGAGCACTGTGTGGCCCTGGGCGGCTCGGGACCGGACCATGTTGCGCAGCCAGCGGATGCCTTGCGGATCCAGGCCGTTGACCGGCTCGTCCAGAACCAGGACCGGCGGGTCGCCGAGGAGTGCCGCGGCCACGCCGAGCCGGCGGCCCATGCCCAAGGAGTACGAGCCGACGCGCTGCCCGGCGGCCTCGGCGAGCCCGACGTCCGCCATCACCTCCGCGACGCGGGCGACGGGAACCCCCGCCGCATGCGCCAGCCAGCGCAGGTGGGCACGGCCGGTGCGGGAGCGGTGGGCGCCCGACCCGTCGAGTACGGCGCCGACCGTGCCCATCGGGTCGCGCAACCGGGCGTAGGGGACGCCGTCGATCAGGGCCCTGCCCGAGGTGGCGCGGTCCAGGCCGAGCAGGATGCGCAGGGCCGAGGACTTGCCGGCGCCGTTCGCTCCGAGGAATCCGGTGACGCGGCCGGGGCGGGCCTCACAGCTGATGCCGGCCAGGACGTGGCGTTCCCCGCGGCGTTTGACCACCGAGTCGAAAACAATCATGGCCGTACGTCATCACGCGGTGAAGGCGCGGCGGATCGGGCCCGGAACCGAGATCCGCGGCCGCGGCTGCGACCCAGGTCTTTCGGACCTGGGACCGAGGACTGCTCGCCGGCGACCGCCTAAGATCGAACACCCATGACTCGCGAACGCCCCGAGATATCCCACGAGCGCCCACGGTGGACATCCCGCACGGGCGCCATCGCCACGGCGGTGGTGGTCGTCCTGTTTCTGAGCCTGGTCACCGTCGGCTCGTCGGCGCGTGGGGCGCAGATCACCCTGGTCGTGGTGCCTTGCGTCGCGGTCGCCGTCTCGGTCTGGGCGATGGCCCGCACCCGGACCCAGCGCACGGAGTACGAGCGGCGCCTGACCACCTGGGCGGTCGAGCGGGCGACCCAGGCCGAACGCCTGCGCATCGCCCGTGACCTGCACGATCTGGTCTCGCACGGGATCGGGTTGATCACCGTACGGGCCGCCACCGCCCAGGCGACCGGCCAGGAGCGGGAGGAACTGGCCACCGCGCTCAGCGATATCGAGGATGTCAGCCGGCAGACCACCACCGAGCTGCGCCGTATGCTCACCGTGCTCCGCGAGCCCGCCGCCACTGGCGATGCCGCTCCGCTGCGGCCCGCCGAGAGTTTCGCCGATCTGCCCGGCATCGTCGCGGCGGCCGAACGCACCGGCCTGACTGTGCACCTCGACTGCGTCGAGCCCGCCCGGGTCTCCGCCGGGGTGCAGCTGGCCACCTGCGCGGTGGCCCGCGAGGCGCTGCACAACACGCTGCGGCACGCCGGCCCCACCATCACCACGCTCACGGTCCGCGCTGACGGCGATGACCTGCTGGTCAGGGTCGAGGACGAAGGACCGGTGCCGGGTTGGCGGGCAGGCACCGGCGCCGGGCACGGACTGAGCGTGCTGCGCGACCGGGTGCAGGCCGTCGGCGGCGCCCTGACCGCCGCACCCTGTGGCCCCGGCTTCCGCGTAGAGGCCCGCTTCCGGCGGGAGATGGCCCGATGAGCGGTGCCGTACGCGTACTCGTCGCCGACGACCAGAACCTGTTCCGGGAGAGCCTGGCGCTGCTGATCAACTCCGGCGAGGACCTGACGGTCGTGGCCGAGGCCACCACCGGCGAGGACGCCTTCGCGCAGACGGTGGCCCAACGGCCCGATGTGGTTCTGATGGACATTCGCATGCCCGGCGGCGACGGCATCGAGGCAACCCGGCGCATCTCCGCCGAGCCGGGTCTGGCGGCCACGCGGGTGCTCGTACTGTCCATGTTCGAGCTCGACGAGTACGTCTACTCGGCGCTGCGGGCAGGAGCCAGCGGCTTTCTCCTCAAGGACGCGCGGCCCGCCGAACTCCTGGACGCGGTGCGCCGCACGCACGCCGGCGACTCGCTGTTCGCGCCGAGCATCATGACGCGCCTGGTCGAGCACTATCTCGATCGGCCCACGCCGGGACCTCCGTGCACCGCAGGGCTCGGGCACCTGACGCCGCGCGAGACCGACATCCTGCTGCTCGTCGCCCAGGGGCGCTCCAACGACGAGATCGCCCAGGACCTCGTGCTGTCCGTGAAGACCGTGAAGACCCACATCGGCAATCTGCTGGCCAAGCTGCAGGCCCGCGACCGGGCCCAGCTGGTGATCGCCGCGTACCGGGGCGGACTCGTCGTGCCGTGACGCTCCGGACCGGCCCCTACGCGTCCTTGGGGTATCGGACGAGCAGAATCCCCTGGACCTCGCCGTCCGGCGCGCTGTAGAAGTGCGACGCCGCATGCGCTTGTCCTGGCCGTGGCTGCCGCACGCGCTCGTCCCGGCCGTGGCTGGAGTGGGCAGCGCACCGCGACCACCAAACCGCCCCTGACCAGCAAAAAGACCCTCCCAGCGGGAGGGTCTGACCTGGCGCCCCCGGCAGGACTCGAACCTGCGGCCAAGTGCTTAGAAGGCACCTGCTCTATCCACTGAGCTACGGGGGCCGGGTGGTGGACGTGGATCACGGACCGCGGACAAGGATAGGGGTCCGGGTACCTCGTCCCGGTTGCTTCACCTCCGTGGCACGTTGTGGAGGTTCCGTGAAGCGGTCCTGATAATCGCAGGCGGGTGCGAATCACGCACCGCTTTTGGTGGCTCACGCGGCGGGTGTTGTGTACTCGTTATGCCTGCGTCCCACATGTCGCGAACGTCCCATGCGTCACTGATCCCGATCTGTGGGGGTTCTTGCGGCGCGCACGAAGGGCTATACGCTTCAAAAACCCAACGAAATTGGGCATTCTGCACATGTGGCGACCTTGGACGTACGACCCCGGCTCATCGACGCGCTGTCCGTTCTGCGCGACCGCGTCGACGCCGCACGCTTTCCGCTGCCACTTCGGGGCGCCGCCCGCGCCCGGCTCGGCCGGGCCGAGCTGCTCGCCCAGCTCGACGACTATGTGATTCCCCGCCTGCGCTCCCCTCAGGCCCCGCTGCTGGCGGTCATCGGCGGATCCACCGGGGCGGGCAAGTCCACGCTGGTCAATTCGCTCGTGGGCCGGCGGGTCACGGAGGCGGGCGTGCTCCGCCCCACGACGCGTACGCCGGTGCTCGTCTGCCACCCCGACGACCGCCACTGGTTCGCCGGAACGCGCGTGCTCCCGCAGCTCACCCGGGTGTGGGTACCGGAACAGGACGGCGGCACCGGCCACGACGGCACCCACCCGGCGAACGGTTCGCCGTACGGCGGCGACCGGCCGTACGAGGGCGAGCGCGGCGGCGCGTACGACTGCGACTGCGAGCACGGATACGGGTACGGCGACGCGTACGCGTACGAGTACGGCCGCGATTCCCGGGGCTACGGCGCGTACGGCCGCGAGGGCGCCGGTGAGCCTGGGATGCCGACGCTGCGGATCGAGACGGACGCCGCGCTGCCCAGCGGGCTGGCCCTGCTGGACGCCCCGGACATCGACTCCCTCGTCGCCCGCAACCGGGAACTGGCCGCCGAGCTGATCTGCGCGGCCGACGTATGGGTGCTGGTCACCACCGCCGCCCGGTACGCGGACGCGGTGCCCTGGCACCTGCTGCGTACGGCGAAGGAGTACGACGTCACCCTGGTGACCGTGCTGGACCGGGTGCCGCACCAGATCGCCCCCGATATCTCCGGCCGGTACGCCGAACTCCTCCAGCGCGCCGGCCTCGGCCATGTGCCGCGGTTCACCATCCCCGAGCTGCCCGAATCGGCCGGCGGCGGCAGCGGACTGCTGCCCGCCACCGCCGTCGCGGCGCTCCGCGCCTGGCTGGAACGGCACGCCCAGGACCCCGTCTCGCGTACCGCCGCCGCGGACCGTACCGCGGCCGGCGTCATCGCCTCGCTGCGCAGCCGGCTGCCCGCGCTGGCCGGAGCGGCGGCGGCCCAGCACGCCGCGGCGCTGCGGCTGGCCGGCCGGGTCGAGGAGGCGTACGAGGAGGCCGCCGGCCGGGTACGGCGGGAGGTCGAGGCGGGCGAGGCGCTGTCCGGTGACGCGCGCGCCTACTGGTACCACCACGAACCCGGCGGCAGACCGGACGAACTCCTGGACGCGCTGACCCATGGGCTGACGTCCCTGCTGGCCTGCGCCGTCGAGGCGGCCGACGCGCACGCCGCCGGCGCCTGGCGGGATGACCCGGCGGCGGCGGACGTCTCCCTGACGGCCGCGGCGGGCGCCACGGGCGCGGCCGGGCGGCTCGGCGTGATCGTCCGGCGCTGGCGGCGCTGCCTGGAGGAGCTGGCCGAGGAGGAGACGCGCGACGCACGCGGCGGACGGGCCGGCGAGCGCGCGGGATCCGTCGAACCGGAGGAGACGGCGGCGCTGCTGGCCGCCGTGCTGCTCGGTGGGCGGCGGGCGCGTACGGCGGGCGAGACCCTCGCCGACCTGCTGGGCGCCCAGTGCGCGCTGCGGCTGCGCGACCGCGGCGGCAGGCTGCTGGCCGGCTATCTGGAGCGCGCGCTGGACGGTGAGCGTGAGCGACGGCTGGCACCGCTGGACCAACTGGCCGTGCCACCGGACCAGCAGGCCGAGCTGATCGCCGCACTCTCCCTGTTGCAGAAGGAGAGGGAGAAAGAGAAGCGGGAACGGGAGCTGGGGCGGGAGCAGGAGCGAGAACGGACGTACGGGAAGGGGCGACAGGGACAGCAGGGGCAGCAGGAAGAGCAGGAACGGGCGGAGAAGTGGCAGCGGGCGGAGAAGGAGATGGCGAAGGAGAAGGTGTCGCGGTGAGTGCTGCTATGGGGTACACGGACGCCGAGGCCGGCGCGGACCCGCCCATGGACCACAGTGGCCGCGCGTACCCCGTGGGGGACGCGGAGAACGGCCGGAACGCGAAGGATCCGAAGGACCCGAGGGACTCGAAGGGCTTGGCGGGCGCGAAGAGCTTGGAGGACATGGTGCAGAGCCTGGGTTCGGAGGGCGGTCGGAGCCCGGTAGCGGGAGCGGCGGACGGCGGGGCCTGGGACGACGGGGTGATCGCGCGGCGGGCGCGGACGGGGGAGTTCCCGCGGCCGGCGCGGCAGCGGGGCATGTCCTCACTCCTGGAGGCGGAACTGGAGGAGGCGGCCCGTTGGCTGGACCCCCTGGGAGCGGAGCCCCGGGGAGCAGGCGTCCAGGTATCGGGCGCCCCGCCATGGGACGTCGGACAAGGGGACGCCCAGGGGAGCGGGACGGGCTTCGAGCCGGGGTGGCGGGGGGAGCGGCGGGCGACGGGGGAGGACGAGGGCGCAACTCGGAGCGCAGGTGCGGGTGGGGCCGGCGCCGAGGCCGGGGCGTATGAGGTGTCGGCGGGCGGGAGCCGGTGCGGTGCGGGCGACGCGCTGTTGCTGCGGCTGGACGCGTTGCGTGAGCTGATCGAACTCTCCCGGACCCGGCTGGACGGGCGGACGCTGGCCGAGGCGGGCCGGGTGCTGGACGCGGCGGTCGAGCGGCACCGGCTGTCGGGTGAGTTCACCGTCGTCGCCATCGCCGGTGCGACCGGCAGCGGTAAGTCGTCGCTGTTCAACGCGTTGGCGGGGGCGAACCGTTCGTCGGTGGGGGTGCGCCGGCCGACCACCTGCGAGCCGGTGGCCTGCGTCTGGTCGGGCGACGGGCCGGGTGACAGGCCGGGCGCGGAGGGGCTGCTGAACCGGCTGGACGTGCCGCTGCGCCGTCGCCACCTCCCGGTGGACGCCGCCCCCGAACTGCGCGGGCTCCTGCTGCTCGACCTGCCCGACCACGACTCGGCGGCCACCGGGAACCGCGCGCAGGTGGACCGGTTGCTGGACCTGGTGGATGCCGTGATCTGGGTCGTGGACCCGGAGAAGTACGCGGACGCGGTGCTCCACGAGCGCTATCTGCGGCCGCTGGCGGGCCATGCCGAGGTCACGTTCGTGGTGCTCAACCAGGTGGACCGGCTGCCGGGCGAGGCCGCGGACCAGGTGGTGGACGATCTGCGCCGGCTGCTCGACGAGGACGGGCTGGCGCTGGGCGAGCACGGCGAGCCCGGGGCGACGGTGCTCGCGCTGTCCGCCGCCACCGGCAAGGGCGTCGGGGAACTGCGGGAGGCGCTCGGCCAGTTCGTCGCGGAACGGGGTGCGGCGGACCGGCGGCTGGCGGCCGATGTGGACGCGGCGGCGGAACGGTTGCGGTCGGCGTATGTGGCGGCGCGCCGGGTCGGGCTGACGGAAGAGGCCCGCGCGGAGTTCGACGACCGGCTGGCCGAGGCGGTGGGCGCGGTGGCCACCGGGCGCGCGGCGGAACGCGACTGGCTGCGGCAGACGGCCTGGGTCTGCGGCTCACCGTGGACCCGGCTCAGCGGCGGACGGACGGGACGGTGGGCGTGGGAGGGCCCGGCCCGGGGCGCGCGGAAGCGCGGCGGGCGCCTGAACGGCGGACGTACGGGCCTCGGGCGTACGGCCGGTGGGGCTGCCGGCGCCGGGTACGAGGTGACGGGGGTGGCCGGCCCAGCGGCGGCGCGGCCGGTGGTGGAGCAGGCGGTGCGGATCGTGGCGGGCGAAGCGGCGTGCGGACTGCCGGAGCCCTGGGCCCAGGCGGTGCGCGAGGCGGCGGAACGGGGTGCGGAGGGGTTGCCCGAGGCGCTGGACAAGGCGGCGGCGGACGCCGAGACGTCCCTGCGGGGCGGCCCGGCGGTGAAGCCGCGCTGGTGGACGGTGGCCGCCGTGTTGCAGGGGCTGCTGTTCGTGCTCCAAGTGGCCGGTGTGCTGTGGCTGCTGGGCGTGGTCACGGGGGTGACGGACGCGACGGGGTGGCTCGCCGCGCTGCTGCCCGCGGTCATCGGCTCGGCGGGCGGCCCGGCACTGGCCTGGCTGTGCCGGATGGGGGCACGCGGTCCGGCCCGCCGGTACGGGCAGGAGGCGGAGCGACGACTGCGGAGCACGGCGGCGGGATGCGGCCGGGCCCGGGTCCTGAAGCCGGTCACCGCCGAACTGAAGCGCTACCAGGAGGTGCGCGAGCGGTACGCGGTGGCGTCGGGCGCGTAGCGGGATGGTGGTGGGGCGGGCGCGTTGGATGTGGCGGGCATGTTGGATGTGGCGAGTGCGTCGGATGTGACGGGCACGTCGGATGCGACGGGGTCTCGTGTCGCCGGTGGCGGGTGCCCTGTCACGCGTGCGACCGGCTGCTGGTAACCGCCCGCTGGTGATCGCCCGCCCGCGATCGGGTGGCCGTGACGTGGGGGCTGTGCCCTGGTGCCGGTGAGGGGGACGGCGGTACGCCCGGCGACGGGGGACGCGGGGTGCCGCGGGACGAGGCGGGTGCCCCGTCACGAGTACGACCGGCTGCCGGTGACGGCCTGACTGTGAGTGCCCGCCCGCGATCGGGTGCCCGTGGCGGGCTGCCTGTACCCGGGGGCAGGTGACAGGGGCGGCGGTACGTCCGGCGGAAGGGGCTGCGGGGTACCGCGGCCCGCGGGCAGGGCGGCCCGGGTGACGGAGTTGTCCACAGTCGGCCCGTCGTCCACAGCCCGCCACGGCATTCGCGCACGCCGTGCAGCATGGGATCACGCACAGCGATCAGCACACGGCGATCAGCGCAAAGCGATGAGCGCTCCGCGATCACAGTGCAGCGACAACGCATGGCGACAGCACACAGCGATCGACGCGCAGCGAGCGAGCGGCGCACGGCGACAGTGAACGGGGGCGGTTTCGGTGAACGAGACGATGGTGACGTTGGTGGGGAACGCCGCGACGGCGGTGGAGCACCGGCTGACGACGGCGGGTGTGGCGGTGGCGCGGTTCAGGCTGGCCGCGACCTCCCGGCGCTGGGACAAGGCGCGGGAGTGCTGGAGCGACGGGGAGACGAGTTTCTACACGGTCCGCGCCTGGCGCGCGCTCGCGGACAACGTCGCCGCGTCGGTCGCGGTCGGGGAACCTCTGGTGGTCCAGGGCAGGTTGAGGCTGCGGGAGGGGGAGCAGACGCCGGAGCGGGGCGGGCAGCGCTGGTTCTCGGCGGAGGTGGACGCGGTGGCGATCGGCCACGATCTGGGACGGGGCACCGCCGCGTTCCGCAGGGTGGTGCGGGCCCGTACGGATCCGCTGCCGCCGCAGCGGGGATCGGCCGAACCGGCCCCGAACGCCGGGAAATCGGCGCGGGCGGATGCCGCGCATTTCGTTGAATCAACAACTGCGGGGGAAGGGCCTATCGCGTCCAAAGTGCCAACCATGGATGAAGCGAGGACTACGGCCATCGCAACAACTACGACCGGCATGACAACCACGCCCGAAGCGACAACCGCGCCCGACGCGAGAACTTCCACGGAAGAAAGAACCGCTGCCGGAGTGTGAACCACCGCCGGCGCACGAACCGCGGACGGCAGCGATATCGGCGGCGGAATGGCGGCAACAAGTGCCCCGGAAGCGGCAGTCGGCGTGGCCGGGGCAACAGTGGGGCCGGGTCGCCCCTTGCGAAAGCCGTACCTCGTGCCGCCTGTTACCGAGGTCACGCGGCGCCGCCCGAGAGGGGGCGAGGGCGATTCGCCTGAGAAGGTGTCAGTGCCCTGAAAAGTCCCGGAGATTTGTCGATAATGCCAGGTCAGCGGGGGCGTACGTGGTAACGATTGCGATTCGGATCGCTTGCGGGACGCCATTCCTGGGGAACGGGTTGCGCCCGATCCATAGGATCCGACAAGTGCTCACGGGGGCTGAACTATTCGGCTGTTGAGTTCTTTGCGATCTTTCCGGCGAGGCACCCTCCCCACTCGACGCTTCGCCTATGAGGAGAAATTCATGCTTTCGATGAAGAGGCGGGGCGCAGCCCGCCTTGCCGCTGTGGCCATGGCCTCGGGCCTGGTCGCGGCGGGCGCGATAGCCACCGCGGGGACGGCCGCGGCGGACGACGTCACACCCTCGCACGGAGGTGCCATCGCCACGCTCGGCGGTCTGAAGACCTTCGACCAGGCGATCGTGCACGGCAACGGGCACGACCAGCGCATCGGTGCCGGTCTCTTCGAGATGTCGGTCGACAACGGCGGCACGCTTCAGACGTACTGCATCGACATCCACAACCCGACGCAGCGCCAGGCGAAGTACCAGGAAGTGCCCTGGAAGGAGTCCTCGCTGCACAACAACGCGGACGCGGGCAAGATCCGCTGGATCCTCCAGAACTCCTACCCCCAGGTGAACGACCTCGCCGCGCTCGCGGCCAAGGCCGGATCCGGGACCCTGAGCGAGAAGACCGCCGCGGCCGCCACCCAGGTCGCGATCTGGCGCTTCTCCGACCACGTCAAGGTGGACGCGGTCGACCCGGCGGCCGAGAAGCTCGCCGACTACCTGGAGAAGAACGCGCAGAGCGTCGCCGAGCCCAAGGCGTCGCTGACCCTGGACCCGCCGGCCGTCTCCGGCAAGTCCGGCAACAAGCTCGGCCCGGTCACCGTCCACACCAACGCCGACAACGTCACGGTCGCCCCGGCGGCCAACGCGCCGGCCGGTGTCAAGATCGTCGGCAAGGACGGCAAGCCCGTCACCGGTGCCGCCGACGGTGCCCAGCTGTTCTTCGACGTGCCCGCGGGTGCGGCCGACGGCAGCGCCTCGCTGACCGCCCAGGCCGCCACCAAGGTCCCGGTCGGCCGTGCCTTCACCGGCATCGGTGAGCACGCCAAGAGCCAGACCCAGATCCTGGCCGGCTCCAGCGAGTCCACGGTCTCCGCGACCGCCACCGCCTCCTGGAAGAAGGAGGGTGCCATCCCGGCGATCACCGCCGAGAAGAACTGCACCAAGGGCGGCGTGGACGTCACGACCTCCAACAAGGGCGACCAGGCGTTCCACTTCCAGCTCTCCGGCAAGAGCTACACGGTCGCCCCGGGCGCCTCGCAGACCGTGACCGTGCCGGTGGGCGAGGACCAGCCGTACCAGATCACGGTCAAGGGTGACGGCGGCATTTCGAAGTCCTTCTCCGGCGTCCTGGACTGCAAGACCGTCGGCGGCACGCCCACCTCGAAGCCGAGCCCGGGTACGGCCGGCGGCAGCACCACCGGAGGTAACACCACCGGCGGCGGCACCACCGGTGGCGGTAGCGACACGGCCGGTGGCAGCACCGGCGCCAACAACGGCGGCGACCTCGCCGAGACCGGCTCCAGCAGCGCCACCCCGGTGATCGCGGGCGTCGCGGTCGCGCTGGTCCTGGCCGGCGGCGGCGCGGTGTTCTTCCTCCGCAAGAAGAAGGCCCCCACCGCATAGTGACCGACCGGTGACAGTCCGGTGACCGGCCGACGGCCGGCCACCGGCCGACCCGGCACCCCGTGGCCCCGGAGCGCACCCGCGCCCCGGGGCCACGGGCGTCCGCCCCTGGCCCCGCCCGTGCCCCTCGTGGGCCGTCCGTCCGGCGGATCCCGTTTCCATCCCGGTGCGGGCGTACGGCAAGATGGGTGTATCTGCCCTCGCGCGGCCACGCCGCACCATGGCCCACGCGGCGGAGCCGCACACCCACCAGACAGATCCAGACTGCCGGACGGTTTCTCTTGGCTGAGTACATCTACACGATGCGCAAGACGCGCAAGGCGCACGGCGACAAGGTCATCCTCGATGACGTGACGCTGAGCTTCCTGCCAGGCGCGAAGATCGGTGTCGTGGGCCCCAACGGCGCCGGTAAGTCCACGGTGCTGAAGATCATGGCCGGTCTTGAGCAGCCCTCGAACGGTGACGCGTTCCTCTCCCCGGGCTACTCCGTCGGCATGCTCCTCCAGGAGCCGCCGCTGGACGAGTCCAAGACCGTGCTGGAGAACGTCCAGGACGGCGCCGCCGAGATCATGGGCAAGCTCAAGCGCTTCAACGAGGTCGCCGAGCTGATGGCGACCGACTACTCCGACGCGCTGATGGAGGAGATGGGCAAGCTCCAGGAGGACCTCGACCACGCCAACGCGTGGGACCTGGACACCCAGCTCGAACAGGCCATGGACGCGCTCGGCTGCCCGCCCGGCGACTGGCCGGTCACCAACCTCTCCGGTGGTGAGCGCCGCCGCGTCGCGCTCTGCAAGCTGCTGCTGGAGGCGCCCGACCTGCTGCTCCTCGACGAGCCCACCAACCACCTGGACGCCGAGTCCGTGCAGTGGCTGGAGCAGCACCTCGCGAAGTACCCCGGCACCGTCGTCGCCGTCACCCACGACCGGTACTTCCTCGACAACGTCGCCGGCTGGATCCTGGAGCTCGACCGCGGCCGCGCCATCGGCTACGAGGGCAACTACTCCACGTACCTGGAGACCAAGCAGACCCGCCTCAAGGTCGAGGGCCAGAAGGACGCCAAGCGCGCCAAGCGGCTGAAGGAAGAGCTGGAGTGGGTCCGCTCCAACGCGAAGGGGCGGCAGGCCAAGTCCAAGGCCCGGCTCGCGCGTTACGAGGAGATGGCCGCCGAGGCCGACAAGATGCGGAAGCTGGACTTCGAGGAGATCCAGATCCCGCCGGGCCCGCGCCTGGGCAGTGTCGTCGTCGAGGTCGAGAAGCTGTCGAAGGCGTTCGGCGACAAGGTCCTCATCGACGACCTGTCCTTCACGCTGCCGCGCAACGGCATCGTCGGCGTCATCGGTCCGAACGGCGCGGGCAAGACCACGCTGTTCAAGATGATCCAGGGCCTGGAGACCCCCGACTCCGGTCAGATCAAGGTCGGCGAGACCGTCAAGATCTCCTACATCGACCAGAACCGCGAGAACATCGACCCCAAGAAGACCCTGTGGGCCGTGGTCTCCGACGAACTGGACTACATCAACGTCGGCCAGGTCGAGATGCCCTCGCGCGCCTACGTCTCGGCGTTCGGCTTCAAGGGCCCGGACCAGCAGAAGCCGGCCGGGGTCCTCTCCGGCGGTGAGCGCAACCGCCTCAACCTGGCGCTCACCCTCAAGCAGGGCGGCAACCTGCTGCTCCTCGACGAGCCGACCAACGACCTCGACGTCGAGACGCTCTCCTCCCTGGAGAACGCCCTGCTGGAGTTCCCGGGCGCCGCGGTGGTCGTCTCCCACGACCGCTGGTTCCTGGACCGCGTCGCCACGCACATTCTGGCGTACGAGGGCGACTCCAAGTGGTTCTGGTTCGAGGGCAACTTCGAGTCGTACGAGAAGAACAAGATCGAGCGGCTCGGCGCGGACGCGGCCCGCCCGCACCGTGCCACGTACAAGAAGCTGACCCGGGGCTGAGGGTCGTGCGGCACCTCTACTCCTGCCCCCTGCGCTGGTCGGACATGGACGCGTTCGGCCATGTCAACAACGCGGTGTTCGTCCGCTACCTCGAAGAGGCGCGGATCGACTTCATGCGCCGGCTGGCGCCGGGGGACGGCAGCCCGTCGTTCACCGGCGGCTCGGTCGTCGCCCGGCACGAGATCGACTATCTGCGGCCGCTGGTGCACCGGCACGCCCCGGTGGCCATCGAGCTGTGGGTCACGAAGGTCAACGCCGCGTCGATGACCATCGGGTACGAGATCAAGGACGAGGACACCCTCTACCTCCGGGCCTCGACCGTCGTCGTCCCCTACGACTTCACCGAAGGACGTCCCCGCCGCATCACTGCGGAGGAGAAGACCTACCTGAAGGAGTACCTGGACGACGCCGCACAGCAGGAGGGGGCCGTCGCCGTATGACGGCGCTGCGCCTGGCCGGTGCCGGGGAGGCGGCGGATCTCGCCGCCTTCCTGGGCCGGCTGCTCCACTACGACCGCGCCGCCGCGGTACGGCTCCAGGCTTCCGGCGGCGTGCTCGCCGTCTTCGGCCGCCCGCCGTCCTTCGAGGTGCTGGCGATCCGCACCGCCCGGCTGGCCGACGACCTCGACTTGGACGTCACCGTCTCCGCGGGCGAACTCCTCGAAGGCGTCGCGGAACCGGCCGGTGTCCTGACCGTGCCCGCCGCGGTCACCGGCCCGCCCTGGGCCGGGGTCCTGCCGCCCCGCGGCGGCTGGCGCCGGGTGCCGGGACTGCCCGCGCCCGACGCACTGGTGCGCACGGTGGCCGCCGCGGTCGCCGAGTTCCGCGCCCGCGACGAGGCGCTGCCGCCGCAGCACCGCACCCGCGGCGAACGGGACCGGATCGGCCGGGAGATCTGGTCGCGCGCCCTCGGCGACACCCACCTCCCGCTGCGCGCCGCGCACGCCGCCCAGTCCCTGGGCTTCCTGCGCCCCGCGCATGCCGGCGCCCTGACCGGCGGCGGCGCCTCGCCCGCCTCCCCCGTCCCGCAGCCGCTGTCCCTGCTCGCCGCCGGCGGCTGGCTGCGGCTGAGCACCCCCTACGGCTCGATCGCCGTACGGACGGGTGGCGCGACGGGACTGTCGGGACTGAGCGTCACACCCAGCTGACCGTCACACCGAGCTGGCGGTCACACCGAGCTGAGGGGACATGCCGGTCCGGCGCTCACACCCGGACGTGAGCGTCCGGCCGCCGCGCGGACCGGCACCGTGCCCCGTTGCGGGCCGGTCCGGTCTCGGTACGGGCCGGTCACGCACCGCCCGGCCGGCGATCTCCCCCCGACTCCCCGGCCCCCGGCCACCCCTCCCGGCTACCCGGCCCCCGGCTCCCCGGCCGCACCACTGACCGGTCCGGCACCACTGACCGGTCCGGCACCACTGACCGGTCCCGCCCCACCACCGTCGCCGTCACCACGGGCGTCACCGCCGCCGCTGCCCCCGCCGCTGACCCCGTCGCCGCCCCCCTCGCCCCGCGTCCGTGCCGCGCCGTCCGCCGTATGGTCCGGCCACACCCCGATGTGATCGCTCTCCAGCTCCAGCAGGACGCGGTGCGCCATGCCCAGGCTGCGGGTGTACTCGGCGGGCAGCTGGAGGCGGCCCGCGCGGTCGAGCATCGCGTACTCGCGGGCGACCAGCGACTCCTGGCCGGTCGCGGCGTCCCGTTCGGTGCGCCGCAGCACCTCCGAGGACGTACGGCCGTCCCGGATCGCCACCGTGCGCCGGACCTCGTCCGCGACCGCCTGGTCATGGGTGACGATCACGATCGTCGTGCCCAGCTCCGCGTTGGCGGTGCGGAACGCGCCGAAGACCTGCTCGGCGGTGTGCGAGTCCAGCTCACCGGTCGGCTCGTCGGCCAGCAGCACGGACGGGGTGTTGGCCAGCGCCACTGCGATGGCGGTGCGCTGCTGTTCACCGCCGGAGAGCTGGTGCGGGCGGCGGTCGCGGCAGTGGTCGAGGGAGAGCATCGACAGCAGTTCCCCGGCCGCCTTCGTGCGCTCGGCGCGGCGCCGCCCGCCGCGCAGCTGCATCGGCAGCGTCACGTTCTGCAACGCGGTCAGATACGGCAGGAGATTGCGGGTGGTCTGCTGCCAGACGAAGCCGACGACGTCCCGCCGGTAGCCGAGCCGGGCCTTGGCGTCCATCGTCAGCAGATCGCGCCCGGCGACCTTGGCGGCGCCGGCCGTCGGCACGTCCTGGCCCGCGAGGATGTTCATCAGGGTGGACTTACCGCTGCCGGACGCCCCGACCAGCGCCATCAACTCGCCCTCGGCGACCAGCAGATCGAGCCCCTGGAGGGCCTGCACCTCCACCCCGTCGGTGCTGAAGACCCGCACCAGCCGGTCGCAGGAGATCAGCGCGTCGTGCCCGTACTCGGGCCGTCCGCGCCGGGCGGCCGCCCGGCGTTCCAGCTCGGCGAGGCCGGCGGGTGCGGCGGGCCGGGGCCGGGCGGACGCCGTACCGGACGCCGCACCGGACGCCGCACCGGTGGCCGGCTCCCGTGTCGGGCCGGTCGCGGCCGGCGGTGTGCCTTCGGGCCGGGTCATTGGGTGTCCCCCGCTCTCAACTCGGTGCTCTCACGCCGTCGTCCGCTCAGCCATGCCTGGACCAGGACCACGGCGAGAGCCAGTGCGACCACGCCCGCCGACGGCAGCAGGAGGGACGCGGAATCGGTGTGCAGACGTACGGTGCCCAGGTCCGCCCCCGCGCCGGGCAGCGCGAGCGGCGTCAGATCCATACCGGGGCTCAGCAGCCGGATGGCGGCCGCGCCGACGAGCGCACCGCCGACGGCCGCCAACAGGGCCTGCGGCAGGGCCTCCAGCACCATCAGACGGCGCCCCTGGGACGGTGTCAGCCCCATGGTGCGCAGCCGGGCCAGCAACTGGATGCGCTGCGGGGCGGCCTGGAGGAGGGAGAGGAGCAGGGCGAGCAGGGCGTAGCCCGCACCGGCCCCCACGGCGGCCGCGTAGAGCTGTTCGGCGCCCTGCTGGAGCGGCGAGTCGGCGTACTTCGCGCGCGCGTCGGAGCGCAGGACGAGGCGGGCGGGACGGGCCGCGACGGGGTGGGCGCGGACGGCGGCGCGCAGCGCCCCGGCGTCCAGGGAACGGCCGGAGACCAGCAGGAAGGTGGCGCCGTTGGCGGGATCGGCGAAGGTGTCCGGATGGATCCGGGCCACGCTCCCGGCGTCGACGACGATGAAGTCGCCGCCGGGCTGGGCCGGGGTGTCCGCACGGATCACCCGGGGGCGGACGGTGAGCTGGCCGAGCTCCGGTTGCAGGGTCATCGGGGCGTTGCCGAAGCGGGTGACGAAGCTGGGGGAGACCAGGGCGGGCAGCGGCCCGTCGCCGCCGGGGTCGGCCAGCTCCCCGGCGTCGAAGGCGCCGAGACCGGTGGCGCGGGACAGCCGGGCATAGGCCCCGGCGTCCACGATCACCACGTGGAGCGGCGGACCGCTGTCGTCGGCGGCCTGCACATCGATGCGGACCGGCACCGCGTCCTGGACGCCCGGCACCTTCGCGACGGCCCCGGCCAGCTTCGCGGGCAGCGGCGCGTCGGAGGAGATCCGGGCATCGGCGCCGACCGCGGTCAGCGCCGCGTGGTCCCGTCCCCGGTCCACCCCGGCGAGTACCGAACCGCCGAAGGACGCCGTGGTCAGCGCCACCAGCAGGGCCAGCAGCGGCAGTCCCGCGGTGGCCGGGGCACGGCCCGCGCGGGCGAGCGAGAGGAAACCGGTCAGCCCCCGGGCACGGGCGGCCGGGCGGGCCGCCAGTCGCAGCGGCAGGGGGTAGAGCCGCATCAGGACCAGCGCCGCGATCACCCCGGTCAGCACCGGCGCGGCGCTGACCAGGGCATCGACCCCGGCGCCGGACGCGGTGCTGCGGCGGCGCAGCGCGGCCACCGCGCCGACGGCCAGTACCAGCACGGTGAGTTCGGCGACCGTACGGCGCCGGGAGGGGCGGACCCGGGCCAGGTCCGCGCGGCCGGCGGGCCGCGGGCGGCGGTGCGCGGCGGCCGCCCGCAGCGGCAGGGCGAGCGTGCCCAGCAGGCCGGTCACGGCCGCGGCGCACAGCGGGACCAACACCCGCTCGCCGGGCACCAGGAGCAGCGCCAGAGCGCCGCCGGCCGCGGCCGCGGGCAGTGCCGCCGCCGCGGTCTCCGCCGCCAGCCGCCCGGTCAGCCCGGCCAGCGACGCGCCGCGGGCCCGCAGCAGCTCCAGTTCCGGGCGGCGCCGGGCGGCGGCCAGCTGGCCGGTCATCAGCAGGGCGACACCGGCGACCGTACCGATCCCGAAGGCGGCCACCGCGACGACCGGGGCGACCGCCGCCCGCATCCCCTCGGAGGCGTCCAGCAGACCGGTCACCGCACTGTCGGCGAACGCGCCGTTGCCCGCGACGGACCGCAACCGCACCAGCCCCGGGCCGTGTTCGAGGGAGCGCAGCCGGTCCCGCAGGACCGGCACGTCGTGGACGCTGAGCGCGCCCGTGTCGACGGGATAGCGCCAGTACTTCTCCGGAGCGCCGCCGGTGGACAGCAGCGCCGCACCGTCGTCGGGGGAGAGCAGCAGACCGGCGCTCCAGAACTTCAGGGGCGGCGAGGCGGCGGTCGAATCCAGCTGGGGGGCGGCCATCCGCGGTTCGGCGGACCAGTATGTGCCCTGCGGCTCGCGCGGGGTGAGCAGCCCGCTGATCCGCACCGTCAGGCCGCCCAGGTGCAGTTCGCTGCCGACCCGCAGCCGCATGGTCCGCGCGGTGGCGGTGGTGACGGCCGCCTCCAGCGTGCGCGATCCCGGGGCGGCGGCGTGCGGCAGCCGCCCCTGGGCGAGGGTGCCGTGCGTGCCGGGACCGGACGCCGCCCAGAGGGTGAACGCGGGGTCGACCTCGTCGATCCGGGGCAGCCAGGCGTCCCGCGCGGACAGCGGCTTGGTGGTGCGCACACCGTGCACGGACTGGCCGTCGTCGATCCGCAGCGGAGCGGTGAACTGGCCCCGGATGGCCCGGTCCAGGCGGGCGATCTCCTTGCCGGAGTAGGCGGTGGCGGGGTCGGCCGCCGGGTCGGCGGCGAGCGCGTCGGACTGCCCGACGGTGATCTGCACCGTCCGGTCGCCGGGCGTCGCGGAGGCCAGCGCGTACTGGGCGCCGCGGGTCTCGTACGTCTCCACACCGCGCGGGAACGCGGCCGCCAGGAACGCGGTGACCAGAACCAGTACGGCCAGGCCGAGCGCCGCACCGCGCGCGGTGCGCAGCCGGATGCGGAGCCAGCTCGTCCAGGTGAGCGCGTTCACCGGAGTTCACCTCCCGGGACCGGTACGGGGGCCGGGGCGGAGCGGCCGGCGCCGCCCGGCGGCCGGTGGAGGCCGGGCGGGCGCGGGCGGCCGTGCGGCGAACTGGTCATGTCACAGGGCTCCTTGGCTGCGCAGGGCCTGGACGGGGTCGCCGCGGCGCAGCCCGATGGCGGCGACCACCACGAGCGGGACCGCCGCCACGGCGGCGAGCAGCACCGCCACCGGGCCGGCCGGGAGTTCCACCAGGACCGGCGGCACCGGGCGGTCGGCCTGTTCCGTCAGGACGACCAGCGGCACCACCGCCCGGGTCAGTACGGCGCCCAGGGCCAGGCCGACGGCGAGCGCCAGCGCGATCAGCACGCCCTGTTCCGCCGCGATCATCCGGGCCAGCTGCGGGCGGGGCGCGCCCAGCGCCCGCAGCACGGCGAATTCCCGGGCGCGTTCGCGGACCGAGCCGGTGGCGCTGACCGCGAAACCGACCGCCGCCAGCGCCACCGCGACCGCCGCCGCGGCGGTCAGCGCGGTCTGCGGGCCCAGGCCCAGTGGATCGTCGTGCAGCTGCTGGGCGATCTCGTCCCGGACCAGCACCTGCCCGGGGTCGGTGTCGGGGCGGGCCCGCAGCGCGGCCACGACCCCGGCGGCCGCGCCGGGGGCGGGGCGCAGCCACCACTCGGCGGCGGCCAGCGGCGCCGCACCCCGGTCGGCCAGCGCCTCGTTGACCGCGCCGAAGTCGACCAGCAGCCCGCCGGTGGCGCCGGCCGGGGCGTCCGCCGGTCCCGGCAGCGCCCGGACGGCCCGCACGATCCTCGCCTTCAGCGACTGCCCGTTGACCGGCACCTCGATGGTCGCGCCGACCGCGGAGCCGCTGTCGCGCAGAAAGGCGTCGGTGGCGACGGCTGCCAGCGGCGGACGCTCCGGGTGCGCGGCGGTGATGCGCAGCTCCGTCACCGGACCTTCGAAGACGCCCGGGGCGGCACCGGTCTCGTACGTCTGCGACAGAAGCGCGCCGGCCGGCAGCTCGGCCTGCTCCGCCTTCGGGCCGAACGGCTCGTCCCGGGAGCCGCTCTTGTCGGTCACCGCGGCCTGCCAGCGCAGGGACTCCGGCGCGGTGAGGGAATGGCCCCTACCGTCCGCGGTGACGGCCTGCGCGGCGTCGAGGGTGAGCCGCTGGCGGTGCGAGACCGGCGTCTGGGCCAGGTCGACGAGGAGCCCGGTCAGCCGCAGCGGACCGGCCGGGCGGCCCGCCGGAGCGCCCGCCGCGGCGGCGAGGTCCACGGTGAAGGTGTGCGGCCGGCCGTCGGCCGCGAGCCGGTCCAGCGGCATCGGGTACGGGACGCCGTAGCGGTCGGTGATCAGTGCGGTGAGGTCCGCCGGGACCGGCCCGGTGTCGTGCCGCGGCGTGTCCGGGTCGTACATCCCCAGCCGTTTGCCGGGGATGAACGGCAGCGCCGCCACATCGCGGAGGGTCGCGGTCAGCCGCAGCCGGCCGGTGTCCGCGGGCAGTTCGAGACCGGCCGCCGCGGTCTTCGGCGCCACCTCGGCCAGCATGCCGTCCGCGGCCGTGCCGCGCGGGGCGTCCGCGGCGCCGCCCAGCAGATCGCCGCGGAGCAGCAGCGCCCCCTGGGCCCGCCGGGTGTCCAGCGCGAGCAGCGTCGAGACCCGGCCGCCCGACAGCGTCAGATCGGCCTGGCCCATGGGCAGTGCGGCGGCCACCCCCGGCACGTCCGCCAGCGCCCCGCCCTGCCCCAACTGCGGTGTCCGGCTCGCCAGTACGCGCACCGCCGCACCCGCCCGGAAGTCCGCCTGGTCGTCCTGCGAACGGTCCCAGGAGGCGCCCTGGCCGATCGACAGCATGCCCAGCGCGCCGGCCAGCACCAGCAGCAGCACCGGGCCCGCACCGCGCAGCGGGCGGCGGCTGATCTGCCAGCCGGCCAGCGCCGCGGCCAGCCCCCGGCCGCCGGCCGCCGCGCGCTCGGCGAGCCGGGCGGCGAGCGGCAGCAGCCGCAGCGTCAGCACCGTACCGGCTAGCAGGGCCAGCGCGGGGGCGGCCACCAGCACCGGGTCGATGCCCAGTTGGCCCCCCGTGTCGCCGGTCAGCACCCCGCCGCCGGCACCCTCGCCGCCGTCCCCCGTCCGGCGTTGCAGCTGCCAGTACGCGACCCCGGCGATCACCAGCAGCCCGATGTCCGCGCCCGCGCGCACCGCGCCGGGCAGCCGCTTCGCCCGTACCCGCGACTCGTCCGCCCCGGCCCGCAGCAGGGCGGGCGCCGCCACCGCGACGGCGCAGCCCAGGGCCACCGCACCGCCGGTCAGCCAGGTCGTACCGGTCAGACCGGAGTCCAGCGGCAGTCCGATCCGGGCCAACGCACCATGGTCCGCGAGCAGTTGCAGCAGTGGCCCGGTCAGCAGCGGGGCGCCGACCGCGGCCGGCACCGCCAGCAGCAGCGACTCGGCGAAGGCCGGCCCCGCGATCTGCCGCCGCGCCCCGCCCCGGGCCCGCAGCAGCGCCGTCTCACCCGTCCGCTCGGTGCTCAGCATCCGCGCCACCAGCAGCAGCGCATAGCCGGCGAGCAGGATCAGCTGCAGCGCGACGATCAGGATCGCCGACCGGTTGACCAGCAGCGCCCGCTGCAACGCCCCCAGCGCGTCCGGCAGTTCGGTGACCGCCGAGACCTGTCCCGCGAACGCCGGATCGGCCATCAGCCGCCGGGGGGCCGGGCGGGCGGCGGCGCTCAGCGCGGGCAGCCGGTCCCCGGTCAGGGTGCGGAAGTCGGCGGTGGCGAGCCAGGCCACGGAGTCCTGTACGAGCGGCCCGCCACGGAACGCCGCCGGGTCGGTGAGCAGCGGCCCGTACGTGGTGAAGCCGAGGGTGCGCACCCCGCGCCCGCCGAGTTCGTCGAGCCGCCAGTACGGATCGGCGCGGTCCTTGGGCCGGTAGACCCCGGTGACGCGGACCGCCAGCCGGGCGGGGCCCGACAGCCGGTTGTCGAGGGTGAGCGCGTGGCCGGGCCGGACCCCGAGCCGGGCCGCCGCGGCCTCCGGCAGCGCCACCTGGAGGGGACCCCCGTCCCGGGCCGGCGCCGCGGGCCAGCCGCCGCCGGTGAGCGTGACACGGGAGCGGTCCAGGGCCGCGAGATGGGTGAGATCGGGCTCGCCCTTGCGCGCGGCCGGCGGCTGGAGCGCGCGGGGCAGTGCGTACGGCCCGGAGCGGACCAGTGTCCGTACGGTGAACGGCAGCCCGTCGAAGGCTTCCCGGGCGCCCTTGCCGACCGCCCGGTCGGCGGCCTCCCGTCTGTCGGCGGGGAGTTGGGCCTTCACCTGGAGGGCGGCGGACGCCGCGGCGCGGGTGCGCAGGGCCTGGCGCAGCCCGGCGTCGCCGATGGCGTCGGAGAACGCGGCGAGGGTCGCCAGCACGGTGGTGGTCAGCAGCACCGACAGCAGGGCGGCGGACAGCAGCAGACGGTGCGCGCGCACGCGAAGAAAGATGAAGCCGGACACGGTTCCCCCAGGCGCGGTCAGCACCGAAAGCTTGTCCGGATGCTGTCAGAGGGAAGAGTGTGAGGTCAGCGGGTGAAGATCGGTCTTGACCGGATCGTGACTGGAGCAATTCGGCCGATGAACGGTAGGGAGGCCGAAATGCCACTTTCCGCCGAGGAGGCGGCCCGCGCGGCCGTCACTCCCCGGCGTTGATCATCGAAGCGGCCGCGTAGGTGAGGTAGTTCCACAGCTGCTCTTGGTGGTCCTCGGCGAGCCCTAGGGAGTCCACGGCGTCCCGCATGTGCCGCAGCCACGCGTCGTGCGCGGCGCGGTCCACGGTGAACGGGGCGTGCCGCATCCGCAGCCGGGGATGCCCGCGGCCTTCGCTGTACGTCCGGGGACCGCCCCAGTACTGCATGAGGAAGAGCGTGAACCGCTCCTCGGCCGGACCCAGGTCCTCCTCCGGGTACATCGGCCGCAGCAGCGGGTCCTCGGCGACGCCCTGGTAGAAGCGGTGCACCAGGCGACGGAAGGTCTCCTCACCGCCGACCTGCTCGTAGAAGGTCTGCTCCTGAACCGTGCCGCGCGGAATCTTGTTCACCCGTCCATGGTGGCAGACGCGCCGGCCGAGGACTCCGGACGTAGGTCACCGCCGGCGGGCGCGGGCGCCGGACGCACCGCGGGCACCGGACGGAGGAGAGTGGAGACAGCCAAGGACGGTGGAGACATGAGCGGCGCTACGGATGCGGACCGGGCGGCCGCGGCACGGGCCCGGCTCGTCCGGTCGATCACCCGGGGCGGCGGCCTCGCCGACCCGCGCTGGCGGGCGGCGTTCGCACAGGTGCCGCGCCATCTGTTCGTGCCGTACTACTACGAGAGCGTGCCCGGCGGCTACGAGCGGCTGACCGCCGACGACCCCGACCCGCTGCGGCGGGCCCGCTGGCTGCGCGGCGCCTACCGCGACGTCCCGCTGGCCACCCGGGTACGCGACGCGGAACTGCTCTCCTCCAGCAGCCAGCCGTCGCTGATGGCCCGGATGCTCGACGCGCTCGCCGTCACGGACGGCAGCCGGGTGCTGGAGATCGGCACGGGCAGCGGCTACAACGCGGCGCTCCTGTGCCACCGGCTCGGCGACCGGGCGGTGACCACCATCGACCTGGAACCGGAGATCACCGCCACCGCCCGGACGCAGCTGGCGGCGGCCGGCTACCGGCCCGAGATCGTCACCGGTGACGGGGCGCGGGGCTGCCCGCGCCGCGCACCGTTCGACCGGATCATCGCGACCTGCGCGCTCGCCTCCGTACCGGTGGCCTGGACGGGGCAGTGCGCGGACGGGGCGGTGATCGTGGCGCCGCTGGCCACCGGAGTGCTCGCGCTGACGGTGGCACCCGGCGGCGGGCGGGCGGAGGGCCGGTTCCTGGCGACCCCGGCGTTCTTCGTCCCGCTGCGCGGTACGGACCCGGCGGCGGGGGAGGGCGCACCGGCCGCCGGCACGGGCCACGGCCTGCCGCCGGAGGCGCTGTCCGACGACCGCTTCCAGTTCCTGCTGGCGCTCGGCGCGGGCAGCCTGCTCCCGCAGGAGGCGTACGCACTGTGGCGGCGCGAACACCGGCCCGGCCGCGAACGCTACGGCCTCACGGTGGAGGGGCACCGCCAGTGGGCATGGCTGGACGCTCCCGCGGGTCCGTACGCGTGGGAGCTGCGCTGATACGCAGGGGAGCCGCGCCGGGCCGGGCGAACGGGCGGCCGGGGCGGGCACCGGCCGGAGCCGGGCCGGGGCGTGACCGGCGGGTCACACCCCGGCGGCGGCTCGGGCGATGGGTTGCGCGCCCTGGGGCGAGCGGACTGCCTCAGCCGCGCCGGACCGTGAGGGTCGTCCAGGCGCCGACGTGCACCCGGTCGCCCTCGTGGAGCGGCACCGGCACATACGGCTGGATCGGGTCCTCGGCGAGGTTGATCGTCGTGCCGTTGGTCGAGTTCTGGTCGACCACCGCCCAGCTGCCGTCCGGCTGCTGCACCAGCAGCGCGTGCTGGTGCGAGACGCCCGGGTCCTCCGGCGGGCGGCCCAGGTCGACGTCCGGGGCCTCACCGGTGCTGGGCCGCCGGCGGCCGATCGCGAGCTGGTTGCCCGAGAGCGGGAGCACCTGCTCGGGGGAGTACGCGGGGAGGTTGAGCCCCGCCGCCTCCGGGCCGCTGCGGCCCATCATCGCCGTGAAGTACTCGCGGTCCGGCGCGATGGCCACCACCCAGCCCGCGCCGACGACGGGCGCCGGCCCCTGCGGCGGCGCCGCGGGCCCCTGGCCGGTACCGGGCCCGCCGTGCCACTGCTGCTCCGGCTGCTGTCCCGGCGCCTGGTGCTGTCCCGGCGCCTGGTGACCCTGCCCCGGCGCCTGGTGCTGCGGGGGCGGCGGGGTCTGCTGCGGCTCGTACGGACCGGGTTGCTGAGGGGTCTGCTGCGGAGGCTCGTACGGACCGGGCTGTTGGGGCGGCGGGGTCTGCTGCGGCGGCTCGTACGGACCCGGCTGGTGCGGGGGCTGCTGCGGGGGCTCGAACGGACCGGGCTGCTGGGGCGACTCGAACGGCGCCGGCTGCTGCGGGGTCTGCTGCGGCGGGTCGTACGGGCCCGGCTGCTGCGGCGGGAACGGCGCGGGCGGCTGCTGCTCGAACGGGGCCTGCGGGCCGGGCGGCGGGCCCGGCTGCGGGGGCGCCATCGGCGGGGCAGCGGTCTGCGTGCTCGGCGGGTTCAGCGTCCAGTCGTCGTCGGGCCCGCGCCGCCCCGGACCGGACGGACCGGGTCCCTGGCCGGGAGCGGGCATACCGGGCGGCGGGCCGGGCCGGCCGCCGGGGCCGGGCTGGCCGGGCTGACCGGACGGGGGGCTCTGCGGCGGCGGGGGGAAGCCGTATCCGTCCTGGCCGCCCTGGGTACCGGGGCCCGGTGCGGGCGGCGGCGGGAAGCCGTAACCGCCCGGACCGCCCTGCGTGCCGGGAGCGGAGCCGGGAACCGGGCCGGGGCCGGGCATCGGCGGCGGGAAGCCGTAACCCCCCTGACCGCCCTGGGGACCGGGCATACCGGGCGGCGGACCGGGCTGTCCCGGCGGCTGGCTGCCCGGCGGGGCGTAGGACGTCGCGGAGTGCGTGAGGAAGTTGTAGCGGCACTCCTCACAGAACGGTGCCCCCGCCTCACGCGGCGTACGGCACTGCGGGCACTGCTCGGGCTGCCCCGGCTGACCCGGGCCGGGCATGGGCGGCGGGAAGCCGTAGCCACCCTGAGGACCGGGACCGGGAGCGGGCGGCGGCGGGAAGCCGTAGCCGCCCGCACCGCCCGGACCGCTCTGGGGACCGGGACCGGGACCAGGTCCGGGGCCGGGTCCGCCGGGTGGCGGCCCTGGTGGGCCGGTCGGCTGGCCGGGCGGTGTGTTCAGGAACCCCGCAGGCAGGGAGGGCGGCGGGGGGACAGCACCCGCCATCCGGTGGCCGCACACCTCGCACCAGTCTTCGGCCACCGACTGGTGGCCGTTCGGGCAGGTCGGCATGTCGGTTCTTCCCCCTCCGTACCATGTCTTCCGGTGGTACTTCTCGATACTTCTCGATGGTTATTTCTTGACGCGAACGGTCTTCGTCGAGCGGGTTTCGAGGGTCATCTCGTCCGCCTCGGCGACCTTCGCCTTCAGTCGCACAGTACCGGTCGCCGCATCGACGACGTCCACCACCTTCGCCAGCAGTTTCGCGGTGTCCGCGTTTCCCGAGGCGTCCGCCAACTGCACGGCCCGCCCCAGTTTCGCGGTGGCAAAGCCCACATCACCCGCCTTGCGGGCATCCAGTCCCTGCTGGATGACGTGCGCCAGTTCCGCCTGCCCCGTGTAGTGCGCCACCTGCGGATTGATCGACGTCGAAGCGGCCGTGTCGTCCGTCCACACCGCCCGTACCAGCCCCTGGGACAGGGTCCGCGGCGGCGAGCCGTCCGGCCCCTCGATGATCAACGAGACCCGGGCGGCGAGCATCTCCCGGCCGACGCCGGCGTCCGGCACCCGCACGCAGAGGTGGTAGTCACGGGACTCGTCCCCCCACGAACCCGTCGGATAGTCCCCCGACCGCGGGCCCGACTCGACCCGCCGTCCGGTCAAGTCCTCGACGACGGGGGCCACTTGCTTCACGAACGCGATCTCCGCACCCTGCGGTGTCCACAGCCGCAGCGCGACATCGGCGACCTCTTTGCCCATCGCCGTCTCCATCATCCGCGTGAAGTCGGCGGTCAGCCCGGCCGGATCGGCGACGATATCGGCGGTGCCGAGCAGCGCCGAGGCGATACCGGTGACCTCCTTGACCTCCCAGTCCGTGCCGACACCGCGGACATCGCAGGTGAACCGCCCGGAGCAGGCGGCCAGGGTGCCCTGGAGCTCCTCCGGCGTCTCGTGCTCGTTACGGCCGTCGGTGAGCAGGATGCCGTGCCGGATGGTGACGTCCGCGGACGACAGCAGCCGGTCGGCCAGCCGCAGCCAGCTGCCGATGGCCGTACCGCCGCCCGCGCTCAGCTTCTCCAGCGCGGCCTTGGCCTGGGCGCGGGTGGCCGGTGAGGCGACGGCCGGCCGGCCGCCGCCCGGGTAGATCTCGGTGGCCCGGTGCGTACCGGCGACCACCGCGAGCGCCACGCCGTCGCGGACGGTGTCGATCGCGGCGGCCGTGGCCTGGCGGGCGTGGCGCAGTTTCGTCGGCGGATGGTCCATCGACCCGGAGCAGTCCACCATGATCACCACCCCGGCGTCCGGACCGTCCGGACCCTGCGGACCGTCCGGCCCGGCGGCCGGCTTCGGTCTGCCGCCGGTCGTACCGCCCCCGGTCGCGGTGACCGTCACGATGGCGTGCACCTCACGCCCGCCCTCGGGGAGGTAGACGTTCTGGTACACCTCGGCGGAGAAATGCGGCACGTGCGACTTGGCGAAATTGGCCATCTTTCCGCTCCTCGATACTCCGTACTCCGTGCGGCTCCTTGGACTCCGTACCGGCCGGCGCTCAGGCCGGTCCCGTCCGCCCCGGCTGCGCGGGGAACGGCACCACCGCCACGGTGATGTTGTCGTGCCCGCCGCCGTCGAGGGCGTGCGCGACCAGCGTCCGGGCGCTGTGCAGCGGCCTGCTGGGCGCATCGCGGGGCAGTACCCCGGCCATCCGGTCGGCGGTCTCGGCGTAGTTCCACAGCCCGTCCGTGCACACCAGCACGACACCCGGCCCGTCCGGTTTGAAGGACGCGGTGTGCGGTTCGACCTCGTACGCGTCCGCGCCGAGCCAGCCGGTGATGGCGTGCGCGCGCACATCGGCGTACGCCTCGGCCTCGGACATCAGGTCGTTGGCGACCATCTGCGCGGCCCAGGAGTCGTCCTCGGTGAGGCGGGCGGCGGGCGCCGAGCGGTCGTCGGGCACCCAGTACGCGCGGCTGTCGCCGACCCAGCCCACGGTCAGCAGCCCGCCGCCGACCACCGCGCCGACGAAGGTGCAGGCCGGGGCGTTCTGCTGGCGGTACCGGTCGTGCTGCTCCGTCCGGGCGGGCTCGGCGGCCAGGGCGTTGACGGCCGCGGAGGCCGCGATGATCGCCTCGTGCATGGCCTGCTGGGGGTGCGTACCGCGCGGCACCGACGCCAGCAGCGCCGCGCCCGCGGCCTCGGACGCGGCCTGGGACGCCTCGTCCGGGCGGGTCGCGGAGGAGACGCCGTCGCAGACCACCGCGATCACGGCGGGCGTACCGTCCGGCAGGGCGGTGACGGAGACCGCGAAGTAGTCCTCGTTGCGGTGATGGCGGTTCCCGCGGTCGCTGACCGCCGCCACCCCCGCCAATTCGCTCTCCATATGGTCGCGTTGGTGCTGCTGGGCGTGACCGCAGTGCTCGCAGTAGCCGTCGGCGGCCACGGAGCCCGTCCGGCAGGCGGTGCAGAGGGGGGCGGATGGGGTGTCCGGGGTGCCTGTGGTGGCCGGGGTGCTCGGGGTGGCCGGAGCCTCCGGGGTGCCCGGGGTGCCCGGGGTGCCCGGGGCGGGTGTGTGCCGCGGCTCGGGGGCGGCGGCGACGGGGGACGGGGGCGGCCCGGCCTCGGGAGCGGTGCCGGCGGTGGCGACCGCGGACTCGGCGGTTTCGGGGACGGCGGATTCAAGAGCCCGGCCGGGGCCGGTGGTTACGGTGGTCCCGGCGGCCGCGGTGGTGCCGGTGGTCCCGGCGGCTGTGGTGGTCCCGGCGGCTGTGGCGGTGTCGGCGGTCGTGGCGGTGTCGGCGGTTTCGACCGACGCGGCGTCAGGGGTGGTTCGGTAACCGGCGATCCGCGGATCGCCGGCCGGGGCGGGCACGGCGGGCACGGCGGCCGGGCCGACGGCGCCGACAGGGCCGACCGGGCCAACAGCGCCGAAGGGACCGGCCGGACCGGGGAGTCCGGGCAGTCCGGGCGGCGCGGCGACACCCGGCGGGGCCGGTGGTGCGGGCGGCCCGGTCGGCGCCGGCGGCCCGTACGCGGCCGCGCCGCGCAGCGAGATCGTCGGATTCCCGTCCGGTGGCACGGCGGCCGGTACGAGGCCGACGCCGCACCGCCCGCAGAAGTTGTCCCCCACATCGAGCGGCTCGTCGCAGCTCGGACACCTGGACGGCCCAGTCACACCCATGTCACACCCACGTCCTGGGGCGGAAGCGGTTGGCCCGTTCCACCAGCTCGATCCTTTCCTCGCCACGCTGCGCCAGCCGCGCGAGCAGCCGGTACGACCGCTCCAGGCCGAACCGCAGACCGCGCTCGTCCAGCGTGCTGCCGAGCAGCGCCGGCCGGCCGGCCGCGGCCTGCCCACCGGCCGGCCCGGCACCGTGGCTCCCGGAGAGTACCCAGTCCAGGGCGCTGCCCAGTACCTCGGTGACCAGTTGTGCACGGCGCCCGGGGTCCAGCCCGAAGTCCGCCAGCGCCTCGATCTGTTCCGCGGCGGCGAGCAGGTCCGCCAGCAGCGCGTCCTGCGCGCTGCGCTGCCGCAGCCGCGCGCGGACCGCCGCGATCCGCGCCGCCGTGTAGTGGATGGACGACTCCGGGACGGACTCCAGCGCCGCCACCGCCCCCGCCCGGTCGCCCGTCGCCAACCGCACCCGGGCCAGCGCGAACGCGGCGCTGACGAAACCGTGGTCGGCCGTCCACACCAGCCGGTAGTACTCCGCCGCGACGTCCAGCTGCCCCAGCAGCTCCGCGCAGACGCCCAGCGCCAGCTTCGGCGCCGGCTCGCCCGGGAACGCGTCGTAGACCGCGTCGAAGGA
The DNA here is from genome assembly GCA_000720995.1 of Streptomyces celluloflavus. Classification (GTDB taxonomy): domain Bacteria; phylum Actinomycetota; class Actinomycetes; order Streptomycetales; family Streptomycetaceae; genus Streptomyces; species Streptomyces celluloflavus. The sequence continues at coordinate 30,288 of JOEL01000057.1, forward strand.
CAGCGCGGCGCTCGCGCGGTCCCCGGTCACCAGCGACACCAGACCGCGGTTCCACACCACCCGCCAGTCGTCGTCCCACCCCCCGCCGGACGCCGACTCGATGTCCGCGAGCACCGCCTCCGCCGCCGCACCGTCACCCAGCTCCAGCCGCGCCCGCAGTTCGCGCAGCCGGGTCTCCAGGGAATCGGCGGGCGCCGCACGCAGCGCGCCGACCAGCTCGGCCGGGGCGGCGGCCAGCAGCCCGGCCAGGAAACCGGCGTTGGGGTCGGCCGGATCGACCCGCGGCACCGGCAGCGCCAGCACGGCGGCCCCGATGTCCAGCGGCCGCAGCACCGGACCACCGGGCGCCCCGCCCTCCGGCACGGCCGCCCCGTCCGGCGCCTGCGCACCGCGTTCCCCTTCGCCCTTTTCCTCTCCCGCCGCGCGCAGGGCCTTGCGCCGCCCCCCGGACACCCCGCGCCCCGGCGTCACCGCCCGGCCGCCCAGCAGCGAACTGTCGCCCCGTACGGCCGCCATCAACTCCGCGTCCACCACCCGCAGTTCGGGACCGAACAGCTTGGACAGCGCCGGCCGCGGCTCCCCCGACTGGAGCGCCACCACCTCTCGCAGCACGCCGGTCAGCTGCTCGGCCATCTCCTCCGCGGACGCGAACCGGCGCGCCCGGTCCGGGTCCGTGGCCCGCACCAGCAGGCGGTAGAAGGACTCGTAGGCACGGAACACCTCGATGTTGTCCGGATCCGGCAGGGAGTCCACGAAGACGTTCGTATAGCCCTGGAAGTCGAAGGTGAGGACGGCGAGGGTGCGCGCGACGGTGTACAGGTCGGAGGAGACCGACGGGCCCAGCTCGGCGACCTCCGGCGCCTGATAGCCGATCGTGCCGTAGATCGCGCTCTCGCCGTCGTCCATCCGGCGCACCGCGCCCATGTCGATCAGCTTGAGCTGGTCGTTCTGCTGGATGGCGTTGTCGACCTTGAAATCGCAGTACAGAAGGTTGCGGCTGTGCAGATGACCCAGCGCCTCCAGCGCCTCGATGCCGTACGCGCACGCCTGCTCGACCGGCAGCGGGTCACGCCGCCCCTGGGCCGTACGCCGCTCGTTGGCGATCTCCTTGAGCGACGCGCCGCCGACGTACTCCATGACGATGTAGCCGTCCAGACTGCCCGTCGACGGATCGAGATGCTCCACGAAGTTGTAGATCCGCACGATGTTGGCGTGCTCGATCTCGGCGAGAAATCGCCGCTCGGACACCGCCACCGCCAGCGCCTCCTCGTCGCCGGTGTCCAGCAGACCCTTGAGCACCACCCAGCGGTCGGAGACGGCACGGTCGATCGCCAGATAGATCCAGCCGAGCCCGCCGTGCGCCAGGCAGCCCGCCACCTCGTACTGACCGTGCACGATGTCACCGGCCCGCAGCTTCGGTACAAAGCTGTACGGATGGCCGCACTTGGTGCAGAACCCCTCCGTACGCCCCGCCCGCCCACCGCGCGCCCGCCCGACCGGCGCCCCGCACTCCCCGCGGCTGCAGAACCGCTTCCGCTCGGGGACCTCCGGATTCTCCAGCACCGCCGTCCGCGGATCGGGCCGCGGCACCTGCGGCACCGTCACCAGCCCCGCGCCCAGCCGCCCGCGCCCCGAACCCGAACCGGAACCCGGCCCGCTGCCGCGCGCCGACACCGAGACCGACCCACCGCTGCCGCTGCCACTGCCGCGCGCCGACACCGAGACCGCCGACGCCTCACGCGTCCGCTCACCACCGGACGACGAACCCGACAGCCACCCGGACGCCGAACGGCGCGAGGCCGAGGAGCGCCCGGCGGGGGAGCGCCCGGCCGAGGAGGACGCCGCCGAGCGGGCCCCGGCCGCGGACTGGTGGGTGCCGGCCGTACCCCCGCCGGACCCCGCGCCCGCCGGCGTCCGGCCGGTCAGCCCCGTGGGCGCCGACGACAGCAGCCCATCGGGCGAGACGACCGGCGCGAGCCCGCACACACCGCAGTACAGCTCCCCGCCGCCGACATCCTCGTAGCTCCCCTCACACCCCGGCCGCTGGCACGGCACATCCGCCCGGTCCGTCACGATTCCCCCCTGCCGTCCGTCTGTTCCGGCACCCACGCCTCCGCGGCCGCCCGCTGATAGCGCAGCACCGCCTGTTCGGCCACCCGCAGATCACACGGCGCGCTCCACAGCATCCGGCGGGCCATGTCGTACCGCTCGGCCAGCAGCGGATCCTCGGCCAGACCGTGCCGGGCGACCTTCGCCCGGTACGCGTCCAGCCGGCCCCGCAGCTCGGCGCGGACCGCCAGCGGCGCGGTCACCGCCGTCAACGACTCGCGGGCCCGGAGGAGTTCGTCCTCCGCCCGCTCCTCCAGGCTGTCCAGCAGCGGCGACAGCCGGTGCCACTGCGCCCGCCTGCGATAGTCGACGGCCGCCGCCAACTGCTCGTGCAGCACCGTCGAAGGGCCGCTGACCGCCGGCACCTCCGTCGAAGCGATCTTCGCCAGCACCTCACCGCGCGCCTCCCGCGCCTCGGTCAGCGTCCGGTCCGCCCGGGACAGGACGTCACGCAGCCGCATCAGCCGCTGCTCCGCGTCCTGCCGCACATCCAGCACCGCCTCGATCTCCCGCCGGACGTCCTCCAGCGCCCGCGCCGCACGGTCATAGCGCTCGGTATCGGGACGGCCCCCGCCCGGCGCCGAACTCCCCGTCGACGACGACACCCAGAACGCCAGCGGATCCGCCACCACCTGGTCGCGCAACCGCGACAGCTCCTCCGTGATCCGCGCCAGATCATCGCCCGCCGGATGCTCCCCGGGACGCACCCCCACCGAATGCGCCAGCGACCGCGTGCGCTGCAACTCGGCGGCGAGCAGATCGATCCGGGCCGGCAGCGCCGACCAGACCGCGTCGGCGGCCACGATGACATCCAGCGACCGCGCGTACAGCCCGTTCATCCGCTCGACCAGCTCCGCCAGACTGAACCGCTCACTCAGCCGGGCCGGCCCGCCCTCCGCCGCCGCGGCCGCACCCGCGACCGTCACCGCACCGCCGTACAACAGCTCCGTCAGCTCCGCGAGATCCGCCGGGGACGGCCACCGCCGCCGCGCCCGCAGCGCACGCACCGCCGCAACGGCGGCCGTATAGGTGTCGAAATACGACCACAGGGCCGTCACCGACCGCTCGGCGGCGGCCCAGCGGTCCCTGGTCGTACCGGCCAGCTCCGCGCCCTCCAGCAGCCTGCGGCCCGCATGGTCCTGCAACGCGAGCAGCGATGTCTCGATCGCCTCGTGCTCGGCGTCGAGCCGCGCCAGGGCGCGATCCACCTCCTCCCGGCCCGGCACCGGGGCATCGGGCCTCCCCGCGGAGCCGGGGAAGGGTCCAGGGGCCCCCATCGATCACCTCTCCAATGTGCGTACGGCGCTTGGCGGTCGCGGCCGGTGCGGCGGCAACCGCCGCCGTGCCCCTCCGCTCCCTCGATTCCTTCGGATCCCGCAGTTCGCCCGGCTCTCCCGCTCTCCCGGTCCCGTCGGCCCACTCGGCCCACTCGGCTCCCCGGGCCTTCCCATACTGACGCCGGCGGGCCGCTCCATGGGCCGGTCAGTCGCTGTACTCCGGCGTCGGCGGCCCCGATATCCCCGGCAGATCGGCCTCCAACCACGTGTGATACGCCCGCATCCAGGGGCTGTCGGCACCACCGCCGCCCCGGTAGTCGTCCAGCACCTTGTTGACCCGCCGCACCAGATCCACATCGTCCTTGTTCAGCGCCACGCCGTACGACTCGTCGGTGAACGGCTTGCCCTTCAACTGGACCGTCGGATCCTGCGCCGCCTGCGCCGCGGCCAGCGCACTGTCCGTGACGACCGCGTCCGCCTCACCGAGCTGCAACCGCACCAGACAGTCCAGCTGGTTGGGCACCGTCAGCACCCGCGCGCCGTGCCGCCGCGCCGACAGCTCCGACTCACCCGTCGAACCCGCGGCCGTACACACCCGCTGCCCCCGCAACGAATCGTCGAACCCCGTGATTTTCGCCGTCCTGGGCGCCAGTACCTGCTGCCCGGCCTGGAAATACGCGGTCGAGAACGCCACCTGCTCCTTGCGCGCACAGTTGATCGTCACCGTCCGCACCACCATGTCGACCGTACGCTTCTGCAACGCCGTGATCCGCTGATTGGTCGGCACCGCCTGGAAGACCACCTTGGCGTCCGGCCCCAGGATGTCCTTGGCGATCGCCCGCGCCAGCTCGATGTCGAAACCCTCCAGCTTCCCGGTGTTCGGATCGCGATACCCCCAGCGGTAGGTGTTCTGGTCGACGCCGACGACCAACTGCCCATGCCGCTTGATCCGGTCCACGGCCTCCCCGCCGCCCGGCGACGGCCGCAGGCTCTGCACGGCGTTCTGCGGCGTGCACCCCACCGCGGCTTGTGCGGCCCGCGCCGTCCCCGGCCCGCCCGCACCTGCCGAACCCGACGCGCCCGAGGGGCCGTCACCGCTCAGCGCCGGCACCAGCACCGCGGCCGCCGCCACCATCACACACACCCCGGACGCGACCGGCGCCAGCGCGGCCCGCAGATTCAGCAGCCCTCGCCCGCGCATCCTCATGTCCCCATCACCGCGCCCCCTCACCGGTACTCCGACAGCCTGCGCCCGATACCCAGCACCGCACCCACCGCCGCCAGCACCGCCAGCACCGCGGCACCCACCGCCAGCAGGCCGAACGCCGCCCGCCCGCCGTCCGCCGCCGACCGGAACTCCGCCTGCTCGTGCGTCAGCGCCTTGTGCAACTCCGCGTCCACCCGGTCGAACGACTCCCGGGTGGGCCGGTCCGTGCCGATCACCTTGGCCAGCGCCTGTTCGTAATCACCCTTGTCATCGGCGGTCCGCGCCTGGTCGTGCCGCGCCTGCCACTGCCGCACCTGTGCCAGCGCCTCCCGCACCGGCTGCCGCCCCGCCTCGTCGTCCGCCAGCGCCAGCGCCGCCCCCAGCCTGCTGCCCGCCGACGCGGCGCCGCTGCCCGAGCCCACCAGATCCGCCATCCCCGAACGGAAACCCACCTCGTAGAAGTCCTTCTGGTCCTTGGTCAGCACCGCACCGCGCGCCACCAGCGTCAGATTCTCGTCGCCGCGCGCCTGGAGCGAATCGATCCGCGCCTCGTTGAGCACCCGCAGCGACCGGGCGCCCTGCTCGTACGAATCGCTCAGCCCCGAACGGGCCACCGCATGCGCCGCCCCCAGCCACACCAGCAGCGCCACCGAAGCGCCCGTCGCCGCCAGCAGCCCCTTGTTGAACACCCGGTTCGTCCGCCGGTAGTTCCGCCGCTGCGCCCAGAGCAGCGCACCCACCGCGACCAGCCCCGCGGCCAGCGCGTACCACGGCCACGCCTTCGCGGCGGCGTAGTCCCCGGCCAGCCGGTCCGTCTCGGCGTCGTACAACGCCCGTGCGGCCGGGAGCAGTTCGGTGCGCATCTGGTCGTTGGCGTACCGCAGATACGCGCCGCCCAGCGGCAGGCCCTGCCGGTTGTTCGTCCGTGCCGTCTCGATCAGGCCGGTGTAGCGGGGGAGGCCGCTGTTGATCGTGGCTATCTGGCGGCCGGCCGGGTCCGACGCCCGGGTGTTCGCCGACGCCTGGACCAGCCGCTGCGACGCCGTCGCGATATCGGCGGCGTAGCGGTCGCGGGTGGCCTTGCTCTCCGCGCCGCCGGCCAGGAACCCGCCGGCGGCCGTGGTGTCGGCGTCCGCCAGCGAACGGTAGATGTCCGCGGCGGCCGCGCTCAGCGGCTGACTGCGCTCGACGACATCGTCCGCGGCGGCCGTACGGTCGGTGACCTGCCAGGCCGTGACCGCGCCGAAGACCAGGACCAGCAGGGCGAGTACGGCACCGATCACCCGCAGCCTGCCCGGCTCGGTCGTCGCCGCGGCCCGCAGCTCATCCAGCCCGTCGGCCCAGGCCGTACGGTGGCCCGGCGCGGGCGGTGACGCGCTGCCGGCCGGCGCGGACGATGCGGGCGGCATGGACGATACGGGCGGCGCGGATGGCGTGGCCGGCACGGAACCTCCCCCTACGTCGGTGACTGCGGGTCCGGCTCCGTCGCACGGACCGCTCACGAGAAACGGTGCACGGGCAGCAGTATGTCCGCACCCGCTGACAACCACACCGGTATTGGCCCGATCTTGTGCCGATCGCGATCGATCTCACGGCCCATGGAGCGGGTCACGGCCCATGAACCGCGCTGTGCTTCCGGGACTTGGTGTGGTTCAGGAACTTGGGTGTGGTTCGTGAACTTGGTGTGGTTCGTGAACCTTGACGCGGTGTACGAGCCGTGCCGCGTCCCTGCCGGTGTCCCCGATCCCCGCCGTCACGGTCACTGTTCATCACGCGTTCGAGGCGGGTCCGGTTCCCGTCAGGGTGGGGCAGGCCGCTGGGGGCGGTCGCCGAGTCGGGCCGGGCGGCCGGGGCGGAACTGCCCAGGCGGGGCGGGCTTCGGGTCGCCGTGCGGTCCACGGCCGGTGCGACCACCGCCACCGGCGCGTACGGGCACACCTCACGCCCCCGGTCGTACTCCCGCACGCCGGTGACACCCTTCCCCTCGTCGATTACGCTGAGTAATCAGCAGCAGGCATCACACCCACGACCGGCCCGGGTCCGCCCCGCGCCACGGCACATCGGAGGCAGTCGGCATGCGACGCACGGCCCGGTTCCCGGGACCAGCCCGGATCCCCAGACTTCTCGAACCGCTCACCGCCGCCACGGCCAGGAGCGGCGCGGCCCCCGGCTGCGCCCTCGCGGCGAGCGGATTCCTGACCATCGGCGGCACGACGTACGTGGACCCCAGCGGCAGCTACCCGATCGACCAGCTCACCGACAGACCCACGACGCTGATCATCAACGACACCGACCGCCACATCACCATCGTCACGGAACGCGACCGCGGCGGCTTCACCGACGGCGGTCAGCGCACTGAACCGGTCGAGGTGGTGCTGCCGCCCGGCGGACGGGCGGAGGTGACGCACGGGCACGGCGTCCAGATCGGGTGACGACCCGACAGCGGGGGTGGGGAGGGAGGGGAGGGGGAGGG
>JOEL01000058.1 GCA_000720995.1 Streptomyces celluloflavus
CCCCACTCACCCCCCACCACCGCCACCACCCCCCATCAAGGCCCCACGCGAACAGCCCGCCCCCCGACCCGGCGGCGCGTAATGAAGGCCACCGCCTGCTGCGCCGCCGCCGCCAGGGTCGCGCCGAGGATGGTGCCGGCCGCCGCGCAGAGGATGTCGCCGGTGTCGGCGATCCGGCCGGCGCGCATCAGGAGTTGTGTCGCCTCGATGGCCGTGCAGAGTCCCACGCCCAGCAGGAATGCCGCGGCGGCGGACCAGTGCGGGGCGGCGAAACGCAGCAGCAGTGGCAGTGGCAGATAGAGCGCGGTGTTCGCGATCTGCTCCCTGACCAGCATCGACAGTTCACCGGGCAGCAGCTGGGCGCCGGGGTCGAACAGTTCGCGGCCGGGCAGCCACCAGACCGTGGCGTCGCCGGAGCCGATGGGCTGGGTGGGGGTGAGCGTCGCCACCAGGAGCAGCAGCAGCCAGCCGGCCAGCAGGAGCCGGGCGGTGATCCGGGGCGCGCCGCGGTCCGGGGCGAGTGCCGACCACAGGGCCAGGGTCAGGGCCAGCGCCAGCGCCGCGGTGAGGAAGAGCGCCACCGCCGGCGGAGAGATGATCAGTACGACCTGCCACACGATGCCCGCCTCTCAGGAGATCCCGGACGTGGAGATCGTGGAGATCAGCCACCGGGAGACCGGCCACGGAAGCCGGCCACAGGGAAATCAGCCGCAGGGAGCCGGCCGCGAGGAGTCAGCCGCAGCTCCAGGTGGTGACGGAGACCTCGGCCCCGTGCTCCATGACGCCCCGGATGCATTCGTCCGGCCGCATCTCCACCCGGCCGCTCAGCTCGGCGGCGCCGCGCACCGTCCGCCGGGTGCCGAACCAGCCGGGGAACGCGGTGATCCGGTCGTTCCGGCGCTGGTAGCCCAGCCGTACGGAGAACTCGTCGCGGGTGCCGGGCGGGCCCGGGGCCCCGCCCGTGGTACGCGGGCCGTGCGGGGCGGGCGCCCCGTGCCTGCGGTACGTCGCGGTGTACGTCCCCGCCGATCCGGCCGGGCCGCGCAGACACAGCTGGCCGCGGACCAGTTCGCCGCAGCCGGTCGGCGTGGCGGGGGCCGGCGGGGCCGCGGCGGCGGTGGCCGCGGCCAGGCACAGGGCGACGGCGGCGCCGGCCCGCCGCACGTGTCCGCGCGCGGCCGGGCGGGCCACGGGCGGGCGGGGGGCCGTACGGCGGGGCGTCGGGACGGTCATGGGCACCCGGCCTCGTCGCCGGTCATCGCCGCGAAGGAGTCCGCGCCCCGCGATGCGGGATCCGCCGTCCGCACCGGGTGCACCGTCTGGTGCTCGCGGCCGACCGTCACCTGCATCACCGCCCCCTGCCGCGGCACCTGGCGCAGCTCCGCGCCGGGCAGCGCCGCCGCCAGCGACTGGACCGAGTGGTCCCAGCGCGGGTCGTAGGAGATCACCGTGCGGCCGGGGATGCCGCCCGGGGCGTGCCGTGGGACGCCGGTGGTCCGGAAGCCGGTGCCGTGCAGCGCGCGGGCGACCGCGCCGGCGAGGCCGGGCCGCGTGGTGCCGTTGTCGACATGCACCCGGACCTTGGCCGGCGGCACCTCCACGACCGTGGCGGGCGGTTTGTCGGTGTGGTGCGCGGCCAGCGGCCGGTCGTCGCGGATCGCCTGGAAGAGCTCCCTGGACCGCGTCAGGTCCCACCGCACCGTCGAGCCGAGGCCCGGCGCCCGGTAGTCCGCGTCGCTCAGCGGTACGGAGACGAACTCCGAGGACGACGGCGTCAGGCCGCGCATCGCCTGCCCGAGATCCACCAGGTCGTGCGCGCCGAAGCCCGAGTCGGCCCGTACGGACGTCAGCATCGTGTCCGCGACCTCCTTGAAGCGGACCGGGTCCATCAGCACCCCGGAGGAGGTGACCCGCTGGATGAGGGCGGCCAGGAAACGCTGCTGGCGCTGCATCCTGGCGAGGTCGGCGGCGCCGTCGATATGCCGCGAGCGCACGTACTGGAGCGCCTGGCCGCCGTCGAGCTTCGACTTGCCGGCCGGCAGATCCAGGCCCGTATAGCTGTCCTTGAGCGGCCGCGGGGTGCAGATCTCCACGCCGCCGACCGCATCCACGCTCCGCATGAAGCTGGTGAAGTCGACCTCCAGATAGTGGTCGATGTGCACGCCCGTCATGTGCTCGACGGTCTGCACGGTGAGGCCGGGGCCGCCTTCCGCGTACGCCGCGTTCAGTTTGACGGGGTGCGCGGGGCGCCGCTTGCCGGTGGTGGCGTCCTGGTGGGCGGGGACCTCGGCGTAGGAGTCGCGCGGCAGGCTGATGACGCTGGCGCGGTCCCGGGCGGCGGAGAGGTGCACCAGCATCACGGTGTCCGTGCAGTGACAGGCTTCGCCGCCCAGGTGGTACCTGCGCTTCTGCTCCTTGGTGATGTGGTCGCGGCTGTCCGTGCCGACGAGCAGGAAGTTCAGGCCCGCGGCGCGGACCGGGCGGTTGGTCATGCCCTTGAAGGCGTCCACCCGGCCGATCCCGCGCTCGACACCGGTGACCACCGCGTGCCCGGCGCCGCTCGCGGCCAGCAGCACGACCGACGCGGCGGTGCAGATCCGCAGTCCCCAGCGCCGCCGCATCGGGTGCGGCTCCTCGTCGGACCGGTCGGGGGCGGGGTGGGGCGGACGGGACGGCGCGGTCACGGGGACTCCTCCGCGGCGGTACGGGTGCGAGCGGCAGCCGGCGGGGTACGGCGGGGGCGGGGCGGCGCCGGCGGGGTCAACGTAGGCCAATATGATCGGCTGTAAAGCGCCACACGCCGGGCGCCGGCCGCCCGGCCACCCGGCTGCCGTCCGTCGGCGTCCCCCGTTCGCGGTAACGTGAACGGGATACCGCAGTCTCCCGGCGAGCACTGCCGCCGCCCGCGGCCGAGCCGCGCGGGCCGACCCCCGAGGAACCATGCCCCAGCAGCAGCTCCCGGCCGTCTCCGTGATCATGCCGGTGCTCAATGAGGAACGTCATCTGCGCGATGCGGTCCGGCACATCCTGGAGCAGGAGTACGCCGGCGAGATGGAGGTGGTGATCGCCCTCGGCCCGTCCACGGACCGGACGGACGAGATCGCCGCCGAACTCGTCGCGGAAACCGCGTCCGACGCGCGCGCCAAGGTCCAGACCGTCCCGAACCCGACCGGGCGCACCCCCGCCGCGCTGAACGCCGCGATCAAGGCGTCCCGGCACCCGGTCGTGGTCCGCGTCGACGGCCACGGCATGCTGTCGCCGAACTACATCGCCACCGCCGTCCGCCTCCTGGAGGAGACCGGTGCGCAGAACGTCGGCGGCATCATGCACGCCGAGGGGGAGAACGCCTGGGAGGACGCGGTCGCCGCCGCGATGACCTCCAAGATCGGCGTGGGCAACGCCGCCTTCCACACCGGCGGCCAGGCGGGCCAGGCCGAGACCGTCTACCTCGGGGTCTTCCGGCGCGAGGCGCTGGAGCGGCAGGGCGGCTACAACGAGGAGTTCATCCGCGCCCAGGACTGGGAGCTGAACTACCGCATCCGCGAGGCCGGCGGGCAGATCTGGTTCTCGCCGGAGCTGAAGGTGCGCTACCGGCCGCGCCCCAGCGTCCGGGCGCTGGCCAAGCAGTACAAGGACTACGGCAAGTGGCGGCACGTCGTCGCCCGCTACCACGCCGGTTCGATCAATCTGCGCTATCTCGCACCGCCGACCGCGGTGTGCGCGATCGCCGCCGGTCTCGTCGTCGGCGCGGCCGTCACGCCCTGGGGCCTCGTGGTCCCGGCCGGCTATCTCGCGGCCATCGCGGCGGGCTCGGTGCCGGCCGGCAAGGGGCTGTCGCCGGCGGCCCGCGCCCAGATCCCGGTCGCGCTGGCAACCATGCACATGGCGTGGGGAGTGGGCTTCCTGACCAGCCCGCGGGCGCTCGCCAAGAAGGTCATCGCCAGCCGCCGCCCGGCGGTCCCGGCCCCGGCCGAATAGCCGTACGGCCCGGCCGGACCGGGTACGGAGAGCCGCGAGGGGCGGGCCACACCGGCCCGCCCCTCCTGCGCGTGCTCCCGGCTCCCCCGGGCCGCCCCCCCCCCCCCGCCCGGGGGGGCCCGGCTGCGGGGGCCCGGGCCGCCCCTCCCCGGCCCGGGGTGGGGGGCCCGGCCCGGGGAGCCGGGAGCACGCGCAGGAGGGGCGGGCCGGTGTGGCCCGCCCCTCGCGGCTCTCCGTAGTGATCCGCTTCGCCGCCTCGACCAGGGCATCGGGCCACATCAGGCCGAAGACCGCGGCCGTGATCCGGGGTTCGGCCGCCACCAGCGGCACCCCGATCGCGGTGCCCAGGGCGATGCCGAAGTAGCCCACCGGCCCCTCGGCGCCGATCTCCGGAAGTTCCTGAAGGGCGTCCAGGGCCGCCTGCCACTCGGGCACGGCGAGCTCCGCCAGGCGGGCGTTGTAACGGACGACGACCGGCCCTTCCGGCTCGTGCGCCGCCTGCGCCTGGCGCAGCTCGGCGACATCCTGCTCGTCGTGCGCGGTGCGCGGCCGGTCGCCGTGACCGGGTGCGTCGATGACGGCGACATGGAAGCCGCAGCCGGTCACGAGGCGCTGTGCCCGGCCCGCCATCGCCGGATGCTTCTTGTGGGCGCCGCCGCCGTGGCCCATCAGGACCAGGGGCGCGCGATCGGCGCCGGAGGCCGGCGACCAGAGAACGCCGGGGACCTCGCCCACGGTGAAGTCGCGTTCGACCATGCCGTTCGACGACGACTCGGCGGTGAACTGCAGAGATTGCATGGGTGTTGCCTTTCGGGAGTGCCTTGTTGTCGAGGCGCTCCCGGCGACACCTGCGTCAATCGCCGGCCGTGACGGGAAGGGGGAGCACCCACGTCGATACAGCGTTCATGGGTCTCACCTCCTCGGGCGGCGTCACGGTCCACCGCAAGCTACAAGTCCGGGCGGCGTCCCGTCCAACCCTTTTCCCCACCGCTGACCACCGCTCCGGACAGGCCCTACGGGAAGCTGTACTGCGGATTCACCGTCATGCACGCCTTGGTGTCCTCGCCGTTGAGCGCGTCCGCGCTCTCGGGGGCCTTCTTCGGCGCGCTGTCGGCCGTATCGGTCCGGTCGCCGCCCGCGGCCTTCGGGTACGCGGACCCCGTACGCCAGTCGTTGCCCACCACCAGCCGCAGTCCGGAGACCGTACCGGACTCCTTGACCGCGTCCTTGGGCAGACCGAGCGCCTTGGCCAGCGCGAGGGCGTCGCCGCGCTGCGCCGCGTCCCGGTAGGCGAGGGTGGTGTCGGCCTGGGCGATGAGGGTGGAGTCGGTGCCCGCGGCGGTGTAGCCGAGACCGGCCAGGTGCTGCTGGACGACGGCCGCCCGGCCGGAGACCGGTCCCGAGACGGCGCTGCTGGTGCCGTTCTGTACGACAACTTTCAGCTGGTCCAGGGGAGTTGACGGCTTCGGTTCGGGCGCCGGGGTCTTCTTGACGTTCTTGGTGTCCTTGCCGTCCAGTGCCGAGTCGTTGCGCAGCAGCGCGAAGGTCGCCTCGGCGTCGCCCGGTTTGGGCATGACGTACTCACCGCCGGGGCCGTACTGCCAGGGCATCGTGATCATCGTGATGCGCCCGGTCGGCACCCGCTGGAGGTCACCGCCCAGGTCGTAGAGCTTCTTGACGGTGCCCAGGCCCTCGTCGACGGTCAGCGACTTCGTCGCGGCCTCGGCCAGATCGCGCAGCTGGGCGGGGTTGGTGAGCTTGGTACCCGCCTTCAGCTGGCGGACCATGGAATTCATGTACATGTGCTGGGCCTTGGCCCGGCCGATGTCGCTGTTGTCCTCGAAGCCGTAGCGGGTGCGCAGCCACTGGAGGGCCTGTACGCCCTTGACCGCGTGGGTGCCCGCGGTCAGCTTCAGCCCGCTGCCGTGGCCCTTGCGGTCGTGCGAGTAGACGTTCTTGTCGACGCAGACCGGGACCCCGCCGATGGCGTCCGCCATGCTCACCACACCGGAGAAGTCGACCATCATGAAGTGGTCGATGTAGATGCCGGTCAGCTCCTTCCAGGTGGCGACCGTGCAGCCGGGACCGCCGCGCTGGAGCGACTCGTTGATGGCGCCGGTGCTCTGCCGGTAGACCGTGCCGTCCTTCGGGTCGGTGCACCGGGGGATGGGCACGCGGGTGTCGCGCGGGATCGACATCACCGACATGCTGCTGCGGTCCGCGGAGACGTGCAGCAGCATCTGCACATCGGCCAGCGGTTTGCGGTCCGCGTCCTGCCGGGCGCCGCCGAGTTCGATGTTCTGCTCGCTGTTCCGGCCGTCCGAGCCCAGCAGCAGGATGTTCAGCGGGGTCTGCCCGAAGGCGTTCGGCTCGGGCTTCTGGAGCCCGCCCGCGCCCAGATCCAGCGCGTCCTTGCGGAGGTTGGCGTTCAGGTGCTCGTAGTAGAGGTACCCGGCGCCGGCGCCGCCCAGCACCAGGACGGCGAGGGTGACGGCGGTCCAGCGCAGCACCTTGCGGCCGGTGCGGCGGGGCGGCTTTCCGGGGCCGGGGCCGCTGCCGTCCGGCAGGCCGCCGTCGGTGCCGGTGCCGTCCTTGCCGTCGCCGGGGGCCGACGGATCCGGGCCGGCCGCCGGCCGGCCGCCCTCGTACAGGCTGTCGTCCCAGCCCAGCTCCCGTGCGTCGGGGCGGCCCCGACGGAATCTGTCACCGCGCACACTGCTCTGCCGCATTGGGCCCTCTCCCCGTTGTCCGTTCGGTGGTGCCCGGCGGCTTCGGCAGGAGTGCCGGAGCCGCCGGATCGCGTCAGTTCACTTGGCGCAGACGTTCTTGTCGTCCGCGGTGACGTTCTGCACCCCGTCCGGGGTCGTGCTCGGGGCCTCGATCGGGGTGCCGGGAGCCTTGAAGTCCTTGCCGAGGATGAGCTTCATCGGCACCCGGGAGCCGGCGTCGGCCGTCGCCTTCTTCAGCGCGCTCTTGGGCAGGCCCATCCAGTCGGCCAGGGTGGCGGCCTGGTCGGCCTGGTTGGGGGCGTATTCGAGGCGGGTGGTGGCCAGCTTGGGCAGGGTGTTGCCGATGTTGCTGGAGAGCTTGGCGCCCTTGCTGTTCTGGAGCCAGTCCACCGTCACCTGCGCGGAGCCGAGCGGCCCGCCGCCGTTGGTGACATCCACCCGGACGAGCTGCGGCGGGGCCTTCTTGACCGCGCCGGAATCCTTGCCGCCCTTGTCCTTCGCGCTCTTCTTTTCCTTGGTCAGGGAGTGGTCCGCCTGCACCATCTGGAACAGCGGAGCGGCCTTGGCCTTGTCCAGGATGACGGTGTTCTTGTCCCGGGGGTTGTCCAGCACCGGCACCGTCGCGAAGGTGATCTTGCCGATGTCGACCTGCTTCAGGTCCGTACCGAGATCCATCAGCTTCTTCGCGCTGCCGATGCCGGTGTCGACGGTGAGCGCCTTGGTCGCGGCCTGGCTGATGGCGTAGAGCTTGGTGGGGCTGGTGAGGGTGTCGTCGGACTTCATCTTGCGGATCATCGAGCTGAGGAACTGCTGCTGGAGCTCGATCCGGCTCAGATCGCTGCCGAAGCCGACGGTGTGCCGGGTACGGACGAACGCCAGCGCCTGCTCGCCCTTGACGGTATGGCGGCCGGCCTTCAGCTTCAGATGCGACTTCGGGTCGTCGATGTCCTTGGCGGCGCACACCTCGACACCGTCCACCGCCTCGGACAGCTCCTTGACCGCGTTGAAGTCGGCCATCATGAAGTGGTCGACCTTCAGCCCGGTCAGCTTCTCGACGGTGCGCCAGGTGCAGCCGGGGTCGCGGCCCTCCTGGCCCAGGCTCGTGTTGAACCGCACCCCCTGCTGACCGGGGATGTTCTTCGTCGAACCGTCCGGCTGCTTGGTCGGGCAGTCCGGGATGTCGGTGATCAGGTCGCGGGGGATGCTCAGCGCCGTCGCGTTCGACCGGTCCTTGGAGACATGCATCAGGATCGTGGTGTCCGAGTGCCCGACGCTGTCGTTGTCGCCGTACCCCGAGTTGCCCTTACCGGTCCGGGCGTCCGTGCCGATGATGAGGATGTTGACCGGGCCGTCGGAGACCGCGGCGTTGTCGATACCGACGTCGACCTTGGAGATGTTGCCGTTCAGCTGCTGGTAGAGGAAGTACGCGCCACCGCAGCCCGCGATGAGGACGAACCCCACCACCCCGGCCGTCCAGTGCAGCGCCTTCTTCTTCCCGGTCTTCTTCGGCTTGGGCTTGCGCCGGCTCGCCGGGCCGGCGACCGCCGCCGAACGGCTGCCGGCGGCCCGCCGGGCGGCCCGGCCACCGGTGGGGCTCTCCTCCGCCGGAGCGTCCGGCGCGGCGTCGCCCGCGGCGCGCTCACCGCGGCGGGCGGCCGGAATCGGACGGGTGCCGGTGTCGCCACCGCCCGCGCCCTTGGGGTTCCCTCCGGGGCCTCCGGGGTCGGGCGCCGTCGGCGGCGAGGGCTGAGCGGCGGCCTGACCGGCGGGGTCAAGTCGCAGCTCGTACGTGCCGGTGTCCGGATTGAACACCCACTGATCGGCGGGATCGACGTTGCCGCCGTCCCGCCCACGCCCTTGCGCGTCCACGGTGCCTTGAGTCCTCCGTCGGTGCCACGCGGCGCCTCCCCCCAAGGCGCTCGGTCGGTCGATTGTGCAATATCCGGCCAACTGGTCGTACTGGCCGGATCGCTCACACTATCGGCCCGGTTCGGCGCCGGGCGACGCCCGTGACAGATTCCACTTCCCTACAACTGGGCATTCCGCCCAATCCATTAGGGATTCCGCGGCTGTCTTTATGGCTTTCTCATCCGCAGACCCCGTGGTCCGCGGTGGTGCCGGGAAAGGCGGGGCCCGCATCGGCCGGAGACGGCGGATTGCTCTCACCCGGGCCGTCCGAAGCACCGTCACCGGGGGTGCCCGCGGTGGCCTTCCGGTCGGGTGCGGTGGTCTTCCCGGCACCCGTCGGCACGCCGTCCGCGGTGCTCTCCGGGGGCTGCACCGTCACCGGGCGGTCCGTGCGCAGCCGTGCGAAAAGCTTGTCCGCGTCCGGCTGCACCAGCTCGTCGCGATTGTGGTCGTAGCGGTACTGCTGACGGGGCACGGTCAGAAACTGGATCCGGTCGGCGGGAATGCCGCGCATACTGTGCACCAATTCGTAGAGCCCGGAGAGCGATGCCAGACCCTTGTCGGTGGTCAGCGAACCCGTCGCGGCATCCAGCAGCGGATACAACCGCGCCGGATTGAGCAGCACACCATTGCTCTGCACTTTCTTCACCAGAGCGCCGAGGAAACCCTGCTGGCGTCCCATCCGCTCGGTGTCGCTGCCGTCGCCCAGGCTCTTGCGGGCCCGGACGTAGCCGAGCGCGTCCTCCCCGCGCAGCGTCTGGCGGCCGGCGGGCAGTACGAGATGCGCCGCGTGGTCGTTGACGGGCTTCGTCAGACACACCTCGACACCGTCCACCGCGTCCACCATCTTCTTGAACCCCACGAAGTCGAGGACGATGTGGTGGTCGATGCGGACACCGGTCATCTCCTCGACCGTCCGGATCGTGCAGGCGGCGCCACCGAACTGGAACGACCAGTTGAATTGCGCCAGTTGGGCCTTGGTGGACGAGCCGTCCGGGCGGGTGCAGGACGGGATCTGCGCCATCAGATCGCGCGGAATGCTGACCGCGGTGGCGCTGCGCCGGTCCGCCGCCAGGTGCAGCAGGATCGCGGTGTCCGAGCGCTGCGTGCCGCTGTCCTCGCCGTACTCCCCGTTGTCGCCGCCGCGGTCGTCGGAGCCGATCAGCAGGATGTCCTGGGCGTCCTGCGGACCCTCGGTGGGCCGCTCGGACTCGTGCCGCGCCAGCTCGTGCTGGGTGACGTTGTCGGTACGGATATTGCCGTTCAGCTTCTTGTAGAAGGCCCAGCCGGTGCCCGTCGCGACGAGCACGGTGACGGCGGCGGCGAGGGCGGCCCAGCGCAGCCGGTGACGGCGGTGCGGCGGGGTGCGCGGGGGCCCCGGCCCGTCGGACGAAGCGGCGCGGGTTCCCCCTGCGGGGTCCTGGAGGTCGGCAGGGGAATCCGGGCTCTCTGTCACGTGTGCGTCCATCCCTTACGGAGTCGGCGTCGTGCCCGCACTCGGGGTCCGGGTCGAACGGAAGACGGCCGAATCTCGCGCTCGGTTGTGCATTTATCAAGATCTTTGCGCGTTCGCGATCGATCTGTGCTCAGGATCTGACAGTTCATACTCAAGATCCGTGCGATTCGGTGCGCGATGCGTAGGAAATCCGTACGCATTCGGGGGATCCGCGCTTATTCCGGGACTTGGGCCGGAAACGGCGGACCGGCCGGTGCCGGCCGGAGCCCGGCCCGCCGGACGGGCCGGGCCGGCCGGGGCGCCGCGTCAGGAGACGGCCGACGGCGCCTTCACGGTGACCTGCTCACTGGTCTCGCGGGCGGCCGCCCCGTCCGCACCCAGCTGGTCGAGGTGGCGGCAGAGCACCACCGAACCGCCGGTGGCGAGCGGCGCGTACAGCCCGTAGGAGAGGCCCTGCCAGGTGGCGTACGGCAGCCCGGACAGCACCCGCGGGGCCTCGGGCATTCCGGCGGCACGGGCGTCGGCCAGCGCGCGGGCCCCGATCCCGGCCCCGGTCAGCCGCTCGCCGCCGACGACCAGCGCCACCGCCTCCGGGTCCACCGGCGCGAACGGCGCGAACCGGTCGCCCTGCCCCGGCACCTCGACGGCGTAGTCCGCGAAACCCGCCGGCGGCTGCGGGAAACGGCCGCCCATCGGACGCAGCGCCAGCGCCACCCGCTCCCCGGAGCAGCCGCGCGCCGCGTCGAGCGTGTCGGGACCGCTGACGACCAGGTCGGCCGCGGCCGGATCGCCGCCCACCTCCGCGACCACGCCCACCGCCGAACAGGCCAGCAGCCAGACGGCGCTCTGCCAGTGGGCGGGCAGCAGCAGCGCGAGCCGGTCGCCGGGCTCGGCGGCCAGATCGCCCTGGAGGTAGTTGGCGGTCTTCGCCACCCAGTTGGCGAACGTGGCGACGGACAGCTCGACGCGCTCACCGGTGGCGTCGTCGTAGAAGGTCACGAGCGGGCGGGCCGGGTCCGCGACGAGCGCGGCGGACAGCAGGTCGGCGGGGGTGCGTTCGGTGGCGTTCATCGCCGTCAGATTACGCGCGGCCACCGCCGGCGGTCAGCGCTGAGCCCCCGTCCGCCCCGCCCCGGTCCCAGCTGCCGCGTCCGGCACGGGGATTACCCGACCACATCGAGGGGATCACTGAACCGACCGGCGGAATGATCGACTGACCGGCTTACCGGCTGACCGACCGTCCGCGCGCAACGCACCGACCCGACCGACCCTCCGACTTCCGGCTTCCGACTTCCGGCCTCCGGCCTCCGCTCTCCGGCCTCCGGCCGCCGAACCGACCCCCGTCCCGGCGCACTCAACCGATCTCCGCCACGACACGTCCTACGGAGCACGACCATCGCCGCTCGTCGCTCGTGTCCGTCCCGCAGGGCAGGGGGGAAAAACCGTCTGCCTACACTGGTCCGCCGACCGGCCGACCCCAGCAGGAAGCAGTGAAGACAAGGTGACCGAAGCGATCCTCCTGGTCGGCGGCAAGGGCACGAGGCTGCGCCCGCTGACGGTGCATACGCCCAAGCCCATGGTGCCGGCGGCCGGTGTGCCGTTCCTCACCCACCAGCTGGCGCGCGCCCGCGCCGCCGGTGTCGAGCACATAGTCCTCGCCACCTCCTATCTCGCCGAGGTCTTCGAGCCGTACTTCGGCGACGGGTCGGCGCTCGGCCTGCACCTGGAGTACGTCACCGAGGAGGAGCCGCTCGGCACCGGCGGCGCCATCCGCAACGTCGCCTCGCGGCTCCACTCGGCGCCCGGCGACCCGGTACTGATCTTCAACGGCGACATCCTCACCGGTCTGGACATCGAGGCGCTGGTGGACACCCACCGCACCACCGGCGCCGATGTATCGCTGCACCTCACCCGGGTCGCGGACCCGCGCGCCTTCGGCCTGGTGCCCACCGACGACACCGGCCGGGTCACCGCCTTCCTGGAGAAGCCGCAGACCCCGGAGGAGATCGTCACCGACCAGATCAACGCGGGTGCCTATGTCTTCAACCGCTCGGTCATCGACACCATCCCGGCGGGCCGGCCGGTCTCCGTCGAGCGGGAGACCTTCCCCGGGCTGCTGGCCGACGGCGCCCACCTCCAGGGCATGGTCGACTCCACGTACTGGCTCGACCTGGGCACCCCGCAGGCGTTCGTGCGCGGCTCCGCCGACCTCGTCCTGGGCCGCGCCCCGTCCCCGGCCGTCCCCGGCCGGTGCGGTGACCGGCTGATCCTGGAGACCGCCGATGTGGCCCCGGACGCCAAGCTCACCGGCGGTACGGTCGCGGGGGAGCGCTGCACCATCGGCGCCGGTGCCGAGATCGACGGCAGCGTCGTCCTCGACGGCGCGGTGGTCGAACCGGGCGCCCGCGTCCACGATTCGCTGATCGGCGCCGGCGCGCACATCGGGGCCCGTACGGTCCTGGACGGCGCGGTGATCGGCGACGGCGCCCGGATCGGCGCCGACAACGAACTGCGCGGCGGCATCCGCATCTGGTGCGGCGCCGACCTCCCGGCGGGCTCGGTGCGCTTCTCCTCCGACCAGTAGGCGGGGCGGCCGGCCGGAGCGGTCGTCAGGCGGCCCGGCTGCCGCTCCCCGGCCGTCATTCCCCGGCCTCCGGCCGTCGGCCGCCGACCCCGGAGCCGTGTCACCCCCATCGCCTAACCTGGCAGCATGCCCGTCCGTACCTGGGTTCCGCCCGGCCCCTACGACCTGCACCGCACGCTGTGCGTGCTGCGGCGCGGGCCGGGCGACCCCGCGTTCGCGGTGCGCGGCGCGGAAGTATGGCGGGCCTGCCGCACCCCCGAGGGCCCCGGCACCCTGCGCCTGGTGGCCCGCCCGGCGGACGGCGCCGTCGAGGCAGAATCCTGGGGACCGGGCGCCGACTGGCTGCTGGAACGGCTGCCCGACCTGCTGGGGGAGCCGGACGACCCGGCGGAGCTGACCGCCCGGCACCGCATCGTGCACGCGGCGCACCGCCGCCACCCCGGCCTCCGGCTCACCAGGACCGGCCTGGTCCTGGAGTCGCTGATCCCCTCGGTCCTGGAGCAGAAGGTCACCAGCGACGAGGCGTACCGCGCCTGGCGGCTGCTGCTCCAGCGGCACGGCGAGCAGGCCCCCGGACCGTGGGAGCGGCTGCGGGTGATGCCCGAGCCGCGCGGCTGGGCACTGATCCCGTCCTGGGAGTGGCACCGCGCGGGCGTCGACACCAAACGGTCGGACACGATCCTGCGCGCCGTACGCCTCGCCCACCGTATGGAGGAGGCCGCGCGGATGGACCTCGCCGACGCCACCCGGCGGCTGACCGCCGTCCCGGGCATCGGCCCGTGGACCGCCGCCGAGACACTCCAGCGCGTCCTCGGCGCACCGGACGCGATCACCGTCGGCGATCTGCACCTGCCCGGCATCATCGGCTACGCCCTCACCGGCCGCCGCGGCACCACCGACGCGCAGATGCTCGAACTGCTCGCCCCCTACGAGGGCCAGCGGCACCGCGCGGCCCGGCTGATCCTGCTCGCCGGCCCCGTCCCGCCGCGCCGCGCACCCCGCTTCCCGGTGGGGGATATCGCTCGGCTGTGACGGACGCGGGGCGCGGACCGTCCGGTCCGCGCCCCGCGCCGTTCCGTGCTCCGCTCAGCGCACCACGATGTGGTCCGCACCGTCCCGGGCCGGCCGCTCCTTCGGCGGTGCGGCCGGGTGCCCCACGGCCACCGCGCCCATCGGCTCCCAGTCCGCGGGCAGGTCGAGGACGTCCCGTACGACCTCCCGGCAGAACATCGTCGAGGACACCCACGCCGAGCCCAGCCGCTCACCGGCCAGCGCGACCAGGAAGTTCTGGATGCCCGCGCCGCCCGCGACGACGAACATCTCGCGCTCCGCGGCGCTGCGCCGCGCGTCCGGATAGGTGTGCGCACCGTCCAGGACCAGACAGGGCACCACCAGGTAGGGCGCGTTGCGCAGCACATCGCCGCGCCGTACCCGCCTGGCGACGGCCTCCTCGCCGAGGCCGTCCGCGCGCAGATCCGCGGTCCACGCGTCCCGCATCGCGTCCAGCAGCCGCAGTCGGGTCCCGGCGGACTCCAGCAGCACGAACCGCCAGGGCGTGGTGTGGTGCGGGGCCGGTGCGGTCACCGCCGCGGCGACCGCCCGGCGCACCGCGCCGCCGTCCACCGCGCCGTCGGTGAACTCGCGGACCGTCCGGCGCAGCGTCACCGCTTCCCGTACCGCCTCCGAGGTCCCCAGCCGGAACATGTCGCCCGAGGCGTTCCGCACCAGGGCGTGCGCCCCGTCGTCCTCGGTCGCGCCCGCGACGGTGTGCGGCAGTCCGCGCACCACCGCGACCGGCAGCGCGCCCGCCTTGCCCTTCACCAGGTCGCCGGCGGCGGCCAGTTCGTCCGCGGTGGCGACCACCGTCGCGCTGAGCGAGTTGCCGTACGCGTCCACACCGCCGCGCAGATCGTCCAGCACCCGCACCCCGGCCGCCCCGATGGCGACATCGGTGAGCCCGCTGCGCCACGGCCGCCCGAAGGTGTCGCTGACGACGATGCCGACGTCGACGCCGAGCGCCGCGCGCAGCCCGGCCCGCAGGGCGCGGGCCGAGGCGTCCGGGTCCTCGGGCAGCAACAGCACCGTCCCGGTGGGGGTGTTGGAGGCGTCGACGCCGGCCGCGGCCATCACCAGTCCCTGCCGGTTCTGCACGATCCGCAGCGTGCCGCGGCGCGCCACGACCCGTACGGTCTCCTGGTCGATCGCCGCCTCCCGGTCGGTGGCCTGTATCACCCGGCCCTCGGCCTTGCTGACGATCTTCGAGGTCACCACCAGCACATCGCCGTCCGCGAGTCCGGGCAGCCCGGCACCGGTCGCCGCGTCGGCGATCAGCTTGACCAGGTCGTCGCCGGGCCGCACCTCGGGGATCCCCGGCAGCGCCCACACCCGGTACGCGGGCACCTCGGCCGCCGCGGTCATGCCCGCACCTCCTCGGCCAGCGCCAGCGCCGCACGCGCCATCGCGGCCGTGGCGTCCAGGTCCGTCATCATCAGCGGTACGGCCCGGCAGCGGATACCGGCCGCCTCGACCTCGTCCACCGCGCCGGCGTCGACGGAGTCGACCAGCCAGCCGTCCAGCAGCCCCGGACCGCCCTCGCGCCGCCCGCCGCCCTCCGCCACGGGACCTCGTTCGGCCCCGCCGTAATGCAGGGCGACCGCGGCGGCGGTGGACTCGACGCCGACGGCGGCCAGCACCTTGTCGGCCATCCCGCGCACCGGGGTGTCCCCGACGATCGGCGAGAGCCCGATCACCGGCACCTCGGTGTCCGCGATGGCCTCGCGGATACCCGGCACGGCCAGGATCGTGCCGATGCTCACCACGGGGTTGGACGGCGGGAAGAGCACCAGGTCCGCCTCGGCGATGGCCTCCAGCACACCGGGCGCGGGCTTGGCCTGGTCGGCGCCGACCGGCACCACCGCGTGCGCGGGGAGCGAGGCGCGCAGCCGGACCCAGTACTCCTGGAAGTGGATCGCCTTGCGCTCGCCGTCCTGGTCGACGGCGACATGGGTCTCGACCCGGTCGTCGGACATCGGCAGCAGCCGCACGCCCGGCTGCCAGCGCGCGCACAGCGCCTCGGTGACGGCGCTCAGCGGATAGCCGGCGCCGAGCATCTGGGTCCGCACGATATGGGTGGCGAAGTCCCGGTCGCCGAGCCCGAACCACTCGGGCCCGACGCCGTAGGCCGCCAACTCCTCCTTCACGCGGAAGGTTTCGTCGGTACGGCCCCAGCCCTGCTCCTCGTTGATGCCGCCGCCGAGCGTGTACATCACGGTGTCGAGGTCGGGACAGACCTTGAGTCCGAACAGATGGATGTCGTCGCCGGTGTTGCCGATGACGGTGATGTCCGCCTCCGGCGCCGCTGCCTTCAGTCCCCGCAGAAAGCGGGCGCCGCCGATACCGCCGGCCAGAACCACAATGCGCATAAGGACAGTGTGTCAGCCGAAGGCTGACTCCTTGAGGGGCGGTGGCCGGGCGACGGGAGGGCCAGTGTGTCAGCCGAAGGCTGGCTCCTTGAGGGGCGGTGGCGGACAGGTACGCGTCAGGGCGCGGCGGTCTCTCTGGTGTCCGCAGCCCGCTGGGAGCTGTGCATCGGCATCTCGGTCAGGCCGGGGAAGTAGATGTGCAGGCTGACGGCGGGCGCCAGGGCGTCGTTGACGACGTCGTGGACGTAACCGGGGGCGAAGACCCGCTGGGTGCCGGCCCGCAGGGTGTGGTGTGCGGTGCGGGTGCCGGCCGTGACATGTTCGGTCAACTCGCCTTCCAGGACGGTCAGTACACCGGACGACCGTCCGTGGTCGTGCCGGCCGCTGCCCTGGCCCGGGACCCAGCTGAGCAGCCAGACCTCGTAGCCGGGGCCGGTGCGCAGCCGGTGGTACCAGCGGGTGGTGGTGTCGTAGCGGACGAGCGGGACCCAGGCGGCGCGGTCGGCGGCGATCGAACGGGCCAGGCCCGCGAAGCCGGCGACGGTGGCCGGGTGGGCGGGGACGGGCGGCAGCAGGTGCGGGATGGCGAGCGGGTCGCCGGCGATCTGGACGTCGCTGTTCATGTGCTTCGAGTTCCTCGGCGGAAGTGCTGGGGTGACGCGAACGGGGTGCGGCACGGCGCGGGGCTGTCCCGGTGGGGAGCGCGGCGCGATGGCGCGGAGCAGGAGTGCTGCGGGGGTGGTGCGAGCGGAACGGCTGGAGCTCGGTGGCTTCAACAGCTGGAACAGCGACAGCGAGCCTGCGCGGCGCAGAGCGACCCGTAAGCACGGGTCAGTCGGGGCGCGGGAGTCGCTGGCATGCGGTCAAGCAGACCGGGTCCATGGCGCAATGTCAACCGGATGTCGCGTTTGCGGCAAATGATTCACCTCATCCGGTTACTGTCATAGGCGAAAGGTTTGTGCAGTCGTTGACCAGGAGAAGTCGCCCAGCATCGGCGTTCCCAAACGCCGTTGCGGACCTGTGACCCGTCTGTGATCTTCCCCGCTTCGGCGGGCGGGGTGCAACGGGTGGGGCGCGTGGTCGCGTCTCGGTGAGTGAGAAGCGAGTGCCGGGTGATGCACCCGGGGAAGTGTCCGGGTTTTTGGTGATTTGAACACTTTCCGCATAGGCTTGGTTCCGCAGAGTGAATAAGAGGCTCAATAGCAGATCTCGGCTTGACTGGCCCGGATCGGCACACTTGTAATTTCACTCGTGTCGTTCAGCCGTTATCGATCACGGCGAGATCACGGGGACGTCAAGACAGACACGGGGACGTCAAGACAGACGAGGGGCGCACATGACCGAGCTGTTCGAGGAATTGCTGGTCGAAGAGGCGGACGAGGAGCTCGGCTGGCAGGAGCGCGCACTGTGCGCCCAGACCGATCCCGAATCCTTCTTCCCGGAGAAGGGCGGCTCCACCCGCGAGGCGAAGAAGGTCTGCCTCGCCTGTGAGGTCCGCTCCGAGTGCCTGGAATACGCCCTCGCCAACGACGAGCGCTTCGGTATCTGGGGCGGCCTGTCCGAGCGCGAGCGGCGCCGGCTGAAGAAGGCCGCCGTCTGAACACCGCACGGCAGCCCGCGCGAGAGGCGGCACGCGGCCCCGCCGCGGTGTCACGCCAACTCCCCATATCCCCCTATAGCGAACGCTCCGCCTCCGGCGTACTGCCCGCCGGAGGCGGACTGCTGTGTACGGAGCCGGTCGGCGCCCCGGCGCGAACCATTAGTGTGGGGCCCCGTCCGAGACGTGCCGACGCCCCCACGGGGCGCGCGCGTCCCTCGTAGTCCGTCGCAGTGTGTCTGCCGGGGGCGGGGGCCTGGAGCGGCTTCGCCGCGGGCCCCGGACTCCCGGGTCCGGAGGGCCCGTACCTCGATGTCCGTGCACAGCCAGTCGGCGGCCCAGGCCGCCTCATACGCAGCCGCCCCCCCAGAGTTCCCCCGGCATGTCGTCACCGCCGTGCTCGTCTCCCATGACGGCGCCCGCTGGCTGCCCGACGCGCTCGCCGGGCTGCTCGGCCAGGAACGCCCGGTGCAGTACGCCGTCGGCGCCGACACCGGCAGCGCGGACGACTCCGCCCGGCTGCTCGGCGAGGCCCTCGGGGACGAGCGGGTGCTCCACCTCGCCCGCCGCTCCGGCTTCGGCACCGCCGTCGACGAGGCGGTCCGTACGGCCCCCGTCCTGGCCGCCGACGACCTGCCCTATCTGCAGCGCCCCAGCGGCTGGGACCCGGTCAGCCGCACCTGGCAGGACGACGCCTACGACCAGCCGGAGCACCCGCACGGCGAACCGGTCCAGTGGCTCTGGCTGCTGCACGACGACTGCGCGCCCGAACCGGCCGCCCTCGCCGAACTGCTGCGGGTCGCCGACTCCAGCCCCGCCACCGCCATCGTCGGCGCCAAGCTGCGCAGCTGGTACGACCGCCGCCAGTTGCTCGAAGTGGGCGTCAGCATCGCGCGCAGCGGCCGCCGTTGGACCGGTCTGGACCGCCGCGAACAGGACCAGGGCCAGCACGACCAGGTGCGTCCCGTCCTTGCCGTCTCCACCGCCGGCATGCTCATCCGCCGCGACGTCTACGAGCAGTTGGGCGGCTTCGACCGCGGGCTGCCGCTGATGCGCGACGACATCGACCTCTGCTGGCGCGCCCAGGCCGCCGGCCACCAGGTCCTCGTCGCACCGGACGCGGTGCTGCGGCACGCCGAGGCGTCCGCCCGGGAACGCCGGCCGATCGACTGCGTCGGCCGCTCGGCCCGCCCCTCGGGCGACCGCGCCCCCGCCGCGCCGGCCAAGCGCTTCGCGCTGCGCGGCGCCACCCCGCACCGCGTCGACAAGGCCGGGGCCGTCTACACCCTGCTCGCCAACACCCGCGGCGCGCTGCTCCCGTACGTCCTGCTGCGGCTGCTGCTCAGCACCGTCCTGCGGGTCGTCGCCTACCTCCTCGGCAAGGCCCCCGGCCAGGCGCTGGACGAGTTCGCCGGGCTCCTCGGCACCCTGCTGCGGCCCGGCAAGATCCTCGCCGCCCGGCGCGGCCGCGGCCGTCCCGCGGTCGACGCGAGCGAACTGCGGCCGCTCTTCCCGCCGCCCGGCGCGACCGTGCGCGCCTCCGTCGAACAGGTCGTCAGCAACCTCGGCGGGCGGGAGGCGCCGGATGCCGCGTCGGCCGGCCGGCACGGCGCCGTGGAGTCCGGACCCGGTGGCGACGACGCCGACTTCCTGGAGATCGAGCAGTTCGCGCGGCTCAAGCGGATCGCCCGCAAGCCCGGCCCGGTGCTCTTCCTGCTGCTGCTCGTGGTGTCGCTGGTCGCCGGCCGGGATCTGCTCGGCTCCGGCGCGCTGTCCGGCGGCGCCCTGCTGCCCGCGCCCGCCCATGTGTCCGAGCTGTGGTCGTCCTATCTCGACAACTGGCATGCGGTCGGCACCGGCGACACCGCCGCCGCGCCGCCGTACCTGGCGCTCCTCGCCCTGGTGGCCACGGCCTGCTTCGGCAGCACCGGCTTCGCCGTCACGCTGCTGCTGGTCTGCTCCGTCCCGCTGGCCGGCCTGACCGCCTACTTCGCTTCCCGCCCGCTGGTCGCCTCCCGGCTGCTGCGGGCCTGGGGGAGCGTCGCGTACGCGTTCCTGCCCGCGGTCGCCGGCGCACTGGCCGGCGGCCGGCTGGGCACCGCCGTGCTCGCCGTCCTGCTGCCGCTGATGGCGCGCGCCGCGGTCGCCGCCGGCGGGCTGCGGCTCGCGCCCGGTACCCGGCCCGGCTGGCGCGCCACCTGGGCGTACGCCCTGCTGGTCACCGTGACCACGGCCTTCACCCCGGTCGTCTGGCCGCTGGCGGTCGCCCTCGGTATCGCCCTGCTGGTGCTGCGCGCCCTGGACGGCAGCCGGGCGGCGCTGCTCGGGTACGGGCTGCGCTTCCTGGCCGTCGCCCTCACCCCGCTCGTCGTGCTCGCGCCCTGGTCGCTCTCGCTGCTCACCCACCCCGCGCGGTTCTTCCAGGAGGCCGGTCTCGACTACGGCGCCGGCTCCGCCACCGCGCTCGGCCTGCTCGGGCTCAGCCCCGGCGGGCCCAAGGCGGCCGGCGGGGTGCTGCTGTTCGGCATCGTGCTGGCCGCCCTCGCGGCGACGCTGCGCGACGCCCGGCAGACGGCGATCCGTACCGCCTGGGTGGTGGCCTCGGCCGGGCTGCTCTGCGCGGCGCTGGGCAACGGCTCCGGCTGGACGGGGCCCGCCCTGCTGGTCTACGGCCTGGCGCTGCTCTGCGCCGCCGCGGTCGGCGCCGAGGGCATCCGCACCCGGATGACCGCCCTCGGCTTCGGCTGGAAGCAGCCGGTCGCCGTGCTGATCGCGCTGGCCTGCGCCCTCGCCCCGCTCTACGCCGCGGTCAGCTGGATGATCACCGGCGCGGCCGGGCCGGTGCAGCGGCGCGACGCGGTCCAGGTCCCGGCGTTCGTCGCCGAGGAGTCCGGCACCGCCGACCGGCCCCGCACCCTGATCCTGGACGGCCGGCCCGGCGAGGTCGGCTACACCCTCGTCCGCGGCTCCGGCGCCCGGCTGGGCGATGCCGACGTGGCCGCGGCGGCGGGTGAGGACAAGCGGCTGGGCGGCATCGTCGCCCACCTCGTGGCGGGCTCCGGCGCCGACCAGACCAGCCAGCTCGGCGGGTATGCGGTGCGCTACGTCCTGGTCCGCAAGGGCGCGCCACGGGAGACCGGCCGGGTGCTGGACGCGACCCCGGGGCTGACCCGGCTCAGCCAGGACGACGGCAGCGCCCTGTGGCGGGTGGACCAGCGGGTCTCGCGGGTCTCGATCGTGGCGGGCGCCGGGCGGGACGGGACCAGGACGGGCGAGGCGGTGGCGCCCATCGCGGTACCGGCCGGGCCCGTCGAGGCCCACACGCAGGTGCCCGACGGCGCCGACGGCCGGGTGCTGCGGATCGCGGACGCGGCCGACGCGGGCTGGCAGGCCACCCTCGACGGCAAGCCGCTCAAGCCCGTGACGCTGGACGGCTGGGCGCAGGGCTTCGAGCTCCCGGCCGGCGGCGGGCAGCTGGACCTCACCCACGACGGCCCGCTCGGCCACTCCCTCTGGCTGGCGGCGCAGGGCCTGCTCGCGGTCGTCCTGGTGGTGCTCGCCCTGCCGGGCCGCCGCCGGGAGATCGACGACGACCTGCCGGAGGAGACCGTGGCCCCGGCCCCCGCGCCGGCCGCCGACGCGGCCACCGGTGCGGTCACCGGCGAGGGCCGCCGGGCGCGGCGGCTGCGGGCCGCGGCGCAGGCCGCCGCCCCCGAGGCCGAGCCGGGCGCCATCCCGGGTCCGCGCACGGACGAGACGGCACCGGCCGGCCCGCCGGGAGAGCCGGCGCCCGCTCCGGTGACCGCCGCGATCCCCGCCCAGGACCCGGCCCCGGCCGCCGACCCGTACGCGGCGGTGCCGCACCAGTACCCGTACGAGGACTGGCAGACCGCCCAGCCGGCCCAGCCCGGCTACGACCCCGCGCAGCAGCCGTACCCGCCCGCCGATCCCTACCAGGCCCCGTACGGGCAGCAGCCGTACCCGTCGGCCGACCCGTACCAGACCGCCGGGTATCCGGCGGACCCCTACCAGGCGGGCGTCTACGACCCCTACGGCTACGGACAGCAGTCCTACGAGGGGGCGCCGCACCCCGGCTACGACCCCGCGCAGCAGCAGCCCTACGCCGACGGACCGCAGCAGCCCCCCCAGCACCTGCCCTACGACGACGGCACGACGTACCACGGCTCCTACCCCGAGCCGCGCCGTGACGGGAGCGACCAGCAGTGAAGCGCACCTTGATGTCCCTGATCGGCGCGGCCGTCGCGCTCGCCGCCGTCACCGGTGTCGCCACCGTCGCGGCCCCGGCCCCCGGCGGCGCCGCGCAGACCGCGGCGCCGGGCGGCTCCCGGCTGCCCGTCCAGCGCTCCGCGCTGCTGTGCCCGCCGCCGACCTCCTCGGCGGTCGGCGAGACCACGTACACCGCCTTCGTCCCCCCGGGCGCCGGCGCGGCCGGCAAGAAGGGCACCGCGCAGCTGGTGCCCGCCGGGTCGGTCAAGGAGAGCGGCGGCAAGGACGGGAAGGGCAAGGGAGGCGGCGCGGGGGACGGCCAGCAGGCGGTCGCGCCGGGTGACACCAAACCGGTCGCGCCGCTGGCGGAGGCCGGGAAGCCGGTCACCGCGACCACCGAAAGCGGCGGTGCCCCCGCTCTGGTGGGGGCCGCCGACGGCGCGTTCGCGCCCGGCTGGACGGTCCAGCAGACCACGTCCGTCGCGGCCGGCGCGGGCCGCGGGCTGCTCGGGCTGAGCTGTGTCGCGCCCGATACGACGTTCTGGTTCCCGGGTGTGAGCACCGACAAGGACCGCCAGGACTACGTCCATCTGACCAACCCCGACTCGACCCCGGCTGTCGTCGACCTCGAACTGCACGGCAAGGACGGTGCGTTGCGGGCCGCGGCCGGCGAGAACATCTCCGTACCGCCGCACGCCACGGTCCCGGTGCTGCTCTCCACCCTGACCGGCGCCCCGGTCACCGACGCCACGCTGAACGTCATCGCCCGTGAGGGCCGGGTCGGCGCCGCAGTCCAGGCCGTCGACGTCAAGCTCGGCGGCGACTGGCTGCCGGCCGCCGCCGACCCGGCGCCGAGTGCGGTGCTGCCGGGCATCCCGGCCGACGCCACGTCCGTCCGGCTGGTGGCCCTCGCGCCCGGTGACGCGGACGCCGACCTGAAGGTGCAGCTGGCCACCCCGACCGGTCTGATCGCCCCGGCCGGGGTGGAGACGCTGCACGTCAAGAGCGGTATGACGACGGCGATGGACCTCAAGGACATCACCAAGGGCGAGGCCGCGTCGCTGGTGCTGACGCCCACCGACAGCGGCTCCAAGGCGCCGGTCGTGGCGGCGCTGCGGGTGACCCGGGGCACCGGCGACAAGCAGGAGACGGCGTTCATCCCGGCCACCCGGCCGGTCGGCGAGCGGGCCACCGCCGCCGACAACCGCGACAAGGGCAGCACCCTGACGCTCGTCGCACCGGAGAAGGGCAAGGACGCGAAGGTCAAGGTCACCGCGTCCGCCGGGAGCGGCGGCGGTACACCGGTCAGCAAGACGTACACGGTCAAGGGCGGTGCCACGCTCGCCGTCGAACCGCCGCGCCCGCAGGGCCTCAAGGGCTCCTACGCGCTGACGGTGGAGCCGGAGCCGGGCGGCGGACCGGTCTACGCGGCGCGCATGCTGGCGCAACCGCAGGGCGGGATCCCCGCCTTCACCATCCAGACCCTGCCGGACGACCGGGGCTCGGTCACCGTCCCGACGGCCCGCCAGGACCTGTCGCTGCTGACGGACTGACCGCACGGCGTGAGCGCATAGCGGGCATACGGGAGTGAACCGGGCGGAGTTGACCGACCGGAGCGCCGGACCCGCGGTACGGCCTCAGTCCTGGCCGTACCGCGGGTCCACCGACTCCGGCGACAGACCGAGGAGTTCGGCGACCTGCTCGACGACCACCTCATGGACCAGCAGCGCGCGTTCGTCGCGGCTCTTGGTGCGGATCTCGACCGGCCGGCGGTAGATCACGATCCGGTCGCGATATCCGCCGGCGGCCGGCACCGCCCGGCCCAGCGGCACGGTCTCGCCGTCCGCATCGGTGTCCGGCACCTCGTCCGTACCGAAACCGGGCACCTCCAGGACGATGAAGTCGACGTTCTGGAGCTGCGGCCAGCGCCGCTCCAGCCGGTCCCGGGAGTCGTACACGAGGTCCACGAAGGCATCGGCGCGGGTCACCGACAGCGGCACCTGCGGCGGCGCGATCGGGCCGCGCATGCCACGGCCGTGGCGGTCGCGGCGGCGCGGGCGCGGCTCCGACTGACGGGGCGGTACGGGGGTGTCCATCACCGTCGAGCGTAGCCGCCGCGGGGCGGCGGGGGCCGCAGTGCGCGACAACACACACCATGTCGCCGATTGACCGCTACGGTCCGCGTTGCGTTCGTTTGCATCCCGTCATGAGATCGCGGAACCCCTGTGGAATGACATGAATTGCAGCGAATAATGACGGGATTCGTCGCCCCGCACCGTCCGTCCCGGCCCGCCCGGGGCAGGTCAGGTCGAGCGGGTGCAGGTCAGACGCATCGGACGAAGTGGGACGACACGGTTGGGTGAGCCGGGGGTGAGTCGTCGCGGCCCGCTCAAGAGTGCGGTAGCGTCCAACGTCGTGAGCCCTGTACGTCGCTGTTCGCGCACTGCGTGCGGCCGCCCCGCCGTCGCAACGCTGACGTACGTCTATGCGGATTCGACCGCCGTGCTCGGACCGCTCGCCACCTACGCCGAACCACACTGCTACGACCTGTGCGCCGAGCACTCCGAGCGCCTGACCGCCCCCCGTGGCTGGGAAGTCGTCCGTCTCGCCATCGACTCCGGACCCTCCCGCCCCAGCGGCGACGACCTCGAAGCGCTCGCCAACGCCGTGCGCGAGGCCGCCCGGCCGCAGGAGCGCGCCGCGGGCGAGGGGCCGCAGGCCGCCGGGCCCGGCGGCCGGGACGGCCAGCCCACGGAGGTCGGCCGCCGCGGCCATCTGCGGGTGCTGCGCTCGCCCGACTCCTGAGCGACCGGCCGCCGTTGCGCGCGACCGGACAGGGACTTGTGTGGCGGTACGTGAAGTGTCCATCACTTTCCGTGAGTTGTGTCAAGCCTCCCCGGTCATCGCCCTGACGCCGGTGCCGGTACACGCCCGCAGCCGTGCCCGGCGCCTGCCGCGCGCGGTGGCGCGTACCCGGCGGTCGTTTCGCCCCGCCTCGGGACGGACGGGTAGGTTTGGGGCTCCGTAGAGACCCCAGGAGGGCTGGCTGTGACTGATCTGTCGCAGATCGTCAAGGCGTACGACGTGCGTGGTGTGGTCCCCGACCAGTGGGACGAGGCGCTGGCCGGGCTGTTCGGCGCGGCCTTCGCGGAGGTCACCGGCGCGGACGCGATCGTGATCGGGCACGACATGCGGCCCTCCTCGCCGGGGCTGGCCGGCGCCTTCGCGCGCGGCGCCGCGGCGCGCGGGGTGGACGTCACCGAGATCGGCCTGTGCTCCACCGACGAGCTGTACTACGCCAGCGGCGCGCTGGGGCTGCCCGGCGCGATGTTCACGGCCTCGCACAACCCGGCTCGGTACAACGGCATCAAGATGTGCCGGGCGGGCGCGGCCCCGGTAGGCCAGGACACCGGTCTCGCGGACATCCGCGCACTGGTCGAGCGGTGGTCCGAGGAGGGCGCCCCGGAACCGGCCGCGACGCCGGGGACGATCGGCCGCCGCGATGTACTGGCGGACTATGCGGCGCATCTGCGGTCCCTGGTGGACCTGTCCGGCAGCCGGCCGCTGAAGGTCGTGGTGGACGCGGGCAACGGCATGGGCGGGCACACCGTACCCACCGTCTTCGCCGGACTGCCGCTCGAACTGGACGCCCTCTACTTCGAGTTGGACGGCTCCTTCCCGAATCACGAGGCCAACCCGCTGGACCCGAAGAACATCGTGGACCTCCAGGCGCGGGTGCGCGAGGTCGGCGCCGACCTCGGCCTCGCCTTCGACGGCGACGCGGACCGCTGCTTCGTGGTGGACGAGAAGGGCGACCCGGTCTCCCCGTCCGCGATCACCGCACTGGTCGCCGCCCGCGAGCTGGCCAAGCACCCCGGCGGCACGGTCATCCACAACCTGATCACCTCCTGGTCGGTGCCGGAGGTCGTGGCGGAACTGGGCGGCGAGGCGGTCCGTACCCGGGTCGGCCACTCCTTCATCAAGGAGGAGATGGCCCAGGCCGGCGCGATCTTCGGCGGCGAGCACTCCGCGCACTACTACTTCCGCGACTTCTGGAACGCCGACACCGGCATGCTCGCCGCCCTGCACGTCCTGGCGGCGCTCGGCGGCCAGCAGGGCACGCTCTCGGAGCTCGTCGCGCAGTACGACAGGTACGCGTCCTCCGGCGAGATCAACAGCACCGTCGACGACCAGGCCGGCCGGCTCGCCGCGATCCGGGCCGCCCACGCCGGCCGCCCCGGCGTCACCCTCGACGAACTGGACGGACTGACGGTCACCACCGCCGACTGGTGGTTCAACGTGCGCGCCTCCAACACCGAGCCGCTGCTGCGGCTGAACGTCGAGGCCCGGGACGCGGCGACCGTCGAGCGCGTCCGCGACGAGGCACTGGCGATCATCCGCGGCTGACACCGGAGCGGCCGGGGCCGGCCCGGCGGCGGGGGACCGGACCGGCCCCGTACCGCCGGCCGGCGCCCCGGCCCCGCCCGGCCACCCCGAACCCACGCCGCGCAGGCCCGCGCACCCCTTACGGCGGTAGGCTGGCCGAGCCGCAACCACCCGAAGGAGCAGCACCCATGCCGGTCGAAGCCAGCCTGATCGAGATCCTCGCCTGCCCGGCGTGCCACGCCCCGCTCGCGGACCGCCCGGCACCCGCCACCCCGGCCGCCGACGCCCCGGCCGACGGCGTCGCGGGCCCCGAGTCCGAGCTGGTCTGCACCTCCGGTGACTGCGGCCTCGCCTACCCCGTCCGGGACGGCATCCCCGTACTCCTCGTCGACGAGGCCCGCCGCCCCGCCTGACCCACCGCCGGGCCCCGACCCGGCACCGCCCGGAGTTCACCGCCCGTTTCGGCGACCGGAGGCCGCGCCACCATGCTCGACGAGTCACTCCTCGACACCCCCGAGGCGCTGTCGGGCGCCGACCGCTTCGGGCTGCTGCGCGGTGTCGCCGAATCCGGCGCCCGGGTCCGCACCGCCGCCCGCAGCGCCGCCGAGTCCGGCATCCCCGACCTGACCCCCGACGGACGGCCGCGTGCCGTCCTCGTCGCCGGCCCCGGCCCGGCCGCCGCCTGCGTCGCCGACCTCGTCGCCGCACTCGGCGGCGGCAGCTGCCCGGCCACCCTCCTCCCGCCCACCGGCGTCGCCCCGCTGCCCGGCGCACTGCGCTGGACCCTGCCCGGCTGGACCGGCCCGCTGGACCTGCTGCTGCTCGCCGGGCCCGACGCCGCCGACCCGGGCCTGGCCGAGCTCGTCGAACAGGCGTACCGCCGCGGCTGCGCCGTCGTCGCCGTCACCCCCGCCGGCGGCCCCCTCGCGGACGCCGTCATCCAGGCCCGCGGCCTCGCCGTCCCCCTGGCCACCACCCCGTACGACGCCGAGTTCGACGTCGAGGGGGCGCCCCCGGCCGCCCCCGGCACCCTCTGGTCGCTGCTCATCCCGCTGCTCTCGCTCGCCGACCGGATCGGCCTGCTCGACGCGCCGCCCGAGGCACTGGCCCGCCTCGCCGACCGCCTCGACCAGCTCGCCGAACGCTGCGGCCCGGCCATCGCCACGTACAGCAACCCCGCCAAGACGCTGGCCGCCGAGCTCGCCGACGCGCTGCCGCTGATCTGGACCGAAGGCACCGTCGCCGGAGCCGTCGGCCGGCACTTCGCGGCCGTGCTGACCGGTCTCGCGGGCCGCCCCGCGCTCACCGCCGAGCTGCCCGAAGCGCTCGCCACGCACCGCGCGCTGCTCGCCGGCGCGCTCGCCGCCGGCGCCGACCCCGACGACTTCTTCCGCGACCGCGTCGACCAGCCCGCCACCCTGCACGCCCGGATCGTGCTGCTGCGCGACCAGGCCCCCGGCCCGCACTCCGCCACCCGCGCCGCGCATGCGCTCGCCGAGGAGCGCGACACCGCCGTCAGCGAGCTCGAACCGGAGGCCGGCAGCGCCCTGGAGAGCGCCGCGGAACTGCTCGCCGTCACGGATTTCGCCGCCGTCTATCTGGCACTCGCCGGCACCGGCTGACGCGGGACGGTCCGCTCCGCACCCCGGCCCGGACCGCCCCGCCGCACCACCGTTTTCCCGCACGACCGAACGTCAGGAAGCACCCCCATGGACCGCCTCGCCAACACTGTGCGCCCCTATGCCTGGGGCTCCGTCACCGCCATCCCCGAGCTGCTCGGCGTCGAGCCGACCGGCGCGCCGCAGGCCGAGATGTGGATGGGCGCGCACCTCGGCGCCCCCTCCCGCATCGACCGCGGCGCGGGGCCCGTCTCGCTGGCCGAGGTGATCGACGCCGCACCGGAAGCCGAACTGGGCGCCGACGCCGTCCGCGCCTTCGGCCCCCGGCTGCCGTTCCTGCTCAAGCTGCTCGCGGCCGGCTCGCCGCTCTCCCTCCAGGTCCACCCCGACCTCGCACAGGCGCGGGCGGGCTTCGCCGACGAAGAGCGGCGCGGCGTCCCGATCGACGCCGGGCACCGCAACTACAAGGACGCCAACCACAAGCCCGAGCTGGTCTGCGCGCTCACCCCGTTCGACGGGCTCTGCGGCTTCCGGCACCCGGCGCAGGCCGCGGACCTCCTGGACGGCCTGGCCGTCGACGCCCTCAAGCCCTACGCGGACATCCTGCGCGCCGGCCCCGAACAGGACGCGCTGCGCGAGGTCCTGACCGCCGTCCTGACCGCCGAGCACGACGCGATGGCCGAGACCGTCGAACAGGCCGCCGCCGCGGCGGCCGAACTGGGCGCCGGGGACGGCCCGCACGCCGCCTCCTACGCCGCCTACGCCGCCATCGCGCACCACTACCCCGGCGACCCCGGCGTGATCGCCGCGATGCTGCTCAACTACGTCCAACTCCAGCCCGGCGAGGCCCTGTTCCTCGGCGCCGGCATACCGCACGCCTACCTCAACGGCCTCGGCGTCGAGCTGATGGCCAACTCCGACAACGTGCTGCGCTGCGGTCTGACCCCCAAGCACGTCGACGTCCCCGAACTGCTCCGCATCGTCCGCTTCGAGTCCCGCGACCCGGGCGTCCTGCGCCCGGAGGCGGTCGACGGCGAGGAGGTCTACGAGACCCCGATCGACGAATTCCGGCTCTCCCGCTTCGTCCTGGCGCCCGGTGCCGCGCCCCGCCCGCTCGACGCCCGTACACCGCAGGTCCTGCTGTGCACGGCGGGGACGGTCGTGCTGCGCGGCGAGGCGGCGGCGGACGGTGAACTGGTGCTCGCGCCCGGCGAGTCGGCGTTCGTCCGGGCCGGCGAGCGGGTCGCCCTCACCGGTGAGGGCACGCTCTTCCGCGCGACGGTGGTCGCCTAGGAACCTGTGAGGCACGTCGGCCGGGCTGCGACAATGACCGCCGCAGCAGCGTTAAAGGGGCGGTAAAGCCCGGCCGACGGAAGGAACACAACGGCCTCATGAGTGCATCAGGCGGAACAAAGGCGATCGTCGCGGCGCTGAGCGCCAATCTGGCGATCGCCGTGGCGAAGTTCGTGGCTTTCGCCTTCAGCGGCTCGTCCTCGATGCTGGCGGAAGGCGTGCACTCCCTCGCGGACTCCGGCAACCAGGGCCTGCTGCTGCTCGGCGGCAAGAAGGCCAAGCGCGCGGCGACCGAGGAACACCCCTTCGGCTACGGCCGCGAGCGGTACATCTACGGCTTCCTGGTCTCCATCGTCCTGTTCACCCTCGGCGGCGTCTTCGCGCTCTACGAGGGCTACGAGAAGATCCAGAACCCGCACAAACTCGACAACTGGATCTGGCCGGTGGCCGTCCTGCTCTTCGCGATCGTCGCCGAGGGACTCTCCTTCCGGACGGCCGTCAAGGAGTCCAACGAACTGCGCGGCAAGCAGAGCTGGGCCCAGTTCATCCGGCGCGCCAAGGCCCCCGAGCTGCCGGTCGTGCTGCTGGAGGACTTCGGCGCGCTGATCGGCCTGGTCCTCGCGCTCTGCGGCGTCGGCCTCACCGTCGCCACCGGTGACGCCCTCTGGGACGGCATCGGCACCATGTGCATCGGCACGCTGCTCGTACTGATCGCGCTGGTCCTCGCCGCCGAGACCAAGTCACTGCTGCTGGGCGAGGCCGCGGGCGCCGACCAGGTCGCCAAGATCCGCGCCGCGGCGGTCGACGGCGATGTCGTCACCGGCGTCATCCATATGCGCACCCTGCACCTCGGCCCCGAGGAACTGCTGGTCGCCGCCAAGATCGCGGTACAGCACGACGACACGGCCACCCAGGTCGCGGACGCCATCAACGCCGCCGAGGCCCGCATCCGCGCGGCGGTGCCGATCGCCCGCGTCATCTACCTGGAGCCCGACATCTACAGCGAGGCCGCGGCCGCCGCGGGGAACAACCCGGGGAAGGCACCGGGCGGCCGCTGACCGACGGCGGCGCGTAGCGCCGTGGACTGAGTCACGTATACGGCTACGGGTACCGCCACAGGTACGGACAGCAGCGGCACCGGGACGGCCACGGATATGGCGAAGGCCCCCGCACCGATCGCGTGCGGGGGCCTTCGTACGGGAATGCGCGGTGACCGTGTGCGCGGCTGGTTACCGGATCTCGCCCAGTACCCGCAGGATCGCCGCGCTGTCCGGCGCGCTCTGCAACCGGGCCCGGAAGCCGGGATCCATCAGCTTCCGCGACAGCAGCGCCAGGATGCGCAGATGCTCGTCACCGGCCGCCGCCTGCGGTACCGAGATCAGGAAGACCAGCCTGGCCGGTGTGCCGTCCAGCGAACCCCAGTCGATGCCCTCGGCGGACCGTGCGAACCCGACGACCGGCGCGGTCACCGCGTCCGTCTTGGCGTGCGGAATCGCGATCTCCTCGCCGAGCCCGGTGGTGCCCTGCGCCTCACGGGCCAGCGCCACCCGCACCAGCTCGTCCACGTCCGCCACCTTGCCGGTACCGGCCACGAGCTCGGCCATCTCGCGAATGGCCGCCTCCTTCTCACGGGAGACGAGCTGCGTCTTGAGGGTCTGCTCGGTCAGATAGCCGGACAGCACCTCGTCGACGGGGCCGTTCGCCGCTGTGTCCGCTGCCGTCGCGGTGGCCGTCGCCTCCGTCGCCGTCGGCTTCTCCGGGGACCCGGCCGTACGGGACGCCGGTACCGCGGCGTCGGCCGTGGCGGCGGGTGCGGCCGCGCGGTCCGCCGCGCCGGCTCCGGCCCCCGCACCGGCCATCGCCAACGCGGGCTCCGGCACCAGCGACTTCGCCGCGGCGCCGGCCGGCACCTTGCCCTTCTTACGGTCGGCGATGTCCACCAGCGTCACCGTGGCGAGCGCCGTGACCACCGAACCGATGGCGACGGCGATGAAGAACGTCGGCACCCCGCCGACCGCACCGAGCACGGCCACGATCGGACCACCGTGCGGCACCGCGTCCGTGACCCCGGCCATGCCCGCGATGGCACCGGCCACCGCGCCACCGAGCATGTTCGCCGGAATGACCTGTGCGGGCCGCGCCGCCGCGAACGGAATCGCGCCCTCGGAGATCCCGAAGAGCCCCATGAACAGGGCCGCCATACCGGTCTCCCGCTCCTGGTCGGAGTAGAGCCGCTTACGGATCAGCGTGGCCAGCCCCTGGCCCAGCGGCATGACCGGAATCGCCGCGGCGCACATCCCCATGACGGTCAGGTTGCCGGTGGCGATCAGACCGGTGCCGAAGAGGAAGGCCGTCTTGTTGACCGGTCCGCCCATGTCGAACGCGATCATCAGCCCGAGGAGCGCGCCGAGCAGGATCGCGCTCGACCCGGTCATCCCGCCGAGGAAGTCGGTGAGGTGCGTGAACACCCACGAGATGGGCTTGCCGATGACGTAGATGAAGAAGAGGCCCAGCGCCGCCGTCGCCACGATCGGGATCACGATGATCGGCATGATCGGCTGGATGAACTTCGGGACCTTGACCTTCTTGATCCCGAGCACCAGATAGCCGGCCAGGAAGCCGGTGACGATCGCGCCGATGAACCCCGCGCCCGCCTTGGAGCCGTACAGATCACCGGTGTTGGCGATCCAGCCGCCGATCATGCCCGGCACCAGCGCCGGCCGGTCCCCGATCGCGTACGCGATATAGCCGGACAGAATCGGCACCATCAGCGCGAAGCCGATGACCCCGATGTCGTTGACGTGCTTCCAGAACGATCCGTCGGGGATGACCAGGCCGCCCTCGGGGTTGGCGTGCCCGCCGATCGCCAGCGATATCGCGATCAGCAGACCGCCGACCACGACGAACGGGATCATGTAGCTGACCCCGTTCATCAGCGCCTTGTACGCGAGGCTGCGCTCCTTGCCGCCACCGCCGGCACTCTCGCCGCCCTTGGCGGAGCCGCCCTCCTCCCCGTCGTACACGGGCGCGTGCTGCACCCGCTCGATCAGCTGAGCGGGATGGTGGATGCCCTCGGCGACGCCGACCGCCACCAGCCGCTTCCCGGTGAACCGGCTGCGGTCGACATCCTTGTCCGCGGCGATGATGACGCCGTCCGCGCTCTCGACATCGTTGTCGGTCAAGGCGTTCTCGACCCCGATCGAGCCCTGGGTCTCCACCTTGATCTCGTGGCCGAGCGCCTCCGCGGCCTGCGCCAGCTTCTCGGCGGCCATATACGTGTGCGCGATACCGGTCGGGCAGGCGGTCACTGCGAGCAGCTTCAACCCTCGCCCGCTCTTCCCCGCGTCCCTGGGGGGATCGGCTGGACTGGTGGTCACGTGGTTCTCCTCAAGACGAACGTGCGCACGGGGCGTACGACAGCTCCCGCGCACTTTGCATACTGCAACATGCGGCCACACAAGCAAAGGTGCGCAAGACCCGGACACCAGGGACCATCGGCCTGAACATGGCGGCGCTTTGGTTGGGCCTGTGGTGGCACGGCCCTGCCTGGCGGCCCGTCGCGGGATGCGGGCGATGCCCGGCCTGGCGGTCCGACGGGATGCGGCGGTCCGGGCTGACGGATACGGCGGTGTGGGGCCTGTGGCGTTGAGCCCTGGGTCCGGGACGCGGCCGTACGAGGGGGCTGCGCGCCGGTCCCGGCTCGTAGCCGTACGAGGGCCGCGCACCGGAGAGCGACATCCTCCGAGAGGTCCCGGCTACGCAGCAGCGGGAGGCCCGGCCTCGGGTACCCGGCCCGGGGCGTCCGGCCCCGGGCCCAGCTGTCGGTACGGGCCCCGCCGCCCCCGAGCTCGTCCTGGCTCCGCTCCCGAGCTCGCCCCGGGCCTCGGCACGCAGTTGCACGAGGGGGCTCGACGCCGGGGGCGACACCCGGGAGGTCCCGGCAGGTGGCCGTGGGAGGGCTCGGCCCCGGACGCCTGGTCCTGGCGATCCGGCCCCGGGGGCTGCCATCCGTCCGTAGGGGCTCCGCCCGCTCGCCCCGGCCTTCCGACGGTCCGTTCGCCGCCGCACACCTGCCCCGGGCCGCGGCTGGACCTCGCGCCGGACCTCGGGCCGGTCCTTGTACCGGATCCCGCGCCGGACCCGTCCCGGATCCGTGGCAGACCCGTCCCCGGCCGAACCGGAGCGGCCGGATCCCCCCGGAATCCGCCGACTGGGGTTCATTGGGCCGAGCGGTGTAGATTCGTCCGCAGTACCAGGCGTCGCTGCTGATGGCGGTCGGTCGGCCCGCACCGCGGACCGGCCGAGGGAGAGAGGGCCTCCGACGGACTGCGCTGCGGCCGGGGGAGAGGTGTGTTCGCTTCTGCGACGCCCCTGCCTGCCCGTGTCGCAGACCTTCCAGCCCTAAACACCGACCGTTCAGGAGCAGTCAGCCATGACGTCAGTACCCACCGGCCAGGACTTCAAGGTCGCGGACCTGTCCCTCGCCGCCTTCGGCCGCAAGGAGATCACCCTCGCCGAGCACGAGATGCCCGGCCTGATGTCGATCCGCAAGGAGTACGCCGACGCCCAGCCGCTGGCCGGCGCCCGGGTGACCGGCTCCCTGCACATGACCGTCCAGACCGCCGTCCTGATCGAGACCCTGGTCGCCCTCGGCGCCGAGGTCCGCTGGGCGTCCTGCAACATCTTCTCCACCCAGGACCACGCCGCCGCGGCCATCGCGGTCGGCCCGAACGGCACCCCCGACAACCCGCAGGGCGTTCCGGTCTTCGCCTGGAAGGGCGAGAGCCTGGAGGAGTACTGGTGGTGCACGGAGCAGGCGCTGACCTGGCCCGGCTCGCCCACCGGCGGCCCGAACATGATCCTGGACGACGGCGGCGACGCCACGCTCCTGGTCCACAAGGGCGTCGAGTACGAGAAGGCCGGCAAGGTCCCCGCGATCGAGACCGCCGAGAGCGACGAGCACCGCGCCATCCTCGAACTCCTCCACCGCACCGTGGACGGGACCTCGCAGAAGTGGACGCGCCTGGCGTCCGAGATCCGCGGCGTCACCGAGGAGACCACCACCGGCGTGCACCGTCTGTACGAGATGCAGCGCGACGGTGACCTGCTCTTC
This sequence comes from Streptomyces celluloflavus, assembly GCA_000720995.1. Taxonomy (GTDB): domain Bacteria; phylum Actinomycetota; class Actinomycetes; order Streptomycetales; family Streptomycetaceae; genus Streptomyces; species Streptomyces celluloflavus. The sequence goes on from JOEL01000058.1 coordinate 34,313, forward strand.
CCGGCGATCAACGTGAACGACGCCGTCACCAAGTCGAAGTTCGACAACAAGTACGGCTGCCGCCACTCGCTGATCGACGGCATCAACCGCGCCACCGACGTCCTCATCGGCGGCAAGACCGCCGTGGTCTGCGGCTACGGCGATGTCGGCAAGGGCTGCGCGGAGTCGCTGCGCGGCCAGGGCGCCCGCGTGATCGTCACCGAGGTCGACCCGATCTGCGCCCTCCAGGCGGCGATGGACGGCTACCAGGTCACCACCCTTGAGGACGTCGTCGAGACCGCCGACATCTTCATCACCACCACCGGCAACAAGGACATCATCCTCGCCTCGGACATGGCGCGGATGAAGCACCAGGCCATCGTCGGCAACATCGGTCACTTCGACAACGAGATCGACATGGCCGGCCTGGCCAAGCTCGACGGCATCGTCAAGGACGAGGTCAAGCCGCAGGTCCACACCTGGACCCACCCGGACGGCAAGGTCCTGATCGTGCTGTCCGAGGGCCGCCTCCTCAACCTCGGCAACGCCACCGGACACCCGTCCTTCGTGATGTCCAACTCGTTCGCGGACCAGACGCTGGCCCAGATCGAGCTGTTCACCAAGCCCGACGAGTACCCGACCGACGTCTATGTGCTGCCCAAGCACCTCGACGAGAAGGTCGCCCGCCTCCACCTCGACGCGCTCGGCGTCAAGCTCACCGAGCTGCGCCCGGAGCAGGCCGCCTACATCGGCGTCGAGGTCACCGGCCCGTACAAGCCCGACCACTACCGTTACTGATCACGCAGCAGGCGGTGTATCCAGGCCCTCGCCGCTCGCGGCGGGGGCCTGGCCCGTGAAGGCCCCCGCACCGGCCCGCCGGAAGGACGCCCATGCCCCGCGGTCACTACTCCCTGCACGACCCGCACGATCACACCCCCCTCGGTGAAGAGCACTTCCACTGCGCCACCGGCCCCACCGGCTGGCGCTACGTCTCCCAGATCACCACCCCCTCCGGGGAGCACGCAGGCTCCGTCGACCTCACCCTCGACGAACTCGGCCGCCCCATCCGCCTCGAACTCCACGCCTCCGCCTGGCAGGTCCGTGGCGCCGCCCTCGACGGCGTCACCTGGGTACGTACCGACCCGACCGGCGAACACGCCACCGAAGGAAACGTCCGCGCCCACGCCTTCACCGGCGCGTCCCCCGCGTTCCTCATCGCCACCGCCCGTCTGCTGCGCCCCGCCCCGGGCGCCGGAGCCGTCCGCACCCGCCTGCTGGCCCTCACACCCCCCGTCCTCGCCCCCCGCACCCTCGACCAGTCCTGGGCCTTGCTGAAAAGCACACCACACGCCACTGACAACGCCCCCCTCATCGCCGACGAATACCAGGTCAACGACCTCGAAACCGGCGAGCAGCACACCGTCCACCTCGCCGGCGACGTCGTCCTGGCCGCCCCCGGCATCGAACTCGAATCCCTCGAATCCCCACCGTCCACGTTCTCCTGACCCGCCCCGACGCCCCCACCTGCCACCCTCACCACCCAGCACGGCACCCAAAACGACGGCCAGGCACGCCATACGGACATGTCACGCACGCGAACGGACATGTCACGCACGTAAGGCGTGCGCGCACGAAGTGTGCGGACGGCGTATGGCTATAAACCTGCGAACCTGCCGGCCCTGCACCTCCGGCCCTTCCGGCTCTGCTGCCCCCGGACACTTCCAGCCCCTCCGGAGCGCGCCGCGAAGCACCCGGGCGCTACGTGGGTCCCCGCCGGAACACCGAGACCATTGAGCATGTCCCACGCCACATCTGGGTTCGGGCCCTGGCCGACCGTCTATGGGCGCTTCCGGGGCTGGCGGAACGCCGGTGTCTTCACCGCTCTGTTGGAAGGTCTGATCGCTGAGGCCGTCCGCCAGGGCAAGACGGCCTTGTCCCTGGTGAGAGTGGACTCCAGGACGGCTCGCGCTCACCATGACGCTGCCGGGATGCTCGTCGGCACGGACGTCATGAAGGCGCTGGAGGAGGCCACCCGAACAGGAACAGGCCCGGCAAAAAAGGGCGACGAGGGGGAACGGAACGGGCAGGACGGCGCGAACGAGCCCGAGCGGGAAGAGCGCCGACGCGTTCGCCGCCGAGGCAGACTCCGTCTGAAGGAAGCCTTGTTCGGCAGGTCCCGCGGCGGGCTGACCAGCAAGATTCAGCTCGCCGCCGATCGCAAGCGCCGGCCGTTGTCGTTCGTCCTGACTGCCGGGCAGGCCGCGGACGGTTCCCAGTTCATCCCCGTGCTGAAGAAGATCCGCGTCCGCCTGCCGGTCGGCCCACCTCGCGCCCGGCCGGGCGCGGTCGCCGCGGACAAGGCGCACTCAGCCCGCGCCAACCGCAGCTACCTGCGTAAACGTCACATCAGGGCGGTCACACCGGAGAAGAAGGACCAGGCCGCCAACCGGAAGAAAAAGGCAGCCAGGGCGGGCGGCCTGTCAGCCACGACACCGACCTCTACAAGGAACGGAACACCGTCGAGTGCCCGATCAACCGGCTGAAGGACTGGCGCGGCATCGCCACACGCTTCGACAAGACACCCGAGAGCTACCTCGCCGGCCTCGAACTCCGCGCCTCGATGTTCTGGCTCGGAGATCTCTTACAAGCAGCTGATTGATCACGACATCACACGGGCCCTAAGCGCGCCCCGCCGCACACTCATCTCCGACGGCTTCGCGACGACCACTGGAACCCAAGGTCGCCGGGACGGGCTATACCCCTCTACGCGGCGCTCCCGACGGCCACCCGCCTCTGATACCCGAGCCGCCACCGAACCGAGCCGAAGTCGCCGGGCCCCGTCCGTACCCCGAGAGCCCCGGGCCCAGGACAAGCACGTGCCCCGCGCCCAGAACGAGCAACCGCCCACGTAGCCGCGCCGTAGCCCCCGCGCCCGTCAGCGCCCGCCAGCACCTGTGCCGCCGTCCGCTCACCCACACCCCCACAGGCTCACCCACACCCCCACAGGCTCACCCACACCCCCACAGGCTCACGCCCACCCTCCACCGGCTCACCCTCACCACCCCCACCGCCATCACTCACCCCGGCGGCGCGAACCCCTTACCCAGTGCTCCACCATGGCCGGCACTGGCACACCCGCCGCGTCCGTACGCATCTCCGTCCCCGTCCCTGTCCCCGTCCCTGGCCTTGGCCCCGTCCTCGTGATCCCGTACGGCCCCGACACCTGCCGCCCCGCCACCGACCACCGGTACCCCCGCAGGCGGCGACCACGTCCCGGCCACCCCGGGCACCCCACCGCCAACCCGCGGCCCACCAGTCGCCGGCCCCTCGATCGCGCCCTCACCCCCAGGAGCGGCCCCCACCCTCTCCGGAGCCCCCATCGGCGCTCCGAAAGCCCGCCGCGCCTCCCGCGCCTGCCGCTCGCCCACCACCGCGGCCAGATACGCCGCGGGATGCGCCCCTATCGGCCCGGCCACTCCGGTGAACCTCCGCAGGTCACCCGCCAACCGCCCGGCCATCGTCAAACCGACCTGCGGATCCAGCTGCCGCATCCGCGCCAGGTACTGCCGTACGGTCAGCCACCAGCTGTCCGGCACCCGCGACAGATCCAGCGCCGCGAGCTGCGCCGTCAGCCACGGAGGCGGAGGCGGCAGCGCCACCCCGGGGCGCCCCGGATCCGCCGCGGGTATCCGCTCCCGTATGACCACCGTCCCCGCGAAAACATCCCCCAGCCGCCGGCCCCGCGCCGACACCAGCGAGGCGATCGACGCCACGACCCCCATCGTCAGCACGATCTCGACGGCCCCCATCGCCCCCCGCACCAACGCGTGCCGGAACCGGATCGGCCCGCCGTCCTCCCGCACCACCCGCAGCCCGCACATCAGCTTGCCCAGCGAACGGCCGTGGCTCAGCGTCTCGACCACGATCGGTATCCCGACCTGCACCAGGAGGAACAGCGCGACGGACAGGGCCGCCATCGCGGCGGCGTCCATCGACGACGCCGCGCTCATCAGCAACAGCGCCACCACGAGGTACGTCCCCCAGGCCACGGCCAGATCGACCAGCACCGCAAGCGCCCGGCTCGGCAGCCTGGCCGGCCGCAGCCCCAGCACCACCGCCTCACCTGTTATGAGCTCACTCACGCGCCCACTCCCTCTCCGTTCCCCGATGCCCCGCCCGCCCCATGCCGGCCCCGGCCAGTCTGCCAAGCTGACCTGGCACTCACCTCACGGCGCTGCGAGGAGCGACACCGCATGGACCTCGATGTCTTCGTCATGGCCCACCGTGCCGAGTGGGACCGCCTGGAAGCGCTGCTGCGCCGCAAGCGCCGCCTCACCGGCGCCGAGGCCGACGAACTGGTCACCCTCTACCAACGCACCACCACCCATCTCTCCCTCCTCCTCTCCAGCGCCCCCGACCCCGCGCTGACCGGCCGCCTCACGTCGCTCGTGGCCCGCGCCCGCAGCACGGTCACCGGCGCCCGCAAGGCATCCTGGCGCGACGCGGCCCGCTTCTTCACGACGGCCTTCCCGGCAGCGGTCTACCGCCTGCGCCACTGGTGGATGCCCACCGCGGTCCTCTCCGTAGTGGTCGCCGCCCTCATCGGCTGGTGGATAGCCACCCACCCGGAGGTCCAGTCGGCCATCGGCGCCCCGCAGGACCTCCGCGACATGACCCGCCCCGGTGGCAAGTACGAGACGTACTACTCCAGCCACCCCGCCGCGTCCTTCGCCGCCCAGGTATGGACGAACAACGCCCAGGCCACCGCCCTCTGCCTGGTCCTCGGCGCCTTCGCCGGGCTGCCCGTCCTGTGGATCCTCTTCGAGAACATGCTCAACCTGGGCGTCGGCCTCGGCTTGATGACCTCGGCGGGCCGCCTCGACACCTTCCTCGGCCTGATCCTTCCGCACGGCCTCCTCGAACTGACCGCCGTCTTCGTCGCGGCGGGCATCGGCCTGCGCCTGGGCTGGACCCTCATCGACCCGGGCCCACGCAGCCGCCGTACGGCCCTGGCCGAGGAGGGCCGCACCGCCCTCGGCGTCGCCGTCGGACTCGCCGCGGTCCTCTTCGTGGCCGGCACCATAGAAGGCTTTGTCACCCCTTCTGGCCTGCCCACCTGGGCCCGCATCGGCACAGGCATCGCCGCCGAGCTGGCCTTCCTCCTGTACGTCTACGTCCTGGGCGGACGAGCCGTACGCGCCGGCGAGACGGGCGACGTGGCCACCGCCGACCGCACCGCACTCCTGCCGACCGCCGCCTGATGTGCGTCGGACCCCGCTGACCTGCTAATCTCCTCTTCGCCCCAGGTACCCGTTGACACGGGAGTCAGGGGGAGGTAGATTCGAACGGTTGCAACGGAACTGGACATAGTCCGGTCGCAACGGTAGTGTCCATCTCCGCTTCGGCCGGAAGTTCAATTCGGCGAGGCGCATCCGATCACTTACCGGAAGAACCGGTCGATTAAATCGACCAAATCACTTCTGATAATGTCGGATCAGCCGAAAGGCGAAGCCCCTCCGACGGGTAATCGGAACCGAATTCGAACCGGAAACGGAACGGACCGGGTCTGATAGAGTCGGAAAGGCCGGAAAGCGAAAGCGGGAAGGCCGA
>JOEL01000059.1 GCA_000720995.1 Streptomyces celluloflavus
CGCTCGCCCCGCTCGCCCCATTCACCCAACGATGGCCCCACCCACAGCCCCACCCCCGACCTCTCCCCGACCTCTCCCCGACCTCTCCCCGACCTCTCCCCAAACGCCGCCACCAGCCGCAGCAGAGGGCACACCGTCACCGGCCGTACGGGAGTACCCGTACGGGCCACAGCAGACACAAGAACCACACACCCGACGAAGGGACGACCACATGCTCAGGCACAGCCACACCACCACACACCTCAGCCACACCCCAGCAGCGGACAACTGCGGGCAGGAGAACAGCTGATGACCGAAACCTCGGTACGACTGTTCTGTCTGCCCTACGCGGGCGCCTCGGCAAGCATCTACCTGCCCTGGAGCCGTCACCTGGGGCGCTCCGTCATCGTGACCCCCGTCGAACTGCCCGGACGCGGCAGCCGCATACGGGAAAAGCCCCACAGCCGACTCGAACCGCTGCTGCACGACCTGGTACCCGCCGTGGCACGGATGTGCGACCGGCCCTTCGCGATCTTCGGCCACAGCCTCGGCGCGCTACTGGCCTTCGAAATCGCCGCCAGACTGGAATGGGACCACGACCTCGTAGCCGAACGGCTCTACGTGTCCGGACACGGAGCACCCCACCACCCGCGCCGCGAAGCACCCGTCAGCCACCTGCCGGACGACGAGTTCCTCGCCCGGATCCGCGAGCACTACAACACACCCGAAGAAGCCTTCGCCGACCCCCGCCTCACCAAAATGCTCCTGCCGATGATGCGCGCCGACTTCACCCTCGCCGAATCCTACGAACAGGGCCTCGACAACGTCCTGCACTGCCCCATCACCGCCATGGGAGGACTGAACGACCCCGGCGTGAAAGGCCCGGAACTGGCCGGCTGGCGCGAGTACACCCGCCGGTTCTTCAAAGTACGGACGTTCCCCGGCGACCACTTCTTCCTGCGCACCGCACAAAAACAACTGCTCAACGCATTCACCGAAGACCTCACCCGCCAATACGCCTCACACCGCCGCTTCCACCCCATATCCGAAAGAACATTCTGACCACCCAAACCCCACCCTCCACACCACCAAGAAAACACCCCCGCACCAACACCACACCAAGCACAACGACCAGATGCCCAGCGAGCACAACGACGAATGCCCCACGAATACGACAACAAGCACACAGCCACACACCAGCCCACCCACAACGAACAGACACCACCACCAACAAACCAGCCACCCCACCCCGCCCACCCAGCACCAACCTTCGCACCAGCCCACACCGTCCAACACAAACCTGCACACCGGCCCACACCGTGCCACCACGGACACCTGGCCACCACACACGCCAGGCACTCCGCACCCCGACCAGCAACCAGCACGAACGCCGGCCACTGGCGAGCAACGACCGACGACCAGTACATAAACCGACACCGACGCAAAGACCAGCGGCCGGCACAGGGACGCCTTCCCGACGACCGGCACACAAACCGGCATCCGCTACCGAAGCCCGGCATGCGCTACGCAAGCCGACGCCCGGCACGGACGCCGGCAGGCGTGCCGGACACCGGCTGCAGTAGAACGCGATGACCGCAGCCGGTACACGTACGAACCAAACAGCCACAGCCAGTACGCGATACGGACGCGACGGGCACAGCGGCACGTGGTACGGACGGGGCAACACCCAGCCGTCACTGCCACCATCGCAGCAGCCGCCGCCGTCACAGCAACCATGACCTCCGCGGAGGCCGTGGAAGCCGTGGAAGCCGTGGAAGCCGTGAACGAGCGTCACAACTCCCGTTGGCCACAAGGGATGTTGGGCCACAATGCGGAAGCCGCCCGATGCCGTGCAGAACCGGGCGGCCGGCCCCGACCCGCCACCAACCTCCCCGCCCACTCCTGCGCTCCCCTTCTTCCGCCCTCCCCCACCACACCCCTCCCCGGACACATCACACCTCACAGACACCACAAGGCAACGCAAGGAGGCACGAGACGAGACCGCGCGGGATGAGACGACGCGGGGCGGGACGAGATGAGTCGAGGCGGGGTGAGACGACGCGAGACGGAGCAAGATGAGACGGGTGAGCGCGGCCGCCCCTTGGCCGGCACGCGAGCGGCGGCACCGGAGCTTTGACCAGGGTTCCGGGTCAGGGGCAGGCAGCGCGGGCTACAGGGGTGCTGCGGGTCAGGCCGCGGGACAAGCGCGGGCGGTATGGACAGTGGTAGCGGCCAGATAGAAAGCATCAGGGCGCCAGAGAATCCCCGTACAGGCATCCCCGTCCACCAGACGCTCCAACGTGGTGCGGTCCTCGTCGTCGAGACGGTCACCGACCAGGGTGTACAGCCGGGTCAGATGAGCGTGCAGGTGCTCGCGAGCCGGCAGCCCCAACGGGGCGGGCAGGTCGGTGAGGAAGGTCCGCGTCCCGGTAGGAATGAGACCTGCCCGCGCGAGCATCGCGGGCCAGTCCTCAACCGTCGGTTCCGAACCGGGAAGTTGATCCCTTATGGCGGTGAAGCGATCCTCCATCGCAGCATCCAGACGGGCCTGGAGACCGGGACGGCCCATCCCGATATCGCGCGGCAGGAAGCGGGGCGCCAACCCGCGTTCGACGACAGCGAGCATGCCACCGGTCCGCAAAGACCCGGCCAGCGCATCCAGCGCCGCCTGCTGATCACCGAGGTGATGGACAACGTGACTGGTCCAGATCAGGTCCGCCGGACTGAGCGTGTCGAACTCCTCCGGCAGATCAGCCTGCTGGGTGATCACCCGGCCGCTCAGATGCTGCTTGGCCGCACGCATCCGCGCCCGCTCCAGCAGCCCGGCAGTCTGATCGACGGCGACAGTCTCGGCATGCGGGAAGAAACGGGCGAGCAGGCAGGTAGCCACCCCCGGCCCGCTGCCCACATCCAGGACACGATGGATACGGGTGTGGGCGCCGTCACCTGCGCCCAGCAGATCCCGCAGCCAGCCCGCCGCCTTCTCCAAAAAGGGGGTGTGCAGTTCGGCTTCACGTTCCAGTTGAGCACCCAGGGCATCCCAATCGATGTCCTCGGTGTGGTGTACGTTCATGGCTTTTCCTGTTCCGGGCAGGAGAGGGGGCGGGCGGGCCAAACAGATGGTGCAGGTGCTACCGGCGCTCAAGAGCGGTCAGCGAAGGTACGGCGCGAGAGTGCGCTCCAAAACAGGCTTGGGAGCGGCACCCACCCACGACTTCTTCTGCAGACCGTCGGCGATGACAACGAAGGCAGGGATCGAAGACACCCCATGCTGAATGGCCAGGGCAGGCTCCTCGTCAACGTTGACCTTGACCACATCCAGCACATCAGCGTGCTCAGCGGCAATCTGCTCAACGATCGGCGTGACCATGCGGCACGGCGCACACCACGGGGCCCAGAACTGGATCAGGACAGGAATCTTCGACTCCAGCACCCGGGCAGGAAACGTCTGCTCGGTAATGCTGTCAACGGGAGCTGCAGGCATGACGGGTATCTCCTTGTTCATGACAGTCCAGGATGAGTTCGCAACGGACCGGGCACACAACCCGGCAAACGACGACGGAGTCCGCACCAACCCCTCAAGGACCACGGACCCACACCGGCCCACCCCCCGACAACAAACACGCCACCTCCCCAACAACACCCCACAACACCCAAAACCACACCCACAACACCAACCACACCCGCCACAACAACCAAGAAACAAAACACCCAACACCCAAAAACCCAACACCCGAAAGCCGGGCCCCCAAAGACCGACAGCTCAAAAACCGGCGACCGGCACATCGCAGACCGGGACGCCGACGACCGGCACTTCGAGAGCCCGGAATTCGGCAACCGGGACGCCGGTCACCGGCACTTCGGCGACTGGCGCTTCGCAGACCGGGACTTCGCAGACCAGAGAGCCGGACACCGGAACCGGAAGGGCCGGCAAGCCGGATACCCGAACCTGAACGACAGGCAAAACGGACACCAGAGCCAGGAAAACCAACGAACCAGACACCAGGGCCCGGAGAACCAGCGAGCGAGACACCGAAACCAGAAAAACCGACGGGCCGGACACCGGAGCCAGGAAGACCGACGAGCCCGACACCGGAAATCTGAGAGGCGAGGGAGCAAGAAACCAACAGCCGCACCGAGTACCGCTCCGCACCACCCCAGACACCACACGACAGACCACCACACCCACCACCCCAGCAATCACCGCACCCACAACAGCAAGGTCCGCACTCCCCCGGCAGCCACACCACAACACCCCGCCGCCACAACACGACCGGACCAGCCACCACAACACCCCCAACCCCACCCACAAAGACAACCCCGGACGCAAAGACAACCCCAGCCCCGGCACCGGCACCGGCACCGGCACCAGAGACACCCCCAGACGCAGAGACAGACCCAACCCCGAAAACGACCCCAGCCCCGGCGCCGAAGGAACCCCCGGGTGAGGAGACAACCCCAGCCCCAGAAGCCCCAGGTGCGAAGGCATCCCCAGCCCCGGAGGCCCCCCCGAGCGCAGAAACAAATCCAGCCCTGGAAACGACCCCAACCCCGGCACCAGCACCGGCCTCGACACCGGAGACAGCCCCGACCCCGACCTCGGCCTCGGCCTCGAAGACGGCCCCCCTCACGACGGCCATGACACCACCCGCCGAACCGACCCGACACGAGGCACACGCACAACGAACCAAACTGCCCCTACACACCCCCGGAGCAAGGCGCCGGCCGACAACAACACCCACCCCACCCGCATCGGAACCAGCACCAGTACGGGGCCTCGGACACCGGTGACACCACGGCCAGAACCAACCGACAGCACACACGCAACAACAGCAGCGCCCACCACCAGCCCCACACCAATACCCCAACCCATCCCAAACCCACCGGCCCCCAACCCACCCACGCCGGACCGGCCACCCGCCGCTCCCTCCGCCACCCCCACCACAACCCCTGCGACCACCACAGCCACCGCGACCAGCCCAACCACCGAAAGCAGCCCGACCACCACGCCCGGCAACAACAGGCCAACAAGGCACCGCCCACACAAAACCGGCCTCAGACCAGCGCGGTAACGCACACCACAGCCAACACCGGCACCGTCACCACGGGCGGCAAGAGCCTGCGCGGTAAGGGCCTGCGCGGTAACGCGGTCTACGAAAGCAGCGAGCATGAGAGGTCTTCCATTGACGAGTCCGGGCATACATCCGAACGGACAGCAAACAAGCAGCCAAGCCGGCCGCAGACGGGCACCATGTCCCACATCAAGCGACACACCGCGCCCCCACAAGGCAACCGGGCCCCCAGACGAACGAGCGAACGGCCGGCACAACAACAACCGACAACCCAACCAACCGGGCCGACCCGCCGGGACAACAACCCACCCGGCCAGATCAGCCCAGCCAATCAAATCGCCCCACCCGGCCAGACCGGCCCGGCCAGCCAGGTCGACCCGCTCGGCCAGGTCGGCCCGGCCAACCGATCGGCCCGCCCAGACCACCGGACCACCCCGCCCGGTCCCGGCGGAGCGGTCCAGCCCAGCGGCACCCGGACAGAGCAACGCAGCAACGGTAGGGACAGTCCGACAGGGCGGCAACACACAGAGGCCACACGGCCGGCAGGCGACGACACGGACAGGAAACCGCGCGGCCAACCGGCAGAGTGGCGATACGGACAGGGAGCCGCGCGGCCGACCGACAGAGTCGGCGATACGGACGAAGTGGCCGCGCGGCAAACTGACAGGCTGCTCTAACGCACGGCGGACGGGTCCGCGGTAGCCGCCGCGCGATACTCCTCGACGGCACGCTCGACGTCCTCGTCCACCAAATCGTGATTGAGGGCAAACGCGGCCGCCGCTCCCTTGCCGGCCGCAGTCACCACCAACGCCCGCGGATCAGCGACATTACCGACCGCCCACACCCCGAACATGCTGGTCCGCCCGACAGCATCGGTCGTCACCCAGCCCCGCTCATCCCTCTCACAACCCAGATCACTCAACAACGCATCCCGAGGCACCATGCGCGGGAAGACGAACACCGCACTACGCGGCACCACCGCACCCTCAGCCAACTCCACCCCCCGCAGCCGGTCATCCTCCACCACCAGCCACTTGACCGTGCCGTCGGCTATATACACATCACGGGCCAGCAACCGCTCACGCTGCTCATCAGCCAGCTCCTGCGTGTGCGGGAAATACACCACATCCCCCGACCACTGCCGCAACAACAAAGCCTGATCCACCGCACCCGGATGCGTACCAAGCACCCCCACCGGCTGATCACGCACCTCATAACCATGACAGTACGGACAATGCAGCAAATCCCTGCCCCACCGCTCCCGCACACCAGGAATCTCAGGCAACTCATCCCGCAACCCCGTAGCCACCAACACCCGACGAGCCTTCAGCACCGGACCACCATCCAAATGCACAAAAAACCCCGGATCAATATGATCCACCCGACCCTCAATCAACTCCACACCATAACCAGCAACCTCCTTCCGACCCACCTCCAACAACGCCGCCGGAGACATCCCCTCACGAGACAAAAACCCCTGCATACGCGCAGCCGGAGCATTCCGCGGCTCCCCCGCATCCACCACCACCACCCGCCGACGCGCCCGCGCCAACACCAACGCCGCATTCAACCCAGCAGCACCCCCACCCACCACCACCACGTCAAACACATCACCCACTGCGCTGCCCGATGCACCGCTCATGACGATCACCTCCACCACCACCCTGCAACCACCACCCCACAACAACAATATTTGTTGCCAAACCAGGAACAACCCCAACCCAACAACCACCCACACACACCACCGCACCCACCCACCCGACGCCGGGGTTCAACCCGGACGAACCGGCCGGCTATCCGGCTCATCAGGCCCTCGATCGTTTCCTGCCAGCGAGCAGGGTCCACGCTGTGACCTGCGGTCATCGCAAGATCGTCAGTCTTCACGCACCAATGATCAGCGGTGGTCGCAGCCTTCCCGCAGTCAACCCACGAGCAAGATCGAGGGCTATGACTGGAGGTCGCGCTGGTACCAAGTGCCTGACTTGCCGCCGAGATCTGCCGGGGTGGCAGGGCCAACCGAGACGAACCCGGCCTTGGCCAAGACTTTCTGGGACGCGGTGTTGTCGTGGGAGGTGGCCGCCCGCAGTGTGAGCAGGCCGTACATCACTGTCGCCATCCGGCACAGCTCCCGGACGGTCGCGGTCGCCACGCCGCGGCCGGCGACCCGCTCCGCGACCCGGTAGCCGAGTCTGGCAGTGCCGTCCTCCAAGTCGTACAGGTTGAACCTGCCGAGTACCGAGCCGTCCTCGGCGACGAGCACGTAGAAGGCGCAGATGCCGGCCTCCTGCTCGGTCAGCGAGGCGTTGTACCGATCGGTGAACTGGTCGAAGAAGTCGTCGCCACGGTCGGAGATCGAAGCAGCGAAGTAGGTACGGTTCGCCAGCTCGAAGGCCAGGACCGCCGGGGCGTGGCCGGCATGCAGCCGCTTCAGCTCGGGCATTGCCCGACCCTACCCAGATCGTGCGCCGAGGTCACCTGAGTTTCCACCCGTGGCAGACAGCTCCAAGACCAGGGAACACAACGATCTGCGGCTGAAGTACAAAGCGGCAACAGAGGCTCGATCAGCATCCACAAGTCGTCATTCACGATGCAGGGTCGAGTACTCGCACCATCCCGAACGGCCGAATCGACACACCGGTCACCCCTGACCAGGGCATCTCACCAAGATCCTGTTACGAGCTCTTAGGGATCAACGTTCCCGTTGCCGTCGTTCGTGAAAGATTTCCGTGAAGACGGCGACCTTTGCCCGTAGGGCCCAGGGGTCAAACGGCTTGGCGATGTAATCCACGGCCCCTGCGGAATATGCGCGGGCAGAATGTTCGGAGTCGATGCTCATCGCGGTAAGGAAGATGATCGGCAGGTCCCTGTGACGGGCGCGCCGTTTGATTTGGGCTGCAGTCTCGTAGCCGTCCATCTCGGGCATTTGGACGTCCAGCAGCAGGACGGCGAAGTCGTCGTGGTCGAGGAGCGCTTTGAGTGCCTCCCGACCACTCGAGACAGCGACGATCTCCTGGTCCAAGCCGTCCAGCACTGCTGTCATGGCGAGCAGGTTCTCCGGCTGATCGTCGACCACCAGCACTTTAGGAAGGCAGGGCGAGTTGGGTTCACCAGCGGTGGTCTCAAGGGGATCCTGCCGCTGTTCCTCGATAGTGTCGATCTGCCGTTCCAACAGCTTGCAGCGTTCCTCCGCTTGGCTGTGTCGAACCTGGACCGCTTCCAGCTCGTTCGTAAGCCTGGTGACTTCGGAGCTCAGAGCGTCGCGTTCACGCAGCAGGTTGGCGATATCGGGAGCATTGGCCTCCAGAGCGTCAGCACGTGCTCGCTCCGCGCTCCACTCGGACTCCAGGTGTGTGAGGCGGACCTCGAGGTCGGCGATGCGGTGCTGACGGTCCAGCAGCGCTTCACCGATGACGTCGCTGTGAGCCGTTGTGCTGCGCGCCGTGCGGTCCGCGTCCGCGAGCTGCCTCTCGAGGATCTCCACCGCGTGCTTGGGGGAAGATGTGGTGGCGATGGCTGCCTGGTGCAAGCGGCGCAGCAGGTCCATTGCCTCTTGTGTGGCCGGCTTGCCGCGGTGTTCGGCGAGGTCGGCGAGCAGGTCCATGACCACGTCCCAGGGAGGGACGGCTCGGCCGCTGAAGTAGCGCGAGAAGGTGGCCGCGTTGCGGTGCCGTCTGCTGGAATAGCGGCGCAGGGAGACGTTCAGCCCTTGGAAGAGCTCCCGTAGTGCGATTGCCAGAGCTCGCGCTTCGTCGCTCAGCTCTTCTGGAAGCGGGTTCATCTCAGACATGACGGTGAACCTCTTCGGACCCGTCGGCTTGAGGTAGTACGCTCTGAGCTGCGCAGTTCGCTTCGGTCTCCACAATGCGATCGAGGAGGGCGATCATTCCGCCTGCACCTGCCACTCCGCCCAGCAGGCTCTCAGCTATTGCGTGACCGGCCAGGAGCAATAGGGCCACGGTCACGACACCGCCCACCATGCCGAGGGATAGCAGCACGACCGCTCTCAGCGACAGCAACGACGGTTTCACATCGGGCCCCTTTGGCTATGACCGCGTGATGCGGTGCTGGGCCGGCGCCATGCCGGCGAGCCCAGCATGGCGGCTGACGAACCGTTGCGATGCCGTTGCGGGAGCCACGTGGCGTTGCCTTCTCACTACAGGAGCGAATCGAACGCCAAAAGCCCAGTTGAAGCGCCAGCTGTTCCCATGCCGTGCCCGACATTGCAAGAGCAAGCTGCAACACCACGGGTGTTGCAGAGGAACGATTCCAGAGCGCGGTCCGCCGGCTCAGCGCGCGTCGTGAACGGCGTGATCGATACCAGAGGCGCTCATGGCCAAATCGCTTTGCATGCATACCTTCTGGACCGCCAACGGTCGGGTGCCAGGCAGCGGGAGAACGTCAGGGCGCTGCAGCAGTGGACAAGCAGCAAGGGCCGGGTGTAGCCCGGCTGCCGTACGGGACCCGGCCAGCTGTCGCGAAGCCCCCGAAGCTGGTGTAGCCGGCCTCACGAGGGCGGGCCTCTCGCGTCGCGCAGCGGTTGAGTGCGCGCCGTGTCGACGGCGGCGAGAGCCACTCCGCCCTGATCATTCTTGACGATCGCCACCCCGCCCGTTGTGCCCTCCTCGACAGCCCGCTCGAAGCGGTCCGGCGAGGTGTTGAGCTTGCCTTGCGGAGCGACCATGAGCTTCGTCAGGCGTACCGCGTCTGGCACAGCACGGCGCGGTGCTCGTCCCGTTCTCCTCGGTCCGCCGAGCGATTGCCCTCCGGGTTACGCCAGCCGGCGTCCCTCCAGACCCGCAAGCGGCCATAGACCGTCGGCGACAAACCGTCGACCAGAGACCGAACTCGCAGTGCACCTCCCGCCACTGAGCAGCGGACCGGAACCGCCACACCACCCCCTCAAACTGCTACCGCAGCCGCTCAAGGTCGCCGATCGGCAGGTAGGGCGATGAACTTCCCTTGTGCGTCGGTGAGTTGCCTGCGCGTCCCGTCCAGCGTTCTACCGGGTTCCGCCCCCGAGCAGGGGCGGAACCCGACGATTCATCACGGCCTCGCGTCTGCCTGGACCTGGCGGCCTGCTGCGGAGGCGAAGCCGAGCCAGGTGTGCCGGTTGCCCGCCCAGCACCAGCCGACCTTGGGGGCGTTACGGCGCTCGCGGCCGTCCCGCCCGGTGCCGTTGCTGATCCAGATCGCCGGGGTACGGGCGTCCAGGGCGCCGTTGGCCTTGCGCAGCCGGGAACCAATGGTCATGAAGCAGTGGTTGCGCTCCAGGACGGCGGGCTGCTGGAGCACCCAGTAGAGGCCTTCAGTGATCACCAACGGGGTGCGGGTTTGTGCGGTGAGGGCGGGCAGCGCCTCGTCCGGACTCCAGTTGGCCATCTGGTCGCCACGGTCGAGGCCGGTGAGGAGGTAGAGGGGTGCATCGGGCAGCGCGACCGTTTCGAGCGGGGCGAAGAGGTCGACGTCGGTCATGTCGGTGACGACGAAACCCGGCTTGCCGTCGCGGCGGAGCAGCGGCGCGAGGGCGGAGGCAGGGGCCTGGTCCGGGTGAACAGCGAGCAGTGCACCATCGCCGACCGCAGAAACCTCGGCGGTCTCGGCGAAAGTACGCAGCTCGGCGGCGGGCAGTCCGGCGATCTCGTGCACCCCCAGCTCGATCAGACGCTCGGCCTGCACGCTCAAGGATGGGAGTACCGGGAGAACGGTGGAGGTAACGGACGTGGTTTCGGGCACGACGCTCCCAGGGAAGGACTCGACGGGTCCAGGGAGAACGAGGCGGCCCGCCGGAACATTCCCGCCGCTGCCGCTTCCGTCTTTCCCGACAGACTCGGCTTCACCACGCAGACGATCCGCCGCCATGCCAGCATGGGCGACCGGAAGAACGTGCCGAAGTGGAGGTCCTGCCCTCGCGTGGCAGGAGGCACTGAAGAATGAGCGCTGCTGGGCGGGCCTGAAGAATTACGAGGAGCGCGCAGGCCCGTTCTCTGGCCTGCCTTCAGCCACCCGATCCGCAGAGCCTGGCGCCTTTCTGCCTCCCAGGGCACGCCAGCTGCCCGTCTCGTGGAAATGTTCGCCGCACTTGCCACGGTCGGTGCTCTCGCCGTTCCCGGGGAGCGTCAGGTGGGGCCGTCAATGACGAGGCAGGACCGGCTCGCCGTCGGGATCCAGCGGAAGTTTCGCATTACTCGCCGGCCGACGGGTCGTCGGCAGGTCCCGGGACCGCCGGATCGGGGAGAAGAACAGGATCAGCGCGGCGAGCGGCACTCCCGCCGTTGTTATCCACATCGCTGTGCGGATGCCGAGCGCGGTGCCGAGCGCGCCGCCGAGAACTGCCCCGAGGGGGATGGTGCCGTAGTTGAGGAATGCTGTGCTTGCAGTGAGGCGGCCGAGTAGTTCTGGTGGGCAGTAGCGTTGTTGGAAGCTTGACTTGATGACATTGCCGGCCACGACGCCGGCGGAGACGCAGAAGCCGCCCGCGACGTAGAGCAGTATCCCGGCTCCGCCGGCGGTCAGCGGGATGAGCAGCGCGAATATCGGAAGACCCAGTTCGAACAGCAGCATCGCGCGGGCCGTGCCGACTCTGCTTGCGACCCGGCGTGCGACGAAGGCCCCGACAACACCCCCGGTGCTGGCAGCCGCGATGAGTGCACCGACCGTCCCGGAGGGCAGACCGACGTTCCGGACCAGGAAGATGACCAGGATCGATTGGTATCCCATGAGGGCAAGGTTGGAAGCGGCCCCGAAGGCTGTCAGCGTGCGGAGCCACGGGTCGTCGACAACCAATCGCAGACCCTCGCCGACCTCGCTGAACAGTGCTCTGGGGCGGCGTTCGGCCTTGGTGACGCGTGGCTCGCGGTGCCGGATACCGGCCAGGCAGAGGAGGGCGACGAAGAACGTCGCGGCGTTGGCGAACATCCCGTTGACCGCGCCCGCCAACTGTGCGATCAGACCACCGGAGCCGAGCCCGGCGATCTGGGCGGCGGACGCGCTGCCGTGCAGTTTGGCGTTGCCCTCGGGCTGGTCCGCGGGTTCCAGAATGCTGGGGAGATAGGCGCTGTAGGCGGTCTGGAAGAACACCGCTGCCGTGCCGGTCAGCAGGGCGACGGTCAGCAGCAGTCCGATACTCAACCGGCCGAACCACGCGGCGACCGGGAGGCCGGCGAAGAGCAGGAAAGAGATTGCGGCAGCGGCCAGCATGATCGGCCTGCGCCGCAACCGGTCCACCCAGACACCGACGGGCAGACCGACGATCAGCCAAGGGGCCCAGGCGGCGGCGCTCAGCAGACCGACTTCGAACGTTCCGGCGTGCAAGGTGGAGACGGCAACCAGCGGCATCGCCACCCCGGTGACGGACGCGCCGAACTTGCCGGCGGTCTCGCCGCACCACAGCAGCCGGAAGTCGCGGTGGCGACGCAGGAGGCCACCGCCTGTGCCCTGGCTCATGCGGTGCCCCGCTCCTTGCGTGGGAAGGACTGGAGCTGCACAACGACAGGGAGCGACTCCGGGTCGGGCTCGACGTCCGGGGCAGGAGTATGGCGTGCGAGGACGGCCATCAGCTCCGCGTTGAGTGCCGCCAGCTGATGGGGTGTCATCCGCAGGTCACGCCAGTCCGAGACGGTACCGACGTTTCGCCATTCCTCGTCCCAGTCCTCGCTGAGGTAGTCCGTGACTCGGCTGAAGTACTGCTGCACCAGTTCGTGCATGTAGACCGACAACGCACCCCGGGTGTCGGGGTCGTCGTGGAAATCGGCGCTTTTCAGCACGTACGTGGCGCTCACTCTTCTCCACCAGCGTTCGCGTTTTGTGCCCCGCCCGGTCTCCTCCTCGATGAAGCCGTGTTCGGCGAGGTGGCGCAGGTGCCAGCTGACGGTGCCGGTGTTCGCCCCGAGGCGTTCGGAAAGCCCGGTGGCGGTGGCGGGGCCGTCGAGACTGAGCAGTTCGAAAATCTTCATCCGCAGCGGATGGGCCAGCCCTCGCAAGCTTCGGGCATCGATGCGCCGGGTGGGTTTGGCGGCGGACTGCGGTACGCGTTCGGGCTCATCAGGCATGTCGGCATCGTATAGTGCAGAGGCTTCTCTGCATATGGCTCTCTGCAGAGAAAACTCTGCAAACTACGGGCAGCTTCCCCGGGAGTTGCATAGCGCCTCGATCCGGCCGAAGGCCGAAGAGCCAGGAGACCGACCCGGCGGCGCTGCCGTGCACCAGGCCGAAGGCGGCGGCACGGTCCGGGCGCCGACGCCGGTCTCTGCTCAGTCCGTCGCGGTCGCGCGCAGGAGACGGTGCGCCGCGGCGGAGACGTGGTCGCGGAAGTCGTCGGGTTCTTCGATGGTGCACTCAATGCCGGTGAGCACCAGGACGAGCGTGAGCCACTCGTAGGAGTCGACGTGCGCGATGTAGCGGCATCGGTTCTCGGTGAGCGGTTCGAGTACTCCGTCGATGCGGTACAGGCGTGATGCCGCGTCGGGGGCGCTCGTATGGAGGATGAGCACGACGCGGTGCAGGCTGTCGCTGCCGTGGAAGTGGTCTCGCAGATAGCCTACGAGGTCCTCCGCGGGCGCGTGCCTCGGGACGAATGTCGAGGTCGTGACCGCGGTATCGGTGATCCGATCGAGTCTGAACGTGCGCCAGTCCTCCCGGTCGCGGTCCCAGGCGAAGAGGTACCAGCGTCGGCTCATACGCACCAGACGCACCGGTTCGACCGTGCGATGCCGCGTGCCTCGCTTGCCGGTGTGGGTGAAGGTGAGGCGCCGATGCGTCGAGATGGCTTCGGCGAGAGAGCCCACCTGTTCAGGCGTGGGCTGGGGATAGTCGGCGCTGCCCACTTCGACGGCTGCAAGGACCTGGTCGGTCCTGCGCGTCAGCCGCGCGGGAAGGATGCGTCGGAGTTTGCTGACCGCGCGTTGGGCCGCTTCGGTGGTGACGTCGGTGCCGGTGCTGTCGGCGGCGGCGAGTTTGAGACCGAGGATCGCGGCGATCGCTTCGTCGTCTTCCAGCATCAGTGGGGGCAGGGCCTGGCCCGCGACGAGCTGGTAGTGGCCGCCCGGTCCCCGGACGCTCTGGACGGGATACCCCATCTCGCGCAGGTGCTCGATGTCGCGACGGAGCGTCCGGCCGGTCGTCTCCATGGCGGCGGCGAGTTCGCCTGCCGGCCAGCGCCGGCCGCTCTGCAACAGCGACAACAGCCGGAGCATCCGTTCTCTGGGTGCCGGCACAGCGCTTTCTCCTCACCCTGGAGCGACGGGAAATTGTGGCCATTATCGGTCCACATCTCATCGTAGCGTGGAGAGCATGACGACCACCGCGGCAACGGATGAGCCCCAGGACAGAGAGCAGTGGATCAGGATCGAAGGGGCCCGGACGAACAACCTGCGCGATGTCTCGGTGCGGGTGCCGAAACACCGGATCACGGTGTTCACCGGCGTATCCGGATCGGGTAAGTCATCGCTGGCGTTCGGCACGATCGCGACCGAGGCGCAGCGTCTGGTGTCCGACACCTATCCGCTGTTCGTCCGCAACCGGCTGCCTCACGGGAGAGCGGCCGACGTCGACCGGCTCGATGGGCTGATGTTCACCACGATCGTGGACCAGCGTCCGTTCACCGGCAACGCGCGCTCGACCGTGGGCACCGCGAGCGATATCGCCCCCTTGTTGCGCTTGCTGTTCTCGCGCATCGGCAGCCCGGTGGCGGGATTCTCCCCGGCGTACTCCTTCAACGACCCCGGCGGGATGTGCCCACGGTGCGAAGGTCTCGGTGTCGTGGACGATATCGACCTGGACCTGCTGCTCGATCGGAGACGGAGCCTGCGCGAGGGCGCGATTCGGTTCCCGACGTTCGCGCCGGGAACCTACCGCTGGAAACGCATGGTCCACTCCGGGCTCGTCGACCCCGACCAGCCGTTGGCCGCACTCCCGGCGGCCGGTCTGGACACGCTGCTCCACGCGGAAGGGCTTCGCCTCTCCGATCCCGATCCGGAATACCCGAAAGCCGGGAGGTTCGACGGTGTCGTCCCCCGACTGCGTACCAGCTACCTGCGCAAGACTCCCTCTCGGCTCACCGACGAGGAGAAGACCGCTCTCGACCGCGTCGTCACCCGCTCCACGTGCCCGGAATGCGGCGGAACGCGGCTCAACGCAACAGCCAGGGCCAGCCTGATCGACGGCCGGTCCATCGCGGACTGGACGGCCACACCCATCGGTGAACTGCGCCGGATCGTCGCTGCCCTTCGGTTCCCGTCCGTCGCACCGCTCGTCCGGACGATTCGGGAGCGGCTCGACGCGATGAAATCGGTGGGGCTGGGCTACCTCAGCCTCGATCGCGCCTCGAACACCCTCTCCGGTGGCGAGGCCCAGCGGGTCAAGATCGTCCGGCATCTCGGCAGTGCTCTGAGCTTGATCTTTAACCTGTGCGCCGTGGGCGAGGGGTGGCTGACGGCTTCTTCTTCCGTTTAACAGTGTCCCTTTTGCGGACTGTGTGGACGTCGTGACGTGGGGTGGGGCGGGCGTTCTTGCGGCCTGGTGGCCGCCCCGGTCCTGGGCTGGTGGGTTTCGGTGCGCCGGCGGGGCATGCGGCCTTGGGTCGGAGGTGCCGGAAGTCGCGGCGGACGCGGCTAGGGGTGAGTTTGTGCGGTTCGCTGGGCTTCTCCCAGGGGCGGCGTAGATCGGCTGCCAGCGGCCGGGCGAGTCGGAGCTGGGCATAGACCGCGAGGATCAGCCAGGTCCATCGATCTGCGGCCTCGGGAGTGCGGATCTTCGGACAGGTCCAGCCCAGGGTCTGTTTGAAGAACCGGAAGGTGTGCTCGATGTCGAAGCGCCGCAGGAATGCCTGCCAGAGCCGGTCGACGTCCTCGCTGGTGGCACCGGTGCCCGACCACCACAGCCATACCGGCTTCGGGGTTGCTCCGCTGGGCAGCCGCTGGACCTTGAGATGGATCACAGTGCCCTCGATGACCGGGAGGGTGCCCAACTGGGCGGTCCAGGCGGAGCGGTGGGTCAGCCGCGGGTGGAGTCGATCCCATGCCTGTGCGCTGGCCTTCCCGTAGAGGCGGGTCTCCGCCACCGTCTCGGTGTCAGGTCTGCCCCAGGTGGCCGGGTCCCCGAAGACGAACTCGCCGCCGTGACGCGGCGGGCGGCCCATGGTGTGGGTCTCGCGGGGTGGTGCGGCCCGGCGCAGGACACGGTCCGAGCGCATCCGTCCCAGCACCTGCACCGGCAGGTCTTTGAGGAGGAAGGCCAGACGCGGTACGTCATAGCCGGCGTCGACCACGATGAGGATGTCCGGGTCGCCCTGACTCCATTGTCCTGATTCGATGAGGCGCTCGATGAGCTCGCGCATCTGCCGCGCGGTCACTGTGGCACCGTCATCACCCGGCGCGAGCCGCAGCGCGTCCAGCGGCGCGGTCCAGGAGTGCGGCCCGTCTCCAGCGCGCAGATCACCGAGTACGGCCAGCCCGGAACGGGGATGTGCTGGTCCTTGCCACGGCCATAGGTGTGGCACAGGACCCGCTCGGGCGAGGTATGCGCATCCGGTCGCAGCCAGCAGGTGATGTCGGCGGCCAGCACCAGGCGGCCGTCGGCCGCCCGTGGCAAGGGCACCCCGGCCACGGCCCGCCGCAGTCGGGACACGTCCGCCCGACCGGCGGCCAGGGCGGCGTACAGGCTGCCGTGCCCGCGGCGATGCTCGCCCACCAGCGACAACTCGACCAGCGACCTAACGGGTCCGTCCGCACACAACACCGCATCCGCCAGCTCGAACAGCGCGTCCGCACGCGAGACCAGACACGAATAGAACTCGCTCCGGAAGCGTGACAGTTCCGCGAACGGCTCCACCAGAGCGGCGTTGTGCAACAGACTCATGCCACGGCCTTCGTGCTGAACATGCGTGTCCTTGGTCGGAGCACATGATCAACCGAAGGCGACTTCCCCGACCGGCGAATGCCCGTCCGGGCGATCAAGTTCGGAGCGACGTTCGAGGCCAGTCCATGGGCATCGGTCCTACGCAGCACGCAGCACACGGTGCCGGTTCGGGGCGCAGATATCGGCCCCAGACCTGGGCCTTTCGGTATGGCCCGGCCCCGTCACAGTCGTATTGCGGGGCGTCGAAGGTGACCCAGTACGCCAACTCGCCGTCGTGTGCACGTACGTGCTCTACGGGCTCGGGGGCACCCATCGCGTCAATCATCCCCGTGAACTCGATCTGCCAGGGTCCGTCCCACTCCGGATCACGGACCACTGTGACCCGGCTGCCTGCGGGCAACGCCTTCGTGGGCCACTCCTCAAGCAGGGAACAGCCCTTGACGAGTTCGACAGCCAGCCGATCACGCGAGGTCGACGAGTCGGAAGAGGGAGAAACGGTCACGCACCTCAGCTTCCCTGCAAAGCAACCTCACCGCCACAGGTTAAATGCCAAGCTGAGTACGTGTTTCTCAACTCGGAGCGTCGAAGATGCGTGGCGGGCGGCAGTGGGCGTTAGGCAGGAGAATGTGACGGATAGCCACGCGGACGCCGGCGGGGGCACGAAGGTGCGCGGTGGTATCAGCCGCGGTCGCGTATCAGGGCGAGGGCGCCGCTGCGGCGGCCGTGCACCGTTACGAGGGTCTGTGCCATGCCCAGCAGGACGACCAGCACCACGACACCCAGCGAGGGCACGCTGTCGATGGGGAGCGTGTAGGCCATTACCACGCGGGCGATGGCGTCGATGAGGAAGGCAATTCCCCATGCCGCACTGGCCACTTGCATCCATCGGCGGACGACGGGGGTGCTGTGCCAAAGACCGTTTAGGCGTTGCGCCGTGCCAGTCGGAGTGACTTTGATGGCCACGTCCAGGAGGAAGGGGCGGGCCATCGCCAGGGAGCCGAGGATCCACAGGCCCAGCGCCGCGGTGACCCAGCTCTCCCGTGCCAGCAGTGCTCGGGGGTCACCGGTGACCATGGCGACGAGTACCGAGAGCATCATCGCAGCGATCACGAACATTGCGGTCGGATCCGCGCGCCGCTGTCGCACCCACGTCATGAGGACGCTGGCAAGCGGGGCTATGCCCGCGAGAACCAACGACAGCCACTGATCGATCCCCGCGGCCCGGCTCCCGTAGAACACCGCGAGCGGAATCGCCACATCAAGCGCCAGCGCCGTCCATGCTTGTGCCCCTGACGGTTCCGACCCCTCGGGGCGCCCGTGGGTGGCGGTGGTGCCACCATGGTGATCGTTGTTCGCGCCACCTGTTCCGTGCACTCTTAACTCCCCCTTGGCTGGTTCGGTGTCGTCGACGTGCGGGCTCACGCCCGCACCCTCGCCGTTGCTCGGTCGAACAGCTCCACCAGATCGCGGGCGTAGCCGTCCAGGTCGAGGTCGCCAATCGCGTTCAGTTGCGGTCCGATCGCGTCGATCGCCGCGCGGATCGACATGGCCATGGTGCGGGTGTTGAACTCGACGAACTGGCCCTGCTCCTGGCCGCGTTGCAGGATGTCCTGCAGCGGGGCGAGGCTGTCGCCGTAGACCGACGCGTCGAGCGGCAGAAGCCGGGAGCGGCCGTCCTCGTCGGTGAAGTTCATCGCGATCGCCACCAGCGCCTTGACCCGCTCGCGGTGACTGCCGATGTATTCGACATTGGCCTCGATGTACGCCCGCAACTCATCAGCAGGTGTGTGCTCTTGGCGTGATCGCGCGGCCATGAACTCCGCCCCTTGCTTCGTGACCACGGCGAGGACCTCATGGATCAACGCGTCACGCGTGGCGAAGTGGTAGAAGATCGCCTGCTTGGTGATCCCCGCCCGCCGCGCGATCTCGGCCAGCGACGCCCGGTGCAACCCCACGTCCGCGATGGCCTCGATCGCACAGTCCACCAACTGCGCCCGCCGCGCCTCTTCGATGAAGGTTCTCTCTTGTTTACCGCTTGCTCGATTTTTTGACCGCACGGTAAAAACGTAGCATGCGCGCTCCAGCTTTGCGACGGATCCACATAGCATCGCGGCGTTCGAACGCGTCTAACCGCCGGCCGGCGCCGGGTTCCTTGGCCAGCTGGGGGTGGCGCCTTTCCGGGCGAGGCGCCTGGTCATGAGGGTGATGGCTGCCCAGGTGATCAGCGTCTCGGAGTGTTGAACGAGCCGTTCGTAGTCCCGGGCGTGTCGGCGCGCGTGCATCATCCACGCAAGACTGCGTTCGACGACCCACCGACGAGGGAGTACGACGAAGCCGGAGGCGTCCTTGGGTCGGCTGACCGGCTTGATCGTGAGGTTGAGGTGCTGTTTCGCCCAGTCGACGAGCTTGCCGGCATAGGCGGAGTCGGCCCAGACGATGGTGATCTCGGGGTGCATGAGGCGGAGGCGGAAGAGGACTTCCTTGGCGGCGGCGCTGTCGTGCAGGTCGGCCGGGGTGACCATGACCAGCAGCGGCAGGCCGCGGGTGTCGACGACGATGTGGCGCTTGCGGCCGTTGATCTTCTTGCCCGCGTCGTAGCCGCGGGAGTCGCGGCCGACGGTCTCGGCTGCCTTGACCGACTGGGAGTCGATGACGGTGGCGACCGCGCGGGGGCCTTTGCCCATCTCGCGGCGGATCCGGCTGGCCAGCGCGTCGCGGATCTGCCCGATGACGCCGGCGGCGGCCCACCGGGCCATGAAGCCCCAGACTGTGCGTCATGGCGGGAAGTCCGCGGGGAGGGCCCGCCATTTGCAGCCGGTGTCCACGACGTAGCGGATGGCGTCGACGATCTCGCGTCGCGGGTGCTTCTCCGGCCGTCCGCCCGCGAGCGTCTCGCAGGCTGGGGTCGGCAACAGCGGTTCGATCAGGGCCCATTCGGCGTTGGTGGTGTCGGAGGGATAGCGGCGCTTGCGCATGGCGGGCTCCCTCCGGTGGCGGTTGGGGCGGGGCGCCCGGCCCTTGGCCGGGCGCCCCGCCCGTTGGTGGTCAGGAAGAGACGACGAGGTCGAGGGTGGACTCGATCGAGTTGAGCTGGGCGATGATGTGCTTCACCCACTTGTCGCTCGGGTGGGCGGCAGCGTGCGGAGCAACGGTGCCGGTGATGAACCGGCGGAACTCGGTGAGCTTCTCGGTGAGCACGGCCCTCTCGTATGCCTGAAGGGCGGCCAACTCCGCGCCGAGCTGATAGCCATCGGCCCTGGTCCAGATCAGCGGGGCCAGCCGTTGGCGGCGATGATGTCGCGGAAGGCCGCAAGCCCGGAGCGGACCTGGCTGGGGGACAGTCCGCTGGCGCGGACCAGCTGAGGGAACAGCAGCCCGGCGGGCCGGGCCTCGAACAGCACGAACCGAAGGGTGTCCGCATGCCGCTGGGCGGCCTCGCCCCGTCGCCGTGAGGCGCGGGGCATCCTCACTCGCCTCGCAGCATGCGGGCGAGCTCGCCGTCCATGTCGACCTTGCCGGTGTCGACCGCAGTCTCGATCCAGTCCAGCGTCGCTCGGACCTTGGCGATGTTCTCGTGCACGATGGTGCGTTCGTCCTCGCCCAGTGTGCGGTCCCGCAGGCCGGGAACGGCCCGGCCGGCCGCGGTCACGAAGGAGTGGCAGGCGGTGACCAGGTCCAAGAACTCCACACTGCGGTCGATGTGACGGACTGCTGGCGCGACCGGGCTGGTGTCCTCGAAGTGCTCGCGGGCCTGTCGGCCCCGCTCGACCTGGGCATGGTTGACCTGGAGCCGGGCGGTGTCGTCGCTCATCGCTTTGAACGCGACGTCTGGACGCCGCAGCAGGCCGGTGGTCACCTGGGCGGCGACGTGGTCGTCCCGGGTGAACTCCTCCACCACTCGGACCCTGTCCTCCGGCTTGACCTGGGCGGCGACCGCTGGCCGCCTCAGGAAGTCGGTGGTGACCACCGCGGCGACTTCCTCGTCCCGGGCCAAGGTGTGGATCGC
Source organism: Streptomyces celluloflavus (assembly GCA_000720995.1). GTDB lineage: Bacteria > Actinomycetota > Actinomycetes > Streptomycetales > Streptomycetaceae > Streptomyces > Streptomyces celluloflavus. The sequence goes on from JOEL01000059.1 coordinate 20,911, forward strand.
GGTGATCTTCTCCTGCGGTGAGGTGGGGTTCTCCACCTGTCGGCCGACGCGCCGGTTGGCGTCGTCGACCGTCCACCGCTTCTTGCCCTCCGGCGGGGTCTTGATCGAGGCGAACCGCTCTTCCTCGCCAGGAATGCTGCCCAGGACCCGGTGAACGGTGAACGACACCCCGGCCTGACGATGTTCCTTCGGCCAACGCGACGCTGTCCACCGCGCGTTCTCCACCGTGGTGCGGCGCAACCCGATGTCCTCCGCCAGCCGGGTCAGGGCCTGCCGGACGGTGAACAGGTCCCGTCCCGGCAAGGCTTCCCGGCCGTCGTCGGCCCCACGCATCGGTTCGATCTCCAAGGCGCGATCGCCGATCGTGAACTGTCCCTGAGTCTGCTGTTCAACCACTTGCCGCAGCTCGGCCACGATCTGCTCGTAACGCTGGTGGCTGACGTTTCCGACCTTCTCGGTTTCCTCCGACATGGTGTTCACCACCCTGCGGGCCGCCGCACGGTCCCGAAGTCCATGACGTGGACACGACCCGCTTGAAACCGAGAGTCAAACCGCAAATCGGAAGATCGCAACGAGTGATTGCAAATGACCGAATGGTGAACGAAATTGGCTCTCGGAGGCGTTCGTTCAGTGGTTACTGTGACCGTTCGGCGAACGATTCCTTCCGCCGCCTCCAGGACCTCACGACGCACTGCCGCGAGTAGAACACGGCGTCCGAGCGGCGGTCGACGCCGGCCACCCAACGAGCCCCGCACTCGGGACACTCGACCTCACCGACACCGCCCTGTACGGCTGCCAGCCGCTTCCGCAACCGCCGTTCCGTACGCCACTGCCTGGCACGACATGCCGACGAACAGAACGACGCATCAGGCCGGGCGCTCGGCCGAAGGCGTTCACCACAAGCCCGACAGTTCCTCTCCCCGGCCCGCCCGGTGCCCTTGAACACCACGCCAGCGTAGGACCCAAGGCTACTCGGAACCGGGCATCAGAAACACGTACTGAGCGATGTCTGCTACGTGTTCGACGAGCCGAGCGCCGGTCTGCATCCGCACGACGTCCACCGTCTGCTCACTCTGCTCACGCAGTTGCGCGACGCACACAACACGGTGCTCGTCGTCGAGCACCACCCGGCCGTCATCGCCGCCGCCGACCACATCATCGACCTCGGCCCCGGCGCGGGCACCGACGGCGGGCTCATCCAGTTCGAGGGCACACCCGCCGAGATCGGCGCGACACGCACGGCAACAGGCCGGATGCTGCACACCCGCATCCGGGTCAACGACCGCCCGCGCACCGCGCGCGAGGTGGTGACGATCAGCCACGCCACCGCGCACAATCTCCACGGCATCACCGTGGACGTCCCACTCCGAGTGCTCACCGCGGTCACGGGTGTCGCCGGCTCGGGCAAGAGCACCCTGATCGCCTCGGAGCTGCCGCGCCAACACCCCGGCTTCACGGTCATCGGGCAGGTGCCGCTGCACGGTGGAATCCGATCGACGCCGGCGACCGTGCTCGACATCGCCGAGCCGGTTCGCGAGGCATTCAGCTACGCCACGGGGCTGCACCCCTCGTGGTTCAGCGCCAATTCGCGAGGCGCCTGCCCCGTGTGCAAGGGCAGAGGCATCGTCGTCACGGACCTGGCCTTCCTCGACGACGTGCGAACAACCTGCGAAGCCTGCGACGGCAGCCGCTTCAACCCCACTACCCTCGCCGCCGGACTCCACGGCCACACCATTGCCCAAACCCTGTCGATGAACGCCAGCCGGGCCAAGGACCTCTTCTCCGACCACCCCGAGATCACCCGGCGACTCGCCTGGCTCGACCAGGTCGGGCTCGGCTACCTCACCATCGGACAGAGCCTCGACACCCTTTCCGGAGGAGAACGGCAACGCCTCCTCCTCGCACGGCACCTCTCGACCACCGAGTCGGCTCACCAGCGGATCGTGCTCGACGAACCCACCGCAGGACTCCACGGAAACGACGTCGACGACCTGCTGACGCTGCTCGACCGACTCGTCGACTCCGGCGCCACCGTCATCGCCATCGAACACAACCAGCGCGTCATCGCCCACGCCGACCATGTCATCGACCTCGGCCCCGGCGCAGGCGCCGACGGCGGGCGCATCCTCTATCAGGGGCCACCTGCCGGCCTGATCGCCAGCCCCCACTCCCTGACCGGCCGGCACTTGCGCGACTTCGTGAGGTAGGAGAGACAAGGGCGCAGCCCGTCCGGCCCGAGCACCACCGGCCCCGCGGGCTGCCGACCCGTCACCCCGGGCGTGGAGGCGGTGGGGCCACCGAGGCACGCGGTACCCCCGGAGAACGCCGCGAACTCCAACAACCGCCTGCGTCCGAACCGTTGCCCATGGGGACACCGGCGTTCCTCCCGTCCGGCCCGAAGCCGATCGCCTTGCCGGCGGCCGGTCTGGGCGTCCTCGCCGGCAGGACGGTGGAATCGCGCCGGTACGGGTGACACCGGCCGGTCCGGAGCGGGCGGTTCGGGGGCCGCTCGACGGACCGGTCGACAGCGGTGCGGAGGCCGGATCGAAGGGCGGTCCGAAGGACGGATCGAGACTGTCAGGGAGCCTGACAAAGACGTCATTAGCGCTTCTAAGCTCGAAGAAGTCAAGGGCCCAGCGCATCTGACTTTCCCCCGCCCTGTCCCGGAACCGAGCCGGCCGGTCCGGGCGTGGGCCGTGCCCCCCCCTGATCCGCCCCCATGAACCCCGTACGGGAGAACCATGATCCACACCCGCGGGCTCACCCGCAGTTTCCGCGCCGGAGGAGAGACCGTCGAGGCCGTGCGCGGCCTGGACCTCGACATCGAAGCCGGCTCGGTGGTCGCCTTCCTCGGCCCGAACGGCGCCGGGAAGACCACCAGCCTCCGGATGCTGACCACCCTGCTCCCGCCGACCTCGGGCACCGCCGAAGTCGCCGGACACGACGTGCTGACCGACCCCTCGGAGGTCCGTCACCGCATTGGCTACCTCGGCCAGGGCAACAGCGCCGGCAGCAACTTCCGCGTCGGCGACGAGCTGATCACCCAGGGCCGGGCGTACGGCCTGAGCCGCGCGGAGTCCCGTACCCGGGCGGAACGCCTGCTGACCGCTCTCCAACTGGAGGGCCTCACCAAGCGCACGGTGGGCACCCTCTCGGGCGGCCAGCGCCGCCGCCTGGACATCGCCATGGCCCTGGTCCACGAGCCGGAACTGCTCTTCCTCGACGAGCCCACCACCGGACTCGACCCGCACAGCCGAGTCGGCATCTGGGAACATGTGCTGCGGTTGCAGAGGGAGTTCGGCACCACGATCGTCTTCACCACCCACTACCTGGAGGAGGCCGACCGCTGGGCCCGCCGGGTGATGGTGGTCGACCAAGGCCGGGTGATCGCCGACGACTCCCCCGAGAACCTCAAGGCCGACCTGGCCGGAGGGCGCATCACCCTGGGGACCGCCGACCGTGCCGACGCCGAGCGGGCCGTCGAGCTCGCCCGTGCCCTGCCCACCGTCCACGAGGTCACCGCCGACGGCACGGAGGTGCGGATCCGCACCCTCCATGAAGACTCCCAACTCCCTCTCCTGCTACGGCATTTGGATGCCATCGGAGTGCGAGCGGTCACCGCCAGCCTCACCCGCCCCACCCTCGACGACGTCTTCCTCAGCCTGACCGGCCGCACCCTGCGGGAGAGCGCCGACGCCACCGCCCCGACCACCACGCACCCCGGAGCCTGACCATGAAGGTGCTCAACGACACCCGCACCGCGTTCGCCCGCGAGCTGGGGCCCGAACTGCGCCAGCCGGTCGGCCTCCTCTTCACGATGCTGCTGCCCTTCCTCTTCCTCGCCCTCTTCGCTCCCCTGCTCCCCGGCATGAGCCCGGCGGGCGGGGACACGGGCGCGGGCTCCCGCTGGCAGTGGTTCGCGCCCGGCATGCTCGTCCTGCTGGCACTCTCCGCCACCGCGGGAGCCGGGGCCTCCCTGCTCAACGAGATGTCCTCGGGGACCTTCGAGCGGATGCTCGTGACCCCGCTCAACCGGGCCGCGATGCTCGTGGGGCGGGCCCTCAAAGAGGTCGTGATCCTGGTGACGCAAGCCCTGTTGATCCTCGCCCTGCTGCTGCCGACCGACTTCCGGCTCCGCCCGCTCGGCGCCCTGGCGGGCCTGGCGCTGCTGACCGTCTTCGGGATCGGGATCGGCACGCTCTCCTTCACCCTGGCGCTCCACTCCCGTAAACAGCAGACCCTGTTCTACGGAGTGCAGCAGATGATCTTCTTCCCCCTGCTGCTGCTCTCCGGCGTCCTGCTACCCATCATCCAGACCTCGGCCCCCACCTGGCTCTACGTCCTGAGCCGGATCAATCCCGCGACCTATGTGGTCGAGGCCGAACGCGCCCTGTTCGACGGCCGGTTCGCCGAGACGAACGTGCTGTACGGGATCCTCGCGGCCATGGCCATCGCGGTGCTGGGGGTCGTCGCGGGCATCCGCGGTATGCGCAACGCCTCCGTGTGAAACGCCGGCCCCCGAACCCACCCGCCGCCGCCCGAATCCGTACGCGAAGGAGCACCGCACCATGACAGCCGAAGACCTCCGGAACGCCCCGCGTCCCGGAGCCCGCACCGTGGACGTCTGGTTCGACCCCGCCTGCCCCTACACCTGGCTGACCGCCCGCTGGCTGCGGGAGGCCGCCCGGGTCCGCCCGCTGCAACTGCGCTGGCACCTGATGAGCCTGGCCCTCCTCAACGAGGGCAGCGACGACGACCCCGAGGGTGACCCCGACGGGTACCTGATGGTGCCGGTGCGGATCGGCACCGCCGTGCGGCGTCACCACGGGCAGGAGGCCCTGGGCCGCTTCCACGCCTCGCTGTGGGCCGACCTCGACTCCCCCGGGGAACGCGGGAACAGCAGAAAGTGGATCAACGATCCGGCCCTGGCCCTGACCGACGCGGGCCTGCCGACGGAACTGGCCGCGGCCGGGACCTCCACCGCGTACGACGGGGAACTACGGGTCTCGCACGCGGAAGCCGTGCGGATCCTGGGCCCGCGGCCCGGGACGCCGGTGGTGACCGTCGGAGAGCCGGCGGAGCCGCACCGCCCCCCGTTGGCCTTCTTCGGGCCGGTCATCTCCCGCGTACCGAAGGGGGAGGAGGCGGGGCGGCTGTGGGACGGGACGCTGCTCGTGGCGGGTACGCCCGGTTTTCACGAGCTCAGGGGAAGGCCCGCCGACCCGGACCCGGACGTGACCGGACGGGACGTCGGTCCGGCGTGACCGGACCCGCGCCGGCGGGCCGTCGAACGGGACGTGCGGGAGCCTCCGGACTCGCGGGGCGGGTGTGGACGACGTTGAGCCACGGCTCGTCCGTCAGCCCGGCGGCGGGGACGCCCGCGTTGCGCCCTGTGTTGCCGACGGGGGCGTCGATCGGGCCGTGCCGGTCGACGGCTGCGTGCACGAAGGTGGCCACCGGCTCGGTGGAGCGGACGTCGCAGGTCCGCCCGTCGGCATCCATGCCCTTCTCGCGCAGGAGTTGACGGTCACGGCGTACGCGTCGGCGTCCCACGCGCAGAGGAGGGTCTGCGGGCCGTCCCTGCCGAGCGAGCGGGCCACGATGAGGCCGATCCAGCCGGTCGCCCCGGTGAGGACGGCGCCCGTCCTCCGGTTTCCTGTCCTGGTCCCTCCCGGATCGCGACATCGGATGGACGTACGCAGACCGGGGTGGCAACCGGCGCTCGACGGGCGGTGGATGGGCCGCGTTCACTGCGGGTCGAGCCATTCGGGAGAACGGACGGGAAACGTCGGCAGGTCCGGGGCCGGGACGTCCGGGCCCGCCGAACAGGAGTTGGTGTACGTGATCCGCGCCCCCTTCGACGCGGTCCGCAGCATCCCGGTGCACGAGGCGAAGAGCGGCACTTCGCCGTCCTGCCCACAGTGCGCGACGAACCGATCCGCGTGGTCGGGAACGACTCCGCGCGGTGCGCTCCCGGGGGACCTGCACGGCGCAGGCACTGATCCGCCGACTCTAAGGAGGCTGGCAGACTCCTGCCGGAGCTCGACGCCTCGGCGGCCCGGGTACGCACCGAGACACTCGTGACGCCGACGCCCGCCGGAACCGTCCCGGTCCTCGAACGTCCGGCGAGCGCCCATCGGTTCCCGCGCGGAAGCGGCTCATGACATACGGTCCGAGCAAGAAGATCACGGTCTCCGAAGGTTGAGGTGAAGCCGTTTTGAGGACACACATCCCCTATCTCTTGGCCGTGGCGAGCACCGTCGCGTCGCGCCGGATGGACCAGCGGCTGGCGGCCTACGACTTGACGGTGCGCCAGTATGGCCTGCTCGCCCAGCTCTCGCTGGAACCCGAGCTGACCATGGCCGAGCTGGCCCGCCAGCTCGGCATCGCCCGGCAGTCGGTGCACCAGCTCGTCAACGAACTCGTCGAGGTCGGCCATGTGCGCCGGCGTCCTGGCGCCGACGACCGCTCGCGCCGGCTGGAGATCACCGACACCGCGCACTACCTGCTGACCCGGATCGACGGGCCGCTGGAGCGGGCGGAAGCGGAGCTGCTCGGCGATCTCGCTCCTGACGAAGCCGAGACCCTGCGCGCCCTCCTGCAGCGCGTCCTGGCCCATGCCACCGACGACGAGACCTGGCTGCCCACCCGCTGACGTCGGCCCGGTGCGTACCGGCGCGAGGCGCGAGGCGTGTCCGACGGCCCGCGTATCAACGGAAGTCGAGGCCGTGCCGAGCTCCGGTCCCTGGCCCCGCCGCCATGCGTGTGCCGTCCGGAACCCTGGCCGCGCGGAGCGGCCGCCGCCCGCGCCTCCGGAGCCGCCCACGCTCGTCTGCTCCACGGACGCGACCTGGTGGGAACGATGCGGTAGCGGCACCTGGCCTCGCCCGGCCCCGGGAGCCGCGGGAGGACCCGCTCGCCGAATGCCTCGCCTGGACGGCGGCTCGCTACGGGGACTGGTTCACGCAAGATCCGGTGACCGTCCGGTGGGCCATTGACCCCGCCCCGGCCTCGCTGCGTCCGCCCACGGGCCTGCTGTGGGTCCCCGTCCGCTACGTCCCCTAAAACGGGCGGTTCGTGGTGCCGGAGTGGCGGCACGATCCACCCGCCCGGCGCCGGGTCCATCTCACCCTCGGGCTTTCCTTACGCGAGGTGATGGGGGCGGCCAGACCTCCTTACCGACGCTTCTGGGGGCGCTGGGCGAGTTGGACGCCGAGGTGATGGCCACCCTCCACGCCGGGCAGCCGGCCGAGGCCGGGAAGGTTCCCGCGAACGTGCGGGTGGTGGACTTCATCCCGCTGGACGCGCTGCTGCCATCCTGCTCGGCGATCGTGCACCCAGGCAGCTTCGGCACCGCGCAGAACGCGCTGGTGCACAACGCCCCACAAGTCGTCGTCCCCAACGACCTGTGGGATTTCCATCCCCGGGCAGAACTGATCTCCCCTGACCCGCTGTTGGGCCGATAGCCATGGGATACCGGTCCCGGAGCGGAACCCGGCGCGGGGAAGGACCGCGTACCACCTGCGTTGTCCGCGTCGCCGGGCACAGGGCACAGGACGCACTGTCACATGCCGCGTCCCGCGTTCCTCTCATCTCAGCTGTGTGTCCGGTACTTCTTGCCTGCCGATGCCACGTACTCCGACCAGCTGGCGACGTCCTTGCGGTCGGGCGCCTTGATCTTGGGGTCCACGCCGTAGTCCGAGAACTCCTCGGTGATCCGCTCGTCGCCCTTGGGAGTCCTCCCCTTTTCTTCCTCCTTGACGATGAGGCCGTCCTCGTCGACCCATACGTCGATCTGCGCCTTGTCCATGCCGGACTTCTTGGTCTGCAGCAGGTACAGGTCCCGGTAGTCCTTCGTCATGGCCGGGCCCTCGTAGCGCTCCAGGTCGGCGAGAACGACCGTGCCCCGGTAGTGGTCGGCGGCACGGCTGCCCACCGTTTCACGGCCGATGTGCCGGAGATCCTTGGAGACGGCCAGCAGCGCGCTGACCCACTTCTTCATGGCTCCCTGGACACGCCGCTCGGGGTTCTCCTTCGGCTTTTCCCTGGACTTCCCCTGGGACGGGGCCGACGGCTTCGGGGCAGAGTCGAGATCTTCCATGGTGTACCAGGACTTGCCCGGTACGTCGCTCGTGGCCAGGTACAACACCCCGCCGACGGACAGGATATGAGTACCACCGGAAGCGGCGCCCTTCGACTTCCCGCCGAAGGTCTTGGTCTCGGTGGCCTCAGGCTCGTTCTGGAACGTCATCTCGGCACGGGACTCAGGCTCGCTACCGGTCTTGCCCGTCTCGACCGTCCGGTACGAGTTCTGCTGCGCCATCTTCTCCAGGGCCGCCTTCAACACGGCGGGGGCGTCGGCCCGCTTGCCGGTCGCGTCGCCGGGACGGCTGGAGGCGTCCTTGCCCTCCGACGACTTGGTGTCGCTGCCGCACGCCGTCAGGCCCATGATCAGAGCGGCGCTGGTCACCGCCATCGCGGTCTTCCGGATCGTCTTCACAGCTTTTGCTGTCCTTTGTCAGACATGAAGGAAACGGATGGAGACTACATGCTTTCGCCGCACATGTTCGATTTATTTACCCACGGGGCTGATCGACCGCGGCGCAGACTGATGGGGCACTGTCACCGTGTGCGGCTCGTGCCACGCGGACGACGCCATCCGCGAACCTCGGATTCCCCCGGCGCGGGTCCAATCAAGGTGAGCGTGTTCTCACCGGGCAGTTTTGGCCCCGGTTGAAGCTCACGAAGAAGAAATTCCGGCAACTGACGGCGTTCGGGCTGGAGTGGGCAGCCTGACGGCGGTGGTGCAGAGCGGCCCCGGCCTCGCTCGTCCCATCATGGGGACCGTGAACTGTCCCGCACACTCCACACTGACGCGGGCCGAAATGGAGTCCGGTGCGTTGACAACGGAGTCCGGTGCGTTGACCACGAACCTTCACCGGGTGGAGTGACACTCTGCTATGAGTCGGGGGGCTTGTCCGCGGCCGGTTTCACACTCGATCTCGCATGGTCGGAATCGCGTGGGGCTCAGGCGAACCAGCTGTCCTAGGCAGTGCTGTCCTGGGGCGGGTCCGGGAGCAGTTGATAAAACTTCCATGCGTAGTCGTACGGATCGATGCATTCGGCGTATCGCTCGCCCCACGGTGCGTTGAGCGGGTCGGTGGTGACCGTGGCTCCGGCTGAGCGGCAGTAGTCCGCAATCGCGTCGACGTTGTCCACCTCGATACCGATGACAACGCCGAGGCCCCGCGGCCCGGTTCTCGTCATGTGTTCACGGTCGCTGTCAGGGAACGGCATACCGGTCAAGGAATCGACGAGCAACTGAAGGTCACCACGTCTCAGGATCGCCATGATCGGCCGGCCGTCTGGACTTGATATCGACCCGGCCTGCTCGAACCCGAGCCCCGCGTAGAAGATGGCCGCCTCGGTCACGTCCTCGACACGCAGCCCTACCCGGAAGGGAGCTTCAGCGGCCATTGCGTCTCCATTCGGCGAACGATCTCGGATAGGCACGATGCATCAGCGCAGGGAGCCGTGGCCAGTACAGGGGTTGGTCATGCGGTTTTGGATCGGGGGCGGCCGCCGGGCCCGCGGTCCCGGCGTTCGCTGCGGGTCTCGGCGCGTTCGTGGCGCGTTTGCGACGTGGCGCGGCCAGGACGTCGGAGTGGCGGGCGTTGGCGTTGCGCCACCGCAGGTAGCCCTGGAGCTTCCGGGCGAGCAAGGTGCGGTGGGGTGGTCGGAACCCGCCCATGACTCAAGTTACGCGAGGAACCGAACTGGGCCTCGATTGGATGGGCCCACGACGCTCTCTTCGGCGTCCGGCACAACTCGGCCATGTTCCTCTCCGCCCAGGTCCGTATCACCAGGGTCTTGTTCGCCGACACGCTGTCCGTGATCACGTAAATGGCGGCGGCGCCGTCGGGGCGGGCGGCCCGGATCGACTTCAGCGTCGCCAGGCTGTGACCCGCCGCCTTTGCGGCGGCGGGTCACACCCCACAGGCGGTCATCGTCCTTGACACCGAAGCCAGCCCTGGTAGCCCTTGTCACACAACCCAGTCGACTGGCGGTCCAGGCCATGAACGAAGGCGACAACTGTCACAGAGGCAGGCTTCTCGTCACCAAGATCTTCGGTCCCCGGCTGCGTTCCGTTGTCCTGCGTGTCAACGGGCCTCAAGAATCGAGCACTGCGGCGACGGCCTCGATCTCAACGAGCTGGTCGTTGTAACCGAGCACAGTGACGCCCATCAGGGTGCTGGGAACGTCGTGGTCACCGAACGCGTCCCGGACTACCTTCCAGGCGGCCACCAAGTCCTCCTGACGGGCTGACGCGACGAGGACTCTTGTACTGATGACGTCCTGGAGTGACGCACCGGCTGCAGCGAGGGCAGCCTGCATGTTCTCGACGGCTTTCGCTGCCTGGCCCGGGTAGTCCCCGATCGCTGCCGTGGAACCGTCATCGTTCAGCGGACACGCCCCGGCAAGGAATATCAGGCGCGATTCAGCGGGCGCCGTGGCCGCGTAGGCGTACTCGGCGACGTCGGAGAGGGAATCCGACCGGATCAAAGTGATGGCACGAACCACGGTTGTCTGGATCCTTTCGCGTCGGGCGGGGAGCGCGGACATTCTGCCCATGCCCCGTTGGAAACCGCCTCCCCTTTTCTCCGCCGGCCGTCCACACAATGACTGCCGATGGAGATCGACCGCGAGCCGAGTGGTGGCGATGGCAGTCGCCTTGATTTCGCTCCTCGACCGTGAACATCGTGGTCGAGTCCGCTGTGGCGAATGACGAGGCGATACGCATCGAGGCCCGGTGCACCGCCCCCGGCGCCCACTGCCCTGTGTGCGGTGACTGGTCGAGCCGACCCCACCCCTCCTACCTGCGTTCTTCTGCGGATCTTCCCTGTGTCGGGAGACAGTCCGCCGCGTGGTTGCGCGTCCGCCGCTTCCTCTGCGCGAACACGGGCTGCCCACGCCGGACGTTCATCGAGCAGGCACCGGGCCTGACCAGGCCACACGGCCGGACCACTGAACGTCTGCGCTCGACGATGGACACGCTGAGCCTCGCGCTGACTGGCCGGGCCGGAGCCCGTATCGCCGCTCACATCGGCATCGCTACCCACCGCAACACCTTGCTGCGCCGTGTGATGGACCTGCCCGATCCGGCCCCCACGGAGCCCCGGGCGATCGGTGTGGACGACTTCACCCTGCACAGGGGCCACGTCTGCGACACGGTGATCACCGACGCCGTCACGCACCGAGTCCTGGATCTGCTGCCAAAGCGGGACGCCGCGACGTCGGCGCCGTGGCTGGCGGCGCATTCTGAGATCGAGGTGATCTGCCGCGACCGGGCCGGCGCCTACGTGGATGCCGCAGACGCGGCGGCATCCCAAGCCCAACAAGTCGCAGATTGCTTCCACTTGCGGCAGAACATAGCCAATTCGGTCAAGCGGACCGTCACCGGCCACCGTCCCTGTTTGTACGAACTCCCGCTACTGGAGCCGGAGTCCGTACCGGAGTGAGAAACGCCAGCCCCCGACGACGCCAAAGGCGAGGCCCTGCCCGACTCGACCAGGCGGATGGCCGACCGGCACAGCGCCCATCGCGCCCCGGTCCACGAGTTCCCCGACCAGGGCATGAGGATGTGGGAGGCCGCCCGTCGCCTGAGCTGGGGCGCAGTACCGTACGCCGCTATGCCCAGGCGAAGCGACGGCAGGACACGGTGAAGGGACATCGGCGCCGACGGCGGATCAAGCTCGGCCCGTTCAAGCCCTGTCTGACCCAGCGATGGGAGGAGACCGGCGGCCAGATCACTGGCCGAGCCCTGCACACCGAGATCACCGTCTGGGGCTCACCGGCGCCTACAGCCTGCTGTCCCAATGGAAGCGGCAGGACCTGCTCCCGCCGGATAATGCGCCACCGCCTCCTCCTCCGTCCGTCCGGCAGGTCACCGGCTGGCTGACCCGCCGTAAGGCAGTTCTGGCCCACTGGCCCCGAGCTAGACGGACGCCACCGCCCGTCTGGTCACCTGGTTCGCCGGGATGCTCACCCTCCTGGAAGGCGAACGCCTCACCGACTGGATCACCGAGGCCATGACCTCCAGCCCGACCGGCATCAGCACCTTCGCCCTCGGGCTGAACAGCGATTACAGCGCCGTTCACTCCGGTCTCACCACCCACTGGAAGTCCAGTCCCGTCGAGGGCGCTGTGAACCGAATCAAGGTGTTCAATTGGCAAGTTTCCGGCCGCGCTGGCTTGCCGTTTCCCCGCAAGCGCTTTCCTCTCGCCTGACGCTCCGTAACCGGGCCACAGGACTTGGACCAAGCCCTCATACGAAAGCCAGGGTCCGGTGTGAACGAGGGCCGACGTCGGGCCATTCATGGTGTGGATGGACTCGCTTGTGGCCGCCGGTCTTCGGTGAGATTGAGAGCCACCCTTGTCGGGTGACGTGTGCTGTGCGGCGCGAAGTATCCGGGATGTCCGGTGAGGTGGGGCGGACAGCTTGATGGCAGGGGACCTTCGGGGTACCTCCCTGACAGGCGTGGCTTGTAGGGCCCGGCCCTGTTGGTGAGGGCGGACCCCGGGCCGGTGGGTTGATCGGTCCGCGAGTCTTGATCGCTGCCGAGCCTGCTGGTTAGGTTGGCCGGCATGACTGAGCTCGGACCCGTCGCCTGGCCACCTGCTCCGATCAGGACCGAGCGGCTCGTACTCCGCGAGTCCGAGGCCCGGGACCGTGCGGCGTTCATCGAGCTGTTCGCCTCGCCAGAGGTGGGCACCTACATCGGTGGCCCTCGACCGCGCGATGAGCTCGAGCGCGCGATGCCCGAGGTGGCCGGGCGGCGTCCTGGCCTTTTCGTGGTCGATCTCGAGGGAACGATGATCGGCATGATCACGCTCGATCGGCGCGACGCGGAGCATCCGGGTCACATCCGTCCGGATGCCGGGGAGGCCGGGCTCGGCTACCTGTTCCTGCCGCAGGCGTGGGGACGCGGGTACGCCGCCGAGGCGTGCGCAGCGGTACTCGACTGGTTCGCCGACGCGCTTCCCGGCGAGCAGGTGGTGCTCTGCACCCAGGCCGCCAACGACCGCGCGATGCGCCTCGCGGCGAAGCTGGGGTTCACCGAGGTGGAGCGGTTCGAGGACTATGGCGCCGAGCAGTGGTTCGGCGTGCGGTCCTCGGTCACGCCGCCTGGTTGAGCTCGCGGGGCGGGTCTGGGCAACTCTGTCCCATCCGCCAGACGACGCGGCAGACGGCAAGGGCGTCGGCAGAGTGCGCTCCGCCGCGCTCTGCGCGGTAGCGGCCGGAGCAAGGTTTGATTGCGAGTTTCCTGCTGCCCTGGCAGAACTGGTCCACATGCTTGTCGAGGACGCGCGGGTCGACCACCCGCAGGGCGTCGGCGAGGTGTGGAAGTGCTTGGGGCCCGCAGTCCTTGGGCTGCGGGTTCCAGCGCTATAAGGAAAGGTGTTACAGCATGAGGTTCACGCAGACGCTGCGTGCGGCGGGCAGCGCGGTAGTGGCGGGGGGACTTCTCTTCGGCGCCGCGCCGGTTGCTTCGGCAGATCAAGTACGGCACGACCAATGGCCGTTGAGGAATTTTGATGCCGAAACGGTGTGGAAGATCTCGACCGGCAAAGGTGTCACAGTTGCTGTCATCGACGGCCCTGTGAATGGCCAGCACCCCGACCTCAAAGGGAACGTACTCCCGGGCAAAGACTTCACGACAGGTGGAACAGGAGATCAGGGCCAGGCCGAGGAAGGAGACCACGGTACCGCAATGGCAGGGCTGATCGCCGGTCACGGCCATGGACCTGGGGCATCTGATGGGGTGAAGGGGCTTGCGCCAGACGCGAAAGTCCTCCCAGTAGCGATCAACGTTAAAGACGGTAACAGTGTTCCTCAAATTGGAGAGAAGACTAAATACGCTGGTGCACTGAAGTACGCAGTTGATCAGGGAGCAACCGTGATCAACATGTCCTTTGGTGATGGCACGGTTGAACTGTCGGACGACGTGAAAGCGGCAATCTCCTACGCTCGTCAGCACGATGTGTTGATGGTTGCGGCAACTGGCAACAGCGGCGTCGGGAGTCCTCGGTACCCTGCTTCTGCGCCTGGCGTCCTTGCTGTCGGAGCAGTCGACAAGAACCTCAACACCTGGAAATATTCCAACTACGGTCCGCACGTCAAGCTGACGGCACCGGGTGTTTACATTAGGTCCGCCGGTACGGAGACCCCTTATCATCTGGCGAACGGCACCTCTGATGCCACAGCCTACGTCTCCGCAGCCGCCGCCCTCCTCCGTTCCAAATTCCCCGAACTGACTGCCGGCCAGATAGCGAACCGCCTGGTGAAGACCGCCGGCCTTCCGAAGGACAAGAAGGATCTCAAGCTCCCCGATGCACGCTACGGCTACGGATTCATCAAGCCGTACAGCGCATTGACCAAGGACATTCCAGCGGGCCCCAAGAACGGTCCGCTGGAGGCATTGGCAGATGCCCCTTCCGCTGACTCCCCCAAGGAATCAGGTAATGACAACCAGCAGGCCAGGATCCAAGAAAAGGGCATGAGCACCGGCGCCGTCATCGGCCTTGCTGCGGGTGGCGTCGTCGCTCTTGTTGCCATCTTGTTCGTTGTCCTCGCAATTCGGAATAAAAACCGCCGCAACGGACCGCCTCCAGGCGGCGCCGGCGGCTTTGGGGGATCGAGGCGCGGCCCAAGTGGTCCTGACTTTGCACCGCAGCCGCCCAATCCTTACCAGCAGTGGCCTGGTTCGCATCCGTCGGGTCCGTCCGTGCAACCACCAGGCCAATAGCGCAGAGGAAGTACAAAGGAATTACCTTCTCCGGCGTTCGGATTGCGGGGCCGCCATTCCGCGGACTGACGGCCCCGCTAACTGCTTTGTCCGGATGGCTAAGAGGACGTCTCACGTGGCTACTGAACTTGAATGCGTGATGTCGGTGCCGTCCAGAATTTCAGCTGTGCGGCTGTCGCGAACGTCCTAAGCGTTGTCCCGTAAATGATCTACGGCATGCTGCTTGAGCAGCTCATTTCTCCGTCATCCGGCCAGGGCGAGGTTGTGCAGGCGGGCGATGCCGAG
>JOEL01000060.1 GCA_000720995.1 Streptomyces celluloflavus
CCGGGACTTCTACCTCAAGAAGCGAGCAGAGGGCTGCAAACACGTCCAGGCCGTCATCGCCCTGGCCCGCCGACGCGCGAGTGTGCTGTGGGCCCTGCTCCGTGACGGGCGGCTCTTCACCTCCGCCCCGCCGGTCACGCAGGCGGCTTGACTTCATCATTGAGACTCCTCGGAGTTGGGGACGTGGTGCAGGCGGCGGGCGTCGTCACGGGCGGGGCCGGCGGGTGCCGGTGGGGCGGCGGCTCCCGGTGTGCGGGCGGGGCGGGCGGCGATCTCGCGCAGCCAGAGCTCGGCGCCGAGCGTCGCCTCCAGTTGGGCGGACCAGACGTCGCCGGAGGTGGGCGGCGTGCGCAAGGTGGTCCGCAGACCGGCGATGTCGATCAGGTCGCGGCGCGCCAGCAGTGAGTCCTCGAACAGCTCCAGCAGGTCGGGAACGTGTTCCTGCAAGGCGCGGTCGACGGACTCCTCGCAGTCGCCCTTGGTGGTCCGGTCCAGGATCACGTCGGGTACGAGACCGCGCAGCGCCGTGGCCAGCACCGGCTTGTACCGCCAGGGGGTGTAGCGCTCGCGGGGACGGATCGCCAGCACCGCCTCGACCACCCGGTCGTCCAGATAGGGCAGCTCCAGGCGCAGCCCCTCGGCGGCGTACTCGCGGGAGAGCAGCCGGAGTGCGGGTCCCGCGCTGCGCAGCATGGTGAGGGCCTCGTGCTGCCCCCGGTCCGGCGCCAGAGGGGCGATCCGGTCCGCCACGCCGCGGAAGACCTTCTGCGTGGTCCTGACGGCGTCCGGGGTGGCCCACGGCGTCGCCGGGATCCGCTCCCCCCAGCCCATGGACGGAGCCGGGCTCGGCGGCACGGGACGGCCGAGGTCATCGGCGCACCGCCGCCACCACGCGCCGAGGCTCTCCCGCCGCAACAGCCCGGACAGGCTGGCCGCCAGCGGCCAGCGGTACAGCGCCCGGTGGGCGCGCAGTTCCCGCAGGGCGGTCACCGGGTGGCGGCGGAAGAGCGTGTGCAGGTAGGCGCCGCTGCCGGTGAACAGCTCATCGGCGCCGTGCCCGGCCAGGTGCCGGGTGGCACCGTGTTCGACCAGCAGCCGGATCTCGGAGCGAATGGCGTTCATCCCCCGGGTGAGAGACCGCGGGGCTTCCGTGTCCGGCAGCGAGTACGGCGGGGCGAACACGGGAGGCGCGTCGGTTTCCCGCACGGTCAGGTGCTCGGCGTGCTCCAGCAAGCGCTCGGCCTCGGCGGCGTACCGGGGGTCGTCGTTGATCGCGCTGCCGCCGGTCCAGCGGAAGGTCAGCAGGTCAGGGCGGTGTTCGGCGGCGAGAAAGCAGAGCGAGGTGGAATCCATCCCGCCCGACAGATCCGCGGACAGCCGGCCCCGGTGGGGTTGCCGCTGGGCCACGGCCTCCCGCAGGCTCTCGCGCACCCGGGCCGCGCCCTGCGCCAGGGACAGCTCCGGCTTCGGCGGCTGCCACCAGCGCACCGTGCGGGCCGCGCCGTCACTGGGCATCACCAGGTAGGAGTCCGAGGCCACTTGGTCCACGCCGCGCCACCAGCTGCGCTCGTTCAGCGGCGCGAAGAACATCCCGTACGTCACGCTCGCCGCGAGCAGGTCCTCGTCCGGCTCCGCGCCGATCGCCCCGGCCAGCACATCGGCCCGGTCACCGGCGACCGGCACATCGCCCACCCGGGCGGCGAACACGCAGCGGGTCCCGGTGAGGGTGCCCTGGAACCGCACCTGGCCGTGGACGGACGCCACCAGGTGCGCGCTGCCGGGAAGCCGGCGGGCCAGCCGGTCCAGGTCCGGCAGGCCGCGTACCGGGGAGACCAGCGCGGACAGGCGTTCCGGCGTGATCGAGCTCGCACCGAACACCGCCACCCGCACCGGGCCCGCATCGGCCACCACCAGATCCTCCGGCGCCCACGAGCCGGCCAGCCACGGCCGCCCCGAAGCGTGGGTCACCCGCCGCGGCGCCTCGGCGCAGACTTTGCGGTGCGCCCACGTGCCGCCCGGGGAGTCCGGGAAGACCACAAGGTTGTCGTTCAGCAACTGCACATACCTCACCACCAGGTATCAAGGCGCCATCCGCGCCGCCGGCACCGCGTCCACCGCCAACCGCACACCGGTACCGGCCGGCCACGCGGCCGCCCTGGCGACACCGCGGCAAACGGCCTCCGCGACCGGCTCGCCGCCGGGCCGGCCGAGGCGATCGACCTGCGCGGCGATCCCGGTCGACCGCCACTTCGGCCGGAGCGCGACGGCCGCCGAAGAACCGTGCGCCACCGAAGGAAGGCCGCGCAACAGGGCACAGTTGACATCGCGCCATAAGCGTGACGGAAAGGAAGTTGACCTCTGTCACTACCGTGACGGAAAGAGACTCAAGGGACTTTCTCTTCGAAGACTGATTCCCTCAAGTCCGCGACGGCGGCGCGCATATGGAAAAGGTTTGAATTCCGTACCGCATACCATCCAGACGTCCGGTCGAATCTCGTTCCCTCATTCCCCACCGGGCGAAACGGCAGGCCAACGGGCGCAGGTGGCGCAGAATCCCGGTCGCCGCGCCGGCGTTCCCCGTACACCGCCCTTCACTTCAAGGGGCTTCGCCCGAACCCGCCTCCCGCCCCGTTCGATGTACACACGAACGATCAACCGTCTTTCTGACCGATCCACACAGGCGGGAGCGAAGCCGGATCATGGATGGCGGAAATTACGATGACGAGGTGGACACCCCGAATGGAAGCCGGTTACATGATTCAGCGTCATGCCAGGCTCAACCGAGTTGTATGGGAGAAAGCCATGACCAAGAACAAGCAGCAGCCGGAGCGTTACGTGCCGCCCACCGTCGCCAAGGTCGGCCACTTCAGCAAGGACACGGACGGAACCGTCTACACGCTGAAGGACGCCACGACCCTGGGCTTCAAGAAGCCCAAGTAACCCGGCCGGCAGGCATCGTCCGACCGATAGATGCTCGCCGTACCCGGCCCTGCACCGGACTTCGCCCTTGCATTTCGCCGCGAGATGACGATACGGGTGAAGTTTTCCGGGGTGGGGCCGGGTATTGCATTACAGCCTTCTTCCACCATTTCTCGCTCTGCCCTACGGCGCCCGGCAATTTTTTGGGGTTCCGATGGGGGGTTTCCGATGGGGCTTTCCGCGGCATCGGGCGGTGGGTGAATGGGCCAGCGGTAGAGGGGTCTTGAACCCGCATCCCGGGCTGCGTTTATGCGGATTCCGCGAAGGTAACTGACGGGGGTGCGCCTGGCACTGCGTCGAAGGCGTGCGTTCGGAGATCGCTGTCCGAGGCGGTTTACGGGTTCGGTGCGTGGTCCGCTACCGCCCAGTCTGCCGGGCGCCCGCGCTCGTGGTCGGCCCGGTCGCCCTCGTCACGGAGTTCGGCGCTGATCCGCGGGAGCCCGTAATTCCACGCCAACTCGCCGTCTCCCCCCTCTCGGTGAGAGGTGTACCGCCGCCTCTGTCTCCGCTGCGCACGGCGACCGGGCGTATCGGCTCCGCCGCCCTTGCCCCTGACGCCCTTCCCCCTTACGCACCGCTCCCAGGAGCACCGCGACGGCCACGAGGGTGTCAGTCCAAGGCAGCCACGCCGAAGAGCGCCCGCTCCTCCCCCGCCCGGATGCCGTGTATTGCCTCCCCCTCCCACGCCGTAACTCGCTCCCTGCGCAATCATGGAAACAAGGTGGAGACGTCGGAGTGGCGCGCGACTGAGGGAGAGCGGCAGATGGCTGGTGCACGGACGCGGTGGCGCTGGTTCGCTGTGCCGATCCTCGCCCTGGCCGTCTGGGCCGTGGTCCGTACGGGGCATACGCCACAGCAGACCGCCACGCCCCACGCGACGCCACCCACCTCCTCCCCCGCGCCCACCTCCTCCACCACACCCGGAGCCGGCGGCCACGCCACCCCCTCGTCGGTCTACGACCCCGCCGACTATGCCCCGCAGGTCCGTAAGTACGCCGCCAAGGCGGGGATCGAGCCGCGGTTGCTCATGGCGATCCTGTACAACGAGGCGTACAAGCCGCACGATCCGGACCTGGAGCGCGCCTGGCAGCGCCATAAGCCCGATGCGGCGTTCGGTATCGCGAACATGCACCGCGCCGCCTTCGAGGAGACCCGGCGGGGCCGGGATTTCGCCGACCGGAAGTGGGAGGAGCTGCCCGATGACCGGGGCCTGGCCATCGAGGCAGCCGCCTGGCATCTGCACGACCTGGCCCGCCAGTTGCCCGCGCAGCGGTCCGCCACCTTCTCGCAGTCGGACCTGCTGGCGATGGGCTACAACGCGGGGGCGGGCAACATGCTGGTCTTTGCGCGTGGTGTGGCGCCCGGCGCACAGGCCCAGTCGTACCTGGACCGCCTGCACAACAACTGGGGCAACGCCGAGAAGGCTGTCGCCTCCTGAGCCACAATCCGGCCGTCACTTCAGGAATTGCGCAGACCGGGAACCATGGGGATTTCCGCCGCGTTGAAGCCGAAGAACGCTGGATGCCAGGACAGTTGTGGAGGAAGCACATGAGTGTTGCCCTGACCAAGGGCGGCAATGTGTCGCTCGGCAAACAGGCCCCCGGCCTGACCGCAGTGATCGTCGGGTTGGGCTGGCAGGTGGGAACCGCCGGAGGGGCCGACTTCGATCTGGACGCCAGTGCCCTGCTGTGCGACAAGTCCGGCAAGGTCCTGTCCGACCAGCACTTCGTCTTCTTCAACAACCTCCGCAGCCCCGACGGTTCGGTGCGGCACTCCGGCAGCGAGCGGATAAGCGGAAGCGGCGGGGACGACGAGCAGATCCACGTGGACCTGAGCGCGGTTCCCCCCGAGGTCGCGAAGATCGTCTTCCCGGTCTCCGTTTACGAAGCCGAGCAGCGCGGCCAGAACTTCGGCCAGCTCCGCAGCGCCCACATCCGCGTGGTCGACCAGACCAACGGCACCGAGATCACCCGCTACGACCTGCGGAGCGAGGCCGCCACCGAGACCGCGATGCTCTTCGGTGAGCTCTACCGCCACGGCTCGGACTGGAAGTTCCGCGCCGTCGGCCAGGGCTACGCCTCCGGACTCGCCGGAATCGCCCAGGACTTCGGCGTGGATGTCCTCCGTGAGGAACCGGCCGCCGAAGCCGCGCCCCCGGTTCACACCCCGCCCCCCGGACCGCCCGCTCCCCCGGTGGCGGCGGCCGCCACCGGCTCGCCGGCGTTCGGGCAGGGCTCCGCCACCACACCACAGCAAGCGACAGGGAGTTCCCCCATGACGTGCTTCTTCGACCCCGGCCACGGCCCTGGTATGTCGGCCGTGACGTGGTCCCCGCAGTGGGGTGTCCCGCGTCAGATCCAGGCGTGCGGCGGCTGCGCCCAGCGTGTGCAGACCACGCCGCCGCCGTACTACACCCCGGCCCAGGCGGGGTACCCGCAGCAGGCACAGCAGGGCTACGCCCAGCCGGCCCAGCAGGTCTATGCGCAGCCGACGCAGCAGGACTATCCGCACCAGCAGGACCAGCAGCAGGGCCGCCGCTTCGGCACGGGCGCACTCATCGGCGCCGGCGCGGCCGGCCTGGTCGGCGGCGCCCTGCTGAACGAGGCGTTCAGTGACGACGAGCCCCAGACGGTCATCAACAACTACTACGACGACGATGACGACTGAGCCACAGCCACACCATCCTGCGCCCGGCCTGCGGACTCGTCCGCGGCCGGGCGCACGGCATTCGGCACACGATGTGGATGCCGAAGGAGGGACGCGGCACGGTCGGTATCAGCGCCTGTGTCTGTGTCTGTTCCCGTCCCAGTCTCCGTATCCGTCCCTGCCTCTGCCTCTGCCTCTGTCCCAGACTTAGTCCCTGCGTCTCCGGTGAGGAGCGTGGGGCTGCTCGGTGGCCCGCACAGGGACCTGGCAGCCGGTGGTGAACCGGACCGGACCGTCTGCCGGCCACGGCGCGTGAGGATGCCGACGACGGCGGACGCCGAGTTCCACGCGGCCTCGCGCTGTGACACCTCCCCTACCGCCCCCGGCTGCCGCCTGACCGTGCGCCGGAACTCCCCGGTCTCCTGGGGCAGCGGCCCCGAGCGGGGGCCTTCACGCAGCGGGAACCCGGCTTGCGTCAGGCCGATGTATCCATTGATTCACGTGAAACACGAGGATGGATGCCGAGCGATCCGGGAAGGGCTTCGGCAGTGGCGTGGGTCTGGACGTCCTTGGTCATCACCGCCGCCCGCCGAACTCCCAGTTGTGCACCTCAATATCGGCGTACCGATCCGGAGTCAGGATGGCTCGTGCCGTTTCCGGGTCCGGCGCCTGGACCAACGCCGCCGTGCCCAGCCAGGTGGCGCCGTTGTCGGACAGCAGCGGCCCGTAGGCGATCAGCTCGTCCCGGTCGGGCGGCACCGCGAGGTCGGCGGCCTGCCCCGCGCCGAGGCCGAGCACCAGGTACCGGTTGCCGCCGGTCCGGCCGCCGGAGAAGTCCCACATGGTTCGCTCCAGCGTGTTGCGCCACCGTCGCAGCAGCACGTCCCGGTAGGCGCCGGCCTGGTAGTTCGGCTCGTTGAAAGCGAACGCGCGGGCGGCGGCGGGATCGGGCAGGTCGACGATGTGCACGCTGCCGGTGGGGGTTTCACCGTCGTCGGCGAAAGTCGGGCCCCGGGCGATCAGCTCCTTCTCGTACCCGTCCATATAGGACCAATGCTCTTCCAGCAGTTCGTGGCGCAGCGACAGGGATCCGGGCCGGTCGCGGTGGTAGCAGAGGAACTCCATGCGCAGAGGATCCCTTCAAGGAGGTGACCGGGTCGAGCGGGTTTCACCGCGTCGGCTGCTCGGCGGTCTCATCGGAAGGCCGTGTGCCGACACCGCGCAGCGGATGGGCGTCTCCTCGCCGATACACCGGTGCGGTACGAAACACCTGGGCGGTACGAACCCTCGGCCGTTCCTGGCGGCCGTGCCCGGCGACCCGATACGGCGACCCGGTACGGCGTACCCGTATCCGGGGCGCGCCGGGCCCCGGGAACGCCGTCCCGCCGAGGGCCGTCTATCACTGCGGCGAAACCCTCGCCCCGAGCCGTGAAGGAATCCGCCGTGCCTCTCCCCTGCGTCCTTCGCCGGTCGGTCGCGCTTCCGCTCGTGACCGTCGTGATCCTGCTCGGCCTCGCGGTCTGGTACGTGTTCTCGGGCTACGGCGCGGGGCTGCTGCCGCAGAGCAGTTGGGGGCCGTGGCGGGAGAAGTCCGTGGACAACTGGGCGGTGCGGGTGCGGGTCAACTCGTGGAGCGACGCCGCCGAAGCGTATGTGCACATGGGCAAGGCGGAGGACTTCACCATGGAGGCGTACGGCACGTCGGCCGATGCCACGACGGTGATGGACGGCACCCGGTTCACCCTGACCCCCGGCGGCGAGGTCACCGGACAGCAGCCGAAGAAAGAGGGCGCGAAGTAACGGCACCCCCTCGGAACCTGTACGAAGAGGAGCTCGGCCACCTCGTCGAGTACGCCGAGATGGCCCCGTGTACTTCGTCCTGGCCCGAGATGCGGCCCGGGTCGCCGCAGGGCGAGGCGGCGCCGAGGCTCAGGTGCGGACCGTAACCGCCACGCTGTTTCCGTTGGCGGTACCGCCGGGCCACCATCACCCCGCTCCCCCGGCCCCCGCCGCCCGGCTCCCGCCGCCCGGCTCCCGCCGCCCGGCTCCCGCCGCCCGGCTCCCGCCCGCGCCGGAACACCCATCGGCGTCCCGGCGGGGCGGAGAGCGCGTCCCGCGGACGGGGCGCGTCGCGCGTATCCGGCGGCCGGGGTCAGACGCGCTGCCAGAGGGCCGGGGCGGACGGTGGTTCCCAGCCCGTGCGGGCCGTGTGCGCCTGGCGGCACCGGTAGGTCGTGCCGGCGTAGGTGACCTGGTCGCCGGTCCGGTAGTCGGTGCCCGCCGCCCACGTACCGCCGGGGGCGGTGGGTCCGCCGGTGGGTTGCTGGCCGACGTTGAGGACGACGTCGAAGGTCGCCTCCTTGGCCGGGCCGGCCTGGCGGACGTTCATCAGCAGGGCCGGGTCGAAGATCGGGTCGGTCTGGTTGCGCGGCTCGCCGGGGAAGTACAGCTGGGTGGTGAGGATCTGCTCATGCGGCGCCTGGACCTTGACGTGGAGGTGCCGGGTACGGCCCGGATACAGGCCCGGCACGATCGTCTCCAGCGTGAAGGCGCCCCGCGAGTCGGTGAACTGGTGCCCGCGGAGCCGGAACCCGGTGTTGTCGTACTCGCCGTTCGTGTCCGCCTGCCAGAAGTCGAGCAGGGCGTGGGCGATGGGCCGGCAGGTCACGCCGAAGACGTAGCCGCTGACCGTCAGGCGGGTGCCCGGCAAGCCCGGCTCCAGCAGCGACGTCCGCTCCGGCGAATCCGGTTTGAAGTAGGGGCCTTCGATCTGGGGTGGTGTCGGGTCGTCACCGTCGTCGCAGAACGGTGTGGGCGTCAGCGGCTGCTGTGCCGTCCCGGCGTCCCGGGCCAGGGCGACCCCGCCGAGCAGCATCGGCAGCGGCACCGCCGCCAGCGCGGCCTTGAGCAGTCTCTTACGGCTGATCCCCCGGCGTTCGTCCTGCGGTGGTACGGATGCGTCCTGCGGTGGTACGTGTGCGTCCTCCATGAGGCCCTCCTCGGAAGTCGTTGACGTACTCGGACGACGCTAGGCGGACAGGTCGGAGGGGTCGATGGACTCGCTACGGTGAACGTGGTGAATCCCCTGTGACCCACGGCGGAACTCGCCGGGGCTGACACCCGTCTCGCGGCGGAAGAACCGGCAGAAGTAGGCCGGATCGGCGAAGCCCGCATGGCGCGCCACCTGCCGGACGGTCAACTCCGTGCTGGCGAGCAGGCGTTTGGCCTCCAGCGTGCGGGCGGCGCGGATCAGCCGGCCCGGGGTGCGGCCGGTGCTCTGCTTGACCGCCTCGGCCAGATAGCCGACGGTCACGCCGAGTTGTCCGGCACAGGCGCTCACGGACAGTTCGGCGCCGCCGGGCCGGGCGATGAGCTGGGCGAACTCCCGTGCCACCACGGAGGCCCGGCCCGCCTCCAGTTCCGTCTCCGCTGCCGCACGGCGTCCGCCGGGGAGCCGTACCGCCCGGGTGAGCAGCACATGCAGATGCGCCTGGAGCACCGAGATGAAGCCCTCGTCCCGCTGGTCGAACTCGTGCCGCATCTCCCGGACCAGCGCGCGGAGCCGGGCCGCCTCCGCGCCGTCCAGGCGCAGCCAGGGGCGTTCACCGAGCCGGCGCAGCAACTGCCGGTCCTCCGGGTGCGCGAGCAGGAAGTCGTCGGTGAACAGGATCACCCAGCCGCGCAGTCCCGACGCCCGCTCCCAGTAGTGCACCTGACCAGGGGAGATGACGCACAGCTGCGGGGGCAGCAGCGGCAGCCGGGTGAGGTCGACGACGTGGTGGCCGGTGCCCCCGGTGACGTACACGATCTCGTGGAAGGTGTGCCGGTGCGGGAAGTCGGCCCGGGAGAGCGGCCCGATCGTGTCGAAGGACCCGATGGCGAACGGCAGGATTCCCGGCATGGGCACGTCCAGCCGGTGTAACGGCACAGGGTCGTCCGCCCGGAGCCGCGCCTGCCCCCGCGCCCCTCGCATCACCCGCACAGCGTACGGCGGCGGAGCGCGGCCGTCCGTAGGGCAACCGGTCAGGTCGCCGGCCGGCGCCCGTTGCCGCCCATTGCCGCCCGTTGCCGCCTATGGAGGGGGCGCGGGGTCGCACGGGCGGTGCCGGGAGGTCCCCCTCCCGGACGCCATCCCCGTTCCCGGCACTCGCCGCCGTCACCCTCACCGCCGCCACGGTCACCGCCGTCACCGCCACCGTCGCCGTTGCCGTCGCCGGGAACGGAGCCGCTGTCAGTGGCTGTCGACGCCGTCGAAGGGCACGGCGTCCTTCGCGGAGGTGTGCCAGTTGGTGACGATCGGCTCGTCGACGGTCATCGCGTCGACCGGCAGGCTGACCGGGTTCGGGTCGCCCTTGCCGACGCCGACGATGATGCTCTTCAGTTCCTTGCCGTTCTTGTTGTTGGTGGTCTTCGGGTTCACCCCGGCGTAGGCGATGGTTCCCCCGCTCAGCGTCACCTGCTGTCCGACGGACTGCTCCGCCGGACCCGCCTCGGTGCCGTCGGATCCGAAGGCCACCACCGGGAGCGCGGCGGGCAGGGAGCAGGTGATGCCCGGCCTGGCCTTCGCCATGATCAAGATGTAGCCGCCGGCCTGGGACTCCGACCGGGTGCTCCAGGAGATGTCGTTGGCGCCGCAGACCTGCCCGTAACCGCTCTTGCCGCCGCTGCCGGAGGAGCGGACGGTGCCGGAGCCGCTGCCGCTCTTGCCCGACTTGGCCTCCGCTTCGGAGCCCTTGGCAGAGTCGTGACCGCTGCCCGTACCGGTGGAGTTCCGGCCGGTGTCGGCGGACGACTCGGGCGCGGCGGCCTCCCCGGCGGCGGACGCGGCGGCGGAAGGAACCTGCGCGGCGCCCGTGTCCTTGTCGCCCGTGTCCTTGTCCTGGCAGGCGGTCAGCGACAGGGCCGCGACGAGGGCGGTGGCGGCCAGGGCGGTGGTGCGGATGTGGTTCTTGCGCATGGGGATTCTTCCCGTGTTGGTGGAGATGGAGTTGGAGGGGGAGTTGGAGAGGGGTCTGCCGGGCGCACTCGGCGGTGTGCCGGTGGCGCGGTGCGTTCGGGCGAGGAGCCGGAGCGCTCCGACGGCGAGAAAGCGGCCGCCTCGCGCCGGCCACGGCATCGGGTCGTATCCGGTACCGAGGGGGTGAGCGACGCTGCTTCCCGTGCCGGGGCTGCTGTCCGGTCACAGCTTTCGGGGTGCCGGACCCGGGGTGCAACGGGCTACCGAAAGAATGGGACGCCGGAACGGCAATATGCCCTCTGACTTGCGGAAACTACCTACTCCTGGAATGGCGTCCGGGTACGGTCCGGGGAGCGGAAGGCGCTGAGGAACGGCAGACGCGAGTTATCCGAGTTCTCTAAGTTCTCTGAGTTCTCTGAGCTATCCGAGTTCTCCGAGTTGCCGGAGCTGTTCGGGGATGTAGGTCAGGTGCTGGATGTGCCCCTGCGTCACCCACGTTTCGGCGTTGCCGGGGTGCTCGTTGGACGGATCGGCCGCTCGGTCTTCGAGCCAGCGCTCCGCCGCGCTGGCGCCCGGCCGGAAGGGCGCGTACTTCGTGATCTTCCGGGCGACGCGGTCCATGCAGCTCGCCTCGCCCCGGGTCCGGTGAGCGCCCTTGCCGATGAGGAAGTGCTCGGCGAGGGTGTAGCGGGGCTTCTCGAAGATGTCGAGCGGGCCGGTCTCGACGGGGTCATCGCAGCTGCGGGGGTGGAGGGTCGAGTAGTCGCCGTAGACGAGCCCGCCGCCCCGCAGGCCGTCACCCGTCCCGCGCGAGCGCAGGGCCGTCCACACCAGCCACTCGGCGCGCGCGACCATGACGACCTCGTGGCGTTTCAGGCCCTCGTCGCTGTACGGGAAGGACCCGCCGGTCAGGACCGTGGTCCGCCATGGAGCGAGATCGGCGAGCAGGGCCAGGGCACGGCGCGCCCGCGCTTCGGCGGTGTCGGCGTCGGACACCTGGCGGAGATCGATCAACAGGTCGGTCCGCTCGGGCGGCACACCGGTCCGGTTCAGCAGTTCGGCGCACCGGTCCCGCACTTCGCCGGCCAGGGCGGCCGACGAGTCCGCGGGTATCCGTACGCCCAGGGCGCTGTCCCATTCCCTGGCCACCGCGCCGGCCGCCGCCTGCTGGATCGGCCCGCGTTCCGGACCGGTCACGGGGCGCAGCTCGGTCCCGGCCAGGTCGGACGCGAGGACGTCCCATACGTGTTCCCGGACGAGTTCGAGGGTGTCCTCGGCCCATCGCGCATCCACCCAGCCGGGGCGCAGCCCGTGCCGGGTGCGCAGGGTGTCGGCGGTGGAGTGGAGGTGGTGGGCCAGGGCCACCGGGTCGTCGGGGGTACGGCCGCCCGCGGACAGCGGGTCCGCCGGGCGTCTGATCCGCGGCGGGATCACCCATAGGGGCTCGATGCCCGGCTCACTGGCGGACCCGACCTTCGCGAGGGCCGTGAAGGCCGCGCGTCTCGCCGGGAGGACCGGTACGTACGTCCGGACGTCCACCGGAACGTGCCGAGGCGCCCTCGACGCCGACGCCGCAGCAGACACTGTCGTCCCCCCGCCCGCCCCTTACCGGAAGGTGCCTGTTCGGAGGGTGCCCGCGCCGGAACAATCACGAAAGGGCGCGTTTCAGGTCATGGTCCGTAATACGCCAAGATCGGGCGCAGTACGTCAAGATCGGGCGTGGCGTTTCAAGATCGGGGCGTAGTGGGCGGGAGCCGGGCGTAGTACACCGGGACGCTTCGGGCCGGAGTCCGCAGAATCCATGGCCCCAGCCGTGGCCCCAGCCCGGGGCCCTGTCCCGCCGGGCCCCTCGCCCGCCCCCGTACCGGATCAGCACAGCGAACCAGCACACCGAAACAGCACAGCGAGTCAGTACTCCGGATCAGCACAGCGAGTCAGCGCACCGAAGCAGCACACCGAATCACCCGGCCCAGGATCGGTCCGCGCCGGACCGGTCCGCGCCGGATCAGTCCGCGCAGAGCACGTCCCCCGCCGGCCGTCGGCCGGTCGTCAGGAACGTGGTGACGGCGCGGTCGCCGCAGGCGTTGCCGTTGGCGAGGTAGGCGCCGTGTCCACCCTGGCCGCCGTGGTCGACCGTCACGAGGCGGGCCCGGTCGCCGAGGGCCGAGCGCATCTTCAGGGCACCGGAGTACGGGGTGGCCGGGTCCCGGCGGTTCTGGATCATCAGGATGTCCGACGGACCCTCGGCGGTGATCCGGGTGGGCTCCTCCGCCGGTGCGTCCTTCCAGAAGGCGCAGGCCGAGACGTTCACCGGCATCCCGGCCGTGAGCGGGTGCCGGACGCGGTCGGCGGCCACCGCGCGGGCGTACGAGGGGACCGTCCCCCGCCAGCGCACGTCGTTGCAGATGGTCGCGATCATGACCGCCGCGTCCTGGTCCGGCAGGGGTTCGGCGAGCTCGGCGGGCAGGACCGGTTCGGCGGCCGGGTCCTGGGCCGCCTGGACGAGCCGGGCGAGCTGAGGGAAGGAGCCATTGCCGGCCAGGGCGTTCTGGAGGGCCTGCCGCAGCAGGTTGCCGGTCAGCGGAACCCCCACCGTGGTCGAGTCCTTCGGATTCCGGTCCAGCTTCGTCGCGAGGGCGAGGAACAACGGCCGTACGTCCTCGGGGCGTTGGGCCAGTCGCAGCCCCTCGTCCTGCCGGGCCGGGTCCGCCGCCCAGGCCGCGAAGTCGGGGAACCGGTCGTCCACGCCGACCGCCATGTTCGCCAGCCAGCCCTGCGCCACCCGGGCCGGATCGGGGTCGCCGTTGCTGTCCATGACCCAGCGATCGGTGTGCTGCGGGTACCTCTGCGCGTACACGGCCGCTACGTACGTCCCGTACGAGACGCCCCAGGCCGACAGCTTCCGCTCGCCCAGCGCCTGGCGGAAGCGGTCGATGTCGCGCACCTCGTTCGCGGTGGAGAAGCCGCGCAGCACGGCGCCGCCGCGCCGGCCGCACGCGTCGGCGATACGCCGGG
Organism: Streptomyces celluloflavus; assembly: GCA_000720995.1. GTDB lineage: Bacteria > Actinomycetota > Actinomycetes > Streptomycetales > Streptomycetaceae > Streptomyces > Streptomyces celluloflavus. The sequence goes on from JOEL01000060.1 coordinate 13,598, forward strand.
ACCGGGCGACGTTCTCCGTGATCTCGCCGTCCGGTCCCGGCCAGGACCGCAGGCTCACCAGATAGCGGTCGTCCGGGGCGAGTTCGCAGCTCGCCTTCGTACTGCCGCCCAGCCCGCGCGGGTCGAGCGCGACGATGTCGTACGCGCCCGCCATCTCTTTCCGCAGCGCGTCCCCCTTCTGCGCCAGCTGCCGCGCCCCGGACCCGCCCGGCCCGCCGGGGATCAGCAGCAGCGCCCCCCGCCGCGCCGCGGGCCGCTCACTGCGGAGGCGGTACACCGCGAGGGTGAGCTGCGGGCCGCCCGGATCGCGGTAGTCGACCGGCGCGGGCAGCTCCGCGCACTCCCGTCCGGCGGGGCCCTTGGGCTCATCGCAGGGGCGCCAGGTGAGTGCGGGGACGGCGGTGGCGGCGGGGACGGCAGCGGCGGCAGTGACGACATCTCCGACGCGGGACATCGGAGCGGTCGCGGACGCGGACGCTGACACAGCCGTAGCCGCAGCCGCAGTCGTAGGCGCAGTCGTACGTGTGGGCGCGGTCGCTGCGGTGACGACCGCGGCGGAGAGCACGAGGAGAAGCGCCGTACTGGGATAAGTGGACATGCCACAAGGGTTGTTGAGGGATCTGCCCACGCCCATCCGGCAGCCACCAAGCCGGTAGTGGGGTTAGCCCCAGCGCGCGGCCCGCCGGGCCGTGACCCGCGTGACGATTCCCCGCACCTTCCCCTTCTGTCCGCGCCGACGCCTGTGCGAGGGTGCCACATATGGGTACGACACCGGACGGGCGGCCGATCCCGCCCCCGCACGCCGATGAACGGGCCATGCTGGAGAGCTGGTTGGAGTTCCACCGCGCCACGCTGGCGCTGAAGTGCGCGGGACTCGACGACCGTCAGCTGCGGCTGGCCTCGGTGGCGCCGTCGGCGATGACGCTGCTGGGCCTCGTCCAGCATCTGACAGTGGTGGAACGGAACTGGTTCCAGCGGGTGTTCGCGGGCCGGGAGGCGCCACTCGGCCCCTCGCCCGAAACGGACGACGGTTTCGCGCTCGACCCGGACCGCGACGCCGACGAGGTGCTGACCGCCTGGCGCGCGGAAGTCGCCCGGAGCCGTGCGGCGATCGCCGCCGCCTCGTTGGACGACTCCCGCGCCCTCCCGGAGCAGTGGGTCGCGCTGGTCGGGAGCCGGGAGGTTTCGCTGCGCTGGATCCTGGCCCACCTGATCGAGGAGTACGCGCGCCACAACGGCCACGCGGATCTCCTCAGGGAGCGCATCGACGGCGCCACGGGGGCCTGAGCGGCCCCGGCCCCTTCAGTCCCACACCACGGACCATACGGACGCCTCGGCCGGCACCTCGGGGACATCCCGGAAGGTGTCCACCAGGCCCGGCAGGACACCGCCGGCCGCCCAGCCCTCGGTCCACGCCGCGCAGGTGGCTTCGTCCGCCGTGGTGCAGACCGCGACGGCCTCGGCGGCGAGCACCTCCATATCGATGGTCTCCGGGTGCAGTTGGACCCGTACCCATCGGACGTCCGCGCGCCGTTCGATCGCGCGCAACTGCGCGGCCAGCACCGCCAGCGGCGGGCGCCCGTATCCCCATTGGTTGGGCGCGAGGGACTCCTCGTCCGTATTGCCCTCGAAGAACTCGTCCAGCGTGAGCAGGGGCATCGGGCCTCGCTCACCGGAACGCTCGACCACCTGAGTCGCGGAGATCACGAACGTGATAGTCGCACACGTTTTCGATTTACGCCATGGATGAGAACCGGTCCACGGGGAGCGGACCGCACCGGGGGCCGGCCCCGCCACCGCATCATCCGCGCATACCCGCCGCACGGTTCGGCGGGGACCGAACCATCAGGTCGGTAGCGTCCGGACACGGCGCGGGAAGCGCCCGTATGCGTCATGGCCAGGAGGACGGCCAAGAGGCTGACGGAGAGAACGGCGAAGAGGGCGGAGACAAGGATGGCGACGGACGAGACGACGGCGGAGGGGACCCCCCTGCCGCAGACAGACCTAAGACAACTGAGACAACTGAGACAACAACTGGCCGACCGCTTCCGAGAGGTCAACGGCGATCACCCGATGACGGCGGCCGACGACGCGTACGTCAGCGCGCAGTACACCCCCCTGGAGGAACTGTGCACCGACCGCGACGCCACTGAAGTCCGACGCCTCATGCTGGCGCGGCGCCTGCCGCTTCCCGGGTATCTGCGCTCCGACGGCGCCGAGATGGTGCCGGCCGATCTGTTCGCCCTCGCCGACGAGGCGGGCGGGACGGAGCGGCTGCACGCCTGGTTCACCGCGCACTGGACCGATCCGGCCGCCGCCGAGGAGGAGTGGCAGGCGTACCTGAGCGGGCAGTACGTGTGCCTGCGCTCCGTGACCCCGGCCACCATTCAGCGCAAGGAGCAACTCACGGCGGCCATCGGCGCCGCGCCCGGCGAGCCCGCCGCCGGGACCACCCGGTGGACGGTACGGCTGCACGCCCTCATCGACGAACTCGACGCGCTGGAGCCCGCGTTCACGGCCTACGACCGCTTGCGCTTCGGCGGCCCGACCTCGCGCGACACCTGCATCGACGCGATGCGTGCGCGTTTTCCGCGCCCCGAGCGGGTGCGGTAGTCGGCGCCCCGTCCGTCCCGCCCGTTGCGCCCGTCCCGAATACCACCTATTCCCAAGTACCGCTCCACTGCCCCGTGACGCGGAACCAGAGCCCTGGAGCGTAGGTCGTGTCGACGACAGGGGCTTCGCCCTTCGCCACCCGCAGGATCCGCAGCGCGCCACTGGGAAGTACGTCGTACTCGTAGGTGACCTGCGAGACGCCCTTCGTGACGTCGTCGAAAGTGACATCCACGGCGCTCGGATCCGCGTATTCCTGAGGAGGCCGGTTCTCCACCAATTTTATGAAGACACCCATGTCTTGACGATAAATCCAGCGTGGCCTTCCCGCGCGGCGGGCGGTCTCCGGTACGGCCGGTCCGGCTCCATCGGCCGCTGTCCGCCTACTCACCGATGCGGATGAGCGCGAGCGTGATGTTGTCCGGGCCGCCCGCCTCGATGGCGGACTTCCACAGTTCGAACGCGGCCCGGCCGCCGTCGTGGGCCCGCAGCAGGTCGTCGATCGCCTCCTCCGGGACCGGGTCCGTCAGACCGTCCGTACACACCAGATAGCGATCACCCACGGCGAGCGGTGACGACGTGACGTGCGGCGTGATGGCGCTGAACTGGGGCGCCCCGCCGAGCGCCTGCGTGACGATCGGCGTGGTGCGCTGCCCCGGCGGCAGCGGCGGGCTGTCGTCCAGGCTCACCTGCCGAAGCCCGTCCGGCGACGCACCGAGCACCCGGCTGTCGCCGACGTTGAACACCAGCAGTGACTCCGGTAGTACGACGGCACCCGCGACCGTGGTGCCCATGGTGACCAGCGCCGGATCGCGGTCGGCGGCCACATACACCGCGTGATTGCAGACCTTCAGGGCGTCACGGACGGCTTCCTCGCTGTCGAGGGCGGGGCCGGACGAGGCCAGTTGCCGGACGACCAGCGCACTGGCCACCTCACCGGCCGGCTGGCCGCCCATACCGTCGGCGACCGCGACGACGAGCGGCCTGCCGAGGGGGAACACCAGCGTCTGCGGATTCTCGGTCACGGTGCCGCACAACGTCCATGGACCGGCCACCAGGCTGTCCTCGTTGTGATCGCGGATCAGCCCGGTGTGGCTCAGCGCAGTCACTGTGATGTACGGCATCGACGTGTCCCGCCTCTCCACGACAGCAGTCGCGTCCCGCACCACCATTGTGGCGCCGCGAACGGCGGCTCGCCCTCGCAGGGCGGCGGCGAGCGCCTTCGCCGGGCGGCGGCTCCCGGGCTCTCGGGCTCCCGGACGCCCGGTTGCCGTCGTGCCTGGGCACGGCTGCGTACTCGGTCCGGTACGTCCGGACCCGCCCCCACGCGATCGGCCCGGTCAGCCCCGCCCGCCGTCGCCCCAGCCGCTACCCCAGCCGCTGCCGCTGCCGCTCTGATCGCTACCGCTATCGCTATCGCTCCGATCGCCGTCGCCCCGGCGCCCGCCGCCTCCCTGTCCATGTCCCCGTCCCCGTCCCCCGTCACCGAGTCTCAGCGTGTGCCGCTGCATCAGCCGGGAGATGTCCTTCCCGGTGACGATCCCCACCAGCTGCCCCGCCTCCACGACGAGGATGCGCATGCCCGTACTCAGGCGGATCTTGTCGAGTGCCGCGCTCAGCAGCTCGTCCGGAGCGGCGACCGCGCACTGGGACAGCGGAGTCGCCACCTCGCGCACCCGCAGCGACTCCCGGCGCGCTCCCGGTACCGCCGCGAGCCTGCGGAGCTGCACGATTCCGCTGGGCCGGCCTTCGAAGTCGAGCAGCGGCAGCGCGGAATGGTGCGACTTCACGGCCACCTCGTCGATGAACCGCTGGGCGGTCAGCCAGTCGGCCCCGGTCGCCACCGGGCTCGACATCGCATCGGCCACCCGCACCCCTCGCAGCGCGGTGTCGAGCGTCGTACGCCGCCGTTCCGACGCGGCGGCGAGCATGATGAACAGGCCGACGAAGACGAGCCACAGCCCGCTCGCCGCACCCCGCAGGACCGATATCCAGCCGACGGCCACCAGCAGCACGCCCATGACCTGGCCGCTCCGGGAAGCCGCCAGATCCGCACGTTCCCGGTCTCCGGTGCGCCACCACAGCAACGCCTGCACCACCCGTCCCCCGTCCAGCGGTACGGCGGGCAGCAGGTTGAACACGCCCAGGAACAGGTTCGCCCAGCCGAGCCACACCAGGACGACGGCGGGCACCGACCAGCCGGACAGCGCGTGCAGCCCGATCGCCGCACCGACCGCGGCACCCCCGATGACCAGGCTGGTGAGCGGCCCGCTGACCGCCACCAGGAACGCCGCCGCGGCGGTCTGCGGCCGCCCCATCCGCGTCATCCCGCCCAGCGCCCACAGCGTCACGTCCTCGACGTCGATCTTCTTCCAGCGGGCGGTCGCGGCGTGCGCCGTCTCGTGGAGCAGCAGGCTGCCCATGAGCAGCACGGCCCCCACGACACCGGCGAGGGCGTATACGGCGTCCGAGCGCCCCGGAGTCCACAGGGGCAGGGTCTCCCGGCCGAGCCCGTACGCGAACAGCACCACCAGCAGCGGCACACTCCAGTGCATCCGCAGGGGCACCCCGACAACACGTCCGACACGGACCGAGCCGTTCATCGTCGTCTCCCGCCCGCTCGGCGCCCGGCCCCTCCGAGCAGGACCTCGCGACCTGCACTCCGTGGACCGGGCAGCACGGCACTCACCACAATTGTCACTCGCGCGGCCGCAGGCGGTAGGCCGACGTCATTGGGAACCGTGCCGCGCCCGGCGGGCCAGCGCTTTTCCGCCGCATCCCGGCGTTTTCCACAGCTTCCCGCCGCTTTTCGCGCTGCCACGTCGACGTCGGTGATCTCCGCTCCGGCACCTCGCCACGCGAGTCGGTAGACGCCCGGGTACGCACCTGGGCACCTGCGCACGCGCCCGGGAACCCACCCCATCCGGACCGGACGTATCTACGCTGGACGTATCGGGGGCTGAACGTACAGACGGCACTACGGACGGCACTACGGACAGCACTACGGGAGGTGCGTCATGGCCACGGGCCGGAGCCACCACTTCCACCTGGACCTGGGTGACCACTCGGTCACCGTGAACATCGGACCCGGCAGCGACGGAGAGATAGAGCTCCTGGTCAACGGCAAAGTCGTCGCCTACCAGAAGGAACACGGCCCCGGCGTGACCCTCCTGACCGGCGAACTACCCGACGAACCCGCCCGCCCCTTCCGGGTCCGCGTACGCGAACCACACCTCATCCCGTCCGGCCCCCGCTCCACCCTGGAGCTGAACGGCGTGGAACAGCCGATGCCGGAGCGGTCGCTGCTTTGAGCTTTGCGGGGGGGCCGGCTGCGGGGGGCGCGGCGTTGTGTGCGCCCGGCGGGGTCGCTCCTCGCACCGCAAGCGGACTGGTCTCCGGCGTCGTGCTCACTTACGTTGGTAGCGAACCTGCTCCCTGCGCATGCGGGGATGGTCCTTAGGGCGGGCAGTGGTGCACCAGCACTGGTACACGTCATCCCCGCGCCTGCGGGGCTTCTCCCCGCCGACGAGGCTTCTCTCCCTGAGGGCTTCAACCTTCGCAACTAGGGAGACCACTGCTGAACTTCGAAGAACCCAGGCACTTGAAGATCGCTAAGCGAACAGGGACGCCAAGATCTTCAGCCAAAGCCAGGACAGACCAACGCTCCACCCCCTACCGTCTGATGAGTACGCAGCGGCACGGGCGGATCGCAGCCTCGCGCCGGATCGACCACGCCCGAAGGCAGCCGATCCGTCACGGCGAGGGCAAGGCGCCGGCCGCATCCTCACAGTGCTCAGCACCCAAGGAGAGATCTTGTTAGGCAACATCGCCCACGACGATCAGGACGGCGGGCGTTCCGCCGACGTCCTTCAGCTGCTCATGGCCCTGGTCGCGGCAGGGCCCTTCACGCCCTCACCCCTCGCACCGTGGGTCTGGGGTATCGCAGTGATCGTGGTGGTGGTACTGGTCGTCCCCGGGGCGAGGAAGTGCCGCAGCTGAGCAGCACAGCCCCATTGCGGCCGACACACTCGTAACACCTGAACCACTGCGGGCACGGATACGGGCACAGGTACGACGCCGGTCGGCAGTCACCGTCGGGGTGGCTGCCGACCGCGCGAGGGGGTGTGGGGGTGAGCGCCGAGTGAAGCGCTCGCCTGACCCCGGGGCAGATGTGATCACTTGCAGCCATCTTCTTTCGAACAATGCTCTTTTTCGGAACACCGATCACCGGCGGGGGCCCAACCATGTCCAATACGCCTATGAATCAGGATCGCCCCGCGCCCGGGGCGCCCTTCGATCACCTGTCCGTCGCCGCACGCCTGGCCTGGGGCAAGTACGAGCGGCGGACCGATGAATGGCTGCCATTGTGGAGACACATGGCGGACAGCGCTGCGGTCGCGGGGAAATTGTGGGACGAGTGGGTTCCCGGCAACGTCAAGGCGCTCGTCGCCGAGGTGCTGCCGGGCGGGGCGGACGACGCGCGCCGGGTCGCGGTCTACCTTGCGTGTGTACATGACATAGGTAAGTGCTCGCCCGCCTTCGCCTGCCAGGTGGACGGCCTCTCGGACCGTATGCGTGCAGCGGGCCTGGATATGCCGTATCAGAAGCAGTTCGGCACCGATCGGCGCATGGCACCGCACGGACTGGCCGGTCAACTGCTGCTCCAGGAGTGGCTCGCCGAGCAATTCGGGTGGAGCGGCAGGGCCTCCGGGCAGTTCGCCGTCGTGGCCGGCGGGCACCACGGGACGCCCCCGGACCACCAGCAGATCCATGACCTCCGCCTGCATCCCCGCTTGCTCCGCACCCCGGGGGCGAGCGAGAGCAACTGGCGTGCGGTGCAGTACGAGTTACTGGATGCCTGCGCGCGGGCCGCCGGGGTGGCGGACCGGTTCCCGCACTGGCGGTCCGTGCGCCTGCCGCAACCGGTGCAGGTGGTGCTGACCGCTGTGGTGATCGTCTCCGACTGGATAGCCAGTTCGGCCGAGTTGTTTCCGTACGACCCGTCCTCGTGGTCACAGCCGGACGGGTCCGGAGAGGCACGGCGTCTCGCGGCCGCCTGGGCAGGGCTCGACCTGCCGGGGCCCTGGGTGCCGGGCGAACCAGCCGGTACCGCCGCCGAGTTGTTCACGGCCCGGTTCGATCTGCCGGACGGTGCGGTGATCAGGCCGGTGCAGGAGGCAGCCGTACGGATGGCGCGGCAGCTGCCCGCCGGCGGGCTGCTGATCATCGAAGCGCCCATGGGCGAGGGCAAGACGGAGGCGGCCTTCGCGGCGGCGGAGATCCTGGCGGCCCGGACCGGGGCCGGCGGCTGCCTGGTGGCGCTGCCGACCCGGGCCACGGGAGACGCCATGTTCCCCCGCCTGCTGAACTGGCTGGCGCACCTGCCCTCGGACGGTCCCCGGTCCGTCGTCCTGGCCCACGCCAAGTCCGCGCTCAACGAGGTCTGGGCAGGGCTGATGCGAGCCGGCCACCGGACGATCGCCGCGGTCGAACCGGACAGCCCGGACGCGGTCCCGCCCCCCGGACGGGCCCAGCGCTCCAGTCCCGCCGGGCTGCACGCGCACCAGTGGCTGCGGGGACGGAAGAAGGCGCTGCTCGCCTCGTTCGCCGTGGGCACCATCGACCAGGTGCTCTTCGCGGGACTCAAGAGCCGGCATCTGGCGCTGCGGCACCTCGCCGTCGCGGGCAAGGTCGTCATCATCGACGAAGTCCACGCCTACGACGCCTATATGAACGCGTATCTGGACCGGGTACTGGAGTGGCTGGCCGCCTACCGGGTGCCCGTGGTGCTGCTCTCCGCGACCCTGCCCGCGGGCCGGCGGCGGGAGCTGGCCGCGGCGTACGCCGGGGAGGCCGACGCCGGGCACGCCAGGAGCGGGGACGACGGTGATGCGCTGGACGTACCCGACGACGCCTATCCGCTGATCACCGCCGTGGCACCCGGCGCCCCGGTTCTGGCGGCGCGGCCGCCGGCCGCCTCGGGACGCCGTACCGAGGTCGCGCTGGAGCGGCTGGACGACGAACTGGCCTCCCTGGTGCGTCGGCTGGACGACGAACTGCGCGACGGGGGCTGCGCGTTGGTGGTGCGCAATACCGTCGACCGGGTGCTGGAGGCGGCCGAGCGGCTGCGGGACCACTTCGGCGCGGACGCGGTGACCGTGGCGCACTCCCGGTTCCTGGCGGCCGACCGGGCCCGCAAGGACACCGAACTGCGGACGCGTTTCGGCCCCGGCGGCGAGCGCCCCGCCGGCCCGCACATCGTCGTGGCCAGCCAGGTGGTCGAACAGTCGCTGGACATCGACTTCGATCTGCTGGTCACCGATCTGGCTCCGGTGGACCTCGTCCTCCAGCGCATGGGACGGCTGCACCGCCATCCGCGCCCGCGCCCGGTCCGGCTGGCGCAGGCCCGCTGCCTCGTGACCGGCGTGGACTGGCAGGCCGACCCGCCCCGGCCCGTACCCGGCTCACTCGGCGTCTACCAGGGGCCGCACACCCTGCTGCGGGCGCTCGCCGTCCTCGGCCCGCACCTGGACGGTGCGCCGCTCGTACTGCCGGACCACATCAGCCCACTGGTCCAGAGCGCCTACGGGGACGGGCCGGTCGGCCCCGAGCACTGGGCCACCGACCTGGCCGACAGCCGTCACGCGTATCTGACCCGGCTCGCCGGGAAACGGGAGCGCGCCGAGGTGTTCCGGCTCGGCCCCGTACGCCGGGCGGGGCGGCCGGTATTCGGCTGGCTGGACGCGAACGCCGGAGACGTGGACGACAGCCGCACCGGCCGGGCCCAGGTACGGGACAGCGACGAGAGCCTGGAGGTCCTGGTCGTCCAACGGCAGCAGGACGGCGGGCTGACCACCGTCGGCTGGCTGGACGGCGGGCGGGGCGGTCTGGCGCTGCCGGAGCATGCCCCGCCGACGCGCCGGGCCGCCGAGGCCGTCGCCGCGAGCGCGCTGACCCTGCCCTGGCAGTTCTCCAAGCCGTGGGCGATCGACCGGACCATCGCAGAGCTGGAAAGATTCCTGGTTCCGGCCTGGCAGGTGAAGGAATGTCCTTGGCTGGCAGGCGAGTTGCTGCTGGTTCTCGACGAGGATTGTCAGACCCGTCTGTCAGGCTTCGACCTCCGATACAGCCGTGCCGACGGACTCGTGGTGACACCTGTCGGCGAACAGGAGGCAAAGGTGCTGAATCCCCCGCCGCCGCCCTTACCGTCCCCCTCGTTCGACCTGATCTCCCGGCCCTGGCTGCCGGCGCAGCGCCTGGACGGGACGACGGTGGAGCTGTCGCTGCTGGAGGTCTTCGCGCGGGCGGACGAGCTGCGGCGCCTGGTGGGTGATCTGCCCACGCAAGAATTCGCGCTGTTCAGGTTGCTGCTGGCGATCCTCCACGACGCGGTGGAGGGGCCCGTGGAGCTGGCGGACTGGGAGGAACTGTGGGAGTCGGCGGACCCCTTCGCGGCCGTACCGGGCTACCTCGACCGGCACCGCGAAAGGTTCGACCTACTCGCCGCGGAGCGGCCGTTCTTCCAGGTGGCGGGGTTGCATACGGCGAAGAACGAGGTCGCCTCGCTGAACCGCATCGTCGCCGACGTGCCGAACGGCGAACCGTTCTTCGCCATGCGCCGGCCCAGCGTGGACCGGCTAGGTCTCGCCGAAGCGGCCCGGTGGCTGGTGCACGCACACGCCTTCGACCCGTCCGGCATCAAGTCCGGGATGACGGGCGACGATCGGGCCAAGGGCGGCAAGGTCTACCCGCAGGGCGTCGGCTGGGCCGGCAATCTCGGCGGCGTCCTCGCGGAGGGCCGCACCCTGCGCGACACGCTGCTGCTGAACCTGATCGCGACGGACGAGGACATCCTGACGACGGACCGGAAGCAGGATCTGCCGGCCTGGCGCCGCGATCCGCCCGGTCCCGGACCGTCTCCGGCGGACCCGTCCATCCGCCGTCCCACCGGCCCGCGTGACCTCTACACCTGGCAGTCCCGGCGCCTGCTGCTGCACACCGAGGACGACACCGTCACCGGGGTCGTCCTCGGCTACGGAGATCCGCTCGCCCCGCACGACCGCTGGATGTCGGAGCCCATGACGGGCTGGCGGCGCAGCCCGGCGCAGGAGAAGAAGCAGGGACGTCCCTTGGTCTACCTGCCGCAGCAGCATGATCCCGCCCGCGCCGCCTGGCGGGGCCTGGCGAGCCTGCTCTTCGCCCAGCAGTCGGACACCGGCGATACCGGGCGGGGGACCGCGCAGAGCCTGCCGCCGGGCGTGGTGAAGTGGCTCGCCCTGCTCACCACCGAGGGGGTGCTCCCCGAGGACTCGCTCATCCGTACCCGCCTCATCGGGGCGGTGTACGGGACCCAGCAGTCCGTGGTGGACGAGGTGGTCGACGACGGGGTCACACTGCCTGTCGTACTGCTCCACGAGGAGCACCCGGTCTACGGCGCGACGGCGGTCGCCGCGGTCGCGGACGCCGAACAGGGGGTGACCGCGCTGGGACATCTCGCGGGCAATCTGGCGCGCGCCACCGGCTCGGAGCCATCCCCGGCCACTGCGGCCGCCCGGGACCTGGGGTTCGGGGCACTCGACGGTCCGTACCGGCAGTGGCTGCGGGCACTGGGAGAGCATGCCGACCCGGATGCGGCTCGGGCCGAATGGCGGACCACCGCGCACCGCGTCATCCGCGGTCTCGGCCGGCAGCTGCTCGACACCGCGGGACCGGCCGCCGCGGAGGGGCGGATCACCGAGGTACCCGGAATCGGCAGACGGTGGGTCGATGACTCCCGCGCCGACCTGTGGTTCCGGAGCCGCCTGAACAAGGTGCTGCCAACAGCGGAACCACGCCCTCGGGAGCAGCCGCAGGGGCCTTCTCCGGAACAGCCTTCGGGGCGTTCCCCGGGACAGGAGGCCGTCTCACCGGACTCGCCCCCGGACCCGCCGTCCGCAGAGCCCCCGGACACCCACCCCGACGAGAACCCCCCGGAGCCTCCCGTATGACCAGCACCGCTCAACGGCCCGAACCCGCGCGGCCGGCCGGTTCCGCCCCGTCCGCCCCCCGCCGTTCCCTCGCTCCGGCCGGACAGGCCACCGCCCGCTGCATCCTGCGGCTCCAGCACCAGTACCGCCAGGACAACCCCGCCGCCGTGTCGAACCTCGCCAGGCTGCGGCGCGGTGCCGGACGGACCGCACACACGGTCCAGGACCACTGGGGGCTCGGCGGGCTGGAGGAGCTGGCCGACATCCTCGCGGACGGCCGGACCCCCGTACGCCGTGAGCATGCCGAAGAGGCGGTATATCTGGCCGTGACGCTCTGGGCCCTCCACCAGCAGTCCGTCCGGGACGGCGATATGCACCGCCCCAAGTGGACCTTGGGACGCGCGGTCCGCACCCTCATGCAGGAGAAGAGCGGGGCCGGCCCTGACGACGAACTGAACGACCCGCTCCGCAAACGGCTCGTCCGTGTCGGTACCGCCGAATCGATCGAATCGATTGCCGTACGGCTACGGGAAATCGTCCTGCTGCTCCGGGGCGCGCAGGTGCCGCTCGACTACGGGCGACTGGCCGACCAGCTCTACCGCTGGCAATCGCGGACGGAACGCGCCGCCGTACGGCGGGAGTGGGGCCGGGAATTCCATCTCGCGCCGCGCACCGGCAAAAGCGCGTCACCTGGCAAGGAAGGCCGAAACGACGTCATCGACCCGTCCTTGGACCCTGACGGGGAAGACGACGACTACGGCCCCGGGGAGTGAACTCCCCCACCGACCATGAATTCTTTATCTCCCGCACTGACCGCGAAAAGGAACTGAGCGTTCGTGACCAGGACCATTCTCGATATCCATATCCTCCAGACCGTTCCGCCGAGCAACCTCAACCGGGACGACACCGGAACTCCCAAATCGGCCGTCTACGGCGGTGTGCGGCGGGCCCGCGTCTCCAGTCAGGCGTGGAAACGCGCCACGCGCCGGGCGTTCGTCGACCTGCTCGACACATCCGAGCTGGGTGTCCGGACGAAGAAGGTCGCCGAGGTACTGGCCGAGCGCATTACCGCCCTCGACCCGTCGCTGTCCAAGACCGCGGCGTGGGAGCTCGCCGCGGAGACCATGCGCGCGGCGACCGGCTCCAAGATCGAGGTCCCCAAGCGCAAGACCAAGGACAAGGAAAAGGAAGGCGGGGAGAGCGAAACCGCTCCTGAATCCGCGTATTTGATGTTCCTGAGCGGGCGCCAGATCAACGCTCTCGCCGGACTGGCGGTCGAGGGCGCAGAGGACGGAGACCTCAATTCACTCAAGGAGTTCCTCAAGGTAAAGGAGAACAAGGCGCGCGCCCGGCAGTTGGCCGACACCGGGCACTCGGTGGACATCGCCCTTTTCGGCCGTATGGTCGCCGACTCGACCGACCTCAATGTGGATGCGGCCGCCCAGGTGGCGCACGCACTGAGCGTTCACCCGGTGGAAGTGGAGTCGGACTACTTCACCGCCGTCGACGACAGGAACACCGACGCCGAAATGGGCGCCGGCATGATCGGCTCCGTTGATTTCAACTCGGCGACCCTCTACCGCTACGCCGCGGTCGACGTCGACCGGCTCCAGGAGAACCTCGGCGCCGGCCTGCGCGAGGACCGGTCGTCCGCCGAACCCACCCGGCGTGCCGTGGCCGCCTTCCTCGAAGGTTTCATCACCTCGCTGCCCACCGGAAAGATCAACACCTTCGGCAACCACACACTGCCCGCCGCGGTGGTCGTCAAGCTCCGTTCCCGGCGTCCGATCAGCTTCGTCGCCGCGTTCGAGGAGCCGGTAGCGGCAGGCGAGGCGGGCGGCTTCCTGCGGCAGAGCTGCGAACAGCTCGCGAAGCACGTACCCGATCTGGAGAGCAAGTACGGGCTCACCGCCGGCGGGCAGAGCTGGGTGCTGCGGGTCGGCGAGGAGACCGAGGCGCTCGCCGCCCTCGGCACCGAGGTGACGCTGCCCGGCCTGGTGGCGGCCGTGGGGGACGCCGTGGCCGCCCGGCTGGAGCCCGAGGCATGAGCGTGCTGCTGCTGCGGCTCGCGGGGCCCCTCCAGGCGTGGGGGTCCGCGGCCCGCTTCACCCGCCGCACCACCGAGAACGCGCCCACGAAGAGCGGCGTCCTCGGACTGCTAGCCGCGGCCCAGGGCCGTGCCCGGGACGCGGACCTCTCCGACCTGGCGGCTCTGGAGTTCGGCGTACGGATCGATCAGCCCGGTGTCCGGCTCCGCGATTTCCAGACCGCGCACCACGCCGACTCGGGCAAGGCCATGCCGTTGTCGGAACGCTTCTATCTCGCGGACGCGGTCTTCGTGGCGGGCGTGGCGGGTGATCCCAGCCTTCTCCACACGCTGTACGAAGCTCTGTTGGAGCCGGTCTTCCTGCCCTATCTCGGACGCCGCTCCTGTCCCCCCGCGCAGCCGGTGACGATATCGGAGCCGCTGAACACCACCCTCGAAGCCGCCTTGCGGGAAGCGGCATGGGAGGCATCCGCGCGGCACCGGAAGCGATACACCAACTCCTGGCGCAATGGCCATGGTTCACACCAGGGCCCGCCGCAGCTGGAGCTGCTGCTCGACTGCCCCGCCGACGAAACCCCGGACACCACACTGCGCGACCTCCCGCTCAGTTTCGACCCGCGCCATCGCCAGTACGGACTGCGCGGCATCCGCGGAACGCAGACAACACCGCCCCCGTCATCACCACCCGCACCCTCGTCCCCGCCACCATTCCACGATCCGACCACCGTGCTGCTGCCCGCCGCACCGAGGACCACCTGATGTACCTGACCCGCTTCCGCGTCAACACCGCGCGATCCGAGGCCCGGCGGCTGCTCGGCTCCCCCCACCTCGTGCACGGCGCGGTGAACATGTCCTTCTCCACGCCCCCGCCCCGGGACGGATCGGGCCCCCGGGTACTGTGGCGAGTCGACCGCAACTCACCCGCCGAGACCCTGCTGTTCATCGCCGGTCCGGCCCGCCCCGACCTGACCCATCTGGTCGAGCAGGCAGGCTGGCCGGCCGCGGACGGCCCCGGCTGGACGACGTTCGCCTACGGCACGTTCCTCACCGCACTCGCCAAGGGAGACACCTGGGGATTCCGGCTCACGGCGAACCCCCTGCACCACATCCGCCACCCGGACGACAAGGAGGGCGCGCGCACCAAGCGGGCCGCCCACCAGACCCCGTACCACCAGGCGCGGTGGCTGCTGGAGCGGCAGCAGCGCGCGGGATTCGAGGTGGTACGGAAACCGGTGGAACGCCGGCTCCTGGAACGGGGCGACGAGCATGAACTGATCGTCCGCGACCAGCGCCCCTTGCAGTTCCGCAGGCCCCCGTCGAAGTCCGGTCGCGAGGACGTCCGCTTCACCAAGGTCACCTTCGACGGCCGGCTCCGCATCACGGACCCCGACACCTTCCGCCGCACGCTCACCCACGGCCTGGGCAAGGCCAAGGCGTACGGCTGCGGTCTGATGACGCTCGCCCCGGTGCGGTGACCGATGAGCACCGTCAACCGTCGGGGTGCCTCCTCGCCCCGTGACCTCGCCCGGATCGGCGACCGTCTCTCCTTCGTCTATCTGGAGCGGTGCACCGTCCATCGCGACTCCCACGCGATCACGGCGGAGGACGCGGACGGAGTCACGCACATCCCGTCCGCCACCATCGGCACACTCCTGCTCGGCCCTGGGACTCGTATCACCCACCAGGCGATGGCCGTCCTCGGTGACTCCGGCGCGGGTGTGGCGTGGGTCGGCGAGCACGGGGTGCGCTACTACGCGGGTGGCCGGGCGCTGACCCGCTCGTCGGGCCTGGTCGAGGCCCAGGCCACCGCGTGGGCGAACCGGCGCACCCGGCTGGAGGTGGCCCGCGCCATGTACCGCCTGCGCTTCCCGGACGAGGACCCCGCCGGCCGTACTCGGCAGGACCTCCTCCTCATGGAGGGCCGGCGTCTGAAGGACTGCTACCGGCACGAGTCGGCCCGCACCGGAGTTCCCTGGCGCCGCCGCGAGTACCACCGCGACGACTTCTCGGCCGGCGACGCACCGAACCAGGGCGTCACCGCGGCGGCACAGTGCATGTACGGAATCGCCCACGCCGTTGTCGCGGCCCTCGGCTGTTCCCCCGGTCTGGGCTTCGTCCACTCCGGCCACGAGCGGTCGTTCGTCCTCGACGTGGCCGACCTGTACAAGACCGAGATCGCCATCCCGGCAGCGTTCGACGCGGCGGCGGAGGGCGTGGAGGACGTCGCGGCGCGTACCCGCCGCATGCTCCGGGACCGCATCAACGAGACCGGCCTGCTCGACCGCTGCGTCCGGGACATCAAGGACCTGCTCTCCTACGACGGGACGCGCGACACGGCCGACCCGTCCCAGGACCGCATGACCCTTCAGTCCGACGGCGACCGACACGTCGAGGGTGGCCGCAACTACGGCGACGAGATCATCTGGTGACCGTCATCGTCCTCACCAACTGCCCGGTCGCCCTGCGCGGTCTGCTCACCCGCTGGCTCCTGGAGATCTCCCCGGGCGTCTTCCTCGGCGCCCCCTCCACCCGCATCCGCGAGTCCCTGTGGAAGGAAGTCCGCCAATACGCGGGCCAGGGCCGCGCCCTGCTCGCCTACCAGACCAACAACGAACAGGGCTACACATTCGAAACCCACGACCACTCATGGCACCCCACCGACCACGAGGGCCTGACATTGATCCACCGCCCGTCCCCGAAGACTCAACGCCCGGCGCCACGGGCATCGGATGGGCCGACGCCGGATGTTCCACGCCAGGGCTGGAGCAAGGCGTCCAAGAGGCGGAAGTATGGGGGGCGGTAGGAGGGCTAGGTGTCGGGCTGGGGGAGGGTTGTGGGGGGCGCGCTTTCCTCGTTGTCCGCGAGGTGAGGAGGTGGGGGGTATGTCGGAATCTGCGGAAGTGAGTAAAAACGGCCGCGTTGCTGGTTGAAAGGCCAGGTCAGGGCTTGTGGTCCCCGCGGGTGCGGGGGTGGTCCCCGGAGGCGGAGGGGCGGCGGCTGACAGTCGGTGTGGTCCCCGCGGGTGCGGGGGTGGTCCCTGAGCGGCGAACAGCAGCTTGCAGGCGCCGCGGTGGTCCCCGCGGGTGCGGGGGTGGTCCCCCGGCGCTGCGCACCGCCGAGGGCCGCCAGGCGTGGTCCCCGCGGGTGCGGGGGTGGTCCCTTGGCGTCCGGCTGAGTGCCGAAGGTCTCGGCGTGGTCCCCGCGGGTGCGGGGGTGGTCCCCTGGGCACCGCGTGCAGCGTCCGCTGCTACGAGTGGTCCCCGCGGGTGCGGGGGTGGTCCCAAGTGCTGTCGGCGAGTCGTCGATAAAGCCACGTGGTCCCCGCGGGTGCGGGGGTGGTCCCCACGCGGGGCGTTCACCCGGCTGCGGGCTGGTGTGGTCCCCGCGGGTGCGGGGGTGGTCCCGCGTCGCAGCTGAACAGCCCGCCGATGTCGTCGTGGTCCCCGCGGGTGCGGGGGTGGTCCCAAGGCGGCAGTGCGGGAATCTTCCAGAGCGAGTGGTCCCCGCGGGTGCGGGGGTGGTCCCAGGCTGTGCAGCAGCTCGAATTGACGATGTGAGTGGTCCCCGCGGGTGCGGGGGTGGTCCCAGGCTGATCGGGAGGGTGGTCCCCGCGGGTGCGGGGGTGGTCCCGAGTCCAGGGCCGCGCAGTGCGACGCGCAGGCGTGGTCCCCGCGGGTGCGGGGGTGGTCCCCCGAAGCGAAGAATACGTGGCGTAGACCGTGAGTGGTCCCCGCGGGTGCGGGGGTGGTCCCAGGCGTCCCGGCGTCAGCTCCGGGTCCCTGATGTGGTCCCCGCGGGTGCGGGGGTGGTCCCGGTTACTCGGGTGAGGTCATGTGGAACATCGGGTGGTCCCCGCGGGTGCGGGGGTGGTCCCGCACAGCCTCGGCCAGGTGCTCAATGCCGTCCGTGGTCCCCGCGGGTGCGGGGGTGGTCCCGCCCAGGATCCCGACCGGCGGGCTTGAGCGACGTGGTCCCCGCGGGTGCGGGGGTGGTCCCTCGCCGGGCTCGGCGTGCTTGTCTGACCGAGGGTGGTCCCCGCGGGTGCGGGGGTGGTCCCGGTTCGCCGCCAATTGGCGGCACGGCGCTCGGGTGGTCCCCGCGGGTGCGGGGGTGGTCCCGACCCGTATATCGAGGACCCGGCGCGCTCGCCGTGGTCCCCGCGGGTGCGGGGGTGGTCCCCGAGGGCCTCCCCCGCGCCCGGGGTGATCTGGGTGGTCCCCGCGGGTGCGGGGGTGGTCCCGGCCCGCTCGCCGTCATCGACTGCGACACCGAGTGGTCCCCGCGGGTGCGGGGGTGGTCCCTGGCGGCCCTCGCCGGGGCCGGCCGACTCGACGTGGTCCCCGCGGGTGCGGGGGTGGTCCCCCCGAGCGCGACACACACCCGTGGATCCGGTTGTGGTCCCCGCGGGTGCGGGGGTGGTCCCGCCACCGCCGAGATCGCGCTCCTGGTGGAGGGGTGGTCCCCGCGGGTGCGGGGGTGGTCCCGGCTGCGGGTGGCGCACTGACTGCTGCTCTCGGGTGGTCCCCGCGGGTGCGGGGGTGGTCCCAAGGCCGACCAGGACGGCCCCAAGAAGACCATGTGGTCCCCGCGGGTGCGGGGGTGGTCCCATGGCCATGGCCATGGCGCGCCCCACCACCACGTGGTCCCCGCGGGTGCGGGGGTGGTCCCACTGCCCCGCGCGAGCGCGCTCCGCGGCCGGAGTGGTCCCCGCGGGTGCGGGGGTGGTCCCGAAGTCGAGGCCGCCGATCTCCACCCGGAGACGTGGTCCCCGCGGGTGCGGGGGTGGTCCCCACCGGCGTCCCCACCGGCTTCGAGGACCTCGGTGGTCCCCGCGGGTGCGGGGGTGGTCCCTGAACTCAGACCAGATCCCGCGGTTCCGGTTTGTGGTCCCCGCGGGTGCGGGGGTGGTCCCATCCCGGCAGCCGCGATCGCGGCCGCCGCGTGGTGGTCCCCGCGGGTGCGGGGGTGGTCCCGCGATGGTGGCCGGGGCGAGTTCAGACGATTCAGTGGTCCCCGCGGGTACGGGGGTGGTCCCGCCCAGTAGGACACCCACCGGTGGGCACCAGGGTGGTCCCCGCGGGTGCGGGGGTGGTCCCGTGACCCAGGACCCATCAGGCAGCACGGTGTAGTGGTCCCCGCGGGTGCGGGGGTGGTCCCGTGGGGATGGGCGCCATTGCCCTGCTGATCGTGTGGTCCCCGCGGGTGCGGGGGTGGTCCCAACAGCAACACCCGGGGCCGGGGAGGGGTTCGGTGGTCCCCGCGGGTGCGGGGGTGGTCCCCATCATGAAGCTACGCAAGCACGGCGTGCGCCGTGAGGCGCTTCGTTGTATCCCCGACTCAATCGGGAGGAACTTGGAGGAATGTTTCTGGGTCACCTGACTTACCTGGACGCGAAAGCGCGAGGGGACAAGAGCATGCCAGGGAAGCGGCGGCCGTCTGGAGGCGTCCAGGGCGGGGTGCCGCAAGACCCGCACGATAAGGCCAAGGCTGGATTGCTTGAAGCCCAATCTCCGGTGGTGAAAGTGCGCACCCGTCGGAATGACGTCTGAAACCGACGTCGCGTCATGCCCGGCCGTGAACCGTGAAGCCGAGGCAACCTCCATGACGCGAAACGCCGCCCAACGAGGGTGGTTAAGGAGATGAGTGGGCGGCCTACGTCGTGCTCGATACGTACAACGGAGACGTACCACGGGATCGCCTACGGGGCGCGAGCCCTATGGCGACGGAGGTGTCGTAGTAGTCGCAGGAGTAACGACCTGCCAAGGAGGCCGGGAAAGCCGGGACCACAGGGCGAAGGGCACCAGGTGATCGAGATGTTCGGCGAAGGGAAGCATGCGCAATGCAGAGCGCTGAAACGGTGCTGAGCGTCCTCCGCAAGCGCGGTGAGAGAGGTCTGCCGGTTGAAAGGCTGTACCGGCAGTTATTCAGCACGGAGTTGTTCCTGCTGGCTTACGGGCGCATCTACGCCAACAAGGGTGCGATGACTCCCGGGGCCACAGGGGAAACCGTGGACGGCATGTCCCTGGAGAAGATCCAGAAGATCATCGAATCGCTGCGCAATGAGCGTTATCGGTGGTCTCCGGCACGGCGTGTCTATATCGAGAAGAAAGGGTCAGCCAAGAAGCGCCCGCTAGGATTGCCGACTTGGTCGGACAAGCTCGTGGCCGAAGTGGTTCGCCTGCTCCTTGAGGCGTACTACGACGTCCAGTTCTCCGACCATTCCCATGGCTTCCGTCCCGGCCGGGGCTGTCACACCGCGCTGAGCGAGGTGGAACGGTACTGGACGGGAACCCATTGGTTCGTCGAGGGCGATATCTCCGACTGCTTCGGCAGCCTTGACCATGGCGTCATGCTGTCGATCCTGTCGGAGAAAGTCCACGACGGCCGTTTCCTCCGGCTGATCGGGCACATGCTCAAGGCTGGGTATCTGGAGGACTGGCGCTGGAATGCGACACTCAGCGGTGCTCCGCAGGGTGGCGTGGCCAGTCCGATCCTGTCGAACATCTACCTTGACCGGCTCGACCAGTTCGTTGAACAGTCGTTGCTGCCCGAATACAACCACGGCCGGCGTCGACAGCCGAACCGGGCGTACCGACGGCTGGAGCACTGGATCCAAGGGGCGAGACGGCGCGGTTGTCGGAAATCGGTGCGGGAGCTTGAGCCTCGCCGCCGAGCCCTGCCGAGCCAAGACCCCAACGATCCGGACTACCGGCGGCTTCGGTATGTCCGCTATGCCGACGACTGGCTGCTGGGGTTCGCCGGGCCCAGGCACGAGGCAGAGGAGATCAAGTCGAAGATCCGGAGGTTCCTGCGAGAGGAACTCAAGCTGGAACTCTCCGAACCCAAGACGTTGATTACACACGCCACCAGCCAGGCGGCGCACTTCCTCGGCTACGACATCAAGTCCCAGTACGCCAATGACAAGATCACCCGGAATCGCCGGGCAGTCAATGGTTCCATTGGGCTGTTCGTACCCAGGCAGGCGATCAGGCAGCGATGTGCGCTCTACATGAGCAAGGGAAAACCGGCGCTGAGAGGCTCGGTTATGCGTGACGATGACTTCACCATCGTCGCGAAGTACCAGTCCGAGTTTCAAGGTGTCGTTCAGTACTACCTCCTGGCCCAGGACGTCTTTCGCCTGGGCAGGCTCCGATGGGTCATGGAGACTTCGATGCTGAAGACCCTGGCCGGGAAACACCGCAGCACGGTCACGAAGACGGCTCGAAAGTACAAGAGACTGATCGAGACGCCAGACGGGCCGCGCACATGTTTCCAGGTCACGGTTGAACGTGATCGAGGGAGGAAGCCGCTGGTCGCCCGCTTCGGCGGGATCCCGCTCAAACGACAGCGTACAGCGACCCTCACCGATCTCAAGCCCGTCATGGCCAGCAGCAAACGCAACGAGTTGATCCACCGGCTCCTCGCGGAATGCTGTGAAATCTGTGAATCCCGGACGCAGTTGGAAGTGCACCACGTCCGGAAGCTCGCTGATCTCAACCGGCCAGGGCGGCGGGAGAAACCCGCGTGGGTTCACCTCATGGCCATGCGACGGCGAAAAACCTTGGTGATCTGCCGCCGCTGTCATGAAGACATTCACGCTGGACGGCCCACCGCTGTTAAACGGACGTGATCACTGGAGAGCGGAATGCGGGGAAACTCGCCCGTTCCGTTCGGGAAGGGGCCGTCGGAAAAGGACCCGCGCCACGGGCACCTCGTCGGCGGCCTACTTCACTCATGGGGTGGTCCCCGCGGGTGCGGGGGTGGTCCCCGCGGGTGCGGGGGTGGTCCGGAGTTACCCGGGGCCGGCGCAGCCGGGACAGCGTGGTCCCCGCGGATGCGGGGGTGCTCCCTGGCACCAACGCAGGCCGAAGCCCCGCCCGCTGTGCTTGAACGGAACGGCACCGGACGGGGCGGCAGCCATCGGGCGTCAGATGGTGAAGCGCCATGAATCGTCGGGGGTCAGCAGGTGGCTGCCGTCGGGGGAGAGTTCCGCGCGCATCGAGTGCAGAGAGAACCTGTTGTTCTCCTCCCACCTACTGCGGACACGTTCCAGCTCATCCCACAGTCGGCGGGGGCCGCCCTGGTGCACCAGGGGCGACGTTCCGTCCTCGGCTCGGGCCCATGCCCCGTCCGCAGCGAGCAACCACACCACGCGCCGCCCGTCGTCCGGGTAGGTAGCCGCGCGGGTCTCGACCCCGGGCGTGTCCAGCTCGAACAGCCACCGGAGCGGCCATTCCTGCCACAGGTCGGGAATGGATCCCTCGGGGGGCCGCACGTCCTCGCCCTCCCGTACGCGGGCAGTCACGAACACGTCGTTCAGCTTCGCCGGGTAGTCCGCTTCCTGCCGGGTCTCCATGAATGTGGCCGGGTCGGGCTGGACGGTGCCGCGTGCGATGCCGTCCGGTCCCATGTCTGCCGTGATCAGCAGTGCGGTGTGGGCAATCGTCGTGACCAGCCTTCCGCCGGGACGCAGCGCGCGGAGCCACGACGCAGGGACGGGCCGTACGGAAACGGTCGCCATGATGCGGTCGTACTCGGTATCGGGGAGTTCCCCGGTGGCGTCGACGGCTGCCAAGCGCGGCGTGCGCCCGAACTCGGCGAGGCGCGTACGGGCGGCCTCGACCAGGTACGGGTCCACGTCCCGGCGTGCGTGGGGCCGACGCGGGTCACCAGCGTTTCGTCCGTGTACGCGGCGTGCAGCCGCTCCGGGGAGTCCTCGGCGAGGTCTACCAACTCCCATTCCTGGGTCGGGCTGTTCGGGATGCGCTGCCACCAGCGCGGGACGAGCTTGTGACGGGGGGTGTTGCTGACGGCTTCATGCCATCCGGGCGCGTTCGCGGTCACCTTGTCGGCGAGCGCGTGAGCGGCGTTGGCCCATGCGGGCGCTTCGGTCATGCGGTCTCTCCTTGTAGTGCGTCTGCCATGGCTTCAACAAGCGGCACCCCGGCTTTGACAGCGAGCCAATGCCACTGACCATTGGGGTTCACTTCGAAGAAGACCCAACGGCCGTCCGGGGTGACGGCGAAGTCCAGCGCGCCGAAGAACAGGCCGAGTTCGTCCATGAGCCGGCGGACCCCCTTCTCCACCTGCGACGGCATGTCCACCACCTCGTATGTATGGGACCGGTAGTCCGTCCGCCAGTCGAGCTGTGCGGCTTCGCTGTCCGTGTGGATGGCGACGGGGAACATATGGCCCCCGATCACGGTCAAGCGCACTTCATACGCCTTGGCCACGCGCTCTTGGAACAGGTGGGCGGTGCCGCTCACTCCGTCGTCCACCTGGTCCGCGGAGACGAGTGCCACGGGGAGGAACTGCCGCTTCCCTTCGGGGCCAAGCACGCCACCGCCGAGCCCCTTGTAGACAACCGTGTCGTCGCCCATGAACGTACGTGCGTGCGCGAGGTCCGACG
The DNA here is from genome assembly GCA_000720995.1 of Streptomyces celluloflavus. Classification (GTDB taxonomy): domain Bacteria; phylum Actinomycetota; class Actinomycetes; order Streptomycetales; family Streptomycetaceae; genus Streptomyces; species Streptomyces celluloflavus. The sequence continues at coordinate 36,630 of JOEL01000060.1, forward strand.
TGATCACGGAGCGGGGTACGTCCAACCCGCAGCGAGCAGCGACCGCGAGTTGAACGGGCTTGTAGTTCGCGGCGGCATCCTTGCTCGGATGGTTGACCCACCGGACAGGCAACGACCCGAGCACGCCGAGCAGTCCCGAGCGCGCTTCCGAGACCGCGAGGGCGCGAGCGTGTCCGGGCCAGTCGTCGGGGGTCCGGAACTCGTTGGGGCGTCGCCACCACACCGACTTGACGGATTCCAGACGGACCGTACGGGAGCCGGCGAGGGAACCCGTCCAGCCGTCCCCGGTGAGGGAGACGGCCAGACGGGAAGCGGTCGGGAAGTCGGCAGTATCGAACCTGACGACCTGTTCACCGCGTTTCACCAGCTCCTCAACCACTGCGTCGGCCGTGAGGTCGTCCCGGCCGGTCAGGATGAGGATGGATTGCATGTCAGTACAGGTCGGTTCCGGAGTCGGAGCCGGGGCCCGAGCCGTCGCCGTTGCTGGTCTCGGTCTGCGTCTCGGGCATCTCGGCCGTGATGGCGTGCCACGGGTTGCCCTCGGCGGAGACGTTGAGCTGAAGCGCATCGCTGTACGTGATGACGGGCGCTTCGGTGTTCGTCGGAGCCGGTGACACCAGGTGCCGGACCCCGAACGGGACGGCGGGCGTAGCAGTTGTCGTGCTCATACTGCGTTCCTCCTGTGGTGGCTGGTCCAATCGTGCTCTTACAGAGTCGCCCGGCGGTCCGCTGTCGCACCAGAACAGCCGAACGCGTGTACCGCTAGGTCGGGATTCCGATGGTCTTGTCGTCCTTCATTCTCAACTCCTTTCCACATAACTCCGGTTGCTGCCCGGCCGCCTGCTAACCGTCACAACCTGCGGACAGCCGGGGTGGTGCCCGCCCTCTACCGTGCCCCCTATTTCATAGGGATGGAATAGGGAGTTCATCCGGAGGGGCGGAGTCTTCGTCAGATGCTGTTCAGCGGGTCCTGCCGAGTCGGCGTATGCCTGGTTAGCGATCCGGTTGAATTCGCGATCGACCTTGTCCCTTGCGTCATCGTCGCGATGCTGGGACACGCGTTCCCAGTAAAGGAGTCCGGCGCTGCGACGCATGAAGTCTTTCAGGTGCACCCGAAGAGAGTTCTGCGACATTACGCCTACGCGGAATTCGAGCGCCCAGAGATTGACCCAGCGATTGCAGTGGAGCATGAGCCTGCGCTCATCTTCGGGCAGACTCTCGTGCACACTCCACATTTCCCGGTACTCCGGGAACTCCTCCTGAGACTGAACAAGTTCCTGCACGATGATCTGTGTGTCGATGGCGACCCGTTGCCGGTGCTGCTTCGCGGTTTGCGTCACGTGCCAGACGCCCACTGCCGCTACGGCCCATAGACCGAGAGATCCGATTTTCACCAAGGTGCCTTTCCTGCCCTATTCGTCTGCGGCGGGTTCTGCGCTGTCATCCCCCATGTCCTCCGTGGGGGTGGTGGTGGGCGCAGTGGTACGAATGGCGCCTACCAGGTCAAAGATGTCTTCGGTGTACTCGTCAGGCATGGCGCCTTCCATTTGCGGAGCCGCCGCGCGAGCCAGCGTTCACCCGCTCCGTAGCGGCTATCTATCTTGGCTACGGATTCGCCGGACGCATAGCGCCGCATGACGTAGAGCTGATCGGCTAGCACAGCTTCGCGTGCTGCTATAACCAATTTCCGTCTACGTCGCACGGTCGGGCTCCTCGGCTTCTCTGATGTGGCCCCGCCCGGCTGTCGCTGTCCGTCCTTTCAGCCGGGCGGGGGTGTAGCCCGCCCCTGTCGGAGTTCCGAATCAAAGCGGAGGGGCCTCGAATTCGGTTTCGTCCGGCAGGGGCGGAGTCTCATAGGCGGCCGGATGCGGCCAGGGCGAGCATGCCGAAGCAGAACAGGAGGACCACGGAGACAAACACGGCCCATCCGAACTTGCGGACCACCCGCACCGGGAACGGCGGCCTTCTCGGTGCTGCGTGCCGGCGCGTGCCCCGTGCCGCTGTAGCGGACCCCTGTACCGTCACAGCGTCCGCCCCAGGGGACCGAACCGCTGTCGCCGCTGGTAGTCCTCGTGCACGCGCGCCCGCAGCCGGGTGAGTGTCGGGCTGTCCGTGGCGTAAACCGGCGTGCTGCACGTCAGCCCGTCCCGGACGGTTTCCTTGCGATAGGGACAGTCGGACCGGGGGCAGTCGCACAGCGGCCATGTCAACGCGGATCGCTCGGGCACGTCCGGGCTCATGTCGTCCCCCGCCGGTCCGTGGCGCGCTGGTGGGGGTGCTGCCAGATCATTTCGTTGTAGTTCTGGACACCTCGGTTGTCGCCCCGCTTCCACGCTGCGGCCCGGCCCTGTACGGCCGCGTAGCAGATGCGGCAGCCGTCCACGGGGGCAAGCCCGGTGCCCGAGATGCGCACCGCCGGGATCTTGTCATCACTCATCGGTCAGCCGCCTTCGCAGTCCGGCTTCAACATCCTTGAGTACGTCCCTGGTTGGCGTGGCGTAACCGGTACGCGGTACCCAATCCGGGGCCAGTCGCCAGAACCCGCCGGCATCTATCAGAGCGGTCAACTCATTGTCTTCCGCCGTGAGTTGTGGTTCGTGGGGGCTGCACCTCCGGGGCAAGGTTTGCTCCTCTCCGTAACGACGCCACTACCGGGCGACTCAGAGTGGCCTACAGTCGCGATGTCATCAACTTACGAAGAACGATTGGAGGATTGAGCCCCTACATGGTGAACCGCAAGGAACTGGACCCCGAAAAATCGCCTGGTGCCGCGTTCGGACAGCGTTTACGCACGTTGCGGGACGAGCGGGGCTGGACGCAGGACGAGTTAGGGGAGCGCATGGGGTGCTCCGGAGCGCACATTTCTGCCGTCGAAACTGGTCGTCGCCCGCCAACTCAACGATTTGCGAAGACTGTCGACAAGGTGTTCGGGACCGGAGATAGGTTCGAACGCCAGAGCCGGGCCCTTCGGCAAACGGCGCTGCTGGAAGGTTTCCCGGAGTACGTCACTCACGAGGCGCGCGCGGCAGAGATCAGGCTCTATGAAGTCGGTGTCATACCTGGCCTGCTCCAGACGCAGGAGTACGCATCAGCGCTTGGAGACAGCACCGTTAAACGGGGTGTCGCCTCGCGGGAGCAGGCCGACGAACGGATTGCGCTGGCTAAGCAGCGTCAAGCGTCGCTCGCACGAACACCTCCGCCGTTGGTCTTCGTGGTGCTCGATGAAAGCTGCCTGCTCCGTCCCATCGGCGACAGCGCCCTTATGGACGCGCAGTTCACGCGCCTGGTGGAGTTTGCAGAGCTGCCGAACACCGTGCTTCAAGTCGCTCCGTTCGGCATCGGAGTTCGTCGTCCGATGACGTTGCCGGTAACCGTGCTCACGATGCCGGAACGGTCGCTCATGTCGTACGCCGAGTCCGCCAATCGAGGCCATCTTGAGCGGGACAGTGCATCAGTGCTGCCGATCCTGGCGGACTACCATCAACTACAGGCCGAAGCACTGCCGCGAGCGGCATCCGTGGCCATGATCAGCCAGTTACGAAAGGGCACCCCGTGACGACCACGACCGATACCCCACGTTGGATCAAGTCCTCATTCAGCGAGAACGGCGGCCAGTGCGTTGAGGTCGCCGCCAACCTCGCCGTCTCGCGCGGCGTCGTCCCCGTCCGCGACTCCAAGGACCCGCGCGGTCCCGTACTCACGATCGCCCCGGCCGCCTGGTCGGAGTTCGTTGGCAGCGTCAAGGCCGGCGAACTCTCCGCGTAGCCGCTACTCGCCCCCTCCATCGGTGAGGGGGCAAGGGACGGACAGCCCCGTCACCCTCCACCAGGGCGACGGGGCTCTGTCATGGGCTACGCTGCGAGCGTCCCGCGGGTGCGGGGGTGGTCCCGTGACGGCGGCCATGATCCCGAAACGCCACTCGTGGTCCCCGCGGATGCGGGGGTAGTCCCAGGCCCGCGAGGGGCAACCCCTCACCGCAGAGGCGGTCCCCGCGTATGCGGGGTCCCGACAACGCAGATATTGGGGAGCCCCAAGTGCAAGGTCCTCTATGACCGCTTCGGAACCGAGAAGCACTTGTGTGGAGGAGCGACTATGCGTCTCAGCGGGGAAAAGAAGGCAATCTCCGATAGGTCGTCGTCGTGCGGGCAAGGCGAAATTTGGTCAGGGATTCTGTATGCGCTGGGATACCTGGCGTCCCATGCAAGTCAGTTGAGGCGAGTCCGGTGACAGCGGCTCCTGACGGCCGATCGTCACGTACCCCCAGCGCTCGTACAGCGCCTGGACCTTTCCGCCCCCGGCCGCTCCGTTCACGCAGAGAGTGGCGTAAGGCTCCACGCGTGATTCCAGTAGGTCGTCATGGATCCGTTGAGCGACACTCTGACCGCGCCGTTTCTGCACCACACCGATTTCCTTGATGGCGACTACCGGTCCGCTGGTGTAGATGTTCGGAGGCGGGGAAATCAGCCTGCTCCACCACCGGTTACCTGGCTCAATGGTGTTGGCGTAGGCGTAGCCGACGGCTTCGCCATATTCATAGGCGATCACCGACTCCCATCCCGGTTCGGCACCATGACGGTCGAGTCGTTCGGCGAACGTGGTGAGTTTGTAGTTCGGTAGATGCAACAGCTCGGCTCGTACGTCCGCGTACAAACCAACCAGCGTCTCCCGGACGTCGGAAAGATCGGTGAAGCTGCGCAGGGTGATGGCTTCAACGGTCATGTGACAGTTTCTCGCCGATGCTGCTCGAAGGTGCGGGTGTGGACGCTGCGTGGCGCGAACCTGTGCAAGTCGACGGTGAAGGTGGTGAGCATCCCGGCGACACGGGAATGCTGCGCCGCGGGGGATGCCCATCGCCGTCTCGACAGCAGGGCCTACATCGTGCTGTCCGTGCTGGGGCCGGGCGAGCCGGGCCGTGGTGATCGCGCGCGAACGCTTCATATGCGGAAGCAGCGCGGACATGGAGCGGTGCGCGCGGCCTCAGCGCCCTCCCCCATTCCCCCTGCCAGGTAGGCCGCCAGCCGTGCCTTCGGCGGTACGGCGGCACGGCCCCTCACGAGAGAGGAGGTTGGTAGATGAGCGCTGTATCGGTCGAGACGTGCGACAGGCGCACGCCCGACGCCGAAGGGTGGCGCGGAGTGCCGTTTTCCCCCGAGACCTGAAAGTGGTCGTCGAGGCCGACGGTGGGAAGCACGACGGTGGCCCCATGCCGCCGGAGGCTCCCCGCGACCCCGCCCCGGAGGGGGCGACGGCAAGTAGGTCGCCCCCTCCCCCAATGGTCAGACGTCCCAAACCCCCGCAGCAGCCGCCTCGCGGGCGAAGTCGGCGAAATCGCGGGGCTTGCGGCCGAGGACCTCCTCGACGCCGGTGACGAGGTGGGCGTTGCGGCCGTCAGTGATCAGGCTGAGCAGGTCGGCGAACTCGGTCGGGGCCCCGGCCGCCTCCAGTCCGGCGCGGAAGTCGTCGAGGGTGACGGGGACGTAGTTGATCTGCCGACCGGTGGCCTTGGACAGTTCGGCGGCCGCGTCGCGGAAGCTCAGCAGCCGGGGGCCGGACAGTTCGTAGGTCTTGCCGATGTGCCGGGGGTCGGTGAGTACGGCGGTGACCACGTCGGCGATGTCGTCGGCGTCCACGAACGGCTCGACGGCCTCCCCCGTCGGCAGGACGAGTTCACCGGCGAGGACCGGCTCCAGGAAGAAGTCCTCGCTGAAGTTCTGGTGGAACCAGCTCGCGCGCACGATCGTCCAGTCCGCGCCGGACGCCTTCAGCCGGTCCTCGCTGACGTGGGCACGCTCTTCGCCGCGGGCGGAGAGCAGCACCAGCCGGCGTACCCCGTGGGCGACGGCGAACCGGGAGAACTCGTCGATGGTCTCGGCCGCACCGGGAAAGCCGAGGTCCGGGGAGTAGGTGACGTAGGCGGCTGCCACGCCCTCCAGTACGGCCGGCCAGGTGGCGGGGTCCTCCCATACGAAGGGGCGGTCGGCGCTACGTGATCCGATCCGTACGGTGTGCCCCTGCGCGGTGAGCCGCGCCGCGACCCGGCGGCCGGTCTTGCCCGTACCGCCGAGGACGAGGGTGATCGGCGGCGTGCTCTGCGTGTCGTGAGCGGTCGGAGTGGTCTGCGCGTTCTGAGTCATGTCGACAGTCAAGTTCGTGCTGGTCAGCCGGGACATGGTCGAGAGGCTCAGGTCCATGTGCGTGCGTTCACGTTGACGTTCCCGTTCACGATCACGTTCACGATCACGTTCACGATCACGTTCGTGGGGGCTTGCGCCGGACGGAGCGGGCCCCGCCCGGCTGCGGGGCGGCCCCGACCCGACGGAACTGGTCCCGCTCCGAGCGGCCCCGCGCACCCCCGCGCCCTACTCGTCCCGCAGATAAGCAAGAACCGCGAGCACCCGCCGGTTCCCGTCGTCGGCGGACAGGCCCAGCTTGGCGAAGATGTTGCCGATGTGTTTGGCCACCGCGCCGTCGCTGATGGTCAGCGCGTCCCGCAGCATCGCGTTGGAGTAGCCCTGTGCCATCAGGCCGAGGACCTCCCGTTCGCGGGCGGACAGCAGCTGCGACTGGTGGCGCCGGTCGCGCTCCGTCAGCAGGTGCTGGACGACCTGCGGATCGATCACCATGGCGCCCGCGGCGACCCGCTCGACGGCCTGGGCGAATTCGCCGATCTCGCCGATCCGGTCCTTGAGCAGATAGCCCAGACCGGCCGGGTTCGGGCGGTGCGGCGCCCGGCCCGGGGTGAAGAGTTCCTTGGCGTAGGCGTTCGCGACGTACTGGGAGAGCACCAGGACGGGCAGGTCCGGGTCGCTCTTGCGCAGCCGCAGCGTGGCGCGCAGCCCGTCGTCGCCGTGGCCCGGGGGCATCCGTACGTCGGTGACGACGAGGTCCGGGGAGCACTCGGCCACGGCGGTGAGCAGCGAGTCGGCGTCCCCGACGGCGCGGACCACCTGATGGCCGAACTTGTTCAGCAGCTCGGCGATCCCTTCGCGGACGAGCGCCGAGTCCTCGGCGAGGACGATACGGAGTGGCTGGGCTGGCACGGAATCTCCAGGCTGAGGGCGGTGGGACCGCCGGCGGGGCTGGACAGCGTCAGTCTTCCATCGACCACGGCGACCCGGTCGGCCAAGCCCTGGAGCCCGCCGCCGTCGCGGAGCCCGGCGCCGCCCACGCCGTCGTCGGTGACCGTGACGGCCAGCCGGCCCGCGGTCAGCCGGCCGTGCACCGAGGCGGCCGCGGCCCCGCTGTGCTTGACCACGTTGGTGAGCGCCTCGCTGACGAAGAAGTAGGCGGTGGCCTCGATCTGCGCGGGCAGCCGCCCGGTCAGGTCCATATCGACGGAGACCGGCACCCGGCAGCGGACCGCGATCTCCGATACGGCGGCGGCGATGCCGTGGTCGGTGAGGACCTGCGGGTGGATGCCGCGGATCAGGTCGCGCAGTTCGTCCAGCGCCTGCTTCGCCTCGCGCCGGGCCCGGGAGACCAGCTCGCCGCCCTTGCCCGCCTCCTGGTCCGCGGTACGGAACTCCAGCTCGGCCAGGCCCAGCGTCATGACCAGTGCCACCAGGTGCTGTTGCGCCCCGTCGTGCAGATCGCGCTCGATGCGGCGCCGCTCGGCCTCGAAGGCGTCGGCCATCCGGGCCCGTGAGCGGGTCAGCTCCACGACCCGGTCGGACTGTTCGCCTTCCCTGGGGGACAGCATCAGCCGGACGAACCAGGACTGGGCGGCCGCCGCCGCGCCCAGGACGTACGCGGCCACCGGCAGCCCGGCGATCCCGATACCGGTGAGCACCAGCGCCTCCGGCTGGGTGGAGTCGACCGCCACGTAGGCCGGGGCGGCGATCAGCGCGAACAGCGGGACGACCACGGCCAGCAGCACCAGGTCCACGAGCGGGAGCAGCACCGTGAACACCACGGCGTAGCCGAACTCCCGCCAGGTCGCGGGCTCCCGCAGCCGGGTGGTCAGCCATGGCCACAGCCCCGGCCGGGTGACGGGGCCGTGCGGGCTGCCCGGCCGGTCCGCGTGCGGCCCGTCCAGCAGCCGCAGCCGGCGGCGTTCCAGCGCGGCCAGCGGGATGCCCAGGAGCACCGCGCCCGCCAGCACCGCCAGCCCGATGCCCAGCACCGACAGCAGCAGCCCGGACACCACCAGACCGCCCAGCACGACCAGGGAGACCAGCCCGAGGAGAACGGAGGTGGCGAGATAGGCGAGCGAGCGCCAGGGCGCGGCGGAGGTCAGGAAGGCGGCCGGGCTCCGGGTCATGGCCCGCCAGAGGGGAGAGGAACTCACCGTTCCTACGCTAGATCCCGCCCGGGGCCCAGGATGGCGCGCCCGCCACGTCACCTCCCGGCCGAAGCGGCGGGTCTCCCGGCGGAGCGCAGCTGGATCAAGGTGGGTACGAGCGTGGCGAGCAGGGCCACCACCAGGCAGCCGCCCAGCACCGCGCCCATCTCCCGCCAGGGCACGGGGAATTCGGCGCCCACACCGGTGCCGGACAGCGCCCGGATCACGCCGAGCATCGTCACCCCGGCCGCGAACACCCCCAGCACCCCGCCGACGGCCACCACGGTCAGCGTCTCCCACCCGACGGTGCGCAGCACCTGCCGCCGGGTCGCACCGAGCCTGCGCAGCAGGGCGATGCCCTCGGCCCGCTCCCCGGCGGCCATGACCAGGGTGTTGGCGATGGCGATACCGGTGTAGAGCATGGCCGTGCCGAGCAGCACCAGGAGCAGTACGCGGCCCTCCTGCTGCGCGGCGGAGGCCCGCAGCGCCAGCCAGTCGTCCCGGTCGTGCGCGACCGCACCGTACGCGTCCGCGATCCGTCCCGCGGCGACCTTCACCACGGCGCGGTCCGCGTCCGGCGCCAGCGACAGGTAGACGGTGTCCGCCATCGTGTCGGGCGCATGCCGGACCAGCGCGTCCCGGGGGAACAGCACCGGGGGCAGACCCGCCGACGAGCCGATCACCGCGGCGACCTTCACCCGTACCTTCGTGGCGTCGGCGAGGTACACCTCGGCCTCGTCGCCCACCCGCCAGCCCAGCTGCCCGGCGAGCGACTTCGTCACCGCGATCGCGTCGCCCCGCAGGTCGTCCAGCGATCCCTTGACGGTGTCCAGCCGGATGACGCCGGGCAGGGTCGCCGGGTCCACCGCACCGATACCGCCGGCCATGACGACATCGGAGCCGACGAGGAAGCCGCTGGTCCCGACGGCAGGCGAGGCGGCCCGTACGCCGGGGACCGCGGACAGTTCGCGCAGCGCGGCGGCGGGCAGGCCGGGGCCACCGTCGGCGGCGACCACCGCATCGGCCGTCAGATGCGCGCGGTCGTCGGCGATGGCCGTAGCGGTACTCGCGGTGGTGACGCCGACGAGGGAGCCGGCGACGGCCACCGTGACCATCACGGGGGCGGCGGCCGACGCGGTCCTGCGCACCGCGGCGCGGGCGTTGTCGCCGGCCAGTGCCCCGGTGGCGCGGGTGACCGCGGCCAGCGGGAAGGTCGCCAGCCGTACCAGCGGCGGGACGAGCAGCGGCGCGAACGCCACCATCGTCACGACCAGGATCTCGGTCAGCACCAGCGAGATCACCATGGCGCCGTCGCCGCCCCGGGATGCCACACCGCCCGCACCCCCAGCCACTGGCCGAACCCGGGCGGCTCGCGCAGGGGCTCCGGGTGCGCGCATAAGGCACTTCTGTAATGAATATGCCGAGAATACGCCGAAGGCGTTCACTCCCCCGACGAACTCTTCTTCGACCAGCCGGCCGGCCGCTCAATCACCACCACGGAATTCAGCCAATGCTGAATTTCCGCTTCATGTTTCACATACCGGCGGCACCATGGAGCGGAGCGCCCCGCATACGGGCCGCACTCACCTCACAAGCCTGGGGAAATGACGCATGTTGCTGCCATGGCGCTGTCCAGGAACGCCGGCCTTCCACGGGCCCACTCGATGAATCCCCGCTGGTCGCCCTCGACGTTCCTCGGTCAACTGCCGGCCGAGACCTTGGACCACCTACTGCATTTGGGAACGCTCACCGCATACCCGGCACACCGGTTTCTCCTGCATCAGGGGGACAAGAGCCGGCACGTTCTGTTGATCACCGAGGGCGTGGTCAAGGTGGTGACCAGCTCGGAGGACGGCTGCGACATGCTGCTCGCGGTTCGCGTGGCCGGCGACCTCGTGGGGGAGATGGCGGCATTCGAGAACCAGCCCCGCTCCGGCACGGTCATCGCGTGCAGCGACGTGTCGGCGCACATCATCCAGTGGCGCGCCCTGGAAGGGTTCCTGACCCGGCACGCGGACGCCATGGCCGCCCTGTTCCAGATGATGAGCGCCCGGCTGCGCTGGGCGAACCGGCGCCGTCTCGACTTCCGGGCATACGACGCGCCGACCCGGCTGGCCCGCGTCATCGCGGAACTGGCGCAGGCGTACGGGCACCCGCACAACGGCGACTCGGATAAGAGCGTCACGCTCGGCGTGACGCTCACCCAGACGGAATTGGCCTCGCTCGCCGGACTGGCCCTGCCCACCGCGGAGAAAGCCCTCGCCACACTCTCCCAGCAGGGACTTCTGGAACGAAACTACCGTCGGATCACCATCAGTGACATTCCGCAGCTACTGAAATTCGCGAGAATCGAGGACGAGAACCCGTATTAATACGGGATCAACTCCGGCCGGCCCTCCTAACCTCTCCCTCATCGCTTCGCGGGAACTCCGCGGAGGAGGGAGGAAAGACGAAGTGGCCGAACAGGCCGGTTACCACCCCTGCACATGTATTGCTCTGGACGTGCAAGCGTACGGAGGCAACAACGACCGCAGGCAATCCGAAATCCAGCACGATCTGCCCCGTCTGCTGTCCCGGGCCGCCCTGAACTCCGGTCTGGACCGGTCCCGGTGGCACATCCAGGCCAAGGGCGACGAGCAGCTGGCCGTCGCGCCGATGGACGGCTCCGAGCCCCGGATCGTGGACGACTACATCCGGCACATCACCTCGGGACTGCTCGGCTACAACCAGGACCGGGTGAGCAACGCCCGGATGCGAATCCGGGCCGCCGTCCACCACGGGCCGGTCGAGGTCGCCGACAACGGCTTCGCCGGCCGGACGGTGGTCACCACGTCCAGGCTGCTCAACTCCGGTCCGCTGCGCGGCGCCCTGACCGCCGCGCCCGCCGCCGATCTGGTACTCGTCCTGTCCGACGAGGTCTACCGCTCCACGGTCGGCGGCGGGCACACGACACTGCCCACGACGGCGTTCCGGCGGGTGGCCGTACAGGAGAAGGAGTACGAAGCGGCCGCCTGGCTCTGGGTGCCCGGACACGACGCGCACCAGCTCGACCTGGACGAACCCGGCCACCGGACCGGAGCGGCCGAAGAGCCGTACCGCACGGCCGCGGGAACCACGCCGCACGGGCGGGCCGACCGGTCCGAGACGGCGCCCACCGACTCCCAACCGGTCGGCGCCCAGGGCCCGCACGTCAACGGCCGCGACGTCAGCGTCAACACCTTCAACGCCCCGGTCGACCTCCGTGGTGGCGTCGTGGGCTTCGGCGGCCCCCGTGGCTGAACCCGACTACGGCGCGCCCCGCGAAGGGGACGCCCCCGATGAACGGCGCGGCGCCGAGAGCAACCGCGGCACCTGGGAACCCGACGCACGAGGAGACGACGGGACTCCCCCGCACGACACCGACGACGCGCCCGACGAAGGACGCAGGACCGACCCCACGGCCTCATCCGCCAGTGAACCGGGGGCCGACGATGACCAGGTCTACAGCGAACTGGGCGCCGCCCTCGGCCAGCGTGTCTACAACACCTTCTACGGTCGCGTCGACGCCGGGGACGCCGTCTTCGGCTTCGGTGCGGCGGCCGCCCCGGGTCTGGCCCCCGGCTTCGTGGAACCGGCCGAGATCGACCGGGTGCTCTGCGACTACCTGCATCCGGACGGGTACGACGAGGCCGCCGGCCGGCTCCAGGACGACCACATCCTGGTCCTCGTCGGCGAGGACGGCAGCGGACGGCGCGCGGGCGCCTTCGCGATGCTGCGGGACCTGCTCGGCCGGGGCACCGGTCTGCAGAGCCTGTCCCCGGCGAACTCGCTGGCCGATCTCACCGAGCGGGACGGGCTCAAGGCCGAGGTGGGGTACGTGATCCTCGACTACGTCGGTGAGACACACCCCGACGCGGTGCAGGAGTTCGCGGTCAAGAAGCTCCAGGGCGCATTGCGGAACAAGGGCTCGTATCTCGTGCTGACGGCCGCACCGGCCGCGCAGCGCCGCCTGGCCCTCAGAGCCTTCTGCGTGCCCTGGCACCCGCCGGACCCGCTCCCCCTGTTCGACCACTGCCTGGCGCGGCCGCCGGAGAAGGGGGCAGCGCCGCGGCCGGACGTCCCGCCGGAGCTGGCGGCCGAACTGCGCGAGCGGGTCGGCGAACTCCGGCGCCCCGGCGACGTCGTCAAGGCCGTGCGCGGGCTCACGGAGAGCCCGACGGCGGCCCTCCTGGCGCTGCGGGACGGCGCCAAGCAGACCGTGCGCGACTGGTTCGGCACCCGGCCGCCGGCCGACGACCTGCTGCCGATGGCGGCGCTCGCCTTCGCCGAGGGCCTGCCGGAGCGCACCTTCGAGGAGCTGTCCGTACTGCTCGGGGTGCACGTCCGCAACTGGGACCGGTCCGCCGACGGGACACCGCCCGACGAGGGCGTACCCGTGCCACAGCCGTACCCGGACATCGAGCAGAGCAGGGCACGGTGGAGTTCGCGGGCCGTCGGGATCGCCGAACCGGTGCGCCGGACGGAACAGGGCACGGACCACTGCCGCAGTGAGCGAATGATCGTCTTCGCCTCCCCCCGGGTCCGGGAGCTGGTGATCGGGGAACTCCACTCCCTCTACGGCTACGGGCTCTGGTACCCCCTGCGGCAATGGCTCCACCAGCTGTCCGTGGAGAGCGGCCCGGACGTCCGTGCCGAAGTGGCCCGGGGAGTGGCGCTCCTCGCCAAGTACGCGCTGCCGGAGGTCGAGGAGAACCTGCTGCGGCCCTGGGCGGACGGCACCACCAGCCAGCGGCTGACCGCCGCGTTCGTCCTCCAGTTCATGTGCGCGGACGAGCGGCTCGCGCCCCAGGCGCTCTCCACGGCGCTCGGCTGGTCGCAGTGGGGGGCGGGGCAGTCCCGCGCCATCACCGCAGCGATGGCCTTCGCCGGCGAGGTCGGCTCCGTGTACCGCTTCAAAGCGGTCGACTGCCTCTGGGGGCTCACCGGGCGCGGCCAGCGGGTGGCGGTCGCCGCCCGGCGGTCGCTGGTCCTCTTCCTCGCCACGGCCGAGCGGGAGCCCGAACGCGCCCTGTTCTTCTTCCGCTATGTGCGCACGCAGCTGGCCCACGTGCGTACCCGCAAGGAGCGTTCGGACGCGCTGGAGACGGTCGTCCAGGTGCTCGCGGCGGAGCGGCTGAACGCGGTGGAACCGCTGGCGGCGTTCCTGCTGCGCACCGATGTGCGGACCGCCCCGCAACTCGGCTCGCTGTGGATCTCCGCACTGCTCAGTGTGCGCCGCGGGCGCGCCGTGGCCGCACTCTGCCGGACGCTGGCCGCCTTGCAGGACGACCCCGCAGCCACCCGCTCGGTGCGCGCACTGGGCGAGTCGATGCGCAGTGCGCTGGACCACCGGCAGTGGGAAGCCCTGCGCGGTGCCGTGTCGTCGGCACTGCGCCACCCCGAATTCGCGATACCGGGCACCCAGCGGCTGGCCCGCGTACTGCTCGACTCGATGCGGCGTCATGCCCCGGCCGACGCCGTTTCCGTACTGGGAGGATGACAGAGTTGAACTACCCGATTGTCGCGGAGCAGACGCTGGAGACGGTCCAGCCCCGCTGGTGGTCCCGGCGCCGTGAGTGCGTCGATGTCCCCGCCCTGCCGCCGGGAGCGGTCTATGTCTTCCGGGTCGGCGGTCAGTACCGCGAATACCCGGAAGGCGTCTCCTTCGACCCGTCCCACCCCGATGTGGTCGAGGCCGCTTCGGTGAGCCTGGTGGACACCCGCACCCGGCTGGTCGAGGTCGAGCGGACGGTCCCCTCGGTGAGCGAGGCGGACGTCTTCACCATCCGGGCGTCCTTCACCTGCCAGGTCACCGACGCCGCCGTCGTCGCCCGGCAGGGCATCGACGACGTCACCATCCCGCTGCGGAGCTACCTCGCGCGGGACGGCGAACTCTCCCGGGGCAGCGCGGCGCACCGGATCGAGGAGGTCAACGCCGTCCGCGACCAGGTGAACCTCCGGATGACCGCGTACACCACGATCGTGGCGCCCAGGGTCGCCGGGATGAGCGTGGAGTACGTCGGTATCGAGGTGCTCACCCCCGACGACCTGCGCGCCTGGGAACAGAAGCTGCGGGACGAGCGCCGGGGTCAGGAACTGCTCCGCGGACAGCACGAGTTCGAGTCCCAGGCCGTGCAGCAGCTCGCGGAACTGCTGGCCCAGGGAGGTGTCTACGCCGACGCCCTCGGGGTGACCCGCAACCGCATCGATGTGGCCGCCATCGCCGAACGCGCCCACCGCCTGGACGAACTGGACAAGACGCGCCGGCACCAGGCCGGTGCCGAGGAGAAGTCGCACGCCCGCGAACGGGAGGCCGAGGACCGGAAGATGAGGGCCCATCTCATCGACACCCTGCTGAAGCAGATGGGCACGTCCCAGGAGTACGTGGACTTCCAGCAGCTGTTCCAGCAGGTGTCGGAGTACGGCGCCGCCCCGGCGAAGGGATCACCGGCCCCCGCCGTGGAGTCCGGGCCGCACCGCGAGCACGGCCCGGCGCGCAAGCTGACGGGGCGCGGTGGCCGGGAGCCGCACCCGTCGTTCATCAAGGACGAGGACGACCTCCTTGACTGACCATCTCAAGCTGCCGGACGGATACGGCAGACCGCCGGAACAGGCCGGGCCCCAGGGCCTCGACCTCGCCCGCCGGCTCCGTGCGCTGACCGGCGTGGACGAAGACCTGCTCGCCTGGGTGTGGTACGAGCGCAGCAAGTACACGGCGCTGGGCGGCGTGGTGCTCGGCACCTCCGTCATCGCCGCCTTCTCGATGTGGAACTTCGTTAACGAGGCGATCGGGGAGGCGTCCGTTCTCGCCCTGCTGCCCGCCGTGGTCTGGCTGCTGTTCGTGCTCAATCTGGACCGCTGGCTGATCGCTCCCCAGCCGAACGCCAAACGCCGGCCGGGCCCGCTGCTGATGCGCCTCGCGGTCGCCCTGCTGCTCGGCACCGTCATCGCCGAACCGCTGGTGCTGCGGATCTTCCAGACCGCGGTGGAGGAACGCATCCAGGAGGACCGGCACGGCGACGTGGACCGGCTGCGCGGCAACCTCCTGCGCTGCAACCCGGATCCCTCGCAGCCGGACCACGGCACGCCGGCGGGGTGCGGGAGCTATCTGCTCTCGTTCGGTGCGACTCCCGGAGGGCAGTCCACCGAGCTGGACGCCCTCCGGAAGGACGCCGCCGCGCTCCAGAAGCGGGTGGACCAGGACTCCCACGCGCTCGAAGCCCTGGACACGGAGGTCCGGGAGGAGTGCCGGCAGCTGATCCGCAACGCATCCTCCGGACTGCTGCAGCGCACCTCGGAATGTCTGCGGCTGCGGGACAAGGCGGCCGAGTACCGCAGTACGCACCACACGGCCGAGAACGAGCGGCGGCTGGTGCAGATGAACGACCGGATCGGGCAGGACGGCAGCCGTCTCACGCGTTCCCGCGGCACCTTCCTGACCGCGCGGAACGCGGAGATCACACAGCGCGTCGCGCAGGAGCGGGCCAAGCAAAAGGGCATCGGCGTCCTGGAGCGCATGCAGGCCCTGGAAGCGCTCACCGCCGACCACACCGCCCTGTTCGTGGGCGTCTGGATGGTCCGGCTCCTCTTCGTGCTCATCGATGTGCTGCCCGTGCTGGTGAAATTCATGAGCCACGAGAACAGCTACGACCGCCTGCTGTCGGCGCGGAGCAACAGCGCCGTGAAGGTCCACAGCGCCGCCGTGCACGCGGTGGAGCGCGAATCCATGGCGGACCTGGAAATCAAGCAGGAGGTGACCGATCTGTACGTGCGGCGCCGTAAGGCCGAGAGCGTCGCCGCCCACCGCGAGCACGTGGCGGCGATGAATATCCGCGAAAGGCAGACGGTGGATTCGCTGGAGGAAGAACTACGCCGGCCTTCCACTGTCTGACCTCCGGTGGTTCCCCGGCTCCGGCGCCTTCGCGGTATGCGCTCCGCACCGTGCCGGGCCGGGGAACTCCGCAGGGCGGCAGGTGGGGAAATCAGTCTCCGCTCACCCGAAGGGAAGGAATCCGAGTGGCCGTTTCGCGGCGGGACGACGGAAGGAACCGTAGCGACGCCCTGGCCCGTCTGCTGCTGGCCGAGACCCGCGAGGAAATGGTCAAGGCCGACCAGAAGGCCGGCTTCATCCTGTCGTGCCTCGGTGTCGCGGTGACCGCCCTGGTGGGTGCGGTGAGCACCGGCGGGATAGCGCCCCTGCGCTACGGTCCGGTCGCGCAGTCGCTCTTCTGGACGGGCTGCGCGGCCCTGCCTCCGTCCCTGTACCTGCTGGGCCAGGTCATCGTGCCCCGGGTGGGCAGCGCCGAGCGGCACCGTGTGCACTACTTCGGCGACGTGGCCGCCACCGGCGATACGGCCGCCACCGTCTCGGCGCGGCTGATCGGTTCGCTCGTGCGGCGGACCGATCCGCTGGAGCGGGATGTCAGCCAGTTCGCCCTGCTGTCGAAAGTGGTCGCCGCCAAGTACCGCCGTATCCGGCGCGGAATGGTGTGCAGTGCGTTCTTCTTCGTGTTCACGTCTCTCGGCGTGCTGGTGGGGTCAATCGGCTGACCGCCGGCGGAAGACGCCACGAATGTTTCTACTCATGAAGTGCAAAGAGCGATGCGAAGAAAGCGTCTCACTCAGAAAATTGAAGTCATCGGAAATCCGTTACGAAGGGCGGTTCAGTTCTCTTATATCTCCGCGGCCCATCTCTTATATCTCCGTGGTCCATCGGGTATCTCCGCGGTCCACCGGGAAAAGATCCGGGACCGCCGGCGAACCCTCGCTCGTTCATGTGCGTCAGCTCTTCGGCGCGGATCTGTCACACGCCGTTTCGTCATGACGCCGTCTGGCCATCTGGCCGTCTCGTCGTCTCATTGTCCGGCCGACTCACCATCTCACTGGCTCAGTGTCCGGCCGTCTCACCGTCTCACTGTCCGGCCGTCTCGCCATCCCGTTCCCACGGCCAAGGCAAAGCTCAACTCGGCTCGCTGGAACAGCAGTTACCGACCGCCCCGCTCAAGCCGTGCAGTCCGTGTGCTCCCGGCGGCGGGCCGCCGGGATGGCCGGGGGGAGTGCGTCCGGGTGGACATCGGTGTGCAGTGCGGTCCCGGCGGGGACGGTGTGCAGCGACTCGGCGCCGGTGGCCAGGCGGCTGCGCGAGGTGGGTGAGGAGCCGTGCGCCTCGGCCCTGATGCGCTGTTTGATCGTGGGCGGCAGCTGTGTCGTGGCGGCCAACGGCAGGTCGTACGTGCCGAGTTCGTACCGCGGTGCGCAGATCCGGACCGGGGCGGTGCGGGTCGCCACTTCCGGTTCGCGGTCCGGTACGGGGGCGGCGGTGCACGGCTCAGGGCCGGTGGTGCGTGGTGTGTCGCCGGTGGTGTCCGGTGCGGGGAGCGCGGCGGGCGGCGCGGCGCTCGTGGCGGCCGGCGGCGCGGTGCGCGGGGCCGGTGCGTAGCGCGCGGCCTCTCTGCGGGCGGCCGATGCCGGGGCGGAGACGCCCAGTGAGGCCAGCAATCTGCCGAGTACGGCAAGGCATACCGCCCAGAACTTCATGACCTTGGTCGCAGCCACGGCCCCTCGCTTTCGGTAGAGATCTCGCCGGGAGATCCATGTTCGGTAGAGATCTCGCCGGGAGATCCATGAGTGATCCGCACCCGGATCCACGGGTGATCTGGTGCGTTTTCTTATGATGAGTACGCAATGCGAGGATGCGAGGAGCGACGCCCCCGGTTCGGCGTTCTTCGGATGAACACCACCCGTACGCAGTAGCCGGACCCTTCGGATCCGCCGCGGACCTGGCCGTATATCCCGGCCAACCGATCGGTCACCGCCGTTCCGGACACGTCGGGCGAGCTGCCACGGGATGCGCGGCGCGGAATCCCGGGTTATGCCCGTCGGCGTGGCCGATACCGGTGCCGTGGTCGTAGCTGATGCCGGTGCTGCCGCTGGTGCCGTGGCCGCCGCCGTCGCAGCCACCGCCGCACTCGCAGTCACCGCCGCACTCGCAGCAACGGCCACGGCACCACCTCGCGCGCGCCCCGCCCGCCGCAGGCCCCGCCGAGGGCTCCCGCCTCAGGCCGGCGTCAGATCGTCCGCGCCGGCCGCGGCGGCGGCCAGGATGCGGACGGCCTCGGGTTCGGGGGTGTCGGGGGGCAGGACCAGCAGGTCCCAGCGGCCGTTGCCCGGGGAGACCAGGCAGATGGTGTGCGGGCCCGGCCGTTCGGCGGTCCTGCGCAGCCGGACGACATGGCCGGCGACCAGCGTGTGGCCGGGCAGCGCGGACCACATCGGGCCGTTCACCGTGGCGTGCGTGATCCGCGGCCAGTCGAACGGCAACGCGGCCAGCAGCTCCGGGAGTTCGGCGACCAGATCGGCGGAGTGCGGCCACCAGGCTCCGTCGATGCGCCGCGGAATGCCGCGGGAGGGTGCGATGGCCAGACGGGCGACGGGCGGCGGGCCCGGGTGTTCGGGTACGGCCCCGAGAACGGCGGTCATGATGACTCCGTAAGTTGATGGACGGCCCCGAAGGGCCGAAGGAGTACGCGGACTCGGCCCCCGCCGCGTTCCGGCCCCGCGGCGCCGGGACACCGGGACACCGGCGCGCCGCGGCCCGTCCCAGGCCGTAGCGGCGTGCCCTAGGCGCGCTCCGTTTCGATACGACGGGTCTCGATACGGCGGGCGGCGACCCGGGCGGGGTCGGGCCACCGCACATCCCGTACCCAGCCGAGGCGTTCGAAGAGCCGGATGACGGCGGCGGACGGATCGAGCTGGCCGCGGTCCACACCGTGCCGGGCGCAGGTCGGGTCGGCGTGGTGCAGGTTGTGCCAGCTCTCGCCGAACGAGAGCAGGGCCAGCGGCCACAGATTGGTCGCCCGGTCGTGGCGCCGGGTGCGGAACGGCCGCTCGCCGATCACATGGCAGAGCGAGTTCACGCTCCAGGCGACGTGATGCAGCAGGGCTATCCGGAGGAAGCCCGCCCACAGCAGGGCGGTGAGGCCGGCGACCCAGGTGCCGCCGATGGCCCAGCCCAGCGCGAACGGCAGCGCGAGGGTGAGCACGCAGAGCGCCGGGAACGCCCGGCTCACCGCGCGGATACCGGGGTCGGCGAGCAGATCGGGGGCGAAGTGCTCGGGCGAGGTGGGGTCATTGCCGAAGAGCCAGCCGATATGCGAGTGGACCAGGCCGCGCAGCTGGCCGCGGAGGCTGGTGCCGTAGCGGTAGGGGGAGTGCGGATCGCCGGGGCGGTCGGTGAAGGCGTGGTGCCTGCGGTGGGTGGCGACCCAGTCGATGACATCGCCCTGGAAGCTCAGCGATCCGGCGACGGCGAGCGCGATCCGCAGCGCGGGGACGGCGGTGTAGCTGCCGTGGGTGAGGCCGCGGTGGAAGCCGACGGTGACGCCCAGGCCCGTGACGACGTAGAAGACGGCGGCGAGCACGAGGTCGGTGGGGCCGACGACGCTGCCCCACAGCAGCGGGACGGCGAGCCCGAGTCCGACGAACGGGGCGATGACGATGAGGGCGGTCACCGTCACATACATCCGCCGGCCGCCGCTCGCCGGGGCCTCGCCGCCGGCGGGGAACGGCGACGTCCCGTCGTACTCCGCGGCGGCGGTACGGCGGGCCTTCGTGTCCGGGGAGTCCCGCACCGGACGGCCGGCCTTGTCCTCGCTGGTCACTGGTCTGCTCTGCTCACTCGCCTTTACCGTGCACCGGCCGGTGCCGCTCACCGGCCGTCGTCGCCCGCCTCGGGGACGTCCGCTCCGGAGCCGCCCGGCTGGGGGGCACGCGGCGGTGGCCCGCCCGCGTGCGCGCCGGGATGTGCGCCGCCGCCGTGCGGCCACTTGCGCATCCGCACCCGGAACGACGGGAGCAGGGACGCGTACTTGTGCGTGGCGAGCCGGCCGGCCTGCTGGGCGTTGACCCGGGCGATGAAGAGCGCGCCGAGCACCACCAGTCCCAGCAGTATGACCACGGTCAACAGGATCTGCATGACGGTCCACCCACCTCACCGGGGCGACGTCTCCACTCACTGGGGCGACATCTCCACGGTACTCGCAACCGGCCCGAATTTCCGTCGCTACAGGGGCAATGCCGTACGAAACGGTCGGATCGGAGGCGACGCCCCCGGCGCATCCGCGAGGTTGTAGATTTTACTTCCGCATGACCCACGCATTGCCCAGGCGAGTCGCGCCCGCCCTTGGCCTCTGGTCAGGTCCGGTGGCCGCGGCCGGCCGCTCGGGCGGTGCACGAAGCGGAAACGACAAGGAGATCCAGATGGCTCTGTGGGACCGGATCAAGGATTCCGCCCAGACGATGCAGACCCAGCTCGTCGCCAAGAAGAACGACCTCAAGAGCGGCGCCTTCCGGGACGCGAGCATGGCGATGTGCGCCCTGGTGGCCGCTGCGGACGGCTCCATCGACCCGACCGAGCGCCGGCGGGTCGCGCAGCTCATCGCCACCAACGAGGTGCTCCAGAACTTCCCCGCGGACGATCTCCAGCGCCGTTTCGACGCCTACCTGGACAAGCTGACCGCCGACTTCGACTTCGGCAAGGTCAGCGTGATGCAGGAGATCGGCAAGGTGAAGAAGAAGCCGGTCGAGGCGCGGGCCGTGATTCAGATCGGCATCGTCATCGGCGGCGCCGACGGCGACTTCGACAAGACGGAGCAGGCCGTGGTGCGCGAGGTCTGCTTCGCGCTGGACATCTCCCCGGCCGAGTTCGACCTCTGATCCGGTTCCGGGCCGAAAAACCGGAGAGGGGGGTGGCCGCCGCCACCCCCCTCTCCACTGCCGCGGCTCGCGCCGCGGCGCCCGACTCACCGTCAGACGTTGACCCCGAAGTCGGCCGCGATGCCCGCCAGGCCGGACGCGTAGCCCTGGCCCACCGCGCGGAACTTCCACTCCGCACCGTTCCGGTAGAGCTCGCCGAAGACCATCGCGGTCTCGGTCGAGGCGTCCTCGCTCAGGTCGTAGCGGGCCAGCTCCGCGCCGCCCGTCTGGTTGACCACGCGGATGTACGCGTTGCGGACCTGGCCGAAGCTCTGCCCGCGGGTCTGCGCCTCGTGGATGGAGACCGGGAAGACGATCTTCGCGATCTCGGCGGGCACGCTCGACAGCGTGATGTTGATGGCCTCGTCGTCCCCCTCGCCCTCACCGGTCAGGTTGTCACCGGTGTGCTGCACCGAGCCGTCGGGGCTGGTGAGGTTGTTGTAGAAGACGAAGTGCTGATCCGAGGCGACCTTGCCGGCCTCGGTGCACAGCAGGGCACTGGCGTCCAGGTCGTAGTCCGCACCCGTTGTCGTACGCACATCCCAGCCGAGGGCGACCGTGACCGCGTTCAGTCCGGGCGCTTCCTTCGACAGAGAGACGTTGCCGCCCTTGGCCAGCGAGACTCCCATGGCTTCCCTCCAGGTGTTGCCTGCGTTCCGGCGATGTCGCCCACCGGTATGTCCTCGTGCGATTGCTGGAAATCTACAGGACTGTAGAAGTTGGCGCGGGGAACCGGCCGGGCCGTGCGACATCGGCCGGCAGCGGTGGCGCACGCCCGCGCCCGCCCCGGACCCGCACCGGCATACGTGACGACGGCCGCGTGCGGACCGGCCGGCAGCGGACCGGGAGCGCCGTACGGCCCGCGCCCCGGCACCCCCGGACCGTAAAATGTTCGGGTGCCCCGGACCCACGGGGCACCCGGCGTGACGGGAGGCGACGGTATGGGCGGGCACCCCTTCGGTGAGGCCCCCGGCGATTCCGCCGGCAGATCCGCCGGCGAACCCAGCGGCACATCCTTCGGCGAGCCGACCGGCGACTGCCCGGACGATTCCGCCGACGCCGCGGGCCGCGAGCGCGCCCGCCGGCGCGGACAGGGCGAGCTGGAGGCCCAGGTGCTGGCCGCGCTGCACCACGCGCCCGGTCCGGCCACCGCCGCCTGGGTCCAGGAACGGCTCGGCGGCGACCTCGCCTACACCACCGTGATGACGATCCTCTCCCGGCTGCACGCCAAACAGGCCGTCACCCGCGAACGGGCCGGCCGCGCCTACGCCTGGACCCCGGCCGCCGACGAGGCCGGGCTGGCCGCACTGCGGATGCGCCGCGTCCTGGACGGCGAACCGGACCGCGACGCCGTCCTGACCAGCTTCGTCTCCACCCTCTCCGCACACGACGAACAGCTGCTGCGCAGCCTCCTCGCCGCCGCCGGCCCGGCCCGCCGCTCCCCGGGCCACCACCCCGCCACCGGTCACCGCCCCTCGGACGAAGCGTGCGGAGGCTGAGCGGTGGGCGTCTTCGTGTTCCTGCCGCTCGTCCTGCCGCTCACCGCGCTGCCGATCGCCAAGCTCGCGGCACAGCACCTCCACCCGCGCGCCACCACCCGCCTGCTGACGCTGCTCTCCGCCGTCCTCGGCCTGTGCAGCACGCTCTGCCTGGCGCTGCTGGTGGTGGTCGGTACGGCCCAGCTGCCCGGCAATCCGCTGCCCGACGGCTGGTCGGACCCGGAGGTACGGGCCGCGGTTCCGTACGCCGAGATCGCCGGTACCGCCGCGATCGCCGCACTGGCCGCCGCGCTGGCCGCCGGCGGGACCGCGGTGCGCCGGCACGGCCGGGTGCTGGCCCGTACGCACCGCGCGCTGGACGGCCTGCCGCCCGGTGCGGACCCCGCGGTACTGCCGGACGACGATCCGTACGCGTACGCGGTGCCCGGCACCCCCGGCCGGCCCGGCAAACCCGCCCGGCCCGGCCGGATCGCGGTCTCGCGCGGCATGCTGCGCAGCCTGGACGACGCGGAGCGGCAGGCCCTCTTCGCCCACGAGCGGGCCCATCTGAATCACCGTCACCACCGCTACCGGCTCACCGTACGGCTGGCCGGCTGCGTGAACCCGCTGCTGCTGCCGCTGCGTTCGGCGGTCGCGTTCAGCACCGAGCGCTGGGCGGACGAGGAGGCCGCCCATGTCGTCGGCGACCGGCTGCTGACCGCCCGCGCGGTGGGCAAGGCGGCGCTGATCACGCGCTCCGCACGGCTGCCGGAACTGGCGCACTTCGCGGCGCCCGAGCCGGGCCCCGTACCGCGCCGGGTCGCGGCGCTGCTGGCGCCCGTACCCCCGGCCCGCGGCTGGCCGCCGGCGCTGACCCCGGTGGGCCTCGCCGCCCTGATCGCCGCCGCGGGCACGGCCGCCTCCGCCCTCTCCTCGCTGAACGCGGCGGTGGCGCTCTTCCTCGTGCTGAAGGCCGCGACGCCGCTGTGAGAGCGGTGGCACCACGGTGCGGGCGGTGGCGCCGCCATACGGGCGATGGCGCTCCCCCGCCCGTGATCTACACCCCGGTGCGATCATTCGTCCCCGTGAACCGCCGACCCCCCGTACTCTGTGACCCTTCACCACTGTGATCCGTCGCACACGGACCAACTTCTACAGCGTTGTAGAAGCTCCCGGTACAGTTGCGCGCACATGCGCAACCTGCGCGGCCGGAGGGGGAGATGGCGACGAGGTGCGGACTCCTGACCTGGGACTGCCCGCCTCCAGAAGCGGAGGTGCGATGGGTCTATCAGCCCGTGGAGGTCCAATACCCGGACGGGACCTGGGAAGTGGGCCGGATCAGCGCCTGGTGGACGGACGACACCGGCGACCTCTGGTGCCGGCTGCGGACTCCGTCCGGCGGCGCCCGCCCGCAGTGGACCCGCTACGACCCGGAAGCCGTACAGCTGCTCCCCAGCACCGGTATCTGACCCGGCCGCGCTCCGCGCCGCTGTACCGATCGTACTTTTCCGCCTCTCCCGGAACGACTTCGCCGGCACTACCGTCTTCCCCGTCAGCACCGCTGCCGCCCGCGGCCGTCGATGCCGCACCCTCCCCCGTGAAGCAGCTGAACCACCAGAAGGACCAGAAGGGCCACCGGCGTGCATGACAGGCAGACGACTCGACGGGCCAATCCCACATCCGGCCCGTCCCGCCGCAAAGCCGCGGCTCCTTCCCGCAAGGCGGACGGCAACTCCCGTGCGGCCGGCGGTTCCCGTAAGGCGGGCAAGGTGCGGATGACCCGCCGCGGCCGCATCCTGGCCTGGACCGGCGGCATCCTCGGCGTCGTCCTGCTGGGCGCGGGCGGCACCGGCTTCTGGGTCTACCAGCATCTGGACGGCAACATCCAGGGCGTCGACGTCGGCAGCAAGCTCGGCGGCGACCGGCCCGCCAATCTCAGCCCCGGCTCCAAGAACATCCTGGTCGTCGGGTCCGACAGCCGCGCCGGCATGGGCGACAAGTACGGCAAGGGCCTGGAGACCATGCAGTCGGACACCCTGATGGTGCTGCACATCTCGGCCGACCGTAAGTGGGCGACCGCGGTGTCCTTCCCGCGTGACTCCTGGGTGCAGATCCCCGCCTGCGACCGCGGTGACGGCACCAAGTCCAAACCGCACCGCTTCAAGATCAATGAGGCGTTCTCCATCGGCGGCCTCAGCGGCGACGTCGCCAACGCCGCGGCCTGCACCATCAAGACCGTCGAGAAGAGCACCGGGCTGCGCATCGACCACTTCACCTCGGTCGACTTCCAGGGTTTCAAGGGCATGGTCAACGCCCTGGGCGGCATAGAGGTCTGCCCCAAGCAGGCCATCCACGACACCAAGGCGCACCTGGACATGGAAGCGGGCTGCCAGACCGTCAAGGACGAGAAGGCCCTCGGCTACGTCCGCACCCGCTACAGCGTCGGCGACGGCTCCGACCTCGGACGGATCGGCCGCCAGCAGGAGTTCATGAAGGCCCTCGCCGCCAAGGCGCAGTCCAAACTCACCAGCCCCGGTGACCTCTACGGCTTCCTGGACTCGGCCACCAAGTCCATCACCACCGACAAGGAACTGGAGGGCCTCAAACCGCTCTACGACCTCGCGGCGACCGTCAAGGACATCCCCCAGGACCACCTCACGTTCCTGACCGTCCCCAACTACCCGCGCGAGGCCGACGTCCCCACCGACAAGGCCAACGTGGTCTGGCAGTACCCGCAGGCCGGCAGCCTGTTCAGCGATCTCGCCCACGACCGCGAGGTCGGCGAGGCCGCCAAGAAGAAGTTCGAAGAGGCCGCCAAGTCCCCGGTGACCGCCCGCTCCGTACGCCTGCGCGTCCTCAACGGCACCGGCGGCAACGGCCAGGCCGCCAGCGCCGCGAACTCGCTGCGCAAACTCGGCTTCACCGTCGTCGCCACCGACAACGGCAGCCGCACCGAGAAGACCCTCATCACCTACCCCCCCGCCCTCAAGACCCAGGCCGAGGTCCTCGCCGCCCGCCTTCCCGGTACCAAGGCCACGGAGTCGGCCGACGCGGCACCGGGCGTGGTGACGGTGACGGTGGGGTCGGACTTCGCCGAACTGGGCGGCTGAGGCGCCCGGTCGCCCGCGGGGCGGAGTGGAGCGGCTGCGTCAGGGGCGCAGTCGCTCGACGGGTTTGTGGGTGTGCGCCTCGATATCGTCCGCGGCGGCGTTCAGCAGCTGATGGCTGAGGTGGGACAGCGCCCGTGCCACCGCCAGCTCGTCCCCGATGGCGGGGACGTTCTCGTCCGCCGGATTGCACAGCGCGGTCCCGCTGCCGACGAGCGGTGCGCCGTTGGCACCGCTCAGCCGGGCCTCGGCGGTGACCTCGCTGTCGGTCTCCGTGATGTCGATCTGGGCCTGCCAACTCTTGGTGCCGGTCACCGGAAGCCTCCTCGCGCAGCGCGTACGGTGCCCCCCTGAAATCGTCGCACCAAGCCCGGCGGAC
This sequence comes from Streptomyces celluloflavus, assembly GCA_000720995.1. Lineage (GTDB taxonomy): Bacteria > Actinomycetota > Actinomycetes > Streptomycetales > Streptomycetaceae > Streptomyces > Streptomyces celluloflavus. The sequence continues at coordinate 62,646 of JOEL01000060.1, forward strand.
CACATCCGGAAGCCTGACCGTGACCGCGCGGTCACCGGGGCGAGCCGGGGCGCGCGGCTAGGGGCACGCCCCGCCTCCGCCACCCCGGCGTCACCAGGGGCCGCTCCGGCCGGACGGCCCGGCCGGAGCGGCCCCCGCCCCTCAGTCCTCCCCGTCCCCGTCCTCGCCCTCCAGCTCGCCCTCCGTCTCCAGGAACGCCGTACGCAGCGCGGCCAGCGTCGCCGCGTCCGGCTTCTCCCACATACCGCGGGATTCGGCCTCCAGGAGGCGTTCGGCGATGCCGTGCAGGGCCCAGGGGTTGGCCTCCTGGAGGAAGGCGCGGTTCTCCGGGTCGAGGACGTAGGTCTGGGCGAGCTTGTCGTACATCCAGTCGGCGACGACGCCGGTGGTCGCGTCGTAGCCGAAGAGGTAGTCGACGGTGGCGGCGAGTTCGAAGGCGCCCTTGTAGCCGTGGCGGCGCATCGCCTCGATCCAGCGAGGGTTGACCACGCGGGCGCGGAAGACCCGGGAGGTCTCCTCGACGAGGGTGCGGGTGCGGACCGTCTCGGGGCGGGTGGAGTCGCCGATGTACGCCTCGGGGGCGGTGCCCTTCAGCGCGCGGACGGTGGCGACCATGCCGCCGTGGTACTGGAAGTAGTCGTCGGAGTCCGCGATGTCGTGCTCGCGGGTGTCGGTGTTCTTGGCGGCCACGGCGATCCGCTTGTAGGCCGTCTCCATCTCGTCCCGGGCCGGGCGGCCTTCGAGACCGCGGCCGTACGCGTAGCCGCCCCAGACGGTGTAGACCTCGGCGAGGTCCGCGTCGGTGCGCCAGTCGCGGCTGTCGATGAGCTGGAGGATGCCCGCGCCGTAGGTGCCGGGGCGGGAGCCGAAGATGCGGGTGGTGGCGCGGCGTTCGTCGCCGTGCGCGGCGAGGTCGGCCTGGGCGTGGGCGCGGATGAAGTTGTCCCCGGCCGGCTCGTCCAGCCCGGCGGCCAGTTGTACGGCGTCGTCCAGGAGGCCGATGACGTGCGGGAACGCATCGCGGAAGAAGCCGCTGATGCGCAGGGTGACATCGATACGGGGGCGGCCCAGCGCCGCGAGCGGGATCGGCTCCAGGCCCGTGACGCGGCGCGAGGCGTCGTCCCAGACCGGGCGGACGCCGAGCAGCGCCAGCGCCTCCGCCACATCGTCACCGGAGGTCCGCATGGCGCTGGTGCCCCACAGGGAGAGGCCGACGGAGGTGGGCCAGTCGCCGTTGTCGGTGCGGTAGCGCTCCAGGAGGGAGTCGGCCAGCGCCTGCCCGGTCTCCCAGGCCAGCCGGGAGGGGACCGCCTTCGGGTCGACGGAGTAGAAGTTGCGGCCGGTCGGCAGGACGTTGACCAGCCCGCGCAGCGGCGATCCGGAGGGGCCCGCCGGGACGAAGCCGCCGTTGAGGGCGTGCACGGCGTGGTCGATCTCGTCGGTGGTGGCGGCGAGCCGGGGCACCACCTCGCGGGCCGCGAAGGTGAGGATCGCGGCCACGGGCTCCCGCTGTCCGTCGGGGAGCGCGGCGGCCAGCGGCGCGACGGCGGACTCGTCCCAGGCGGCGTCCTCCATCGCCTGGACGAGGGCGCGGGCGCGCTCCTCGGTGTCGTCGGCGGCGGTCCGGGTGGCGGCGGACTCGTCCAGGCCGAGCGCCTCGCGCAGACCGGGCAGCGCGGAGGTGCCGCCCCAGATCTGCCGGGCGCGCAGTATCGCCAGGACGAGGTTGACCCGCGCCGCACCGGTCGGCGCGCCGCCCAGGATGTGCAGCCCGTCGCGGATCTGGGCGTCCTTGACCTCGCAGAGCCAGCCGTCGACGTGCAGCAGGAAGTCGTCGAAGCCGTCGTCCTCCGGGCGCGCTTCGAGGCCCAGGTCGTGGTCGAGCTTGGCGGCCTGGATCAGCGTCCAGATCTGGGCGCGGATGGCGGGCAGCTTGGCCGGGTCCATGGCGGAGATCGCCGCGTACTCGTCCAGGAGCTGTTCGAGGCGCGCGATATCGCCGTAGGACTCGGCGCGGGCCATCGGCGGGACGAGGTGGTCGACCAGGGTCGCGTGCACCCGGCGCTTGGCCTGGGTGCCCTCGCCCGGGTCGTTGACCAGGAAGGGGTAGATGAGCGGGAGGTCGCCGAGCGCGGCGTCCGGACCGCAGGCGGCGGAGAGGCCGGCGTTCTTGCCGGGCAGCCACTCCAGGTTGCCGTGCTTGCCCAGGTGCACCATCGCGTCCGCGCCGAACCCGCCGTCCGCCCGGTCGGCCGCGATCCACCGGTAGGCCGCCAGGTAGTGGTGCGAGGGCGGCAGATCGGGGTCGTGGTAGATCGCGATCGGGTTCTCACCGAAGCCGCGCGGCGGCTGGATGATGATCAGGAGGTTGCCGCGGCGCAGCGCGGCCAGGACGATATCGCCCTCGGGATCGCGGCCGGGCTTCCCGGCGCCGCTCGTGTCGAGGAACATCCGGCCGGGCGGCGGCCCCCAGTGCTCCTCCACCGCCTCGCGCAGCTCCTGCGGCAGCGTGGCGTACCAGCGCTTGTAGTCGGCGGCCGGGATCCGGACCGGGTTGCGGGCCAGCTGCTCCTCGGTGAGCCACTCCTGGTCGTGGCCGCCCGCCTCGATGAGGGCGTAGATCAGCTCGTCGCCGTCGCCGGAGGCGAGGCCGGGCACCTCGTCGGCGCCGAAGTCGTAACCGTCCGCCCGGAGGCGGCGCAGCAGCGCGACGGCGCTGGCCGGGGTGTCCAGACCGACCGCGTTGCCGATCCGGGAGTGCTTGGTGGGGTACGCGGACAGGACGAGCGCCAGGCGCTTGTCGGCGGCCGGGATATGGCGCAGCCGGGCGTGGCGGACGGCGATCCCGGCGACCCGGGCGGCCCGCTCGGGGTCGGCGACGTACACCGGCAGCCCGTCCTCGTCGACCTCCTTGAAGGAGAACGGGACGGTGATCAGCCGGCCGTCGAACTCGGGCACGGCGATCTGGGAGGCGGCGTCCAGCGGGGAGAGCCCCTCGTCGTTCTCCTCCCAGGAGGCGCGCGAACCGGTCAGGCAGAGCGCCTGAAGGATCGGTACGTCCAGGGCGGCGAGCGCGCCCGCGTCCCAGGACTCGTCGTCCCCGCCGGCCGACGCCTCGGCCGGCTTGGTGCCGCCGGCGGCCAGGACGGTGGTGACGATGGCGTCGACCGGCCGCAGCGCGTCGATCAGCTCGGGCTCGGGGGCCCGCAGCGAGGCGACGAAGAGCGGCAGCGGACGGCCGCCGGCCCGCTCGATCTGGGTGCAGAGCGCGTCCACGAAGCCGGTGTTGCCGCTCATGTGGTGGGCGCGGTAGTAGAGCACCGCGATACGGGGGCCGGTCTCGTCGGCGCCTTCCGCACGGGTGGGCCGGGACAGCTCTCCCCAGGTCGGGGCGGGGGCCGGCGGTTCGAAGCCGTGGCCGGTCAGCAGCACGGTGTCGGACAGGAAGCTCGCCAGCTGGCCGAGGTTGGCGGGGCCGCCGTGCGCGAGGTAGGCGTGCGCCTCGGCCGCGATGCCGACCGGGACCGTGGACGCCTCCATGAGCTGGGCGTCAGGGGCCTGTTCACCGGTCAGGACGACGACCGGCCGGTCCTGCGCGAGCAGCAGGTCCAGGCCCTCCTGCCAGGCCCGGATGCCGCCGAGCAGGCGGACGACCACCAGGTCGGTGCCGTCCAGCAGCGCGGGCAGCTCGGCGAGGTCGAGGCGGGCGGGGTTGGCGAGCCGGTACGACACGGGGCCCTCGGCCGCACGGGCGCTGAGCAGGTCGGTGTCGGAGGTCGACAGCAGCAGGATCATGCGGCGTCATGCCTTCCTCGGGGTCCGCGCCCCGGGCGGTGTACGGACGGCGGGAGTTCCTGGCTCGCCCGGTTGGTGTCCGGGTTCACAGTGGCGGGACCGCGCCGGATTCTCACCGGGCTTCCTCCCTGGCGCCGTCGCTGGCGTCCGGCGGGTCAGCCGACCCGCCGACCTGCATAGTAAGGGCTGCGTCCGGCGCGTGGGAGTCCGCCCACGGAGCCGTCTCCCGGCGCTCCGCCCGCGGCCCGCCCCAGGGCTCCGCCGCCCCCGACGTCGGTATGCTCGCCGCCATGCCGCCCTCCCCCTCGATACCGCCCCAAGGGGTCGAACCGCCCATACGGGACCGCGGTGACGCCTGCCCGGGAGCGCTGCGGCTGCACCCCGCCGCCGACGGCCGGCTCGCCCGAGTACGCCTGCCCTCCGGCGATCTGACGGCACGTCAGGCGACGGCGCTGGCCGACGCGGCCGAGCGGCTCGGCGACGGCCACCTCTCCCTCACCTCCCGCGGCAACGCGGAGCTGCGCGGCCTCCCGGACGGCTGCGGCCAGGAGCTGGCCGGCGCGCTGCGCGCCGCCGGTCTGCTCCCCGCCGAACGCCACGAACGCATCCGCAACATCCTCACCTCCCCACTCGCGGGACTCGACCATCACGCCCCCGCTGACGTGCGGTTGTGGGCCCGGCAGCTGGACGCCGCGCTCTGCGCGAGCGCCTGGACACCGGCCCTCTCCGGCCGGTTCCTCTTCGTCCTGGACGACGGCCGGGGCGATGTGGCGGCGCTCGGCGGCGATGTGACCTTGGTCGCAGAATCGGACACGGCAGGAGACCCCCGGGGGGCGGTCGCCGGAGCTGCCTGCGGCGGTGCACTGCTGTACGTGGGCGACGATCCGGCGGCGCTGCGGATCGCCGGGAGGGACGTACCGCGCGCCGCGCTCACCGCCGCCGCGGCCTTCCTCGCCGCCGCCGAGGCGGGCGGCACCGGCGCCTGGCGCGTCCGCGAACTCCCCGCCACCCACGCACTGACCGTCCACGACACGGCGGCCCGGCTGCGGGCGGCGGGCATAGAGGCGGAGCACGTGACGGATCACGGGGACGGGGCGGGGCCGGCCGGTCCCGGCCTCGCGGCGCACGCGGGCACCCCCGTCCCCGTGCCCCTCCCCGGCATCGTCGAAGGTCCCGATGGCCGGCGGGCGCTCTCGGTGCTCGCGCCGCTGGGCCGGCTGACCGTCGCCCAGTGGCGCCTGCTGACCGCCGTCGCGGCCACCGACGGTACGGGCGAGCTGCGGACGACCCCCTGGCGCGGTGTGCTCGTCCCCGGCCTGTCCGACGCGACGGCCGCACCCCGGCTGCGCGAACTGGCCGCCGCCGGGCTGATCACCGCCCCCGACTCCCCCTGGCACCGGATCGGCGCCTGCACCGGCCGCCCCGGCTGCGCCAAGTCCCGCGCCGACGTACGCGCCGACGCGGCGGCGGCCATCGGCACCACGGCCGCCGGACCCGGCCTGCCCGTCCACTGGTCCGGCTGCGAACGCCGCTGCGGCCATCCGCACGGGACCTGGGTGGACGTCCTGGCGACGGGCGAGGGCTACCGGGTGTCCGTCGCGGGTACCGAAGCGGCCACGTCCGCCCCGGTACCCGTACCCGTACTCCAGGTCCCCACCGCCATCGCGGCCACGGCCGCCGCGGCGGGGACCCCATAACCCACCCGCATCCACCCCGCACTCACCACTCCCCCCACCTCCACTTCCATCCCACCCCGAGGGCACAGTGTTCGACTACGAGAAGGACGGGGCGGCGATCTACCGCCAGTCCTTTGCCACCATCCGCGCCGAGGCGGACCTCGCCGGGCTGCCCGCCGACGTCAGCCAGGTCGCGGTCCGGATGATCCACGCCTGCGGCATGGTCGACCTCGTACGCGACCTGGCCTTCACCCCCGAGGTGGTGGCGAACGCCCGCGCCGCGCTGCGCGCCGGCGCGCCGATCCTGTGCGACGCCAACATGGTCGCCAGCGGCGTCACCCGTAAGCGGCTGCCGGCCGGCAACGACGTGCTGTGCACGCTGACCGACCCGTCCGTACCGGACCTGGCCGCCCGGATGGGGACGACCCGCAGCGCCGCCGCGATGGAACTGTGGCGGGACCGGATGGCGGGCGCCGTGGTCGCCGTGGGCAACGCCCCCACCGCGCTCTTCCGCCTGCTGGAGATGATCGAGGAGGGGGCGCCGCGCCCCGCCGCGGTCATCGGCATCCCCGTCGGCTTCATCGGCGCGGCCGAGTCCAAGGACGCGCTCATCGCCCATCCGGCGCGGCTGGACCACATCGTGGTGCGCGGGCGGCGCGGCGGCAGTGCGATGGCCGCCGCCGCGATCAACGCCATAGCGAGCGAGGAAGAATGAGCGAGACCGTGAGCGAGCAGCAGGGCACGGGCCAGGCCAAAGGCCGTCTGTACGGGGTGGGGCTCGGCCCCGGCGACCCGTCGCTGATGACCGTACGGGCCGTGCAGGTGATCGCCGAGGCCGATGTCATCGCGTACCACAGCGCCCGGCACGGCCGCTCGATCGCGCGCTCCATCGCCGCCGGGCACCTCCGCGCCGACCACATCGAGGAAGCGCTGGTCTACCCGGTCACCACCGAGTCGACCGACCACCCCGGCGGCTACCGGGGTGCGCTGGACGAGTTCTACGAGGCGTCCGCGGCCCGGCTCGCCGCGCACCTCGACGCGGGCCGCACGGTCGCCGTCATCTCCGAGGGCGATCCGCTCTTCTACGGCTCGTACCAGCACATGCACAAGCGGCTGGCCGACCGCTATCCGACCGAGGTCATCCCCGGTGTCACCTCCGTCAGCGCCGCCGCGGCCCGCCTCGGCACCCCGCTCGTGGAGGCGGACGAGGTCCTGACGATCCTGCCCGGCACCCTGCCGGAGGAGGAGCTGACGGCTCGCCTCGCGGCCACCGACGCCGCCGTCGTGATGAAGCTCGGCCGCACCTTCCCCACCGTCCGGCGGGCGCTGGAACGCTCCGGCCGGATGCCGGAGGCGCGCTATGTCGAGCGCGCCACCATGGCCGGCGAACGCACCGACCGGCTCGCCGCCATCGACGCCGACTCCGTCCCGTACTTCTCCGTGGCCGTCGTCCCCAGCCGGATCGCGAGCCCGACCCCGGAACCGGCCCCCGCGCCTGCCCCTGCCGCCGCTCCCGAGGCCGGCCACGGTGAGGTCGTGGTCGTCGGCACCGGTCCGGCCGGACCGCTCTGGCTCACCCCGGAGTCGCGCGGCGCGCTGGCCGCCGCCGAGGACCTCGTCGGGTACACCACCTACCTGGACCGGGTGCCGGTACGCCCCGGCCAGCTCCGCCACGGCTCCGACAACAAGGTCGAGTCCGAACGCGCCGAACTCGCCCTCGACCTGGCCCGGCGCGGCCGCCGGGTGGCCGTGGTCTCCGGCGGCGACCCGGGCGTCTTCGCGATGGCCACCGCCGTCCTGGAGGTCGCCTCCCAGGACCCGTACCGGTCCGTCCCCGTACGCGTCCTGCCGGGCGTCACCGCCGCCAACGCCGCCGCGGCCCGCGCCGGTGCCCCCCTCGGCCACGACTACGCGGTCATCTCCCTCTCCGACCGCCTCAAGCCGTGGGAGGTCATCGCCGAACGCCTGCGCTCGGCGGTCGCCGCCGATCTGGTCCTCGCCCTCTACAACCCCGGCTCCCGCAGCCGCACCTGGCAGGTGGCCAAGGCCCGCGAACTCCTCCTGGAACACCGCGCCCCCGACACCCCGGTCGTCCTCGCCCGCGACGTCGGCGGCCCCGAGGAATCCGTCCGCACGGTCCACCTGACCGACCTCGACCCCACCCAGGTCGACATGCGCACGATCCTGCTGATCGGCTCCTCCCAGACCCAGGCGGTCCACCGCGACGACGGCACGGAGATCGTCTGGACACCACGGCGGTATCCGGAGGGCTGAGGTTCAGGGACGGTCAGGGACGGTGGTCGGCCTTCAGGTTGTCGATGAAGGCCGACCAGGTCTCGGCGGGGATGAACAGCACGTTTCCGCCGGGGGTCTTGCTGTCGCGGACGGGGATGGTGGCGGGGGCGCTGGCGCTGTCACTGGCGGGGTAACTGTCGGCGATCTCGACGCAGTTGTCGGCTCCGCCGTCGCTGTGGCTGCTCTTGATGCGATGGGTTCTGTTCACGAGTTCCGGCTCTGGTCCACTTCGTTTGGTCGCGTGCACAGGTGACTGTTGGTCTTCGTCTAATGGCGGTTTTAGTGACCGTAGGCGGTCAGTACGCGCGTGACTGGCTGGCCGCGCATGAACCCGGCTCCCCTCATCAGGCCCCCTCGGAATCGGTCATCTAGCCTCAATACCGGTGACTTTGGTGGTTTGGGGTCGTTGGGTGGGGTGTGCCAAGGCCCGGACAGGTGAAGTCGTCAGCGGACGAGCGGCTTTCGGATCGGATC
>JOEL01000061.1 GCA_000720995.1 Streptomyces celluloflavus
ACGGCATACGAGATTCGCCTTAGTCTCGTGGGCTCGGAGATGTGTATAAGAGACAGCCCCTGAGCCGGGAGACAACCGCACCCGACGCCACGCAGCTACGGCGACCGCGTCACCAGAGGCCGTACCCAGTGCCCTCTACCAGAGATCCCCGTTGCGCCAGTCGCAGGTGAGGTCCGCGTCGAGGTCGAGGGGGGCGGTCGTCGGCAGGACGTAGAGGAAGCCGTCCTCGTCCGCGGTGCGGTGGACGCCTTCCGGGGTGAGTGCCCAGGAGTGGCCGCGCCACAGTTGCCAGCCGCGGGCCGCGTAGAAGGTCGCCGCCTCGTCGGCGGCGCCCAGCGCGCCGAGGTCGTACGCGTCGCGCACCACCCGCTCCAGGGCTTCCATCAGGGCCTGGCCGTGCCCCCGGCCGCGCCGGTCCGCGCGGACCCCCACGCCTTCCACGTAGCCGCAGCGCAGTGCCCGGCCGCCGTGCAGCAGCTGGCGCTGGACCACCGACGCGTGCCCGATGAGTTCACCGTCCTCGTGGATCAGTGCGTGCAGGCCGCCGAGGGCGTGCTCCCAGTCCTCCGCGGTCATGTCGTCGAAGACGTCGTACAGCAGGCTGCGGGCCGCGTTGCGCGTGGCGGTGTCCAGGTCGGCGGTGTGGGCGATGCGTACCTCGGTCATGCGGGGCATCCTCGCAGCCGGTATGTGCCGGGGCGACGGAATTTCGGAGTGCCGACGCCCGACCGCCACTACGGCCCCCCCTACCCGAACTCCACACGCCCCCTCCCCGGACTCCACACGCGCCCTCCCCAGTCCCACCCGTCGTCCACCCCCGGCGCCCGACCGCCACCCGCCCCCGCGGCCCGCTCCGCCCGCCGTGTTCGCCCCGTTCGTCCCCCGTTCCGCGGCCCTTACAGATCCCCGTATCAGAGTCGCGTAAAGACCGGGCTCGCAGCCGCCACCTGCGGCTTTTGTCCTGGTGTTCGGTCGGTAGGGTCGAAACAGGTTCAGCCCGGTGGGGGCGGCCTTCACGTAAGACAATGGGGCCATGGCACGCGGCAAGCTACGGATATATCTCGGCGCGGCACCGGGCGTCGGCAAGACGTACTCGATGCTGTCCGAGGCGCACCGCCGGGTGGAGCGGGGTACGGACGCCGTCGTGGCGTTCGTCGAGCACCACGGCAGGCCCCGTACCGAGGTCATGCTGCACGGGCTGGAGCAGATCCAGCGCCAGGAGCTGGAGTACCGCGGGACGGTGTTCACCGAGATGGACGTGGACGCGGTCCTGGCGCGCCGGCCCGCCGTGGCGCTGGTGGACGAGCTGGCGCACACCAACGTCCCCGGTTCGCGCAACGCCAAGCGATGGCAGGACATCGAGGAGCTGCTGGAAGCCGGGATCGATGTGATCTCGACGGTCAACATCCAGCATCTGGAATCGCTCGGGGATGTCGTCGAGTCGATAACGGGGGTCCGTCAGCGGGAGACCGTGCCCGACGAAATCGTCCGCCGCGCCGACCAGATCGAACTGGTCGACATGTCGCCACAGGCGATCCGCCGCCGGATGGCGCACGGCAACATCTACCAGCCCGACAAGGTGGACGCCGCCCTGTCCAACTACTTCCGGCCGGGCAACCTCACGGCCCTGCGCGAACTGGCGCTGCTGTGGGTGGCCGACCGCGTCGACGAGTACTTGCAGCAGTACCGCGCCGAGCACTCCATCCGCTCCACCTGGCAGGCCCGTGAGCGCATAGTCGTCGGCCTCACCGGCGGCCCGGAGGGACGTACGCTGATCCGCCGCGCCGCCCGGATGGCCGCCAAGGGGTCGGGCAGCGAGGTGCTCGCCGTCTACATAGCGCGCAGCGACGGGCTGACGTCCGCCTCGCCCAAGGAACTCGCCGTCCAGCGGACGCTGGTGGAAGACCTGGGCGGTACGTTCCACCACGTCATCGGCGACGACATCCCCAGTGCGCTGCTGGAGTTCGCGCGGGGGGTGAACGCCACCCAGATCGTGCTGGGCTCCAGCCGCCGCAAGGCATGGCAGTACATGTTCGGGCCAGGGGTGGGGGCGCTCGTCGCCCGCGAGTCCGGGCCGGACCTGGATGTGCACATCGTCACGCACGACGAGGTCGCGAAGGGCCGGGGGCTGCCGGTGGCGCGCGGTGCGCGGCTGGGCCGGGCCCGGATCATCGCCGGCTGGCTGGTCGGTGTCGTCGCGCCGGCCCTGTTGTCGCTGGGTCTCACCCGTCTCGCGCACGGTCCGGGCCTCGCCAATGACGTGCTGCTCTTCCTCTTCCTGACGGTGGCCGCGGCGCTGCTCGGCGGGCAGCTGCCGGCGCTGGCGTCGGCGGCCGTCGGCTCGCTGCTGCTCAACTTCTACTTCACGCCGCCCACCCACACCCTCACCGTCAACGACCCGCACAACCTCTTCGCCATAGTGATCTTCTTCTCGGTGGCGGTGTCGGTCGCCTCGGTGGTGGACCTCGCCGCGCGCCGTACCCATCAGGCCGCCAGGCTGCGCGCCGAGTCGGAGATCCTCTCGTTCCTCGCGGGCAGTGTGCTGCGCGGTGAGCAGACGCTGGACGCGCTGCTGGAACGGGTGCGGGAGACGTTCAAGATGGAGACGGTGGCGCTGCTGGAGCGGCGCAGCGACGTCGATCCGTGGACGTGCGCGGGCCGGGCGGGCGGCACGGAGCAGAGTGCGCCGGTGCGCCCCGAGGACGCGGATGTCGACATGCCGGTCGGTGACCACATGGCGCTGGCGCTGACCGGCCGGGTGCTGCCCGCGGAGGACCGGCGGGTGCTGGCCGCGTTCGCCGCCCAGGCCGCCGTCGTCCTGGACCGGCAGCGGCTGGTGGGCGAGGCGGAGCGGGCCCAGGAGCTGGCCGAGGGCAACCGGATCCGGACGGCGCTGCTGGCCGCGGTCAGTCACGACCTGCGCACGCCGCTCGCCAGTATCAAGGCGTCGGTGACGTCCCTGCGCTCCGATGACGTGGCCTGGTCCGAGGAGGACGAGGCGGAGCTGCTGGCCGGTATCGAGGCGGGTGCGGACCGGCTGGACCATCTGGTCGGCAATCTGCTGGACATGTCCCGGCTCCAGACCGGCACGGTCACCCCGCTGATTCGGGAGATCGACCTCGACGAGGTGGTGCCGATGGCGCTCGGCGGGGTGCCGGAGGGCAGCGTCACGCTCGACATCCCCGAGGAGCTGCCGATCGTCGCCGTCGATCCGGGGCTACTGGAGCGTTCGGTGGCCAATCTCGTCGAGAACGCGGTGAAGTACAGCCCCGACGGCGAGACGGTGCTGGTCGCCGCCAGTGCGCTCGGCGACCGGGTGGAGCTGCGGATCGCGGACCGCGGACCCGGCGTTCCGGACAGCGCCAAGGACCGGATTTTCGAGCCGTTCCAGCGCTATGGTGACGCCCCGCGCGGCGCCGGTGTGGGCCTCGGTCTGGCCGTGGCGCGGGGCTTCGCGGAGGCGATGGGCGGCACGCTCGCCGCCGAGGACACCCCCGGAGGGGGGATGACGATGGTGCTCACGCTCCGGGCCGCGGCCGGCCGGCCGCCGGCCAGACCCGATCTTCCGGCCCAGGCCACGACATGAGCCGGGCCATCCGGGCCACACCCACCGACCGTCCCGCGGGCCGTGCCCGGCGGGGACCGACACCACGAGGAGAACGCCAGTGAACCGGGTGCTTGTGGTCGATGACGAGCCGCAGATCGTCCGCGCACTCGTGATCAACCTGAAGGCGCGCAAGTACGAGGTGGACGCCGCTCCCGACGGGGCCACCGCCCTCAAGCTGGCCGCGGCCCGCCACCCCGACGTCATCGTCCTGGACCTGGGGCTGCCCGATATGGACGGCGTCGAGGTGATCAAGGGGCTGCGGGGCTGGACGCGGGTGCCGATCCTGGTGCTCTCCGCCCGGCAGACCTCCGACGAGAAGGTGGAGGCGCTGGATGCGGGCGCGGACGACTACGTCACCAAGCCGTTCGGGATGGACGAGCTGCTGGCCAGACTGCGGGCCGCGGTGCGAAGAGCCGAGCCGACCGGGCCGGCCGATGACGAGGTGATCGTGGAGACCGGCGGGTTCACCGTCGATCTCGCGGCGAAGAAGGTCAACCGCGAGGGCCGGGACATCCGGCTGACCCCGACCGAGTGGCATCTGCTGGAGGTCCTGGTCCGCAACGCGGGCCGGCTGGTCAGCCAGAAGCAGCTGCTCCAGGAGGTCTGGGGCCCGTCGTACGGCACGGAGACCAACTATCTGCGGGTCTACATGGCGCAGCTGCGCCGCAAGCTGGAGAGCGATCCCTCGCATCCGCGGCATTTCATCACGGAGCCGGGGATGGGGTACCGCTTCGAGCAGTGAGCCGCAGGGGGAGGCGGCCGGCCGGGGTGCCGCGGGCCGGATACGGGCGTGTGTGCGGGCCGTGATCGGGGACCGGCCGCACCGGTACGCTGGGTTTATGAGTGCTGGGATCCGATCCGAGAAGCCGGCCGGTCGTTTCCGCCGGATGCTCGACAGGCTGTCCTCCTCCGAGGAGGAGTTGCAGTCCGCAGAGCTGCGGCAGGACACGCAGGCGACGGGCTGCACCCGCATCTGCGACTGTGCCGACCGTCAGATAGTGAAGGTCACCGGCACCCTGCGGCATGTGACGCTGCGGCCGCGCGCCGGAGTGCCCGCGCTGGAGGCGGAGCTGTTCGACGGCTCCGCGGCTCTGGACGTGGTGTGGCTCGGCCGCCGCTCCATCGTCGGGATCGAGCCGGGCCGTAAGCTCATCGCCTCGGGCCGGGTCTCCATGAGCCACGGACGCCGGGTGCTCTTCAATCCGAAGTACGAACTGCGACCGCTCGGACAGGAGTAGCCGGTGCCGTCTTACGACCGACCGACCACCGACACCGCCCAGCAGACCGACACTTCCGCCGACCCCGCGCGCACCGGCGCGGGTGCGGGTAAGGACGCCGACGGCAGGGACGTCACCGAGGCGGCCTTGTTCGAGGCGTTCGGCGGCGTGCGCGGCATGGTGGAGACCGTGCTGCCCGGCCTGCTGTTCGTCACGATCTTCACAATCAACAAGGATCTGCACGTCTCGGCGATCGCCGCACTGGCCGTCTCGCTGGTGCTGGCGGCCGTCCGCCTGGTCCGCAAGGACACCGTCAAGCACGCCTTCGGCGGCGTCTTCGGGGTGGCCTTCGGCGTCGTCTTCGCGATGATGACCGGCAACGCCAAGGACTTCTATCTGCCGGGGATGATCTACACCCTCGGGCTGAGTGTCGCCTATATCGTCACGTCGTTGGCGGGGGTGCCGCTGATCGGCCTGATCCTGGGCCCGGTGTTCAAGGAGAACCTCTCCTGGCGCACCCGTAACCCGGGCCGGAAGAAGGCGTACACCAAGGCCAGCTGGGCCTGGGGGCTGATCCTGTTCGCCAAGTGCGCGATCCTCTTCCCGCTGTACTGGTGGGCCGACACCGCCCAGCTGGGCTGGGTGCTGATCGTGCTGAAGATCCCGCCGTTCCTGCTCGCCGTCTATCTCACCTGGGTCTTCCTGGCGAAGGCGCCGCCGCCGATCGATGTCTTCGCGGAGATGGAGGCGGCGGAGAAGGCGGCCGAGGAGCGTGCGGCCGGGGACGGTCCGGCGGCGGGCGCCGCGGCCGAGGCGGTCGCCGAGGGGTCGCCCTCGCCGGGGCCGCGCCACCGCCGCTGACGGCGCGGGGCGTACGTACCGGCGGGCGCCGCGCTCCGTACGCGTACGCCGCGCCCGCACCCCGTACACAGGAGGGCCCCGGGACCACATCGGTCCCGGGGCCCTCCGCCGTCCGCGGTGTCTCAGCCTGTGGTGTCCTCGCGGCGGACCGACAGCAGGTCCTCCAGCTGCTCCTCGCGGGACTGGGCCGCGACGAACAGCAGCTCGTCGCCGGCTTCCAGCGCGTCCTCCTTGTTGGGGGTGAGCACCCGCGTGCCGCGGATGATCGTCACCAGGGAGGTGTCCTCGGGCCAGGCGACGTCGCCGACCCGGGTGCCGGCCAGCGCGGCCTCCGGGGGCAGCGTCAGCTCGACGAGGTTGGCGTCGCCGTGGCTGAAGCGCAGCAGCCGGACGAGATCGCCGACGCTCACCGCCTCCTCGACCAGCGCCGACATCAGGCGCGGCGTGGAGACCGCGACATCGACGCCCCACGCCTCGTTGAAGAGCCACTCGTTCTTCGGGTTGTTGACCCGGGCGACGACCCGGGGCACGCCGTACTCGGTCTTGGCGAGCAGCGAGACGACGAGGTTGACCTTGTCGTCGCCGGTCGCCGCGATGACGACGTTGCAGCGCTGGAGCGCCGCCTCGTCCAGCGAGGTGATCTCGCAGGCGTCGGCCAGCAGCCACTCCGCGAGGGGCACCCGCTCGACCGAGATGGCGGTCGGTGCCTTGTCGATGAGCAGGATCTCGTGGCCGTTCTCCAGCAGCTCACCGGCGATGGAACGGCCCACCGCGCCCGCGCCCGCGATCGCGACCCTCATGCGTGCGCCTCCTCGGGACCTTCGGCGAATGCCGCTTCGACCTTCTCGACGTCATCGGCGCGCATCATCACATGCACCAGATCGCCTTCCTGGAGCACCGTCTGCGACGTCGGCAGCATCGCCTCGCCCAGCCGGGTGAGGAAGGCGACGCGGACGCCGGTCTCCTCCTGGAGCGTGCTGATCTTGTGGCCGACCCAAGACGCGGAGGTGTGCACCTCGGCGAGCTGGACGGCGCCGCTGGGATCCCGCCACAGCGGCTCGGCGCCCGAGGGCAGCAGCCGGCGCAGCATCTGGTCCGCCGTCCAGCGGACGGTGGCGACGGTGGGGATGCCCAGGCGCTGGTAGACCTCGGCGCGCCGGGGGTCGTAGATCCGGGCCGCGACGTTCTCGATGCCGAACATTTCGCGGGCCACCCGGGCGGCGATGATGTTGGAGTTGTCACCGCTGGAGACGGCGGCGAAGGCGCCCGCCTCCTCGATGCCGGCTTCGCGCAGCGTGTCCTGGTCGAAGCCGACGCCGGTCACCCGGCGGCCGCCGAAGGCGGAGCCCAGGCGGCGGAACGCGGTCGGGTCCTGATCGACCACCGCGATGGTGTGCCCCTGGCTCTCCAGGGTCTGCGCGAGCGCGGAGCCCACGCGCCCACACCCCATGATGACGATGTGCATGCTGATTACCCCGTGCTTCGGACTAGCGCGTTGACCTGCACAAACACCCTGCTCACTACTCTTTTCTCCAACTACCGGCAACACGGAGCTACGGCTCGCGACGGGGACCTGGCGCGTCGACGACGATGTCACGCGCACGGCGGTCCGGTACAACCGTAGCCGCATTGCCGCGTCCGGCAGGGGGCGCGGTCGGCCCCGCCGGATGCGGGCGGGCCCGGCGCCGTCGCGGCGGTGCGCCGGTGCGCGCCCGTGGGGCCCGCCGCGCGGTGTCTCCCACCGGCCCCGGGACGCGTACGGCGCCCCCCGCGTAACCGCATCACGCGTCCCGCATCGCCCATCCGGCCCCCCTTCCGCAGGTCTTCCACGGGGCCGCCCACCGGATCGCGCCGCGCCCATCTGCCGCCCGCCATCCGCCGGGGCCGGGCTATCCGGTGACCCGGTGTCGGCGCACTGCCGGGATCCGGCAAGATTGGGGCGGTCCCGATGTCCGGGACCTGGCAACCAAGGCGTGAGGAGTACGTGACGTGGTGGGTGTGCGTGGGGGAGGACGGCCGGTGCCGGACCGGTTGCGGCCCACCGGAGCGGGCGGCGCGGCGGCTGCGCGTGGCGGTGCCCGATGACCCGTGCCAGCACCTCCGCGGCCGCCATCTCCGCCGACTTCCTGGACGGCTACGCCACGCTCCTCAGCGAGGTCTCCGCGACCGGGCGGCTGCCCCGCCGCCCCGAACTGGACGCGATGCGCGACCTGGGGGAGCGGGCCGCCGAGGCCGGACACGGGCTGCGCGAACTCGTCGGCCTCTTCCTGGGGGAGACCCGCCGCGTCTGGGGCACCCTCCCCGGTGTGGCGCGGGCGGCCGGCGCCGCCGAACGCGTCAGGACCGGCGACGCGGTGCTGGGCGCCGTCGATGCGGCGATCGCCGCGCTCGGTGAAGGCCACGAGCGCGCCCAGCGGCTCTCGGTGCGCCAGGAGGAGGCCGCCCGCCGGGAGTTCGTCGACGATCTGCTGTACGGGCGCAGCGACCTGGGGCGGCTGGCCGAGCGCGCCGAGCGGTTCGGGCTGCGGCTGGCCCATGAGCACGCGGTCGCGGTCGCCGAGGGCGAGGAGCCCTTCGACGATGTGCATCCCCTCGCCCGGCGGGTGGAGCGCGAACTGGTCGGCCGCTTCGGCGACCGCGATGTGCTGATCACCACCAAGGAGGGCCGGCTGATCTGTGTCGGTGCCAGCAGTGAAGGCGCCGTCCTGGACGCCTTCGCGGCCTGCGCGCGCCGGCCGGACGCCGGCCGGCCGGCCGCCGGCCGGGTGGCCATCGGTCGGCCGCACTCCGGTGCGGGCGGTGTGGTGCGCTCCTACGAGGAGGCGCTGAGCGCCCTGGACCTGGCGCAGCAACTGGAGCTGGCCGAACCGGTGCTGCGCGCCGCGGAGCTGCTGGTCTTTCCGGTGCTGCTGCGCGACCGGGCGGCCATGGCCGATCTCGTCCGCACCGTGCTGGGGCCGCTGACGCAGGCCCGCGGCGGGGCCGGGCCGCTGCTGGAGACGCTCACGGCGTGTGCCGCGGCGGGCTATGTCAACGCCGAGGCCGCCCGCCGGCTCCAGGTGAGCGTGCGCACCCTGTCCTACCGGCTGGAGCGCATCAAGTTCCTGACGGGCTACGACCCGTCGGACGGTCTGCAGCGGTACTCGCTGGAGACCGCGGCGATGGGCGCCCGCCTGCTGGGGTGGCCCGACAAGCCCCTGTAGCCGGGGCGTGCGGCGGGCCGCGGCGGGGGAATACGGGGCTGTGCGGCGGCCCCGCGGTCCCCCGGCGCACGCCGTACGGCGATAGCAGGCCATCAAGAACACATAAAGATTGCCGGGTTCCGGCAATGTGTTCGAGACCCCCGTGGTGCGAGGATCCTGCCATCGACAGCAGCACGTCAGCGGCACCGCAACGGGGGCATGATCATGGGTGATTTTCTGCGCGCCGCGCTCACCTTCCCCGCGGCGCTGTTCAGCTTCGCGCTGCTGGTGATCGCCGGGTACTGGCTCCTGGTACTGATCGGCGGCGCCGGCGTGCACATCCTCGACGGGGGTGAGGGTGCGCACGGCGACACCGCCGAGACGGCCGGGCTGCCGGTGACGGTGACCCTTTCCCTGGGGATCCTCATCGCCTGGCTCGTCAGCCTGGCCGGCGCCGCGCTGACCGGCAGCACCCCGCTGCGCGCCGCCACACTGGCCGTGGCGCTGGCCGCCGCCTGGGCCGGCACCCGGCTCGCCGTCCGCCTGGCCCGGCGGATGCTGCCCCCTGAACGGGTCGCCTCCCGGGACGACTTCGTCGGCCGATTGTGCGTCATCCGCACCGGCCGGGTCGCCCACGACTTCGGCCAGGCCGAGGTGCGCGCCGAGGACGGCTCCACCGCGATCGTGCAGGTGCGCTGCGAGGAGACCGGACTGACCGCGGGCAGCAGCGCCCTCATCTTCGACTACGACGCCGACGGCGAGTTCTTCCGGGTCGCGCCCTACGACAGCGCGCTCGACCCGCACCGGTCCGCCGGCTGAGGAACCGCCCGGCGCCCGCCACCGCAGGCCCGCCGGCGGCACCGGACACCCGCTCCGCCGCCCCGCCCGCCGCGGCTTCGCCCTGCGCGCTCCGTACGCGCCGTCAACTTCCCGAACCGACACAGGGATTCACCGATGGATGCCATCACCGTAGGAATCGGCGTGACCGTCGCCGTCGTCGTACTCATCGTGCTGGTGGCGGTGTTCGCCGTCACCCGCCTCTACCGCAAGGTCAACCAGGGCCAGGCGCTGATCGTCTCCAAGTACCGCAAGGTCGATGTCACCTTCACCGGCGCCGTCGTGCTGCCCGTGCTGCACAAGGCCGAGGTGATGGACATCGCGGTGAAGACCATCGAGATCGGCCGCACCGGCCGCGAGGGCCTGATCTGCCAGGACAACATCCGCGCCGATATCCGCATCGCGTTCTTCGTCCGGGTCAACAAGACCAAGGAGGACGTGGTGAAGGTGGCCCAGGCGATCGGCACCGAGCGCGCCAGCCACGACAGCACCCTCCAGGAACTGTTCAACGCGAAGTTCTCCGAGGCGCTCAAGACCGTCGGCAAGCAGCTGGACTTCCAGGACCTCTACACGATGCGGGACGAGTTCCGGGACCGCATCATCGCCGTCATCGGCACCGATCTGAACGGCTACAGCCTCGAAGACGCGGCCATCGACTACCTGGAGCAGACCCCGCTCGCCCAGCTCGACAGCTCCAACATCCTCGACGCCCAGGGCATCCGCAAGATCACCGAGCTGACCGCGATCGAGCACGTCCGCACCAACGAGTACCAGCGCAACGAGGAGAAGGAGATCACCCGGCAGAACGTCGACGCCCGGGAGGCCGTCCTGGAGCTGGAGCGCCGGCAGGCCGACGCGGAGATCAAGCAGCAGCGCGAGATCGAGACCGTACGGGCCAGGGAAGAGGCCGAGACGGCGCGCGTCCAGGCCGAGGAGCGGCTGCGCTCGCACTCCGCGCACCTCAAGACCGAGGAATCGCTCGGCATCCAGAACGAGAACCGCGAGCGGGAGATCGCCGTGGCGGTCAAGAACCGCGAGCGGGTCATCGCCATCGAGAGCGAGCGCATCGAGAAGGACCGGCTGCTGGAGGTCATCGCCCGCGAGCGCGAGACGCAGCTGTCGCGGATCGCCGCCGACAAGGAGGTCGAGGCGGAGAAGCGGGAGATCGCCGATGTGATCCGGGAGCGGATCGCGGTCGAGAAGACCGTCGCCGCCCAGGAGGAGGAGATCAAGAAGCTGCGCACGGTCGAGGAGGCCGAGCGGGAGCGCCAGTCGCTGATCATCCGCGCCGAGGCGGAGGCCCAGCAGCGGCTGGTCAAGGACATCAAGGCGGCCGAGGCAGCCGAGCAGGCGGCCACCCACCGCGCCGCCGAGGAGATGACCCTCGCCGAGACCCGCCACAAGACCGCGGAGCTGGACGCCCAGGCCAAGATCCGGCTCGCCGAGGGCGTCCAGGCGGAGGCGGCCGCGGCCGGCCTGGCCGACGTCCGGGTCCGCGAGATGAACGCCCAGGCCATCGAGAAGTCCGGGCTCGCCGAGGCCGAGGCGGCCGGCGCGCTGCTCCGGGCCGAGGCCGAGGGCGCCCGCGCCAAGGCGCTGGCGGACGCCGAGGGCACCAAGGCCCAGGCGCTCGCGGACGCCGTCGCCATCGGCGAGAAGCTCAAGGCCGAGGCGGCCGGGCTCACCGAGAAGGCCGCGGCGATGGCCGCACTGGACGCGGCGAGCCGCGAGCACGAGGAGTACCGGCTGCGGCTGGCGGCCGAGAAGGAGATCCGGCTGGCGGACATCGACGTCCGGCGCCAGGTGGCCGAATCGCAGGCGACGGTGCTGGCCACCGGCCTGGAGAACGCCCGGATCGACATCGTCGGCGGCGAGAGCACCTTCTTCGACAAGCTGGTCGGTTCCATCGGCGCCGCCAAGGGTCTGGACGCGCTGGTCGACCGCTCCGAGACGGTGCGCACCGTCGCGGGCCCCTGGCTCGACAAGGAGCACTCCACCTTCACCAGGGACCTCGGCGCCATGGTCGGCGGTTTGGGGGCGGCCGGGCTGCGGGACCTGACCCTGGCCGGTGCGCTCGGCCGGCTGATCGCGGACGGCGGTCCGCAGGCCGGTCCGTTGCAGGGCCTGCTGGAGTCCGTACGGGCGAGCGGGCTGGCCGAGACCCGGCTCGCGGACCTGGCCGGCGCGCTGCCGGCGCAGGCGGGCGGCGCCGGGGTGAACGGGACCGCGGTGCCCGCCGCCGGGGCTCCCGGCAAGTAGGCCCGAGGGCGGGGGAGCGGCGGTCCGGGGGCACGGGGGAGACCGCCGCGGGGGAAACAGGGCGGGGGGCGGGGGAAACGGGGTGCGGCGGCCGGTCCGCCGCAGCGGGAGCGGGGCGCGGGGCAGGTGGTGCGTGGTGACCGGGGGGTTCCACGCACCACCGCCCCGCCCGCCGCACATCGGCAGGGAGCAGGAGCAGGGAGATGGGGAACGTGAACGCCGACAGCGCACCGCGCACGCCGGACGAGACCCCGGGCACGGCCACGCCCGGCGGCGGGCTGGAGGCCGGCACCTACGAGGTGCTGCGGGACCGGCTGGCCGCGGCCGCCGGGGAACTCACCGCCCGCGCCCAGGCGCTCAACGCCCGCCGCCTCCAGACCTTCGGCGGCACCGAACTGGCGCTGCTGGCCGCCGACCGGCTGCGCACCGGCGAGGCGTGCGTACCCCGCGATGTGGTGCAGGTCGGCGGACTGCTGCTGTTCGGCCACCACCCGCCCGCGACGGCGGGGGAGCCGACCGCCGTCGCCGACGTCTTCGCGCTCCACCGGCGCACCGGCGACCGCTTCGAGGCGGCCGGCCCCGACGCGCTGCCCGGCCTGCTCGACGACCCGCGCTTCGTCCGCGACTTCGACGAACTGCACCGCTACTACCGCCAGGCCCGGCTGCTCCAACTGCGCCGCACCGGCGCCCTGCTGCTCGCCGTCTTCCGCACCGGCGAACGGCTCACCGACATCCGGGTGCTGCGCTGGCAGCTCGCCGCCGACGGCACCCCCGGCTACCTCGACGCCAAGGGCGAACGGGACCACACCTTCCCGCCCGCGCACGACCTCACCTGGACCCCGGCCACCCGCGAGGACCACGTCCCCGGCCGCCATCCGCACATCGCCGTCCAGGGCGCCGTCTACGTCTCCACCTCCGGCGGGGTGCTCACCCTCAAGGCCGAGGACGACACCGGCACCGCCGACGGCATCCACACCGAACCCGTCGACGAGCCGTTGCAGTCGCTGGCCGACGCCGAGGTCGCGCACGCCCGGGTCGGGCCGCTGATCCTGCTGCGGATCCGCCCGTACAAGGAGAGCGCCCACCGCTACCTCGTCTTCAACACCCGCACCCGTCAGGCGTGCCGCCTCGACGGCATCGGGCAGGCGTGCCGGGCGCTCCCCGAGGACCAGGGCATCGTCTTCCCCGGCGGCTACTACCTCACCACCGGCACCACCAAGACCTTCGACACCGACACCACGGACCTCGAATTCGAGCGGGCGGTGTTCTCCCCGAACGGTGAGGACCTCCTCTACGTCTTCCACGCCCGTGCCGCGGGCCGCACTCTGCTGCTGCCCTACAACGTGATCCGCGAGGAGGCCGCCGCCCCGCTCACCGCCCACGGCTACGCCCTCTTCGACGACGGCACCATGGCCGTGCTGCGCGCCCAGGGCACCGATCCCGCCCGCGTCCACCCGGTCCAGGTCTGGCGCACCCCCTTCACCTCCGACGCGTACGCCGCGGCCCAGCCCGAGGGCGACGGGCCGCTGGCCAGGATCGGCAACGCCGAACTCGTCCGCGGGATCTCCGACGCGCTCGCGGTGGCCCGGATGGCCGCCGAGATGGCACCGGCCGGCGCCGTCTTCACGGCCATCGAGGCCGCCGCGACCCGCGCCGCCGACGGCCACCACTGGCTCGGCGAGGCCGAACTCGGCACACTGGCCGAGCCGTTGGAGGCGGTCCGGGCCACCGCCGCGCAGGTCATCGACGAGTTCGAGCGGGTCACCGAACTCCGCGCGCGGGCCGCCCAGCAGCTCGCGGAGGCCGACACCCGCACCACCGCCCTGGTCCGCAGGGTCCGCGGCGACCAGCCCGGCACCGCCGACGCCTGGGTCCGCAACCTCGCCGAACTCCGGCACGCCCAGGGCCACTTGGCGACCCTGCGGGAGATCCGCCATATCGACCTGGACCGGATCGACGCGCTGTCCGCGGCGCTCACCGACGACCTGGCCGCCACCGGCCGCCGCGCCGTCGCCTTCTTCAGCGGCGACGACGCCTTCACCGCCACCCACCGCACGGTCGCCGAACTCACCGCCGAGGCCGCGGCCGTGCCCACCGTGGCCGAGGCCGCGCCCCTGGCGGAGCGGATCGACGCCCAGGCCGACGGACTGCGCATCGTCACCGAGGTCGTCGGCACCCTCGACCTGGCCGACACGACCGTACGGACCTCCATCCTGGCCCGCATCGGGGACGTACTGGGCGCCGTCAACCGGGCCCGCGCCACCCTCGACGCCCGCCGCCGCACGCTCGCCGAGGCCGAGGGCCAGGAGGAGTTCGCCGCCCAGTTCGCGCTGCTCGGGCAGGCGGTGGCGGGCGGCCTGGCCGCCGCGGCCACCCCCGAGGAGTGCGACGAACAGCTCGGCCGGCTGCTCCTCCAGGTCGAGAACCTCGAAGCGCGCTTCGGCGGCCTGGAGAGCTCCGGCGCCCCGGAGCACGGCGGCGCCCCGCCCGCCCAGGACGACCGGCTGGAGCGCATCGCCGCCCAGCGCGAGGAGATCTACGAGGCGTTCGCCGCCCGCAAGCAGGCCCAGCTCGACGCCCGCGCCCGGCACACCGACCGGCTCGTCGAGTCCGCCCGGCGCGTCCTGGCCACCGTCACCCGGCGCGCCCGCGCGCTCGGCACCCTCGACGAGGTCAACGCCTACTTCGCCGCCGATCCGCTGGTCGCCAAGGTCCAGGCCACCGCCGGTGAACTGCGCACACTCGCCGACCCGGTGCGCGCCGACGAGCTGGCCGGCCGCCTGACGGCCGCCCGCCAGGAAGCCGCCCGCGCGCTCCGCGACCGCGCCGACCTCTACGACGAGACCGGCACCATCCGCCTGGGCCGGCACCGCTTCGCCGTCAACACCCAGCCCGTCGACCTCACCCTCGTCCCGTACGAGGGGCAGCTCGCCTTCGCCGTCACCGGCACCGACTACCGCGCCGCGGCCCGCGACGAGCGGCTCACCGCCGACCGCGCGTTCTGGGACCAGCCGCTGGTCTCCGAATCGCCCGCCGTCTACCGGGCCGAGCACCTCGCCGCCCTCCTCCTGGCGCGCGCCGAGGCCGGCGAGGACGCGCTCACCGTGGCCGCGCTGCACACCGCGGCCGCCGACGGCACCCTGCACACCCTCGTCCGGCAGGCCGCCGAGGCCCGCTACGACGAGGGCTACGACCGCGGTGTCCACGACCACGACGCCACCGCCGTGCTCACCGCGCTGCTGCGGCTGCGCGCGGCGGCCGGACTGCTGCGCTTCACCCCGAGCACCCGCGCCGCCGCCCAGCTCTTCTGGCACCACGGCACCGACCCCCACGCCCGCACCCGGTGGACCACCCGCGCGCACTCCCTGGCCCGCGCCCGCGCCCACTTCGGCCGCACCGCCGCGGCCGGCGACCTCGCCGCCGAGCTGTCCGACGCGGCGGCCGGTTTCCTGGCGGCCGCCGGACTGCTCCCGGACGGCGCCGGGACCGCGACTGCCGGACTGCCGGCCGTCGGCAGCTACCTCTTCGAGGAACTGGCCACCGGCAGCCCCCGCTTCGCCACCGGCTCCGCCGCCCGCGCCCTGCTCGCCGGCTTCCACCGCGCCCTGGGCGGCCCCGAGGCGCCCGCGGTCAAGGAGTTCGCCGAGGACCTGCGGGCGCTCGGCGCCGACGGGCTCCCCGGCGCCGAGCACCTCGCCGCCCGCCACCAGCTGGTCACCGGCTGGCTCGGCGCGTACGCCGACGCCCGCGACGCCCCGCGCGAGGACCTCGCCGAGGCCGTCGCGATCGAGGTGTGCGGCCCCGCACTCGCCCGGCGCGAGATCGACGACCCGGTCGGCTGCGCCGTCGAAGGACTGCTCGGCAGCCATCCGCGGATCGCGGCCGACGGGACACTGCCGGTCCGCATCGACGAGCTGCTCGCCCGGACCGACGACTTCCGCACCACCCGCGTCCCCGCCCACCGCGCCTACACCCGCCGGCGCACCGAACTGCTGGACGCCGAGCGCCGCCGCCTCCAGCTGGCGCGCTACCGCCCCGAGGTCATGCCGGCCTTCGTCCGCAACCGCCTGATCGACGAGGTCTACCTGCCCCTCATCGGCGACAACCTCGCCAAGCAGCTGGGCGCCGCGGGGGAGGCGCGGCGCACCGACAGCCAGGGACTGCTGCTGCTCCTGTCCCCGCCCGGCTACGGCAAGACGACGCTGATGGAGTACGTCGCGGCCCGGCTCGGCCTGGTCCTGGTCAAGGTCGACGGCCCGGCGCTCGGCCACGGCACCACCTCCCTCGACCCGGCCGCGGCCCCCGACGCCGCCGCCCGCCGCGAGGTGGCGAAGATCTCCTTCGCCCTGGAGATGGGCAGCAACGTGCTGCTCTACCTGGACGACATCCAGCACACCTCGCCCGAGCTGCTCCAGAAATTCATCCCGCTCTGCGACGCGCAGCGGCGGATGGAGGGCGTGTGGGACGGCGAAGCCCGCAGCTACGACCTGCGCGGCAAGCGGTTCGCGGTCTGCATGGCGGGCAACCCGTACACCGAGTCCGGGGGGCGCTTCCGGCTGCCGGACATGCTCGCCAACCGGGCCGACGTCTGGAACCTCGGCGATGTCCTCGCCGGCAAGGAGGCGCTCTTCGCGCTCTCGCACATCGAGAACGCGCTGACCGCCAACCCGGTCCTGGCCCCGCTCGCCGCCCGCGACCGCGCCGACACCGACCTGCTGGTACGGCTCGCCCGCGGCGACGCGACGGCCCGCGCCGACCGGCTCGCCCACCCCTACACCCCGGCCGAGCTCGACCAGATCCTGGCCGTGCTGGCCAAGCTGCTGCACGTCCAGGAGACCGTGCTGGCCGTCAACCGCGCCTATATCGACTCCGCCGCGCAGGCCGACGCCACCCGCACCGAGCCGCCGTTCCTCCTCCAGGGCTCGTACCGCAACACCAACAAGCTCGCCGCCCGCATCGTCCCCGTGATGAACGCCACGGAAGTCGAGGCGCTGATCGACGACCACTACCGCGGCGAGGCCCAGACCCTGACGAGCGGCGCCGAGGCCAACCTCCTCAAGCTCGCGGAGCTGCGCGGCCGCCTCACCGAGGAACAGGCCCGCCGCTGGCACCAGGTGAAGGCGGGGTGGCGGGAGCACTGAGCCCCGGCGGGGTGGGCCCCGCCATCCGGCGGGGTGTGCGGCAGCCCACACCCCGCCGGCATTCCGGCCGGGTGGCGGGTGGGCGAGGGCCTTGACGAAGGCTTAGCATCCTCTCCGTGTCCAAACTGACCGACGTGCCCAAACGGATCCTGATCGGGCGCGCGCTGCGCAGCGACAAGCTGGGGGAAACGCTTCTCCCCAAGCGCATCGCACTCCCCGTCTTCGCCTCCGACCCGCTCTCCTCCGTGGCCTACGCGCCCGGCGAGGTGCTGCTCGTCCTGTCCGTCGCGGGTGTGTCGGCCTACCACTTCAGCCCCTGGATCGCCCTCGCGGTCGTGGTGCTGATGTTCACCGTCGTGGCGTCGTACCGGCAGAACGTGCACGCCTACCCGAGCGGCGGCGGCGACTACGAGGTCGCCACCACCAACCTCGGGCCCAAGGCCGGTCTGACCGTCGCCAGCGCCCTGCTGGTCGACTACGTGCTGACCGTCGCGGTCTCCATCGCCTCCGGAGTGGAGAACCTGGGCTCCGCGATCCCCTTCGTCGTCGAGCACAAGACGCTCTGCGCCATCGGGATCATCGTGCTGCTGACGCTGATGAACCTGCGCGGCGTCAAGGAATCGGGCAAGCTCTTCGCGATCCCGACGTACATCTTCGTGGCCGGCGTCTTCATCATGATCGCCTGGGGCGCGTTCCGCGGCCTGGTGCTCGGCGACACCATGAAGGCCCCCACCGCAGACTTCACCATCCACGCCGAACAGGGCGGACTGGCCGGCTTCGCGCTGGTCTTCCTGCTGCTGCGCGCGTTCTCCTCCGGCTGTGCCGCGCTCACCGGCGTCGAGGCGATCAGCAACGGCGTCCCCGCCTTCCGCAAGCCGAAGTCGAAGAACGCCGCGAGCACCCTCGCGCTCATGGGCGGCCTGGCCGTCACCATGTTCTGCGGCATCATCGCGCTGGCCATGGCCACCAACGTCAAGATGGCGGAGTCCCCGGCCAAGGACCTGCTGCACAACGGCACCCCGGTCGGCGCGGGCTACACCCAGAACCCGGTCATCTCGCAGGTCGCGGAGGCGGTCTTCGGCAACGGCTCGTTCCTGTTCGTGGTGCTCGCCGCCGCCACCGCGCTGGTCCTCTTCCTCGCCGCCAACACCGCCTACAACGGCTTCCCGCTGCTCGGCTCGATCCTCGCCCAGGACCGCTACCTGCCCCGCCAGCTGCACACCCGCGGCGACCGGCTGGCCTTCTCCAACGGCATCGTGCTGCTGGCCGGCGCCGCCGCCGTCCTGGTCTACGTCTACGGTGCGGACTCCACCCGGCTGATCCAGCTCTACATCGTGGGCGTCTTCGTCTCCTTCACGCTCAGCCAGATCGGCATGGTCCGGCACTGGAACCGCCACCTGCTGACCGAGAAGGACGCCGCCAAGCGCCGCCGCATGCACCGCTCGCGGGCCATCAACGCCTTCGGCGCCACCCTCACCGGCCTGGTCCTCGTCGTCGTCCTGCTGACGAAGTTCACCCACGGCGCCTGGGTGGCGCTGCTGGGCATGGTCATCTTCTTCGTCACGATGTCCGCGATCCGCCGCCACTACGACCGGGTCGCCGACGAGATCGCCGCCGAGGACACCCCCGACGACGACGTCGTCCGGCCCTCCCGGGTGCACTCCCTCGTCCTGGTCTCCAAGGTTCACAAGCCCACCCTGCGCGCCCTGAACTACGCCAAGCTGATGCGCTCGGACACCCTCGAAGCGGTCAGCGTGGACGTGGACCCCGCCGAGACCAAGGCCCTGCGGGCGGAGTGGGAACGCCGCGGCATCGAGGTCCCCCTCAAGGTCCTCGCCTCCCCGTACCGCGAGATCACCCGGCCGATCATCGACCACGTCAAGTCGCTGCGCCGGGAGAGCCCCCGCGACGCGGTCTCCGTCTACATCCCCGAGTACGTCGTCGGCCACTGGTACGAGCACCTGCTGCACAACCAGAGCGCGCTGCGCCTCAAGGGCCGGCTGCTGTTCACCCCCGGCGTCATGGTCACCTCCGTGCCCTGGCAGCTGGACTCCTCCGAGGCCGCCAAGAAGCGCGCCCGCAAACGCGCGGAGTGGAACGCTCCGGGCGCGGTCCGCCGCGGACCGGTCACCCCGCCCAAGAAGGAGAAGTCCGCCACGAAGAAGTAGCGGCCACGGCCCGCGCCGCCCCCGCCCGGCACCGGGCACCGCACCCCGCCGCGTAGACTCGAAGGCTGTTGTCCGGCCGTACCCCGGCCGCGGCCCCGCCGTACCACCCCACCCCAGGAGCCCCGCCGCCATGCAGACAGAACCGAAGAAGTCGCTGGTCGGCGAGGAGTACGAGGTCGAGGTCGGCCCCGTCGCACACGGCGGCCACTGCATCGCCCGCACGGACGAGGGCCAGGTCCTCTTCGTCCGGCACGCCCTGCCCGGCGAGCGGATCACCGCCCGCGTCACCGACGGCGAGGAGGGCGCCCGCTTCCTGCGGGCCGACGCCGTCGAGATCCACACCCCCGCCAAGGACCGGGTCCCGGCGCCCTGCCCGTTCTCCGGCCCCGGCAAATGCGGCGGCTGCGACTGGCAGCACGCCGCGCCCGGCGCCCAGCGCCGCTTCAAGGGCTCCGTCATCGCCGAGCAGCTGGCACGGCTGGCCGGCCTCTCGCCGGAGGAGGCCCGCTGGGACGGCACCGTCGAACCCGCGCCGGGCGACAAGGTCGCCAAGGGCGAGGTCCCGGCCTGGCGCACCCGCGTCCAGTACGCCATCGACGACCAGGGCCGCGCCGGGCTGCGCAAGCACCGCTCGCACGACGTCGAGCCCGTCGACCACTGCATGATCGCCGCCCCCGGCGTCTCCGAGCTGGGCATCGAGCGCCGCGAGTGGCCGCAGATCGCCACCGTCGAAGCCATCGCCGCCACCGGCTCCCACGACCGCCAGGTCATCCTCACCCCCAAGCCCGGCGGCCGGCTCCCGATCGTCGAACTCGACCGGCCCGTCTCGGTGCTGCGCATCGGCGAGAAGGACGGCGCGGTGCACCGCGTGCACGGCCGCCCCTTCGTCCGCGAACGCGCCGCCGGCCGCACCTGGCGGGTCGGCGACGGCGGCTTCTGGCAGATCCACCCGAAGGCCGCCGACCTCCTCGTCGAGGCCGTCATGCAGGGCCTGATGCCCAAGAAGGGCGATATGGCCCTGGACCTCTACTGCGGCGTCGGCCTCTTCGCCGGCGCACTCGCCGAACGCGTCGGCGACAAGGGCGCGGTCCTCGGCATCGAATCCGGCAAGCGCGCCGTCGAGGACGCCCGCCACAACCTCCAGGACCTCGACCGCGTCCGCATCGAACACGGCAAGGTCGAGCAGGTCCTGCCCCGCACCGGCATCACCGACGTCGACCTCGTCGTCCTCGACCCCCCACGCGCCGGCGCCGGCAAGAAGACCGTCGACCGGATCGCCGCCCTCACCCCCCGCCGCATCGCCTACGTAGCCTGCGACCCGGCCGCCCTCGCCCGCGACCTCAAGTACTTCCGCGAGGCGGGATACGGCCCGCGCCGGCTGCGGGCGTTCGATCTCTTTCCCATGACGCATCATGTGGAGTGTGTGGCGATCTTGGACCGGGTGACGAAGGACGCCTGAGCTGCGGGTTTGGGTGTTGTGTGTGATGTGAGGTGTGGGCGTTGCGGGTGAGATCCTGACGTTGGGATGACGCTCGGAGAGGCATCTTGACGCTCGATCGACGCTCGTTCTGATGGGGCGTCAGCAGTGTTGCTTCGCTGGTCAGTCGATCCGGTGACTGACCGGCCGAGGCCGGATCGCCGAGAATTCTGTGGTGCCAAGTGGTCATGCTCAACCACATGCGCGGAGCATCCAACAGGCTGCTGGCCTGCTGGTGGTACGAGCCTCTCCGCTGACTCGGAGGCGCAACAGCTCGCCTTTTTCTCCGTTGGCTCTCCTCCTGGTGCGAGCGGGGCCGGATCAGGACGATGTCGTCTCCGTCCCGGGGGCAGGCGTGCCCGGCGCGCATCGCCTCGGGCACTCGCACCGCGAGTTCGCCACCGCCGGGGCACTGGCCGATGACACCGAACTCCCGGAGCCTGTAGCCCGCAGGCGCTGTCAGCAAACCCTGTCATCAGCCGCCATCGGATCTGATGGGACCGGCGTCGTCGCGAGGCCGCGGAAAGTCCGGGTTCATTGGATGCGGGCGGCGCCTGTCGTCATTCGTTCCCTTGCCGACAAGAGCCTGCGGCTGATCGGGGCAGTTACGTCACGTGGCCGAAAGGCATGGAGCAAGCGCTCCCCGAGTCAAGGAGATCCGGGATCATGAAGCATGCTCCCGGATGACTGGCACCTCACCCAAGACGTTGACGACTTCCTCGCCCGAGCCGGGGACTTCCTGCGCTCGCGCCCCGCGTTACATAACACGCCGCTGACGGACATCGAGAAACTGCGGATACGCGGGGCGGACGAACACGACGCCGCCGCCCCCGTCTTCGGCCGACTGGAGTCAGGAGGCGAGGTCCACGCGATCTTCTATCTCACTTCGCGCGGCCGTCTGGGCCTCACCCCCCTCTCCGTCGAGCAGACCGACGCCCTCGCCGCCCACTTGGCCGTCCTCGGCCACTCACCCGCCAACGTCATCGCGGACCACGACACTGCCGGCGCTTTCGCCGAGTCATGGCAGCGGCACACGAGCGCGGCTCCGGTACTTTTCTGGCGGACGCATCTCTACCGTCTCGGCACACTCACCCCACCGCAGCCGCGCCCGGAGGGCTGGGGTCGTATCACGGGCGGGCAGGATCGTGAGCAAGTCGTGCGCTGGTGCCGTGAGTTCTGTGTCGACGTCGGGGAGCAGACCTCCATCGACTTGATCGACGCCGGCTCCTGGGACGACTCGCGTTTCGGCGACAGGCACTTCACGTTCTGGGAGACCTCGGACGGCACCCCCGTCTCGATGGCGGCCGCGACCTCGATCGTCGGCGGCATGGTCCGGGTGGACCCCGTCTACACCCCGGCCCACCTCCGGGGCTGTGGCTACGCGGGGGCCGTGACGGTCGAGGTGAGCAGGACCGCGTTGGCCGCGGGCGCGACGGACGTCGTCCTGTTCACGGACCCGGACAACCCCACCAGCAATGCCCTCTACCAACGCATCGGGTACGTCCACGTCGCCGACTTCGCTGGGTACAAGTTCTCCTACGGCGCACCACAAGCCGGGTGAGATCACGGTCGACGCACAACGCACCTGCTACCAGTACCGGCTGCGACCGCCGCGAAGCGGCTGACGAAAGCGGTGGCGCGCACTCTGATCAGCCTGCCGGCCGGTGAGGCTCAGGGGAGCTCGGGGGAACTCACGGGATGTCGTACACCTCGGCTTGCTCGGTGTCGGCGTACACGGATAAGTGGCTCTGGCAAGATTTTCGTAGCCGGAGATCATCCCTGTCGACGATCACGCATTTCCCCATCGTCAGCGTCGCTTCCTCGCCCAGACGCTCGGGATTCAGGCCCGTGGCTGTACCCGGCTCTCTGACCGAACAGCTGACGAAGCGGTGCCCGGCAGGTCAATCCCTGTCGGACCGCGGCTGGTTGGCTCAGCCGCCCTTGTGCTTTTGTCGAGCCCGACGTCGCCCCGGATGGCGGGCCGCGCATAGCGCCGCCGCCAGATCGCGGCGCCCGAGGATACCGCGCTGCGCCGGCCCCGCCGTTGACGGTGGGGCCGCCTCTAAAGGGGCAGACGGCGCGAGGGGAAGACTGAGGTCGCGGTGAATGGGCCTGGTGGTTCGTCTGGTGATGCTCGGCAGG
Organism: Streptomyces celluloflavus; assembly: GCA_000720995.1. Taxonomy (GTDB): domain Bacteria; phylum Actinomycetota; class Actinomycetes; order Streptomycetales; family Streptomycetaceae; genus Streptomyces; species Streptomyces celluloflavus. Next base: position 22,892 of record JOEL01000061.1, read on the forward strand.
TCTACTGCCGGGCGGGCACCAGTTCGGTGGCCCGTGGACCTGGTCAGGTTCTGCGGATGAGCGCGGCGCAGTCCGCCTGGCGGACGCACGAAAGTCGCAGCCGTTCCTCTTCATCGTCTGTGAGATCGCCCCGTCCGATGCCCACATCAACGGCTGGAACGGAGACCGATCGCAAGGTCATCCGGGCAATTCCTCAGGCGGTGGTCTTAAGGCCGTTTCCTACGTGACGTAGGACATGGCCTAAGTTCATGTGAATCAGGGCGAATCAGAGTCTTAAGGCCCGGCTCTTTACAGAGAACTTATGAGACATTAAATGCAAGATCATCCCAGTCGTGGAGGGTTCTAAATGGACAAGAAGATTTCGCGCCGCGTTTGGGCGGCTTTGTCGGTGACTCTTGGGGTTTCGTTCCTTACTGTTGCCACACCCCCAGCCTTGGCGGCGGGTGGCTCACTCCCGATATCCACATACTCTTCGTGGGCAGACAAGAAGTGGGAGGAAGTCTCGCTGATCGACACTGACAAGGGGTGGAGTAAGAGCTTGTACGCGACCGACGCAATGATCATCAATAGCACCGGACAGCGCCTCAACCTGATTAGTTCCAACCTGCCTTGGGGGGAGTGGCGTTCGGCCCCGCCGAAGGTCATCGAGCCCGGGGAGCTGGTTCATGCGGCCTCGAACGGGAAAACCGCTTTTTCCGGCACAGAGGCTTACTTTGTATATGGCAGCGCGGACGGGAAAAGTAAATTCAGTCTCCACTACGACAACCCAGTGGGGAAGAACTCGTACAAGGTGGTCTCCGAGGGTGATGTGCGTGTTGCCGCGCGGGACTACGCAAACAAGTCCTGGATTCCCCGAGCGAATGCCACCGACCGAATCACCAGTTCGGACTTCGGCGGCAACAACTGGACCTCCGAAGCGTTTGAGATCGGAACGCCGGAAAACCTGCCCGGAAAGAATCTTCCTGCGGCCAAGTTCAGCGGTCCTTCGGACCTGTGCGAAAACTATAAGATAGTCCTGCGACAGAACGGGATGCCGGCGAGCAATCCCGTCGGCTGGTGGCAGTCGGGTGGCGCCGGTGCCCTGGCAGGCGCCATGATCGGCTCGCTCATCTACTGCTGACCAAGATCGCCTCATCCTCAGGCAAGAGGACGGCGGCTTCGTAAGGCGACACGGCTCCTGGCCGTGCGGCGTCCAGCACCGTGAGGACATCGTCCTCGCGGTCGGTGAGCCGCGACCGGCTGGAGCACCGCCCAGGCGAAGAACACCGCTGTCGCCGCCTTCCCGCGGCAGAAGGAGCGTGGGGCCCGGTGCGCCCCGGCCGCGGGGTCTGCCAGGCGCCCGGTCGTCACTCCCACCTGCCGCAGCAGCAGCCGGGCCGCCAGGTCACCCTGCGGCTCCCGGGTTCGAAGAGGTGGAACTCCACGTCCCTGACCGGCCCTCGTCGCCGGTCAGGCGAACGTCACCCGCGCCACGGGCACGAGCCGCCCCTCGTCGAGCAGTGCACGGCAGCGGAACCGCTGGATCTTCCCGCTGGGCGTCTTCGGGAGCACTCCACGCGCCAGGAACAGGCACTCCGCGAGCGCGACCCCGGCCTTCTCCAGGGCCAGCGAGGCGGCCTCCTCGGCGATCGGTTGGAAGTCCTTCGGGTTGCCCTGGGGCTCCACCATCAGCACGAGACGGGACATGCCCGAGTCGCCCGCGTCGACGACGACGGCGCAGCCCTTGCGGACGTTCTTCAGGGAGTCGACCGCCGACTCGATCTCGGAGGCGTAGACCTTCCGGCCGCCCACCGAGAGCATGTCGTCGGCCCGGCCGAGGACATACAGCTCGTCGTCGCGTACGAAGCCGAGGTCGCCGGTGCGCAGCCAGCCGTCCTGGAACCGTGCGGCGGTGCGCACGGGGTCCGCGTAGTAGCCGTCGGCCAGGCTCGGCGACGACACCAGGATCTCGGAGATGCCGCCGCCGCTCCCCGCACGGACCGATACCCCGGGCAGCATCACGCCGTTGGAGACCAGCCGGGCCGCCTTCGGATGGTCGGGCGCCACCTCGATCACCGAGCCCTCGACGAGCGCGGGACCGTCGAAGGCGAGCGCCCTGGGTGCCTGGGCCCACGGCTTCCCGGTCACGGCGAGCGTCGCCTCGGCCATGCCGTACGCGGGCTGGAACGCGGTGTCGGACAGGCCGAACGGCCGGAACTTCTCCGTCGCCGCCGCCAGCGTGTCCCAGTCGACGCGCTCCGCCCCGATCACGGCCGCCCGCAGCTTCAGCTCCTTGGGCAGTGCCCCCCGGCCCTGCGCCCGCGCCGCGAGGTACACGGCGGTGCTCGTGCCCGCGGTCATCGTCGCCCCGTACTCCGACATGTCCCGGAACCATGTACGCGGCGCCATCCCGAACCGGTCGGGCGACGACAGCACGAAGTCGAAGTCGTATGCCCACGAGTACAGCAGGCAGCCGAACATGCCCATGTCGTGCGAGAGCGGCAGCCAGGAGGCGACGGTGTCGGCGCCGGGGCGGCCGCCGGTCAGATGCAGGATGATCTGCAACTGCTGCTCGATGGCGCGGGTGGTCAGCGCGCAGCCCTTGGGGGTACTGGTGGAACCGGACGAGTACTGGATGAAGGCCAGGTCGTCCCGGCCCGGTGGGCTCGGCTCGATGCGTCCCCCGCCGCGCAGCGCCGACCAGCCGTGGACCGGCAGCTCCTTGCCGAGCTCCGCGGGGACCATGGCGGTCAGCCAGTCGTCGACCAGGAGCAGCGTCGGGTCCAGCCGGGCCGAGAGCGCCACCAGCTGCTCGCCGTACGCCTCCTGGCTCTGGCCGCGGGTCGGCAGCGGCAGCGAGGCCACCGCACCGCCGGCCAGCCAGACCGCCAGCAGGCCGCGGACCGTGTCGGGTGTGTTGGTGAGAATGGCGGCGACCCGGGTGCCCGGCCCGACGCCGAGGGCGCGGAGCTCGGCGGCCATGCCGTGGGCGTCCCTGACGACATCGCGCCAGGGCGTGTGCTCGAATCCCTCGCCCGCCCACTCGTGCAGCACGCCGTGCGAAGCCCCGTTGGTCAGGGCGTGGAAGAACTCCATGTACGTGATCCCCGTCTACTCGTCCGCTCGTCCGCTCGTCCGCTCGTCCGGTGGCCGGGCTATTCCACGTCCACCAGCGAGGCGTCGGCCTCCCGGGCCTCGCGGTGGCGCTCCGCCATGGGCGCGATGTTCTGCTGGGTCTCCAGGAGTTCCCTCTTGTCCAGGGAGGCCGCGTTGACGCGGCTGACGCCCGCCTCGCGCATCTCCATGCGCTCGGGGTCGATGCGCACGACCTTCCAGGCGAGGTGGGTCTTCTCCAGGCTCCAGATGAGGATCGCGGAGAGGTCGATCTCGTACCACTTCATGCCGTGGCGGGCGGAGCGCGGGAAGGCGTGGTGGTTGTTGTGCCATGCCTCGCCGAAGGAGGGGATGGAGAGCCAGGCGACGTTGCGCGACTGGTCGGTGGTCTCGTAGCGGCGGCGGCCGAAGACATGGCCGACGGAGTTGACCGCGTAGGTCATGTGGTTGATCAGGAAGATGCGGACCAGTCCGCCCCAGAGCATGCCGGTCAGGCCGGCCTGCCAGTCGCCGCCGGTGATGGCGTAGGCGATGAGGCCGGGCAGTACGACGCTGGAGGCGGTGACCAGCAGGAGGTTCTCGCTGAGCCAGCGCAGCGGCTTCTCGCGCACCAGATCCGGGCAGTAGCGCATCGGGTCGGAGGTGAGGTTGACGTCGAAGAGCCAGCCCAGGTGGGCGTGCCAGAGACCGGCCATTGTGCCCTGGAAGCCCGGCTCGAAGTCCAGGTGGGGGCTGTGCGGGTCACCGGGCTTGTCGGCGACGCGGTGGTGCTTGCGGTGGTGGGCCGCCCAGATCAGCGGCGGACCCTGCCCGGCCATCACCCCCGCGGTGGCCAGGGCGACGCGGATGGGCTTGTGCGTCTCGAACGAGCGGTGGGTGAGCATCCGGTGGTAGCCGGCCGAGATACCGAAGCCGGAGACCGCGTACATGATGACCAGGACCACCACGTCCGACCAGCCGAAGATCTCGTTCCACAGCAGGGCCATGGCGCCGAACACCGCGATCAGCGGTATCAGCGACGCCCCGAGGATGAACCAACGGTGCTTTCTGCCGTCCATGTACCTGTGCCTCTCACTTGCGGAAGTGGGGAATACCGACTGACGGGCGGGTGCGGGAGCCGCTCCGCGCATTGCGGAAGACGGGCAGCACCGCCGCGCGCAGCACGGGAAAGAGCAGGGCACGCGGCGTGTGGCGGCCCGCGAGGTACTGGGCCTTGGCGACCGGCCCCGGGACCACCACGCGGCGCCCCTGCGCCAGGCCGCGCAGGCCCGCCTCGGCGACCCGCTCGGGCGTCAGCCAGGCCAGGAACTTCCGCTCCTGGAGCCGTGACATGCCGCCCACCGTGTAGAAGTTGGTGCGCACCGGCCCGGGGGCGAGCAGGGTGCAGCTCACCCCGGTGCCGCGCAGTTCGGCGTGCAGCGACTCGGCGAAGGTGTTGGCGAACGCCTTGCCGGCCGAGTAGGTGGCCGCGGTCGGCACGGGCTGGCAGCCCGCGGTCGAACCGGTGACCAGGATCCCGCCCCGCCGCCGGGCCAGCATGCCCGGCAGCAGCGCCTGCGTCAGCGCGTGCAGCGAGACGACGTTGACCTGGACCGAGGCGCTCTCCTTGGCGGGATCGTTCTCGCTGAACGGCCCGCAGGCGGGAAAGCCCGCGTTGGCGCAGAGCACGGAGACCGGCTGCCCGGCCAGCTCCTCTCCGAGTGCCCGCCGCGCGGCCGGGTCCGCGAGATCGCAGCTCCGCACGCGCACCGGCACGCCGTGCCGGTCGCGCAACTCCTCGGCGAGCAGTTCGAGGGCGTCGGTGGAGCGGGCGACGAGCCACAGCCCGTACCCCCGCGCGGCCAGGCCCCGGGCGAGGTGCTCGCCGATGCCGGAGGAGGCGCCGGTGACCACCGCCCAGTCGGCCGGGCCGCTCACACCGCCGCCCGCGCGGGCGCCGAGGGCGACGTGAGGTGTGCGGCGAGCCGGCCGGCCGCGGCACGGCCCGTCCGGGCGCACGCCTCGATGGACACGCCCTGGATGTAGTCGCCCGCGAGCTCCAGGCCCGCCACGCCCGCGACGCTCTCCCGCACCTCGGCGAGGAAGCCGGCGTGGTGCGGAAGGTAGCCGCTGTAGGCCGCTTTCCAGTGCTTGACCAGGAGGTTGACGCGCTCGGCACGCGGCGCCCCCAGGTACGTCACCAGGCGCTCCTCGGCCTCACCGGTCAGCCGGCCGATGTTCTCCGGACTGAGGTCGGTCAGACGCCCCTCGCGCCCGCTGTAGGTGTAGCGGACGATGTGCCGCTCCTCCATGCCGTACGAACCGGCGTTGCTGCACGGCCCGTCGTCCATGGCGAGCGCGCGCACGTCGTGGCCGAAAACGGGCCGGTCGTACTCGACGAGCACCACGGTGGACGGGAAGTAGTTCACGTCCGACAGCCGCCGGGCGAGCGCGGGCCGCGCGGAGCGGACGATCTCGGCTGTCGCGTAGGCCGGGGTGGCCAGCACCACGCCGTCGTAGTCGCTGGTCCGCGCGGGCGCCCCGGCCTCGGAGACGCGCAGTCCGGTGACCCTGCCGTCGCGGACCTCCAGGCCCTCCACGGTGGCGCCGAGCCGCACCGGGACCCGCTTGGCGAACGCGTCCAGGACCGGCTGGATGCCACCGGCCAGCTGATCGTAATGGTCCATCAGCATCGCCAGGTTGGTGCCGAACGTGCCGGGGTAGACCTCGTCGGGCTCGGCCCCGTTGTTGCGGATGACCATGGGCCTGACCAGCATGTCAGTCATCTCGCGTCCGAAGAACGAGCTGAGCGGGGCGTGGTCGTGGCGGCGCGAGACGCCGCTGAAGTAGCGCGAACCGAGGAAGCGGTTGCGCTCGTCGGCGCGGATCCGCGCCGCCATCGCCGCCATCCGCGCGAAGTCGCGGGCCGAGCCCATCCGCCGGATGTTCTTCAGGGTCTGGCTCCGCCGCTCGCTGTCGAGGGTGAGGATCTGGCCGTCCTTGATGCGGGACGCGTTGTAGCCGAAGGACTCGTACGCGTCCGCGCCGAGCTCCGAGGTGAACCAGCGGAACGTGTGGTAGCGGCGGCCGATGTTCTTCCCGCCCGTCATGACCTGCCGGTCGCCGAGCTTGTCGAGGCCGAAGCGGCCGCCGAGGATCCCGGCCGCCTCGACGAGCTCGACCTCGTACCCGAGGAGATCGAGGCGGAGTGCCGCGGTGAGGCCGGAGATGCCCGCCCCCACGACCGCCACGCGCCGCCGGTTTCGTGCGCTGTCACCTGAGTGTGCAACTGCCATGGATCAGACTCCGTGCGCTCGCGCGGTCGATGGGGGAAGCGGGGCCGCGTCGGGAAGCAGATCGATGCGGCCCTCGACGATCGGTTTGCCGAACTGCCGCAGGACCACGGCCACCGGGACGCGGCCGTCCGGGCCGGGGGCGCCGGCCTCCGCCTCGTGGACCAGGTCGGCCTCGAACTCGGCGAAGTCCAGAAAGGCTGCCTCGCAGCCGACGGTGAGGGCGTGCGGGGTGGCCATCGCCCCGGTCCGGCAGGCCGCGGCCACGGCGGCCTGCCGCATGCCCTCGACCATCAACGGGCCCGGCACGTGGTCGTACTCGTGGTCGAAGAAGGCGGGGTGGTGCGGATCAGCCGCCAGCAGGCAGCGGAACGCGCCGTCGTCGGGCCCGCCGTCCGTCCGCGCCTCCGGTCCCGGCAGGCCGATGACGACGTTCCGCGGGTTCTCGCGCCCCACCAGGCCGGCGTCGAGCCGCCGTGCCGGAGTCAGGCGGGCGTCGGCCACCGGCTTCTGCGCCCGCTGGAAGGCCCGGAAGATGTCGTAGTCCTCCTGCGACATGAAGGCGAGCACCGCACTCAGGGTCATCGCCGGGCGCCCGCCGATCTCCATGGCGCCTTCGAGGATCATGCCCACCACGTCGGAGCCCTTGCTCCGGCGTTCGGCGACCCGGTAATGCACGTAACCCTGGAGCGCCGATATCCCGTCGTGGGTGTACGCCTGCGGGTCCGTCACCCGCAGCGTGATCCGCTGGAGGCTGAAGGGCAGCCCGAGGGGCACCCCCAAATGGCGGTGCAGCAGCACGAAGATGGACTGCCGCGCGGCCTCCGCGGACGCGAACGGGTCGTGGAATCCGGGTCGTTGGTCCGACCACAGGCTGTGGGCGCGGGGGATCTGGAAGGAGAGGTGGAAGTCGTCGTCGGACCCCTGTGCGGAGTCGGTGACGAACACCTCGCCGATCTGCCTGCGATGGGCGAGGGCGCGGGGCACCGTCTGCTCGAAGGCCAGCTCCACGCCCGGAGGCGGAAGGTGGCCGCGCGCGGCGGTGCTCGGGATCGTGCTGGTCATCGGCTCAGCTCCGGTTCGGGCGTGTCCTGCTGCACGGGGCGCGGCGCCGGGCCGCTCTGGAAGACGGGCTTGCGCATCGCGTTCCTGCGCCGGATCTCGGTGGCCGCGAGCCGCCCCAGCTCGCGGAGCGTGGCGCGGCGTTGGCCGGGGGCGCCCAGCAGGTGCCCTCCCGTGGCGCCGAGCACCCGCGCCGGGGTGAGGACCTCCAGGACGGAGGACCGGTGGCTCAGCAGGTTCAGGACGCCGTCGACCTTGCCGCGCGCGTGCAGCCCGCGCACGACCCGCGGGACGACGCCCGCGATGGGTCCGGCCACACCGAGGTCCGCGGCCAGGCCGTAGTACTCGGCGTACGTGCGGTCCCGCCAGCGGCCGAACTCCGCGACGGCGCGGTCGAGCCGGACGCCCGACCCGATGGCGTCGCCGACCGCGTCGGCGAGCCGTTCCGCCTGGTGGAAGGCGTCGCCGATGCCGCGCCCGCCCGCCGGGTCCTTGAAGTGACCGGCGTCGCCGAGCAGCACCCAGCCGGCGCCCGCCGCCTCGCGGAAGTAGCCGAAGAAGCGCCGGATGCCGTAGATCCTGCTCGCCCTGGTGGCGCCCGAGAGGGCCTCGGCGATCGGCGCGCAGCGCATCGCGTGGGCGCGCACGGAGCCGTCGAGGTCGGCGCGGAAGCTCTCCCGCTCGTGCCGCTGCGGGGAGACGCCCACGATGTAGAGGCCGTTGTCGGCAGGGCCGCCCAGCATGTGCCGGTCGCCCCAGCGGTGGAAGACGAACGTCGGCCGCGGACCGGTGTCCGCGCCCTCGAAGTACGTCCAGTAGTAGCTGCGTTCGCCGGAACTCACGTGGTACATGCGGGACCCGCACGCCTCGGCGACCTTCGAGTTGCGTCCGTCCGCACCGACCACCAGGCGGGCCCGCAGCCGCGTCTCGACGCCGCCCGACACCGCCCGGACCCCCGTGACGCGGCCGCTCTCACGGATCATCCCGACGACCCGGGTGCCCAGCCGCACGTCGGCGCCGGACGTGCGGGCCGCGTCCACCAGGACCGGGTCGAGGACCTCGCGGCGGATGCACGCCGCGCCGCCCACGTCACCGGCCTCCTGCGGGAACGCGGCCCGGCAGCGGAACTCCTCCAGGCGCATGTCGACATGGCTCATGGTGGTGGCCCCGGCCGCACGCAGCCGCTCCATCACGCCGAGGCGGTTCAGAAACGCCAGGGAGTCGGCCTGGAGGATGTTCGAGGAGAGGGTCGAGCGGATCTCGGTGGCCTGGTCGAGCACGGCGACCCGCAGACCGCGGCGGGCGAGGAGCGCGCCGAGCGTGGCCCCGGCGCAGCGGGCGCCGACGACGATGACATCGAACTCCCCGTTCCCGCCCGGGTGTTCCGCCGTAGCGGACCGCTCTGCCGCGTCGGGCCGCTCGGTCTCGCCGGACTGCCCGGCTTGCCGGGACGGCCGGCTCATGAGGCGCCGTTCCAGCGCACCGCCGCGGCGGCCGCGAAGTCACCGGCGTGCGCGAACCCCGACATCACCACGAGGTCGCCGTCGCGCAGGTCTCCGGCGCGGGCAGCCCGGTCGAGGGTGACGGGTACGGCGGCGCCGTACAGGTTTCCGTAGCGGTCGAAGGTGTCCAAGTGCCGTGCCTCGTCCAGCTTCAGGGCCTGGCGCCAGTTCTTCAGGAAGATCCGGTTCGGCTGGTTGGTGACGAGCACGTCGATGTCGGACGGCTGCTCCCCGAGGTCGGAGCAGAGTGTCCCGACGAGCTCGGGGACGAGGGTGTTGCCGCGCTGGAGGATCTCCGTCGTCTTGTCGGCGTCGAAGCCGATGTCCATCTGGCCTTCGCCCGGCTCCCAGTACTTGCGCCCGTCCGGGGTCTTGATGCCGAGGTCCACGGAGTACGCGGGGATGCTGCGGGTCCGTACCCCGAGGAGCGGCGAGCCCGCGCCGGCCTCCAGGTAGGCCACACCGCAGCCGTCGCCGGGGATCGGAGCGTGCGACAGCTTGCGTACCTCGGACTGGGCGAACATCTGGCCCGCGGTGTTCTGCACGTTGGCGATCAGCGCGGTGCGTGCCGCTCCGTCGGCCATGATCTTCCGGGCCAGCGAGAGCATGTACGGGAATGAGGCGCAGCCGCCGTTGTGCAGGTCCACGATCCATTCGGGATCGATGCCGAGGGCGTGCGCGGCCTGGGCGCCGACGCCCATGAACGGTTCGTCCGGCAGCAGCACGTTCGTCAGCAGCACGTCGACCTGGCCCGCGGGCTCCTTGCCGAGGCGCTCGAAGACCGGCCGGGCCGCCTTGGCGATCATGTCGGCGGCCCGCTCGCCGGGGGCGACGTGGTGCCGGGCCGGGGGCACGCGGAACAGCGGGGTGTTGGCGAGCGGGTCCACCGGGGCGCTCCCGTCCAGGAAGAACTCGGGTCCCACCACGTTCTCGGGCAGATAGCTCCCGAAGTCGACTATGCCGACGGGCTGCATGACAGTTCCTTTCGAAGCCAGTCCTCGACGGTGCGTGCCGTGTGAGCGGCGTGCTCCTCAAGGAGCGAGAAGTGGTCGCCGGTGACGGGCGTGACGGTGTCCGCGGCCTGCCAGAGCCGCCAGGCCGCGCCGTCGGGCGCGTCGGGCCCCCGCTTCGCGGTCAGGAGCAGCGCGGGCGCCGCCAGCGGGTCGGCCGCCCAGTCGTCGAAGAGCCGCAGATAGCCGCCCATGGCCAGTACGCCGTCGTCGTCGATGTCGGCGGGCGCGCCGTCCCGGGCGAGGATGCGGCCCATCGCCCAGGCGAACACCGCTTGCTGCTGGGCGGGTTCGGGCTCGTACGTGTCGATCAGCACGACCCCTTCGACGCGGTGCCCGGCGCGCTCCAGCGACGCGGCGGCGGCGTGCGCGAGGGCGCCGCCGATGGAGTGCCCCGCGAGGACCAGCGGGGCACCGCCCGCGGTGTGCAGCGCGGCGGCGGCCAGGCCGTCGACCGCCGTCCGCCACGAGCCGGGCAGCAGCGGCGAGGTGCCGAGGCCGGGCAGGGTGAGCGCGGACATCCGTGGCCGGTGGGTGAATCCGGCGGCGAACCGCGCGAACTGGTGCGGGCCCGACCCGGCCAGGAAGGACGGTACACAGACCACGGCGGGCGTGGCGGGCCCGTCGGAGACCAGCACGGACTCGGACGGGCCCACGGGCCGTTCGTCCGTGGAGAAGGCGGGCCGGCCCGCGGCGGCCGCCCGCAGCAGCGGTACGGCGTCACCGAGTTGCCCTCGCCGGTGCAGGTCCCTGAGCAGGTCGGCGGGGCCGCTCGGGGTGCTCGGGGCGAGCAGCGGCCGCAGGTGCTCCGCGAGGGCCGCCGGGGTGGGGTGGTCGACCAGGAGGGTGGCAGGAAGGTCGAGGCCGGTGACCGAGGCCAGGCGCCGCTGGAAGCGGACGGCGCCGAGCGAGTCGATGCCGAGCTCCAGCAGCGTCAGGTCCGGGTCGATCCGCGCACCGTCCTCGTAACCGAGGACGAACGCCGCCTGGGTGCGGACCAGCCCGAGTACGCCCTGCTCCTGGTCCGCCCGCTCCGGCTCGTCCCGGTCCGGCTGTTCCTGCGCGGCCGGTGCCGCAGCCGCCTGGTCCGCGGACGGGCCGGGATCCGTGCTCCGTACGGTCTGCGGCACGTCGATCCAGTGGCGGCGCGGTTGGAAGGCGTACGTGGGGAGGGGCACCTGGCGAGCCGCGTCCCGGGGCAGGAGGGCCGCCAGGTCGCCGCACGCGCCGTGTGTGTGCAGCTCGGCGAGCGCGGTCGTGAGCGCGGCGGGCTCGGGCGCGCGCCCGTCGAGGGCGGGAACGAGCACCGCGGACCCCGGGTCGCGCAGGCAGTGCCGGGTCATCGAGGTCAGCACACCGCTCGGCCCGAGCTCCAGGAACGCCGTCGCCCCCGCGCCCTCCAGGCGGCGTATCCCGTCGTGGAAGCGGACGGGGCGCTCGGCGTGGCGGACCCAGTAATCGGGCGTGGCCAGGGCGGCCGCGTCGGCGAAGGTCCCCGTCACGTTCGAGACGATCGGCACGGTCGGCGCGTGGTAGCTCAAGCCGCCCGCCACGGCGGCGAGTTCGCCGAGCACGGGCCGCATCAGGGGCGAGTGGAAGGCATGGCTGACGTGCAGCCGGCGGGTGCGGCGGCCCTGTTCCTGCCACGGTCGCAGCCAGGCCGCGAGGGGTTCGGCGGCGCCCGACACGACGACCGAGCGGGGCCCGTTCACGGCGGCGACGGCCAGCCGGCCGTCGCCGCGCAGACGCTCCAGGACCTCCTCCTCCGTCGCCTCCACGGCGACCATCGCGCCGCCCTCCGGCAGGGCCTGCATGAGCCTGCCGCGCGCGGCGACCAGGGCGCTCGCGTCGGCCAGGGACAGCACCCCGGCGACATGCGCGGCGGACAGTTCGCCGATCGAGTGGCCCATCAGGAAGTCCGGCGTGAGACCCCAGGACTCGACGAGGCGGTAGAGGGCCACCTCAAGGGCGAACAGCGCCGGCTGCGTCCAGCCCGTGCGATGCAGCAGCTCCGCGTCCGGGGTGCCCTCGGGAGCGTCCATCACCTGGCGCAGGGGCAGCTCCAGATGCCGGTCGAGCTCGGCGCAGGCCGCGTCCAGGGCGTCGGCGAACACCGGGTGGGCGGCGGCGAGTCCGCTGCCCATGCCGGGCTGCTGGGACCCCTGCCCGGAAAAGAGGAAAGCGGTCTTCCGCGCCCGCGCCGCCACTCCCAGGAAGGCGTTGCCCGGCAGTTCTCCCGCGCCGAACGCCGCCAGCCCTGTGAGGAGTTCGGTGCGGGTGGTGCCGGTGAGGGTGGCTCGGTGGTCGAAGTGGGTGCGGGTGTGGGCGAGGGCGGCGCCGATCTGGGTGGGGGTGGCGTGTGGCTGCGTGGCCATGGGGTGGTTTCGGTGAGGAGGGCGATGCTGTTGTCGGTCCAGTTGGCT
>JOEL01000062.1 GCA_000720995.1 Streptomyces celluloflavus
CACCGAACAGATCTGACCAACCATCAGCTATCTCATCCACCACGAAGCAAGCAACGACGACGACCGCATCGAGTCACGGAGTGTCGTTGCAGTACTAAGGCCCGTGATCACGGCCACCAAGCGAAGAGCGCCTCCGATCCGGCCACATGCCGGATCGGAGGCGCGCGTTCGTAGAGCGGACGCCAGGACCATGCCAACGACGGGTAATGGTCAGGAGTCGGCTCACCTTTCCTTACCTAGTCGACGGAGTTCTTCTCGCAAAGCGTCCGAATCCGGAACGGTGCCGTCGAGGATTCCGTTGTATCGCTGCTTGACTTCCTTCAGGTATTGGCGTTCACGCCGCTTTCGAAGGAACTGCCAAGGCTTGGGGTTGTAAGCGAGATCATGTCGGGCAGCTAAGAGAAATTCCGTCTGCCCCATGGCGTGATCTGCGAACACGCTCATGTAGTCGTCCGGACGTTCCTCAAAGCGAGGAAGCACGTCCATCACGTTCTGAGCTGCTTCTCGCACCAGGGGCGGCGCACATAAATGGATTCCCATGAAGGCGGCTTGGAGTTCAGCGTAAGCCTGAAACATCCGTGTGCGCGCCTGCTCGGCACACCAATGGCGGTAAATTCGCCAAAGAGGCTGCCGCAGCGGAGACGGATGCGTGGCCTCTCTTCGGCGCATGAAGTACTCGAACATGGTGGACGTGCAAAGCTGAGCGGCTTCCATGAAGCGGTGATATGCCTGAGCACGGTCTTCGGCGCTGCCGATGCGGGCCACGCCTACGGAGCGGTTGCGGCCGAAGATGGCACTGGCAATGCTGCCGGAGGCTCGAACGGCAGCGGGGGCAATGGGGTCCATGAGAGTTTCCTACACGACTCAGCGACCACCGTGATGGGTGTTCCGGACAGTGGAGTTTCCGCCCCTGTCAGAGTGATCAGTGATCTTGTGTGTCGGCGTTACGCGTTGGTGTGCGCCGAGGCCGAGCCAGATGGAGGCGAGGGCGACGCCGGCGCCGATCACGGTTTCGTTGACGGCGATGTCGGCCAGGGTGGGGACGCCGGTCCCGAGGAGGGACAGCAGAGCGACGATGGTGGAGCGGACCATCACCGGGTTGTTGCGGAGGATGTCACGCATGTCGGCTCCATGAGCGGGGTTAGGTAAGGGCGCGGAGGGCTTCGGCGATCGCTGTGCCGAGTGCGGTGAGCAGGGCCAGGGGCAGGGCGTACTTCCAGCGCTCCAGGGCGCGGAGGCGGCCCTCGTGGTTGGTGAGAGTGCCGCGGACGTTTTCGGAGTTCTGGACGACGGAGCGCACGTCTTCGCGGAGGCCGACGACCTCGTCGTAGATTTCGCGGGCGCCGATCGTGAGGCCGAGCGGGTCGCGGTCGGTCATCGCATCAGCCTTCGCCAGGTGATCGGGCCGACGTTGCCGTCAGCGTCGGGGCCGCGCCAGCCCTGGGCGCGCTGGAACGCCTTCACGCCGGCGCGGGTGGTGTGGCCGTAGGAGGTGGACGGGCCGTAGGTGAGGTAGCGGCCGTAGCCGTGTCGGACCAGGGCGTGGTCGACCTTCAGGACGGCCGGGCCGCGGGCGCCGTAGCGGACGGCCGCGCGGCCGGGGAACGGCGGCGGGGTCTGCGGCTTGGCGTGGGTTCCTCCGCCGAGGAGGCGCCGGAGGGAGGTGGGTCCGGGAATGCCGTCGGCGTCCGGGCCGCGGAAGCCGAGGGAGCGCTGCCAAGCGGCGTAGGCGCGGGTGTCCGCGTCGGTCCAGGTGGGACCGGGGCCGACGCGGTAGTAGCGGCCGAAGCCGTGGGCGACGAGGGCCTGGCCGACGGTCGTGACGTAAGCCCAAGAGCAAGGCGAAGGCTTGGGCACGGGATCGTGTCCAGGCGGTACGCGGCGAGCTGGACAAGCGCTACCGCATCCTGGTGGACCTCAGCGTCGGCTCCGGTCTGCGCCAAGGCGAGGCGTTCGCGGTGAGCCCGGACGACGTGGACGGCGACGTCATTCACGTGACCCGTCAGGTCATCAAGGTCAACGGTCACTTGGCCTTTGCCCCGCCGAAGGGCAACAAGGAACGTGATGCCCCGTGTACGCCGGAGTTGGCAGAGAGCATCATGGCGCACGCGGCGGCGTTCCCGACGGTCGAGGTCACCCTCCCGTGGGTGGACCCGGACCGGCCGAATCTCGCCTGGGACGAGCGGCCCCTGAAGACGGTCCGGCTGCTGGTGACGACTCCGCGCCGCGGTGCCGTCAATCGCAGCACCTTCGACGACAAGCACTGGAAGCCGGCGCTCGCCGCGGCCGGCGTCATCGCCGAGCCCTCGATCACGATGGTGCAGGGCAAGGGCAAGAGGCCATGGCGTCGATTCGAGTGGAACATGCCCCGGGCGGACGGCTTCCACGTCCTCCGTCACACCTTCGCGTCCATCGTTCTCCAGGCCGGTGAGACGATCGCGAAACTGGCGGAATGGCTGGGCCACAGCGACCCGGCTTTCACCTTGCGAACGTACATCCACTTCCTTCCGGAAGCGGGACGGTGTGGAATCGCGGCGCTCGGCTCATGGCTGGCCGGAGGAGACGGCGGGGGCGACGCCTCGGGCTCGGGCGGCTCCCCCGGGCCACGCGGTCCTGCTGATTCTCCCCAAATTCTCCCCACGGGGGCTTTGGGACCACAGAAAACGCCCCTTCGCCGCAGGTCAGGGGCTTGTACGGCGGACGAGTCGGCCTATACGCCGGGTTCTGTCTCCCCCGGTCCTTGCGGGCCGAGGGGAGGCGG
The DNA here is from genome assembly GCA_000720995.1 of Streptomyces celluloflavus. Taxonomy (GTDB): domain Bacteria; phylum Actinomycetota; class Actinomycetes; order Streptomycetales; family Streptomycetaceae; genus Streptomyces; species Streptomyces celluloflavus. The sequence goes on from JOEL01000062.1 coordinate 2,762, forward strand.
CCATCCATCTAGGGCTGTCGTTGCCGGCAGCCTCGTGCGGTCTACCCGCGGACTCGGGCGGGCAGCCCTCGATCGTCCGCGCAGGGTCGTCGTCCCTTTCGGGATGGCGGCCCCTCTTGACCTTGCTCCGGGTGGGGTTTACCTAGCCCTCCGAGTCACCTCGGAGGCTGGTGGTCTCTTACACCACCGTTTCACCCTTACCTGGACCTTGCGGTCCCGGCGGTCTGTTTTCTGTGGCACTGTCCCGCGGGTCACCCCGGGTGGGCGTTACCCACCACCCTGCCCTGTGGAGCCCGGACGTTCCTCGGGAGGATCGCAAGATCCCCACGCGGCCGCCCGGCCGGCTCGTCCGCCGTGCCGACCATGCTACCCGTACGGACGGGGGCGGGGACCGACGGGCCGACGGGCGTCCGCGCAGGCCGGGGCCGCGGGCCGGAAGGCGGACCCGTCCCGGGTCCCGGCCGCGTCCCCGAGCCTTGACCTTGTCGTTGCGTCAACGTTTCTACTGGCCCCATGAGGATCGGAGAACTCGCCGCGCTGGTCGGGGTCAGCACCCGTACCGTGCGCCACTACCACCACCTGGGGCTGTTGCCGGAGCCGGCGCGGCGGGCCAATGGCTACCGGGAGTACGGGATACGGGACGCGGCGGCACTCGCGCGGGTGCGGCGGCTGACGGAGCTGGGGCTCTGCCTGGAGGAGGTCCGGGACGTCCTGGCCGACGACGCCGGGCGGGAGCTGCGGGACGTGCTCGTCGAGCTGGACGCGGACCTGGCGCGGCAGGAGGAGGCGATCCGGGCCCGCCGGGTGCGGCTGGGGGCGCTGTTGCGGCAGGCGGACGAGCACGGCGGGCTGCCGGACGAGGGGCCCGTGTCGGAGCAACTGGCCGAGCTGTTCGCGGAGATGGCGCGTACCTCGGCCACGCTGCCGGGGCCCGAGCCCGCGATGGCCGCGAAGGAGCGCGAGGGACTGGCGCTGCTGGAGACCATCACCAGCCCCGGGGAGCTGGCGCCGGTGATGGCGACGCTGCGGGAGACGTTCGCGGGGCCGGGCGCGATGGAGCGCGCGTACGAGGTGTACGCGCTGCTCGACGGGCTGGCGGACGCGGAGCCGGACGATCCACGGGTGGCCGAGGTGGCGCGGGCACTGGCGGACTGTCTGCCGCGGCGCCTGGTGGCCGAGGGTGCGACGGCGGTGGAGAGCGCCATGGAGCGGGAGTGGCAGCGCGGAGTGACGGACGACGGCGGGAGTGGCGGGGCGGGAGTCATGGGAGCGGTCCTCGCGGATCTCGCACCGGCGCAGGCGGCGGCGGTGCGGCAGACGATCCGGCTGATCGGACAGTTGGAGAGGGAGAGCAGGGGGAGCCAGGCGAGCACGGAGAAGGGGGCGAGGGAGCTGTGAGTGGCGGGGCGGGAAGGGACGTGGGGACACCGGGGCTGGCGGAGCGGGTGCGGCGGCTGGGCGGGCATGAGGTGCGGTGGCTGGTGAGCCTGGGGTGGTGGGTGGCGCGGCGGCGGATCGGGGTGGCGGCGGGTGACCGGGCCTTCGGGTACGCGTCGGCCCAGGCGGCGCTGGTGTACGGGCTGACGTTCGTGTGCGTGGTCGAGACGGTCGGGCTCGCCGTGCTGCTCCGGGACCATCCGGTGGCACACGGGGTGATGCTGGTCGTCGATGTCTACGCGCTGCTGATGATGCTGGGGATGCAGGCCGCGGCCGTCACCCGGCCGCATGTCCTGGGGAGCGGGGTGCTGTGGCTGCGCGATGCCGCCCGGATGGAGATACGGATACCGCTGGAGCGGATCGTCTCCGTCCGCTACGACCTGCGGTCCGCACCGGCGGGGAGCGGGAGCAGGAGCGAGGCAGCGGGGGAAGCAGGGGTGAAGCGTGGATCGGACGTGCTGGCGTTCGCGGTGGGCGGGCAGACGTCGGTGACCGTTGAGCTGCGCGAACCGGTCGTGGCCGTACGGCTGTCGGGGAGGCGGCCGGCGGTGCGTACGGTGCGGTTCCATGCCGATGACGCGCGGGGCATGGTCGCGGCCGTGCGCACGGCGGTGGCGGCGCCGGACGAGGGCAGGCCGCGGGCCGACCGGACGTGAGCCGGCCGGGTGCGCCCGCTCCACGCCACCCCCCGCAGCCGCATGCCCGCTCCGCGCCGCCCCCGTACGCCCTGCACCCCCTACACAGGTGTGAACCGCACCGGTTCCCGGCCCGGTTCTGCGGTGGTGAGGCGGACCCGGATGCGGTGGCCGAGGGGGAGTCCGGGGCCGTCGGGGGTGGTCTCGATGTGGCCGATGACCGCCGGTTCGTAGAGGTGGACGGTGCCCTGGGTGGGGTTCTGTTCCTGGATCTCCACGACCAGCGCCTCGAAGATCTCGCCGACCCGGTCGCGCAGCAGGGCCGCCTCGACGAGATCGACGCAGGCCCGCTCGACCTGGTTGGCGCGGTGGGTGCCGGTCTGCATCTCCTGCGGGAGGGCGGGCAGCGCGGTACGGACCCAGTCGGGCGGGTCCGTACCGGCGGAGGCGGCCAGGCACAGTTCGGACGTGTAGCGGTCGACGAGCCGCCGCAGCGGCGCGGTGGTGTGCGCGTACGGGGCGGCGACGGCGGCGTGCAGGGCGTGGGCGGCGGCCGGAGCGGTGCCGTCAAAAACGGTGTAGCCGGCGCCGCGCAGCAGGGTGGTGCATTCCTGGAGGAAGGCGGCGTGGGTGGCGCGGCGCGGGTCGAGGGTGCGGATGAGGGCGGCGTACGAGGTGTGGTGGGGCCAGTCGACGCCGAGGGCGCGGGCGGTCAGCCGCAGCCGGGCGACCGAGCCGTCCGGGGCGGTGGGCAGCGTACGCAGGATGCCGGTGCCGGAGGTGAGCATCAGGTCCGCGGCGGCCATGCCGGTGAGCAGGGAGATCTGGGCGTTCCAGCCGTCGGCGGGGAGCGGGGCGCGGTATTCGAGGGTGTAGCGGCCGTCGTGCTCGACGATTTCCTGCTCGGGGACGTTGAGGGAGATCGCGCCCCGGGCAATCTCCCGTTCCTCGCGGAGCAGCCCGATGTCGCGGAGCAGGGCGAGCGGTTCCTCGGCCGTCCTGTCGTCGATGACGTGCTGGACGCCCGCGTAGTGGAGCCGGGCGCGGGAGCGGACCAGTGCGCGGCGGACGGAGGCGGCGGTCAGCGCGCCGTGCGCGTCCAGGTCGAGTTCCCACAGGACGGCCGGGCGGTCCTGGTCGGGCAGCAGGCTGGCGGCGCCCTCGCTCAGGGCGTGCGGATGCAGCGGAACCCGCTCGTCGGGGAAGTAGAGGGTGGTCACCCGGTGGTGCGCCTCGGCGTCCAGCGCGCCGCCCGGGGTCACGAAGGAGGCGATATCGGCGATGGCGTAGTGGACGCGGAAGCCGCCGCCGCGGCGCCGGGACAGGAACATGGCCTGGTCGAGGTCGAGGGAGCCGGGCGGGTCGATGGTGAAGAGGGGGAGGTCGGTGGCGTCCTCCAGGCTGTGCTCGGTCACCACGTTGCCACCGGGGGCGGGGATGCGCGGGGCGCGCGCGGCGCTCTCCGCCTCGGCCTGCGCCGTCAGCGGGAAGTGCTCCGGGATCTCCAGCTGTCCGCGCAGCTCACGCAGCGCGGCACGCAGCGGCGCCTCGGCCGCATCGGTCACATGCATATGGCGACGGGGCATGAAACCGAGCGTATGGCGGCCCGGCGCTCCCGGCGCGGCGTACGGTCCGGGGCGGTGCACCGTGCCCGTCTCCGTACCGTCCGTGTCCGCCCGCGGCCGTTCCGGTGCCGTGGCCGCCCGGTGGGTGCTCGGGCCGCCCGCCGCAGGCCCTAGGCTTTTTCCGGGGCCGCGTCCGGCCGCCCGTACCGCCGCGAAGGAGATCACCGTGCTCGTGCTGTTGCCGCCGTCCGAAGGGAAGGCCGCGGGAGGGGCCGGTGCGCCGCTGTCGGTGGAGGCGCTGTCGCTGCCGGGGCTGGCTCCGGCGCGGGCGGCGGTGCTGGCGGAACTGGTCGACCTGTGCGCGGCGGACGAGACCAAGGCCCAGGAAGTGCTGGGACTCAGCGAGGGCCTGAAGGGCGAGATCGCCAAGAACGCGGGACTGCGCACCGCCGGGACGCGGCCGGCCGGCGAGATCTACACGGGGGTGCTCTACGACGCCCTCGGGCTCGCGACACTGGACGCGCCGGCGCGCAAGCTGGCGGAGCGCTCGCTGCTGGTGTTCTCGGGGCTCTGGGGCGCCGTACGGATCGGCGACCGGATCCCGTCCTACCGCTGTTCGATGGGCGTGAAGCTGCCGGGGCTCGGCGCGCTGGGCGCGTACTGGCGGGCGCCGATGGCCGAGGTGCTGCCCGCGGCGGCGGGCGACTCGCTGGTGCTCGACCTGCGTTCGGCGGCGTACGCGACGGCGTGGAGGCCCAAGGGCGAGGTCGCCGGGCGGACCGCGACGGTGCGGGTGCTCCAGTCGAAGACCGTGGCCGGGGTCGAGAAGCGGTCGGTGGTCAGTCACTTCAACAAGGCGACCAAGGGCCGGCTGGTCCGGGATCTGCTGACGGCGGGGCTCACACCGGCCGGCCCCGCGGAGCTGGTGGACGCGCTGCGCGGGCTGGGGTACGCGGTGGAGGCGCAGGCCCCGGCGAAGGGCGGCAAGGCGTGGGCGCTCGATGTGATCGTGACGGAGTTGTAGGGGCGATTCGGCGCGGCCGCCATGTGACGGCGCGGGCGCTGCCGTAGGCGGCACTCCCGTCGACATTGCAACATGCGCAACGGTCGTTGCGGAGAGTGGGGCAGTGGGAGCAGTATGGGCGGCGTGACTAGCGCCGCCTCCTCCCCCGTGCCCACCGCCGCCTCAGCGCCCGCCGCCCCTTCGGTCCTCGGGCTCGCCCCCGTCATCCCCGTCGTCGTCCTGCACGACGCCGCCGACGCCGTCCCGCTCGCCCGCGCGCTCGTCGCGGGCGGGCTGCCCGCGATCGAGGTGACCCTGCGTACGCCCGCCGCGCTGGACGCGATCCGGGCCATCGCCGACGAGGTCCCCGACGCGGTGATCGGCGCGGGCACCGTGCTCAACCCCGAACAGGTCGACGCGGCCCGCGCGGCCGGTTCGCGGTTCCTGGTGAGCCCGGGGTGGTCGCCGCGGCTGCTGGGCGCAATGCGGGACTCCGGTGTGCCGTTCCTGCCCGGCGTCTCGACGGCGTCGGAGGTCGTGACGCTGCTCGACGAGGGCATCACCGAGATGAAGTTCTTCCCGGCCGAGGCGGCCGGCGGGACGGCGTATCTGAAGTCGCTGGCCGCGCCGCTGCCGCAGGTCCGGTTCTGCCCGACCGGCGGTATCGGCCTGGCCTCCGCGCCCGCGTACCTCGCACTGCCCAACGTCGGCTGCGTCGGCGGCACCTGGATGCTGCCCGCCGACGCGCTGGCCGCGAAGGACTGGGGCCGGGTGCGCGAACTCGCCCGCGAGGCCGCCGCGTTGGGGCGCTGAGACGGCGCCCCGGAGTGCCCTCGCGCGGGCCGTCGCCCCGCGCCGCGCCGCCCGCGTATGCCGACGGGCCCGGCACCTCGGTCGAGGTGCCGGGCCCGTCGGCGTACGTGTCCAGCCGTCCGGCCGCCCGCGCCGGGCATCGCGTCAGCGCAGATGCGAGGTGTCGTTCAGCAGCCGCAGCGACGCGTTGCCGTCGGCGTAGTAGGCGACCGCCGACAGGGACGCCGCCGAGAGCTCCATCCGGTACAGCGACTCGGGCGGTGCGCCGAGCGCCAGCCGGACCAGCATCTTGATCGGCGTCACATGGGTCACCAGCAGCACGGTCTTGCCCGTATAGCGCGCGATGAGCTTGTCGCGGGCGACCGCGACCCGGCGGGCGACCGTCGCGAACGACTCACCGCCGCCGGTGGGCGCCGCCTTGGTGGAGCCGAGCCAGGCGGTCAGGTCCTCGGGGTGGCGCTCGCGGACCTCGGCGAAGGTCAGCCCCTCCCAGGCCCCGAAGTCCGTCTCGCGCAGCCCGTCCTCGATACGGACCTCCAGGCCGAGCCGGGCCGCCACCGTGTCGGCGGTCTCCCGGCAGCGCCGCAGCGGTGAGCTGACGACGGCCTGGACGGTGCCGCGGGCCGCGAGCGCGGCGGCGGCCGCCGTGGCCTGCCGGCGGCCCGCGGCGGAGAGTTCGGGGTCGCCGCCGCCGCTGCCGGAGAAGCGCTTCTCCGGGGTGAGCGCGGTCTCGCCGTGCCGCAGCAGGACGAAGGTCGCGGGCGTGCCCAGGTCGGCGGCGGCGCCCCAGCCGGCCGCCGGGGTGCGCGGGGCGGCGGCCGCCTCGGCCGCCTCGTCGGCGGCGCGCGCCGCGGTGCTGCGCGCGGACCCGGTGGCGAGCGCGGCCCGGGAGTCGCGCGGCTCCCACTGTTTGCCGATCCGCCCGGCGTCCATCGCCTCGTTGGCGAGCCGGTCGGCGTGCTTGTTCTGCTCCCGGGGGATCCACTCGTAGGTGACCTGAGTGGGCGGGAAGACCGTCTTGGCCTCGGCGGCCAGCGGTCGCATGTCCGGGTGCTTGATCTTCCAGCGGCCCGACATCTGCTCGACGACGAGCTTGGAGTCCATCCGCACGTGGATGCGCGCCTGCGGGTCCAGGGCGTGCGCGGCCCGCAGTCCGGCCAGCAGTCCCTTGTACTCGGCGACGTTGTTGGTCGCGGTGCCGATGAACTCGGCGGCCTCGGCCAGCGCCTCACCGGTCGCCGGGTCGAGGACGACCGCGCCGTAGCCGGCCGGCCCCGGGTTGCCCCGGGAGCCGCCGTCCGCTTCGACGATGAACGTGCGTGCCATTGCCTACAGACCCGAGTCCGGCGTACGGACCAGGATGCGGTGGCAGTTCTCGCACCGGACGACGGTGTCGGCGGCGGCCGCCCGCACATCGTTGATCTCGGTGATGTTCAGCTCCAGCCGGCAGCCCTCGCAGCGGCGCTGGTAGAGGCGGGCCGCACCGATGCCGCCCTCCTTGACCCGGATCTTGTCGTAGAGCCCCAGGAGGGCCGCCGGGATGTCGGCGGCGGTCAGCTCGCGCTCCTTGGTGGCCGTGGCGGCCTCCGCGTCGATACCGGCGAAGGCGGCGTCCCGGCGCGCGACCGCGTCGTCGACCTTGGCCTGGAGGGAGTCGGCCCGGCCGGTCAGCTCGGCGACCCGCTCCTGGGCGGACTCGCGGCGCTCCATGACCTCCAGGACGACGTCCTCCAGGTCGCCCTGGCGCTTGGCCAGCGAGGTCAGTTCGCGCTGGAGGCTCTCCAGGTCCTTGGGCGAGGTGACGGCGCCGGAGTCCAGGCGCTTCTGGTCGCGGGCGGCGCGCTGGCGCACCTGGTCCACGTCCTGCTCCGCCTTGGTCTGCTCGCGGGAGGTGTCGCTCTCCTCGGTCTGCGCGGCGACCAGGAGGTCGCGCTGCTGGGTGAGGTCGGCCTCCAGGGCGCTGATCTCGGCGTGCTCGGGGAGGTTCTTGCGCTTGTGCGCGAGCTGCGTGAGGCGGACGTCCAGGGCCTGGACCTCAAGGAGACGGATCTGGTCGGCGGGCGCGGCGTTCAGCTTGGGGCTCCTGTTGTATTCGTCGGGGTGGTGAGGGGGGCGGACGCCGCGTGGGCGGTCCAGGGGTCGGTGACCGTACGGGAGACATGCGTGCGCAGTCCCCAGCCGTGCCGGTCGGAGACCGCGTCGAGCTGGGCCGCGGCTTGCTCGCACCACGGCCATTCGGTGGCCCAGTGCGCCGCGTCGAGCAGCGCCGGCGGGCCGTGCCGGGGGTCCCGGCTGTGCTGGGTGGCCTCGGAGGCCGGGTGGTGGCGCAGGTCGGCGGTGAGGAAGGCGTCCACACCGGCCGCCCGTACGTCGGCGAAGAGGCTGTCGCCCGAGCCGCCGGAGACGGCGACGGTACGGATCTCGCGGTCCGGGTCGCCGGCCGCCCGGACGCCCTGGGCGGTGGCGGGCAGCCGCGCGGCGGCGTACGCCGTGAAGTCGGCCAGGGTCATCGGGTGGGCGAGCTCGCAGATCCGGCCGAGGCCCCGGCGGCCCGCCGGGTCGCTCGGATCGGGCACCAGCGGGCCGGTGATGCGCAGGTCCAGGGCGCCGGCCAGGGCGTCCGAGACGCCGGGATCGGCGGTGTCGGCGTTGGTGTGCGCGACGTGCAGCGCGATGTCGTGCTTGATGAGGGTGTGCACGACCCGGCCCTTGAAGGTGGTGGCCGCCACCGTCGTCGTCCCGCGCAGATAGAGCGGGTGGTGGGTGACGAGGAGGTCGGCGCCGAGTGCGACGGCCTCGTCGGCGATCTCCTGGACCGGGTCGACGGCGAACAGCACGCGGCCGATCTCGGCGTCCGGGTCTCCGCAGACCGGGCCGACGGCGTCCCACTGTTCGGCCCGCTCGGGGGGCCAGAGGGCGTCGAGCGCGGCGAGGACTTCAGACAGTGCGGGCACGGGTGGAAGGTTACCTCCCGCCCGTGCCCCTGCGACGAGCCGCGGTCCGCGGGGCGACGGCCGCGGTGGCCCTGCCGCGGGGCCGGGCCGAGGGGCCGCGGCCCGGCAGGTGCTACTTGACGAGGAAGCCGCGCAGGTCGTCCAGGACGCTGTTGGCGGCGGTGACGCCCAGGCCCAGGTACCAGGTCTCGTCCTTGACGTTCTTGGCGTGGCCTTCCTTGACCGCCTTGAGGTTCTTCCACAGCGGGTTGTTCTCGGCGGTGTCGCGCTTGGTGGACTTGGGGTCGCCGTAGACGCCGGTGAAGATCCAGTCCGCGTCGGCCTGGTTGATGTTCTCCGGGCTGACCTCGGTGGCGAGGTCATTGACCTGCTGGTTCTTGGGCCGCGGCAGGCCGGTGTCCTTGAGGATGGTGCCGATGAACGACTGCTGGGCGTAGAGCCGGGTGAACTGCGGCATGTAGCGCAGCATCGTGATGGTCGGCTTCTCGGTACCGATGTCCTCGCCGAGCTTCTTCGCCTTGGCCTCGTAGGCGGCCAGATTCGCCTTCGCCTCGGCGGTCTTGTCCAGGGCGGCGGCGTTGAGCAGGTAGTTCTGCTTCCAGGTGAAGCCGGGGCGGATGGAGAAGACGGTCGGGGCGATCTTGCTGAGCTGTGCGTACTGCTTCTCGGCGCGCAGCTTGCTGCCCAGGATCAGATCGGGCTTGAGCTTGTTGATGGCCTCCAGGTTGAGGCCGTTGATGGTGCCGACGCTCTGGGGGTCGCCGGCGTCCTTCTTGAGGTAGGGCGGGAGGGCCGCGTCGCCCTCGGTGGGGGCGTAGCCGACCGGCTTGATGCCGAGCGAGACGACGTTGTCGAGTTCGCCGACGTCCAGGACGATGACGCGCTTGGGGGCGGCCTTGAGCGTGGTGGTGCCCATCGCCTGCTTGATGGTGCGCGGGAACTCGCCGGGCTTGGCGTCGGTGCCCATCTTCGCGGTCTGCTCGGCGGCCGAGCCGAAGTCCTTGCCGCCCTGGGCGACGGACTTCGATCCGGCGCCGTTGTCGCTCTTGCCGCCGCCCGAGTCGGACGAGCCACAGGCCGCGAGCGACAGGGCGCCGGCGGCGGCGAGGGCGATGGCGGCGGCACCGCGGCGGCGAAGGGACATCACGCACTCCAGGGGAGATCGGCTGCCAGGAGGACCGCAGGGGACGGCCCGGACAGCGCAGAACGAACTTAGGCCCGCCTAACCTTACGCACTGTTGAAATCCGAAGCACAGCCGCCCCGTCCGGTACGAGCGAGAGGCACAGCCGCTCCACCCGGCGCAGGCGAATCGGACAACCACCATCCATATGCGTGAACCAGGGCAACCATCGCCGATCGTCCGGAACCGCGAAAACTAGCTTCGGTTCCCGACTGGAGGTGCGCATTCGATGACGATCTGCGCCAGTGAGGACATTCCGGCCCTCGGCAGCCCGCACCGCGCGGCGCTGACGATCGCCGCCGACGGCTCGTACGCCGCCCGGCTCGCCCGGCACGCCGACGCCGCCGGGAGCCGGTTCCCGGAGCGCTGGACGCTGAGCGGCCCGGAGCCGTACGCCGTACCGCTGCCCGGCCATCAGCCGGAGGAGCCGGACAGTGAACTGCTGCCGCTCGCGGACGGCCGGGTGCTGATCCGGCGCCGGATCGCGGGCCACTTCGCCTTCTCGCTGCTCTACCCGGCGGGCCCGGGGACCGGCGAACTCCCGCTCGGTGCCGTGGCGGCGCCCGAACTGACCCTGCTGCCGCCCGCCCCGGGCGGGCTGCTCGGCTACGCCCTGGCGCCCGGCCCGTACTCCACCACGGTGTGGCTGGTGACCGGCGGGACGCGGGGACCCGAGCCGGTCGCCGAGGTGCCGGGGCGGTGTACCGGCGGCGCCTGGCTGGACCGGTGCGGCCGGCTGCTGGCGCTGGACCGGGAGTTGGCCGGCCGGACGAAGACCGTGGCCGTCGACCTGGAGCGGGGCGGCGAGACCAGCGAACTGCTCCAGATCACCGAGGAGAGCGACGACCGGCTGCTGCTCGCCGATCCGGACAGCGGCCTGCTGATCGTGCGGTCCGACGCACCGGGGTACGACCGGCTGGGGTGGGGCGTGCTCGGCAGCTGCCGGCCGATGCGCTTCCCCGAGTGCCTGCGGCCGGCCGGGGCCGTACTCACGCCGTTCGCCGTCCAGCCGGGGCAGGCGCTGACGCCGGAGAACTGCGCGGTGGCGTTCCGGATCGACGCACCGGGCGGTACGTGGCTGGGCGTATGGCGGCCCGCGGAACGGCAGTTGCGGCAGCTTCCGGCACCGGACGGCTGGCTGGCCGGCGCCGGGCTGTGGACGGCGGAGGGCGCGCTGCTGCTGCCGTACTCGACGCACTCGGTGCCGTGCGGGGTCGCGGTGCCGACCCTGCCGCCGGCACCGGACGCGGGCGCCGGGCGGGGCGGCGTGCCGGGCGGCGCCACGGGGTGCGCCCCGGGCGGCATCCCGGGCGGCATTGCGGACCGTGTCCGTGGCGGTGTGCCGGGCGGGGCGCCGTGGACCGGTGGGCGGATCCTCGTCCGCTCCCCCGGCAGGGACGGCAGCCCCGCCGCCGGCGACGCCTGCCGCCTCGGTGACCTCGGACACCTCGGACGCCTCGGACACCTCGAAGATCTGCCGCACCTCTCTCGCGGCCCGTACGGCGAAACCGCTCCGGCCTCGGCGTACGCCGGCGCGGCGTACGCGCCGTCCGGACCGGCGGAAGCACCGGCGAGGCAACCTCGGCGCGCCCCCGCGCATCCCCAGATGTGCAGGCCGGTGCCGCTGCAACAGGCACCGCTGGCGACCAGGGAGGCCCGGTAGCGCGCGAATTGCCGCCCCGTTCTAAAATCGGGGCGGGGGCTACGCAGCCGGTTGACCCGGCCGCCGACGGTGTTGCCGCGGAGGTCCCGACGCGTACAGCTGTAAGCGATCTGACGGAGTGACTTTTCCATGTCCGAAGCCCGAACCGAATCGACCGAGGCGCTCCCACCGGAGGCATCCGCCCAGGCCGCAGCGGCGGCACACGCCGGCAAACACCGTGGTCCGGCCGCCTCGGAGGAGGCCATGGCCGACGCCAACGGGCGGCACCGCAGGAACGAGCAGTCCCAGCGCGTGTAGCCGGCCGGCGGGCGGACCGGGGCAGGTCTCTGCCGATGCCGCCCGCGCTCAGGACGACGGCCGTGGCCGCCGCACCGCGTTCGCGCGGGCGGTGGCCACGGCCGTTCCCGTGTGCGGTGGCCACGGCCGTCGTCGGGTGCGGCGGTCCGGCGGGGGTCAGCCGTGTTTGAGGCCCAGCACCTCGGCCGCCGCGAAGGTCTCGTTCGGCGGGCGCGCGGCGTAGTACGGCGTCAGCACCGCGTCCAGTTCGTCGAAGCTGAACGCCTCGTGCGGGGCGTCGAACTTGGCGGCGATCCGCGGCCGTTCGGCGATGGCGACCATGCCGCCGTGCACGACCAGCAGCTGACCGTTGACCCCGGCCGCGGCCGGTGAGGCCAGATAGCCGACGAGCGGTGAGACGTGTTCGGGGGCGAGCACGTCGAGGGTGCCGTCCGCCGGTTCCTGGAAGCCCGCGAAGACGTCCTCGGTCATCCGGGTGCGGGCGCGCGGGCAGATGGCGTTGGCGGTCACCCCGTATTTGGCCAGCGCCAGCGCCGTGGAGGTGGTGAGGCCGACGATGCCGCCCTTGGCCGCCGCGTAGTTGGGCTGCCCCGCCGATCCGGCGAGGAACGCTTCGGAGGAGGTGTTGACGATCCGGCCGTGGACCGGGCCGCCGGCCGCCTTGGCGCGTTCGCGCCAGTGGATAGCGGCGAAGTGCGTGGTGTTGAAGTGCCCCTTGAGGTGGACGCGGATCACCGTGTCCCACTCGTCCTCGCTCATGGAGAAGACCATCCGGTCGCGCAGGATGCCCGCGTTGTTGACCAGGATGTCGAGCTGTCCGTACGTGTCGACGGCGAGTTGGACCAGGGCGCGGGCCTGCTCGAAGTCGGCGACGTCGCCGAGGTGGGCGGTGGCCCGGCCGCCCGCCGCACGGATCCCGGCGGCGGTCTCCTCGGCGGGCGCGGCGGATGCCTCGCCCGAGCCGTCCCGTCCCGGCTGCCCGAAGTCGTTGACGACCACATTGGCGCCCAGCCGGGCCAGTTCCCGCGCCTCGGCCCGGCCCAGCCCGCGCCCGGCGCCGGTGACGATCGCGGTCAGGCCCGCGAGTGGTGCTGACTGTGCTGCCGGTTCTCCCATTGCCGTCCTCCCAGGTCGCTCAGGTCTCTCAAATCCCTCAGATCTCTGAGGTCGATCGGGTCGCTCAGATCTCGATGCAGGTGCGCAGCGCGGTGCCGGTGCGCATCTGGTCGACGGCGTCGTTGACCTCGTCGAGCCGTACCCGGTGGGTGATCATGCCTTCGAGGTCGATCCGGCCGGCCCGCCACAGGGCGATGGCCCGCTCGTAGGAGCGCAACACGTCGGCGCCGCCGTACAGCGACGGCAGAATCCGCTTCTCGTCGAAGAACAGCTCGAACATATTGACCTGGAAGGTGTCGTCCAGGGCGCCCGCGCCGACGATGCACAGGGTGCCGCCGCGCCGGGTCATCTCGTAGGCGGTGCGGGCGGTGGCGGACTTGCCGACCACCTCGAAGACGTAGTCGAAGCCCTCCCCCGCGGTGATCCGGGCCTTGGCGTCGGCGAACTCCTCGGGGGCGAGTGCCTCGGTGGCGCCGAAGCGCAGCGCGGCCTCGCGGCGGGCGGCCACCGGGTCGACGGCGATGATCTGGGCCGCGCCACCGGCCCGCGCGCCCTGAATGGTGGCGATACCGACGCCGCCGCAGCCGATCACCGCGACCGAGGACCCGGCTTCCACCCGGGCGGTGTTGAGGGCCGCGCCGAGCCCGGTGGTGACACCGCAGCCGATCAGTGCGGCGATCTCGTACGGGACGTCGTCCGGGATCGGGACCGCGCAGTTGGCGGCGACGACGACCTCCTCGGCGAAGGTGCCGGTACCGGCGAAGCCGAAGACCTCCCCGCCGGCGCGCCGGAAGTTGGGTGTACCGGCGTTCAGGAAGCCCGCCAGGCACAGGTGGGTCTGGCCGCGCTTGCAGGACGCGCAGCTGCCGCAGGCGGGCAGCCAGCACATCAGCACCCGATCGCCCTGGTGGAGGCCGGTGACGCCGTCGCCGACGTCGAGGATCTCGCCGGCGCCCTCGTGCCCGGGGACGAAGGGGGCGGGCTGCGGCAGCACCCCGCTCATCGCGGAGAGGTCGGAGTGGCACAGTCCGGTCGCCCGTACCCGCATCCTGACCTTGCCGGGCCCGAAGCCCACCGCCTCGACGTCGTCGAGGACTTCGAGGGTTTCCTGTCCTGTCTCGTGCAGTACGGCTGCGCGCACGGTGCGGCTCCTCTTGTACGTACGTACGGACATGTGCGGGGTGGGATGAGGTGGGGGCGAACAGAGTGGGGTGAGGTGGGGGCGAGCAGAGTGGGGTGGCGGTCGTATGCGCCGGGTGCGTCAGGTGTGGTCGATGACGGTGTCGGCGAGGACCGGGGCGTCGTCGCGGTCGGCGGCGGTGACCGCCACCTGGATGCGGCCGGGCTCCGGTGCCTCGCGCCAGATCCGCAGGCGCAGCGTCTCGCCGGGGAAGACGACGCCCGCGAAGCGGGTGGTGTACGCGCGGACGCGGGAGACGTCGCCGCCCAGCGCCAGGTCGACGACGGCCTTGAGGGTGACGCCGTACGAGCACAGACCGTGCAGGATCGGCCGGTCGAAGCCGGCGAGCCGGGCGAAGTCCGGGTCGGCGTGCAACGGGTTCCAGTCGCCGGAGAGGCGGTAGAGCAGCGCCTGGTCCTCACGCAGGTACCGCTCGGCGGTCAGGTCGGGGGCGCGCGAGGGGAGTTCGAGGCGTGTGGCGGGGCCGCGCGCACCGCCGAAGCCGCCCTCGCCGCGCACGAAGATCTGGGTGTCGCAGGTCCACAGCGGACCGTCCTGGTCGGCGACTTCGGAACGGAGCACGATGACGGCGGCGTTGCTCCGGGTGTGCCCCTTGTCGTAGACGGCGGGGACGGTGGAGGTCTGGGTGGCGCGGCCGCTCACCGGGAGCGGGCGGTGCACGGTGACGCTCTGGCCGCCGTGCAGGACGGCGGCCAGCTCGACGTCGATGCCGGGGGCGGAGAGCCCGCCGGCCAGCGCCATACCGCCGCCCGCGACGGTGGCGAAGCTGGGCAGTACGTGCAGCGCGCGCTCCAGGGTGTAGCGCAGTTCGCCGGGGTCGGTGGCGGGGTGCGGTTTCTCCGGGGTGGCCGCGCCGGCGCCGATGCCCAGGTGGTAGAGCTGGACGTCCTTGTGGTCCCAGGCGAGTTCGGTGGTCCGCGGCTCGGCGGAGGTGGCCTTGGCGGCGTCGATGGGCATGGGGCGGTCGCTCCTTCACCACGGTGTGAGACCCCGGCCCGGCCGTCCGCACCGTCGGCCGCGCCGGGGTCGTTTCTGGTCGGCCCGGCCGCGCCCCACACACACTTCTAGAACGCGTTCTAGCCGATGGCACTCATGTATAGCCGATCCGCCCGGCGCCCGGAAGTCCCCTGACACCATGTCAGATACGGGCTCCCGACAGGCACCATGACATTTGTCAGGGGTGATCGCATACATTCGCATCTGCCGCGGCCGGGTAACTCTGCGTAGCGTCGACAACATGACGACAACAGGCGTACGAGAGGCGGCCGGACCGGTGAGCCGCCCGCGGAGTGCGGGTGGCACGGCGGCGGTGGCGTTCTCCGGGGTCACCCGGAGTTACGGTGCGGTCCGCGCGGTGGACGGGCTGGATCTGACGATCGGCAGCGGCGAGACGGTGGCGCTGCTCGGCCGCAACGGCGCCGGGAAGTCCACCACCATCAGCATGCTGCTGGGGCTGCTGCCGCCCGGTTCGGGGACGGTGCGGCTGTTCGGCGAGGAGCCCCGGGCGGCGGTGCGGGCGGGCCGGGTGGGGGCCATGCTCCAGGACGGCAAGCCCATCCCGCGGGTCACCGTCCGCGAACTGGTCGCCTTCGTCGCCGCCACCTACCCCCGCCCCATGCGGGTGGCGGAGGCCCTGGAGCTGGCGGGCCTGGGGGCCTTCGCCGACCGCCGGGTGGACCGGCTGTCCGGCGGGCAGGCCCAGCGGGTCCGCTTCGCGGTGGCGCTGGCCGGCAACCCCGGACTGCTGGTGCTGGACGAGCCGACCGCGGCGCTGGACGTCGAGGCCCGGCGGACGTTCTGGCGCGCCATGCGGGCCTACGCGCGGCGCGGCAACACCCTCCTGTTCTCCACCCACTATCTGGAGGAGGCGGACGACAACGCCGACCGGATCGTGGTGATCGACCGCGGCCGGGTGACCGCGGACGGCAGCGGCGAGGAGATAAAGCGGCGGGCCGGCGGAGCGCTGGTCTCGTTCGAACTCGCGGGCGCGCCGGCCGGGCGGCTGCCGGAGCTGCCCGGGGTGACCGCGGTCGAGGTGCGCGGTGACCGCGCGCTGCTGCGCACCGCGGACTCCGACGCGACGGTCCTGGCGCTGGCCGGGCTCGGCCTCGTCCGCGGTCTGGAGGTCGCGCCCGCCAGCCTGGAGGACGCGTTCCTGCTGCTCACCGCCGCCCCGGCCGACGCCGGCGGCCCGTCCCCGGAGGAGACCGTCTGATGCTCGACTACATCCGCCTCGAAGTGCGCCGCACGCTGCGCGACAAGTCCTTCGTCCTCTTCGGTATCGGGATGCCGGTGCTGATGTATCTGCTGTTCACCCGCATCGCGGCCGGCCCCGGCGGCGCCGACGCGGAGTGGAAGGTCTCCGCGATGGTGGGGATGGCCGCGTACGGCGCGCTGGGCGCCGCGATCGGCACCGGCACCGGTGTCGCCGAGGACAAGAGCCTGGGCTGGCTGCGGCAGCTGCGGAGCACACCGCTGAGCCCGGCGCGGGTGGTGGTCGGCCGCGGGCTGACCGGTTCGGTCACGGTGCTGCCCGCCATCGTGTCGGTGCTGCTGGCGGGCGGGCTGGTCAACGGCGTCCGGATGCCGGTGTGGCAGTGGGCCGCGCTGATCGTGCTGCTGTGGATCGGCACCACGCCCTTCACCCTGCTCGGCCTCGGCAACGGCTACCGCCTCTCCTCGCAGGCCACCGGCCTGGTCAACACCGGCTGTCTGCTGCTGCTCTCGATAGTCGGCGGTCTGTGGTTCCCGGTGGCGGCGTTCCCCGACTGGCTGCGTTCGCTCGCCGTCTGGACGCCCGCCAACCGCTTCGCCGACCTCGGGCAGAGCGTCACGCACGGCAGCGCGCCGGGCGTCACCACCGTGGCGGTGCTGGCCGCGTGGCTGGCGCTGTTCGGCGGATACGCGGTGTACGCGTACCGTCGGGCCGCACGCACGGTGTGATGTACGAGGACAAGGACCGGGAAACGGCAGTGCGGAACACACGGGAACGGGGCTGCGCCAAGGGCCCCTGGGGCAGGGGTGCCCGGGGCGGCGCGGACGACGGTCCGGGCGAGCCGGGGTGGCCGGAGCCGGAGCCCGGCAAGGGGCCGGGCCGGTACACCTTCCTGCCCTGGCTGCTGCTGGGCCTGGGCGCGTTCTCCCACATCATCCAGGGGAGGTCGGGCAACCCCTGGCTGGCCGGCGCCGCTCTCCTCGCCTTCAACTCCCTCTACATCAGCGTCGTCTTCGCCTCCTTCGACCCCCGGCGACGCGACACCCGGTATCCGCTCTACGCCCTGGGCGCGCTGACCGTGCTCACCTACGCCGTCGCGCTCGGTTTCGGCGGCACCTGGTTCCTGTTCTTCCCGCTGCTGTCGCTGGCCTCCGGCACGGTGCGGGCCCTGCGCGGCAAGAAGCTCGGCCTGTGGCTGATCGCGCTCAGTTGCTCGGCCGGGGTTCTGGCGGGCCTGCGCGGTGACGAGCCCTGGGGCTCGTTCGGCGTCGGGTACGGCACCTTCCTGTCCGGCATGGTGACGGCGACGGTCCTGAGCCTGTTCGACACCATCAACGAGCTGAAGGCCACCCGGCAGGAGCTGGCCCGCAGCGCCGTGGAGAAGGAGCGGCTGCGGTTCTCCCGCGATCTGCACGATCTGCTGGGGCACACGCTGTCCGTGGTGGTGGTCAAGGCCGAGGCGGTCCGCCGGCTGGCGCCGCGCGATCTGGACAAGGCGCTCGCACAGGCCGCCGATATCGAGGCGGTCGGCCGGCAGGCGCTGACCGAGATCCGGGAGGCGGTCACCGGCTATCGCGAGGGCAGCCTCGCCACCGAGCTGGACCGGGCCCGTTCGGCGCTGGAGGCGGCCGGGATCGAACCGGTCGTGCGGCAGTCGGGGCCACCGCTGCCGCCGCAGGCCGGGGCGCTGCTGGGCTGGGTGGTCCGCGAGGGCGTCACCAACGCCGTCCGGCACAGCGGCGCGACCCGCTGCGAGATCGAGGTGCGCGCCGACGCCGAACGGGTCCGGCTGACGCTCACGGACGACGGCCGCGGCCCCGTCGGCACCGGTCCCGCTCCGGTCCCCGGCCAGGACGGGCGGCGTGGCCACGGTCCGCACTGGTACGCCGAGGACGGCCGGGGCGGCGCGGGGGCGGCGGACGGCGGGCCCGGTGCGCGGGGGGAGCACGGCGCGGGCCCGGTGGGCGGTACGGGTCTGAAGGGGCTGGCCGAACGGCTGGCCGTGGTGGGTGGCACGCTGACGAGCGGCCCCGACGGCCGGCACGGCTTCCGGGTCGTGGCCGAGCTGCCGGTGGACACGGTCGAGATGACGGATGTGGCGGAGGTGGCCAGGTGATCAAGCTCCTGTTGGCCGAGGACCAGGGAATGATGCGGGGCGCGCTGGCGCTGCTGCTCGACCTGGAGGAGGACATGGAGGTGGTGGCCCAGGTCCCGGCGGGCGATCAGATCGTCGACGCCGCCCTGGCGGCCCGGCCCGATGTCGCGCTGCTGGACATCGAGTTGCCCGGCCGCAGCGGTCTGGACGCCGCGGCCGATCTGCGCGACCGGCTGCCGTCCTGCAAGGTGCTGATCGTGACGACGTTCGGCCGGCCCGGCTATCTGCGGCGGGCGATGGAGGCGGGGGCGTCCGGGTTCCTGGTCAAGGACGGCCCGGTGGAGGATCTGGCGGCGGCGGTCCGGCGGGTGCTGGCCGGTGAGCGGGTCATCGACCCGGGGCTGGCCGCGGCGGCGCTGAGCGCCGGGCCCAATCCGCTCACCCCGCGCGAGCGCGATGTGCTCACCGCGGCGGTGGACGGTGCGACGGTCGCCGATATCGCCGGCAAGCTGCATCTGTCCCAGGCCACCGTCCGCAACTACCTCTCGGCGGCCATCGGCAAGACCGGCACCCGCAACCGCATGGAGGCGGTACGGGCCGCCCGCCGCAACGGCTGGCTGTAGCGGGCGGGGCGGCCCGTACCGGGGAGCGGGCGGGGCGGCGCCCCTGACCGGCCGCCCCACGACCTCAGTCGCCCCGCCGCCGTCCCCGGCCCCGTACGGGAAGCACCGTCGGCCCCCGCCCCCAACCGCGCGCCCCGTTCACCCGTGGGCGGCCTCCGCATGCCGCCGGGGCAGCGCGACGATCATCAGCAGGATGCTGCCCAGCAGCACCGCCGCGCCGACATGGAACGCCAGGCCGTAGCCGCCGGCCAGGGCCGCCGGGTCGTGGCCCCCGGCGATCCGGGAGGCGGCGACCGTGGACAGGACCGACAGGCCCAGCGCGCCGCCCATCTGGCGCGAGGTGTTCATCAGTCCCGCGACCAGGCCCTGGTCGGCGGGGTCGGCGCCGGACGTGGCGATGGAGGCGATCGGTGTCGCGGTCAGGCCCGCGCCGAGCGACATCAGGATGCCGGGGCCCAGGAGCGTGCCGAGGTAGCTGCCGTCGGCGCCCATGGTGCCCTGCCAGAGCATGCCGCACCCGGAGATCACCGCGCCCGTGACGGCCAGGGTCTTGGCGCCCAGGCGGTGCATGAGCCGTGGTGCGGCCTTCGAGCCCAGGACGATGCAGAGCGAGTGCGGGATGAAGGCCAGCCCGGCCTCCAGCGGCGAATAGGACAGCACGTTCTGCGTGTACAGGGAGAGGAAGTACCACATGGAGAACATCGCGGCGCCGGCCAGCACCATCGCCGCGTTCGCCGCGGAGACCGAGCGCAGCCGGAAGAGCCCCAGCGGCATCAGCGGCGCCTTGGTCCGGGCCTCGACGGCGATGAAGACCGCCACGACCACGAGCCCGGCGGCCAGCGGTACGAGCGCGGCCGCCGACACCCAGCCGTGGGTCTCGGTCTGCACGATGCCGTACGCCACCAGCGCGAGCCCGGCGGTCACCAGCAGCGCGCCGGGCACGTCCAGCCGCCGCCCGGTGCGCTGCCGGCTCTCGGTGAGCCACCGCGCCGCACCGGCCAGGACGAGCGCGCCGACCGGCACGTTGATCAGCAGCACCCAGCGCCAGGACAGGAACTCGGTGAGCACCCCGCCGACCAGGCCGCCCACCGCGCCGCCGCCCGCACCGACCGCCGTCCAGGTGGCTATCGCCCGGGTCCTGGCCGCGCCCGCCGGGAAGGACGTGGTCAGGATCGTGAGGGTGGCCGGGGAGAGCACGGCCGCGCCGACGCCCTGGACGGTGCGGGCCGCGATCAGCTGCCAGGGCTCCTGCGCCAGCCCGCCGCCCAGGCTCGCGACCGTGAAGAGCGCCAGGCCGACGACGAAGATCCGCTTGCGGCCGAAGAGGTCCGCGGCCCGGCCACCGAGCAGCATGAACCCGGCGAAGGTGATGACATAGGCGTTGACGATCCACTGGAGGCCCAGTTCGCTCAGGCCGAGCCCGGACCGCATGGCGGGCAGCGCCACATTCACGACGGAGACGTCCAGGACGACGAGGAACTGCCCGGCGCAGACCAGCAGCATCACCAGCCACGCCGGGGCGGCCGAGCGGTTCAGGGTTCCGGGCGGCGTGGTGGTCCGGGCAGTCGGCAGCATGCCGCCCATGCTCGCATTTATCTGATGAACGGCGCATCGGCATATCGGGGTACTCGGCGCACCGGACCTCCGTCGCGAGACCCGGGACCTGCGCCGGAGGCCCGGTCGGCCCCCGTCAGCGGCACCCCGGGGCGGGGCGCCGCCGGCGTGCGGCAACTCCCCGCCCGCACACCGCACTTGACACCGGCCGGCACCGGCGTCAGATGCGCAGCAGGGTCACCACCGCGGCACCGCCCAGGCCGATGTTGTGCGCCAGTCCGACCCGGGCCCCGGCGACCTGCCGCTCCCCCGCCGTACCGCGCAGCTGCCACACCAGCTCGGCGGCCTGCGCGAGCCCGGTCGCGCCCAGCGGATGCCCCTTGGAGATCAGCCCGCCGGACGGGTTGACCACCCAGCGCCCGCCGTAGGTGGTGGCGCCGTCGGCGACCAGCTTCCCGGACTCCCCGTCCGCGCACATGCCCAGCGCCTCGTACGTCAGCAGTTCGTTGACGGAGAAGCAGTCGTGCAGCTCGATGACGTCCACGTCCTCGATGCCGAGCCCGCTCGCCGCGTAGACCTGCCGGGCCGCGGCCCGCGACATCGGCTTGCCGACCACGTCGATGCAGGAACCGGCGGCGAAGCTCTCCTCGGTGTCGGTCACCATGGCCTGGGCGGCGATCTCCACCGCCCGGTCCGCCAGCCCGTGGGCGCGTACGAACCGTTCGGAGGCGACGACGGCCGCGGCCGCGCCGTCCGAGGTCGGGGAGGACTGGAGCTTGGTCAGCGGCCGGTGGACGGTCCTGGACTCCAGGATCTCCGCGACCGAATAGACGTCCCGGAACTGGGCGTAGGGGTTGTGTGCGGAGTGCCGGTGGTTCTTGGCGCCGACCGCGGCGAGCTGTTCCTCGGTGGTGCCGTACCGCGCCATGTGCTCGCGGGCGGCGTTGCCGAAGATCTGGGCGGTGGGCGGGGTCTTCGCGAAACCGTGCCCGGCGGCCATCACGCCGTAGTGCCGGGCGACCGGGGAGGCGTGGAAGTCGCCGGAGTCCGCGCCGGCGCCCAGCGCGCCCCGTTTCATCTTCTCGAAGCCGAGCGCCAGCACGCAGTCGTTGATGCCCGCCGCGACGAACTGGCGGGCCATCATCAGCGCGGTCGCGCCGGTCGCGCAGTTGTTGTTGACGTTGTAGACGGGGATGCCGGTCAGCCCCAGTTCGTACACCGCCCGCTGACCGGCCGTCGATGCCTGGTGGCAGTAGCCGACCGGCACCTGTTCGACGGCCTCGTAGCCGATCCCGGCGTCGGCGAGCGCCTTGGTGCCCGCCTCCTTCGCCATGTCCCAGTACTGCCACTCGCGGGTCTCGGGCTTCTCGAACTTCGTCATCCCGACGCCGACGAGGTACGCCTTGCCAGTCATACGTGTCCTTCCGTGGACTCGGTCGAGGGGTCGGCCCGGGGAGCTCAGCCGAGGGGGCGGGGCTCCGGGTCGCGTGGCAGGCCGAGCAGCCGTTCCGCGACGACGTTCAGCTGTACCTGGGTGGTCCCGCCGGCGATGGTCAGGCAGCGCGACATCAGGAAGCCGTGCAGTGCCCGCTCACCGGCGCCCTCGCGCACCGCGCCACCCGGGCCGAGCAGTTCGAGGGCCAGTTCGGCGGCCTTCTGCTGATACCTGGTCTGGACGAGCTTGCGGATACTGGCACCGGCGCCCGGTTCCCGGCCGGCGACCTGCTGGAGGGTGCCGCGCAGCCCGATGCAGCCCAGCGCGTGCGCCTCGGCGGCCAGTGCGCCCACTCTCGCGCGCACCGCGCCGTCCAGCTCCGCGGAGCGTTCGATGAGCGTCTGCAGACCGGTGTCGAAGGTCAGCTGGTCGGCCATGTGGACGCGTTCGTTGCCCAGCGTGGTGCGGGCGACCCGCCAGCCGTCGCCGACCGCGCCGACGACCGCGTCGGCGGGCAGCAGCACATCGTCGAAGTAGACCTCGTTGAAGAGGGCGTCGCCGGTGATCTCCGTCAGCGGGCGGATGTCGATACCGGGGCTCGCCATGTCGACGAGGAAGAAGGTCAGGCCGCGGTGCCTGGGCGCGTCCGGGTCCGTACGGGCGAGCAGGATGCCGTGGCCGGCCCACTGGGCCGCCGAGGTCCACACCTTCTGGCCGTTGATCCGCCAGCCGTCGTCGGTCCGTTCGGCGCGGGTGCGCAGCGACGCCAGGTCCGAACCGGCCTCCGGTTCGGAGAACAGCTGGCACCACAGCAGATCGCCGCGGAGCGTCGGCGGCAGATACCGCTCCTGCTGCGCCTGGGTGCCGTGCGCGAGAAGTGAGGGGACGACCCAGGCGGCGATGCCCGGTCCGGCGATCTCGACCCCGGCGGCCGCCAGTTCCTGCTGGACGGCGAGCTGGTGGACGGGGCCGGCGCCCAGTCCGTAGGGCTCGGGGAGGTGCGGGGCGGCGTAGCCGGTGGGGGCCAGCGCGCGGCGGGCGGCCGCCGGGTCCAGACCGCGTACGCCGTCGATGACGGTACGGGCCCGCGTACGGTACCCGGCCGCCGCGGCGGGCAGGTCGAGCCGCAGTTCGCGGCGGGCGCCCCCGGCGGCGTACCGGGCGGCGCGCAGCCGGTGGGTGTCACCGCCGCCGAGCAGCTGGCGGACCACGGTCGCCCGCCGCAGATGGAGATGGGCGTCGTGCTCCCAGGTGAAGCCGATGCCGCCGAGGATCTGGATGCAGTCCTTGGCGCAGTCGAGGGCGGCGTCCAGGGCGGTCGCGGTGGCCAGCGCGGCGACCAGACCGCGGACCTCGGGGGGCTCGTCGACGGCGCGGGCCGCGTCCCAGACCAGGGCGCGGGCCTGTTCGCAGCGGACGAGCATCTCGGCGCAGAGGTGTTTGACCGCCTGGAACTGGCCGATCGGGCGGCCGAACTGCCGGCGCGTCGCGGCGTGTTCGGCGGCGGTGTGCAGCGCCCAGGCGGCGGTGCCGCAGCCCTCGGCGGCGAACAGCACCCCGGCCAGATCGCGGACGAGGGCGCCGTCCACGGTCAGCAGCCGCCCGGCGGGTACCGGGACGCCGTCGGCGCGCACCTCGGCGGTGGGCCGGGTCGGGTCGGCGCTCTCCTGGACCCGTACGGCCAGGGTGGCGGCGTCGGCCGCGAGCCAGACGGTACCGGTGGCCGTCTCGGCGGCGAGTACGAGCAGGTCCGCGTCGCCGCCGGCCAGGACGGGCGGTGCGGTGCCGTCCAGTACATAGCCGTCGGCGCTCTCGACGGCGGTGAGCGATCCCGGGCCGAGCGCGACGGCGCCGATGCGCTCCCCGGTGGCCAGGGCGCGGGCCAGGGCCGGGGCGCCGCCGCGGTGGAGCAGTCCGGCCGCGAGGGCGCCGGGCAGGAAGGGGCCGGGGAACGCGGCCCGGCCCAGTTCCTCCAGGACGACGGCCAGGTCCAGGAGTTCACCGCCGCCCCCGCCCGCGGCCTCGGGCAGATGCAGTCCGAGCAGGCCCTGAGCTGCCAAGAGGTCCCAGTAGGCGGGCCGTCCGGGCCGGCCGGGCGCGGTGTCGAGCAGCTCGCGCAGCGCTTCGGGCGGTACGGTCCGCGCGGCCCAGCCGCGGGTCGCCTCGGCCAGGTCGCGTTGCTCTTGCGTGATTCCGATGCCCATGGCGGGCAGACTAGAACACGTTTCAATCCGGCGGAAGGCCGACCGCCGGACGGGGACGATCGGCCCCTTTGTTCCTGTTCTCCGGGAAAAGATCCGGATGCGTTCCGGAAACGGTCCGGCGAATTCCGCCACCGTCCCCGATTCCTTCTCCCACCGCTCCCCGCAAGCGAATTCACCGCTTTCGGGAAGCGCGGAAGCGGTAAGGGATCCACGGCCGCGGGCGGCGCCGCGGCACGAAATGCGCACCGCCGTTCCGATACCGGAATACGCCCGGACCGGCCCGACCGGCACGGGAGTCCGCCGGGGCACCGCCCACCCGCACACCGCCCGTCCGGCCGCGTACGGCACCATGAGCCACCGGACCGCGGCCGGCCGCACCGCGGCGGCGCCCGGCCCCGCATCCGCCGGACCGCACGACACAGGAGGAAGCCCATGACCGCTCGTACGGCGCCCGCAGTTCCGCGGCCGGAGATTCTCGCCGCGTTCGAGGCGGCGAAGGGCTTCATGCCCGTGGACGAGGGCCTCGCCCTGTACGCGGCCGCCACCGAGGCGGCGGCTCTGGGCCTGCCCCTGGTGGAGGTCGGCACCTACTGTGGCCGCTCCACGATCCTGCTCGCGGACGCCGCGCGCGGTGCGGGAGTGATGGCCGTGACCGTCGATCACCACCGGGGCAGCGAGGAGCAGCAGCCGGGCTGGGAGTACCACGACCCGGCGGTCGTCGACCCCGAGGTCGGCGAGATGGACACGCTGCCCACCTTCCGCCGCACCCTGCACGCGGCCGGTCTGGAGGACCATGTGCTCGCCCTGGTGGGCCGGTCGCCGCGGGCCGCGGCGCTCTGGCGGGCACCGGTGGGGCTGGTGTTCATCGACGGCGGGCACACCGACGAGCACGCCACCGCCGACTACGAGGGCTGGACCCCGTATCTCGCGCCGGGCGGCCTGCTGGTCATCCACGACGTGTTCGCCGATCCGGCCGACGGCGGCCAGGCCCCGTACCGCATCTACCGCAGGGCGCTGGCGTCCGGCGCCTTCACGGAGGTCTCGGCCCATGGCTCGCTGCACGTACTGCGGCGCAGCGGTGCCCGCGGCTGAGCCGGGCTACGATCGCCGACGTGTCGAACGGCAGTACATTCCCCCCGCACCGCCGCCCGCGCGGCACCCTGCTCGCCGCCCTGGCCGCCCTGGTGGCCGTCGCTCTCGCGGGCTGGCTGATCTGGCGGGCGCAGGGCGGTGAGCCGCCGCGGGCGGGCTCGCCCGCGGCCGGTGGCGCACCGACCGGCGGCGCGGAACCGGCCGGCGGCGGCACCCCGCCCCCGGAGCAAAAGGGCGGCGGCACGGAGCCGCCGGGCGCCCTCCGGGGCAAAGTCGTCGTCCTCGACCCCGGCCACAATCCGCGCAACCGCGAGCACGGCCACGAGATCGCCCGGCAGGTGGAGATCGGCACCGACCGCAAGGAGTGCGACACCACCGGCACCGCCACGAACGACGGTTACGCCGAGGCGTCCTTCACCCTGGACGTCGCCCGCCGGGCCCGCACCCTCCTTCAGGAGCGAGGCGCCACGGTGGTGTTCACCCAGGACGGCGACCGCCCGTACGGCCCGTGCGTGGACGAACGCGCCG
Source organism: Streptomyces celluloflavus (assembly GCA_000720995.1). Taxonomy (GTDB): domain Bacteria; phylum Actinomycetota; class Actinomycetes; order Streptomycetales; family Streptomycetaceae; genus Streptomyces; species Streptomyces celluloflavus. The sequence continues at coordinate 28,373 of JOEL01000062.1, forward strand.
CCATCGGGAACACCGCGCACGCCGACGCCGCGGTCTCCGTGCACGCCGACGGCTCGGCCGCCGGCAACCGCGGCTTCCATGTCATCCTCCCCGAGCGCGTCCGGGCGGGCGCGGCCGACACCGCCGCGATCGTGGCGCCCTCCCGCGCACTGGGCGAGCGGCTGGTGAGCCGGTTCGCGACGGCGACCGGAAGCGCACCGTCCAATTACCTCGGCGGCGGTACGGGACTCGATCCGCGGTCCGATCTCGGCGGTCTCAATCTTTCGAAGGTGCCGAAGGTGTTCATCGAGTGCGGCAATATGCGTGATCCGAAGGACGCCGCGCAATTGACCGACGCTCAGTGGCGGCAAAAGGCGGCGCGCGGGATCACCGAGGGCATTACGGACTTCTTGACGCGCTGACCTCGGCCGCTGTTACCGCCGCCGATAGCGCGTCGATACCCGGAAGACGGCCCGCCGGATTCGGCGAAGGTTCCCCCTTTACGATGGGGGGCCGCCGTGCCCCTACCGCGCACATCAGCCACAGCGTCAACAACAGCCACAGCAACGACCAGAATCCCGAACCGGCAAAGGACCCTTACGTGAACATCCGCTCCCTCACTAGAGGCGACGGCGTGGTGATCGGAGCAGCGGTGGTGCTGTTCATCGCCTCGTTCCTCGGCCTCTACTCGACCGGCACCACCGAGTGCGCCGGCAAGTACTGCCCGTCGATCGCCGCCCCGAACGCCTGGGACGCCCTGCCCCTGCTGATGAGCGTGTATCTGGCGGGCGTGATCGCGGCCGCGCTGATCGTCGTCGCCCGCGCGCTGCCGCAGCCCCGCAAGGTCGCCGGCTTCGAGCTGGGCCAGGTCGGCGCCACCCTGGCCGTCTTCGTCGCCTGGAACGCGTTCTGGTGGATCGTCAACAGCAGCGGCGCGTCCGGTGGCCTGATCCTCGGTCTGATCGCCGCCCTCGTCCTGGCGGGCGCGGCGGTGGCCACCCCGCTGGTGCCCGCGCTCGGCGTCCCCCTGCTCGGCGCGCCCAAGCCGCAGGCCCCGTCCCCGTACGGCGCGGGTCCGGCCACGGGCTACGGCTACCCCGGCGCGCAGCAGGGCGGCTACGGCTACCCGGGCGGCCAGCAGGTCCAGCCCGGCCAGCCGGTCTACGGCGGCCCGCAGGCGCCCGCCGACGCCACGGCCGGCGGTCAGCAGGCCGCACCCGTGGAGTTCGCGCCGTTCTGGTTCGCGGTGCCCGTCGCGCGCCCGCTGTACGCCGAGGACGGTTCGCCGACGCCGATCGCCGAGCTGGCGCCCGGCACCTGGTACCTCGCCGTGGAGCAGCGCGGCCCGGCCCTGATCGCGCAGACCCAGGACGGCCGGCGCGGGGTGCTCCAGGACACCACCGGCATCCAGCGCGGCTGACGCCGCACGCCCAGCGGTCCTTTCCCGGCCCCCCGCCCCCGCGGGCGGGGGGCCGTTGCGCTGTCCGCGGCCGGGCCGTACAGTTCCCGGACCGCGCCCGCCTGACGCTCCGTCAGCTGCGTCGCCCGGCGGCGGCGCACCGACGGAGAGGGGCGGGCATGCGACTCGGGCTGGCACTGGGCTACTGGGGCCGCGGCCCCGACCCCCGGCATCTCGCCCTCGCCCGCGAGGCCGAGCGGCTGGGCTACGACTCGGTGTGGACCGCGGAGGCATGGGGCTCGGACGCGTTCACCGCACTCACCTGGATCGCCGCCCACACCTCCCGGATCAAACTGGGCACCGGTATCGCGCAGATGGCCGCCCGCACCCCCACCGCCACCGCGATGCACGCGCTCACCCTCGACCATCTCTCCGGCGGCCGCATGCTGCTGGGCCTGGGGCTGTCCGGTCCGCAGGTCGTCGAGGGGTGGTACGGCCGGCCGTTCCCCAAGAGCCCGCTGACCGCGACCCGCGAGTACGTGGACGTGATCCGCCAGGTCCTGCGCAGGGAGGGGCCGGTGGTGACGGACGGCCGCTTCCACGCCCACCCCTACCGCGGCGCGGACGGCACCGGGCTGGGCAAACCGCTCCGGTCCATCACCCACCCGCTGCGCGCCGCGCTGCCCATCCTGCTGGGCGCCGAGGGCTCCAAGAACATCGCCCAGACGACCCGGATCGCGGACGGCTGGCTGCCGCTGTACTGGTCGCCGATGCGTACCGGCATCCACCGGGCGTCCCTGGCCGACGCCCCGGCCGGTTTCCTGATCGCCCCGCTGGTCCGCGCGGTGGTCTGCGACGACATCGCCGAGGGACTGCTGCCGGTCAAGGCGATGCTCGGCTTCTATATCGGCGGGATGGGGCACGCGGCCCATAATTTCCACGCCGATCTGATGGCCCGTATGGGCTTCGAGGCGGCGGCCCGGCGGGTGCAGGAGCTGTTCCTCCAAGGCCGCAAGGAAGAGGCGGTGCTCGCCGTACCGGACGCCTTCGCCGATGAGATCTCGCTGGTCGGCCCGCGCGAACGGATCGCGGAGCGGCTGGAGTTGTGGCGCGCGGGCCCGGTCACCGACCTGCTGGTCACCGCCCCCGACCCGGACACCCTGCGGGTGCTCGCCGAACTGACCACCTGACGGGGCCGGGCCCCCGTGCCCGCCCCCGTCACGGGCCGTACGGCCCCGGCACCTCATCCGAAGGACATCTCCGCCAGCCACTCGTCCAGCAGCGCACGCTCCCCCAGCACCTCGACCCGGTCACTGTCGGCCGGCAGCCTGCGGTAGAAGACGGCCAGCAGGTCGGTGAGCGGGCCGCGCAGCGCGACCGCGGCCTTCTCGTGGGCGCGGCGGTGGGTGATCGCCCGGCCCGTCAGGTCGATGAACCATTCGGCGTTCAGCTCGGGCGGGGTGTCCGTGGCGTGCAGATGGATACTGCGGCCGGGGCCGAGCAGCCGCGCGCCGCCTTCCGCGGCCATGGGCAGGGCGCACAACTGGAGCCACTCCTCCAGGCAGTCGGCGGCGACCTCGGGCGGTACGTCGAAGGCGGCGCCCGAGGTGAGCGCCGCATCGGCCCGGTGGATCACCGTCTCGTGGGCCATCCGCCGCGCCCAGAACGCCGCGGTGCGCACCGGCGCCCAGCTCCACACGGCCGCGTCCGGACCGGCCTCGCGCAGGGCCCGCACGGTCCCCTCGGCGCCCTCCGCCAGCCAGGCGTCCAGGGCCGCCGGATCGTCCCCCGCGGGCCCCGCGGCACCGGGAATGTCCGCCTCGTCGACGTTCTCGGTGGCGCGGGTGGCGACCAGCGTCCCGACCCAGCGGTGGGCGGCGCCCACATGCCGGGCGAGCGCGGCGAGCGACCAGTCCGGGCAGGTCGGTACGGTTGCGGCGAGATCGGCGCCGCGCAGCGCGGACCGGAACCGCTCCGTCTCGGCGAGGACTTCGGCGCAGTAGCGCTCATGGGTGAGCGAACCTTGAAGAGTCATGGGCCGCACCCTAAGCCTCGATCCACCGACAGGCATCGAGAGTGACCTTTCAGGGGCTTGTGCCATGGGTTGTTGATCTGCCGGTCGTTTGCGGGCAGGGGGTATTCGCTGGTCTGCCCAGCGTTTTCACGAGTTCGGCTCCGGTTGGGCCCTGGCGGGCGGGTGGACGATGAATCAGGCTGTTTCGGGTGGAGCGCGGACGGTGTCGAACAACTGGGTCCAGGCGCCTTGCCATGGCCATCGCTGGGGCAGGTGAAGCGTGAGGCGCCGCCCGAACCGCGCGATCCGGGCGGAGGCATGGATCAGGTGGCCGTGGAGGGTGGCGGTGCCGGCCTTGGCGTGGAAGACGGAAGCCAACGTACCTGCGGCGCATAGTCGGCTCGTCGAACACGGCGCGGACCGCCACGGGCGTATGAGAAACCCGCATCTCGGAAGTGCCTTGCCGACCGTGCGTGCTGGAAGCCTCAAGAGCTCCCATCATCACAGGCCACAAGGCACTTCTCTGTTTTCCCGGACGCTATCCACAGACAACGAACCGGTGGATCGAAGCTCAGACAGTGGCGATCGGCGTAATGAGCACTGACTGCTCTGCCACTGATGGGCCGGACACGCAAATGCCCGTACCCCCTGCGGGGTACGGGCTTCGCTACGCGATGCACTGGATAGAGCAGTCGCGGGTACCGTTCCTAACAACGCCAGTCATTCAGAACGGAGTTGAATCGAGTATGCCTCAGAGTACCGACAACAGCACGTCTGTGATCGGCACCAGCCCGAAGCTGAAGCCCCGACTGCGCACTGCGCGTCAGTGGATGTACTCCCTCGACGAGCGGCCTGTCGAATGGGAACCGCCGGAGTTGCAGCCGATCAGGGGTACTGATCACGGACGCATCTTTGCTGTCGTTGACGGGTTCGATGCACAGGCGGCTGGAGACGAGAGGTCGTGAAATGGAGTGATTACAGCACTGGGGAGCGTATCAAGATCCTCCGGGGCAAGGAGATCACTCAGATCGATCTGGCCGAGATGACCGGGCTGTCCCTGGCCACGATCCAAAAACACGAGCAAAACAAGCGCATCAGTCTTGGAACGCTCACTCGCATTGCCGACGCTCTGCATACCAATATGTCCGTGCTCCTGGGGCAGTCCCAGGTCACGCATGGGCGAGAGGCTGCCGAGCGGGCGATGCTTCGCGATCTCTCCCACTCAGTTCACGCCGTCGCCATGGGTGATGTGCCGGACGAGGTGACGCCGGCGTCGGACACTGATCTTGTCGATATTGTCGACAGCGCATGGGAGATGTATTGGGACACGGAGTATGACGAATTGGGCGCCGTACTACCGAAGCTTCTGGCGACCGCTCGACAGTCCATCCACGCTGCGGCGGCCGGCGCGTCACAGAACGCCGTAGGAGCCATGTCTGAATCCTTCCAGATTGCAGCCTATCTAGCCAATCAGTTCGGAATGCGTGATCTTGCCTACGCGGCGATCAGCCACGCAAAGGGCTATGCCACTCAGTGCGGTGACGTGCTGCGTACCGCGAGGGTCGAGGCTGCTCGATCATGGATCTACCGTCGAGACCGGCGTGCTCCTGAGTCCCTCGATATCGCGCAGAAGGCTGCGGCGCTGGTGGAGCCGTCGTACTCGGAATCGACGCCTGAGCGGTTGACGGTGTACGGCAATCTGATGTCTCACTGTGCCGTAGCCGCTTCACGGTCGGGGAAGAAGGATCTCGCCATCGACTGCTTGTCACAGTCCCATGCGACTGCCGCGCGGCTGGGGCATGAGCACCAGGTCAGGGGCATCATGTTCGGCCCAGTGTCTGCCGCCACCAAGGCCCTCGATGTGAAGATCTACGTTGGTGACATCGGCCAGGCACTAGAACTGATCAAGACGGTTCGCGGCCTCGACCAATTGCGGCCGGCGGCTCGGCACCGCTACAGGTTGGATGTCGCACTGGCTCAAGCAGAAGCGTCGATGTGGGACGCCTCTCTCGACACTCTGCATGGCGTCGCCACCGCGGCGCCTCAGTGGGTACGTAATCAGGCGTTGGCGGCAGGGATCGTACAACGCGTTGGGAACGCCTCAACGGCCCGCCTACGGCAGGTTTCCGAACTGATCGGCGTTCGCCCCTACTTGTAACACCACTGGGTTGCGCTACGTCGGGTGGTACACCTCGTACCACCCGACGCACCGGCTGGATCGCGAAGTGGTACGGCATGGCGCTTCTTTCTATTGTGTGATCACAGCAGGCTTCTCTCCATGACGAACCGGACCGAGATCGCGGACGCGGCATCCGGCTACGGCCGGAGCCGTAAGCGGGTAGTCCTTTATGCCAACGTCTCTGACGGTGACCAGGACCGGATCAGTAGCGATCTGGCCGCCCACGCCACGGCTCGCGACTGGATCATCGCCGCCACTTGTATCGACGTCGGCCCTGTGGTCCTCCCGCCCCACCAGCGCCCCGGCTGGCGTGAAGCCGCGAGGCTGCTGGCCACCGACGAGGCGAACGGCGGCGCCGATGGCCTCATGGCCCGCAGCGCGGCGCAGATCGCCGACACGGAGCGGGAGCGCGAAGAGCTGCGGAACCAGTTGGACGAAGCGCACGCTTTCGCCGTCTTCCTCGATGACGAGCCGCGCACCCCGGTGCCGGCGGCGCGTGAGCCGTTCCGTGTCGGTGCGGCGGTTGTCGACACGAACCGCTCCAAGGTCGCGAAGATCCTTGCGGTCAACGGCGAATGCCTCGTACTGAGTCGTCCCGTGGGAGACCCCTGGGATGCCCTTGTGAACTGGTGTCGCCCGGCGACCTTCGGTGAGGCATTGAGCCTCACCGCCTTCCAGGAGACCGGAGTTGGCGAGCCGACGGAGATCACCCGTGACGCCCGAGCAGCGCCGCGTCGTCACCTACCTGACGTGCCTTGCGGCCCTGGCCTTCGTACTCGCCGTCGGCATCTCCGGCAGCCACCACGGCTGACGCCTCTACAGGGCCCCTCCACCACGCAGTACCGCGTTCGGCCCCGCCCCTGCGCCCTTTCCCGGCGCGCGGACGAGTGACAGTCCATCCGACAGCGTGAGGACCTCCCCATGACCACGCGCACACCCATGCAGCCCCTCGGACTGGGGCACTGGAAACACCCCCTTCTCGGCCACCGTGTGATCGACCACGCCCACGACGACCGCATCGGCATCCTCCGCGCCATCGCACCCGACATGAAGGTCAGCACCGGCCTCGTGATCAAGGTTCCCGA
>JOEL01000063.1 GCA_000720995.1 Streptomyces celluloflavus
GTGGGGCGGGGGTGCCCGGGTGGGGGTGCCGGGCGGGGTCGCCGACCGGGGTGGGGGTCGGCGGGTATCCGGAGGGTCACGGCCGGTCCGCCTCCGCGATGGCGGAGGACGTGGGCGCGGGCGCGCGGGTGCCGGTGAGCGCGCGCGGTAGAGGGATCGGACGACAGTCGGTGCTGCCGGGGCGGCTCGGGAGGCCGCGGCCGGCGGTCACGGCGGTCACGGGCCGCGTACGACCGGGACAGCCGGGGCTGCCGGTGCGGTGGTTACGGGGGCGGGCGCCGGCGCAGGGCGTCGCACCGTTCCGTCGGCCACCGGGGCGGTCCCCGTGGCGTCCGCCGCCGTGTGCCACGTCGGCCATACCGGTCACCACTGCCACGCCCACCACGCCCATCGCGCACATCACGTCCACCGCGCTCGTCATCAGCGTCACCACCGTCATGTCCGTCTCCTTCGCCGTGACCGCCTCACCGCGCCGCCCCGCCCGCCCCCGCCGGTATCGCCCGCCGGGGCACCCGGTCGGGCGGGACGGCACCGCCGGACGCGGTGCGGGGCGGAGAAGAGCTGCGCCGGGCAGATGCCACGAAATGCCGTATCCGCCCGCCCGGCGGTGCGCGGGACCACGGCGCGCAGGACGGCGGCGCGTACCGCGGCCGTGAACCGTGCGGCGGTGCGCAGGGCGGCCGTGAACAGTGCGCGCGACCGGGGCGCGGCGGCCGGCCGGGCCCGGCGCTCCGGGGTACCGGGACGCGCGGGCGTCGGCGTACCCGGGTGCGGGGCGGCGCGTGTGAGGTGGTGCCCGCGCGGCCGCGGCCCGTACGCGGTGACCGGGAACGGAGTGCCGAAGAAGCGTTTGGCCGGCGGTCCGGGAAGGGCGGCGCCGGTCAGGGCGCGGCGCGCGAAGCCGGACTGGGGCTTCCGGTCCGTGAGCCCGCGCGCGAGCCGGTCGCACCCTCCGCGCGCCGCACCGGCCGCAGCGGGTCGGTCAGCCTTGCCGAACAAGCCGATTCGCACGTCCGCACCCCCGTTCTGCCTCTCGGCGTCCCCGGCGCGGCGGCTCGCCGTCACCGGTAGAAAGAAGCTACGCAGAGGGGCCGGTGGCGCGATGGACGGTTGTCCGTCGCACCACCGGAAGGGGTGAACGCTCGTAACTTTTCGCCCCGGAGGGCGTTTCAACGCGCTATGTGGCGGACAGAGAGGGTGGTCGCGTCTCCTGGGCGGCGGCGCCGCGCAGTGCCCGCCGGTCCGCCGCGACCCGCGGATCGAGTACGGGCACGGCCGCCAGCAGCCCCTGGGTGTAGGGGTGCCGCGGGTGGTCGTACACGGTGTCGACCGGCCCTTCCTCCACGATCCGGCCCGCCCGCATCACCGCGACGCGGTCGCTGACCGCCCGTACGACGGCGAGGTCGTGCGCGATGAAGACCATGGCCAGGCCCAGCTCCCGCCGGAGTTCGCCGAGCAGCGCGATCACCTGCGCCTGGGTGGTCACGTCCAGCGCGGAGACCGGTTCGTCGCAGATCAGCAGCCGGGGCGACGGGGCGAGTGCGCGGGCGATACCGACCCGTTGGCGCTGGCCGCCGCTGAACTCGTGCGGATAGCGGTGGTACCAGGCCGGGTCCAGCCCGACCCGCTCCAGCAGTTCCCGTGCGCGGCGCCCGATCCCCGCGTCGTCCAGCTCACCGGCGGCGCGCAGCGGGTCGGCCACCGACTCGCCGATGGTGCGCCGCGGGTTGAGCGAGGAGACCGGGTCCTGGAAGACCATCTGCAACTCGCCGCGCAGGGGCCGCAGTTCGCGCTCCCCGAGGCGGCCGATGTCGCGGCCCCGGTAGCGCAGCGTGCCGGCGGTGGGGTCCAGGAGGCGTACCAGCATCCGGCCGACGGTCGTCTTGCCGCTGCCCGATTCGCCGACCAGGCCGACGGTCTCCCCGGCGCGTACGGTCAGCGAGACGTCCTGGACGGCGGTGGTCCGGCTCCCGCGCCGCCCGAACTCCCGGCGCAGACCGGTGGCTTCGAGCAGCACCTCGCCGGGGACGGGACCGGACGGGCCGGACGGGGCCGACGGCGCGGTGCGCGGCACGGGCGGCGCGGGCGGCTCCCCCGCTCCGCCGCGTACCGCGTCGATCCGTGGCACCGCCGCCAGCAGGTCCTTGGTGTAGGGCGCGCGCGGGGCGCCCAGCACCTCGCCGACCGGGCCGTGTTCGACGGCGCGGCCGGCCCGCATCACCAGGACGTCGTCCACCCCGCCGGCCACCACGCCGAGGTCGTGGGTGACCAGGATCAGGCCCATGCCCGTCTCGGCCCGCAGGTCGTGCAGCAGGTCGAGGATCTGGGCCTGGACCGTCACGTCCAGCGCGGTGGTCGGCTCGTCGGCGATCATCAGCCGCGGCGCGCAGGCCAGCGCCATGGCGATCAGTGCGCGCTGCCGCATCCCGCCGCTGAACTCGTGCGGCCGGGCGCGGGCGCGGCGGGCCGCGTCCGCGATGCCGACCCGGTCGAGCGCGGCGACGGCGCGGGCACGGGCGGTGCGCCGCGAGGCGTCCGGCCGGTGCACCCGGTAGACCTCGGCGATCTGGTCGCCGACGGCGTAGTACGGGTCCAGGGAGGACAGCGGGTCCTGGAAGATCATCGCGGCGGTCCCGCCGCGCAGCCGCCGCAGCCGCGGTTCCGGGGCGGTGAGCACGTCCAGGCCGTCGACGCGGACGGTGCCCTCGACCCGTGCGCCGGTGCCCCGGTGCAGGTCCAGCAGGGCGGCGGCGACGGTGGACTTGCCCGAGCCGGACTCCCCCACGATGCCCAGCGCGCGGCCGGGGGCGAGCGTGAAGGAGAGCCCGTCGACGGCCCGTACCCCGGTCCCCGGGGTGCCCGGGGCGTCGCCGGCCGGGAAGGTGACGGTGAGGTCGCGGACCTCGACCAGTGCGGCGGTCATCTGAGGGCCACCCTTCGGTCGGCGAGTGCGTACAGGACGTCGGCGACGGCGTTGGCGAGGACGACGGCCGCGCCGATGCCGAGCACCGCCGCGACGACGACCGGCAGGTCCACCGTCCGCACCGACTGGACCAGCAGCTGGCCGAGGCCGGGCAGGCCGAAGAGGGTCTCGGTGAGCATCGCGCCGCCGAACATCGTGCCGAGGTCGACGGCGTTGAGCGCGATGACCGGCGGCAGCGCGCCGCGCAATGCGTGCCGGCCGATGACCGACCGTTCCCGGACGCCGTAGGCGCGGAAGGTGCGGATATGGTCCTCGGCCAGTGTCTCCAGGGTCGAGGAGCGGGTCAGCCGGGCGTACTTGGCGGATTCCAGCAGGGCCAGCGTGGTCCAGGGCAGGAGCAGGTTCCAGGCCCACTGCTCGGGGTCCTCGGACAGCGGCACATAGGACGGGAACGGCAGCCACTGCAGGGCGGCGCAGAAGATCATCAGCAGGAGCAGTCCGGTGATGAAGACCGGGGTGGCGGTGCCGGCGAGGGTGAGTACGGTCAGCACCCGTTCGGTGATGCCGCCGCGGCGCAGCGCGGAGAGCAGTCCGGTGCCGACGCCGAGCAGCAGCCACAGCACCATCGCGCCGAACGCGAGGGAGGCGGTGACCGGCAGCCGGGCGGCGAGCAGTTCGGTGACCGGCTGGTCGTTGCGGTACGAGAGCCCGAAGCAGGGCGCCGGGCAGTGCAGTACGCCGGTTCCGGTGGAGTAGTCGCGGCCCGCCACGATGCCCTGGAGGAAGTGCAGGTACTGCGTCGGCAGGGGTTCGCCGAGGTTGAGCTGCTCGCGTACCTGGCGGATCTGTTCGGCGTTGCAGCGCGGTCCGCAGGCGAGGGTGGCGGGGTCGCCGGGGGCGACGTAGAAGAGGAGGTAGACGAGGACGGAGAGCAGGAAGAGGACGATGAGCGCGCCGCCCGCTCTGCGCAGGACGTAGCCGGTCATACGGCGGCCTCCCGGGTCGGCCGGTCCGGTCCGGCGGGCGGCGCAGGTGTGTCCGCCGCTGCCGTATCCGTCACTGTCGTATCCGTCGCTGTCGTATGCGTCGCTGTCGTATGCGTCGCTGTCGTATCCGTCGCTGTCGTATGCGTCGCTCCCGTCGTGGCGGCGGCCGTGCGCCGCGCGCCCCGGGAGCCGCCGCGGGTGCCGACGCGCAGCCGGGAGCTCTCGCGCGGATCGAGGGCGGTGCGGATCGCGTCCCCCAGCACGGTGAACGCCAGGACGGTCACGAAGAGGCAGCCGGCGGGGAGCAGGACGTACAGGGGGTCGGCCCGGAACCATGTCGTGGCGGTGGACAGCATCTGGCCCCAGGACGAGGTGGGCGGGGTGACGCCGATGCCCAGGAACGACAGCGACGCCTCGACGACGATGTTGGTCGGCACCAGGATCGCCGCGTAGGTGATCACCGGTGCGGCCAGTGCGGGCAGCAGTTCGCGCCGCGCGACCCGCCAGGGCGTGGCGCCGCCCAGCCGGGCCGCCGCCACATGGTCCAGTTTCTTCAGCGACAGCGTCTGGGCCCGCACGATCCGTGAGGTGCCGCCCCAGTTGAGCAGCCCGATGACGAGGACCAGCAGCAGCGGGCGGGGGAAGCCGACCGGTACGACGGCGGTCAGCGCGACGGCGAAGACCAGCATCGGCAGCGCCACCAGGACATCGGTGAGGCGGCTGAGGACGGTGTCGGCGAACCGGCTGCCGAAACCGGCCGCCAGGCCCACCGTGACCCCGATCAGTACCTGGACGACGGTCGCGCCGAGCGCCACCAGCAGGGAGACCCGGGCCCCGTACAGCAGCCGGGCGAACAGGTCGCGGCCGGTGCCCGGTTCGACGCCCAGCCAGTGGTCGCCGCTGATCCCGCCGTACGGGCCGACCGGCACGCCGCCGCGCGCCGAGTCGATGAGGTCGTCGTGGTAGGTGGTGGGGTCCTGGCCGGCCAGCGCCGACAGCAGGGGCGCGCCGAGGGCCAGCAGGGCGAGCACCACCAGGACGGCGGCGGCCGCGACGGCCGACGGGCGGGCCCGTAGCCGCCGCACCATCCCGGATCTCTGATATGCCGTCATCTTCCGTACGCCCGGCCCTACTTGACCGAGACCTGGGAGATGTCGAGCACACCGTCCCAGTCGCTGATCACGATGTTCTTGACGTCCTTGCCGTAGAGCCGCTTGTAGACGGGGTGGAACAGCGGGACGGAGAGGGCCTGCGCGCCGATCTTCTTGTCCAGCGCGCCCCACCGCCGGGCGGCCGCGTCGAGGTCGGTCAGCTTGTTGATCTCGTCGATCTCCTGGTTGACGGCCTTGTCGTCGAGCTGCGCGTGGTTGAAGTTGTACGCGTCCTTGACGATCTGCCGGCCGTCGTAGATCGGTGCGAGGAACGGTCCGCCGGACGGCCAGTCGGCGCCCCAGCCGGCGAGGAAGAGCCCCGGTTCGTCCGTGAGGCTGTGGATCTTGTTCTTGTAGTCGTTGTCCTCCAGGCCCGCCAGCTTGACGGTGATACCGGCCTTCTTGAGCGACTCCTGGACGGCGGTGGCGACTTCCGGGCTGGTGGCGAAGTTCTTGGCGGTGGAATGCGTGAGGGTGAGGGTCAGCCCGCTTTCGTGGCCCGCTTCCTTCAGCAATTCCTTTGCCTTCTCCGGATTTCCGGTGCGGCCGGCCGGGAAGGGGTCGTCGGGCGTGTAGCCGAAGGATTTCTGGTTCGGCAGGAAGGTGGTGGCGGGCTCGGCGAGGGAGGAGCCGCCGGCCGCGTTCACCACGCTCTGCCGGTTGATCGCATAGGAGATCGCCTGCCGCACCTTCGGATCGTCGAAGGGCTTCACCTTCGGGTTGAAGGCGAGGTAATTGGTGTAGCCGAAGCGGCCGGTGCCGACCCGTTTCTGCAGTTCCCTGTCGCCCGCGATCTGGGCGAGTTCGGCGGGGCCGAGGTTGGTGTCGGTGGTGACGGCGGCGGCGTCCGCGCCCGCTCCGGTGGAGAGCCGCTGGTTGATGACGGCCGGGTCGAGGCCGGAGGTCACCTCGATGGTGTCCGGATAGGCGTGCCGCTGCTTGTCCGTGCTCTGTGACCAGTGTTCGTTGCGCGCCAGCAGAATGCGCTCGCCGTCACCGGTGTTCTTGACGACCTTGTAGGGGCCCGAGGAGACGGGGTGTTCCTCGTATTTCGTGCCGGTGTCCTTGTTCCGCGGCACCGGCGCGAACTGCGTCTGCGTCGCCAGCAGCGGGAATTCCCCTTCGGGCTTCTTCAGATGGAAGACAAGGGTTTTCTTGTCGGGCGTCTCGATGGATTTCAGGCCGTCCTCGGACTTGTCCTTGTAGGGCCCCTGGTAGTCCTCGCCGCCGACCAGCCAGTCCCGCAGGTACGGGGCGCCGCCGGAGAGTTCGGCGGCGAAGGACCGCTCGATGCCGTATTTGATGTCGGCGCTGGTGATCGGCGAGCCGTCCTCGAACTTCAGGCCGTCCTTGAGGGTGTACGTCCACACGGTGGCGTTCTCGCTGGGCCGCCCGGTGTCGGTGGCGAGGTCCGGTACGGCCTTGGCGCCGGCCGCGCCGTTCTCGCGGTTGCGGGTGGTCAGCGTACGGAAGACCAGCGTCGGCACCTTGCCGCCGCCCGAGGTGTACAGGCGCGCGGGGTCGAAGTTGTTCTGCGGCTCGGAGTTCAGGACGGTCAGCGTGCCGCCCTTCTTCGGCGCGTCCCCCGCGCCGCCCCGGTCCGTGCCGTCCTTGGGTCCGCAGGCGACGGCGCCGACGGCCAGCGCGGCGGTCGTGGCGGCCGCGGCGACGCGGCGCGCGGTGGCGGACGGCTGACGGGGGTGGGCGGGCTCGGCCATGGCGGTGTTCGCCTTTCGCAGCGGGGGCACCCGCAGAAGGCGGCAGGGAGGGCGCGATGGCGCGCGAGGCCGCCCCTGCGGACGCGTGGAGAGATGCCTTACGCGGTGACGCGGGGGAATGTCCCGGCCCGGGGACGCGACCGGCACCGTGCCGTGTCACTCGCACGGCCGGGGCCGCGTCCTGGGGGAACCGGGGTGGGGCCTCAGCGACAGTCGATGTCGGCCACGGACTGCACGGACACGCCGATCAGCGCCAGCTCGATGGCGGCGTGTGCGGAGACGTGACGGTGCGGCATGCGCAGAACATTGAACGAATATTCGGTCCCTGGCAAAGGTGTCTCGCGATGAGAGACACCTTGTCTCATCTCCGGCGGGTCACCGCTCGGTGGGGAACGGCCAGGAGTTGGGCCGGCAGGTCAGGCCCTTCGTCGTCAGGAACTTCGTCTGCTGCATCATCACGGGAGCGAGCGCGCCCTGCTTGGTGCAGCCCTCGTGGTTGTGTCCGAGCCGGTGGCCGACCTCGTGGTTGATCAGCATCTGGCGGTAGGCGAACAGCTCGTCGCGGCTGTAGGTCGTCGCGCCCTCCGCCCACCGGTACGCGTTGATCATGACGCGTTCGGTCGCCGCCGAATCGCAGGAGACGTTCTCCTCGGACGTGTCGAGACCCGATTTGGCACACCACACCGCGGTCGTCCCCGGGCTCGCCAGCGTGATCACGAAGTCGGCGTGGCCGGAGCCCACCCGCTGGAAGGTCCGGCGTCCGTCGTGTGCCCAGCTCCGGTCGTCGTTGAGGGTTTTGTGCACCGCGTCGGCGAACAGCTCGCCGTCCAGCGGCAGTCCGTCCTCGATGTCGACCCGATAGCGCAGCACCTGCCCGCGGCCGGGCGCCTTGGCGTCGCGGCCGACCGTCGTGAACGTGCCACGGGCCGTCATCTTCTCGGCCAGCGGGAAGAGATGGGCCATCTTCTCGTCGTACGTGACGGGTGCGGCGTCCTTCGTCGGCCGGGCCTGCGACCGGCTGGCCTGGCCGTCGGTCCCGTCCACCCGGCCCTGCCCGCTGCTCGCCTGCGCCGCGCCGCCGTCCGCGTGCTGGTCGGCGACCTGTCCGGCGACGACCACCGCGAGCACCGTCGTCACGGCCGCGGCCGCCACACCGGTGAGCGTCCGGCCCTTGGTGCCCTTCCTGCCGCCGGTGTCCGCCCCGGCGAGCGGCTCCGCCCCGTCCGCCGCGTCCGCTGTATCCGTCACGGGCGGCCTGCCGCCCGGCGCGTCGCCGACCCGCCCGCCGTACGTATCCCCGCCGTCACCATCGCCGCCACGGTCGCGGTCCTCGGCGAACGCCTCCACGTACTCACGACGCGGCCCCGGCACCTGGCCGGACCCGGACAGCGGATTCCCGGCCACCTCGGCGCTCGGCGAACTCCCGCCCACCGAGGGCCCGTTGACCTGGCCCGTGAGCGTCCCGGCGCCTCCCGGGCCGGCGGCGGCTCCGAAGCCGTCCGCACCCACGGCACCCGGCATGCCCGGCGCACCGGGCCGGTCGCCGTACCCGCCGCCCGCCGGCTCGGGCATGCGCGGGCGGGGCACGGCCGGCACGCCGTGCGCCGGCGTCGCCGGGGGCGCGCCCCAGCCGCCGTCCGCCTCATGGCGTTCGGGCCGAAGGGCGCCGCCGCGGTGCGCGGTGCGCGGCGCGGGCACCGTCAGCCGCGGGCCGTCCGGCATACCGTCGCCCGCCGGGCCGCGCCGTCGGCGCCCGGACCCGGGTGCGGGTTCCCCACCGCCCGGCACGCCGTCACCGGGCCCGCCGGAAGGACCGGCCGTCCCGGGAGTCGGTGCTGCGCTCTCCGGCCGGCCTCGGCGGCTATGGCGTCCCACTGGGCCAATCAGCTCCTGTCCGCGTCAGCGGATTCATCGTCGTCGAGCAGCTCGCGGAAGGCCCGCGCCACCGCCTCCGGATACTCCATCATCGCCACATGCCCCGCCTCCGGCAGCGTCAGCAGCCGCGAACCGCGGAACGCCGCGGCCGCCCGCCGTGCCATCCGGTAGGAGACCAGGCGGTCGCGTCCACCGTAGACGAGAAGGGTCGGCGCCAGCACCCGCTCCGCCTGACGCCACAGCCCGTGCTGCCCGCCGAGCGTGTACGCGTTCACCAGTCCGCGCGTGGAACGCTCGAAAGCCTCCCAGGCATAAGGGAGTTCACGCCGTTGCGCGTATTCGTCGACGGCCGCGCCGAGCCCTTCGGGGGTGACCCGGCGGGGGTCGCCGTAGCAGAGCGCCAGCACCTCGCGGGCGCGCCGCTCGGGCGTCCAGTCCCGGGTCATCCGGCCGAAGAGCCGGGTGGCGCCCGGGACCGCGAGCAGCGCCGTCGGCAACGCCGACAGCTGCGGCGGCAGTTCGGGCAGCGCGGGCGAGATCAGCGTCAGGGTGCGGACGAGGTCCGGGCGCACCGCCGCCACCCGGGTCGCCGTGGCGCCGCCCATCGAGTTGCCGACCAGGTGCACCGGGCCGCGGCCGGCCGCGTCGAGGTGGCGGATGACGGCACGGGCCTGCGCGGAGAGGGAGTAGTTGCCGTCGTCCGGCGGCGGCGCGGTACCGAAGCCGGGCAGGTCGAGCGCCTCACCGGCCACCCGGTCGGCGAGCAGCGGCATCAGGGCGGACCAGTTCTGCGAGGAGCCGCCGAGGCCGTGGACGTAGAGCGCGGGCGCGCGGTCCGCCGCGGCGCCGTCCGGGGCGTCGGGGGTCCGCACGGTCAGCGTCAGGCCCGGCAGGGTCACGGTGCGCACCGTCTCCCCCGCACCCGCCCGGGGGCCGGGGCCGGCTGGCGGCACGGGGAGGGCGGCGGCCCGGGTGTCCGGCGACTCGGTCGAAGACATGACATCGATGTTACGAGATGATCACGCCGCCGATCATGTGTTCGCCGTCACACACCGTATCGCGCGGCCGCAGCCGTTCTCCTAGGCTCGTAGTCAAGGGCAGCCGCCCCGGCCCCCGCTTCCGGCCGGCCACCCGCCGGCCGGGCCGGAGTGCGAGAAGGCGCGTGAGCGCGCGAGAAAGGGAGCCACCATGCCCGTCGACCCGAGCGACCCGGACACCTTCGGCGAGGACGACGCCAACGACGCGGCGGAGTTCGACGTGGAGGCCCCGGAAGCGGACGCCGCGGAACAGCACGCGGACCTCGCTCCGCATCGCGACGAGGCGCTGACCGGCACCGATCCGGACTCCGCGAACGAAGCGGACCGCGCGGAGCAGTCCCGCGTCGTGGAGCTCAACGAAGACGAATACCGATGACCTGGCCCGTTATGTCGGCTTCCCACAGCGATCCCGGGGAGATTTTCTCGCCTGGGACCACGCACAGCCGGGTTACCCAAAAGTACGATGGCGGGCGCGGCGCCCCGTCTTGCGGACGCCGCGTACGGAACCACTTCTGGGAGGCAGCGTGAGCGCCATCGAGCAGACCGAGGCGGCACGCCCACGAGGCACACGTCTGCCACGCCGAGCCCGGCGCAACCAGCTTCTGGGCGCCGCCCAGGAAGTATTCGTCGCGCAGGGTTACCACGCGGCCGCGATGGACGACATCGCCGAGCGGGCGGGCGTCAGCAAGCCGGTGCTCTACCAGCACTTCCCGGGCAAGCTGGAGCTCTACCTCGCGCTGCTGGACCAGCACTGCGAGTCCCTGCTGCACTCGGTGCGCACCGCGCTGGCGTCGACGACCGAGAACAAGCTGCGGGTCGCGGCGACGATGGACGCCTACTTCGCGTACGTCGAGGACCCGGGCGGCGCCTTCCGGCTGGTCTTCGAGTCGGATCTCACCAACGAGCCGGCCGTCCGCGAGCGGGTGGACAAGGTCTCGCTGGAGTGCGCCGAGGCGATCAGCGCGGTGATCGCCGAGGACACCGGCCTGTCCCGGGACGAGTCGATGCTGCTGGCCGTGGGGCTGGGCGGGGTCTCCCAGGTCGTCGCGCGCTACTGGCTCTCCTCGGAGAGCGAGGTACCCCGCGAGACCGCGGTGCAGCTGCTGACCTCACTCGCCTGGAAGGGCATCGCCGGTTTCCCGCTGCACGGCACCGACGCCCACTGACCCGCCCCGGACGGGACGCCGACGGCGGCGCCGGAGGCACCCCACGCGGTGTGTGTTCGCTGCCGGCGTTCCCCGCGGCGTCCTGTCCGTCCCCGTACCGGGCTAATGTGTGCTGCGTACGGCGCGGATGGCCGCGCACCCAACTGACCGTCGGAGGGACATAAGCCGTGGAGGTCAAGATCGGCGTGCAGCACGCGCCCCGCGAGATCGTTCTGGAGAGCGCGCAGTCTGCTGAAGAGGTCGAGCGCGCGGTGGCTGACGCACTCGGCGGCAAGTCGCAGCTGCTGAGCCTGGTGGACGACCACGGTCGCAAGGTTCTGGTCCCGGCGGACCGGCTGGCCTACGTGGAGAT
Organism: Streptomyces celluloflavus; assembly: GCA_000720995.1. Taxonomy (GTDB): domain Bacteria; phylum Actinomycetota; class Actinomycetes; order Streptomycetales; family Streptomycetaceae; genus Streptomyces; species Streptomyces celluloflavus. Next base: position 11,209 of record JOEL01000063.1, read on the forward strand.
CGGCGAGCAGGCCGTCCGCAAGGTCGGATTCGGCGCGCTCTGAGCGGGTGAGCAGGGGGCGCCGCACAGGGCGCCCGCGACAGCACGACACGGACGGCGGTCCGGAGAGAAGCTCTCTCCGGACCGCCGTTCGCATGCGTCGGGGCAGTCGCTGACGTCCGTGAAGTCGCGGCCGCGCCCGGCCCGCAGGCCATCCATGGTGAAAGGGTTGCTGACGGTGCCCCCTGGGTACGACCGCCTACGACCGGCTCGCTCGTCCGGCCGGCCTTGTGACGCGGGAGGGAACACCATGATCTGGGAAGCGCTCGGCGCCGTGATCGTCGGATTCGTCATCGCCCTGGCCGCCGTGCACTGGCTCGCCGACCGCTTCCCCGTGCGCACCCTGACGCTGGCCACCGGCCCGGTCGCCGCGCTCTTCGGGGCGCTGGTGACCCGTTCGATCCTGGGTCCCGCCCACAGCGTCCAGGTGCTGTTCGCCGCCCTGGCCATGGGCGTGGCACTGCTGTCGGTGCTGATCCGCCCGCCGCACAGCCGGCTGCGCCGGTCCGCGACGGCCTGACGCGCGTCCGGACCGGCCGTACGGGACACCGGTCCGGCCGGACACCGGAGCGGGCGGGGCAGTGACCCCGGGCCGCCGGACGGCCGGCGGCCCGCCGCTCCCGGGTCGTTACGCCGCCAGCCCCAGCGCCGCCATCCGCTTGGTGTGCGCCTCGGTGATACGCGAGAACATCCGCCCGACCTCGGCCAGATCGAAACCGTCGGCCACCCCGCCGACCAGCATCGTGGAGAGCGCGTCGCGGTCCGCGACCACCCGCTGCGCCTGCGAGAGCGCCTCGCCCATGAGCCGGCGCGCCCACAGCGCGAGCCGCCCGCCGACCCGCGGCTCGGCGTCGATCGCCGCGCGGACCTTCTCCACGGCGAAGGTGGCGTGCCCGGTGTCGTCCAGCACCGTCAGCACCAGACCGCGGGTGTCGGAGTCCAGCCGGGCCGCGACCTCGCGGTAGAAGTCACTGGCGATCGAGTCGCCGACATACGCCTTGACCAGGCCCTCCAGCCAGTCCGACGGCGCGGTCTGGCGGTGGAACTCGTCCAGCGCGGCGGCGAACGGCTCCATCGCCTCGTTCGGCTCCGCCTCGATCTGCGCGAGCCGGTCCCGCAGCCGCTCGAAGTGGTGGAATTCGGCCGAGGCCATCTTGGCCAGTTCGGCCTTGTCGTCCATGGTCGGCGCGAGCTTGGCGTCCTCGGCCAGGCGCTCGAAGGCGGACAGCTCGCCGTACGCGAGTGCGCCGAGCAGATCGATCACGGCGGCCCGGTACTGCGGATCGGCGGATGCCCGCTCCCAGTCCTGGGCGGCGATCCCGGTGTGTTCTTGCACGTCAGCAGCGGCGTTGTCAGGCGTCTCCATGACCGGCACAATAGCCCGCCCGGCGGCCGGGGGAAGGCCGCGGCCACCGCCCCCGCCGCACCTGCGCGAACGGCTCCCGGCCGCCGCGCTCCGGCGGTGCAGCGCGCCGCGGCGGATCCCCGCCCCGCCTTCCGCCCGTCCCGCTCGCTCATACAAGCCTTCGGGTGCCGCGGCGCATCCGGGGTACAGTGGTATGGGCCTGCCGAGTATCGGTGGGTCGTTCCATGAATGCGGATGCCCGGTCGGTGGCCCGATCGGCTCCTCAAACCGACCGCCCTCCCCCGCGGCGCGTACGAGACGTACGCACAGCAGGAGGGACACCGCTCGCGGCAGGAGTGCCTGAGCGATGGCAGTGGTCCCGCGCCATCCGGCCCGTATCGGTCCGGTTCCTGTACGAACCCGTACGACGGTGCGGTACGACCCCCTTCGCCGCCTCATGCCGCGTCTCACAGAAGAGGCAAGATTCTGTCTACGTTCCGAGAGCTCGGGATTTTCCCCGAGACCGCCGAGGCCCTTGAGGCCGTCGGCATCACGTCCCCCTTTCCCATCCAGGAGATGACCCTCCCCGTCGCGCTCTCCGGCAGCGACGTCATCGGCCAGGCCAAGACCGGCACCGGCAAGACCCTGGGCTTCGGCCTGCCGCTCCTTGAGCGCGTCACGGTCCCCGCGGACGTCGAGGCGGGCCGCGCGAAGCCCGCGCAGCTGACCGAGGCGCCGCAGGCCCTCGTGGTCGTGCCGACCCGCGAGCTGTGCCAGCAGGTCACCAACGACCTGCTCACCGCGGGCAAGGTCCGCAACGTCCGGGTGCTCGCCATCTACGGCGGCCGCGCGTACGAGCCGCAGGTCGAGGCGCTCAAGAAGGGCGTCGACGTCGTCGTCGGCACCCCCGGCCGGCTGCTGGACCTGGCAGGCCAGAAGAAGCTCAACCTCTCCGAGGTCAAGAGCCTGGTCCTGGACGAGGCCGACGAGATGCTCGACCTGGGCTTCCTGCCCGACGTCGAGCGGATCATCCAGCTGCTGCCCGCCAAGCGGCAGACGATGCTGTTCTCCGCGACCATGCCCGGCCAGGTCATCTCGCTGGCCCGCCGCTACATGTCGCAGCCCACGCACATCCGCGCCGCCGCGCCGGACGACGTCGGCCAGACCGTCGCCAACACCACCCAGCACATCTTCCGCGCGCACTCCATGGACAAGCCGGAGCTGGTCGCCCGCGTCCTCCAGGCCGAGGGCCGCGGTCTGGCGATGGTCTTCTGCCGGACGAAGCGGACCGCCGCCGACATCGCCGACCAGCTCGCCCAGCGCGGGTTCGCGTCCGGCGCGGTCCACGGTGACCTCGGCCAGGGCGCCCGCGAGCAGGCGCTGCGCGCCTTCCGCAACGGCAAGGTCGACGTGCTGGTGTGCACCGATGTCGCCGCCCGCGGTATCGATGTCGAGGGCGTGACGCACGTCATCAACTACCAGTCGCCCGAGGACGAGAAGACCTACCTGCACCGCATCGGCCGGACGGGCCGCGCGGGCGCCAAGGGCACCGCGGTCACGCTCGTCGACTGGGACGACATCCCGCGCTGGAAGCTGATCAACAAGGCGCTGGACCTGCCGTTCGACGAGCCGGAGGAGACGTACTCCACCTCCCCGCACCTCTACGAGCTGCTCAACATCCCGGCGGGCACCAAGGGCATACTGCCGCGTGCCGAGCGCACCCGGGCCGGACTGGCCGCCGAAGAGGTCGAGGACCTCGGCGAGACCGGCGGCCGGGGACGCGGTCCGCGCAAGACCGCGGCCGCCGTGGTGGCGGAGCGCCCCGAGCGCACCCGTACGCCGCGCCAGCGCCGGCGCACCCGTGGCGGTACGTCGCTGGCGGATGCCGGGGCGACGGCCACCGACGCGAAGACCGCCGAGCCGAAGGCCTCCGGTTCGCTGGACACCGCTGAGGGCACCGAAGGACCGCGCCAGCCGCGGCGCCGTCGGCGTACCCGTGGCGCGGCCCAGGGTGGTGCGGCCCCGGCCGCGGCGCCCGAGGCCGTGGAGGTTGTGGAGACGGTGACCGACGCGGCTGCGGTCGCGGTCGCGCCGGCCGCCGAAGACGCGGCGGCACCCGCTGCCAAGCCGCGCCGGCGCCGTACCCGTACCGCCCGCCCCGAGGCTGTCGCCGAGGCCGCCGCCGACGCGGTCGGCACGGTCGAGGGCACCGCCGTCGCGGCCGAGGCCGCGGCCGTCACGGAGCCGGCCGAGGCGCCCGCGAAGCCGCGTCGGCGCACCCGGAGCACGGCGAAGGCCACCGCGGAGAGCGCGGCGGCGGAGGCCGTCGAGGCCGCCGTACCGGCCGACGAGGCGCCCGCCAAGCCGAAGCGCACCCGCAAGACCGCCGCCGCCAAGGCCGCCGCGGAGACCGCGGTGGACACCGCCGAGGGCACCGAGGCGGCTGCCGCCGAGGCCCCCGTCAAGCCGAAGCGGACCCGCAAGACCGCGGCTGCCAAGGCCGCTGTGGAGGCCGTGGAGACGGCCGAGGGCACCGAGGCGGCTCCGGCCAAGCCGAAGCGCACCCGCAAGGCCGCCGCGAAGCCGGTGGCGGACGCGACCGCCGCCGAGGACGCCCCGGTCAAGCCCAAGCGGACCCGTAAGGCCGCCGCCGCCAAGCCGGCCGCGGCGGAGGTGGAGGCCCCGGAGGCCGCCGCCGAGGCCAAGCCGGTCCGGCGCCGCAGCCGCGCCAAGGCCGCCGCGCCCGAGGCGACGCCCGAGAGCTGACCCCTGGTGGTTCGCCACGGCCCGGCCCCCGCATCGCGCGGGGGCCGGGCCGTTCGCCGTGGGGGCGGGCCGATCATGGCGGCGACCAGCACCGATAGCCTCGGTCCATGAGCAGGCCGCCCACTCTCACGCTGCCCCCGTGCGCCCGCGCGTACTCCCTCACCACCGAGCGCGGTGCGTTTGCCGTGCACGATGCCCGGCCCGTCGGTGTGCCGGCCGGCACCGCCCTCCTGGTGCCCGGCTTCACCGGGAGCAAGGAGGACTTCATCGCCCTTCTCGCACCGCTCGCCGCGGCCGGGTTCCGGGCGGTCGCGGTGGACGGGCGCGGACAGCACGACTCTCCCGGGCCGCGCGACGAATCGGCGTACGCCCAGGGCGAGTTGGCCCGCGATGTGCTGGCCCAGGCCACCGCGCTGACGGCGTCCGGCGGCGGGCCGGTGCATCTCCTGGGGCATTCGCTGGGCGGTCTGGTCACCCGGGCCGCCGTGCTGCTCGACCCGGCGCCGTTCCGTTCCCTGACCGTGCTCAGTTCCGGGCCGGCCGCCATCGACGCGGCCCAGCGGGCCCGGGTGCGGACGCTGATCGAGGCGCTCGGCAGACTGGACATGGAGTCGGTCTGGCGGGTGATGCGCGCACTGGATCCGCCGGAGGCGGCGGACGGGGCGACGCCGCCGGAGATCGGCGCGTTCCTGCGCCGAAGGTGGCTGAACACCGTCCCCGAGCAGCTGATCGCGACCGGGCGGCAGATGACCGAGGAACCCGACCGGGTCGCGGAACTGGCGGCCGTACCGCTGCCCAAGCATGTCGTCTCCGGGGCCGTCGACTACGCCTGGCCGGTACCGCTGATGGACGCGATGGCCGACCGGCTGGCCGCCCGGCGCACGGTCATCGCGGACGCCGCCCACTCCCCCAACACCGAACGCCCCGAGGAGACCGCCGCGGCGCTGAGCGCATTCTGGAACGGTCTGGGGTAGGCGGTCGGGCGGAGCACCTGGGCGGGGCACCTGGGCCGAGTGGCCCCCCAGCGGCGGCTCCGGCAGGACAGCTCCGCCCCGCTCGACGACTATCGACAGGGGGCCGCGCCCCGGCCCGGCCCCTTCCCGGTGACACGCAAAGGATTCAGGACCATGACGGAGAACCCGCAGCAGACGGCGGACGGCATCACCCTCACCCGCACCCTCGACGCACGCCGTGACCTGGTGTTCCAGGCGTGGACGATTCCCTCGCACTTCGGCCACTGGTTCGGCGGGGAGCTGGATGTGCCCGTCGACCGGATGACGATGGATGTCCGGCCGGGCGGCGTCTGGAGCCTGGTGATGCGGACGCCGGACGGCGGCGAGATGCCGTTCTCCGGCGTCTACCGCGAGGTCGCGGCGCCCGAGCGGCTGGTGCTCACGCTCAAGGACGCCGCCGCGCCGAGCGAGGCGGCGGGCGAGACGGTACGGGTCACCTTCACCGATCTCGGGGGCCGTACGGAGATGGCCTTCCACCAGGGCGGCGGCAATCTCACCGCGGAGCAGTACCAGCAGGCGAAGGCGGGCTGGGAGAGTTTCTTCGACCGGCTCGCGGAGCTGCTCGCCAGGGCCTGATCCCACCGGGGTCCGGACCTGCCTTGTGACGGTGCGGTCGCCGGGGCCCGGACGGTCGGGTGACGGTTCGGCTGCCGGGGCCCGCGCCGCGTTTCGTATCCGGGTCCGAGGCAGGTCCGGGCTGCGCCGAGTACCACAATCGCGTACTAGTACTGCCCCTGTACCCGCTCCCAGAAGCCGTCCCGCAGCGCCCGGCGCAGGTCCGCGCGGCCGCGCAGCGAGTGGCGCAGCAGCGCCTCCGCGGCGGTCAGCAGTTCCTGGTCGACGGTGCCGGGCAGATACGGGTGGCCGGGCAGCAGTTCGGCGACCCAGCCGCGGCCGCGCTCGGCCAGCCACTGGGCGGCGACCCGGGCGCCCACGAAGCGCACCTCCTCGCGGGAGGGCGCCGGGCCCTCGGCCGCCGCCGGGTCCCCGAAGTCGACGCCGGCCCGCCGGGAGACGTACGGCTTGCAGAAGTCCAGGTCGAAGGTGCGCTGGCTGTCGACCTCCCACAGCAGCGGCTCTGCCTGGTTGCGCCCGCCCGCGGCCTCGATGCCCCACAGGTGCACCCGCGCGCCGTACCCCTGGGCCGCCTCCACCGCGGAGACCAGGTCCTCGTCACCGCCGATGAGTACCGCGTCGCTGATCGCACGGTGCCGGGCCAGCGACTCCAGGTCCGTGCGGATCAGGGAGTCGACGCCCTTCTGCTGGTTGTTGGCGTTCAGATTGCCGAGCCTGACCTTGACGTCCGGCAGCTCGGCGATCCGCTGCTGTTCCTGGGTGTGGATGCGGCGGCGCGCGCCGTCGTACCAGTAGACGCGGAGCAGCCGGCTGTCCGGGAAGATCGTCCGCGCCTTGTCGATGAAGGCTTCGATGATGCCCTCGGCGTCCAGGTCGAACGCCTTGCGGTCCTCCGTGCCGGTGACCAGGCGGCCCGCCGCGGCGTAGACATAGCCGGCGTCCACGAAGGCCGCGTGGGTGGACGGGGTGGTGGCGACCTCCGCGAGCACTCGGGTGAGCAGCTCGTTGGTGCGCTCGATGCCGGCGGCCAGCGCGGCGAGATCTGTGGGGCCCGTGGGCTCGACGTCGTTCATACCGGCTCCATTGTCCGGGCGGTGGCTGCGCGGGTACAACCGCGCCGGGCGCCCGCCGCCCGCCACGGCAAATATTTAGACCATCGAAACTTTTCCTTAGCGTAGGGAATGATTGCACGGAGCATCTCGTTGTACCCCTTGGGAACGCCCGGCAGCGCGGCCGGGCTCGCCCCGCCACAGAGTTCTCCGCAGGAGGATCGGACGAAGGGAGAAGCCATATGCGCTTCGAGATCATGCGCCTGGACGACGCCGACGGCACCGCCGTGGACAGCACCGTCGTGGACGCCGCCTCCGTCAACCGGATCGTGCAGCAGGCCGCAGCCGTCGGCCAGCGCATCTATATCCGCCCCGCCGACACCGCCGCCCGTTAACACCCACACCGCCGCCCGACGAGCCTGAAGGCCATGAGGCGAAGTGCCCCCGTACGAACACGTCGTACGGGGGCACTTCGCGGTTCCGGGCCGGGTCAGGAACCCTGGATCACCTGTGTGACGCCGTTGATGATCTGCTGCACCGCCAGCGCGGAGAGCAGCATGCCCGCCAGCCGCGTCACCAGCACCACCCCGCCGTCCTTGATCACGCGAATGATCAGCAGCGAGAACCGCATCACCAGGTAGAGCACCACATGGATCGCGACGATCGCCGTCCAGACCGACAGCTGCGCGGTGAAACCGTGCGCGTGCTGCACCGCCAGGATCACCGACACGATCGCGCCCGGACCGGCCAGCAGCGGCATACCGAGCGGCACCAGTGCCACATTGACGTCCTTGGTCTGGGTCGGCTCCTCGGACTTCCCGGTCAGCAGGTCGAGCGCGATCAGCAGGAGCAGCAGACCGCCCGCGATCATCAGCGCCGGGGTCGTGATGTGCAGCCGCCCCAGGATCTGGGTGCCGAAGACGCCGAAGACGGCGATGACGCAGAAGGCGACGACCGCCGCCTGCCAGGCCATCCGGCGCTGCACCTTGGCCGGCCGGCCCGAGGTCAGGGCCAGGAAGATCGGGGTGATCCCGGGGGGATCCATGATCACAAATAGCGTGACAAAGAGGGTACTGAAGACAGCGACGTCAAACACGGTGATGGCCTTGCGCGAGGTGGTACGAGGGACACGAGAGACCCTGGGTCTCAAGCTGGACGGGCACCGCGGACGGAGTCCCGTAGGGGAAGGAGGTCAGCAGGGAAGGGGCCGGAGAGAAGGAAGAGGAGGGAGGGCCCGCGGCGTACGGGGCGGGGTCGGCGCGCGGGGCGGCCGCGCCGGACGGCCGGGGTGATCCGGTCGCGTGGGGCGGCGGTCCGCGGCACGCCGTTCATCGCCGGCCGCCCGGGGCCGGTCCGCCGCCGGGGCGGCCCGCCGGTGCCCGGTGCGGGGTCAGCCGCCCGCGCCGGGCACGGGGAAGGCGCCGGTCGCGCGGCGCACGATCTCGCCGTAGATCTCGGGGTCGGTGGTGTACTCGCCGAGCCGGCAGGTCTTGCGGCTGCCGTGGTAGTCGCTGGAGCCGGTGGGCAGCAGCCCGAGGTCGCCGGCCAGCCCGCACAGCCGGGCGCGGGTCGGTGCGTCGTGGTCCATGTGATCGACCTCGATGCCGTCGAGACCGGCCGCGGCCAGTTCCGCGATCGCGCTCTCCGGTACGACGCTGCCGCGCTTGACGGCCAGCGGATGCGCGAAGACGGTGACCCCGCCCGCGGCCTTGACCAGCCGGATCGCGTCGAAGGGGTCGAGTTCGTGCTTGCCGACGTAGGCCCGGCCGTCGTTGGCGAGCCACTGCGGGGTGAAGGCGTCGGAGACGGACGGTACGACGCCCAGTTCGACGAGGGCGCTGGCGACATGCGGCCGCCCGACGGCGCCGTCCCCGGCGATCCGCGCCACCTGCTCCCAGGTGACCGGCACCCCGAGGTCGCGCAGCTTGCCGACCATGGCGCGGGCCCGCGGCACCCGGTCGTCCCGGACGAGCTCCCGCTCGCGGGCGAACTCCGGCTCCCGGGGGTCGAAGAGGTAGGCGAGCAGATGCAGGCTCACCCCCTCGATCCGGCAGGAGAGTTCGGCGCCGGTGACCAGCGTCAGCCCGGCGGGCAGCGCGGCGCGCGCCTCGGCGTGGCCGCCGACGGTGTCGTGGTCGGTCAGCGCGACGACGTCGAGACCGCAGGCCGCGGCGTTGCGTACCAGTTCGGCGGGGGTGTCCGTACCGTCCGACGCGGTGGAGTGGGTGTGCAGATCGATGCGCACGACGCGGACTCCAGACTGCTGCGGGACGGGCGGGGAACGGGCGCACGGGGCACCTGAGGGGACTCCAGCAGGATACCGGCCGCCGTACCCGCCCCGGCCGGACGGCCGGTCCGGACGGCCGCCCGCGGGAGGTGCGGCCTAGTTCAGGATCCGCGGTGAGAGCGCCCCGCACGGCAGCAGGTCCACCTCGGCGCCCGCCTCCCGCAGGTCGGTGAGGACCAGTTCGTCGTACATCAGCAGCCCCGACTCCTCCGGCCAGGCGATCGCCCACAGCCACAGTCCGCGCGCCTCGCCCGCGAAGACCGCGCGGTCCGCGGGGGCGCCCTCGACATGCCACATCGGGGTCGGGCGGCCGGCGGCCAGCACCTTGGCGTGCGGCGGCTTGTCCATGCGCAGGCAGGAGCCGGGGTCGGGGCCGTCGATACCGGCGTAGCGGGCGCCGAGTCCGACGCCCAGTTCCTCGGCGATCAGCAGGAGTTCACCGGGACCGCCGAGCGGTCCGGGGCCCGAACAGGCCACCGCCGTCGCCCGGCCGCCGCTGCGGTCGTCGCCCGCGCAGGCCACGCCCGTGAACAGCCAGCCGACCGGCAGCGGCCAGGGCATCCACACGGGGACCTGGGCGCGGTGTACGACGACGCCGAGCGCCTCGACGCTCGGTGGGACGACCGGCTGGAGCGGGTGCACGGTGCCGTGCACGGCGCACTGCCAGGAGTCGGAGAAGAGACCGGGCGCCCGCACCCGGCCACCGCACTTCGGGCAACTGGGTTCGCCCCTCATAACGTCCCACGGTCCTCCTGGGCCGCCGCCGCGTCAAGGACGATCACCCGTCCGGTGTGCCCGGAATCACGCCCCGGCGGCGGGCCGCGGGGCGGCCGTCACCACCCCCAGAGGTAGTTGTAGCTTGCATTCTTTAGATCGTCTAACTTATTGTGTGTAAACGACAACGATTCGCGGAGGTCAGGGACCGGCCGCGACCGGGGAATACGGAAAGGGGATGCGCGGCATGCGGAGCAGCGGCCACGGCGACGGCGCCGAAGACGATCCATTCGAGGGGGGCGGGGCGTCGATCCTGCGCCAGCCGAAGGCCGTATGGGCCACGGCCGGCGCCTCGGTCGTGGCCTTCATGGGCATCGGCCTCGTCGACCCGATCCTCCCCTCGATCGCCAAGGGCCTGCACGCCTCGAACAGTCAGGTCTCCCTCCTCTTCACCTCCTACTTCCTGATCACCGCCGTCGCGATGCTGGTCACCGGCTTCGTCTCCAGCCGCATCGGCAGCCGCAAGACCCTGCTGGCCGGCCTGGCACTCGTGGTGGTGTTCGCGGCGCTGTCCGGTATGTCGGGGTCCGTCGGCCAGCTGGTCGGCTTCCGGGCCGGCTGGGGCCTGGGCAACGCGCTCTTCGTCTCCACCTCGCTCGCCGTGATCGTGGGCGCGGCCAATCCCGTCGGGCCCGCGCGCGGGAGCCGGACGGGCGGCAGCGCGGTGGCGATCCTGCTCTACGAGTCCGCGCTCGGCCTGGGCATGGCCTGCGGCCCGCTGCTCGGCGCGGTCCTCGGCGACATGAAGTGGCGCTACCCGTTCTTCGGCACCGCCGTCCTGATGGCCGTCGGCTTCCTCGCCATCACGGCCTTCCTCAAGGAGCAGCCGAAGCCGGCCCGCAAGACCTCGCTGCTCGATCCGGTCAGGGCGCTCGGCCACGGCGGACTGGCCTCCGCCGCCGCCTCCGCGTTCTTCTACAACTACGCGTTCTTCACGGTGCTGGCCTTCACCCCGTTCGTGCTGAACATGTCGCCGTACCGGTCGGGCGGGGTCTTCTTCGCCTGGGGTGTGCTGCTCGCGGTGTTCTCGGTGCTCGTCGCGCCCCGGCTGCAGCACCGCTTCGGGTCGCTGAAGGTCCTGGGCGGCTCGCTGGTGCTGCTCGCCGTCGACCTGGTCGTCCTCGGCTACGGCAGCCACACCACCGCCATCGTCTGCACGATCGTCTCCGGCGCCCTCATCGGCCTGAACAACACCGTCTACACGGAGCTGGCGCTGGGCGTCTCGGACGCGCCGCGGCCGGTGGCCAGCGCGGGCTACAACTTCGTGCGGTGGTTCGCGGCGGCGGCCGCGCCGTTCCTCGCGCCGAAGATCGAGGAGTGGACCGATGTCCACATCCCGTTCGTGGTCGCGGCCGCCGCGGCGGTGATCGGCGCCGTCATCGTCGCCGTCCGCCGCCGGGCGCTGACCCTGGAGGCCGAGGAACTGGCGCCTGCGCACGCCACGGAGGACGGCGTCACGGTCTTCGCCAACTGAAGACCCGGCAGCCCGACCGTCCGCTCGCACAGCGGGCGGCCGGGCTGCCGCGCGGTCACAGCCGTCGCCGGGGCCCGCGCCGCGTCCCGCCGTTCAGTCGTCGAGCGGCACGCCCTTGCGCAGCGGATCGCGCAGGTCCGTTCCGTTGCGCAGCCACCGCTCCTCCAGCGCCTCCGCCCCGTGCACCCGTTTCCAGGCGGCCTCGTTGGGCGTCATCGGCAGCAGCGGCAGGAAGCGGACCGGCTCCAGCGGCTCGTCGAGCGCCAGATCCTCGACGAGCCCGCCGGGCGCGGCGACCAGCACCGAGGTGAAGGCCGCCCCCGGCCAGAGCGGTTCGCCCACGTCCAGCGACGCCCCCGGCATCACGATCACGCCCTCGACCTGCGGGGACGCGGCGAGCACGGCGAGCGGCCGGAGCACCTTGCCGGTGTCGGCGCGGCCGCCCCGTACGGACAGCACGAGTTCGGCGCGCGGGCCGCGCAGCGGATCCGCCAGGACGGCGGTGGGGTCGGCCATGGGGTGGGCGGACATCCCGAGCGTGGCGTAACGGATGACCCCGTCGTCCACGAAGCGGAGCACCTCGATACGGTCGGTCCCGAGGAACGTGACGGCGGCGCGCGCGTCCGGTTCGCCCAGGGCCGTACGCAACCGGGCTTCGACCAGCTCAAGAACGTCAGACATGCCGCGAGCATAGGACGCGTATCGAACGGGCAAAGCGGCGCCTTGGCGCTCCGGACGGCTGATAGCCTTGCCGTCTGGTAAGGGAGTGACGTCGTCCCCCAGCGGGGACCGGCCGGAGGAGGTGGGGCTGCGGTGGATCCAAGTCGACCTTGCAGTACCGATAGTTCTCCTGTCATCCCCTTCGCACAGCGCGTCCGCTGAACCGAGGGCTTCCGTACCCCGTCGCTCAGCGGCGAAACCCGTGAAGTGCCTTTGCGCCGGATGTAGATGACGGAAGAGCGCCTTCGACTCTTTGTTCCGTGTTTTCTGCGAACTGCCGTCAGCACCACCGCACGGAGCGCCGCCCGCTTTGCGGACGTACGGCCGATGACGCCGCGTACGTCCACGTTCCGGGCAGCGCTGCGCACCCGCTGACGGCCGGCCAGTGAAGGAGCCTGCCTTGTCGGTGATCCGCGATCTGCGCGCTGCCGTCCGCCCGTCCCGGCGCCGTGACGACGCCCCGTACAGCTGCGAGAAGCCCGTCCCGGTCTGCCCGAACAGCGCGATCGTCGACTGCGGTGTCTACCGCGAGGGCCGCCGGGTGAGCCGGCATCTCAGCCCGGCCGAGGCCATGGCGAGCGTCCGGGCCGACGGCGGTTTCGCCTGGATCGGGCTGCACGAGCCGTCCGAGGCCGAATTCGCCGGTATCGCCCAGGAGTTCGGGCTGCACCCGCTCGCCGTCGAGGACGCCGTGCACGCCCATCAGCGGCCCAAGCTGGAGCGGTACGACGACACCCTCTTCACCGTCTTCAAGACCGTCCACTACGTCGAGCACGCCGAACTGACCGCGACCAGCGAGGTCGTGGAGACCGGTGAGGTGATGTGCTTCACCGGCCGGAACTTCATCGTGACCGTGCGGCACGGCGGCCAGGGTTCCCTGCGCGCCCTGCGGCACCGCCTCCAGGACGACCCCGAGCTGCTGGTCAAGGGCCCCTCCGCCGTGCTGCACGCCATCGCCGACCAGGTGGTCGACGGCTATATCGCGGTGGCCGGCGCGGTCCAGGACGATATCGACGAGGTGGAGATCGACGTCTTCAGCTCGGGCTCCGACGGCAGGGGCTCCGCGAAGGGCGGCGACGCCGGGCGGATCTACCAACTCAAGCGCGAGGTACTGGAGTTCAAGCGCGCCGTATCGCCGCTGCTGCGGCCGATGCAGCTGCTGAGCGAGCGCCCGATGCGGCTGGTCGACGCCGATATCCAGAAGTACTTCCGGGACGTGGCCGATCACCTGGCGCGCGTCAACGAACAGGTGCTGTCCTTCGACGACCTGCTCAACTCCATCCTCCAGGCCAACCTCGCGCAGGCGACCGTCGCGCAGAACGAGGACATGCGCAAGATCACGTCCTGGGCGGCGATCTTCGCCGTGCCGACGATGATCGCCGGGATCTACGGCATGAACTTCTCGTTCATGCCGGAGCTGAAGTGGAAGTACGGCTATCCGGCGGTGCTGCTGGTCACGGTCGCCATCTGCTGCGGCATACACCGCGGTTTCAAGCGCAACGGCTGGCTCTGACGCGACCGGCGGACGGGACCGGCACGGGGCCGTCCGCACCGGCCCGCCGTCCCGGGGCGGCCGGTCCGCCGCCCATTAGGCTGAGCCGTATGACGGAGACGGTGTCACAGGCGTTGCAGGACCGAGCGCTCATCGAGGAGGCCACCAAGAAGTCCGGCCTCATCTGGGTGCGGGGCGCGACGGGCCCGGCGCGGGCGCTGTGGCACCTCTGGCAGGACGGCGCGGCGGTGCTGGTCGGGGACGGCGCGGGCGAGCAGCCGCTGGCGGATCTGGGGCTCGCCGACGGCGCGGCCGCCACGGTCACCGTCCGCAGCAAGGACAAGGGCGGCCGGCTGGTGGCCTGGCAGGCGCGGGTCGTGGAGCTGGCGCCGGACGGTGCGGCGTGGCGGGCCGCGGTGGACGAGCTGAAGGGCAAGCGGCTCAACGCCCCGGACGCGCAGACGCTCACGGAGCGCTGGGCGCGCGAGTGCCGGGTGCTGCGGCTGGAGCCGGTCGGGCCGGCCGGGCAGCGGCCGGGTGCCATGCCGGAGGAGTCGCACGCCGCGCCGCCGCTGCCGTCGCCGGCCCTCACCCGCCGCCCCGTCCCGGCCGCACTCCCGAAGCTGCTGCGCCGGGGCCGCAAGGGCTGAGGGGCCGTCCCGGCGGCCCGTTGCCCGGTCCGGTCAGCCGCTGCCGGCGATCTGCTTGCCGTAGTCGACGATCTGGTCCTGAGCCGGGGGCTGGAGATCGACGGGCTTGCCCCAGTCGCCGAGGCGGACCTCGCCCGCACCGCCCGCGCGCCGCAACCGCAGCGGGTACGGCTCGCCCTCCAGGGACACGTCCAGGCTGTTGCCGCCCGCGCCGCCGGTGAGGCGGATGGTGCGGACGCCGTCGAGGGTGCCGCGGTCGCCGGTGGCCGGTGTGCCGTGCGGCCCGAGCAGACTGGCCAGCAGCATCTTCTTGTCCGTGAAGCCGCTGAAGCGCTTGTAGACCGGGTCCGTGGCGGGCACCTTGACGTATTTGCCGCCGAGTTTGGCGGCGGCGGTGCCGCCCGGCGGGGTGGCTTTCTCGCTCTTCTCGCCGGCCCAGAAGCCGGCGTCCGCCTTCAGATAGAGCGCCGTGTCGATCCGCAGCAGCTGGAACGCGGAGTCCTTGGTGGTCAGTTCGCCCCGGGCGCCGTCCTTCGCCAGCCGCATGTCGAGCTGGTAGGTGCGGTCCTGGCTGACGACCTTGCCGGAGAGCCGGACCGTACCGGCCTGTTCGGCCGCCGCCCGCGCCTTGGCCTCGATCGTCGCGGCCGGCAGTTTGCCCACGCCGTTGGTGCCCGCGTCCGGATCCTCCCCGGCGCAGCCCGCCAGCGCCGCGGCCAGCGCCGCGCACACCGCCCCCGCGAGCGCCGCCCGTCCCGTGCGACGGGAGCCGGTCAGGGGTCGGGGGCCCGTCCCCGAGGGGATTGCAGTCACGTCGGTTCTGCCTCCTGATGCGGATGACCTGGACAGCGGTACGGAGCGTACCCGGGCGGTGCGCGCTTTTCCGCGTCGTGCGTGGCGGCCACCGTACGGCCTCGCTCACCGGGGCGGAGCCGGGCCGGGCGCGTTAGCCTGAACCCGGATCGAGGCCCCATTCCGGGTAAATCAGGAAAAAGGGAGGCACTCTGCATGGCGGTGGCGACTCCCCGGGTATTCGTCTCCCATCTCTCCGGCGTCGCCGTCTTCGACCCGAACGGCGACCAGGTCGGCCGGGTCCGCGACCTGGTCGCGATGTTGCGGCCCGGCCGGGGCGAGGGCGGCGCGCGGGCGGCGGGCGACCGGCCGCCGCGGCTGCTCGGGCTGGTCGTCGAGGTGGCCGGCCGGCGCCGGATCTTCCTGCCCATGACCCGGGTGACCGGTGTGGAGTCCGGCCAGGTCATCACCACCGGCGTGCTCAACATGCGGCGCTTCGAGCAGCGCGCGTCCGAGACCCTGGTCTTCGGCGAGCTGCTCGACCGGCGGGTCCGGCTGATCGAGACCGGTGAGGAGGTCACCGTCCTCGACATCGGCATCACCCAGCTGCCGGCCCGCCGCGACTGGGAGATCGACAAGGTCTTCGTACGCAAGGGCGGGAAAGGCGCGCTGCGCGAGAGGTTCCTGCGGCGCGAGACGCCTGCCGCGCAGGGCGGCGGCGGGCGGCGGACGGGCGAGGCGCTGACGGTCGAGTGGTCCGCGGTGACCGGCTTCTCGCTGGAGGAGCACGGGCAGGGCGCGGAGAGTCTGCTGGCCACCTTCGAGCAGCTGCGCCCGGCCGATCTCGCGGGCGTACTGCACCACCTCTCCCCCAAGCGCCGCGCCGAGGTCGCCGCGGCGCTCGCCGACGACCGGCTCGCCGACGTCCTGGAGGAGCTGCCGGACGACGACCAGGTCGAGATCATCGGCAAGCTCCAGGACGAACGGGCCGCCGACGTCCTGGAGGAGATGGACCCGGACGACGCCGCCGATCTGCTCGCGGAGCTGCCGGAGGAGGCGAAGGAACGGCTGCTGACGCTGATGCGGCCGGCGGAGGCCGCGGACATGCGGCGGCTGATGTCGTACGAGGAGCGCACGGCGGGCGGTCTGATGACTACCGAGCCGGTCGTGCTGCGGCCGGACGCGACCGTGGCGGACGCGCTGGCACGGGTCCGGGACCCGGACCTCTCCGCCGCGCTGGCCGCCCAGGTCTATGTCTGCCGGCCGCCGGACCAGACCCCGACCGGCACGTTCCTGGGCCTGGTGCACTTCCAGCGGCTGCTGCGCGACCCGCCGTTCACCCTCGTCAGTTCGCTCGTCGACGCCGATCTGCCGGCCCTGGCGCCGGACACCGCGCTGACCGAGGTGGCCAGCTATCTGGCGACGTACAACATGGTCGCGGCGCCCGTCGTCGACGAGAGCGGATCGCTGCTGGGCGCGGTCACCGTCGACGACGTACTGGACCATCTGCTGCCGGAGGACTGGCGGGAGACCGAGATGCACGGCGCGGCGGCGGCCGGCCGGACCCCGCGCTTCGAGGAGGGCTGACATGGGCGCCGGGGAGCGGCCGGGCGGCCCGGAGCGGCCGCGGCCCCACGGGGCCTCCGCGGTGCGGCGTGGCGGCCCGGAGCGGCCGCGGGTGCGCCTGGACCAGCCGCGGGTACCCCGCCGCACCTTCCTGCCCGAGTACGACCCGGAGGCGTTCGGGCGGCTGTCGGAGAAGATCGCCCGCTTCCTGGGGACCGGCCGGTTCATCGTCTGGATGACGGTCATCGTGATCGTGTGGATCGGCTGGAACGTGACCGCGCCGGGCCGGCTGCGGTTCGACGAGTACCCGTTCATCTTCCTGACGCTGGCGCTCTCGCTCCAGGCGTCGTACGCGGCGCCGCTGATCCTGCTGGCGCAGAACCGGCAGGCCGACCGCGACCGGGTCACCCACGAGCAGGACCGCAAGCAGAACGAGCGCTCCATCGCCGACACCGAGTACCTGACCCGGGAGATCGCGGCGCTGCGGCTGGGCCTGGGCGAGGTCGCCACCCGCGACTGGATCCGCTCCGAGCTCGAAGACCTGCTGAGGGATCTGGAACTGCGTCGGATGGTCGACGCGGAGAGTGACGAACGCGACCGGTGAGAGTCCTTTCCGGAGGCCCCCACCGGCGCCGTACCATCAGGGCATGGCTACCGAATCACCCACAGGCCCCGCGCCGGCCGAGGAAGCGGTACGCGCCGCCCTCGCAACGGTGAACGACCCCGAGATCCACCGGCCCATCACCGACTTGGGGATGGTCAAATCGGTGGAGATCGCGTCGGACGGGGCGGTCGCGGTGACGGTCTATCTGACCGTTTCCGGCTGCCCGATGCGGGAGACCATCACCTCCAACGTGCGCACGGCCGTGGAGCGCGTCGCGGGCGTCACGGGCGTCAGCGTCGAGCTGGAGGTGATGAGCGACGAGCAGCGGCGCGAGCTGGCGACGTCGCTGCGCGGCGGCACCGCCGAGCGCGAGGTGCCGTTCGCCCAGCCCGGTTCGCTGACCCGGGTCTACGCCGTCGCCTCCGGCAAGGGCGGCGTCGGCAAGTCGTCGGTGACGGTCAACCTCGCGGCGGCGATGGCGGCGGACGGTCTGAAGGTCGGCGTGGTGGACGCCGACATCTACGGCCACTCGGTGCCGCGCATGCTGGGCGCGGACGGCAAGCCCACCCAGGTCGAGAACATGATCATGCCGCCGTCGGCGCACGGCGTGAAGGTCATCTCCATCGGCATGTTCACCCCCGGCAACGCGCCCGTCGTCTGGCGCGGCCCGATGCTGCACCGCGCGCTCCAGCAGTTCCTGGCCGACGTCTACTGGGGCGACCTCGACGTCCTCCTTCTCGACCTGCCCCCGGGCACCGGCGACATCGCGATCTCGGTCGCCCAGCTGGTGCCGAACGCCGAGATCCTGGTGGTCACCACCCCGCAGCAGGCCGCCGCCGAGGTCGCCGAGCGGGCCGGTTCGATCGCCGTGCAGACCCACCAGAAGATCGTCGGCGTGGTGGAGAACATGGCCGGACTGCCCTGCCCGCACTGCGACGAGATCGTCCATGTCTTCGGCACCGGCGGCGGCGAGCGGGTCGCCGAGGGGCTGACGAGGACCACCGGCACCCAGGTGCCGGTGCTCGGTTCGATCCCGATCGACGTCCGGCTGCGCGAGGGCGGCGACGAGGGCAAGCCGGTCGTGCTGAGCGATCCCGACTCCCCCGCCGGTTCGGCGATCCGCGCCATCGCGGGCAAGCTGGGCGGCCGCGCGCGCGGTCTGTCGGGCATGTCGCTGGGGATCACCCCGCGCAACAAGTTCTGAGCGCCGGGGGGCCGGGTGACCGGCTCCCCTACGACGCGAAGGGGCGGGACCGTGGTACCGGTCCCGCCCCTCGTCCGTGCCCCGCCGCCGTTCAGCCCTCGTACGCCGCCAGGTCCTTGACTATCGAGAAGGCCAGGCCGTAGGCGCTCATCCCGCGCCCGTACGCACCGATGTGCACGCCCTCGGGGTCCCCGTCCGCCGAACCGGCCAGCACCCAGCCGTACTCGGACTCGCGGTAGCGGAACGCCGTCGGGGCGCCGTCCACCGGCAGTATCAGCTCGCTCCAGCCCTCGCCGTCGAGTTCGTCGGCCAGCTCCCAGGCGATCATCGTCTGCTGGTCCAGCCAGTCCTGGCGCAGCGACCGGTCCATCTGGGAGGGCCAGGTGTGCGCGAGCAGTCCGGCCCCGGCGAGCCAGGCGGCCGTCGAGACCGAGGTGGCCTCCAGAAAGCCGGTGTCGTCCGCGCTGGGCCGTACGGGGCGGCTGGCGACCGTCACCACGACCGCGAACCGGTGGGTCTCCTTGGCGGTCTCCACCCGTATGGTGGGCTCCTCGCCATGGCCGGTGGCGCCGTGTTCGACGGTGCCGTCGGCGGCCGCGCCGACCCGCATCAGCCAGCGCGGCCCGGTGTACGCCTCGTCGAGGCCGTACCACGGGAACGCGGCCAGCAGATAGCCGTCGACCTTCCGGCCGTCGTCGGTGGGTGCCGTTTCCGGCTCTGACCGACTCGTCGTCTCCATCTGCGCGGAGCCTCCTTGTTGCCCTGCGTCGTGGGCGGCCCGCCCCCCTCGGGCGACCTCACCCCGGACACCGGGAGCATAGCCATAGGGGTCGGCGCAGCCGGGCAACCGGCGGGATGTCAGGTGGCGTCGGAGTCGAACGGCGGACGCTCGCCGGGCGCCAGGCCGCCGGTCCTCTTGACCAGGTCGGGCCCGCCCGAGGCGGCCGGGGACTCCTTCGACAGATTCAGGCGGGAGCCGTTCCCGGAAGCGGCGGACGTGGCCGGCTCGGCCGGATCGGCCGGTGCGCTCTCCCGGCCCTGCACGACGTCCGTGAGCTCGGTCATCTCCTGCTTGAAGTCGAATCCGTTACGGATCTCCTGAAGCTCCTTGAGGCCGTACTCGTCCTTCTCCAGGACGTGCTTGCGGACGAAGTTCTTGGGCTTGAGGTCCTCGAACTCGAAGTCCTTGAAGTCCGGCCCCAGCTCGCTGCGGATGTCCTCCTTGGCGCTGTCGGAGAACGCCCGCACCTTGCGGATGAAGCCCATCACGTCCTGGATGACCTTGGGGAGCTTGTCCGGACCGAAGATGAGCACCGCAAGGACGACGATCGCCACCAGTTCGAGGGGTCCTATGTCGAAGAACACCTTGCAGCTCCTTGGGGTATCACGGCCTTCGGTGGCCTTCCGGGCCAGGCCGGCTCTCACGGTACCTGGCCCGGTGCGTCGGGCGGGAGTCACCCGCGCCAACACCGTGCAAACGATCAGCCTGCGGCGGACGAGCCGAGAGTGAGTTCCACGGCCTGCTCCTTGCCCCCGCGCTGGAGGGTCAGGGTCAGCGTGTCGCCCGGCCGGTGGCTGCGGACCTTGACGATCAGCTCCTCACCGCTGTGCACCGGCGCGCCGTCCACCTTGGTGATCACGTCGCCCGCCCGGATCCCGGCCTTCGCGCCCGGACCGCCGGGGGTGACCGGCGGGGTGTCGTCCGTGCTCTGCGGGCCGACCCGCGCGCCGTCGCCGTCGTACTCCATCTCCAGCGTGACGCCGAGGACCGGATGCGTGGCCCGGCCGGTGTTGATCAGTTCCTCGGCCACCCGCTTGGCCTGGTTGATCGGTATGGCGAAGCCCAGGCCGATGCTGCCGCCCTGGCCGCCGCGGCTGCCGTCGTCCAGACCGCCGCCGGTGTCGGCCGCGCGGATCGCGCTGTTGATGCCGATCACCCGCGCCTTGGCGTCCACCAGCGGGCCGCCGGAGTTGCCCGGGTTGATGGGCGCGTCCGTCTGCAACGCGTCCACGTACGACACCTCGCCGCCGTCGCCCTTCTCACCGCCCGCGGTGATCGGGCGCTGCTTGGCGCTGATGATGCCGGCGGTGACGGTGTTGGCGAGGTCGTACGGCGCGCCGATCGCCACGACCGGGTCGCCGACCCGCACCGAGTCGGAGTTGCCGAGGGCGAGCGGGCGCAGCCCGGTGACGCCCTGGACCTGGACGACGGCGAGGTCATAGCCGCCGTCCTTGCCGATGACCTTGGCCTTGGCGGTCTGGCCGTCGCTGAACGTCACGGATATCCGGCCGTCGGTGCCGGCCGGTTCGACGACGTGGTTGTTGGTGAGGATGTGCCCCTGCCGGTCGAGGACGAAGCCGGTGCCCGTGCCCTGTTCCGCGTTGCCGCGTACGTGGATGGTCACCACGCTCGGCAGCGCGGTCTGCGCGATCCCGGCGACGCTCTCGGGGCTGCGGCCCCCCTGTTCGCCGCCGGCCTGCGGAAGCTTGATGTCGTGGAAACCGCCGTTGCGCTCGACGTAGGCGCCGATCCCGCCGCCGACACCGCCCGCGACCAGCGCCAGCGCCAGCGCCCCGACCACCAGCGGTCCCCGCCGGCCGCGCCGGACGGCCGGCGGCGGCACACCGGGACCGCCGTGCAGCGGCACGCTCCAGGGGTCGTACTGCTGCCATGCGTCGCGCGGGAGGTGCGGGGCGGTGCCGGGCCCGGGGGCGTTCCCGGGGGCGTTCCCGGACAGGGGGACGGGTCCGCGGCCGTGGTCGGGTGCCGGTCCGTGCGGATGTCCTGGTGCCTGGCCGTGGGCATACGGGTGCGCGTAGCCGGACGTACCGGGCATCGGCATCGGCTGCGGCTGCGGCTGCGGCTGCGGCTGCGGCTGCGTGGCGAACGGGCCGGTGGCGGGGTGGTGAGCGGGAGCGGGAGCGGGAGCGGGCTGAGGCTGGTGTGGCGACTGGGTCTGGGGCTGCTCGGGCGGCAGGGGGTGGCCACCGCCGGTCCGCTCCCGCTCAACCGCCGCCCGCGCACCGGCGGACCGGGGCCCACCGTCACCGGGCCGCGGCACGAACCCGCCATCGGGCACCCGCTCCGACTCCCCGGCCGGCCCTGCCACGGCCTCCGCCTCCTGGCCGGTGGGTGGTGTGGGGGTGGGTGGCGGTACGGCGGTGGGCAGTACGGGGGTGGTCTGGGCTGCGGTGGTCTGGGCGGGGGCGGGCTTCCGTAGGTCTGGCTGGTGTGGTTCGGGCTGCGGGGAGCCGGGATCGTCGGTCGGGCGGGGGCTCTGTGCACCGGCCGCGCCTGCTGGGTACGTGTCGGACGTCCCCGCCTGGTACGTGTCGGCCGCTCCAGCCGGGTGGCGAGGGTCGCCGCCAGGCGCGGACTTCTGCAGGTCCGGGCGGTGTGGTTCTGGCTGTTGCGGTTCCGGCTGCGGGGAACCGGGACCGTCGGCCGGGCGGGGGCGCTGTGCACCGGCGGCCGGGTACGCACCGGCCGCTCCGGCCGGGTACGCGTCAGGCGTCCCTGTCAGATATGCGTCGGCCGTCCCCGCCAGGTACGCATCGGCCGCCCCGGCCGGATGGCGAGGATCGCCGCCGGGCTCGGCCGGTGAACGGCCGTCGCCCGCCGCCCCGGGGGCGGCCATCGGCTGCGCGGGCGGTACGGATATCCCGGCGCCGCCCGGGTGGGACGCGCCAGGCATCGGAGCCTGCGGCGGCAGGGCGCCCGGTACGGCCGGGGCCGACGCGCCGTACGCGGGCAGCGGTCCGGCGGGCGGCGGGGGTACGGCGCCGTGGGCTGCGGGCAACACCGGACGCTGCACGGGCGGCGCGGGCGCCCACGGCCCGGGACCGCCGTACGGAGGCGTGCCGTACGGGTCCTCCGGATGGAGCGGCCGCTGCCGGGGTGCGGCGCCGCCGGCCTCGGCCGCGACGGCGACGCCCACCGGCATCTCGGCCCGGATCTCACCCACCGTCTCGTCCCACGCACCGACGGGCACCCGGCCGGGCGTCACCGTCGGCATGACGGAAGTACGTGCGTGGTCCGGCGACGACGCGGCGGGAGGTACCGCACGATCATCCGTCGACACGGTGGGAGGAAGGACGCCGTCAGCCGTAGGTGCTCCAACCCGCGCCTCCGTCAGCCGCTCGGCCAGCACCGTCGGCACGACGGCTGTCTCGTCCCACGCACCGGCGGGCACCCGGCCGGGCGTCACCGTCGACTCGGCGGGAGTACGGGCGTAGTCAGCCGACGACACGGCGGGAGGTACCGCACGATCATCCGTCGACACAGCAGGAGGAAGGGCACGGTCAGCCGTCGCTGCCCCG
>JOEL01000064.1 GCA_000720995.1 Streptomyces celluloflavus
TGGGCGGTCTCGGAGGGCCTACCTCCATCACCAGTGCAGCACCACGTCGGAAGACTTCGTCTACATCGAAACCTCCCGTTGTGTTCGTGGCGCACAGTCATCGCGCATAAAACGATGGCCGCACATAGAGAGATGGCCTCGGACGCACCCCCCGTCGAGGCCATCAGGCACGTGTAAGCAGGAATTGAGCACCGGGGTCAAGCCCAGGAATTGAGCCCGGCCAAGGCGGCCGAAATCCGCGGTGTCCTGACCGGCAGCCCCCGAGAACCGACGGCCTTGCCGTCGATGACCTGCCGCCCGCTCCGGGGGGTTCGAGGCGCGCCGCACGCTCCGGTGCCCGCGTCGCCGAGCCCCTCCCCCTGAGCGAGCGCATTCGGCCATTCACCGCACCCAGGGCATGACGCATACCGGCTGGGGATAGAAACGTCCGAGCGCTGTGGCGTCCATGCGGCAACGACTGAGTGAACCGGGGGTTCAAACACGTGATAAGCACCCGTGCCATCGGTATTGAGGTGGAGAAATTCACCGAGGACGGCTTCCTCGTACTGCCCGGCTTTCTCCGGGCCGGCCTCGTCGACCGTCTCGTGCCGGAGGTGGACAAGTGGGTGGAGGCGGGCTGGCGCCAGACGTCCATCGACGCCTGTCTGCGTCCGGACGCCCGGCCGCCGCAGGTGATGGAGCTGGACCTGGAGGCGCACGGTGAGCTCGCGGTGTACCCGCCGCTGATGGACTTGCTCGGCCACCCCGATCTGCTGGGACGGTCCTTCGCCTTCCACCATCTGCACAGCGACCGGCGGCCGGCCGGGGGCGGTGGCAAGAGCTGGCACCACGACTACGAGCAACGGCCCCAGCGCGACCGCCGCTTCCCCATGATCCACGCGCTGCACTACATACGCGGGCTCCGGCCCGAGTTAGGCGAGTTGGCGGTGCTGCCGGGCTCGCACCGGGAGATCGCCGAGAAGGATGCCCGCAGCCATCTGGGTACGGAGGTGCTGCCGGGCGAGGTGGTCATCGACGATCTGCCGCCCGGATCCACCGTCGTACTGCACTCGGCGCTCTTTCACACCCGCCGGGCCGCGTCCGCATCGGGTGCGAGCGCCGGCCCGCGTTACATGATCGATGGTTCCTACTGCCGCACGGGCACTCGGTGGCCACAGGTCAAGCCGTACTGGCGGCAGGTGCTGGCGGTGGCACGGGCACGCGGGCTGGACGCGGGACGGCCGGAGCTGTTCGCCGAGCGGCACTTCAGCGAGTACGAAGAGGCGGAGAGGCACAGCGGATGAGAATTCTGGGCGCGGTCCGGTTCGAGACGGTGATCCGCCATTTCACCCAGGAACACCCCTTCGACCCGGTTGACCAGGCCAACACCAACGACGAGGCCGAGAATCACGTCCGCGATGCGCAGCTGGCGTTCGACGGCCGCTGGCACCGGGTCCTGCTGGACGGCCCGGAGGTGCGGAGCGTGGTACTCCCCTGGCACCTGGGCGAGGACGGAGAGGTGGAGCTCATCCCCAACACCGGGCTGACCGTGGCCGCGGCGGCGGACCGGCTGGCGATGCTGAGCGCCTCGTACACCCGCTCCAATCCGTTGTGTGCGCGCAAACTCGCCCGGCAGCGCACGGCTCCGCGCCTCCCCGTGTTCCTGAGCACCCGGGCCCTTCCGGGGCGCGACTACGACGCCCTGACCGTCCGCGAGGGACTGATCCATCTGGACGGGCTGCACCGCATGCTCGCCTGGGCCCGGGCCGGGCAGCTGGTGTCCGGCAACTGGTTCGAGGCGTATGTGGCCGGTCTATCCCCGGCCCACGTACGGCATGGCACTGGGCATGACCAGGACGGACTGGATGTTCACCCCGAGCGGCAGACCGGCCATGGTCCGCACCATGTCGACGACGTGTCGCACGTCCATGGTGGGTTCGGCCCGCCGTGATCCGTCGGCTTGCCGGACCGTCGGCTGAGGACGGTCGTGCGGGGTGACGTTGCCGATGTCGATCTGACCGCACGAGATGTCGTAGCGGCGGCCGTCCAAGGACAGTGAGCGCGTCATCCCGGCCACCGCGTGCTTGGCCGCGGTGAAGGCGAGGGAGTCCGGCCGGGGTACCTGAGCGGACGGCGCCCCGTTGTTGATGATCCGTCCCCCGCGCGGTGTCTGCCGCTTCATCACCCGGAAGGCGGCGCGGGAACAGAGAAAGGTTCCGGTGGCGATGGAGTCCATCACGCGGTGCCAGTCCTCGACACCCACGTCCTCGGTCGGGGTGTACGGCATGGTGTCGGCAGCGTTGTTGAACAGCACGTCCAACCGCCCGAACCGGTCCACGACGTCCCCGAACAGCCCGTCCACGGCCGCGGAATCGGTGATGTCGGCGGGTATCGGTACCGCACGGTCGCGGTCGGCCGCGGGGGTGAGCGCCACCGTCTCGTCCAGCCGTTCCTTGCGCCGGCCCACCAGCGCCACCGTCCAGCCGTCCGCCAGCAAACCCAGCGCGCACGCCTGCCCGATACCGCTACCCGCGCCGGTGACGACAGCCGTTTTCTCCGCCACGTTCCACCCGTCCTCTTCTCAGGGAAACCCCTCCGCACGAAAGGCTCTCCGAGCGTGCCCGAGCACCCCTCACACAAACAGGAGCCGCACATGAATGGCCATATACAGGCGCTGGGCGGGACCGACAGCAGCCGGGCCTGGTTCGACCGGGCCCAGGAATCGCTGGCCGGCGGTATCAGCTCCTCCTCCCGGCTGACCTCGACCGGCCCGCACCCCTATCCGCTCTACATGGTCAGCGGGTCCGGAGCGCGCATCCGCGATGTCGACGGCAACGAATACGTCGACTACCTCCTCTCCTACGGCAGCGCGGTGCTGGGCCATGCCCATCCGGAGCTCACCGAGGCGCTCACCGCCGTCCTGCGTACCGGCACGATGTTCGGCACCTGCAACACCCCGGAAGTGGAACTCGCCGAGCTGATCTGCGACATGGTGCCCGGTGCGGAGCTCGTCCGATTCGCCAACTCCGGAAGCGAAGCGGTGCAGGGGGCCGTGCGGGCCGCCCGCGGGTACACCGGGCGCTCGAAGATCCTCAAATTCGAGGGCCACTATCACGGGTGGTCCGACACCCTGGCGATCTCCAATCGCCCCGGCGCACCGGAGGCCGGCCCGTACGCCGCCCCGCACGCCGTACCCCATTCCCCCGGTATACCGGCCGGGATCGTCGACGATGTGGTCGTCTGTCCGTGGAACGACGCCGTGGCACTCCGCGCCCTCCTCGATGCCCACCGCGGCGAACTCGCGGCGGTCATCTGCGAACCGATCGTCGCCAACAACGCCTGCACCATGCCGGCACCGGGCTATCTCGACCTGCTGCGGGAGGAGTGCACGGCACGCGGGATCGTGCTCATCTTCGACGAGGTCTGCACCGGATTCCGTACCGGCCCCGGCGGAGCCCAGGCGCTGTTCGGGGTCGTGCCCGACCTCGCCGTCTACTCCAAAGCGCTGGGCGGCGGCCTGCCGATCGCCGCCTTCGCCGGGCAGCGGCATGTGATGGAACCCCTGGCGCAGGGGCACGTCAAGCACGGCGGCACCTACAACGCCTCGCCGCTGTGCGCGACGTCCGCCCTGGTGAGCCTCCGCCATCTGAACCAGCCGGGTGTCACCAAGAGAATCGATGAGAGCGGCCGGCGGCTCATGGAGGCGATCCGGCGTGCCGCCCACGACCGGCGCATCCCCTGCTCGGTGCAGGGCGTTGGCGCCATGTTCCAGACCGTGTTCACCGCCGACGGCACGCCGACCCGTCAGTACCGCGATCTGCTCCACACCGACCAGGCCCGCTACCACGCCTTCCGCCACGAACTCCTCAAACGCGGTATCCACACCAACGCCTACGGCATGGCCTGCTGGTTCGTCGCCGCCACGGTCACCGAGGACGACCTGGACGCCACGTGCGAGGCGGTGACAGAAGCGTTCGGCGTGCTGTAACTCGCCGGATCCGTACGGTATTTGGTCAATGTGAAGAGGGTCACCGAACCCCCCAACGGGTGCTCGGTGTCAGGTCCGGCGCAGCGGGGAGAGGTCTACGAGGGGAGAGTGCCGATGCTGCTTCCAGAGGATCTGTCATCCCAGAACGTGTCCGGGGAAGGGGCGGGCGAGGCCGGCGGATCCGATGCGGTGCGGCCCGGCCGCCGCCGGTCGTGCGCCTGCGCCGCGGACGGTATCCGCCGGCCGCCCGCAGAGGGGGCCGCCCCCGACCCCTTCGGCCAGGCGGTGCTGTGCTGCCACACCGCCGGCGCCCGCGCGGGCCACTCCTTCGTGACCTACGAATGGTCCGACGGACTGGTCCAGTACGAGGACGCGGCCAAGTACTTCGCCGGTCCCGCGGCATGGCACCCGCTCGACCGGCACGCCTGCATACGGGCCACCGGACGGATCCTCGACGTGGGCTGCGGGCCCGGCCGGCATGCCTGCGCCCTGCGACGGGCCGGCCACGACGTGACGGGCATGGACGCCTCCCCGGGCGCCGTCCGGGTTGCCGTGGCCCGCGGGATCGACGCGAGGACGGCCCAGGTCGAACGCCTGCCCGGCGGGCTGGGCCTGTTCGACACGATCCTGCTGCTGGGCAACAACCTCTCCCTGCTCGGCCCGCCCGACCGCGCCCGGAGCGTGCTGACCGCCCTGGCAGCCGCCGCGGCGCCCGGCGCGGCCCTGTGGGGACGGGCCACCCCGCCCCGCACCTTCGACGCCCCCGCCCACCGGCCCGCGACACCGTCCGCCGTCCGCATCCGTCACGCCGACATCACCGGCCCCTGGCGCCCCTACCACCTGCCCACTCCCCGCGAAATCGCCTCCGCGGCCGAGAAGACCCCCTGGTCCCTCCGCGGCGTCACCCACCACGGCACCTCCTGCCTGGTGAAGCTCACCCTGCCGCGCGGCCCAGTCGTCACCTGATCCGGCACGTGCGTCCCGGCCGGGCGACCGCCTCGGGTGCGCCCTTGCGCCCCTACCCCTTCACACAAACCACCTGCTTGAGCCTCGCCACAACCGCCACCAGATCCTGCTGCTGATCGATGACCTGCTCGATCGGCTTGTAGGCGCCGGGGATCTCGTCCACCACACCGGAGTCCTTACGGCACTCCACTCCCCGCGTCTGCTCTTCCAGATCGCGCGTGGAGAAGCGTTTCCGCGCGGCGTTCCGGCTCATCCTCCGGCCGGCGCCGTGCGAGGCGGACTGGAAGGATGCGGCGTTGCCGAGGCCCTGGACGATGTACGAACCGGTGCCCATCGAGCCCGGGATGATGCCGTACTCGCCGCTGCCGGCCCGGATCGCGCCCTTACGGGTCACCAGCAGATCCATGCCCTCGTACCGCTCCTCCGCCACGTAGTTGTGGTGGCAGGAGATCACCGGCTCGAACGTCGGCCGGGCCTTGCGGAACTCTCTGCGGACGACGTCCTGGAAGAGCGCCATCATGACGTCCCGGTTGTGCTTGGCGTACTCCTGCGCCCAGAACAGGTCGTGGCGGTAGGCCGCCATCTGCGGGGTGTCCGCGATGAAGACGGCGAGGTCGCGGTCGACCAGCCCCTGGTTGTGCGACAGCTTCTGGGCCTGGCCGATGTGGTACTCGGCCAGTTCCTTGCCGATGTTCCGCGAGCCGGAGTGCAGCATCAGCCACACCGCGCCGGTGTCGTCCAGGCAGAACTCGATGAAGTGGTTGCCCGAGCCCAGCGACCCCATCTGCTTGGTCGCCCGCTCCTGGCGGAACTTCACCGCCTCCGCGACGCCGTCGAACCGCTGCCAGAAGTTGTCCCAGCCGGCCGTCGGGAAGCCGTGCATCCGGCCCGGGTCGACCGGGTCGTCGTGCATCGCGCGTCCGACCGGGATCGCCTGCTCGATCTTGGCGCGGAGCCGGGAGAGATCGCCGGGCAGGTCGTTGGCGGTGAGCGAGGTCTTCACCGCGCTCATCCCGCAGCCGATGTCGACCCCGACCGCCGCCGGGCAGACCGCGCCGTGCATCGCGATCACCGAGCCGACCGTGGCGCCCTTGCCGTAGTGCACGTCCGGCATCACGGCCAGGCCCTTGATCCACGGCAGGGTGGCGACATTGCGCAGTTGCTGCATCGCCACGTCCTCGACCGTGGCCGGATCCGCCCACATCCGGATCGGTACCCGGGCACCGGGCACTTCGACGTACGACATAGTTCCTTCATTCCCCCCAAAAAGGCTTATAAGACACATAACGCAAAGTGCGGACACCACGTCCGATCTTGGACTGCCGACCCGCGTCCACGGCGCCTCGTGCGGTAGACATTGTGTCCATCGGCCGTCATCCGGCGGCAACCGCTTTTCGTACGGAAGGAGCCGCGAACGATGCGGCGGAAGTCGTTCGTACCCGGTGCCGCGCTGGTGACGGTCGCGGCGCTGGCCGCCGCCCTCGCCGGCTGCTCCGGCGGTTCCACCGGCGACGGCCGGGACGGGGGCCCCAAGGGCGGCGACACCGCCTCGCCGAGCCCCGCCCAGCCGGGCCGCTACCAGAGCCTCCCGGAACCCTGCGGGCTCCCGGCGCGCGGCACCGTACGCGCCATGCTGCCCGGCGACGACCGGCAGCTCTCGCACGAAGACGCCGAGAAGATCTACGCGGGCCAGGCGGATGTCACCTACGACACCGACCGCCGCGTCGGCTGCCGCTGGAAACGCGAGACCACCGAGGGCACCCGCCACCTGACCCTCGACATCCAGCGCGTGGTCTCGTACGACAACGCCGTCAGCGACGACGACCGGGCGCAGGAGATCTACGGCAAGAAGGAGGTGGCCGCGGGGATACCGTCCGGCGGCTCCCCCTCCCCCACCACCTCCGTCCCCAAGGGCAAGGACGCCGGCGGGGGCGGCACCAAGAGCCCTGGCGCGGATGCCGGGGACGAGGCGCCGAACGGCGCCCTGGACAGCGGCAAGGACACGGCCGCGGACGCGGTCACGAGCCCGGCCCCGGGCCAGGAGGCGGGCACCGGCGACGAGGCGAAGCCTCAGGACGGCGGCGCGGCGTCCGACCACTCCGCGGGGTCGGCCGATCCGAGCGGGACACCCGGCGCCACCGCCGGCCCGCACCTCCTGGACGGCATCGCCGACACCGCCTTCCTCAACGACAAGCTCGCCACCGCGGACTCCGGTGTGCACCGCGACATCACTGTGGTCTTTCGCACGTCGAACGTGATCGTGACGATCACCTACGACCAGTGGTCCACGGACAAGTCCCTGGTGCCCGGGAGCCAGGAATTGCAGGACAAGGCCCGTTCGCTGGCCACCGAGCTGTCCGACCGGATCGGCGAATAAGTCCGGATAGCGGGCAAATGAGTTGATTGCCCATCGTCGAGCGACTGGCCCGGTTCGCCCCGTATGCCCACCGCGATATTCACCACCTCGCGGACGCGGACCGGGCAGCGACCGCGCTCCGCCGCGTACCGTGCCGTCCAGGCCCTGGACCGGCCTTGCCCCCCGCACGCGGGGTCCGGCAGTCCCGCGCGGCCACCCCCACGGCCGTCGCACGCCGGCTCCACGACGACGAACAGCGAAGGAACCATGCACCGATCAGCCAAGCGACTCGCCGGCCTCCTCACCTGCGCAGCCGTACCGGTGATGCTCGTCGCCGGCTGCTCCGGCTCGGGCACCGACAGCTCCGGCGACACCGCCACGTCCAACGCGCCCAGCAGCAAGACCGGCGGCGCGGGCGGCAGCGCGACCGGCAGTACGGCGCCGAGCCTCGCGCTGGCGAAGTACAAGAAGCTGCCGAACCCGTGCGAGGCGTTCTCCCAGGACACCATCAAGAACCTGCTGCCCAAGGTGAAGAACGCGTCCGGGGAGCAGGGCAAGTCCTCGGACAACAACGCCCGCGGCTACTGCGCCTGGAACAGCTCGGACGCCAAGGGCGTCGACGGCACGCAGTACCGCTGGCTGGACGTCAGCTACCAGCGCTACGACTCCGAGCAGGGCATCGGCACCGGCGAGAAGCGCGCCACGGAGTTCTACGCCAAGAAGGTCGAGGACGCGAAGGCCACCGAGGGCGCCAAGAACGTCAAGACCGCCAAGACGGACGGCACCGGCGACGAGGCGACCTCGCTCACCTTCGAGTCGAAGAAGGACGGCAACGACTTCGGCAACGCGACGGTGGTGATGCGCACCGCCAACGTCGTCATCACCCTCAACTACAACGGCGCGGGCCTGGCCGGCGCCGACACCCCGAAGTCCGCGGACCTGCTGAAGAGCGCCCAGGCCGCCGCCAAGGAGGCCGTCACCGCCGTCAACAAGGCGAACGGCTGACGCGGCCACCCGCGCGGAGCCGCACACCGGAAGGGGGCCGGCCCCGGGGACGAGGATCCCCGGGGCCGACCCCTTCCGCACACATGAGCCGCGGCGCGGCGGCGCCTCAGCCGCCGAGCAGCTTGCGCACCCGGTCCGCGCCGACCGCCAGCAGCAGGGTGGGCAGCCGCGGCCCGGTGTCCCGGCCGACCAGCAGGTTGTAGAGCAGCGCGAAGAACGAGCGCTGCGCGACCTTCAGCTCCGGCGTCGGCTTGGCGTCCGGCGCCAGACCCGCCTGGATCTTCGGCACGCCGTAGACCAGGGTGGTCAGGCCGTCCAGCGACCAGTGCTCGTCCAGGCCGTCCAGCAGCAGCCGCAGCGAGGTGCGGGCCGACTCGTCCAGCGAGCCGAGCAGCTTCTCGTCCGGCTCGTCGCGCACGATCGTGCGCTGCTCGGCCGGCACCTGGGTGGTGATCCAGTACTCGGCCTTGTCCAGCCGCGGCCGCGTCTCGTCCAGCGTGGTGACCGGATGCTGCGGGTCCAGCTCGGTCAGGATGCGCAGCGTCTGCTCGTCGTGGCCCGCGGTGATGTCCATGACCGAGGCCAGCGTGCGGTACGGCAGCGGGCGCGGCGTCCTGGGCAGCTCACCGGCGGCGGTGCCGATCGCGCGGATGTAGGCGGCGACGTCGGCCGGCTGCGCCGAACCGTCCGCGATCTTCCGCTCCAGGGCGTCCCACTCGTCGTACAGCCGCTGGATCTCCTGGTCGAAGGCGATCTTGAAGGACTGGTTCGGGCGGCGGCGCGCGTAGAGCCAGCGCAGCAGCGGCGCCTCCATGATCTTCAGGGCGTCGGCCGGGGTCGGCACACCGCCCTTGGACGAGGACATCTTGGCCATCCCGCTGATGCCGACGAAGGCGTACATCGGGCCGATCGGCTGCACACCGTCGAAGACCTCACGGACGATCTGGCCGCCGACGACGAACGACGAACCGGGCGAGGAGTGGTCGACACCGCTCGGCTCGAAGATCACGCCCTCGTAGGCCCAGCGCATCGGCCAGTCGACCTTCCAGACCAGCTTGCCGTGGTCGAACTCGCGCAGGACGACCGTCTCGGCGTGCCCGCACGCGGTGCAGTGGTACGACAGCTCGGTGCTCTCGTCGTCGTACGAGGTGACCGTCGTCAGGTCCTTCTCGCAGACCGTGCAGTACGGCTTGTACGGGAAGTAGCCCGCGTCACCCGCGCTGCCGTCGTCCTCGCTCGCCGCGCCGGAGCCCTCGGCGGCCTCCAGCTCGGCCTCGTCGACGGGCTTCTGCTGCTTCTGGCCCGGCTTCTTGGGCGCGCCGGTGGCCTTGTCCTTGGTGCGGTAGCGGTCCAGGACGGCGTCGATCTCCGCACGGTGCTTCATCGCGTGCAGCACCTGCTCGCGGTAGGCGCCGGAGGTGTACTGCTCGGTCTGGCTGATCCCGCGGTACTCGACCCCCAGCTCCGCCAGGGACGCCTCCATGGCCGCCTTGAAGTGCTCGGCCCAGCTGGCGTACGGGCTGCCGGGCGGCGCCGGGACGGAGGTCAGCGGCTTGCCGATGTGCTCGGCCCAGGACGGGTCGATACCGGCCGGGACCTTGCGGAACCGGTCGTAGTCGTCCCAGCTGATGAGGTGGACGCACTCGTGGCCGCGGCGGCGGATCTCGTCGGCGACCAGGTGCGGGGTCATCACCTCGCGGAGGTTGCCCAGGTGGATCGGGCCGGACGGGCTCAGCCCCGAGGCGCAGACGATCACCGGCGCGGCCGCGCCCGATGCCACGGTGCCGGCGGCGCGGCGCTCCGCCTCGGCGATGACCTCGTCCGCGAATCTGGAGACCCAGTCGGTCTCGGTGCTCTGCTGAGCCACGATCGGCCTTCCTCTTCTGCTGCTTCCTCTTGCGCCGTCCGGCGCACAAAAGCCTGACGGTGCCATTCTCCCAGACGGAAAATCAGTGGTAGTGCCGTGGGATACTCGTTGGCAAACCCTTTCCACTCCCACCCGCCCCCTCGCTCTTCTCCTTCTACGGAACGGCCTCTCTTCATGACCTCGGTCCCTTCCCTCGCAGCCACGGTCAACCAGCGCGTCGCGGACGCCCTCTCGGCAGCCCTGCCGGAGGCCGGCGCCGCCGACCCACTGCTGCGACGAAGTGACCGGGCCGACTTCCAGGCCAACGGTCTGCTGGCGCTGGCGAAGAAGCTCAAGGGCAATCCGCGGGAGCTGGCCGCACAGGTCGTCGCGGGCATCCCGACCGGCGGCAGCGGCGCGGTGATCAAGGAGATCGAGGTCTCCGGGCCCGGCTTCCTGAACATCACGGTCGCGGACGAGGCGATCATCAAGACCCTCGCCGAGCGCGCCGCCGACGACCGCCTGGGCGTCCCGTACGCCGACGGGACCGGCACCACGGTCATCGACTACGCGCAGCCGAACGTCGCCAAGGAGATGCACGTCGGCCATCTGCGGTCCGCCGTGATCGGCGCCGCGATGACCGAGATCCTGGAGTTCACCGGCGAGAAGGTCGTCCGCCGGCACCACATCGGCGACTGGGGCACCCAGTTCGGCATGCTCATCCAGTACCTCATCGAGCACCCGCACGAGCTGGACCACAAGAGCGGCGAGGTCTCCGGCGAGGAGGCCATGTCGAACCTCAACCGCCTCTACAAGGCGTCGCGGGCCGTCTTCGACGCCGACCCGGAGTTCAAGGAGCGGGCCCGCCGCCGGGTCGTCGACCTCCAGGCGGGCGACGAGGAGACGCTCGCCCTGTGGCGGCGCTTCGTCGACGAGTCGAAGATCTACTTCTACTCGGTCTTCAACAAGCTCGACATGGACATCCGCGACCCCGACGTCGTCGGTGAGTCCGGTTACAACGACATGCTTGAGGAGACCTGCCGCATTCTGGAGGAGACGGGTGTCGCGGTCCGCTCCGACGGCGCGCTCTGCGTCTTCTTCGACGACGTCAAGGGCCCGGACGGCAACCCCGTCCCGCTGATCGTCAAGAAGTCCAACGGCGGCTACGGCTACGCCGCCACCGACCTCTCCGCGATCCGCGACCGCGTCCAAAACCTCGGCGCGAGCACCCTGCTGTACGTCGTGGACGCCCGGCAGTCGCTGCACTTCAAGATGGTCTTCGAGACCGCCCGCCGGGCCGGCTGGCTGGACGGCAAGGTGGCCGCCGTCCAGCTCGCCTTCGGCACGGTCCTCGGCAAGGACGGCAAGCCCTTCAAGACCCGTGAGGGCGAGACGGTCCGGCTGGTCGACCTGCTGGACGAGGCCGTGGAGCGGGC
The DNA here is from genome assembly GCA_000720995.1 of Streptomyces celluloflavus. Taxonomy (GTDB): domain Bacteria; phylum Actinomycetota; class Actinomycetes; order Streptomycetales; family Streptomycetaceae; genus Streptomyces; species Streptomyces celluloflavus. Next base: position 11,577 of record JOEL01000064.1, read on the forward strand.
CACGGCGGTGGTGCGCGAGAAGAGCGAGAAGGTCGGGCTGAGCGAGGCCGAGATCGTCGAGAACGGCTACCAGGTGGGCATCGGCGCGGTGAAGTACGCCGACCTGTCCACCTCCGCGTCCCGCGACTACAAGTTCGACCTCGACCAGATGGTGTCCCTGCACGGCGACACCAGCGTCTACCTCCAGTACGCGTACGCGCGCATCCAGTCCATCCTCCGCAAGGCCGGCGAGGAGCAGCGCCCGGCCGCCCACCCGGAGCTGGCACTGGCCCCGGCCGAGCGGGCGCTGGGCCTGCACCTCGACCAGTTCGCCGAGGTGCTCTCCGAGGTGGCCGAGTCCTACGAGCCGCACAAGCTCGCCGCGTACCTCTACCAGCTCGCCTCCCTCTACACGGCCTTCTACGACCAGTGCCCGGTCCTGAAGGCCGAGGGCGGCGCGGCGCAGGTCGCCAACCGGCTCTTCCTGTGCGACCTGGCGGCCCGCACCCTGCACCAGGGCATGGCACTGCTCGGCATCCGCACCCCCGAGCGCCTCTGACCGACCGCCACGCGGCCACCACCCGGCCGCCACCCGCGAGACCACGATTGACGAGAGGCCCGCACCGGAGATCCATCCCGGTGCGGGCCCTCGCACGTTCCCGCACGTTCCCGCCCGCCCCCACCGGTCCCGTCCGCGCCACCCCACGCCGCTCCCCGGCCCGTTTCCCGGCCCCGGCGTCCCCGCCCGACGTCCCGGCCAGGCGTTCCACCGAAGGGTCATTCACGCAGGTCAGAGCACGTTCGGACGTTCCGGCGTCCCCTATACCCGGCAGACCGTGGCGGCTGGGACGGACCGCGCCACAAGCTGAGGTCCGCAAGCACCGACCGCCCAACTGCCGAACGGGAGCCCCCGTGCGCGTCCGCTGCCGACCCCGTCGCTACGACATCCCCGACGTCATGGCAATCGCCGTGGCCACCGCATGCACCGCAACCGTTCTCCTCCTGCTCGCGGGTTACTTGTGAGACGGCGGCGCGGCACGGCGGCCGGCCCGCCGCCACCACACGTCCGGCACACCGCCGGGAAGCGGCCTCACATGCGGGGCGCCCCGCGTGTGTCCGAGGAGGCCGTGGACAGAACACCTAGCCCAGGACGGCCGACAGCACGACATCCACAAGTCGCTCCGCCGCATCCGGGCGGCCGTGCGAGCGGGCCCGCTCAGCGACCCCGATGCGCTGATGCGGGTCCGTGAGCAGCGGCGCCACGGCGTTCCGCAGGCTCTCCGGGGTCACCTCGCCCAGGAGCGCGACCGCGGCCCCGGCCTCCTGAAGATGGCGCGCGTTGTGCGCCTGCTCGTTACCCGCCGAAGTGGCGAGGGGGATGAAGACGGCGGCCTTGCCCAGCGCGGTCAGTTCGGCGATCGTCCCGGCGCCGCTCCGGGAAATCACCACATCGGCCAGGGCAAGGACGTCGGGCAACTCCGGGCCGACGAAACCGGTCAGGTGGTACCGGCCCGCCAAATCCCCGGGCAGCGCTGCCGCGTGCTGTTGCAGCGCCGCGACGTTCGCCGCCCCGCACTGGTGGACGACGTTGGCCTGGGAGAGCAGCCACGGCAGGGCGTCCCGCACGACAGCGTTGATCTGCTGCGATCCCTGGGCGCCGCCGGTGACGTAGACGGTCGGCAGACGACGGTCGAAGCCGCGCAGGCCGAGAGTCTGAACCGCCTTGTCCGCCTGCCCGGACAGCACCTCGGGCCGTACGGGATTGCCGGTGACGGCCGTCAGCCCGCGGGCTGATTCCGGCAGCAGCGGAAGGGTCGACTCGGACGAGACGGCGAAGCGTGTCGCGGCGCGGGCGAGCGCCCGATTGGCCAGGCCCAGCCGGACCGTCTGCTCGTGGACCACCAGTGGGCGGCGGCACATCTTGGCCGCCAGGCCCACCGGCACCGCGACGTAACCGCCCGTGGCCAGCACCACATCAGGACGGAACCCGGACACGATCCTGCGTGCCTGGCCGACGCCGCGCGGAACGTTGCTCATGTCCTTCACATTGGCCGGGGAGACCAGCTTCAGCGGGTTCTTCGAACGGCGGATCTTGCCGGTGGCGACCGCGGCGAACTCGATCCCCTCGGCCGCCGCGACGCGGGACTCCAGCCCGTCCGCGGTTCCCACCCACAGCACGTCCAAGGCCCTGCCGGCGGCCGCGAGCCTGGTATGCAGCGTGCGGACCGCGGTGAGAGCCGGGTACGTGTGGCCGCCGGTCCCGCCGCCCGTGACGATCAGGCGGAAGGCCCGCCGCGGCAGGCGGTTGGCGTCGGCACTGTTCACAGCAGAACTTCCCATCCGGCTACGCCGGAGCGAGCCCGTACCGCAGTGGATTCCTTGGCCATGACCGCTGTTCACCGGTGTGACCGGTACGCGTATGCCCCGTGGCCCGACGGCCAGACTCCCACACGGCAACGAACGCACACCGCCACCTCGCCGCATGCCCCTTCACACCGGGAGCGCGCCCGCCGCCGCAGCGACATGACGGCCCCCACCCGGAGGCCGGGCGGACCGCCGAGCCGTCCGCCCGGAGGCTCAGCCCTCATCCTCCGGAGTCGGGATCCACTCGTTGCTGCCGCCCAGCGGATAGTCGAACTGCGGCCGGCCCGTCAGCGCGCTCGTGTGGAAGGGCTCGCCGTTGTCGTCGATGGGCAGCGTGCCGTGCCTGCTGCCGCTGGACCACTCCAGTAGCAGGTACCAGCGCACGTCGTGGGCGCCGGCGCGGGCGGTGATCTTCAGGACCTCGGGGTCCTTCTCGCTCACCTTGTAGGGGAAGTCCCGCTGCCCGCCCTCGGGGGTGACCTGCGGCCGGGCCGCGTCCAGGGAGACTCCGAACGTCTTCGGCGTCATGCCGCCGCCGCAGCCCACGCCCATGCCGTACGCGTTCCAGGCGAGCGGCTCCGAACGCTTCACCACCTGCACCCGCAGAGCGTTCAGCACCACGGTCTCATCGCCCGCGCCCTGCACCGTCACCTGGATGATCTGCTCGCCCGCCGAGACCGCGCCCAGCTTGGACACCCAGCCGCGGACGTCCGCCTCGGGCGGCGGCGGCACCATGTCGTCCGGTTTCTTGTCCACCAGATAGCGCTGGCTGCACGGGTCCTCCCAGGTGTACGGGCGGACGAACAGGTTCAGCGGCAGCGAACCCGGATCGGCGTCGGCCGCCGGGGGCTTCGTCCGCCCGCCGTCGGCGCCCTTCGTCGCCTTGCCGCTCCCCGCCGAGTGCGACGGGGACGGACCGGCGCTCCCCGTACGGGTCGGCCCGGCGGACGGTGACGCCCCGGCCGGACCCCCGGTCCGCGTTTCCTCCTTGCCGGGTGCCGCCCCGGCCGCCGTGTCCGCGGCCGCCTTCCGCCCGTCGCCGTCCCCGCCGGACGTCAGCCCGACGGCCACCGCCGCGGACACCGCCACCGCGGCCACCGCGATCCCGGCCACCAGCGCGGTACGCCGCCGCCGGCCGGTACGCGCCGCCCTGGCCGGCGGTACCTGCCCGGCCCCGATCTCGGCGACCGGCCCGCTCCCGACTGGTTCATCAGCCGCCACGGGTTCACCGGCTGCCACAGGCTCACCGGCCGCCACAGCTTCGCCGTCCGCCGCGGACGCCGCGACCGCCACCGGCTCGGCCACCGGCGCGGACCCGGTACCCGGCGCCTCCCCGGCAGCCGGCACAGCCGCAGGCGTCACAGGAGCCGCACGAACCGCACGAACCGCGCCGTCCCCCGCCTCGGCATCCGCCTCGGCATTCGCCCCGGCATCCGGCTCGGCCACCGGAGCGACCACCGGCCCGGCAGCTACCCCGGCCGCCGCACCCACACCTTCCGCACCCCCGGCACCGGCCGCCGCACCCGCACCGGCCGCCGCCCCGGTCTCCGTACCGGCCCCCGCCTCGGCCGCGGCCGCCGCCCCCGCCCCGCTCCCCTGCTTACGTTCCCGCTCGCGCTCCCGCTCCCGCCGTCGCGCGTCGTCCGCCAGGATCCACTGCCGGTGCAGCGCGACCAGCTCGTCCGGCGTCGCCCGGCACAGCCGCGCCAGCCGCTCCACCGGGGCGTACTCGGCCGGCACCGCATCGCCGTTGCAGTAGCGGTGCAGCGTCGACGTGCTCATGTGCAGCCGCTTCGCCAACGCCCCGTAGCTCTGCCCGGAGCGGTCCTTCAACTCCCGCAGCAGCGCCGCGAATCCGGCCGTCTCCTCAGCCACGCCCACCGGTACTCCCTCCCCGTCCGCGCGCACCACACGCGCGGCTCGTCCATCGAAACACGCCCGCCCCCACGCCCCACAACACAACGGTCTCCCGGCGAACCCCAGGTTCGCCGGGAGACCGCTCGGCCTGCCGTGTCAGAGCCCCCGCGCGACCTCGGTCGCCCAGTAGGTGAGGATCATGTTCGCGCCAGCCCGCTTGATGCCGGTCAGCGTCTCCAGGATCGCCTTGTCGCGGTCGATCCAGCCCTTCTCGGCGGCTGCCTCGACCATCGCGTACTCACCGGAGATCTGGTAGGCCGCGACCGGTACGTCCACCTCGTCCGCGATCTTCGCCAGCACGTCCAGGTACGGCATCGCCGGCTTGACCATGACCATGTCGGCGCCCTCCGACAGGTCGAGCGCCAGCTCGCGCAGCGACTCACGGAGGTTGGCCGGGTCCTGCTGGTAGGTCTTGCGGTCGCCCTTGAGCGACGAGCCGACCGCCTCGCGGAACGGGCCGTAGAAGGCGGAGGAGTACTTCGCGGTGTAGGCGAGGATCGAGACGTCCTCGTGGCCCGTCTGGTCCAGCGCGTCGCGGACGACGCCGACCTGGCCGTCCATCATGCCGCTGGGGCCCACCACATGGGCGCCCGCGTCGGCCTGCACCTGCGCCATCTCGGCGTAGCGCTCCAGCGTCGCGTCGTTGTCGACCCGGCCCGCGGAGTCCAGGACCCCGCAGTGGCCGTGGTCGGTGAACTCGTCCAGGCACAGGTCCGACATGATCACGAGATCGTCGCCGACCTCGGCCCGCACATCGCGGAGGGCGACCTGGAGGATGCCGTCCGGGTCCGTGCCCGCCGTACCGAGCGCGTCCTTCTTCGCCTCGTCCGGCACGCCGAAGAGCATGATCCCGGAGACGCCCGCGGAGAGCGCCTCGACGGCCGCCTTCCGCAGGGAGTCACGGGTGTGCTGGACGACACCGGGCATCGCCGAGATCGGCACCGGCGCCGTGGCGCCCTCCCGGACGAACGCCGGCAGGATCAGGTCCGCCGGGTGCAGCCGGTGTTCGGCGACCATCCGCCGCATGGCGGGGGTGGTGCGCAACCGCCGCGGCCGTGCCCCGGGGAAGTTTCCGTACGTCATGCTGCTCAACTGCGAGCCCTCCTACGCGATCCGGGCCGCCGCTCGCTGGGACGGGTGACCGGGTCGCCGGCCTCCATCGCGGCATCGCGCCGCGCCGCCCCGAAGTCCGCGAGCGCTTCGGCCAGCTTGTGCACCGAGGGCTCGGGCGACATGACGTCCACGCGCAGCCCGTGCTCCTCGGCGGTCTTGGCGGTGGCCGGGCCGATACAGGCGATCACGGTCACGTTGTGCGGCTTGCCCGCGATGCCGACCAGGTTGCGGACGGTCGAGGACGAGGTGAACAGGACCGCGTCGAAGCCGCCGCCCTTGATCGCCTCGCGGGTGTCGGCCGGCGGCGGCGAGGCGCGCACCGTCCGGTAGGCGGTGACGTCGTCCACCTCCCAGCCCAGCTCGATCAGCCCGGCCACCAGGGTCTCGGTGGCGATGTCGGCGCGCGGCAGGAAGACCCGGTCGATCGGGTCGAAGACCGGGTCGTAGGGCGGCCAGTCCTCCAGCAGACCGGCGGCCGACTGCTCACCGGAGGGCACCAGGTCCGGCTTCACACCGAAGTCGACCAGCGCCCTGGCGGTCTGCTCGCCGACCGCGGCGACCTTGATCCCGGCGAACGCGCGGGCGTCCAGGCCGTACTCCTCGAACTTCTCCCGGACGGCCTTGACGGCGTTGACCGAGGTGAAGGCGATCCACTCGTAGCGGCCGGTCACCAGGCCCTTGACCGCGCGCTCCATCTGCTGCGGGGTGCGCGGCGGTTCGACGGCGATCGTCGGGACCTCGTGCGGCACCGCGCCGTACGAGACGAGCTGGTCGGAGAGCGACGCGGCCTGCTCCTTCGTCCGCGGTACGAGCACCCGCCAGCCGAAGAGCGGCTTGGACTCGAACCACGACAGCTGGCCCCGCTGCGCCGCGGCGCTGCGCTCACCGACCACGGCTATGACCGGCTGGCCGCCGTCCGGTGACGGCAGCACCTTGGCGGCCTTGAGCACCTGGGCGACGGACCCGAGGGTCGCGTTCCAGGTGCGCTGGCGGGTGGTGGTGCCGGCGACCGTGACGGACAGCGGGGTATCGGGCTTGCGGCCCGCGGCCACCAGCTCGGCGGCGGCCGCGGCCACCGAGTCCAGCGTGGTGGAGACGACGGCCGTGGCGTCGCTGGTGCCCAGCTCGGACCAGCAACGGTCATCGGCACTGCGGGCGTCGATGAAGCGCACGTCCGTGCCCTGCGCGTCCCGCAGCGGCACACCGGCGTACGCGGGCACGCCGACCGCGGTGGCGACACCGGGTACGACCTCGAAGACGATGCCCTCGGCGGCGCACGCCAGCATCTCCTCGGCGACATACCCGTCCAGACCGGGGTCACCGGTCACGGCACGCACCACCCGCTTGCCGGCGCGGGCGGCCGCCATGACAAGATTGGCGGTGTTCCGAATCGACGAAACGTCGGTGGAGGTGACGGGAATTGACGTCTCGTCAGCTGATGCCTGGAGTGGTGTGTCCACATGCGCGCGCGCATGCACCCGGACGACGTCCAGCACCTGCGGGTCGGCGATCAGCACATCCGCGTGCGACAGCGCCTCCACGGCACGCAGCGTCAGCAGACCCGGGTCTCCCGGCCCGGCACCCAGGAAGGTGACCTGACCGGAGGCGGAGTGGTTAGGGGCGGTGGGGTTCAAAGTGCTCGCTCCCCCATAAGACCGGCCGCACCCTTTGCGAGCATCTCGGCGGCGAGTTCACGGCCCATGTTCAGCGGGGCCGTCATGTCGTCGGGAGAGGCGGGTACGTGCCCGGTGGTGGACAGCTGCACCAGCACGCTGCCGTCGGTCGAACCGACGACGCCGCGCAGGCGCATTTCGGTGGCAGCCTGTTCGTCGGCCCGCAGGTCGGCCAGCGCACCCACAGGTGCGGAGCAGCCGGCCTCCAGGGCGGCGAGCAGGGAACGCTCGGCGGTCACGGCGGCCCGGGTGAACGGGTCGTCGAGCTCGGCGAGCTGGGCGGCGAGGTCTGCGTTGACCGCAGCGCACTCGACCGCCAGGGCCCCCTGGCCGGGGGCGGGCAAAACTACGTCGGGCGACAGCAGCTGCGTCGCCTCGTCGATCCGGCCGATCCGGGTGAGCCCGGCGGCGGCCAGGACGATCCCGTCCAGCTCGCCCTTCTCGACGAAGCCGAGCCGGGAGTCGATGTTCCCGCGGATCGGTACGGTCTCCACGCGCCGGCCGAGCGACCTGGCCCAGGCGTTCAGCTGCGCCATACGACGCGGCGAGCCGGTGCCGATGCGCGCCACCCGGCCCTCGTCGGCGGTCAGCTCCTCGAAGGTCAGCCCGTCCCGGGCGATCAGCGCGTCCCGGGGGTCCACGCGCACCGGCACGGCGGCCAGCGTCAGGTTCCCGGGCTGCGCGGTGGGCAGGTCCTTGAGCGAGTGGACGGCGAAGTCGATCTCCCCTGCGAGCAGGGCGTCGCGCAGCGCGGAGACGAAGACGCCGGTGCCGCCGATCTGCGCGAGGTGCTCGCGGGAGGTGTCGCCGTACGTGGTGATCTCCACCAGCTCGACGGGGCGGCCCGTCAGCTCGCGCACCGCCTCGGCGACGTGTCCGGACTGGGCCATGGCGAGCTTGCTCCGCCGCGTACCCAGCCTCAGGGCCCTCATAGTGCTGTCAGTCATGCCCGCTCCCGTGCTGCATCGGGCCTCTCGGCCCGCGTGTCGGCCCTGCTGACGGCGGCGACCGTCTGGGGGTCCAGATCGAAGAGTTCCCGCAGCGCGTCCGCGTACCCGGCACCACCGGGCTCGCTCGCGAGCTGCTTGACCCGCACGGTGGGCGCGTGCAGGAGTTTGTCGACGACGCGGCGCACGGTCTGGGTGATCTCGGCGCGCTGCTTGTCGTCCAGGTCGGGGAGGCGGCCGTCGAGCCGGGCGATCTCGCCCGCGACGACGTCCGCGGCCATGGTGCGCAGGGCGACCACGGTAGGAGTGATGTGCGCGGCCCGCTGGGCGGCACCGAAGGCGGCGACCTCCTCGGAGACGATGCCGCGCACCGCTTCCACATCGGCCGTCACCGCCCCCGCCGAGGACTCCGGCCGATCGGCGGCCGTGGCGGACGCGTCGGCCAGCGACTCGATGTCGACGAGGTGCGCACCCTCGATCCGGTGCACCGCGGCATCGATGTCGCGCGGCATCGCAAGGTCGAGCAGCGACAGGTCCCCGCCGCGCCCGCGGACCGCGGCCTCGACCGCCGCACCCGTCAGCTGGAGCCCGGCCGCACCCGTGCAGGAGATGACCACGTCCGCGCGCGCCAGCTCCGCCGCGACGGCGTCCATCGGCACCGCGCGGGCGCTCAGCCCGTGCGCGGCGCCGGGGCCGCCCGGCTCGGTCAGGATCCGGGTCAGCCGCTCGGCCCGCTCGACGGTGCGGTTGGCCACCGCCAGCTCGCCGACACCGGCCCGCGCGAGGGTGGTGGCGGCCAGCGAGGACATCGAACCCGCGCCGATCACCAGCGCCCGCTTGCCGCCGGCCCACGCCGCGACGTCCCGGTCGCCGGCCAGCTGCTCCAGGCCGAAGGTGACCAGCGACTGTCCGGCCCGGTCGATCCCGGTCTCGCTGTGGGCGCGCTTGCCGACCCGCAGGGCCTGCTGGAAGAGGTCATTGAGCAGCCGGCCCGCGGTGTGCTGCTCCTGCGCGACGGCTAGCGCGTCCTTGATCTGCCCGAGGATCTGGCCCTCGCCGACGACCATCGAGTCCAGCCCGCAGGCCACCGAGAACAGGTGGTGGACGGCGCGGTCCTCGTAGTGGACGTAGAGATAAGGGGTGAGCTCCTCCAGACCGGCGCCGCCGTGGCGGGCCAGCACGGTGGACAGCTCGGCGACCCCGGCGTGGAACTTGTCCACGTCGGCGTAGAGCTCGATGCGGTTACAGGTGGAGAGCACCGCGGACTCGCCGGCCGGCTCCGCCGACACCGCGTCCTGGAGCAGCTTGCCGCGCACCTCGGGGGCCAGCGCGGCCCGCTCCAGCACGCTCACCGGCGCACTGCGGTGGCTCAGCCCGACAACGAGAAGACTCATGCCGGCATCACGGCGGGCACATCCCCGTCAGGTCCCTTGCGATCCGCCGCGACGGTGGCGGCGCGGACCGCCGGGGCCGTCCGCCCGCCGTCGTGCGCGGCGTCCTCGCCCGCCTTGCGCTGCTCGTGGAAGGCGAGGATCTGGAGCTCTATGGAGAGATCGACCTTCCGTACGTCCACCCCGTCCGGGACGGTCAGTACGGTCGGCGCGAAGTTGAGGATCGAGGTGACACCGGCGGCGACCAGACGGTCACAGACCTGCTGGGCCGCGCCCGCCGGCGTCGCGATGACACCGATGGAGACGCCGTTGTCGGCGATGATCTGCTCCAGCTCGTCGGTGTGCTGCACCGCGATGCCCGCGACGGGCTTGCCGGCCATGGCAGGGTCGGCGTCGATCAGCGCGGCGACGCGGAAGCCACGGGAGGCGAAGCCGCCGTAGTTGGCGAGCGCCGCGCCGAGGTTGCCGATACCGACGATGACGACGGGCCAGTCCTGGGTCAGGCCGAGCTCACGCGAGATCTGGTAGACGAGGTACTCCACGTCGTAGCCGACACCCCGGGTTCCGTACGAGCCGAGGTAGGAGAAGTCCTTGCGGAGTTTGGCGGAATTTACTCCCGCCGCGGCCGCGAGCTCCTCGGAGGAGACCGTGGGGACCGAGCGCTCGGAGAGCGCGGTCAGGGCACGCAGATACAGCGGGAGACGGGCGACGGTGGCCTCGGGAATGCCTCGGCTTCGGGTCGCCGGTCGGTGAGTTCGGCCAGTTGCCACGGTGCTCCTGCGGGTAGAGCGGGGCTGCGGGCGGCCGTCTGTCCCCGGACCGCCCCGTCCACAGCAGGCTATGTCTTTGTGAACGCGTGCACAAAGATGGTGTCCGCTTTGTCCGCCCAAAGTGACCGGGGTCACGCAGCTTTTCCGAGGGTTCGCGGAACCAACTCCACCGCCACGCCGTTCACCCGCTTCGCACCGGCAACGCGGGAGCACGCGCCTCCACTCCTCACCGCTATATCCCCCGGAAACCTACAAATCGCCCACCGATGGTAATCGACCACGGGCCGCCGGCGCACCGCCGCGAGCCAGGCACAATGGCCGCATGGCCCCCTTGTTCAGCCGCAGCACCCGCAAAAACCCCGCCGAGCGCCTGGTCACCCTCATCGGGAAGCCGGGCTGCCACCTGTGCGACGACGCACAGGCCGTGATCGAGAAGGTGTGCGCCGAGACGGGCGCGTCCTGGGAGAAGAAGGACATCACCGAGGACGCCGAACTGCACCGCAAGTACTGGGAGCAAATTCCGGTCGTCCTCGTCGACGGCGCACAGCACGACTTCTGGCGGGTGAACCCCGAGCGCCTGCGCTCGGCACTGGGCGCCTGAACCCGCGCGCCCCCGCGGTACCGCCTCCTGGTGGCCGTAACACGCCCGTCGGCCGCCCCCGGCCTGCCGGACATACCGCCGTAACCGGAAGCTCCGAACAAACTGGCTAGGCTAGCCGCATGGCCCACCCGTCGCCCGATCACCGCCCTGGTAGGAGCCCCTCCGGAACGCACTTCCCCACGGGATGGTTCACCCGCCGCAGACGACCCGCCACCGCCCGCAGCGTGCTGGCCGGCGAGGCCGCGGCCGAGGCCGCCCGGAAGTCCACCCAGGAAGCGCCCGCCGCCGCCGAGGCCCTCGACGAGACCCCGCGGGAGCCCGAGTTCCCGGTCGTCGGGGACACCTCCGCCGCCGCCTTCTTCGACCTCGACAACACCGTCATGCAGGGCGCGGCCCTCTTCCACTTCGGCCGCGGCCTGTACAAACGCCACTTCTTCCACAAGCGCGATCTGGCCCGCTTCGCCTGGCAGCAGATCTACTTCCGGCTGGCCGGCTCGGAGAACCCCGAGCACATGGCGGACGTCCGCAACAGCGCGCTCTCCATCGTCCAGGGCCACCGCGTCGCCGAGTTGATGTCGATGGGCGAGGAGATCTACGACGAGTACATGGCCGAGCGCGTCTGGCCCGGCACCCGCGCGCTCGCCCAGGCCCACCTCGACGCCGGCCAGAAGGTCTGGCTGGTGACCGCGGCCCCGGTCGAGACCGCGACGATCATCGCCCGCCGGCTCGGCCTGACCGGCGCGCTGGGCACCGTCGCCGAATCCGTCGGCGGCGTCTACACCGGCAAGTTGGTGGGCGAACCGCTGCACGGCCCGGCCAAGGCCGAGGCCGTCCGCGCCCTCGCCGCGGCCGAGGGCCTGGACCTGTCGCACTGCGCCGCCTACAGCGATTCCGCCAACGACATCCCGATGCTCTCGCTGGTCGGGCATCCGTACGCGATCAATCCCGACAGCCGGCTGCTCAAGCACGCCCGGGAGCACGGCTGGCGGCTGCGCGACTACCGGACGGGCCGCAAGGCGGTCCGGGTCGGCATTCCGGCGGCGGCCGTCGTGGGCGCCCTCGCGGGCGGCGCCGCCGCCGCGGTCGCGCTCCAGCGCCGCCGCCGCTGACCAGGGTTGATCACGGGGCAGCGCAGCGGGCCATCCCCGCTGCCTACCCCGGCAACTCTCCCGGCAGTCCTGTTGCCACCGGGTAACCACAACACGCCCTCCAACCAGGCAGATTACGTTCCCTTCCGATCAAGAGTTGCCCAGTATTCGATACTCGATCCGCAACCAACCCGGCACGGACCGTAAGTAATCGATGATTTGAGCAACTGGGTGTAGCGCTGCCTGTACGAAGCGTTATTCTCCTCAGACGCAATCCGGAACCCACACGTCCCTACGACGGGTGAATGGTCCCGCACTGCACGTGATGGAAGCTCTGCCTCTGGGAGTCCCGTGTACCCACACGTCGGGGTTGACGCCTCGGGCCTGGCTACGCTGCGTACGACACTCGTCGACCACCTGCGCAGTTTTGTCCCCACCGCGTACGCCGTCCCCGCAATCGCCTCAGCCGTCCCCGCCGGCCCCTGCTACTCCTTGGCCGACGGTAGTACTGCGGTCGGCAAGGCCGCCGGCAGAACCCGGCGCTCCGGCGTCGGCACGTCCACCGCCCGTCGCCCCGCCGACAGCGACAGCCGTCGCATGATGGATCTCGTCGAACGCGCCCAGGCCGGCGAGGCCGAGGCGTTCGGCCGCCTCTACGACCAGTACGCCGACACGGTCTACCGCTACATCTACTACCGCGTCGGCGGCCGGGCCACGGCCGAGGACCTCACCAGCGAGACGTTCCTGCGCGCCCTGCGCCGCATCGGCACCTTCACCTGGCAGGGCCGTGACTTCGGCGCCTGGCTGGTGACCATCGCCCGCAACCTCGTCGCCGACCATTTCAAGTCCTCTCGCTTCCGCCTGGAAGTCACCACCGGCGAGATGCTCGACGCCAACGAGGTCGAGCGCAGCCCCGAGGACTCGGTCCTCGAATCGCTGTCCAACGCCGCCCTGCTGGAGGCGGTCCGCAAGCTCAACCCCCAACAGCAGGAATGCGTCACCCTGCGCTTCCTCCAGGGCCTCTCGGTCGCCGAGACCGCCCGCGTGATGGGAAAGAACGAGGGCGCGATCAAGACCCTCCAGTACCGGGCCGTGCGCACCCTGGCGCGGCTCCTCCCGGAAGACGCCCGCTGACGCCTGCCACCATCCCCGGCAGCCCCCTTCCACACCACCCCTCGCTTACTCTTGGTGACCGCGTGTGCCCGGTCGGTCAGATCATCGTGAGTGCGTAACCCGAGTGCCGAACCGCTCGTTGTGCGGAATGCAGGCTCCATGCGGTCACGCCGTATCCGCTGCCTCTCACTCGAACGAGTGGCCGCGTATTACGGCGTGCAACCGTCCGGTCCGTCTGGATGGTCAAAGCCAGTCCGGGGAGTCGAGCGGGATGACGAGAGGAGGTGCCGCCCGTGATCGCGAATGTCTCGGTGCACCGGCGGGCCAACGCCTTCGCCCAGTCCCTGGAGGAGCAGGACCTCCAGGACTCGGCGGCCGAGGACCAGGTCGACACACCGGCGCAGACGCCGGGAGAAGCACGGCTGTTGGCGGTCGCCGACGGCCTCGGGAGGCTCCCGAGGCCGGAGATGGCCACCGAGGTCAAAACAGTCCAGCGCGCCCAGCTCATCGCCGCGATGGAGGCCGCCTTCGCCGAAGGCGCTCCGTCCGACGGTGCCAGGGTGCCCGAGCAGCGCGCCGCCAAAGGCGCGCACCGCGCGGCGAAATCGATCGGCCGGCTGCGGCCGCGCTCCCGGCTCTCCAAAGGGCTGGCGGCGGGCGGGCTGACGGTCGGCGTCGCCGCCGGGGCGTTCACCGGCGTCGCGGCGGCCAGCTCCGACGCACTACCCGGCGACTCCTTGTACGGCCTCAAGCGCGGTATGGAGGACCTCAGACTCGGCATGGCCGACGACGACTCCGACCGCGGGCAGCTCTACCTCGACCAGGCGTCCATGCGCATGATGGAGGCCCGACGCCTGATGGAGCGCGGCCGCATCGCCGACCTCGACCACGAATCGCTGGGCGAGGTCCGCAAGGCGCTCAACGGCGTCGAGCACGACGCCGGAGAAGGCCACCGCCTGCTGCACGAGGCGTACGCACGCGACGGCTCGCTCGACCCCATCCAGGCGCTGAACTCCTTCACCAAGTCGCACCGGGACACCTGGACACAGCTGCGCGACCGGCTCCCGGTGCAGCTCATGGACGTCCGCGACCAGGTCAGCTCGGTCTTCGACGCCATAGACGACGAGGTCGGTCCGCTGCGCTCACTGCTGCCATCCGCCCCGGGCAGCAAGAGCCGCCACCGCGTGGCACCCAGCACCGCGGGCACCGAATCCGGCCACCGCGGTCACTCGGCACCCGCCGATATCGGGCCCGGCACCGGCAGACACCGCAGCGAGGGGCACGCCCCCCGCCCGTCGGCCTCGCCGTCCCAGGACGACGGCCTGCTCGGCGGCGACACGGGCGGCCTGCTGGCCCCGCCGGCCAAGGGGAGCAGTCCGGCACCACCCGCTGACCACAGCCACGGCAAGGGCAAGGACGCCCCCGGTCAGCCCGCCGTCACCCTCCCGCCGCTGATCCCGGGACTGCTTCCCGGTCTGGGCATCGACGGCGAGGACCTGACGAAGTAGCACGGAACAGTCCGCGGCAGGCGGCCGCCCGAAGCGGACTGAAGCGGTATCAGCGGCGCGCTCGGTGTTCTTCCGGTCCTTCCCTCAGAAGAACACCGAGCGTCGCTGCACCAGCAGCTTGTAGAGCGTGTGCTGAATCGTTTCGCGAACCTGGTCGGTCAGGTTGAACATCAGCATCGGATCGTCGGCCGCCTCCGGCGAATAGCCGTCCGTGGCGATCGGTTCGCCGAACTGGATCGTCCACTTCGTCGGCAGCGGCACCGCGCCCAGCGGCCCCAGCCACGGGAAGGTCGGCGTGACCGGGAAATACGGAATGCCCAGCACCCGCGCCAGCGTCTTGGCGTTCCCGATCATCGGGTAGATCTCCTCCGCGCCCACGATCGAGCACGGCACGATCGGCACACCGGCCTTCAGCGCCGTCGAGACGAAACCGCCCCGCCCGAAGCGCTGGAGCTTGTAGCGGTCCGCGAAGGGCTTGCCGATGCCCTTGAAGCCCTCCGGCATCACCCCGACGACCTCACCGCGCTCCAGCAGCCGCTGCGCGTCCTCCGCGCAGGCGAGGGTGTGCCCGGCCTTGCGCGCCAGCTCGTTTATCACCGGCAGCACAAAGACCAAATCGGCCGCCAGCAGCCGCAGATGCCGCTGGGCCGGGTGATTGTCGTGCACCGCGACCTGAAGCATCAAGCCGTCCAGCGGCAGCGTCCCGGAGTGATTGGCGACGATCAGCGCGCCGCCCTTCCCGGGGATGTTCTCGATGCCCCGCACCTCGACCCGGAAGTACTTCTCGGCCAGCGGCCGCAGCAGCGACATCAGGACCTGGTCGGTCAGCTCCTCGTCGTAGCCGAAGTCGTCGATCTCGTAGTCGCCGGTGATCCGCCGGCGCAGGAAGTTCAGCCCGCCCGCGATCCGCTCGTCCAGGGAGCGCGCGGGACGCTCCGCCGGGCGGCCGGGCTCCGCCGGCTCGTCGGGCCCGGTCCGCGCCTCCGGTACGGGCGCCAGCACCGGACCGCGCCCCGCACGCCCGGCCCGCAGGGACTTTCTGCGCGCCCGAGGCTCCTCACCGAAGGGAATGACCTTGGCGTCCGCCATCGTGGGTGAACTCCTCACTGGGTCGGGCCGCGCGTGCGGGCAGCACGGCGGCGAGCCGGTCGACGGTACGGGCGAGGGACTCCGGCGGCAGCAGCCCGGGTCCCCGGCTGCCGGCGAACTCCGCAAAGGTCTCCGCCGTCGTGTACTGCGGCTGGAACCCCAGTGTCTCGCGCATCTGTGTCGTCTGGACGACCCGGCCGTGCGTGAGCATCCGGATCTGTTCCGGCGAGAAGTCCGAGATACCGATGGCCCGCAGCGCCGTACCGGCCCACATCACCGTCGGCAGGAACAGCGGCAGAGTGGGCCGTCCGAGCCGCCGGGAGGTCTGCGAGAGCAGCAGCACACCGTCCCCGGCGATATTGAACGTGCCGCTGTTGAGCGTGCCGCGGCGTGGCGCGGAGGCGGCGATCCGCAGGACCTCGATCGCGTCGTCCTCGTGAACGAACTGGAGCCGCGGGTCGTAGCCGAGGACCGTGGGCAGGACGGGCAGCGAGAAGTACTCGGCGAGCGGCGAGTCCGCGCACGGCCCGAGGATGTTCGCGAAGCGCAGTACGCACACCGCCACATCGGGCCGGCGCCGGGCGAAGCCCCGGACGTACCCCTCGACCTCGACGGCGTCCTTGGCGAAGCCGCCGCCGGGCAGCGACTTCGGCGGGGTGGTCTCGGTGAAGACCGCCGGGTCGCGGGGCGCGGAGCCGTAGACGCTCGTACTGGATTTGACGACCAGTCGCTGCACATTCGGCGCCTTCTGACAGGCGCCGAGCAGCTGCATGGTCCCGATGACATTGGTTTCCTTCACCACGGCGCGACCGCCACGGCTGCCCAGGGGCGTGCCGTTGATGTCCATATGGACAACGGTGTCGACACCCGTCTCGGCCAGGACCCGGGCAATCGTCGGATGCCGGATATCGGCTTTGAGGAATTCGGCGCCACCCAAATGGTGCTCCGGGGGCACGGCATCGACACCGATCACCCGATCGACGTCGGGGTCACGCTGGATACGGCGGACGAACCGGCCCGCCAGTTGCCGCGCGGCTCCCGTGACGAGCACGACCTTGCCCAAGATCAGCCCTTCCTTCCCGCCCTCGGCCTTCACCTGAGCCGAGCTGTGCCCGTCACGCTATCGGGTCGGTGTTGCGCTGTGATGACCACACGATGCCCTGGCCGCATTTCCTGCCCGCGCACCGCCCATTCGGGCCATGAACGCACCGCAGCCCCCCACCACACAGAGGTGATGGGGGGCTGCGAAATCGCGATCAGCGTCGCTTACTTCTTGTTACGACGCTGAACGCGGGTGCGCTTGAGCAGCTTGCGGTGCTTCTTCTTGGCCATCCGCTTGCGCCGCTTCTTGATAACAGAGCCCACGACTACCCTCGCTTACTTCGAATCACTCGGTGCGGGGCGTCCGAGCCCACACTACCTACATCGGGCCAGCCTACCCGGCGCCGGGCGTACGGCGTAATCCGAGGGTCACCACAGGCCCCTCAGGCCGATTCCACCCCCACGTACGACTCGCGGAGGTAGTCGTGAACCGCCTGCTCCGGAACCCGGAAGGACCTCCCCACCCGGATCGCGGGCAGATGACCGCTGTGCACCAAGCGGTACACGGTCATCTTCGACACACGCATCACGGTAGCTACTTCCGCCACCGTCAGAAACACGACCTCGTTGAGAGGCCTCTGGTCCGCAGCCATGACACACCTGCACCTTCCGCATAAGACGGGCACCGGCTTCCCCTCCGGTGACTCTTCGTCGCTATGCGCTCACTCCCCAGATTAGGGGCGGGTGATGCGAGTGGGGAAGAGGAGCTGTGAACAGCCGCCTACCGTGACAGATACGCCTGATTGAGCACATATCGCACCAGTGGCAGATAGGAGACGGATCGCACGGCATCATCGAGCGGAACGGCCACCGACACCC
The DNA here is from genome assembly GCA_000720995.1 of Streptomyces celluloflavus. Lineage (GTDB taxonomy): Bacteria > Actinomycetota > Actinomycetes > Streptomycetales > Streptomycetaceae > Streptomyces > Streptomyces celluloflavus. The sequence continues at coordinate 29,050 of JOEL01000064.1, forward strand.
GTCCCTCCGCCTGGCCGACGAACAGCGCGGGATCGTCCGTATCCGCCAGCCCAATGGCCTCGATGCCCAGCTGACCTGCCCCGCAGACCCATCCGTGGTCCCCGATGACCAGACCCGGCAGTGGCCCCATGGCGTCCGCCGCGGCGCCGAGGACGGTACGCACCGGAAGCGGCGAATGGGTGTGCACGCCCCCCACATCCGGTGCGCCCCGCACGCCGGGCTCGCGCATCATCGCGACTCCTCGTACGTACTCAAGGGTGTACGTACGTAGCCCGAACCGGGTCGTCATGTCGATACTGCTGCCATACGCCGGGGTGAGGACGGTGCAGCCCGCTGACGAGAGAGCGTCTGCCAGTACGGCGTAGAACTCCAGCAGCCGGTGCGGATGGCCGGTGCCGATCAGCACCGGCGCCCGCCGGTCGGCCGCCTCGCCGACCCGCTCGGCAAAACGGTCCAGCGCCGCGATCGTACGATCAGGATCGATCTCGTCGGGGCCGGAAGTATGCGCGGGATCGACCGAAACCCCGCACTCCCGCCCCATGAGTCGCAGAACTTCCCCGACCGACCAGTCCCGTTCGGGTTCCAGCCCGAGCAACGCCCGGGGGTCACGCGCCGCGAAGAGCCGGTAGCGGCCCAGACTCTTCTCGCGCGGGGTCGCGATCGTCCCCGCGAGCCGCGCCTCGATCAGATGCGCCCGCAGCGCACCGGTCCCCGACACCCGGCCCATACTGGCCCGTTGGCCGCGCGCCGGATGCCCGAACCGACAGGTAGTCACACATCCGTGGGCGTGGCGCCACCCGCGGCCGTAGGGAGCCGGTCCGGCCACGCCTCGGTCCCGGCCCACCGTGCGGCGCTACGCCCCGACAACCCCAACAGCCCTGGCTACCGCTGCCGTCCGTCGCGGACCCGGCCTACGGCAGCAGCCCGTGCGCCGGGAACACCGCCCGGCGGGTGGCCAGCACCGCCTGGTCCAGCCGGTCGGCGGGGTCGTAGCCGCCGTCGGCGAAGTCCCGCCAGCGCGGCTCACGCCCGTCCGTCATCCGCTGCGGCGCCAACTGCCGCGTCCTGCGGAACACTTCGTGCCGCCATGCCTCGGGCACCGGCGTGCCCGGGTCGATCGGCCGGCCGGCCGCGATCGCCGTCAGATGCGTCCAACTGCGCGGCACCACGTCCACCACCGCATAGCCGCCGCCACCGAGCGCAACCCACCGACCGGCCGCGTGCTCGTGCGCCAGCTCGTGGCAGGACATGGCCACCGCCCGCTGCGCGTCGACGCTGACCGCCAGATGCGCGAGCGGGTCATCGAAGTGGGTATCCGCGCCGTGCTGCGAGACGATCACATCCGGCCGGAACGCGCCGAGCAGCTCCGGCACCACCGCGTGAAAGGCCCGCAGCCACCCCGCGTCACCGGTCCCGGCCGGCAGCGCCACATTCACCGCGCTGCCCTCCGCACCGGCCCCGCCGGTTTCCGTCGGCCATCCGGTCCCCGGAAAGAGTGTCCGGGGATGCTCGTGCAGCGAGATCGTCAGCACCCGCGGGTCGTCCCAGAACGCCGCCTGCACCCCGTCACCGTGGTGGACGTCCACATCCACATACGCGACCCGCCGCGCGCCCAGCTCCAGCAGCCAGGCGATCGCCAGCGCCGCGTCGTTGTAGACGCAGAAACCGGCCGCGCCGCCCGGCATCGCGTGGTGCAGCCCGCCGGCGAAGTTCACCGCGTGCAGCGCGGCACCACCCCAGACCGCTTCCGCCGCGCCGACCGACTGCCCGGCGATCAGCGCCGACGCCTCGTGCATCCCCGCGAACGCCGGGTCGTCCACCGTCCCCAGGCCGTACGAGATGTCCGCCGAGGCGGGGTCGGCCGACGCGCGGCGGACCGCGTCAAGATAGTCCGCACGGTGCACCAGCCGCAGCGTGGAGTCCCCGGCCGCCGCGGCCGCGACCACCTCCAGCGGGCCCCGGTCGAGCCCGTACGCCTCCACCAGCCGCATGGTCAGCGCGAGCCGGACCGGGTCCATCGGATGTCCGGGCCCGAAGTCATAGCCCGTTACTGCCTCGTCCCACATCAGCTGTGCGCGGCCGCTCATGCCCGTCACCGTACCGGGCCGACGATGACCCGAACGAGCGGGCGTACACCAGCGTCACCAGCACCAGGGCCATCGGTACGAGCATCGCCCCGCGGTAGCTCCAGGCATCACCGAGCGCACCGACCAGCGGTGAACCGACCAGAAAGCCCACGTAGTTGAAGATATTCAGTCGCGCAATGGCCATATCCGAAGCTTCGGGGCCCAACTTCTCACCAGCCTGCCGCCCGGCTGCCGCGAAAGTCTGCGGCACGATCACACACAGCCCCAGCCCGAGCAGCGTGAACCCCGCCATCCCCGCCCACGCGCCGGGCGCCACCGCCACCACCGCGAAACCGACCGCCGCGACCACCGTCCCGGTCCGCACCACGGCCACCGCCCCGAACCGCCGCACCCCCAGATCGCCGACCGACCGCCCCAGCAGCGTGGTGACCATATAGACGTTGTACGGCACGGTCGCGAGCTGCTCCGAACTGCCCAGCACATCCTGCAAGTACTTCGCGCTCCAGTTGGAGACCGTCGAATCCCCGATGTACGCGAACGCCATCACCAGACACAGCGGCAACAGCAGCTTCATCACAACGGGAGGGGTCTTGGCCTCACCGGTCACTGCCGGACCGCCCTGCGCACCCCCGGGGTCGCGGTCCACGAACCACCGGCCCACGACCAGCGCCAACGGCACCAACACCGCCACCACCGGCCCGTACAGCACCTCCAGCGACAGCTGCCAGTGCGCCCCCACCCAGGCCAGCGAGGCCCCCACGATGCCGCCCAGGCTGTACGCGGCGTGAAAGCCGAGCATGATGCTCCGCCCGTACGCGCGCTGCAAACTCACCCCGAGCATGTTCATCGAGGCGTCCAGCGCCCCCACCAGCAGCCCGAACGCCGCCAGCGCCACGGCCACTTGCGCCAGCCCGCCGGCCGACCCGACGGCCAGCAGCGCCAGGCACACCACGGGCTGCACTCCCCGCAGCACCCTGCTGGGCCGCACCCGCTTGACCAGGTGCTCGGTGACCAAACTGCCGACGCCCGCGAGCACCGGCACCGCCGCCAGGAAGGCGGGCAGCAGCCCGTCCGAGATCCCATAGCGCTGCTGGATCGCCGGTATTCGGGTCACCAGGAGGGCGAAGACCGCGCCCTGGACGAAGAAGCTCAGCGCAAGCGAGACCCGGCCGTGCCGCAGCTGCGCTCCTGGAACCAGAGGGGCCGTCATGGCCGCTCAGCCTAGAACTCCCCGCTACCGCTGGGTAGATGGATCACACAGCCAATTCCGCCGGGGGGTGCCGGCGTACGCGTACGGCAGGCACAGGCAGGTGTGCACGTACGGCAGGCGGGCCGGCCGGCGGCCTACTGGAGGAGCCGCGGCAGCTCCTTCATCTCGGAGAACAGCGCGGTGGCCCCGGTCAGCCGCTCCCCCGGTGTCATCGCCGTGAAGCCGTAAACATCCATCCCCGCGGCCAGAGCCGCCCGCACCCCCAGCGGGCTGTCCTCGACCACCGCGCACCGCCCGGGCGGCACCCCCATCACCTTCGCCGCGTGCAGAAACAGATCCGGCGCCGGCTTCCCGCGCCCCACATCCTGCGACGAGAAGATCCGCTCCTCCCCGAACCACGCGAACAGCCCCGTCCCGTTCAGCGCCACCCGGATCCGCTCATGGCTCCCGGACGACCCGACGCAGTACGGCACCCCGTCCGCGGCCAGCTCCCGCAACACCTCACCGACACCCGGTACGGGCTCCAGTTGCGCGCGGAACGCCTCGAACACCCGGGCATGAAAGCTCTCGTCGAAACCGGCCGGCAGCCGCTCACCGGAACGCTCCAGAACCAGGTCGTGAATACGGTGCACGGCCGCGCCCAAATAGTCGCGGAGCGAATCCTCGTACGTGGTGGGGTGACCCAATTCGGTGAGGTAGTCGGCGAGGATCCGGTTGGAGATCGGCTCGCTGTCCACCAGAACACCGTCGTTATCAAAAATGACCAGGTCGTAGCGCATGCCCCGAGCGTACCGAGCCGCTCCGGAACGCAAAAAAGCTCCGGTCTCTGAACCAAAAAGTTCAGAGACCGGAGCTTAAAATTTGTTCGGCGGCGTCCTACTCTCCCACAGAGTCCCCTCTGCAGTACCATCGGCGCTGAAAGGCTTAGCTTCCGGGT
>JOEL01000065.1 GCA_000720995.1 Streptomyces celluloflavus
TCCGCCGGTCTGCGTTTCCGCCTTCCGGCTTCTTCGCTTTCTCACCGTACCAGATCCGTTTCCGTATCCGGCCCCCTGTGAGATCGGGGTCGGCCTTCCTGCTTTCGCTTTCCGGCCTTTCCGACTCTATCAGACCCGGTCCGTTCCGTTTCCGGTTCGAATTCGGTTCCGATTACCCGTCGGAGGGGCTTTGCCTTTCGGCGGATCCGACATTATCAGATTTCTCTGGGCCGGATTTCCGTCCCTTTCGGTAAAACCTGCGGACGCGGAAGCGTTCTGCGGTTCCCGTTCGGGCGGAGACGTAAACCTACTGGAGCGGGGCGCCCGGATGCAAATCCGGGCGCCCCGCTCCGCTTGGGCACGTGCGTACGACCCAGTGCGTCAGACCTCGACGACCACGGGAAGGATCATCGGGCGGCGGCGGTAGTTGTCCGACACCCACTTGCCGACCGAGCGGCGGACCAGCTGCTGGAGCTGGTGGGGCTCCGCGACGCCGTCCTGGGCCGACTTGGCCAGGGCCTCGTCGATCTTGGGGATCACCGCGGAGAAGGCCGCGTCGTCGATGCCGGAGCCGCGGGCCTGGAGGTGCGGACCGCCGACGATCTTGCCGGTGGTGCTGTCCACGACGACGAAGACCGAGATGATGCCTTCGTCGCCCAGGATGCGGCGGTCCTTGAGGTGGGCCTCCGTGACATCGCCGACCGAGAGGCCGTCGACGTAGACATAGCCCGCCTGGACCTTGCCGACGATCTTGGCGACGCCCTTGACCAGGTCGACCACGACGCCGTCCTCGGCGATCACAATCCGGTCCTTCGGTACTCCGGTCAGGGCACCCAGCTCGGCGTTGGCACGCAGGTGGCGCCATTCGCCGTGCACCGGCATCAGGTTCTTCGGCTTGCAGATGTTGTAGAAGTACAGCAGCTCGCCGGCCGAGGCGTGGCCCGAGACGTGGACCTTGGCGTTGCCCTTGTGGACGACGTCCGCGCCCCACCTGGTCAGGCCGTTGATCACGCGGTAGACCGCGTTCTCGTTCCCCGGGATGAGGGACGAGGCCAGGATGACCGTGTCGCCCGGGACGATCCGGATCTGGTGATCGCGGTTGGCCATCCGGGAGAGCGCGGCCATCGGCTCGCCCTGCGAGCCCGTGCAGACCAACACGACCTCGTCGTCGGGAAGGTCGTCGAGCGTCTTCACGTCGACGACCAGGCCGGCCGGGACCTTGAGATAGCCCAGCTCACGGGCGATACCCATGTTGCGGACCATCGAACGGCCGACGAAAGCGACCCGGCGGCCGTATTCGTGTGCCGCATCGAGGATCTGCTGGATGCGGTGCACATGGCTGGCGAAGCTGGCCACGATGATGCGCTTCTGGGCGTTCGCGAACACCTGGCGCAGCACGTTGGAGATGTCGCGCTCGGGCGGGACGAAGCCCGGGACCTCGGCGTTAGTGGAGTCGGAGAGGAGGAGGTCGATGCCCTCCTCGCCGAGCCTCGCGAAGGCGCGCAGGTCGGTGAGCCGGCGGTCCAGCGGCAGCTGGTCCATCTTGAAGTCACCGGTGTGCACGACCATGCCCGCGGGAGTGCGGATGGCCACCGCGAGGGCGTCCGGGATGGAGTGGTTGACCGCCACGAACTCGCAGTCGAAGGGGCCGATGCGCTCGGTGTGCCCCTCCTTGACCTCGAGGGTGTACGGGCGGATGCGGTGCTCCTGGAGCTTGGCCTCGATGAGCGCGAGGGTCAGCTTGGAGCCGATGAGGGGGATGTCCGGCTTCTCGCGCAGGAGGAACGGAACACCACCGATGTGGTCTTCGTGGCCGTGCGTGAGCACGATGCCGTCGATGTCGTCGAGGCGGTCCCTGATGGACGTGAAGTCCGGCAGGATCAGGTCGATTCCGGGCTGCTCCTCCTCGGGGAAAAGCACTCCGCAGTCGACGATCAGCAACCGGCCGCCGTATTCGAAGACCGTCATGTTGCGGCCGATTTCGCCCAGGCCGCCGAGGGGGGTGACCCGCAGGCCGCCCTTGGGGAGCTTCGGCGGACGGCCGAGCTCGGGATGCGGATGACTCAAAAGACTCTCCTCACCATGCGCGCCACGTGCCGACTCGGCACGTGGCGCGTATGACATTCGTGCACTTACTGTGTGGCGGTTGTTTGTCCGTGTTCAGTTGTGAAGTCTGTGGTTACAGCTGTACCCCGCCGGCGGCGAGATCTCGCCTGAGCTGCTCCGTCTCCTCCGGGGCGAGCTCCACCAGGGGCAGGCGGAGCGGCCCGGCGGGCAGTCCCTGGAGCGCGAGCGCGGCCTTGGTGGTGATGACGCCCTGGGTGCGGAACATGCCGGTGAAGACCGGCAGCAGCTTCTGGTGGATCTCGGTGGCCTTGGTGACGTCGCCGTTGAGGTGGGCGTCCAGCAGGGACCTCAGCTCGGGGGTGACGACATGCCCGACGACCGAGACGAAGCCGACGGCGCCGACCGAGAGGAGCGGGAGGTTGAGCATGTCGTCGCCGCTGTACCAGGCGAGGCCGGAGCGGGCGATCGCCCAGCTGGCGCGTCCGAGGTCGCCCTTGGCGTCCTTGTTGGCGACGATCCGCGGATGCTCGGCGAGCCGGACCATGGTCTCGGTGTTGATCGGGACACCGCTGCGGCCGGGGATGTCGTAGAGCATGACGGGCAGCTCGGTGGCGTCCGCGATCGCGGTGAAGTGCCGGAAGAGCCCTTCCTGCGGCGGCTTGCTGTAGTAGGGCGTCACCGCGAGCAGGCCGTGCGCCCCGGCGTCCTGGGCGGCGCGGGCGAGTTCCAGGCTGTGCCGGGTGTCGTTGGTGCCGGCTCCGGCGACGACAAAGGCGCGGTCTCCGACAGCGTCCACCACGGCGCGTACGAGCTGCGCTTTCTCCGCGTCGCTGGTGGTCGGGGACTCTCCGGTGGTGCCGTTGACGACGAGGCCGTCGTTGCCGGCGTCCACCAGGTGGGTGGCGAGCCGCTGCGCGCCGTCGAGGTCGAGGGCGCCATCCGCCGTGAACGGCGTGACCATGGCGGTCAGTACCCGCCCGAAGGGCGTTTGCGGTGTGGAAGTCGGAGCCATGGCACCCACGCTACTCGTAGCTCACCGCCGGATGCGCCTCCGGGGAGCAGGGAGGTGGACTCCGGCACTGCCTGCTCGGGGGTTCAAGCAGTGCCGGGTCCGTTTATTCAGCGTAGATGAAATTCGCAAAATGCCGCAATCCGGACACTTCACATGGCTGTGCTGCGCGCTGCGGTATCCGGCCCGCCGCCTGGCGATTTACGGAGCGACGCGGCCGTTCGCGTTGAATGCGCCGTACGTGAGCGGCATGAGCTTGGCCCAGTGGGCCTCCATCTGCTCGCCGACCATTTCGATCTCGCGCTGCGGGAAGGACGGCACGGCCGCCAGCTCGTGCTGGGTGCGCAGGCCCAGGAAGTGCATCAGGGAACGGGCGTTGCAGGTCGCGTACATGGAGGAGTACAGGCCGACGGGGAGCACCGCGCGGGCGACCTCGCGGGCGACACCGGCGGCGAGCATCTCCAGATACGCGTCGTACGCCCGGCGGTAGGTGTCCTCCATGACCCGGCCGGTGAGCTCGTGCTGGGCCTGGGTGCCCTCGACGAATTCGTACTTCCCGGGGCGGCCCTGCTGGACCAGCTTGCGGGACTCACCGGGGACGTAGAAGACCGGCTCCAGCTGGCGGTAGCGGCCGGACTCCTCGTTGTACGACCAGCCGACGCGGTGGCGCATGAACTCGCGGAAGACGAAGATCGGCGCGCTGATGAAGAAGGTCATCGAGTTGTGCTCGAAGGGGCTGCCGTGCCGGTCCCGCATGAGGAAGTTGATCAGGCCCTTGGAGCGCTCCGGGTCCTTCTGGAGCTCCTCCAGGGACTGCTCGCCGGCCGTGGAGACGCGGGCCGCCCACAGGACGTCGCTGTCGGCCGCGCTGTGCTTGACCAGCTCGACCGTCACCTCGCTCCGGAAACTGGCGGCTGCGCCCTCGGCGCTCTCGGCGGGTGTGTGGGACACCGGCGGTTCCTTCCGTTCGATCCTCGTGAGCGCCCAGCCTACGACCCGCCACTGACACTCCAGGAAATGCGGCGTGATGCCGCGTAGGGCACAAAACGGACCCCGGTGTCCAGGAGCGGAACGGCGGTTGATATTTTTCACAGAAGTCACTGAAAACGGGCACCAAACGGACGACTTAGACGTCTAACCCTGTGACAGTGCCCACTTCGAGGTTCCTAGGAGAGCCCGCTCATGTTCCGCCGGCGAGAGCCCGTCCCGTTCGCCTTCGTTGCCGAGGCAGACCGGTTCCGCAGCAATGTCAATCCCCCGCCGCGCGAGCGCGCGTCCCGTGCGCAGCTCGTGGGGCAGTCGATGATCACCCTGACGGTGGTGGGCGGCCTGGCCGGCGCCCTGCTGTTCGGGGTTCCCGCGCTTCAGCAGGACAGCTCCGGTACGAGCCGGGTGCAGCAGTCCGAGGCCGCACACCGCTGAACGGGCCGAGCGGGAGGAGCCGCCGAGTGGTTCCGCCCCGCGAGTCCCGATAGCCTCACCGGTCACAGCTTTCAACAGAGTGACCGTAAGTGAGGATCAGCCGTGCCCCTGCCCTTTTTGACGGCCGACCGCGATCTTGACTTCGACCACCGTGCGGCGGAATCGACTCCGCTGCCCCATGACGAGCCCGACCAATGGCGCCGTCCCTACCGCCCAGGACCATGGCGGGTAGGGGCGGCGGCGGTGTTTCTGCTGCTCGCCTCGTTCGTGATGCTCTCCGCGGTGATCATCGCGCTGGCCGGTTCGCTGCCCGGGGCGCTGGGCTGTCTGGCGGTGGCGGCGCTCGTGATCGCCTTCGCGGTGCGACTGCTGCGGATGGGTGTGTGGGTGAGCGCGAGCGGCCTGCGGCAGGTGGGGCTGCTGCGTACGACGACGGAGCCGTGGCGCGCCATCGCGGCGGTCCGTACCGTCCAGCAGCCGGTGCGCTGGCTGGGGCTGCCTCGGACCGTGCAGGGGCAGGCCCTGATCATCCACCGGGTGCAGGGCGAGCCGCTGCGGGTGCAGGTCACCGACCACAACGGTGACTTCCTGTCCCGTCCGGAGGCGTTCGAGCGGGCCGCGGATGTGCTGGAGGCGTGGGCGGCGGAGTACCGACCGTAGCAAGCGGAAACCCGAAGACTCCGAAAAACCGAAAGCGGAGAACGGCGCCGTCCGGCGGGACGTCGCGGGCCGGGAGCGGCACACCGCGGCCGTCCCGGCGGGCGCCGGAGCGGGCCCGTACGGATTCAGGTCCGTACGGGCCCGTTGTCGTGCAGGGCGATCGCGCGCTGCATGGCCTTACGGGCGCGCGGGGTGTCGCGGGCGTCGTGGTAGGCGACCGCGAGCCGGAACCAGGTACGCCAGTCGCCGGGCGCGTCCTCCGTCTCGGCCTGCCGCTTGGCGAAGACCTCGTCGGCCGAGTCGCGGTCGATCCGGCCGCCGGGGGTACGCCGCAGCTCGTCGACCGGCAGCCCGCCCTCGGCCTCCAGTTCGCGCGCCAGGATGCCGGCCTTGCGGGCGAACTGGGTGGTGTGCCAGAGGAACCAGAGGCCGATGAACGGCAGGATCAGGACGGCGACTCCGAAGGCGACGGTGAGCACGGTGCCCTGCTCGATGAGCATGACACCGCGGCTGCCGACGAGGACGAAGTAGACGACCAGCACCGCCGCGAGGACGAAATAGGTGATCTTTGCGCGCACGGTCGGTTCTGCCCGTCAGCCCAGGTCGAGGAAGTTTTCCAGGCCCACCGTCAGGCCCGGAGTGGTCACCACGCGGCGCACGCCGAGCAGGATGCCCGGCATGAAGCTGCTGTGGTGCAGGGAGTCGTGGCGGATGGTGAGGGTCTCCCCCACCCCGCCGAACAGCACCTCCTGGTGCGCGAGCAGTCCGCGCAGCCGTACGGAGTGGACCGGGATGCCGTCGACGTCCGCGCCGCGGGCGCCGTCCAGCGCCGTGCTGGTGGCGTCCGGCTGGGCCGGGCTGCCGGCCGCCGCGCGGGCCTCGGCGATCAGATGCGCCGTACGGGCCGCCGTACCGGACGGGGCGTCCGCCTTGTTCGGGTGGTGCAGCTCGATGACCTCGGCCGATTCGAAGAAGCGGGCCGCCTGCTGGGCGAACCGCATGGTCAGCACCGCGCCGAGGGAGAAGTTCGGCGCGATCAGCAGACCCGTGGCGGGTGACGCGGCGAGCTGCTCGCGCAGCGTCGCGAGGCGCTCCTCGGTCCAGCCGGTGGTGCCGACGACCCCGTGGATGCCGTGGGCCAGGCAGAAGGCGAGGTTGCCCATCACCGAGTCGGGGTGGGTCAGGTCGACGGCGACCTGGGTGCCCGACGCGGTCAGCTCGTCGAGCGCGCTGTCCCGGTCCAGGGCGGCCACCAGCTCCATGTCCTCGGCTGCCTCGACGGCGCGTACGGCCTCGGAGCCGATGCGTCCGTGGGCGCCCAGCACCGCCACCCGCAGCTTGCTGCTCATCTCGCTACTCTCCTCGTTTCCGGTCTTCCTGCTCGCGGCACCGGGCATCGGCCGCCCGGTGCCGCCGTTGCCCGCTCTCAGGCCACCGTCTCCCGGAGGCGGTCGGCCTGCCGGTCCTTGAGCGGACCGATGACGGACAGCGAGGGCCGTCCGCCCAGTACATCGCGGGCCACCTCGCGCACCTCGTCCGGGGTCACCGCGGCGATCCGGTCGAGCATCTCGTCGACCGACATCTGCTCGCCCCAGCACAGCTCGCTCTTGCCGAGGCGGTGCATCAGCGCGCCGGTGTCCTCCAGGCCGAGGACCATGGAGCCGCGGAGCTGGCCGATCGAGCGGCGGATCTCGTCGTCGGTGAGGCCGTCGGAGGCCACCTTGTCGAGTTCCTCGCGGCAGATCCCGAGCACGTCGTGGACCTGGCCGGGGCGGCAGCCCGCGTACACGCCGAACAGCCCGCAGTCGGCGAAGCCCGAGGTGTACGAGTACACGCTGTAGGCCAGGCCGCGCTTCTCGCGGACCTCCTGGAAGAGGCGGGAGCTCATCCCGCCGCCCAGGGCGCTGTTCAGCACGCTCATCGCCCAGCGCCGGTCGTCTGTACGGGCCATACCGGGCATCCCGAGGATGACATGGGCCTGTTCGGTCTTGCGGTTGAGGAGTTCGACGGCGCCGGCGGTGCGGATGGTGCGGGTGCCGGCGCGCGGGGCGACCGGGGTGGCTGCGGAGCCGTCCAGGGCACCGGCCTGCTCGAAGGCGCGGCGGACGAGCCGGACGACCTTGGTGTGGTCGACATTGCCCGCGGCCGTGACGACGAGGTGCGTCGGGTCGTAGTGCTTCTTGTAGAAGCGGCGGATGCGCTCGGGGGTGAGGGCGTTGACCGTGTCGACGGTGCCCAGGACCGGGCGGCCGAGCGGGGTGTCCCCGAGCATGGTGTGCGTGAACAGGTCGTGCACGCAGTCGCCCGGGTCGTCCTCGGTCATCGCGATCTCTTCGAGGACGACATTGCGCTCGGCGTCGACGTCCTCGGCCTCGATCAGCGAGCCGGTGAGCATGTCGCACACCACGTCGATGGCGAGCGGCAGATCGCTGTCCAGCACCCGCGCGTAGTAGCAGGTGTACTCCTTCGCGGTGAAGGCGTTCATCTCGCCGCCGACCGCGTCGATGGCGGCGGAGATGTCCAGTGCGCTGCGCCGTTCGGTGCCCTTGAAGAGCAGGTGCTCCAGGTAGTGCGTGGCGCCGTTGAGGGAGGGGGTCTCGTCGCGGGAGCCGACGTGCGCCCAGATCCCGAAGGTGACCGAGCGGACCGACGGCAGTGTCTCGGTGACGATGCGCAGACCGCCCGGAAGGGTCGTCCTGCGGACCGTACCGGCACCCGCGGTGCCCTTGAGAAGCGTTTGGGTACGGGCGACGGCCCGCCCCTCCGAAGAGGGGCGGGCCGTCGCACGGTGGGTACGGGACGTCACTTGGCGGTGTCGTCCTTCTTGTCGTCGCCGTCCTCGCCCTCGATCACGGGGATCAGGGAGAGCTTGCCGCGCTGGTCGATCTCGGCGATCTCGACCTGCACCTTGGCGCCGACCGCGAGCACGTCCTCGACGTTCTCCACGCGCTTGCCACCGGCGAGCTTGCGGATCTGCGAGATGTGCAGCAGGCCGTCCTTGCCCGGGAGCAGGGACACGAACGCACCGAAGGTGGTGGTCTTGACGACCGTGCCCAGGTAGCGCTCGCCGACCTCCGGCATGGTCGGGTTGGCGATGCCGTTGATCGTGGCGCGGGCGGCCTCGGCGGCCGGACCGTCGGCGGCACCGATGTAGATGGTGCCGTCGTCCTCGATCGTGATGTCGGCGCCGGTGTCCTCCTGGATCTGGTTGATCATCTTGCCCTTGGGGCCGATGACCTCACCGATCTTGTCCACGGGGATCTTGACGGTGATGATCCGCGGGGCGTTCGGGGACATCTCGTCCGGCACGTCGATGGCCTCGTTCATCACATCGAGGATGTGCAGACGGGCGTCGCGGGCCTGCTTCAGCGCGGCGGCCAGGACCGAGGCGGGGATGCCGTCGAGCTTGGTGTCGAGCTGGAGCGCGGTGACGAACTGCTTGGTGCCGGCGACCTTGAAGTCCATGTCGCCGAAGGCGTCCTCCGCACCGAGGATGTCGGTGAGGGCGACGTAGTGCGTCTGGCCGTCGATCTCCTGGGAGATCAGGCCCATGGCGATACCGGCGACCGGGGCCTTGAGGGGCACACCGGCGTTCAGCAGCGACATGGTCGAGGCGCAGACCGAGCCCATGGACGTCGAGCCGTTGGAGCCCAGCGCCTCGGAGACCTGGCGGATCGCGTAGGGGAACTCCTCGCGGGTCGGCAGCACCGGCACGATGGCGCGCTCGGCCAGCGCGCCGTGGCCGATCTCGCGGCGCTTGGGCGAGCCCACGCGGCCGGTCTCGCCGACCGAGTACGGCGGGAAGTTGTAGTTGTGCATGTAGCGCTTGCGGGTCACCGGGGAGAGGGTGTCCAGCTGCTGCTCCATGCGGAGCATGTTGAGGGTGGTGACGCCCAGGATCTGGGTCTCGCCACGCTCGAACAGGGCGGAACCGTGCACCCGCGGGATCGCCTCGACCTCGGCGGCGAGCGTACGGATGTCCGTGACGCCGCGGCCGTCGATGCGGACCTTGTCCTTGATGACGCGCTCGCGCACCAGGGACTTGGTCAGCGCGCGGTAGGCGGCGGAGATCTCGCGCTCGCGGCCCTCGAACTGCGGGAGCAGCTTCTCGGCGGCCAGCGCCTTGACGCGGTCCAGCTCGGCCTCGCGGTCCTGCTTGCCGGCGATGGTCAGCGCCTGGGCGAGCTCGCCCTTGACGGCGGCGGTCAGCGCCTCCAGGACGTCGTCCTGGAAGTCGAGGAAGACCGGGAACTCGCCGGTCGGCTTCGCGGCCTTGGCGGCGAGGTCGGCCTGGGCCTTGCAGAGCACCTTGATGAAGGGCTTGGCGGCTTCCAGACCGGCGGCCACGACCTCTTCGGTCGGCGCCTCGGCACCGTCCTTGACCAGCTGGATGGTCTTCTCGGTGGCCTCGGCCTCGACCATCATGATCGCGACGTCGCCGTCGGGCAGCACCCGGCCGGCCACGACCATGTCGAAGACGGCGTTCTCCAGCTCGGTGTGGGTCGGGAACGCGACCCACTGGCCGTCGATCAGCGCGACACGGGTGCCGCCGACCGGGCCGGAGAAGGGCAGGCCGGCCAGCTGCGTGGAGCAGGAGGCGGCGTTGATGGCGACCACGTCGTAGAGGTGGTCGGGGTTGAGCGCCATGATCGTCTCGACGATCTGGATCTCGTTGCGCAGGCCCTTCTTGAAGGAGGGGCGCAGCGGCCGGTCGATGAGCCGGCAGGTCAGGATGGCGTCCTCGGAGGGACGGCCCTCACGGCGGAAGAAGGAACCGGGGATCTTCCCGGCTGCGTACATCCGCTCCTCGACGTCGACGGTCAGCGGGAAGAAGTCCAGCTGGTCCTTCGGGTTCTTGGAAGCGGTGGTGGCCGACAGCACCATGGTGTCGTCGTCCAGGTACGCCACGGCGGAACCGGCGGCCTGCTTGGCCAGGCGGCCCGTCTCGAAGCGGATGGTGCGGGTGCCGAAGGAGCCGTTGTCGATCACGGCTTCGGCGTAGTGGGTCTCGTTCTCCACCAGGAATATCTCCTCGTCTGCGTCCGCCGCCCGTGTGGCGGCGGACCGTCTGCGGCGGAGCGCCGTGCGGGCCGGTCTTCGATCGAAGCACCCGGTGTGATGCCGCATGGTGTCGTCCATGAGCCACCCGGGGGCCACTACCGAGGACCGGCGGCCAGGAAGCGCTCCACCCATTCGCTTTTGCGATATGGCACCAGACTACAAAGCTTCCGTCCACCGCGTGATGGTGGAAGCGTCCGGTACGTACGGCAAAGGGAGCGGCCCCCGGTGGGAACCGCTCCCTTTACGGCGTCTTACTTGGCGCCCGCCGCGCCGCGGCGGATGCCGAGGCGCTCGACCAGCGCACGGAAGCGCACGATGTCCTTCTTCGCCAGGTACTGGAGCAGGCGGCGGCGCTGGCCGACCAGCAGCAGCAGGCCCCGGCGGGAGTGGTGGTCGTGCTTGTGCATCTTGAGGTGCTCGGTCAGGTCCGAGATGCGGCGGGAGAGCATCGCCACCTGAACCTCGGGGGAACCGGTGTCACCCTCCTTGGTGGCGAACTCGGCCATGATCTGCTTCTTCGTAGCGGCGTCGAGCGACACGCGGTACTCCTCAGTGTGTGGTTTCGGCCCGTGAGCGCCCCTGGATTTGCCGCACAGGGAATCTTTGATGACTCGATCAGGCCGTCGCCCAGAGTACCAGCTGAAAACAGCCCCCCGACCAGGTGGTCGGGGGGCCGCCATGCGAGTGAGCGGGGCCGTCGCTAATTGCCGGTGAGGCCGCGCACGGTCGCGTACACATCAAGGACCGCCAGGCAGAGCGGCACCAGGGACAGCAGGACCAGACCGTCGAAGACGTCGAAGATCCGGCCCCAGAAGGGGGTGACGCCCTTGCGCGGGACGATCAGCCCCACGCCGACCAGGAGGGCGGCGCCGGCCGCGATGCTGGCGGAGAACCAGACCGTGCGGATGTTCAGCGGACCGGAGTCGCCGAACTTGCCGAGCTCGATGAAGATGTCGAGCGGCGGGTGCAGCGCGATGCCCAGGATGAGCAGGACGACCGTGAGGATGCCGGCGATGGTCAGGCAGGCGACCTGCGCGGTGTAGTCGAAGAGCCGGGCGCGGAGCATGATCGTGATGCCCGCGGCCAGCGCCATCAGCTGGGCCCAGCCGTTGTCCGAGAAGCCCAGGACCACGCCGGCCGAGCCGACGACCAGGGCGGAGCAGCCGGCGACGAGGCCGAGCAGCAGCTCGTGGCCGCGGCGGGCCTGGTTGCCGATCTTGACGAAGTCGACCGACTCGGTCTCGCCGGGCCGCTCGCCGTCGTAGGAGCCCTTGGCGATCTGGTCGGGCGACTTGTAGCCGATGGGCAGCCGGGCGAACCGCGCGGAGAGTCCCGGCAGCCAGGCGACCAGGGCGATGGCGACGGCGGCGGTGACGGCGGCGACCTCGCGGGGCGCGGCGTCGGTGAGGATCGCGGCGAAGACCGCGAGGGTGCCGATGGCGGAGAGGAAGGCGGCCGCGACGAAGGGCGCGTCGCCGCGCGGCAGCAGGACCACCAGGAGCACGGAGGCGATCAGTACGGTCACGCAGCCGACGAGGAGGTGCAGCCGGCCGGGGCCGGAGCCCGCCTCCACCGGGAAGATGCCGGAGCCGGCGAGCAGCAGATGCGGCAGGGCGGCGAGACCCAGGGCGATGGACGAGCCGTGGTCGTCGTAGACCCGGGCGCGGACGCCGGCCAGGGCGACCAGGACGATGCCGGTGACGCCCGCGATGATGCCGGGCAGCCGGTGCATATCGCGGTCGACCGGATTGGAGAACCAGAGCGCGAACGCCATCATCACGAGCAGCAGCACGCCGGCGGTGAGGCCGACGAAGTTCATGAGGTCGTCGCTCCAGCGGTTGCGGTTGCGCTTGACCGCGGAGGCGACGGCGTCCGAGACGTCGTCGAAGACCGGGAGGGGCAGCGATTCGGCGAACGGCTTCAGCAGGAGGAGGTCGCCGTCCAGGATCTGCTGCTGGGCGAGCGACTGACCGGCGTCGAGTACGGTGCCGTCGCGGCGCACCAGGTGGTAGCCGGTGGGGGCGCCCTCCGCCTGGGACTGTCCGGAGAGCCGCAGGATCTCCGGATAAATGTCGACGAGTGCGACGTCCTCCGGCAGTGCCACATCGATCCGTGCGTCCGGCGCGGCGACGGTGACCCGGCAGAAGCCGGTGCCTGTGCTCGTACTCACCTGGCGGTTCCCCCTATCCGTTGGGTGTTCTGTTCGCGTGCGCGCCCTATATACGGAGAGCCGTTGTACGGGCCGTGTCCTGAGCCGCGTGTGGAGCCGTCGTCACAGGGCCGGGCGCGCTCGCGGGGCGTCAGCGTACCGTCCGGTTCGGCGGCTGCCCCACCCACCCCGAAACTTGACTACTCACAGTAGGATCAACGCCTGCGTCGGGCCAAGGACTTGGCTCGGGGGACCGTCAGACCAACGGGGGCGGTCCGAGACTGCGAGATGCATGAAGGACTGATGCCTCGGTGAGCGTTGTCATCGTCAAGCGCCCGCCCCGCGCGCTGCCACCCGAACTTCCCGGTGAGGAGGTGATGCTGGAAGCGCCTCCGGAACTCCCCCGCGAGGGCGAGCAGGAGAACATGCTGATGATGTTCATGCCCATGATGGGCATGGGGTCGTCGGCGGCCTTCCTCTTCATGGGCGGCCAGCCGTTCATGAAGATCATGGGCGGCGTCATGGTGGTGTCGACTCTGGCGATGGCGATCGTACAGATCGTCAAGGCCCGGCAGGGGCCTTCCGGACAAATGCTCCAGGAACGCCAGGACTACCTCAAGTACCTTACCCAGAAACGGAAAGAGGTACGGCGCACCGCCCGCAAGCAGCGCGACGCCCAGCTGTTCACGCACCCCGAACCGGGCCAGCTGTGGTCGATCGTGGCCGAGGGCAAGCGGGTGTGGGAGCGCCGGGCGAGCGATCCGGACTTCGCGCAGGTCCGGCTGGGGCTGGGTCCGCAGCAACTGGCCACGCCGCTGAAGGCGCCGGAGACCGCGCCGATCGACGAGCTGGAGCCCCTCACCGCACACGCGATGAAGGAGTTCCTCGACAAGCACGGGCATCTGGAGAACCTGCCGCTGGCGGTCTCGCTGCGCGCCTTCTACCACCTGACGGTCTCCGGTGACCCGGACACCGTCTACGGCACCTCGCGCGCGATCCTCGCCCAGCTGTGCACGCTGCACTCGCCCGAGGACCTGGTGGTGGCGGTCGTCGCCTCGCCCGGTGCGCAGGCGGAGTGGGAGTGGACCAAGTGGCTGCCGCAGGTCCAGCACAAGTCCGTGGACGGCGCCGGCTCGCGACGGCTGGTCGTCGGGGACCTCGGTGAGATAGAGGAGCTGCTGGCGGACGAGCTGGACGGCCGCGGGCGGTTCAACCCGCAGGGCGTTCCGGTGAGCGACACCCCGCACGTGGTGATCGTGCTGGACGCCGGCGAGGTGCCGATGGACTCGGTGATCGCCGGGGCCGAGGGCCTGCAGGGCGTCACCATCCTTGAGGTCGTACCGGGCGATCTGGACGAGATCCGCGGCGGTCTGGCCGTGCAGGTGTGGCCGGGCAAGCTGGTGCTGGAGTCGGCGAGCGGCGCGGTCTACAACGGCGTCTGCGACACCCTGTCGATCCCCGAGGCGGAGGCGCTGGCGCGTCAGCTCGCGCCGCTGCGGGCCGGTTCGGGTGCGGACGGCGAGGAGCCGCTGCTGTCCAACCTGGACTTCACGGACCTGATGAACATCGGCGACGCCGGTTCCGTCGATGTGTCGCGTACGTGGCGGCCGCGCACGCTGCACGAGCGGCTGCGGGTGCCGATCGGTGTCGACAAGGACGGCCAGCCCGTCATGCTCGACATCAAGGAGGCTTCGCAGGAGGGCATGGGCCCGCACGGGCTGTGTGTCGGTGCGACCGGTTCCGGCAAGTCGGAGGTGCTGCGCACCCTGGTGCTCGCCCTCGCGGTCACCCACTCCTCGGAGACCCTCAACTTCATCCTCGCGGACTTCAAGGGCGGCGCCACCTTCACCGGGATGTCCGAGATGCCGCACGTCGCGGCGGTGATCACCAACCTCGCCGACGACGTCAGCCTGATCGACCGCATGCGCGACTCCATCACCGGTGAGCTCCAGCGCCGTCAGGAACTGCTGCGCTCGGCGGGCAACTACGCCAACATCACCGACTACGAGAAGGCGCGTGCCGCGGGTGCCCCGCTGGACCCGCTGCCGTCGCTGGTGATGGTGCTCGACGAGTTCTCCGAGCTGCTGACCGCCAAGCCCGACTTCATCGACATGTTCATCCAGATCGGCCGGATCGGCCGGTCGATGGGTGTGCACATGCTGCTCGCCTCGCAGCGTCTGGAGGAGGGCAAGCTGCGCGGTCTGGACACCTTCCTCTCGTACCGGCTGGGTCTGCGGACGTTCTCCGCGGCCGAGTCGCGTACCGCGATCGGTGTGCCGGACGCGTACCACCTGCCGAACGTCCCCGGTTCCGGCATCCTCAAGTACGACACCGAGACGATGGTCCAGTTCAAGGCCGCGTATGTCTCGGGGCCCTACCGCGGGCCCGGCGCCGGCGGGGGCGGGGGCGGCAGCCGTACGAACCGGCAGCCGGTGCCGTTCACGGCGGCGCCGGTCGTCGAGCAGATCATCGAGGAGCCCGGTCCCGTCGAGCCGGCCGAACCGCAGCAGGACGACGCGCTGGCCGACACGGTGCTGGACGTCATCGTGCAGCGGATGCAGGGCCAGGGCCCGCCGGCGCACCAGGTGTGGCTGCCCCCGCTGGACGAGTCGCCGACCGTCAACCAGCTGCTCCCGGCGCTCGCGGTCACCCCCGAGCGGGGCGTGCACGCACCCGAGTACACCGCGCTCGGCAAGCTCGTGGTGCCGGTCGCGCTGGTGGACAAGCCGTTCGAGCAGCGGCGTGACGTGATGTACCTGGACTTCTCCGCGGGCGCCGGTCACGGCCTGGTCGTGGGTGGTCCGCAGTCCGGTAAGTCGACGCTGATCCGGTCCGCCATCGCCGCGTTCGCGCTGACCCACACCCCGGCCGAAGTGCAGTTCTACTGCCTGGACTTCGGCGGCGGCGGCATGCTCGCGCTGGAGGGGCTGCCGCACGTCGGCGGCGTCGCCTCGCGACTGGACGCGGAGAAGGTGCGCCGCACGGTCGCCGAGGTCGTCGGCATCCTCAACGAGCGTGAGGAGTTCTTCCGCGCGAACACCATCGACTCCATGGGGACCTACCGCCAGCGGCGGGCCGCGGGCGCCTTCCCCGACCAGAAGTGGGGCGACGTCTTCCTGGTCATCGACGGCTGGGGCACGTTCAAGACCGACTACGAGCAGCTCGACCCGGTGATCCTGGACATCGCCGGCCGCGGTCTCGGTTTCGGTATCCACCTCATCGTCGGCGGCTCGCGGTACACGGAGGTACGGCCCGCGCTGCGCGACCAGCTCCTCAACCGTGTCGAGCTGCGCCTGGGCGACCCGATGGAGTCGGAGTTCGACCGCAAGCGCGCGGAGAACGTCCCGATGGGCAAGCCCGGCCGCGGTATGTCCCCCGAGAAGCTGGACTTCCTGGCCGCGCTGCCGCGCCTGGACGGGATGAGCGACACGGAGTCGCTCAGCGACGGCATGGCGAATCTGGTGGCGACGGTCAGCGAGCACTGGCAGGGCGAGCCCGCTCCCAAGGTGCGGATGCTGCCGACGCTGCTGCACGTCAACGAGCTGCCCAAGGGCAGCGACTTCCCGGAGCACGGCATCGCGATCGGTGTCGACGAGACGACGCTGTCGCCGGCGTTCATCGACTTCGAGACCGATCCGCTGCTGGTCATCTACGGCGAGAGCGAATCGGGCAAGTCCTCGCTGCTGCGCCTGCTGACGAAGCAGATCGCCGAGCGCTACCCGCAGGAGAAGGCGCTGATGGTGGTCTCCGACTACCGTCGCGCGCTGCTCGGCGAGGTCCCGGAGAGCCATGTGTACAAGTACTGCGCCGCGGGGCCGCAGCTGCAGGAGGTCATCAGCGGTCTGGCCGGTTCGCTGGGCCGCCGGATGCCGGGCCCGGACGTCACACCGGAGCAGCTGCGCAACCGCAGCTGGTACGACCTGCCGGACGCGTTCGTGATCGTGGACGACTACGACCTGGTGGCGACCAGCAGCGGCAACCCGCTCCAGCCGCTGCTGGAGTACCTGCCGTTCGCCCGTGACCTGGGTCTGCGCCTGATCCTGGCGCGCAGCTCGTCGGGGGCCGGCCGGTCCTCGTTCGAGCCGGTGATGCAGCGCACCAAGGAGCTTGGTGCGCAGGGTCTGATCCTCTCCGGTGACCCGGGTGAGGGCCCGCTGATGGGCAACATCAAGGCGCAGAAGCTGACGCCCGGCCGGGCGCACTTCATCACGCGTAAGCGTGGCGCGCAGCTGGTCCAGACGGGCTGGCTGCCGGCGAACGGCCGCTGACCGGCCGTCCGGAACCACCACGGCGGTGGGGCGCCCCTCCTGGAAGGGGCGCCCCACCGCCGTTTCGTGTGTCCGCCGTGGCGGCGGGCCGGGGCGCGGGGCCCGGGTCAGCCGAAGGCGCCGTGCCGGCCGACGTCCGGTCCGGACCCCTCGGCCGGCGCGGAGCCGCCCCGGGGCCCGGCGGCATCGGGCGGGGTGCTCGCCGCGCCGCCGGCCGCGGCTGTCCGGTCCGACCGGGGCCGCTGTTCCGGCGGGTCCGTCCGCCGCGGCCCGGCCGCCGGATCCTGCCCGCCGGCCGGATCCGCGCCGGGCGGGCCCGTCCGTACGCCCTTGGCGATGCCCTCGCCGCCGCGCGGCCGCGCCCCCCTGGCGTCGTCCGCCCCCGGCGGTCCGAACGGGTCGGGCCCCTGCGGCGCCGTCGAAGCCGCCCATTCCTGGCGTACGGGCGGCCGTTGGCCCTGGCCGCCCCCGCCGCCGCGCTTGCCGAACGCGCCGCCCAGGGAGGAGGCGAGCTGGCCGAGGGCCATGAAGCCGTACGCGGCGTCGGTGCCCGAGGACCGCGCGCCCTGGGCGGAGTCGTCCACGGGCGGTGCGCCGTGGTCCGTCCCGTCCCCGGCGGCGGCGGGGGGCGCGGCGGCGGCCGTCTCCAGTTCCGCAGCGGCCAGTTCGAACGCGGGCAGGGAATCCTCGACGGACCGCTTCAGGCGGTGCCAGTCCGCGGCGAACGCCTCGCCCGCCGGGCCGTGCCAGTTGGCGGACGTGGCGTCGCCGACGTGCCGGTCCAGACCGCGGACGAGTCCGTCGAGGTGCTGGCCCATGTCCCGCCAGCCGGCCGCCGCCTCGTGCAGGGCCTCCGGGTTGCGCCGCGCCGTCACCGGATGCTCCGCACCGTCTCGGCCAGCTCTTCCTCGGTCGCCCGGGTGTTCGCGGCGGTCTCCTGGATACCGCCGCCCACCTCGGCGAGCCGCTCCTGCAGATGGCCGAGGGCGCGCTCGGCCGCTTCGTACAGCTCACGGAACGGCTGGGCCGCCTCATGGCTGCCGAAGCCGTCGCGCAGCGCCTCCGCGTCCGCTTTCCGTCGGAATGCGGTCAGCTGCCGCCCCAGATCATCCGCGTATATCTCGAAAGTCGCACCGAGTTTGTGCAACGCATCGGTACTGATCCGGACCTCATCGGACACCTTTTCTCCCCCAATTCACTGACGGCGGACTGCCGGACACCGCCACAGGTCTAGCACACCCGCATGCGGCCCGAAGTCCCGCCGAACGGCCGGCGAGCGGAGTGCGGAATACATGCGGATCAATGGGCGGCAATACCGACAACCCCGCCTTGACCTCATGTGCGTGCGGTGCGTGCCCCGTCATTAGACTCAGGACGCCGGTGCAGCACACGCGGTTGCTGCGCCACCACGTTCAAGGGGGCAGAGATGAGCAGTGAGCGGCAGATCCAGGACGAGGACCTGATGGACGTCGCCCAGGATCCGGAGCAGGCGCACCGGCTGCGGAAAGCACTCAGGACACTGGCGGACAACCCCCATGTCGGGGGCAAGCTCCAGGAGATGGCCCAGGAGGTGCTCGCCGGGCGGATCGGTATGCGGGACGCCATCCAGACGCCGGGCTACATGGACGCGCTGGGCGACCGGATGAACGAGATCCGGCGCGCGGCGGAGGACCAGACCCAGGCGGAGCGGGAGGCGTCGCGCGAGCAGTTCGCCGCCTGGCAGAAGCAGCAGGACGAGCAGGAGGACAAGGAGCGCGCCGAGCGCGACGGTCCCACCGGCAACATCGTCAGCACACCGCGGCGCGGCGGCGCCGGTCACCGGGGCTGACGACCGCCGCGTATACGGGGCCGGTTCCGCCACGGGCGGCGAACCGGCCCTGTATACGTGACCCGTTCACGTACGCATACCCCGTACGGAAGGAAATGGATGGCCGGACCGGGTAATCGGGCACCGGCCACGGGATATCGCCCGGTCCATTCCTTCCGGGCCCCTCCGGTGTTTCCGGTCCTTTCCCCCCTTCCGTTCTCTCCGCGCCCTGCGCTCCTTTTCCGTACGGAGTGGTCCCGTTTTTGGCGCACATCTGCGGACGGGGAGCGGGCCGGGCGCGGTCCGCGTGGTTTCCGTCACCGCACCGAGTTCCGGCGCCGGTCCGGATTCCGGTCCGGTCCGGCGCCGATTCCGATTCCGGTTCCGGAACCGCCGTACCCCGGGGGCGCCCGGAGCGCGTCCCGGATCATAGGATCTGCCGGGCAGAGACAGGAATCCACGACGCGGGAGGGCGGTATTCATGGGGGACGGGGACGCCGTGAACACCTCGGGCCGGGAACGGGCCGACACGGCCGGATACGCACCGCATCCGTACATCGGCGGCCGCACCGCCGTGCTCCGCGCGCTCGCGGCCTGGCGGATGCGGTGGCCCGGTGCGCCCCGCGTCGTCGTGCTCACCGGCAGCCCGGGGAGCGGGCGTTCGCGGCTGGTCACCGGTTTCCTGATGCTGTGCGACCCCGAGTACCGCGAGCGGCTGCCGCTGGACGACCTGGATCCGGCCACCGTGCCACCGGACCTCCCGCCGCCCGCCGTACCGAGCCCCGTCGGGCGCACCGCGGCCCAGGTGCTGTGGACCCTCGCCGACCACTTCGGCCTGCCGGCCGTCGGCGCGGACGACGTCTTCACCGGACTCGGCGCTCGTGCGGAGCCCGTGACGATCGTGGTGCCCGACGTGGACACGGCCGGTCCGGTACGGGCCGCGCACGAACCCGCCCGCCTGGTACGGGACGTACTCGTCCCGCTCGCCGCCACCGGCACCGTCCAGCTGCTCGCCGACGTACCGCGCGAACTGGCCGCCGAGCTCGCCGGATCGCTGCCGGCCGGGCAGGCGCAGCTCATCGACCTCGACGACCCCGAGTGGGCCGACCCCGAGGGACTTGTGCGGCACGCCGAGACCGCGCTCACCCCGTCCGCGGGCGCCACCGCGCCCCCGTACACCGCCGATCCGGCCGCCCGCCGGGCGCTCGCCGAGACGATGGCCCGGCGTGCCGGAGGGAGCCGGCTGACCGTCCAGCTCGCCGTCCGGTCGCTGCTGGCGCACCCCGCGGGCTTCGATCCGGCGGACGCGTCCCAGCTGCCGGGGAGCGTCGGCGAGGCGCTCGATCTGCACGCCCGCCGGCTGGGGGCGGATCCGCGGACCCTGCGGCTGATGCTGGCGCCGCTGGCGTTCGCCGAGGGCGAGGGGCTGCCCGTCCAGCTGTGGGGCGCGCTGGCGGACGCCGTCGCCGGACGGGACATGAGCCGGGACCTCGCCGAAGGCATGCTGCTCACCGCCCCGTTCGTCCAGCCTGTCGAGACGGCGGGGGCGGACGAGGCGGCGGACGGTCCCGGCGCCGGGGCGGCGGGGAGCGGGGCCGACGTGGCCGCGGGCGAGGGCCGCACGGTGCTGCGCCTGACGCACCCCGGGCTCGCCGAGGAGATCCGCGCCGGCCTGCCGGACGCCCGCGATGCGCAGACCAGGATCGCGATGGCGCTGCTGGCGGCCGTGCCCGGTCAGGACTGGTCCCGGGCCGATCCGTACCTCCGCGACCATCTCGCGGCGCACACTCTCGACGCCGGTCTGCTCCCCCAGCTCCTCACCGACCCGGGCCTGTTCACCCACGCCGATCCGGTGTCGCTGCGGGCCGCCGTCGAGGCCGTACCGTTCGACGCGCTGGGTGCCCCGGCCCGTACGTATCTGCGTACCGCTCCCCTGCTCACCCGTATCCGGGCGTCGGCCGGTATGCGTGCGGCGCTGCTGGAGACCGCGTTCGTGGAGGACGGGCTGACGCCGTACGCCGAGGTGCTGCACGGCCTCGGTCTGGATCTGCCGTGGCGCACGCTGTGGAGCGTGCCGCTCCCCGGGGTGGCCGGGGTGACGGTCGGGGCGCTCCCCGGGCAGGGCGGGGACGGTACGGAAGCGGTGGGAGCGGCGGAGGGTTCGGCCGCGGTGTCGGCCGCCCGTCCGGTGGTCGCGCTTCTCGTCCCGGAGGGCACGCCCGGCTCGCGTCCGGCGGGCAGCGGCGGCGGTCCGGCGCTGCTCGTCCACGATCTGCTGCGGCCGGAGTACGTCGACGCCGACCCGGCACGGGTGCTGACCCCCTCGGACGAGGCGCGGGCGGCGGGGCCGCTCGGGCTCAGCCGCGGCTCCGACTATCTGCGGGTGTGGTCCCGGGAGAGCGGGGAGGTGGTGGCCGCCCTGATCTCCGACACCCCCTTCACCGGCGCCGACCTGTCGCCGGACGGTGTCCTCGTCGTCGCCACGGGACGCGGCGTGACCGCCCGGCAGATCACCGCGGCCGGAGCGCCGGCCACGCCCGCGGCCGGTCCCACCGTGCCCGTCCAGTCCGCCCGCGTCCCGGACGCCGGCGCTTCCCACGGCCTCGAAGGAGACCCCTCGTGATCACCCAGGCGCAGGCCCACGCCATCGCCGCCCGCTGGCTCAACCCCGAGGGGCGGCAGGGCCCGCCGCGCGAGGTCGCCATGCGGGAGTTCGACCTCGGCTGGGTGGTGTGGGAGGTACCGCCGTTCTCATCGGGAGCGCCGTCCCTCCCGCCTCAGGAGGCCGTTGCCACGGCGGCGGAGGCTGCGGGCGGAGCCGGCGGCGCGGCGGCCGGTACCGCGATGGCCACCGCCGCGTACGGCGTCGTCGACCGGACGTCGGGCGAGCTGACGGTCTGGCCGTCCGCACCGGTCGACGACATCGTGCGGAGGTATCGGCACGAGCGCGGTACCGGGACGGGCCCGGCTCCGGCGGCCGCGCCCGCCTCCCCCGCGGAGCCGCCGGTCACCGGCCCCGGCAACACGGCCGTCGCCACCTACCGCGACCCGTCCACCGGCGAGGTGACGACCCTCGCCCGTGTCTCGGCCCCGGGCCTGCCGCCCGCCGAGTACCGGCTCGCCGACGAGCTGCGGCAGCTGGGCGTACGCGGCGAGGACGTGTCGGCGGTGCACACCGATCTGCGGCCCGCGCCGCTGCCCGGCGGTTACCCCGCCGACTTCGTCGTCCGGGCCTTCCCCAACGCCGCGTTCACCTGCACCGAGGGCTACGGCCCGCGGCCCGAGGAGCGCGCCGCGGGCGTCGCAGGGCTGCTGCGGCACATCGAGCTGACGTATCAGCTGGCGGGCCGGCCGGCACCGCCGCGGCCGCACCGGGTGCCGGTCCCCCGGCACGTCACGGCCGCGGAACCGATGAGTGACGCGGCGCTCGGCGAGCACCTCGTGGAGGTCTTCGGGCCAGGGGGTGTGGTGCGGCCGGACGCCGACGCCCTCGCCGCGACGCCGTTGCCCGGAGCCACGCGGGAGACCCTGCTCGGGGCCGGACTGCCCGTCCTGGTGCCGTACTTCTTCACGGCGGACCGCGCCGACGACCCGCCGGCCGGGGGGCTGTTCACCGATGCGGCCACCCATCTGCGGGAGGTCGGCACCGAGGCCCGGGAAGCGACGCTGGAGGCCCTCGCCGGTTATGTACGGCTCGGTACGGACGGGGCCTGCGCGATCGCGGTGCGGTGCACGGCGCCGGAAGCGCACCAGAGCCTGCTCGGCACCGTCTGGGCGGTCCGTCCATCGTCCGGCGGCGGCCGGTTCGTCAACCGCACGCTCGCCGCGTATGCGCGCTCACTCGCCCTGCTGGTCGCCACCCGGCACCAGCTGCGGGGCATGGATCCGTACGCGGCGGGTGCGGCGGTCGCCGCCTTCCAGGAGCGGCTCGCGGCGATCGACCCCTGGGCGCTGGACGACGACGGCAACTGGTGGTCGCTGGTTCTCGACCAGATGTGGCACGGGTTGTTCTGAACGGGTTGTTCTGAACGGGTTGTTCTGAACGGGTTGTTCTGAACGGGTTGTTCTGAACGGGTTGTTCTGAACGGGTTGTTCTTCGCCCGGGTGGGCTCGGGCTGTTCCGATTGCTCCTCGCGCAAGGGGGCCCGGTTCGTTCCCACCGGATGTCGCTCATATGGGGCGCGGGTTGCGCCGACCGGATGCCGCTCCGCTCCCCCACGGGTCGCTCCGGTTCCTCAGGGCAACAGCAGCCAGTCCGCGGCCAGTGCTGCCGCCAGGCCGATGCCCAGCAGCCACGTCCCCAGCCGGGTACGCCCGTTCCGGCTGAGTTCGATCACGATGCCGCAGAGCACCAGCGCGGCTCCGTAGACCCCGACCACCAGCACCGACGTACGACTCGCCAGGCGCACCACGAGCACCAGCGCCATCGCGGCCATCAGTACCGAGGCCAGGACGATCCGTATCCGCCGGGCCTGCCGAGGCGTCACCCCCGGGGGCGTCTCCTCCTCCACACCGCTCTCGGAAAGGGACTGTTCATCACCGGGTGCGTCCATGGGCGGGAATGCTACGGGACGGGCCACCGACGGGGAGCTCCGCTACCGAAAGCAGATCCAACTCACCCCGGAATGCGCACAGTTGTTGCCACGTCGGCATCCCGGCCGGGCATGGGAGCGCGGGACGTCGACTGTCGCGCCCGTCGTGCCCGCCGGCTTGGGCGCGGCGGCCTGGGCGCGGCGGCCTGGGCGCGGCGGGCACGATGCGATGTCGACAGGGTCGGTCGATACGGTCAGCGGTCAGCGGTCAGCGGTCAGCGGTCAGCGGTCAGCCGAAGACGGAGCGGACGTCCTCGCCGTCGCCTCCCCTGACGTGCTGCACACCCTTTTCCGCATGCTTCGAGGCGGCATCCTTGCCCGCCTCCTTCGCCTGGTCCACGAGACGGTCCCGATGCGTGGCGGGGTCGGCGAGGCTGGCCACGCCGCCTTCCCTCTCGCCCTGGTCGTTCTTGCTGCCCGTGAAATATTCGCCGGGCTTGAGCTGACCGTCCTCGTATGTGCCGAACTGCTTGCCGAATTCTTCTTTGGCCCCCTCGGCAGTCTCCCCGAGGTCGATTCCCTTACGGGCCCCGAAGTTCGTCTCCACGCCCTGCTGGATGACGTTCTGGCCGGCGCTCTTGGCGATGTCCTTGGCCTTTTCCTTGGCCGGGTCCACGATGACTTCCTTGGCCGTCTTCTTCGCGTAGTCCTTTGCGAAGTCCTTGACCTGGTGCTTCATGAAGTCCGAGGCAATCTTCTTGATGCCCTTGGTCGCAGCCTCTTCCATCGCCTTGGTAACGGCCTGGATAACCTTCCGCTTCATCTCGTCGAACAGCCGCCGGACGATCAGGCGGGTCGCCTGGGTCGCGCCGAGCGCGCCCGCTTCCGAGAGTCCGAGTGTGAACGGCGCGGCGGCCTGTGCGGCGATGATCTCCGTGGCGAGGATGACGAGTTGGACGATCACCTCGATCTTGGCCGCGAGGACTTCCGCCGCGGCCACCTCGAAGGCCACCCCGATCACTTCCGCGGCGATCTGCGCTTCGGCCAGATACGCGCCGGGCCCGCCGGAAAAGTCACGCCAACTGTCCGTGAATGCCTCAACGGCCTGCCCGGAGTTGGCCGATACGACCGCCTGCGCGGCCGAACTGCCCCGATTCTCCGTCTGCCCGACCTGCGAGGCGAACTCCAGCCATGCCTGTCCGCACTCGATGAGCTTCTCTTCATCCGCCTCGGGCCAGGTGTACCCGAGGAGATCAAGAACCCATACGACCTCGCCGGGAAGCGTCAATGCCACAGCGGTCATCCCCCGTACCGTGAAAGAGAGTTAAAGAAAGTCAAGGAGCTTGAAAGAGAACGAGAGGGAGCGAAAGAGAGTTATGGACAGCTCTGAGCAGATCACTCAATGAATTCATTTACCGAGGGCGGTCGGCCATTCGATCGTCCGACTACTCGGCCGTTCGACCACTCGGCCGTCGTTCCCACACCCCCGGCACGGGGGCCTCGCCCACGAATCCTTGTCGCGCTACACAGTGGGCGGGGTGACGTAGCTGATCACCTGGACGTTGTCCAGGTCGGACGCCTCGTAACCCTTACCCATTTCCTGAAGGTTGTCGCCCATACCCTCAAGCCGTTTACCGAGCGAGTCCATGGACGTGAACATGCCGTCCCGCACAGGTTCGTAGACCGTCTCGAAAGCGTCAGCGAAGTCGGCACCGGTCCACGGCTTGCCGAGGCCGTTCAGCGTGTCCTGCAACTTCTTGGAGGCGCTACCGAATTCGGTGCCGATACCGACGAACTCCGCCCCTTGTTGCTTCAACACCGCCGGATCGACATCAAATGCCTTACCGTCCATCACGTCCCCCTGTCCGTCGCGCACACGCCGCCGGCATGAATGACCTACGCTTCACCCGTATCCGGCACACCCGCCGGGATCCACATCCGGCCGAGCACCCAATGACCAATGTCACGATTCTGGCGCGATCTTAAGTGCTCCTGATCGTGTCACGCCAACGCCGGGCATCGCAACCGCGGTTGGCCCACGCTATCGGCCGGGGTCAGACCATCCGCCGCCGATTGACACATGGCAGGGGAAAGCCGAGAGTCGGAGCCCTGCGGAGTAAGGAGCCGACGGGGCGCATAACGCACTTCCCCCTGCCGTACACACCGGCATCTTGCGGTGCGTACGGCGCGAACGTACCGAATTCTGCGGAATGCCATATACCGCTCTCCAGGAGCCTCAGCCGGGAAGGGAACCGCCACCGTGGCGCAGTTGGACGAGAATGACACCACCCCACCGAGTCGTCGGATGCTGCTCTCGGCGGGGCGAGTGATCGGAGCCGGCCTCCTGCTCGCCGGGTTGCTGATAGGCGGCCTCACCGTCCGCTCCGTGCTCGACAAAGGCAACTACCAGCACGACAACGGGGTGCTGACGGTGGACGAGTGCCGCACCTCCCTGGAGCGCTCTCGCTCACGCCATCAGCAGCATGTGGTGCGGCATGTCAGCTGCACCGGGACCTTCCGGTTCGACGCGTCGTCCAAGCCCCCTCTCGCCGACATCACGGTCGAGACGGGGAGGGAAGTGGAGCCCGGCACAGAACTCGACGTCGTGAAGTCGAGCCACTCCTTCGAACTCGTCGAGGATCAGAACAAATCGACGGTCTTCATGGCGGCGTTCGGCAGTCTGCTCGCAGTGGCGGCCGGGGCATTCTGCCTCCTCACCGGATTCGGCGGCCGACGGGGGCCACGCTTCCAGCCCGCATGGGCGGCACTTCCCTCAGGACGGGTGACCCGGCCCCTCCTGGCCGTGGTCGGCGGCATCGGCATTGCGGGAACCGCGGTGTCGCTCATCGTGTACAAGTTCGTCTCATGACGTGGCGAACCGTGCTGACGGCATTCGCCCGGCCCCGCGACCGCGACACGCCTCGGCGCCTGCCGGGCCGCTTTTTCGGGCTCGTACTGATCGCGCTCTCCCTGAGCTTCGGCGTCTATTTCATCGACCAAGCGCTCCTCGCCACGGGGAATAAGGGCACTCACGGAACTTTCACCGTCGTGCGGTGCGCGGAGGACCTCCAGACCGGGCATTCGGGCCGGTCCACCCGTATACGGGGCTTCACCTGTACCGGCACCTTCCGTCCGGCCGACAGCGGCACAAGCCCAGACCCTTCGGCAGAGTTCCCTTCGCAGTCCATGCGAGAAGCGGGCGACGAGGTAGCCGTCCAATGGGACGGAACGTTCTATACGCGCACCGGAGGAGAAGCCGCCTGGAGCGCGGTCACCGGTGCCTTCGTCACCCTCATCACGCTCACGGCAGGAGCTTTCTGCCTTCTCACCGGATTCGGCGGCCGCTGGGGGCCACGGTTCAGCGACTGCTGGGAACTGATGCCTTCCGGAGCCGTCCTGCGCCCCGTATTCCTCTCCTTCGCGGGAGTCGGTCTCATCGGCGCAGTCGTCTTCTTCTGCCTCCAGTAGTCAGGTAGTTCCCATGGCCGGGCCGATACCGCCGCCGGCCGCGCACACCGCCGGAAAGGACCCATCGTCATGACATCGCCGGATCACACGGCACCGGACTCGGCCGGCACTTCCGCGAATACGGTGAAGCGGGACGCGATCCGCAAACAGGGGCGACTCATCGGGCTGGGCCTGCTCGTCGCCGGACTCGTACTCGGCGTGGCCGGCCTCTACTTCGGTCCGTATTCGGTCTGGTGGGCCGGCGACACCGGGAAGATCACCGTCGAGGAGTGCGGTATCGGCCATCGCCCCTCCGCCACTTCCGCCCGGACCGCCCCTGCACGCACCAAAACCGTCCAGTGCTACGGGACCTTCCATTCCGACGACGGCGCCGCCAAAGATCTCAACGCCCACGTCGAAACCCCGTATCACGTGTACCAACGAGGCGACGAAGTCGAAGTCCGGCAGATTCGCCACTCCTTCTACACGGCCCACACCTGGGTCACCCTCTCCCGCGGCCTCACCGCCTTCTTCGGCGGCCTGCTCGCCTGCGGTCTGGGCCTGCTCTTCCTCACCCTCAGCGCACGATTCGCGGCAAAGCCGGCCTCCGAGTCGAACCCACCCTCCGAGGCCGAACAGTCCCACACCCTCGCCTTCGTGCTCCTCACCATCGGCGCAATTGGCGGCGCCATCTGCGCTTTCGGCTGGATCTTTCCCTGACCCCGCCCTCGCAGCTTTCGCCCGGCTCGATCTAATTCCCACAGCCCGGCGATTCGGTTCAAAGAAGATGGGCCCACAGCCTGACGGCTGCGGGCCCATCTTCTTACCTCTGCTCGCCGCCAGAGACGGCATTCCCCAAATCAAGAAACCCCTGCGGGTCTTCGGCTACTGTCCGGGCGGCTGCATGGGAGGAGCTGGCGGGTACGCATTCGGAGCGCTGGACTGCTGCTGATACGGATTGGGCTGCTGAGGCGCGAACCCCGGCCCACCGGGCCCACCACCGTATCCGCCATATCCACCGGGTCCACCAGGCCCACCCGGAGGGGGACCGTTCCGCCGGCCCTTACGGCGCACAACCAGAACGATGGCCACGATGATGCCGACCACCACAAGGCCGGCCACTGCGATCAAAGCGATGAAGAGAGGGCTCATAGGCACCTCCTTCACCGGCTGGGAGTCACTTCCCTTGCCGTCGCTGCCCTGCGAAGCCGCCGGATTCTCTGCGCCCTGTGAAGAGTCCGCCTTCGGCATCCGCATCGGCCCGTCCTTCGAGCCCGCGGGGATGTCACGCGTGAGCGCCGCGAGAGGCTGAATGAATCCGTAGCCGTACTTCTGATCCGGGAGAGATGTGCCCTTCGCGGACTGCGGAAGTCCAGCGGTCTTGGTCAGACGGTTGACGATTTGCCCGGCCGACAGGTCCGGAAACTTCGCACGGAGCAGCGCAGCGGCGCCTGATACATAGGCCGTGGCCTCCGATGTTCCAGTGCTCTTTCGATAAAGTGACTTGCCGCTACTTCCGGCTGAAACGATATCAACCGCAGGTGCGGTCAGCAATACCTGCGGACCGTAGTTGGAGCCGTGCCCCGGAGAGTCAAACCAAATTTCTCCAGATTTTCGAACTCCTCCAACTGCCAAAACTCCAGGATAACGTGCAGGATATTGAATGGAATCAGGCCCCGAGCCTTTGTTTCCTGCGCCCGCTACGATCAGGACGTCATGCTTCAGAGCGTAGGCAACTGCTTCGGTCTCCCCATCGGAAGGCGTACCTGTCTGCGAAATGTTGATGACGGAGGCGCCCTTATCGACGGCGTACCGGATGGAGGAGGCAAAACCATCTGACCTCGCCCCTAGATCACGCACAGGCAAGATCTTGGCATCCGGGGCTAGCCCTTTGACGCCCTCCGATTCCCCCGGTCCATGTCCGTGACCAGCGATATTCGCGGCCATCTGAGTTCCGTGGGTGTCCCCATTTTTCGGCTCCGTCCCCCCTCCGTCGATAAAATCCTTTCCTTCGAGTACATTTCCCTTCAGATCCGGATGCTGGGAATTGACCCCGTCATCAATGACGGCGACAGTCACTCCCTTGCCGGTGGAGATCTGCCAGATCTCCTCAGCCTTGAACCCCTGCAAAGGCCACTGTGCATCCCTGATCTGATCCGCCGCAGCAACCGGCGCGGTGCCGAAGAGCAGCGCTCCCGCCACAACCGCGCCGCCGACTGCACGCAGCGTCCGCGTGAAGCTCATGCTGTAACACCTCTCCCAACAGGACGGGGCCCACCGCCCAAAGAGCAGCGGGCCCCGCCTCGTTACGACCGAATTGCTGACGACAGAGTCCTACTCGATGACCTTCGGCGCAACGCTACGCTCCGACGCCCAGGTCTCCTCGTCCTCCACAAGGTAGTCGGGGCGCTCTCCGTTCTGTGCCTTTTCCTTGTTCTTGGCACCGTGTGCGCCAGGAGCTCCCATGCCGGCAGGACGACGACCGCCTGCCGCGGCCCCGGCCTGTGCTCCGCCACGGCTGCGGTGCAGGCCCGATCCACCCTGGCCGGCGCCGCTCGCCTTGCCGCCACCGGAACCGATGACACCACCCTTCTGGCGGGCCAGAGCTGCACCGCGCCCGGCGCCTGCACCCTTGGCACCCGCGCCCTTGCCGGCGCCCGCAGCGCCACCCATCCCGGGCATGCCCGCACGGCCACCGCCGCGGGCACCGGCGCCACCCGCGCCACCACCCGCACCAGCGCCTGCACCGGATTTGCCCACACCAGCGCCACCCGCACCGGGCACTCTGCCGCCCTTGCCCGGAAGCCCGCCGACTCCGATCCCGACGCCCGATCCGGGACCGGCGCCGAGAACACCCGAGCCGCCGCCACCGCCGACGCCGCCACTACCGATGCTGCCGCCGCCAACGCCACCGCTGCCGCCAACGCCGGTCAGGCCACTGCCGATGCCTCCTCCGCCGCTGCCGGTGCCAGGCGGATTGAAGCTGTCGAGCCCCGTGCCGACATGGGGAGTCAAGGCCCCTCTCCCCGGCTGCGGAGAGCCGATCCCGCCGCTGATACCCGGATCGCCAGGCGACTTGATCCCGCCGGAGGAGAATCCAGGTCCCTTGCCCAGTCCCGCGATCGAGGGATTTCCCACCTGCTTCGGTCGCGACGAGCCGACCGGCAAGGGCATCGGGATAGCGGACGGCGGGTCACCCGCAGGAGGGCCCGGATAGTCGGAGCCGTTGTCATCGACCTTGCCCTTGGTCTTCCACGACCCCATGGACTTGGCCTGCGAAACATAAGCCGCGCCCAGCTGCTCCATCTTGACCGCCATGCGCAGCTGTTGCTCTTTGCCCGCGGACAGGCTGCCGCTGTTCCTGTCCAAGGCATCGGCGGTGCTCATGCCGGGATTTTTGAGGTCGTTCTTCAGACCTGAGTCGTCACGCCTGCCGCCGTCCTCCAGCCAGTTGATGGCCTTGTTGGCGGCGCTCGGCTTCTCCATCGACTCGATGTCGGGCTTGAGCTGCTCCAGCACCTTCGCGGCATTGCCCATCGCGGTCGAGGTGTAGTCGGCGTACAGAGCCCCGTCCGAGATCTTCTTGCTGATCTTCTGAGCCTGTGTCCTGAACTTTTCGGCCGCGGGGCCCTCCCAGTGCTGGAGAACCTCGTTCACGGCGGCGTCAAAGGTGCCCTTGATGCCGCCGCCGCTCCCACCGACGAGTTGGGTGTGAACGTCTTTCCAGCCCCGCGAAACATTGTGCACCTCGCCGGGATTGGACGCCTTGACCATCGCCTTCATGGTGTCCATGTCCATTTCGGCGAAGTTCGTCTCATGCTTGGCGGCGTAGCACATCGTCGCCGGCATGTACTCGTACTCGAGTTCGTCACCGCTCATGATTCAGTTCCCCCTCCACTGCTCTTCATGCTGCTTCCAGAACCGCTCCGGCCGATACCGATGCCACGTCAGGTACCCGACATGTTCGCGGCGGTCTCAGCTTCCTGGTTCTGGTAGTTGCCGTGCACTTTCTGCGTCTTGTTGCCGAATTCGTTCATCACGTCGTGGAGATGCTGGACGATCTCCTCGATGTGCAACTTCATCTGCGTGTGGGCCTCGGTCAGCTTCCGCGCCTCCAGGAACGAGGCACCGGGTGCGTCAGCTCCGAGGGCGCTCCGTGACAGTGAGGTCTTGTACCGGGTGTCCGCATTGGCGTTGCCGAGATCCTTCAGAACCCCATTGAGTTTCCTGATGGTGTCTTCCAACGCGCTCAGATCCACCCGATATTGCTCACCCATTGTTAAGCCTCCCCGTGTGTGTTGAAACCCGTCTTGCGTCGCCAGTCGCGTAGTGCGACGGCGGAGCCGACGACCGCTGCGACGGCCA
Source organism: Streptomyces celluloflavus (assembly GCA_000720995.1). Classification (GTDB taxonomy): domain Bacteria; phylum Actinomycetota; class Actinomycetes; order Streptomycetales; family Streptomycetaceae; genus Streptomyces; species Streptomyces celluloflavus. The sequence goes on from JOEL01000065.1 coordinate 30,788, forward strand.
GCAGGCCGCCACCGACAATGTAAATGGCGATGCGGGAGCGTCGGTCCTCGGCGGATTCGCCGATGGTGAGGGCGGCCGGTTCGATGTTCGCGCCGGCGGCCGCGTTGGTGCCCTTGTCCGGAGTGGGCGCGGCGGTGGGCCTGGTGTCGTCGTTCAGGGCGGCGACCGGGTCGACGACGCCCCAGCCGATGTTGTCGTCCCGGTTCTTGCGCACCCGCTCGGCGGTCTGCTCCAGGTGCCAGATGACCTGTTCCGGCGTCCAGGCGTCGGCGCGGTGCTTGGCGATGAGGAGGGCCGCCGCGCCCGCGGCGTAGGGGGCGGCGAAGCTGGTGCCCTGGTCGACGCAGTTGCCGCCGCCCGGCACGGTGGAGACCATGTCGACGCCCGGTGCGGCGATGTCGACGAACGATCCGGGCTGGGAGAAGGCCGCGCGTTCGTTGTTGCGGTCCGAGGCGGCCACGGCCAGGACGTTGCTGTACTCCTTGAACGCGGCGGGATACATGTTCTTCTCCTCGCCGCTCGCGCCGCCGTTGCCGGCCGAGGCGACGATCAGGATTTTGGCCTGCTCGGCGTTGGCCACCGCCGCCTTGAGAGTGGGCAGCCGGTCCTCGCTGGCGGCCGTGCCCTGCGAGATGTTGATGATGTCGACCTTCGCCTTCACCGCGTCGTTGATGGCGGTGGCCAGGCTGTCGGCGGTACCGGCCTTCTCGTCGCTCGTCTGCTGGAAGGGAATGACGGTCGCCTTGGGCGCGATGCCGACGAATCCGGAGGACGGCCTGGGCCGCGCGGCGATGATGCCCGCGACCTTGGTGCCGTGGCCGACCTTGTCCTCGGTCGGCTTGCCCTTGACGTAGGTCTGGCCGCCGGGTCCGATCGCGCTCTTGATCTGCTGGTTGCCCGCGTCGACACCGGTGTCGATGACGGCGACCCGGACGCCCTGGCCCTGGGTGTCGGCCCACATCTGATTGGTCAGGAGGCGCTGGAGCGACCAGGGGGTCTCTTTGATGTCGTCGCTGCCGAACTTGCACTCACCGCTGTTGAGCGGCACGTTCTCGTCCGCCACCGCCGGCGCGGCGGTGGCGCAGGACAGGCCGGCGGCGCAGGCCGCCGCGACCAGTGCACCCGCCGCTCGTCGACGGTGCCCGGCTCGGTGACCAATGGCGCGAGATCCCACGGGTTGTCAGCTCTCCATGTGTGGCGGAAGGGACGTGAGGGGGCGTGAAGGGCGTGAGTGAACGTGCGGTGAGAGACGGCGGAGAAGGTGCCGGGAAGAGGTGCGGGCGTGGCCGGCCGGTGCCGGACGGCAGAAGGGCGAGCGCACCGGTGCAGCGCGCTCGCCCTCATTGACCACTGTGCGAGCCGTCGGGGCTGCTCAGCCGTTGTGCCGCCCGTAACGGCGCTGACGTGCGGTCAGGACCAGATACCGGCGTTCTTGTGCTCGGTGCTCTGGTAGTTCTGCGCCGCGGTGTCCAGGGCCTTGGCGATGGCCTCCAGAGTCGAGTGCAGGGAGGCGGCACGCTGGTCCCACTCGCGCTGGCGGGCCTGGTAGCCCTCCTGCGCCGCGCCTTCCCAGCTGGCGGCGATCTTCTTGACACCCGACTCGAGGTCGTCGAGCTGGGTGCGGATGTTGTTGGCCGTACCGCGCACGTCGGAAGCGGCCTGCGAGATCGTCGCGAAGTTGACGAGGATCTGGCCGGACATAGGGTCTCCTCAGGAGTTGATGTGGCCTGGTCGATTCACATGCCGCAGCGGGCCGGCGGGACTGGCCGGCGGGCCCGTGCTGCGGCGGCTGGGCCGGTACGCCGCGGGGAGCGGCGCGGCCTCGTCATCCGAACGGAGAAGCCTGCGCGGAGACCTGCGACATCGACTGTGCCTGCTCCTCTTCGGAGGCGGAGTAGTTCTTCGTGGTCGCGTCGATCGCTTCCTTGATCTCGCCCAGAAGCTGGTTGAGACGGTTCGCGTCCTCGTTCACCTGCGACTGGAGCTGGTGGTACGAGGAGGCCGCGGCGCCCTTCCACCCGGAGGTGATGGAGTCGACGACCGTGTTCAGGCGCTGGATCTCGCCCTGGATCGACTGATTGACCGTGGAGATGCGGCCGCTGAACGCAACCATCTCCTCCTCGGTGGTTGTGAACTGCTGACCAGCCATAGTCAACGTCCCCCATGAGACTCGTACGTCGTACCGCGTCACGCCTACCGAGGCGGTTGCGCGGCTGGCGTCTTCTGTTGACGCCTTTGGCTACTTTAACCACTCCATACCTCCGCCCCCAACAGGGGGGAGGACTCTTGTGGCGGGATCACAACATCGCCAACTGGCGCCCTTCGGAACGCCGTTCGGCGGCATCGTCCGTACCGTTCCACGGAATCGGACAGATGCGATGCTAACGGTCAGGGACCGGGCCCGGGAAAGATCCGGAAAAGATCGGGGAAGCGTACTCGGGGATTCACCGGGATTCACCGGGATTCGATGCACGCACCCGGGGAACGCCCCGGGAACGCGCCCCCGAGCGCCCCGGAACTTCCCCGAGATCTATCCGGGAGCGACCGGTGCCGGGGTACTCAATGCGGAGCGGGCCCCACCGGTTGCCCGAATTCGGCTCTCGGGTGCGGTCCGCTCCGCCGGGAACTCCGCGGCCGGTCAGGAACTCTGCGGCTTCTTGGCGCTCGCGACATCCAGTGCCGGGCCCTCGGAGAGCAGGTCGGACCACGCCTTCAGGATCGCCGGCGGATGCGCGCCCTCGTAACCGAGGTGCAGCTGTGACTGGTCCTGGTCCTGATCGGCTTTTCCGGCCTTGTTCGAGCTGTCGTTGTTCCGCGGCACGGAATACCGCAGTCCGGTGTCGGTGACGAGGAATAGGCTGCCGGTCTTCTGCGCGCCGGTGGCGACCTGCTGGTACAGCAGACCGCTGCCCGGTGTGACGTACGAGGTGGCGCCGGAGGCGATCTTGGCCGGGTAGTCCTTGCCCACCCAGGTCTGCATGTCCGGCACGCCGTCGGGGAAGCCGAGGGCCTTGCCCGCCCCACCCGGGTACTTGGTGCTGGTGCCCCGGTAGACGCTGCAGGTCACGCCGTTGCTGGTGGGGGTGGTCAGCCCGCCGGTCTGCGAGCCCTGCTTGAAGTTGTTCGCCATGTCGACGGCCTCGGTCGGCCACGGCATGTCCACGTCCTCGTATCCCGGGAACGGGACCTTGCCCAGGAACTGCTCGGCCTGGCCTCGGACGTCGGTCTTGGGGCTGATGCTGCTGGTGGAGAGCCGGACCGCTTCCATGCTGTCGCCGTTCTTGTTCAGCTCCTGCGCGTTCTCCCCCTTGAGCAGCAGCTTGGCGACGAAGTTCGACACCTTCACCACGCCGTCCTGGACCACGACGTACTTCTGCTGCGAACCGCTGTCCTGGACCACGGTGCCGACCTTGTTGTACTTCTCCGGGACGCCCTTGCCGGTGCTCTGCTGCCCCGCGCCGGGCACCGTCGGCATGAAGACCGGGATCGGGCTCTTGATGAGCGTGCTCATCCAGTCCGCGGAGACGTCCTGCGGCTCGGTCTCGCCGAAGATCACCCGGCGCAGGTCGCTGTCGACCTTCTCCTTGCCGCCCTTCGGCGTCAGGGTGTTGCGCAGGGTGGAGTCGAACGTGAAGGCCACGCCGTTCTGGTCGACGAGGTACCGCACACCCTTGGGGTCCCGGACATAGAGCGCCTGGTGCAGGTCGAGTTTGCCGACGCCCTCGACCAGTTGCTTGTCCTTGCCGCCCAGGACGAAGACGGCCTGCTGGGCCCGGCTGCTGGTGCCGCTGCCGGGGCGTACGCACACCGCCCAGACCTTGGGGGTGTCGGCTTCCTTCGCGCTCGGCAGCCGGTCGGGGGCGTACGGAATCCCGATGGCCGGGCCGTGCGGGATCTTTCCGTCCAGCTCGGCTTCCTTGACCTTGACGACCTGGAACTTCTTCGGGTCGAGAAGGAGTTTGGCCGAGGCGAGGTTCAGGATGGGATGGAGCAGTTTCTGCTTTTTGCCGTCGGCGTCCGTGCTATTCAGCACGACATAACGAGTGGTGGATTCATCCCCGACGATGACGTTCTGCCCTACCGTGTCCCACCCTTTCGGGGCGACCGGCTTGAGAATGCCGCAGGCACCGAATCCGACAAGGATCAGGACTCCCGTCAAGACGCTGGGCAGCACCGCCTTCAGCGGCTTCGGCGCGCTCTCGATCGAGCCGTTCGGCAGCGGCTTCAGGAATGCGGCATTCGTTCGCTTCCGCGCGAACGAATATGCATTCAGCTCGTCCCGACGTGATGCCATTGTTGCTTTCTCTCCCCGCTGTCGGATCCACCGTCGACCGCACCCGGCGCGTAGGCCGTAGCGCCCTCTACTATGCCGTGTACCGATCGACCCGTACGGTACGGGTGCCACCTTCCAACGCACCAGTCTCAGCGGCGGTCGATACGCCCAGACGACATACCAGTAGAGGAGCAGGCCGGGGGATGTCCAGCGCCACCAGGGCTCGACGCCGCAATGGGCGGCAACAGGAGCAACAGGCTTCCGCCGCACCGCAATACACGGGAAATGCTGACCAAAACGGTACAGCTCCGGGCAATAGAGGAAATGGCGACCGGGGACCGGCGGACCGGGCGTCCGGCCCGGTGGCACCGCGACTGCGCCCGCAGGCCGGAAACATCGGCGGCGTCCGCGTTCAGCAGCTGGCCATCGTCGAACTCGCCGCGGCCCTGGTGCTGGTGGGCCTGTCGATCCACCACCCGGTGGCGCTGAGCGTGACCGCGGTACTGGCGGCCGTCCTGATCGTCTTCGCGCTGGGCCGCCGCCGGAAGGTCCCGCTGCCCGAGTGGATCACGACCGTGCGCGCCATGAAGCGCCGTGGCAAGGACGGCGGTTCGGCGGCCGCCGCCACCCAGGGCGTCGATCCCGCGTTCGCCCCGGTGGTGGAGTGCGATGCGGCGCTGCGGACCTACGAGTACCTGGACGCCGAGCAGCGCGCCGTCGGCTTCGTCGGCGACGGCACGTTCCTGACCGCCCTCGTGCAGGTGGACGCCCGCGACGAGCCGCTGCGCCCGCAGCGCGGCAGCAACATGCTGCCGCTCGATGTGCTGCACACCGCGCTCGACGTCGAGGACATCCACCTCGAATCCGTGCAGTACGTCCAGTACACGCAGCCCGCGCCCGCCCCCCACCTGCCCGAGCAGGCCGTCGCGGCCCGCTCGTACGCACCGCTCCAGGCCCAGTCGCAGACCCCGGCACTGCAGCTGACCTGGATCGCGCTCAAGCTCGACCCGGAACTGTGCGCCGAGGCCATCGAGGCGCGGGGCGGCGGGCTGGACGGCGCCAAGCGTTCGCTGCTGCGCGCCGCCGACCAGCTCGTCAGCCGGCTCACCGCCCACGGCCTGCGCGCGCGGGTGCTCGCCGAACGGGAGGTCGTCGCCGCGATCGGCACGGCGGTGTGCGTCAGCCCGCGGGCCGCGAACGGCGCGATGGGACGGGACGGGCGGGCGGCCCGCCGCACCCAGGAGACGACCCGCGCCTGGCGCTGCGACGACCGCTGGCACACCACCTACTGGATCGGCCGCTGGCCCCAACTCGGCGCGGGCGGCGCACCGCTGGCCGCCGTCACCCAGCTGCTGACCAGTACCGCGGCGATGGCCAGCACCTTCGCGCTGACCGCCTCGCACGGCGGCGGCCGCGCGCCGGCCATCTCGGGCTACGTCCGGCTCTCGGCCCGCAGTGACAACGAACTCGTCGCCGTCCGGGCCGAGTTGGAGCGCCGGTCCGGTTCGTCGAAGATCGGGCTCGTCCGGCTCGACCGCGAGCAGTTGCCCGGCCTCCTGGCCACGCTTCCCCTCGGAGGTACCCGCTGATGGCCTCTCCCACCTATCAGCCCCGTGTGAACGCCGGCAGCGACGGCTGGCGCAATCCCCCCATCGGGGGCCAGGGCACCGGCGGCGGCCGGCGGCTGTCGCACCAGCCGCGGGCGGACGAGCAGCAGTCGGCGCCGGCCGGACCGCGCCCGAAGCCCGGTTTCGGCCTGCGCGGCCCCCGGCGCAGCCCGCACGTCCTGACGCCCGAGTCGCTCGGTGCGCTGACCCTGCCGGTCGGCGACGACGGCGTGATCATCGGCATCGACCCGCAGAACCAGCCCGCGGTGCTGAGCCTGCTGCGCTCCACACCGCTGGAGATCGTGCTGGTCGGCAGCGTGTGGATGGCGCAGGTGCTGGCGCTGCGCACCGTCGCCACCGGCGCCCGGGTCGCGGTGGAGACCGCACGGCCGCCGGCCTGGGCGCAGATGGCGCAGGCCGCGGGCGGCGGGCAGCAGTGTGTGTCGGTCCACGAGGTGCGGCAGATAGCGCCCCAGGGCCCTTCGGTCTCCAGCCCGGTGCTGGTCGTCCGGGACATGGGCGCACGGCCGCCGCGCAATCAGCTCGCCCCGAGCCCCTGGCAGTCGGTGCTGACCGTGCTGCCGTTCCTCGGCCCGCGGTCGCCGCAGATGCTCGGCCGCGCCGATCTGGTCGGCCTCCAGCGACTCTCACCGGAAGAGGCCGAGGTGGTCACGCGCGTCATGCGGCTGCCGGAACAGGTCGGCGCGGTGCTGCCGACGCTCAGCGACAACGCCATGCTCTGGTGCTCGCGGGACGGCCACCAGTTCGTCATGACCCAGCCCACCGACGCGGAGACCGGCCTGCTCGGCGGCCCGCGCCGGATGGACTGACACCGGCCGGGGCCGGACCGCGCGGACGGACTTACCGGCCTGACGTACGGACCTGACATACCGCCATGCCGTACGGGCACGGGTACCGGTACGGGCAGAGGTACGGGCGGGACGCACGGGCGCATCCTCGGATGCGCCCGTAGGCGTACCGGCGGGGCTTGATGACAACATGACAGCGACTGCCGCTCCGGGCCGACTCTTGATTAGGCTGTATGCACAGCCGCCGGAGCACATCGGACGGCAGCCGATACGGGGACGGAGAAAGTTAGTGTTGGCGCAACCCCGGGTGGTGTGTTCCGACTTCCGCCACATCCGATCGATCCGCCTGTATCCGGTCCTGCCGTTCAGGTGCGTTGCCGTACACCAGGAGGCACAGTGAAAGAGCAGGAGGCTTTCCGTCCGGACGGGAACGATCCTGACGACGACCAGTCCGAGTTCGAACTGACCGGTGAGTTCAAGATCGATTTTGCCGCTCCGGCCTGGTACGCGAGCAACGACACCAGCGGAGGCGGGGCGGGTGCCCCGGCCTCTCCCACGCCTCCTCCTGCGTCTTCACCCGCCACCCCGCCCGGGGGCACACCGCCGGGCGGGACCACTCCCCCGCCGCCGACGGGCCTGCCGTTGTCGGTGCCCGCACAGGGCGTCCCGCCGGGCGCGCCCGGTCCGGCCGCCGCCGCGGCGACCCCGCCGCCCGGGTTCCCCACACTGCGGCCCGCCGGCGCCACCGGCGAGGCGCCGGGCGCACCGGCGACCGCGGACGCCGGCACGCCCTCCGGGGCCGAGTCCGGGCCCCGGCCCGCGCCCGGGTCCGGGTCCGGCAATGTGCGCACGGGCAGTGGCGTCGACCCGTCGGCTGCTCTCTGGGACGACGACGAGCCGGAGACCGCGGCGACGACCCCCGAGCCGGAGGTCACGGCCCCTGCCGCACCGGCGCCGCAGCCGATGGCCGCAGCCGCATCCGATTCCCCCGCGGAGGTCCGGACTCCGGCCGCCGCGCCCGCCCCCGCGCCCTCGGCGCCCGAGCCCACCGCGCCGGCCGCCGAGGGCGCCGAGCCGCCCGCACAGGACCGGCCGCAGCCGCCGCAGGATGCGCCGCCCGCTCAGGACGCGCCACCACAGGGCTTTCCGCAGCAGGGTGTTCCGCAGCAGAGCGCGCCTCCGCAGGGCGTACCCCACGAAGGCGCTCCGCACGAAGGCGCTCCTCACGAGGGTGTGCCGTCACACGGCATTCCGCAGCAGGGAGCACCCTGGGGTGCCGCCGAGGACCCGCGAGGCGTACCCCCGCAGGCCGTACCCCCGCAGGGTGTGCCCGCGGCGGGCCCGCTGCCGCCGCTGCCGCCGGAGTTCCAGCCGGCGGACCCGCGGCTGGCCCAGGGCCAGGCACCGGGTCAGTTCCCGGTCCAGGGCGGACCGCCCCCGCAGCAGTACGGACAGCCGCAGGGCCCGCCGCCGCAGGCGCCGCAGCACCCGCAGGCCGGCTATCCGCAGGGCCCGCCCCCGCAGGTACCGCCGCAGCAGGGCGGCTACCCGCAGCAGCAGCCGGGGTACGGCTATCCGCAGCCCGCGTACGGCTACCCCCAGCAGGGGCCGCCGCAGCAGCCGTACGACCCCAACCTGCCCGCGCAGCAGTCCGGTTACGGCTATCCGCAGACCGGCACCCAGGGGTACCCGCAGTCCGATGCCCAGGGGTACCCGCAGCAGCCACCGCAGGGCCAGCAGCCTCACCCGCAGCAGGGCCAGTACCCCGGTTACGACCAGCAGCAGGCGGCCTACCAGGCACAGCAAGCCCAACAGGCTCAGCAGGCCCAGCAGGCCCAGCAGGCTCAACAAGCGGCCCAGGCCCAGCAGGCACACGCAGCGGAACAAGCCCAGCAGGCCCAGCAGTTTCCGCAGTCCCCGCAGGCAGCGCACCAGCCGCTCCCCGGGCAGCAGTTCGGCGGCCAGAACGCGGCGGCGAACTACGCGTCGTATTCGCAGCCGGGCCAGCAGCAGCCGCAGCAGCGGGCCGCTCCCGGCGCGCCGCTCGGCTACAGCGCCGCAGTCGAGCTGACCTCCGACCGGCTGCTGCGCAATCAGCCCAAGAAGAAGAAGCCGGGTGCCAACGCCCAGCCGTCGCGGTTCAAGCTCGGGGCGAAGAAGGAGGAGATGGAGCGCCAGCGCAAGCTGGAACTCATCCGGACCCCGGTGCTCTCCTGCTACCGGATCGCGGTGATCAGCCTCAAGGGCGGCGTCGGCAAGACCACGACGACCACGGCGCTGGGCTCGACGCTCGCCTCCGAGCGGCAGGACAAGATCCTGGCGATCGACGCGAACCCGGACGCCGGCACCCTCGGCCGCCGGGTGCGCCGCGAGACCGGTGCGACGATCCGTGACCTGGTGCACGCGATCCCGCATCTGCACAGCTACATGGACATCCGCCGGTTCACCTCCCAGGCCCCCTCCGGCCTGGAGATCCTCGCCAACGACGTGGACCCCGCGGTGTCCACGACCTTCAACGACGAGGACTACCGGCGGGCGATCGACGTCCTCGGCAAGCAGTACCCGATCATCCTCACCGACTCGGGCACCGGACTCCTCTACAGCGCGATGCGCGGCGTCCTCGACCTCGCCGACCAGCTGATCATCATCTCCACCCCGTCCGTGGACGGTGCGAGCAGCGCCAGCACCACCCTGGACTGGCTCTCCGCGCACGGCTACGCCGACTTGGTGCAGCGCGGTATCACGGTCATCTCCGGGGTCCGCGAGACCGGCAAGATGATCAAGATCGACGACATCGTGTCGCACTTCGAGACGCGCTGCCGCGGTGTGGTCGTCGTCCCCTTCGACGAGCATCTCGCCGCCGGTGCCGAGGTCGATCTCGACATGATGCGGCCCAAGACCCGCGAGGCGTATTTCCAGCTGTCCGCCCTGGTGGCCGAGGACTTCACGCGGGCGCAGCAGGCGCCGGGCGGCTGGTCGGACCCCAACGCCCCGCAGCAGATGGCCCCGCCGATGGCCGGTGACCCGTACGCGCAGCAGCAGCAGTATCCGCAGCAGGGCCACCAGGGTCCGCCACCGGCCGGCTACCCGCCGCAGCAGGGCGGCTGGACCGCCCCGCCGCCCGCCCAGCCGCCGGCCCACTGGCAGCAGCCCGGCCCGGAGGGACCGGTCCACCCCGAGCAGCCCGGATTCCAGCCGGGCTGGCAGCAGCCGCCGCCTCAGTGAGGACGGCGCGGCGGGGACGGGCCGCGGGACGGTACAAGGGGGCGGGGCCCGGCACATCGGTGCCGGGCCCCGCCCCCTTGTCAGGTGTCAACTCCCGTGCCGTCACGGGCGCGTACGCCATGGACCGCGCGGGTCAGTCCGCCGGCGCCGCCGCGGCGATCAGTCCCCGGGCCTGCTTCACATCGATCGCCATCCGCTCCAGCAGGGCGTCGAGCGTGTCGAACTTCTCCATGCCCCGGATGTAGGCGAGGAAGTCCACGGCGACGTGCAGGCCGTACAGCTCCAGGCCGACCCGGTCGATGGCGTACGCCTCGACCGTGCGGGTCTTCCCGTCGAACTGCGGATTGGTGCCGACCGAGATGGCCGCCGGCATCGCCTCGCCCTCGACGTGCAGCAGGCCCGCGTACACGCCGTCGGCCGGGATCGCGGTGTGCGGCAGGGTCTCCAGGTTGGCCGTCGGGAAGCCCATTTCGCGGCCGCGCTGCGCACCGCGTACGACCACGCCCTCCACCCGGTGCGGGCGCCCCAGGACCTCCATCGCACCGGCCACGTCACCGTCGGCGACCAGCCGTCGGGTGAGCGTGGAGGAGAACGGCTCGCCGCCGCCCGCCGTCCCGCGTTCGTAGAGGTCGATGACCTCCACGGTGTAGTCGTAGGTGGCGCCGAGCTCGGCGAGCGTGGCGACATTGCCGCTCGCCTTGTGCCCGAAGCGGAAATTGGGTCCTTCGACGACGACCCGCGCGTGCAACTTGTCGACCAGCACCTTGGCCACGAAGTCGGCCGGCGCCAGCTGCGAGAACTCCTTGGTGAACGGCAGGACGAGCACGGCGTCCACGCCCAGCCCGGCCATCAGCTCGGCCCGCCGGTGGTGCGGCGCGAGCAACGGCGGATGGGTGCCGGGGCGTACGACCTCGCTCGGGTGCGGGTCGAAGGTGACGACCACCGCGGGGATGCCCAGCTCGCGGGCGCGTGCCACCGCCTTACCGATGATCAATTGGTGGCCGCGGTGCACACCGTCGTACGAGCCGATGGTGACGACGCTGCGTCCCCAGCCCTCGGGGATGTCCTCCAAGCCACGCCAGCGCTGCACTGTGCCCGCTCCTCGCCCGATCACTTGTCCGTCCACTGCGCCAATTCGGCATGACGCAGGTCTAAGACTGCCATGCCGGGGCGGGAGCTTCGCGCGAAGGGTCGCTTCGCTCCCGTAGCGCGGGGCATCCGCGGGGGCGGGCGGGCCCGCCACGACCCTCCGGCCGCGGCTCCCGGGTGCCCGGCCGGGCCCGGAACGACGAGGGCCGGGCCCCGGGCGAAACCTCGCCCCGGACCCGGCCACCCCTATCCGTCCCGGCCGTCGGACCGGTCACCCGGCGGCCGGCCCGTACCCACGGACACCGTGCGCACGAGCACCGCTCAGACGAACACGGCCAGGCTCTTGGCCTTCCCGCCCTGGTTCTCCACCAGCGCCAGGAACGTCCCGTCCGGCCCGAACACCGCTACCGGTCCGCCCACCCGTCCCCCGGTGCCGGCACCCTCGGCATCGTCGGAACCGTCAGTGCCGTCGAACAGCGGCATGGCGATCCGCACGCCGTTGGCCAGCAGCCGTGCCTGCGCCTGCGTGACGTCCCAGCGGACGAACGCCGCGGCGGCCGCGTCGCCGATCGGCATGACCGGCAGCCCCGTGCCCTCGGCGCCCTCACCGCCGTTCACCGCGGCCTGGAGCTGTTCGAGGGTGCGTGCCCGGTCCAGCTTGTACGGGCCGACCCGGGTGCGCCGCAGAGCGGTCAGATGGCCGCCGACCCCGAGCCCCTCGCCCAGGTCACGGGCGAGGGCGCGGATGTACGTCCCCGACGAGCACTCGACGGAGACCAGCAGATCGGTCACCGGGGTGCCGTCCGCCGCCTCCGTCTCGTGCGCGGAGTGCAGCACGAACGAGGAGACGGTGACCGGGCGGGCCGGGATCTCGACGTCCTCGCCGTCGCGGACCCGCGAGTACGACCGCTTGCCGTCGATCTTGATGGCGCTGACCTTCGACGGGATCTGCATGATCGCGCCGGACAGTCCTGCGATCCCCGCGTCGATGTCCTCGCGCGCGATGCCGTGCGCCGCCTTCGACGCGGTGATCTCGCCCTCGGCGTCGTCGGTGACCGTCGTCTGGCCGAGCCGGATCGTGCCGACGTACTCCTTCTCCGTCAGCGCGAGGTGGCCGAGCAGCTTGGTGGCCCGCTCGATGCCCAGGACGAGCACGCCGGTCGCCATCGGGTCCAGGGTGCCGGCATGGCCGACCCGGCGGGTGCGGGCCATCCCGCGCATCTTCGCCACGACGTCGTGCGAGGTGAAGCCGGCCGGTTTGTCGACGATCACCAGACCGTCCGGCGCCGCGTGCTTCGCACCGCTCGCCTCCACGCGCTTGGTGCCGTTCCCCCCGCGCCGCTGCCCGGTGTTCTTCCGCCGCCCGGTCCCGCCGCCGGCCACCGCCGGGACGGGCACCGTGCTGTCGCCACCGGCGGGCGCCGCGGCCCGCTCGCTGGTGTGCTCATGCTTCATTCTGCGGCTGCGCCCTCGTCGTCCTCGCCCGGCTTGCGGTACGGGTCGGCCTCACCGGCGTACGCGGCGCCCGAGGACACCTCGCGCACCTTGGCGTCCGAGGCCCGTGCCTTGTCGAGCAGGTCCTCGATCGTCTTGGCGTTCTCCGGCAGCGCGTCCGCCACGAAGGCCAGGGTCGGCGTGAACTTCGTGCCCGCCGCCGCCCCGACCGCGGACCGCAGGACGCCCTTGGCGCTCTCCAGCCCGGCGGCCGCGCTGGCGCGCTCCTCGTCGTCGCCGTAGACCGTGTAGAAGACCGTCGCCTCCCGCAGGTCGCCGGTGACCCGGGTGTCCGTGATGGTCACGTGCGTGCCGAGCCGCGGGTCCTTGATGCCACGCTGCAGCTTCTGGGCGACCACCTCCCGGATGAGGTCCGCCAGCTTCTTCGCCCGCGCATTGTCGGCCACTGGTCCGTCTCCTTCTTGTCTTCCACAATTGTGCTTCCACCGGCGACGGATCGCCTGGTGTTCCTGGTCAGTCGTCGTCGCCGTGCAGCCGCCGCCGTACCGACAGCAGCTCCACCTCGGGCCGTGCGGCGACCAGGCGCTCGCAGCGGTCCATGACGTCGGTGAGATGTCCCGTGTCTCCGGAGACCACCGCCAGGCCGATCGTGGCCCGGCGGTGCAGATCCTGGTCCCCGACCTCCGCGACGCTCACCGCGTACTTGCGGTGCAGCTCGGCGACGATCGGCCGGATGACGGAACGCTTCTCCTTCAGCGACCGTATGTCGCCGAGAAGCAAGTCAAAGGAGAGTGTCCCTACATACATGCAAGACGGGTCAAGCCACCCGTGGGGCCCTGGGGTCACCGCCCAGCGGTAGCTGGGGGTGTACGAGTCCTATGAACCGTACACGCAACGGCCGGGGCCGATCGACGGAAATATCCCTCCGCCGACCGGCCCCGGTAGTCCGCCCGTCACCCGGCCACCGTCTCCGGTGGACCGGGCTCCGGACGGGCTGTTGCCCGCACGCGATCAGCCGCGCGGCTTCTCGCGCATCTCGTACGTCGCGATGACGTCGTCGATCTTGATGTCGTTGAAGTTTCCGAGGTTGATACCGCCCTCGAAGCCTTCGCGGATCTCGGTGACGTCGTCCTTGAAGCGGCGCAGACCCTGGATGTTGAGGTCCTCCGCCACGACCTTGCCGTCGCGGATGAGGCGCGCCTTGGTGTTGCGCTTGACCTCGCCGGAGCGGATGAGCACACCGGCGATGTTGCCGAGCTTGGACGAGCGGAAGACCTCGCGGATCTCGGCCGTACCGAGCTCGACCTCCTCGTACTCCGGCTTGAGCATGCCCTTGAGGGCCGCCTCGATCTCCTCGATCGCCTGGTAGATGACCGAGTAGTACCGGACGTCGACGCCCTCGCGGTCGGCCATCTGCGTGGCACGGCCTTCGGCGCGCACGTTGAAGCCGATGACGATCGCGTCGGAGCCGGACGCCAGGTTGATGTCGGACTCCGTGACCGCACCGACGCCGCGGTGCAGCACCCGGATGTCGACCTCTTCGCCGACGTCGAGCTGGAGCAGCGAGGACTCCAGCGCCTCCACCGAACCGGACGCGTCGCCCTTGATGATGAGGTTGAGCTGCTGCACCTCGCCCGCCTTGAGCACCTTGTCGAGGTCCTCGAGGGACACCCGGCGGGTGCGCTTGGCGAACGCGGCGTTGCGCTCGCGCGCCGCGCGCTTCTCGGCGATCTGACGGGCCGTACGGTCCTCGTCGACCACCAGGAAGTTGTCGCCGGCGCCCGGGACGTTGGTCAGACCCAGGACCAGGACGGGGGTCGAGGGACCCGCTTCCTCGACGTTGTTGCCCTTGTCGTCGAGCATCGCCCGGACGCGGCCGTACGCGTCGCCGACGACCATCGTCTCGCCGACCCGCAGCGTGCCGCGCTGGACCAGGACGGTCGCCACGGCGCCGCGGCCGCGGTCGAGGTGAGCCTCGATCGCGATGCCCTGCGCGTCCTGCTCCGCGTTGGCGCGCAGGTCGAGCGAGGCGTCCGCGGTCAGGACCACGGCCTCCAGCAGCTGGTCGATGTGCAGGCCCTCGCGGGCGGAGATGTCGACGAACATGGTGTCGCCGCCGTACTCCTCGGCCACCAGACCGAACTCGGTGAGCTGACCGCGCACCTTGGTCGGGTCGGCGCCCTCGACGTCGATCTTGTTGACCGCGACCACGATCGGCACATCGGCCGCCTTGGCGTGGTTGAGCGCCTCGATCGTCTGCGGCATGACGCCGTCGTTGGCCGCCACCACGAGGATCGCGATGTCGGTCGACTTGGCACCACGGGCACGCATGGCGGTGAACGCCTCGTGACCGGGGGTGTCGATGAAGGTGATCCGGCGCTCTTCGTCGTTGACCTCGGTCGCGACCTGGTAGGCACCGATGTGCTGGGTGATGCCGCCGGCCTCGCCCGCGATGACGTTCGTCTTGCGGATCGCGTCCAGCAGGCGCGTCTTACCGTGGTCGACGTGACCCATGACGGTCACCACCGGCGGACGCGCGACGAGCATCTCCTCGCCGCCCTCGTTCTCGCCGAAGTCGATGTCGAAGGACTCCAGGAGCTCGCGGTCCTCCTCCTCCGGGCTGACGATCTCGACGACGTAGTTCATCTCGTCGGCGAGCAGCTGGAGGGTCTCGTCGGAGACCGACTGCGTCGCGGTGACCATCTCTCCCAGGTTCAGCATGACCTGGACGAGCGACGCCGGGTTGGCGTTGATCTTCTCGGCGAAGTCCGTCAGCGAGGCACCGCGCGACAGGCGAACCGTCGCACCGTTGCCGCGCGGCAGCATGATGCCGCCCACCGACGGGGCCTGCATGGCCTCGTACTCCTGGCGCCTCTGCCGCTTCGACTTGCGGCCACGACGCGCCGGACCGCCGGGACGGCCGAACGCACCCTGTGTGCCACCACGGCCACCGGGGCCGCCGGGACGGCCGGCGAAGCCGGGACGGCCGCCGAAGCCGCCGCCACCACCGGGGGCGCCGCCGCCACCGGGACGACCGGCGAAACCGCCGCCGCCACCCGGACGACCGCCGCCGCCACCACCGGGACGGCCGGCGAAGCCGCCACCGCCGCCGGGACGACCGCCGCCGCCACCGGGACGACCGGCACCGCCGGGACCGCGACCGCCGCCACCGGGGCCGGGACGCGGGCCGGCAGCCGGACGCTGCGGCATCATGCCCGGGTTCGGACGGTTACCGCCGCCGGGGCGCGGCGCGCCACCGGCACCGGGAGCGCCGCCCTGCGGACGGGGCATACCGCCCGGAGTCGGACGGGCGCCGCCCTGGCCCTGGGGACGCGGGGCGCCACCCTGGCCTGCGCCCTGCGGACGCGGGCCGCCGGGGCCGCCCTGACCGCCGGGGCGCGGGGCGCCACCGGGACGGGGTGCCTGCGGGCGGGCCATACCGGTGGAGCCACCCGAGGTGAAGGGGTTGTTGCCCGGACGCGGACCCGACGGACGGGCACCGCCCGGACGGCCGCCCTGGCGGTCACCGCCGGGACGCGGCGCGTTGCCACGGCCCTGTGCGGGCGCCGGACGGGCCGGACGCGGGCCGGGAGTGGCACCGGAACGGGGCGCCGACGGGCCGGCGGGAGCCGCCGGCGCGGACGGCGGAGCCTGGAACTCGGGCTGCGCGGGGGCGGCCGGAGCGGGCTTGGGTGCGGCCGCCTTCGGGGCGGGCGCGGGGCGCGGACCCGGGGTCGGGCCGGCCGCGGGGGTGCTCTTGGGGGCCACCGGGGCCGCCGGGGCCACGGGAGCCGCAGGGGTCACCGGGGCCGGGGCCACAGGGGCCGCCGGGGCGGGTGCCGCGGGGCCCGGCTTGGGGGCGCCCGGCTTCGGAGCAGCCGGACGTGCCGCCTGCGCCGGAGAGACGGACGGGGACGGCTTCGCGGGGGCCGCCTTGCGCGGCGCCGCGGGCTTGCCGGCGGCGCGGCCGCCGCCACTGCCTGCCTGGAAAGCATCGGTCAGCTTGCGAACAACCGGCGCCTCGATCGTCGAGGACGCCGAACGGACGAATTCACCAAGCTCTTGGAGCTTGGCCATGACGACCTTGCTCTCCACGCCGAACTCCTTGGCGAGTTCGTATACCCGGACCTTAGCCACTTCGCTCCTTCTAGGTCCGGGTTGTCCACCGGACCGTCGCTACTTCATGGGCGTACTCATCGCGTACTCATCGAGTGCTCATCGCAATCTCGACCTACTTCCGACTCGCGAGGTACCTGACCGCACGGTTCTCCGTGCGCTGTGCGTTTCGTGCTGTGCCTTGGTGCAGTTGCGGCTGCTCAACGCCCGTCCCGCTCGATGGACCGACGCAGTTCCGTCGTGTCGAACGGTCCCTGGTCCCGGAAGGCCCGGGGGAACGCCCGGCGGCGGACCGCCAGGTCGAGACAGGCCGGTGTGGGATGCACATGAGCACCCCGGCCGGGCAGCGTACCGCGAGGATCGGGGGCACACTCACCCTCGATCATCACGATCCGCAGCAGATCGCTCTTGGCCGCTCGCTCCCGGCACCCCACACAGGTGCGCTCAGGGCATGCGCGGGAATGCGTCCGACCAGACACTTCTTAAGTCTACCTCCCCGTGCCGGCCTCACCCCGATGGGGTAAGGGCCGAACGGCTGCTCAGAATTCCCGGTCGACCGCCGCGGCACCACTTCTTTTCGGCGGGCCGCGGCGGAGCCGGCGGATTCAGTCCTGCGGTGCCTGCTCGGTGTCCGGACGGATGTCGATCCGCCAGCCCGTGAGCCGGGCGGCGAGCCGGGCGTTCTGCCCTTCCTTGCCGATGGCCAGCGACAGCTGGTAGTCGGGGACGGTGACCCGGGCGGAGCGTGCCGCCAGGTCCACGACCTCGACCCTGCTGACCCGGGCCGGCGACAGCGCGTTGGCCACCAGCTCGGCCGGGTCGTCCGACCAGTCCACGATGTCGATCTTCTCGCCGTGCAGCTCGGCCATCACGGCGCGCACCCGGCCGCCCATCGGGCCGATGCAGGCACCCTTGGCGTTCAGGCCCGAGCGGGTGGACCGTACGGCGATCTTGGTGCGGTGACCGGCCTCGCGGGCGATGGCGGAGATCTCCACCGAGCCGTCCGCGATCTCCGGTACCTCCATGGCGAAGAGCTTCTTCACCAGGTTGGGGTGGGTGCGCGAGAGCGTCACGGACGGACCGCGGACGCCCTTCGCCACCCGGACCACGTACGTACGCAGTCGCGTGCCGTGCGTGTACTCCTCACCGGGGACCTGCTCCTGCACGGGCAGGATGGCCTCCAGCCGGCCGATGTCGACCAGCACGTTCTTGGGGTCCTTGCCCTGCTGGACGAGACCGGTGACGACATCGCCCTCGCGTCCGGCGTACTCGCCGAAGGTCATCTCGTCCTCGGCGTCCCGCAGCCGCTGCAGGATGACCTGCTTGGCGGTGGTCGCCGCGATCCGGCCGAAGCCCGAGGGGGTGTCGTCGAACTCGCGGGGCTCGGCGCCCTCTTCCAGGTCTTCCGGGTCTTCCTTCGCCCACACCGTCACATGGCCGGTGTTGCGCTCCAGCTCCACCCGCGCCCGCCGGCGGCTGCCTTCGGTGCGGTGGTAAGCGATGAGGAGGGCCGACTCGATCGCCTCGACCAGCAGGTCGAACGAGATCTCCTTCTCCCGCACCAAACCCCGCAGGGCACTCATGTCGATGTCCACGGCTACGCCTCCTCCTGGTTCTCGTCGATCTTCTCTTCGTGCTGCGCGTCACGCTTGTCGGACTTGCGGTTGAACTCCAGCTCGACCCGCGCCTTGGCGATCTCGTCGAACGCGACCCGGCGGGTGGTCGGCTTGCGGCCCTTCACACCCGGTACCTCGACGTCCAGACCCGCGTCGTCGACGGCGGTGATCCGGGCGATCAGCTCGTCGCCCTCGTGGAGCCGGGCCTTGATGAGGCGGCCGACGGCGCGGCGGTAGTGCCGCAGCTCGGTCAGCGGCCGGTCGGCGCCCGGGGAGGTCACCTCAAGGGTGTACGGGGCGCCGCCCATCGCGTCGGAGTCGTCCAGGACCTGCGATGCCTCGCGGCTCAGCGCGGCGCAGTCGTCCAGCTGGACGCCCTCGTCGGAGTCGACCACGATCCTCAGCACTCGCCGCTTGCCCGCGGGGGTCACCTCGATCTCTTCCAGATCCAGGTCTCGCGCGGCGACGAGCGGTTCAAGCAATCCGCGCAGCCTCTCGCTCTGGGTGGTGCTCATCCGGGTGACTCCTCGGCCGCGTGTGCTGTTGTGGGAAGGTCGCGTGTCGGGTCAAAGCCTATCGGTACCGGCGGGGTACTGACGATTCGGTGAGCGGTCACGGCTACGCTCGCCTGCGGTGATCACTACGGAAGACCCCGGGAAGTGGAACGTGCCGAACCAGGCGCTCACGCGTAGAAGGACCCTGCTGGCCGGCGCCGCCCTCGGGGGCGCGGCCCTGCTCGCGGGCTGCTCCGGGGAGCCGGAACGGGACCGTCCGGCGGACCCCTCCGCCGCCGACCGGCTGCGCACGGGCGCCGCGCGCGACAGCACGGCGCTGCTGGCCCGCTACGACGCGACACTGGCCGCGCACCCGGCGCTGGCCGCGCGGCTGCGGCCGCTGCGCACCGAAGTCGCCCGGCACGCCGAGGCGTTCGGCGACCGGTCCGGGACACCCGCCCCCGGCGGCACGCCGTCCGGCACCCCGGCCCCCGGCACCAAGACGCCCGCGCCCGGCCCCGCGCACACCGCCGCCCCGCCGGCCGGGGCCGCGGTGCCCCAGGACGAGAAGGCCGCGCGGTCGGCGCTCGCCGACGCGGAGCGGCGGCTCGCCGACACCCGCACCAAGGCGCTGACCGCCGCGCCGCCGGAGCTGGCCCGGCTGCTCGCCTCGGTGGCGGCGGCCGGCGCGGCCCACGCGTATCTGCTGACAGCGGCCGAGGCGTGACGGCGGCGGGCAGCCCTCCGGGTGCGTACCGCGGCCGGGGACCGACCAGGGAAAGGGCGTAGCCACGAATGACCGGGACAACCGGTGCCGAGGACCGCGGCGCGGAACTGGCGGCCGTGCAGGCGGCGCTGGCCGCCGAGCACGCCGCGGTGTACGGCTACGGCGTGGTCGGCGGCCGGATCGCCGCCGACCGCCGCAAGGAGGCGCAGACGGCGTACGACGCGCACCGCGCGCGCCGGGACGCGCTGCACCGTACGGTGCGCGACCTCGGCGGGCGGCCGCAGGCGGCGGCCGCCGCCTACGCGCTGCCCTTCCCGGTGCCGGACACCGCCGCCGCGGTCCGGCTGGCCGCGGAGCTGGAGGACCGGCTGGCGGGCGTCTACGCGGACCTCGTACGGGCCGGTGGCGCGGCGCGGCGGGCCGAGGCGGCGGCCGCGCTGCGCGAGGCGGCGGTGCGGGCCGTGCGCTGGCGGGGCAGCGGCGTAGCCTTCCCCGGGCTCGCCGAGCGGGCCCCGGCGGGCGCCGCCGCGAACGCGCTCTGACCGACCGGCCGCCCCGCGGCCACCGCTTCCAGGAAAAGGACAGTTCCAGCATGTCAACGGCACCCGTCGAACCGCCGCAACGGTTGGTGAGCGCACTGAGCGGCGATCCGGACAGCCCCGTACGGAAGTGGCTGGCGGCGCTGCCGACAGTGGTTCAGCAGCGGCTGGACGCCTGGGATCTGACGCTGGAACGGGTGCAGGCGCCCGGTGGCCGCGGCAGTCTCGTCGCGCTCGTACGGCAGCAGGACGGGACGCCCGCCGCGCTGAAGTTCCCGGTGCCGGGGCAGGCGTCCGCGCGGGAGGGTGCGGCGCTGGCGGCGTGGGACGGCTGGGGCGCGGTGCGGCTGCTGCGGTCCGACGAGACCGGTGGCGCGCTGCTGCTGGAGCGGCTGCACGGCGCGGTGTCGCTGCGCTCGCTGCCGGAGGCCAAGGCGCTGCTGGAGGCGGCCGGGACGGTGCGCCGGCTGTGGGTGGCACCGGCCGAGGGGCATCCCTTCGAGACGCTGGCCGGCCGCACCGAGGAAGCGGTGGCGGCGCTCGAAACCACCGGGGCGCTGGTCCCGGCCGCCGGGCCGCTGGTGGACGAGGCGCTGGAGCTGCGCCGGGCGCTGCCGGCCGGCAGTACGGAGCAGGTGCTGCTGCACGGCGCGTTCCGGCAGGGCAAGGTGCTGGCCGGTGAGCGGGTGCCGTGGCTGGCGGTCGGCCCGGCGCCGGTGGTCGGCGAGCGGGCGTACGACCTGGCGGGCCTCGTACTGGACCGCTTCGAGGACCTGGTGGCCGGCTCCGGCGGGGCGGCCACGGCCCGCCGCAGGGTGGCCAGGCTGGCCGACTCCCTGGAGGTCGAACGGGACCGGCTGCGGGCCTGGACGCTGTACCTCGCGGTCGCCGCGGGCGTCCGCGAATCCGCGGCCGGTGACCGCCGCCACGGCGAACTGCTGCTGGAGTTCGCCACCTGGCTGTAGCGGGCGGGCACGCGAACGGGCCGGCCGGGGTGGTTGTCCACCCCGGCCGGCCCGGATGCGGGGGTTACGCGCCGAGGCGGGCGACGGCCTCCTCGACCGTCAGCTCCTCGCGCTCGCCGGTGCGGCGGTCCTTGACCTCGACGACGCCCTCGGCGGCGCGGCGGCCGGCGACCACGATCGTCGGGACGCCGATCAGTTCGGCGTCGGTGAACTTCACACCGGGCGAGACACCGGCCCGGTCGTCGACGAGGACCCGCAGGCCCGCGGCGCCGAGCCGCTCGCCGATCTCCAGGGCGAGCTCGGTCTGCTTGGCCTTGCCGGCGGCGACGACATGGACGTCGGCCGGGGCGACCTCCCGGGGCCAGCACAGGCCGGACTCGTCGTGGGTCTGCTCGGCGAGGGCGGCCACCGCGCGGGAGACGCCGATGCCGTACGAGCCCATGGTGACCCGGGCGGGCTTGCCGTTCTGGCCCAGCACGTCCAGTCCGAAGGCGTCCGCGTACTTGCGGCCCAGCTGGAAGATGTGGCCGATCTCGATGGCGCGGTCGATGCGCAGTCCGGCGCCGCAGTTCGGGCAGGGGTCGCCGGGCTCGACGACGACCACGTCGAAGTACTCGTCGACCTCGAAGTCGCGGCCGCACACGACGTTCCTCGCGTGCGTACCGGGCTTGTTGGCGCCGGTGATCCAGGAGGTGCCGGGGGCGATGCGCGGGTCGGCGAGGTAGCGGAAGGACTTGCCGGCCAGGCCCTGCGGACCGACGTAGCCGCGGACCAGGTCGGGGCGGTCGGTGAAGTCGTCGGCGGTGACCAGTTCGACGGTGGCCGGTGCGAGGTGCTCGCCGAGCTTGCCGAGGTCCACCTCGCGGTCGCCGGGGACACCGACCGCGACGATCTCACCGTCGACCTTGACCAGGAGGTTCTTGAGCGTGGCGGAGGCCGGGACGCCCAGGTGCGCGGCGAGCGTCTCGATGGTCGGGGTGTCGGGGGTGTCCAGCTCCTCCACGGGGCCGTGCGCCGAGCCGTCGGCCGCGGCGACCTTGACCGTGACGGCCTCGGTGTTGGCGGCGTAGTCGCAGGCCGGGCAGTCCACGAAGGTGTCCTCACCGGCCGCGGCCGGGGCCAGGAACTCCTCGGAGGCGGAGCCGCCCATCGCGCCGGAGACGGCGGAGACGATGCGGTAGTCCAGGCCGAGCCGCTCGAAGATCTTGGTGTACGCCTCGCGGTGCAGCGCGTAGGACTCGGCCAGACCCTCGTCGGTGGTGTCGAAGCTGTACGAGTCCTTCATCTGGAACTCGCGGCCGCGCAGCACGCCGGAGCGGGGGCGGGCCTCGTCGCGGTACTTGGTCTGGATCTGGTAGAGGATCACCGGCAGGTCCTTGTAGGACGTGCACTGGTCCTTGACCGTGAGGGTGAAGATCTCTTCGTGCGTGGGGCCGAGGAGGTAGTCGGCGCCCTTGCGGTCCTTGAGGCGGAAGAGGAGGTCGCCGTACTCCTCCCAGCGGCCGCTGGTCTCGTAGGGCTCCCGCGGCAGCAGCGCCGGGAGCAGGACCTCCTGGCCGCCGATGGCGTCCATCTCCTCGCGGACGACGCGGGAGACGTTCTCCAGGACCTTCTTGCCCAGCGGCAGCCAGGTCCAGATGCCGGCGGAGGTACGGCGGACGTATCCGGCGCGCACGAGCAGCTTGTGGCTGGCGGTCTCGGCGTCGGCCGGGTCGTCGCGCAACGTCTTGATCATCAAGCGGGACATGCGCTGGACCTGCGCGGCGTGGGCCATGGGAGTTTCTCCTGCGTAAGAAAGGTGACTCCCTGGAGGTTAGCCGCAGGGATGTGGCGCACGGAAATGCGTTCTCCGCCGCACCGGCCGGGCGGCGCGCGCTCAGGGGCGCCGGAGCGGCAGCGGCGCGCCCATGACGGCGTACGGCGTCGGGGCGCCGGGGAAGAGCACCCGGCGGGCGAGGTCGCGGTAGCCCAAGGAGCGGTAGAGCCCGCGGGCCGGGCTCTCGGTGTCGACGGCGGAGAGGATGCTGCGGGGTTCGCGGGCCTCGTCGGTGATGCGGGTGATCAGTGCCCGGCCGATGCCGTGCTGCTGGTGGGCGGGGTGGACGTGCAGTTCGGTGATGACGAAGGAGTCGTCGAGCCAGTGGTCCAGGCCCTCGCTGTGCAGGTAGGGCTCGACGACGGTGGACCACCAGTGGGCGCGGTCGTTGGGCATGCCGTAGACGAAGCCGACGAGCCGGCCGGCCGGGGTGGTGGCGCCCAGGGCGCGGGCGCCGGGGCAGGTGAGGTGGCGCAGCACGATGTGCCGGCGGACGGCGATCTCGTCGTCGGTCAGGCCGAAGGCGAGCGCCTGGACGGCGAGCGCGTCATCCACCCGGGCAACGAGATCAAGGGGGCCGACCGCGACGTCATCCATGGTCGGGAGCGTACAAGGAGGCGGCCGGGGACCGTACGCCGATGGCTCAGAACAGCACGCTCATGAACGCGCCGACCTCTTCGAAGCCCACCCGGCGGTAGGAGGCGCGGGCGGCGGTGTTGAAGTCGTTGACGTAGAGGCTGGCGATCGGGGCGACGTCGCTGAGGGCGTAGCGCAGCACGGCGGCCATACCGGTCTCCGACAGGCCCTGACCGCGGCGTTCGGGGGCGACCCAGACGCCCTGGATCTGGCATGCCTGCTGGGTGGCGGCGCCGATCTCGGCCTTGAAGACGACCCGGCCGTCCTCGATGCGGGCGAAGGACCGGCCGGCGCCGACGAGTTCGGCGACCCTGGCCTGATAGAGGAGTCCGCCGTCGCCGGCCAGCGGCGAGATGCCGACCTCTTCGGTGAACATGGCCACGCACGCGGGCATGATCACGTCCATCTCGTCCTTGCGGATCCGCCGGACGTACGGGTCGGGCGCGACCTCGGTGGACGGGGTGCGGGTGACCATCAGGGGCTGGTGGGCGCGGATCTCGCGGGCCGGGCCCCAGGTGGGTTCCAGCAGCGACCACAGTGCGGCGGTGGGGCCGGCCGGGCCGACGATGGAGGAGCAGCGGCGGCCCTGGCGGCGGGCGCGCTCGGCGAAGCCGCGGACGGCCTCGGTGGTGGCGCAGACGGGGACGAGGTTGGCTCCGGCGTAGCACAGGGACCGCAGCCGGCCGTCGGCGTACCAGCCCCACATCTCGCCGCCGAGCCGCCAGGGGTCGAGCCCGGCGATCTGGACGCGGGCGGCGACGAAGGCGTTGGCGACCGGATCCCGGTCCAGGACCGCGAGGGCCTCGTCGAGCTCCCCGGGCTCCAAGACCTTGATGGTGGTGGTCGTCAGCACGTGTCGGAAAGCCTCACCGGTGCGGGCCTGGGAGGTCAGGCGGGAGCAGGTCCTGGCACTTTACCTCTCCGTGCGCGGGAGCACCCGGCCCGCTGCGTGACGGCGCACACCGCGGCTGTGGCGGGCGTGGTGAGGCGCGCCGCGGTACGCGTGAGCCCCGCGGCCCGGGTGGGGGCGGCGGTGCTCGGGGGCGCGGGGCGGCGCCGGGGCGTCAGCGGCTCAGACGGTGGCCGGTTCGCCGGCGGCCGTGACGACCGGGGCGCCGGAGGCCACGCCGTCCTTCTCCATCTGCTCGGCGATCTTCATGGCCTCTTCGATGAGGGTCTCGACGATCTTCGACTCGGGGACGGTCTTGATGACCTCGCCCTTGACGAAGATCTGGCCCTTGCCGTTGCCGGACGCCACACCCAGATCGGCCTCCCGCGCCTCACCGGGACCATTGACGACACAGCCCATCACGGCGACCCGCAGCGGCACCTCCATGCCCTCCAGAGACCCGGATCGTGTCACCGATGCCCTCGCTCAGCAGCGCACCGAACGCCACCGCGGACTTGATGGTGCCCTGGAAGGCGGGGCCGGCCTCGGTGACGCCCAGGTGCAGGGGGTAGTCGCAGCGCGCGGCGAGCTGGCGGTAGGCGTTGACCATCACGACCGGGTCGTTGTGCTTGACCGAGATCTTGATGTCCCGGAAACCGTGCTCCTCGAAGAGCGACGCCTCCCACAGCGCCGACTCCACCAGCGCCTCCGGCGTCGCCTTGCCGTACTTCTGGAGCAGCCGCCGG
>JOEL01000066.1 GCA_000720995.1 Streptomyces celluloflavus
CGCGTGCCCATTCCGTCAGGTTCATACACGAGATCGTACAACACTCATGACTCCTAAAGGACACTCATGGACACTTACGTGAGAGCAGTTCCTGACCCCTCCCCCGGCGGCGGCGCGGGCAGCGCGTCGACGTCGGCGACCGAGACGTAGCGCTCGGTGCGGCGCGCGGTCACCCACGCCGCGCGCCCGCGCACCCAGGTGATCTCCCCGTCGTAGGTCACCGCCACCTCACCGGCCGGTGGCCGCAGCATCCGCGGCGGACGGCCGAGGTCGCGCAGCAGCCAGGCCAGGCCGACCAGCGGATGCCCGGCGAAGGGGAGCCGGACGCTCGGGGTGTGGATGTCCACCGTGCCGCGCGCGGCGTCGTCGAGGAACACGGTCTCGCTGAAGCCGAGTTCGGCGGCGAGCGCGGCGCGCTCGGTCCTGCCGGGCACGGCCGCCCCGTCCAGGACGACGCCCAGCGCGTTGCCACCGCCCCCACTGGGACCGCAGAACACCCGGAGCACCTGGTGCTCCGGGTGTTTCGCGTGTGCGGCCGGGTTCACCGGGGGTTCCGGGGGCGCCACATGCTCCGGGTGCACATCGAAATCGGTCATCTACCCGCTCATCCGCCCGTCCGCCCGTCCAGCGGCCCGGCGGTCCGTTCGACCGCCTGTCGGCCATTCAACCGCACGGTCTGCCGGGGGTGTCCGGCCGCCGGGGGCACCCCGTAAGGGCGCGGGGCCGGGGAGCGGCGGCCGGGCCACGGGGGCCCGGTACTCGCCACGTCCCCTACGGGGTGCCGGGTGAGAGCGGGAGGGGGAAGTGGCGGAGTCAGCGGATGGCGCGGCGGCGGGTGGCGTAGGCCGCGGCGCCGCCCGCGGCGACCAGGGCGGCGGCGGTGCCGATCAGGGCTTCGGTGGGAACCGCGGAGCCGGTGGCGGCGAGCGCACCGCCGGCGCCGTTGCCGCTGCTGAAGCTCGCGGCGCCGGTACCGGAGCCGCCGGACGTGCCCGCGCCGGAGCCGCCGGCGCCGGCCGGGAGCTGGGCGTTCGCGTCGAGGGAGACCGCGAGCGTCACCGGGTCGAGCGCCTGGCCCGCCGGGTACATGTTGTCGAAGGCCGTGGCGCCGGCGGCGGTGAGCTTCGCGGGCACCTTGTCGAGGGTGACGACGTTCTTCACCGGGGTGAGTGCGCCGACGGGGACGGCGAGGTCGGCGACCGGCATGGCCTGGGTGGTGGTGACCTTGCCGGACGCCCGGGACTTGGCGGAGACATCCGCCACGAGGGTGCCCTTGGTGCCGCTGACCTTCACCTTGAGGTTGTCGAACTTCAGGTCCAGCGCGCCGGAGTGCGCCAGGAAGCGGACCGAGCCGTTGAAGTCGGCGGTCAGGGCGGACTTCCCGGTGTCGACCGAGCCATGGCCCTTGGGGAAGCGGTAGCCGGCGCCGGACGTCGCGGCGCCGCCGCCGAGTTCGGCCTTACCGCCACCGATGGGGCCGGTCACGTACTCGCGGAAGGACTTCTTGACACCCCAGTCGAGGGTGCCGTCGACGAGGGTGCCGACGGCGACGGCGGACGAGGTGCCCGGACCGGACCCGCCGGCGGACTTGTCGGTGCCGGGCTTCTCGGCGGGCTTGCCGGTGCCGGGCTTCTCGGCCGACTCGCCACCGGCCTTACCCCCTGACTTGTCCCCGGACTTGTCCCCCGACTTGTCGCCGGGCTCGGTGGTCGGCTCGGTCGACGGCCCGGTGGTGGGCGGCTGGGTGGGGTCGGGCTTCGGGGCCGGGGTGGTGGCCGGTGTGACGGAGAGGGTGGCCGGATCGAGTTCCTGGCCCTCCTTGTACATACCGTTGAACGCCTTCGCGCCCTCGGCGGTCAGTTTCGTCGGGATACCCGCGAAGGTCATCGCGCCACCCGCGCCGCTGCCCGGCCGTACGCCGGAGAGGTCGAGCGAGGCGAGCGGCACATCGTCCTGGGTCCTGCCGGCCGCGGTGACATCCGCGGTGATGGCGCCGCCGGTGCCCTTGGTGGAGAGCTTGAGATCGGCGATCTTGATGTCGAAGCCGTGCGCGGTGGAGGTGAAGCGGACGCCGCCCTGGAAGGTGGTGGCGACGGAGTGGGTGGCGGTGTCGTAGCTTCCGGTACCGCCGGAGAAGGTGAACGGGCCGTTGTCCGCGCCCTGTTGGGCGCCGCCCACGGTCTCGATCGTGCCGTGCGCCATGCCCGTCACGTACTTGCGGAACGACTCCTTCAGCCCCCAGTCGAGCCGGCCGTCCTTGAGGTCGAGCCGTGGTGCGGCGGTGCGGCCGTCGGCGGCGATGGCGACGGCGGGCAGGCCGAGCGCGGCGGTCGTGGCGAGCGCGGCGGCGAGGGTGAGCGAGCGGCGGATGACGGGCATGGCGGTGGGTCTCCTTGGTTGACGGGGTGGCCAGTTGGCGGGGTGGCCGGTGGGCCGGTGGGATGGCTCGAAGGGATCGGCCGGATCGGATGCACCGGATGCACCGATCGATAGATCCGGAGGGATCGGCCGGGCGGTGGGGACGTCGAGGGGCGGGTCAGCCCTGGGGCGCGGGCGGTGCGGGCGGTGCGTCGCCGGCGGCCCTGCGGCGGCGGGCACGCAGCACCAGGAAGGCGGCAGCGGCGGCGATGAGAACGGCGCCGCCCGCCAGGGACAGCGGCAGCACCGCGGAGGAAGTGGCGGAGGTGGCGGGAGAGGAAGCAGCGGTGGGCTCGGCCTCCCGCTGCTTCGGGGTGGCCGCGGCGGTCGGGTCGGTGCCGAGGTCGGGGAGCGCGGGGAGGCGGACGCCTTCCTTGACGGCGACGGAGAGCGAGACCGGGTCCATGGCGGTGCCCGCCGGATAGATCCCGCCGAACGCCTTCGCCCCTTCCTCGGTGAGCTTGGCCGGGGCCTCCTTGACGGCGATCAGGCCGTCCGCGGGCTTGAGTTGGCCCGCCTCGAAGGTGGCCAGGGGCGTCTTGCGGGCGACCTGCTTTCCGTCCGCTCCGTCCGCTCCGCCGGTGGTGACGTCCGCGGTGAGCGTGCCCCGGCCGTCCCGTACGGTCACGGTGACCGCGTTCAGGGCGAGGTCGAGGTGGGTGCCGGTGAAGCGGAGCGTGCCGGTGAAGGCGGCGTCGAGGGTGTGCCCCGCGGCGTCGTAGGAGCCCTTGCCGCGTGGGAAGCGGAAGAGCGCGCCGCCGTCCTGGGCCCCGTCGGTCAGCTGCCAGCGGCCCCGGGCGATGGCGCCGGTGACGTACTCGCGGAAGGTGCGGCGGACGCCCCAGTCGAGGGCCGCGTCCACGATCGCCCCGTCGCCGCCCGCCGCCTTCCCGTCCTTCCCGTCCTGCTTCTCGCCGTCCCCGGACCCGGACTTCGGGTCGCCGGAGGCATCGTCGCCCGGCGTCCCCGGCGCGCGGACATCGGCGGACAGGCTGACCGGATCGAGCGGGGTGCCCGCCGAGTAGTAGCCCGCGAAGGCGCTCGCGCCCTGGGAGGTGAGCGTCGCGGGGAGGTTGTCCAGGGCGATGGGGCTGCCGCCGCCGCGGGTGTCGAGGCCGCCGACGCCGAGGGAGGCGAGCGGCACCCGCGAGGACGTGGTCACCTTGCCGGTGCCCTTCTCCTTGCTGGTCATATCGGCGTAGAGGGTGCCCCGGCCGCCGGAGATGACGACCTCGGGGCGGCTGATGGTGAGGTCGAGTTCGTAGGAGCCGTCCGGTTTCCGGTGGCCGGTGAAGTGCACGCCGCCGGAGAAACCGGCGGTCAGCGCGCCGCTGTCCGGGTCGTAGCTGCCGGCCGCGGAGTGGAAGCGGAAGCGGCCGGCGCCGACGGTGGCGGCGCCACCGGTCAGGTTCCAACTGCCGCGCGCGACAGGGCCGGTGACATAGGACTGGAAGGAGGATTTGACCGCCCAGTCCAGCCGTCCGCCGGCGACCGTACGGGCCGCCGCCTGTGCACCGGCCGCCGGCAGCAGCACGGTCAGCGCGCCGGCGGGCAGGGCCACGCCGAGGGCGACGGCGAGCACCCGGACCAGTCCGCGGCGCAGTCCGTGGCGGAGCGCCCGGACGCGGGCCGCGAGCGGGTTCCGCGCCGGACCGGGTGGGCGGCCCGGCCCGGCGAGGCCGCGGGCCGGTCTGAACGACAGCATGGGGTACCCCTTCCAGGGCTGGTTATTTAGGTAAGGCTAACCTAAGCTACATCTGGTTGGAACGGCACCTCGCGCCCATCGCGGGACCACCGGCCCGGCCAACCGGCGTACAGAGAAAGGCGGGACAGTGACAGCGACCCTCGGGGGGCCGATCCGGCGCCTTGCCACCCGCGCCGCCGCGACGATCGGCGCGGCGGCGCTCGCGCTGGCCCTCGCCGGCTGCGCGGGCGGTGCGGACGGGACCTCGTCACCCGCCGCCCCGAAGGCGGCGAAACCGGCCGCGGACCGGGTCGAGCCGCTGCCGGGGCCGGCGCCCGAGCCCACGCTGCCGGTGGCCGTACCGTCCGCCGACGGCCACCGGGTGACGGTCCGCAAGACCGACCGGATCGTGCCGCTGACCGGTTCCCTCTCGGAGATCGTCTTCACCCTGGGGCTCGGCGACCGGGTCGTGGCCCGCGATGTCACCGCCACCTTCGATCAGGCGAAGAAGCTGCCCGTGGTGACCCGCGCGCACGACGTCTCGGCGGAGAGCGTGCTCTCGCTCAAGCCCGATGTGGTGCTCGCGGAGACCACCACCGGGCCCGCCGAGGCCATCGACCAGATCCGCGCGGCGGGTATCCCCCTGGTCGTGCTGCGCCCCGCCACCGGGCTGGCCGACGTCGACACCAGGATCACCGCGGTCGCGACGGCGCTCGGTGTGCCGAAGGCCGGGCAGGCGCTGGTCACGCGAACCGACCAGCGGATGGCGGACGTTCGCCGCGGCATCCCGCACGGCGGCACCCCGGCGGACCGGC
Organism: Streptomyces celluloflavus; assembly: GCA_000720995.1. Taxonomy (GTDB): domain Bacteria; phylum Actinomycetota; class Actinomycetes; order Streptomycetales; family Streptomycetaceae; genus Streptomyces; species Streptomyces celluloflavus. The sequence goes on from JOEL01000066.1 coordinate 4,918, forward strand.
CGCGGGTGGCGTTCCTCTATCTGCGCGGCTCCGCCTCCGTCTACCTGCTCGGCGGTGCGGGCTCCGGCGCCGACTCGCTGATCGAGGCGGCCGGCGGGATCGACGCGGGCAAGGAGTCCGGCCTGAAGAAGGACTTCACGCCCATCACGAGCGAGGCGCTGGCCAAGGCCGCGCCGGACGTCATCCTCGTCATGTCCAAGGGGCTGGAATCGGTCGGCGGGGTGGACGGCCTGGTGAAGATCCCCGGCGTGGCCGAGACGCCGGCCGGTATGGACCGCCGGGTGATCTCCGTCGACGACGGGGTGCTGCTCAACTTCGGCCCGCGCACGGACCAGGTGCTGCGCTCACTCGTCACCCAGCTCCACGCCAAGGGGAAGTGATATGTCGACACTTCCGCGTACGGAGACGGCGCGGGACCGCGCGGTGCGGGACGGTATGACGCCAGAGCCCCCAGGGACGGACGACGCCACACGCGCCACCGGTACCGCAGATTCCACAGCTCCCACAGCCTCTCCCGCACCCCACCCCCGCCGCACCGCCTCCCTCACCCTGGGGCTCGCGCTCGCCCTGCTGCTGGCCGCACTGCTGTCCGCGGGGACCGGCGCGTACGAGATCCCGCTCGGCGATGTCGTCGGTTCACTGCTGCACCAACTGCACCTGGGCGGCGGTGCGCTGGACCGGGGCGGGGATAGCGTGCTGTGGCAGGTGCGGCTGCCGCGGGTGGTGCTGGCGGTGCTCGTCGGCGGATCGCTGGGGTGCGCGGGCGCGCTGATGCAGGGCGTGTTCGGCAATCCGCTGGCCGAGCCCGGCGTCATCGGGATCTCGTCCGGCGCGGCGGTGGGCGCGGTCGGCGCCCTCGCGCTCGGGCTGACCTTTCTCGGCAACTGGACGGTGCCGGCCTGCGCGTTCGCCGCGGGGCTGCTCACCGTGCTGATCGTCTACGCGCTGGCCCGCTCCGGCGGCCGTACCGAGGTCGTGACCCTGATCCTCACCGGTATCGCGGTGAACGCGTTCGCGGGGGCGCTGATCGGCCTGTTCCTCTTCTTCGCGGACACCGCGCAGCTCTCCCAGATCACCTTCTGGCAGCTCGGTTCGCTCTCCCAGGCGACCTGGCCGAAGGTGCTGGCCGTACTGCCGTGCGCGCTCGCCGGGCTGGCGGTGGCGCCGCGCTACGCGCGCCGGCTGGATCTGCTGGCGCTCGGCGAGCGGCCCGCCCGGCATCTGGGGGTGGAGGTCGAACGGCTGCGGATGGCCCTGGTGCTGGTCGTCGCGCTGCTGACCGCCGCGGCGGTCGCGGTGGCCGGTGTCATCACCTTCGTCGGGCTGCTGGTGCCGCATCTGCTGCGGATGGCGGCGGGCCCCGGGCACCGCTTCCTGATCCCGGGCAGCGCGCTCGGCGGTGCGCTGGTCCTGGTCGTCGCCGATCTCGCGGCCCGTACGGTCGCGCAGCCCGCCGAACTCCCGCTCGGCGTGCTGACCGCGCTCTTCGGCAGCCCGTTCTTCTTCTGGCTGCTGCGCAGGACCCGCCGCAAACAGGGCGGCTGGGCATGAGCCCGCGTACCGCCCGCCCCCACACCCCCACCGGAGGCCGTCGATGATCGGGAAGCTGTTCGCCGGGCGGGGCAGGCGGCTGCCCCGGGGCACGGTCGCCGGGCAGCCGTACGCGCGGGCCGAGGCGCTGACGGTGCGGCTGGGCGGCCGTACGGTACTGCGCGGGGTGGAGCTGACGGCGCGGGCCGGTGAGGTGCTGGCGCTCGTCGGGCCGAACGGCGCGGGGAAGTCGACCCTGCTGGCCGCGCTCGCCGCCGATCTGCCGGCCGCCGGGGGCGCGGTGCACATCGACGGCCGCCCGGCCGTCGACTGGTCGGCGCCCGAGCTGGCGCTGCGCCGGTCCGTGCTGCCGCAGTCCGCCGCGCTGTCCTTCCCGTTCACGGTGGCGGAGGTCGTCCGGATGGGCCGGGCGCCGTGGGCCGGGACGCCGGCGGCGGACGCGGACGAGGGCGCGGTGGCCGCGGCGATGGCCGCGACCGAGGTGGCCGGTTTCGCCGGGCGGCCGTTCTCCGCGCTGTCCGGCGGCGAGCGGGCCCGGGTGGCGCTGGCCCGGGTGCTGGCGCAGCGCGCCCCGCTGCTGCTGCTCGACGAGCCGACCGCCGCGCTGGATCTGCGCCATCAGGAGCTGGTGCTCGGGATCTGCCGGGAGCGGGCGGCGGCGGGGGACGCCGTGGTGGCGGTGCTGCACGATCTGGGGCTCGCCGCGGCGTACGCGGACCGGGCGGCGGTGCTGCACGACGGGGTGCTCGCCGCGCAGGGGCCGCCCGCCGAGGTGTTCACGGCGGAGCTGCTCTCCCGGGTCTACCGGCAGCCGGTCGAGGTGTTCGGGCATCCGCGGACCGGTATTCCGCTGGTGATGCCTCACCGCGACCGATGACCCTTACCTTGACCTGCCCATGACCCAACCGCGACCGGACCGCCGCCGATTCGTGACGAGGCCGTAGTGCGTGAGAGCCGGATCACGGGAAAACGTGGGCAGAAATGAGGTAAGCCTCGGATAAGTTAGGGCTGCCTTAGTAACTCATACCCGACATCCGGTTTCCGATCCTCCGTTTCCGGACCGCCCGAGCCAGCCTGGAGAACCCCCATGCGAGCGCTTCGCTCCACCACCGTCGCCGCCGTCGCGGTGGCCGCGACCCTCACCGCCGTCTCGGGCTGTGCCCAGAAGAGCGACGCCAAGGGAGCCGACGGCAAGGGTGTGATCGAGGTGACCGCCACGGACACCGGCTGCGAGGTCTCCGCGACCTCGTTCCCCGCCGGGCACGTCCAGTTCTCCGTGCGGAACAAGGGCTCCAAGGTCACCGAGGTCTACGTCTACGCGCCCGGCGACCGGATCGTCACCGAGCGGGAGAACATCGGCCCCGGCACCAAGGCCGAGATCACCGCCGAGATCAAGGCCGGCACCTACGAGGTCGCCTGCAAGCCCGGGATGAAGGGCGACGGCATCCGGCAGAAGGTGACCGCCAGCGGCAAGGGCGCACCGGCCGCGCGCGACCCCCGGCTGGACGCCGCGGTCGCCGCGTACCGCAAGTACGTCCAGGAGCAGGCCGACCAGACCCTCCCCGCGGCCCGGAAGTTCGCCGACGCCGTCAAGGCCGGTGACGTGGCGGCCGCCCAGCGGACGTACGCACTCTCGCGGGTCGGCTGGGAGCGGACCGAGCCGGTCGCCGAGTCGTTCGGCGATATCGACCCGAAGGTCGATGTGCGGGCCGACGGTCTGGAGGACGGGCAGAAGTGGACCGGCTGGCACCGGCTGGAGAAGTCGTTGTGGGAGGAGAAGAAGATCTCCGAGGACGACAAGAAGCTGGCCGCGCAGCTCATCACCGACCTGGAGGACTGGCAGAAGCGGGTCGGCACCGCCGAGATCACCCCGACCAGCATGGCCAACGGCGCCAAGGAGCTGCTGGACGAGGTCGCCACCGGCAAGGTCACCGGCGAGGAAGAGCGCTACAGCCACACCGACCTGCTCGACTTCCAGGCCAACGTGGAGGGCGCGCAGCACGCGTACGAGCTGCTCAAGCCGGTCGCCGCCAAGAACGACCCGGCGCTGGCCAAGGAGCTGGACAAGCAGTTCGCGGCGATCCGCGCCCAGTTGGACAAGCACCGGGACAGCGAATCCGCGGACGGCTTCGCCGCGTACGACACCGTCGGCAAGGACGCGCGCAAGGAGCTGTCGGACGGCGTCAACGCGCTGGCCGAGCCGCTGTCGAAGCTGGCCGCCGCCGTGGCCACCGGCAAGTAGTCCGTCGCGAGCAGGACGAGGGATCACGAGGGATCACGAGGATGACTGTCGACGGTACGAAGAACAACGGGCCGGCGGACGGCACGGCGGGCGAGGACGCGCCGGCCGCCACCGCCGGGCGGGACGGCGGGCGCGTCCCGTCGCGGCGCGCGCTGCTGGGCTGGGGCGGTGCGGGGCTGGCACTCGGCGCGGTCGCGGCCGGCGGTACGGCCGTGGCGCTGCGCACCGGCGGTGACGCCGCACCGGCCGTGGCGGACGTGTCCTCGGCGGCCGTGGCGTTCCACGGCCCGCACCAGGCCGGGATCGCCACCGCCGTCCAGGACCGGCTGCACTTCGCCGCGTTCGACGTCACCATCGACGACCGCGACGAGCTGATCGCCCTCCTCAAGGAGTGGACGAAGGCGGCGGCGCGGATGACGGCGGGCGACGCGGTCGGCGACGGCGCGGTGGGCGGGCTCGCCGAGGCGCCGCCGGACGACACCGGTGAGGCGCTCGGGCTGCCGCCGTCCCGGCTCACGCTGACCTTCGGCGTCGGCCCGACGCTCTTCGAGAAGGACGGCAAGGACCGCTTCGGCATCAAGGACCGGCGCCCCGAGGCGCTGGTCGACCTGCCGCAGTTCCCCGGCGACAACCTCGACCGGGCGCGCAGCGGCGGCGATCTGTGTGTGCAGGCGTGCGCCGACGATCCGCAGGTCGCGGTGCACGCGATCCGCAATCTGGCCCGGATCGGCTTCGGCAAGGTCGCCATCCGGTGGTCGCAGCTGGGCTTCGGCAAGACGTCCTCGACGACGCCGGACGCGCAGACACCGCGCAACATGTTCGGCTTCAAGGACGGCACCCGGAACGTCTCGGGCGACGACACGGCCGCACTGGACCGGCATGTGTGGGTCTCGGCCGCGGACGGGAAGGCCGACGCGAAGCGGGGTGCGGACTGGATGGCCGGCGGCTCCTACCTCGTCGCCCGCCGCATCCGGATGCACATCGAGACCTGGGACCGCACCTCGCTCAAGGAGCAGGAGGAGATCTTCGGCCGGGACAAGGGCGAGGGCGCGCCGGCCGGCCGGAAGAACGAGCGGGACACCCCGCATCTGCCGTCGATGCTGCCGACCGCGCACGTCCGGCTCGCGCACCCGGACGCCAACGGCGGGGTGCACATCCTGCGCCGCGGCTACTCCTTCACCGACGGTACGGACGGTCTGGGGCGGCTGGACGCGGGGCTGTTCTTCCTCGCCTACCAGCGGGACGTGCGCCACGGCTTCGTCGCGCTGCAGCAGAAGCTGGCGCGGCACGACGCGCTCAACGAGTACATCCAGCACGTGGGTTCAGCGGTCTTCGCGATCCCGCCGGGCGTCCGGGACTCCGGCGACTGGTGGGGCCGGGCGCTGTTCGCCTGACTCCGCGCTCTTCCGTGACACCGCCCCGGGGACCCGGTCCCCGGGGCACACCCCGAGATCCGACATGAAGGAAGGAAAGGAACCGACGTGTTCGGAAACTACCTGATCGGTCTGCGCGAGGGCCTGGAAGCCAGCCTCGTGGTCTGCATCCTCATCGCCTACCTGGTCAAGACCGGCCGGCGGGAGGCGCTGCGCCCGGTCTGGATCGGTATCGCGCTGGCCGTGGTGCTGTCGTTCGCGTTCGGTGCGGCGCTCCAGTTCGGCTCGCAGACGCTGACGTTCCAGGCGCAGGAGGCGCTCGGCGGCTCGCTGTCGGTCATCGCGGTGTGCCTGGTGACGTGGATGGTCTTCTGGATGCGGCGCACCGCCCGCCATCTCAAGAGCGAACTCCAGGGCAAGCTGGACGCGGCGCTGGCGATGGGCACGACGGCGCTGGTGATCACCGCGTTCCTGTCGGTGGGCCGCGAGGGCCTGGAGACCGCGCTGTTCATCTGGACCGCCGCGCAGTCCGCCGACGACGGCGTCCGGCCGCTGATCGGGGCGCTGCTGGGCCTGCTGACGGCGGTGCTGCTGGGCTGGCTGTTCTACCGCGGCGCGGTCCGCATCAACCTGGCGAAGTTCTTCACCTGGACCGGCGGGATGCTGGTGGTGGTCGCCGCGGGCGTGCTCGCGTACGGCTTCCACGACCTCCAGGAGGCCGGTTTCCTGCCGGGGCTGACCAGCCAGGCGTTCGACATCAGCGAGCAGATCCCGGCGGACAGCTGGTACGGCACCCTCCTGAAGGGCGTCTTCAACTTCCAGCCGGACCCGACGGTCCTTCAGGTCACGGTGTGGGCGCTGTATCTGATCCCCACCCTCGCGTTCTTCTTCGCCCCCGGTAGGGTTGCGCCGAATCGTGCCACCCCGGCGGCCTCGTCCGCCCCGGTCGCCCCGAAGGAGCCCCAGCCCCATGACACGCAGGTCGCCGTTCCGGGTGCCCCTCACACTGACGTCGGCAGCGGCGGCGCTGGTGATACTCAGCGGGTGCGTGACGGTGCACGGCGAGCGGGAGATCCTGCCGGCGGTGTCGAAGGCTGACGGAGCCACGGCGCTCCAGCAGTTCGCCGACGGCTTCAACGCGGCCAACCGCAAGCTCGATCCGACGATGAACCCCGCCTTCGAGGCGGGGTCGCTGCTCGCCATCGACCAGGCCGGGCTCAAGGCGGCCCGCGCCCTCACCCCGCAGGGCAACCCGAGTTTCGTCCCGCTGGCGTTCACGGACGCGCACTTCACCGTGCCCAAGCAGGCGGGCTGGCCGAAGTACTTCCTCGCGGACGCCGTCAGCAACCGCAAGAACACCCGCTGGTTCCTGGTGTTCGGCCGGGACGGCGCCGACGCGAAGTGGCGGGCGGTGTATCTGGCGACGTTCGCCGCCAAGGACGTCCCGCAGTTCCGGACGGACCGGGACGGCTACGCCGAGGCGGTACCGGCCGGCGGCGCGTCGGGGCTGACGGTGGATCCGGGCACGCTGAGCCGGACGTACGCGGACTACCTCAACACCGGCAAGGGCGGCGTCTTCGCGTCCGGTCCGGAGACCGACGGCTGGCGGGCGGAGCGCGCCAAGGCCGCGCTCCAGCCGGGCGCGCGCATCCAGTGGGAGGACCAGGCGGCGGACTTCCCGCCGGTCTCGCTGCGGACGAAGGACGGCGGCGCGCTGGTCTTCTTCGCGACCTACTACCACCAGCGCAAGACGGTGGCCCAGGGGTCGACGATCCAGGTGCCGGAGGGCCTGCGGGGGATCCTGGAAGGGCCGCGGAAGAAGACCGACAAGATGGCCTTCACCACGATCTCCGGACAGGCGGTCAAGGTGCCCGCCAAGGAGTCCGGCGGCAAGGTCACCGTGCTGAACCGCATCGAGGCGAAGACCTCGGCGAAGGCGCTGTAGGCGCGGCCGGTACGCCCCGTACGCACACCGACGGCGGCGGGCCACCGGATGTCCGGTGGCCCGCCGCCGTCGGTGTGCGTACGGGGCGGGAACGAAACGGTTCAGCGGCCGATGGGCCAGGCCGTCGTCTCGTGGTCGGGCCGGCTGCCGATGAACTCCGCGCAGGCGTCGGTGAGCGATTCCAGCAGCGTCAGCGGATCGGGCAGCGGCAGTTCGGGGCCGCGCAGCCACGTCACCGCGGGCTGCTCGCCCGGCAGCCGCGAGGGCGGCAGGAGGACGTAGCTGCCGCGGCAGTGCCAGCGCAGCCCCGGGTGTTCGTCCATGGTCTCGGGGTGGCAGTCCAGCTCACAGGGCCACCATTCGTCCTCGTCGTCCGGGGTGCCGCGGGTGGCGGTGAAGAAGAGCATCCGGCCTTCGCCGAAACCGGTGCCGCCGAGGGCGATGGGCCCGACGTCGACGCCCGCGCCGTCCAGCCGTCCGAGCGCGCTGCGGCCCGCTTCGACGGGGACGTCGAGGACGTCGTGGGCGATGCCGGTGGCGGTGATGAAGTTGGCCTGCGGGAGGGTGCGGACCCAGGCGGTGACCTTGTCGCGGTCGGTGGTGGCGACGGTCTGCCAGCCGAAGGAGATCGGGTGCTGGGCCGGGGTCGGACAGCCGATGCGTTCACAGGAACAGCCGTAGCCGGCGGGGTGTGCCGCCGGCGCGACGGGGAAACCCGCGTCGACCGCTGCCAGCAGCAGGTCCTCGCGGCCGCGTGCGGCCGCCGATCCCGTGTCCGTCTCGCCGTCGTCCGATCCGTTCTTCGGCCGGCGCAGCCACTGGGAGAACCTGCTCTTGCGTTCCATCTATCCCCTCACTTCGAGCGGTGGTCTGGGATCAATGCTGCCACCATCCTGCGCCTCGGGTGACCGGTGTGCGGATCCGGGGTGAACGAGCTGCGGGTGAACAGGGGCAATTCGCGCCATCGGCGACGAGCCGCGCCGGCTTTCAGCCGCGCGGCCGCAGACCGTGCAGCACCTGGTCGACCAGGGCGTCCACGAACGCGTAGGTCAGTTCGCCGGTGCGCATCAGCCAGCGCTGTGAGAAGGGACTCAGCAGCATCTCGGCGCCCAGCCGGACATCGGTCCCGGCGGCCAGCTCGCCCGCTTCCCGGGCGACCCGCAGCCGGTCGGTGTAGACGTCGATACCGGGCTCCAGCAGCCGGGCGACGAAGGTGCGGGAGAGTTCCTCGTCGCCCGCCCCGGCCACCGCGAGCGCGCGGTAGGGGGCCTGGAACGCCGGATCGTTGAACTCGTCCACGGTGGCCCGCAGCACGGCCTTCAGATCCGCCGCCACATCACCGGTGTCCGGGAGAGCGCCCCGGTAGGTGTCCGCGTCGGCGGTGAACGCGTCCAGCAGGACGGCGGCCTTCGAGGGCCACCAGCGGTAGATGGTCTGCTTGCCCACACCGGCCCGGGAGGCGATGCCTTCGATCGTGAGCCTGTCGTAGCCGACCTCGCCGACCAGCGCCAGGGCGGCGTCGAAGATCGCGCGGCGGGAGCGTTCGCTGCGGCGGGAGGAGTCGGGGGCTGTCTTGTTGGCCATGGGCCGGATTCTATCGAGAGCATGAGGCGAGACGTATCGTCTCGAAGCCGCCACAAAACCCCTTGACGACACGCGCCGTCTCGCCACATGCTGATCCCGTCACCCGGCAAGACGGAACGTCTCGCCGGCGACTCCTCGACCACGACGGAAGGGACGGACCCCATGGGCAAGAACAAGGCGGGCGGCATGCTCGGCGTCGGCGGCACCCGCAGCACCCTCTCCCGGGGCGCGCTGCGCGGCGGCGCCGCCGGAGGTGAGGGCGGCGGGCGCCCCGATCCGCAGGCGCAACGGCGCGAACTGCTGCGCAAGCTCCAGGAGAAACAGGCGGCCCGCACCGGGAAGGCGGAGTGACCCCGCCGGTCAGGAACGCGGCCAGGCGTCGCCCCAGGAGGCGTCGCGGGCCTCGCGGTACCGGTCACCGTGGCGCTTGGTGACCGTATCGCGCCGCAGCCCCTCCTCCGCGGTGCACAGGTCCAACAGGACCTGGCCCTTGCGGAGTTGGGGCTTGCGGACGATCCGGGCGGGCGCCGGGGTGGCAGGCAGGGCGGTCGCGGCCACGTAGCTGAACTTCTCGTCCTCGTACGGGAGGGAGCCGCCCTTGACCTGGCGGTGCAGGGAGGAACGGCTGACCCGGGCCGAGAGATGGCACCAGTCCTCGCCGGGGACGATCGGACAGGCGCCGCCGTGCGGGCACGGGGCGACGATCCGCAGCCCGGCGCCGATGAGCCGGTCGCGGGCCTCGCGGATGCGGAGGTAGCCGTCCGGGGTGCCCGGTTCGATCAGGACGACGGCCTGCGCGGCGGCCGCCGCGTCCACCACCGCCCGGCGGGCCGCCTCGGTCAGTTCGCCCAGGACGTACGAGACGGTCACCAGATCGGTGCCGGCCGGTACGGTCAGCCCCTCGCCGATGACCTGCCGCTGCCACCGGGTCTCCGGGAGCACCCCGTCCGCCAGCTCGCGGCCCAGGTCGAGGGCGGGCTGCGCCCAGTCCAGGACGGTGCTGCGGTGGCCGTCCCAGGTGGCCGCGGCGGCCCAGGTCGCGGCGCCGGTGCCGCCGCCGATGTCCACATGGGTGGCCGGGGACCAGTCCGGCACCCGGTCCGCGAAGGCGGTCAGCGCGGCCCGCACCGCCGCGAACGTCGCGGGCATCCGGTAGGCGGCGTACGCGGCGACATCCGCCCGGTCCCGGAGCACCGGGGCGTCGGTGGGCGTACGGCCCCGGTAGTTGGCGATCAGCCGGTCGACGGCCTGCGCGGCCTGCTTGGGCGGCAGGCCGTCGAGAAGGCCGGCCAGGGCGGCGCGGAGTTCGTCGTGCATTCGGAAGAGTTTACGGGGCGGGGTACGGCGCGCGGAGCGGGCGCGGGCGCCGCGGCGGGGTGCGGCCCGGCCGGGCAGGTCCCCGCGCACCGGGCCCGCTCCCCCTCAGCCGCCGCGGGCCGCCGCGTGCGCCAGGCAGGTCGCGGCCGCCGCGCGCGGGGCGCTGCCGCCGTCGGTGCGGCGGGGGTGGACGGTGTTGGCGAGCAGGACGAGGAAGGTGTCCGTCGCGCGGTCCAGGACCAGGCTGGTGCCGGTGAAGCCGGTGTGGCCGGCCGCGCCCCGGCCCGCCAGCTCGCCCATGAAGTACGGCTGGTCGACGCCGAACCCCAGGCCCGGCGGGTCCAGCAGCGCGGCGACCGCGTCGGGGCCGAGGATCCGGGCGGTGCCGTACGCCCCGCCGTTGAGCAGCGCGCGGCACAGGACGGCCAGATCCTGGGCGGTGGAGAAGAGCCCGGCGTGGCCGGCGACGCCGCCCAGCGCCCAGGCGTTCTCGTCGTGCACCGCGCCGCGCACCATGCCGCGGTCCGCCTTGGCCCACGGCAGCCGCTGGTCCTCGGTCGCCGCCACCCCGTGCGGCGCCAGCGGGCCGTAGGACGTACTGGACATCCCCAGGGGCGCGGTGATGCCCTCCCGGACCAGGGCGTCCAGCCGCCGCCCGGTGATCTTCTCCAGAATCAGCTGGAGGGTGATGAGGTTGAGATCGGAGTAGCGGTACGCGCCACCGGGGCGGCCCGCCGGGTCCGCCGCCTCCGCCCACAGCAGCGCCAGCTGCGCGGCCCGCCCCCGCCGGCTGTGGAACGGCAGCTCGGGGCGGAGCCCGGAGGTGTGGGTGAGCAGCCTGCGGACGGTGATACCGGCGGCGAAGGCGGGCAGCAGCTCGCGGACCTCACCGTCGAGGTCCAGCCGGCCGCGCTCGGTCTGCTGCATCGCGGCGACGGCGGTGAAGAGCTTGCTGAGCGAGGCGAGGTCGAAGACGGTGCCGACCCGCATCGGCTCCCAGCGGTCCCGGGGCAGTTCGACGCCGCGGTCCCGGCCGGGGTCGTAGCCGCGGTAGCGCAGCGCCCAGCCCGCGGCGGCCTCGGCGGCGACGACCGGGCCGCGGCCGGCCAGGACGACGGCGCCCGAGCACCACGCCGGACGGCCCTCGGGCAGCGTCCGCACCCCGCGGACCAGCCGTTCGAGCCAGGCGGGATCGAGTCCCGCCTGGGCCGGTGTGCCCTGTCTGAGTCTCGGTGCGTTCAGAGCCTGGTCCTCTCGCCCGTGGTCCCCGTGGTGGTCTCCCCCCTACGCTGCCACGGGCGGCACATTCCCAGGAAGCACAGCAGCGCCAAAACGGCGCATGAGAGCTGTACGACGGCCATCGGTACGGCGGTCCGCTCGCCCGCGATGCCCACCAGCGGGGAGGCCACCGAGCCGAGCAGGAAGGTGGAGGTGCCCAGCAGCGCGGAGGCGGAACCGGCCGCGTGCGGGGTGCGCAGCAGCGCCTGGGTGTTGGTGCTGGGCATCACCAGGCCCATGGCCGACATCAGGACGAAGAGCCCGGCGGCCATCGGCACCAGGCCGACCGTGCCGAAGACCCCCGACGACATCAGCAGCAGACCGGTCGCGGCGACCGTGATCAGCACCAGGCCGATGCCCAGCACCTTGTCCAGGCTGACCCGGCCGACCAGCACCTTGCCGTTGAGCTGGCCGACCGCGACCAGCCCGACGGAGTTGATGCCGAACAGCAGGCTGAAGACCTGCGGAGAGGCCCCGTAGATCTCCTGGACGACGAACGGCGACGCGGAGATGTACGCGAAGAGGGCGGCGAAGGCGAAGGCACCGACGAGGAGATAGCCGGAGAACGCCCGGTCGGCGAGGAGATCGCGCATGGTGCGCAGGGTCTGGCCGAGACCGCCGGAGTGCCGGCGCTCGGGCGGCAGGGTCTCGTGCAGCTTGCGCCAGACCAGGAGGGTGAGCAGCACCCCGACGACGGTCAGCACGACGAAGACGCCGCGCCAGTCGGTGACCTGGAGGATCTGGCCGCCGATCAGTGGGGCGACGACCGGTGCCACCCCGGAGATCAGCATCAGGGTGGCGAAGAACCGGGCCATCGCCACCCCGTCGTACAGGTCGCGGACCACCGCACGGGCGATGACGATCCCGGCCGCGCCCGCCAGCCCCTGCAGCAGGCGGAAGGCGATGAGGAGTTCGGCGCTGGTGGCGACGGCGCAGAGCGCGGTGGCCAGCACGTAGATCACCATGCCGACGAGGAGCGGGCGGCGGCGCCCCCACCGGTCGCTCATCGGGCCGACGATCATCTGGCCCAGGGCCATGCCCGCCAGGCAGGTGGTCAGCGTCAGCTGGACGGTGGCGGCCGGGCTGTGCAGCGCGGTGGTGACCTCCGGCAGGGCCGGGAGGTACATGTCCATGGAGAGCGGCGGGACGGCCGTGAGACCGCCGAGGACGAGGGTGACGAGAAGGCTGGTGCGGCGGGACGCGGCCGGTGCTGCTGCCGCGCCCCGCTCGGATATCGCGGGCAGGTCCTTGGTCTCGGCGGCGCCGGAGTCCGTCATGAGTGTCTCCATGGGTCATTGATGGCCGCACCATGGTGTCATGCACGGAATGGTCCGCGGCCCGGTCCGGACCAGGTCATTGGACCTACGACCCGGGGCCCCTCCCCCCGTGTTCCCGCGCCGGCCCCGGCACCCGTCGCCCCCGCGGTACGGGCGGATACGGCCCGGTGACCGGCGTGCGGTGTCCGGGCGGTGGCGCCGGGTGCCCGATCCGGGTGCTCCGTAGGATTCGGGCATGGCGGAACTGATGGGGCGCGACGGCAACTGGTCCTTCGACACGGACGTGGTACGGATCGTGCCGGGGCGCGACCGCGGGGTGCACAAGCTGCGCCAGGAGCTGGGTGAGGTCGCGGTGCCGCTGGCCGCGCTGGCCGGTATCGCGTACGAACCGGGCCGCAAGGGCGGCCGGCTGCGACTGCGGCTGCGCGCCGGCGCGGACCCGCTGCTGCACGTCACCGGCGGCGGTCTGCCCGACGACGCGAACCCGTTCCAGGTGGCGGTGGAGCCCGGCCGGGCCGGCGTCGCCGAGTACTTCGCGGACGAGGTGCGGCAGGCCCTGACGATCGAGCAGATCCCGGACGGCCCCACCGACCGCTATCTGCTGCCGGGCCCCGCCGTACCGCTGGCGGCCACCGGGGTGGACGGCACCGCCACCTTCGACGGCGAGCGGGTGCACATCGACTGGCTCTGGAGCACCAGCGAGAGCAAAAAGCACGCGGGCGCACGGGACTTCGCGCTGGCCGACCTGGCGGGCGTGGAGTGGCGCCCCGCCGTCGGCCTCGAATCCGGTTTCCTGCGCTTCCGGCCGCACGGCCCGGCGACACCGATCCTCAAACCGGAACACGACCCCAACGCCATCGAGTTGTGGGGCTTCAAGAAACAGAGCGGCGCGACGGCGCTGCTGGCGGCGGCGGTGGCGGCCCGGCTGCCGCACCCCTCGGGCGCCACGGGACCGGCACCCACCAAGCCCCCGACTCACACACCCGCCCCCGGCCTCGCCCCCGCCGCCCCGGCCACCCCCCCCCCGTCCGGACCGGCCCCCGCCCCGGACCACGACGCCCTGCTGCGCCGACTGCGCGAACTGGGCGATCTGCACCGCGACGGCATCCTGACCGACGAGGAGTTCACCACCACGAAGGCGGCCGTCCTCGACCAGTTCCGCACGGGCGGGTGAGGCGGGGCGGCTGAGGCGGGGCGGTTGGGGGCCGGCTGCTCTGCGTACGTGTACACGTACACCCTCCGTACGCGTCCGTCCTGCCCTACGTGTCTGCTTTCCCGTACGCCCTAGGCTGCCGCCATGGGAGAGGCAGCGGATGAACAGGTATCGGCTCGGGCGGCCCAGGGCTCGCGGCACACCCCGTCGGACACCCGGCAGAGCGCACCGGGCGCCGAGGGGCTGAACAACGGGGTATCGGGTGACGGGGTGCCGTCCGTCGCCGGGAAGGTGGCCGTGGTGACCGGCGCCGGTTCCGGTATCGGGCGGGCGGTCGCCCAGGCGCTGGCCGCCGCCGGCTGGGACGTGGTCCTGGCCGGCCGGCGCGCCGAGGCTCTGGCCGAGACCGCCCGGCTGCTGGGGCCCCGGGGCTCCGACGGCCCCGCCGTCATCCGCGTGCCGACCGACGTCACCCGCCCCGCCGAGGTCGACGCGCTCTTCGCCGCCGTCCGCGACCGCTTCGGCCGGCTGGACCTGCTCTTCAACAACGCGGGCACGTTCGGCCGGTCCGCACCACTCGACGAACTGTCCTACGACGACTGGCAGTCGGTCGTCGACGTCAACCTCACCGGCGCCTTCCTCTGCGCCCAGGCCGCGTTCCGCACGATGAAGGCGCAGGATCCGCAGGGCGGCCGGATCATCAACAACGGCTCGCTCTCCGCGCATGTCCCGCGGCCGGACTCCATCGCGTACACCGCCACCAAGCACGCGATGACAGGCCTGACCAAGTCACTGTCCCTGGACGGCCGTCCGTACCGGATCGCCTGCGGCCAGCTCGACATCGGCAACGCGGCGACCGCGATGACCGGCCGGATGGCGACCGGCATCCGCCAGGCGGACGGCCGGACCGCGGCCGAACCGGTGATGGCCGCGGCCGACGTCGCCCGCACAGTCGTCCACATGGCCGCGCTGCCCCTGGAGGCCAATGTGCAGTTCGCGACGGTGATGGCGACGAACATGCCGTACATCGGCCGAGGCTGAGCCCGCCGCGCCCGGCGGACGGGGCGGTTGGCGTCGCCGCGGACCGGGCCCGGCCCGACCCGGCCCGGGGTATATCCCGTATGTCCCCGCTGTCAGCAGCCCCCCTTGTCATCGGCGTCTCCGCAGGTGCGGTCGGCGGCGACGGCGACGACGGCGTTGCGCAGATCGTCCAGCGCGTGGCCGAGGCGGGGGTCGGCCAGCTCGTAGCGGACGCGGCGGCCCTCGGGCACCGCGACGACCAGGCCGCAGTCGCGCAGACAGGCCAGATGGTTCGACAGCCGGGTACGGGAGGCCCCCAGCATGTCGGCGAGGTCGGAGGGGTAGGCCGGGGCCTCGCGCAGCGCGAGCAGCAGGCGGCAGCGGAGGGGGTCGACCAGGGCCCGGCCGAAGCGGGCCAGGGCGTCGAGGTCGGTGGCGAGGGTCAGCATGGACAACAAAATACAAGGATGTTTGAATCCACGTAATCCTGAATCTAGGGATTCCTGAACTATCGACTCCGGAGGTCTGCCGTGCCCCGCTGCGCTCCCATGCCGCCCGCCCTGCTCAAGGCGTTCACCGCCGAGATGACCGCGGCCCGCACCCCGGGACCGACCCCGCAACGGTGGCGGGCCATCGAGCGCGCCCACATCCTGTCCCAGCCCTGGCCGTGGCCCCACACCCACACACATGGGGTGATGCTCCGCCTCGCCGTCCGCGACCGCGATGTGTGGGAGTTCCTCGGCCAGTTGGTACGCCTGGTGGTGGCCGCCCCCGGTTCGGCGGCCGGCAACTACCCGGACGGCAACACCGGCCGCACCCGGGTCGGCATCAACACACCCATGCCGATCCCGGCCGACCTCGCCGCCCTGCTCAGCCAGGCCGGTGTCGCGATGCAGCCGTGAATCCGGGCCGAAGCGGGTCGCCGGCCCCGGGATCACCGGCTCTCGTGGCGGCGCCCTGCCGGCACTCGACGGCCGCGGTCCACTCCAGCGGGGCGGAAAGAACCCGGTGACGCGCAACGGGCCAGGCCCACCCGGCCCCCAACGGGCCGATCGCTCTGTCACAGAGGCAGCACTTCTGTCCTTCCGGATTTCAGTCATACCGGATTTCCGTCATGCCAGCCCTCAGCCTCGCGGTCAGGAAAGGGCGTGCGAGAGTGGGGCGATGAAGACCATTGGGTTGATTGGCGGCATGAGCTGGGAGTCGACAGCCGTCTACTACCGGCTGCTCAACGAACAGGTCCGGGAACGACTGGGCGGCCTCCACTCGGCCAAGTGCATCGTGTATTCGGTTGACTTCGCTCAGATCGAGCGGTTGCAGACAGCCGGGCGCTGGGATGAGGCGGGGGACGTTCTTGCCGACGCCGCCCGGTCTTTGCAGGCCGCTGGTGCGGACCTGCTGCTGATCTGCACCAACACCATGCACAAGGTCGCCGACCAAGTGGCGGCGGCCGTAGGTATTCCACTGCTGCATCTGGCCGACGCGTCGGCGGCCGCGGTGCGGACCGCAGGTCTGCGCCGAGTGGGGTTGCTGGGTACCGCATTCACCATGGAGCAGGACTTCTACCGGGACCGCCTGGCCGGGCACGGCCTGATGGTCCTTGTTCCCGACGTGGACGACCGGGCCGTCGTCCATAAGGTGATCTACGAAGAGCTGTGCCTCGGCATTGTCCGGGAGGAGTCGCGGGCGGCCTACGCCGAGGTGATCAGCAGGCTGGTGGCTTCCGGCGCGCAGGGCATCATCCTCGGCTGCACCGAGATCGAGCTCCTCATCGGCCCGGAGCACAGCCCCGTTCCTGTCTTCGCCACCACCCGCCTACACGCGGAGGCCGCCGTCACCGCGGCACTCACATCAGGACAGTAGCCCGGACCGCAGTGCCGCCTGCCTGGTCGGGCCGGTCTGCTCGAAAGCCCCTCCTCCCGGCCTCGGCCGGATTCCCCGCACGACGCCGAGCGATCACAACAACCGAGCAAACTCAGCGCTGTTGAGGAGCCAGGAGCATCCTGCCCCATTGTCGACAGCCCGCCTTCGGGGGCAACCAGGTCTGGGCGCGTCATGTGCGCCAGGCGGCCGGCGGTGCGCGGCCGGCAGCTCTCGGCTCGCCGTACGGCGGCCGTGCGCACCACATCCCCGACTTCCTCGAACCCCACCCCGCCGGGACCGAGGAAGCACTGGACGACGAGCTGCACCGGGCGGCAACCGCCCCGGCCGGCCGCATCGGCTCCGAAGCCGATGTCGATGTCGTCCGCAGTGGCAGCGGCAGCGGTAAGGCCGCCATGCCCGGCGCGCCCCCGCCCCGCCCGCTCCCTGCGGATGGAAGCCGGCCAGGCCGGCGTCGAACACCCCGAGGCTCACGCAGCGCGACCCACCAGGCGCTGAGGTCAATGCGCTGAGCCCGGAGTCCCAGCCGGCATCGACAGATCGTCCAGATGTGTGAACAGCACGTCGGCACATGTCCGCGGGTTCAGGACCTCGGGGTGCAGGACGGCCCTGAGGCTGAGTCCGTCCAGGAGCGCCGTCAGCCGCTCGGTCTCGATGCCGATGTCGAGGCCGGGCCGCAGGGCGCCTGCCGCGTCGAGCCGGGTGAGCACGCGGCGCACCAGCTTTCCCGTGCCTTCGGCGGCCTGGCGCGACAGGTCACCGAAGGCAGGGTTGGTGCGGGCAGCCGTGTTGAAGTCCAAGAAGACGGTGACCTCGGCACGGCGGTGCTCGTCGAGTGGCAGAAGCTCGGCCAGGAACCCCGCTGCGAGCCGGAGCCGTTCGGGACGGGGGCGGTTGCCCAGGTCTCCGATCCGCTCAACGTGTTCGAGCAGCCGACTTTCGACCCGATCGAGCATCGACTGCATCGCAAAGCGCATCAGGTCCTGCTGGCTGGCGAAGTAGTGGCGCAGCGAGCCGATGTTGAGCTGGGCCTCGTCGGCGACGGCTCGCAGCGAGGTGCGCTGCAGACCTTCACGGACGACGACTCGGAACAACGCGTCGACGACGTGGCGACGGCGAGCATCCGGGTCTACGTGCTTGGGCATGAAGCCTTTCTATCACGCCTGTGATAGAACGCATTTATCACAGGCGTGATAGAACGAGTGGGAGGCTTCTTCATGGAGACGTACCTCAATTTCATGCTCATCAGGTTCGGCCTGATAGCGGGCGGTCTCGTGGCGCTGGCGCTGCTGGTCTTCGCCATCGCCCTGGCCCTCAAGCGCAGGGGCAAGCTCAACGAGTTGCGCCGGTACACGGACCCCGCGGTGAGGGCCGGGCTGCGCGCCGCTGCCCGACGGTTTGAAGGCGGGAAGAACGGAGCGTCCCGCTCGTGGCGACAGGATGGCCGCCGATGATCGGCCTCGGAGCGAAGTCGTCGGAACTCCTTCACCACCTGTTGCTGGACCGCATGATCAAAGTCGTCATCGTGGCCATGGCCCTGGGCATCCTGGCGTTCGGAATGGCGGCGCTCTGGCGGAGGGCCGGGCGCGCGAAGAACCGGCTCGACTGACCCGACGACACCAACCGATCCGCGGGTGTGAGGCACGGTCGGCGACCACCTCCGCAGTCCCGCCGGAATCAAGCCGCTGCCCTCGCCCACAGGGCCACGCTTTCGGGGCACGTCCAGGAGCCCCGGCGTTCAGTGGCCACCGCGCGGCTCGAAGCAACCGGTCTCCAGGAACCGGCCGTTGACCTTGACCTGGTAGTTGGTCGTCTGCACGAACGCGGTCACACAGGCGTCGTGACGGACGTTGAGGGCGACGCTGGCACCTGGGTTGCGGTCATGGGCCTGCACGAAGAGCGTTCCGCGCCCCTGCTCGCTGTCCGGGCCCTCATTTCGGTAGCCGAGCTTGAGCAGCGCCGCGCGCACGCTCTCGGCATCCCACGCCTTGGCCGTCCAGAGCCGTTTGAGGACGGGCTCGATGCGGGCGGCTTCTTCGCGGGCGGCCTCCTCGCCGGCGGGAGACATGTCCCTGGGAATCTTGAAGCCGTTGTTCTCGCGGTAGTGCGGGGCTCCGTCATGGGAATCAGGCTCCACATTGCCCCGTGCGGGGCCGAGGGGGGAGCGCACAGGCAAGGGAGAAGAGGTAGAGCCGAGGCTCGGGGCGGGGCCGGTCGCCGTCGGGCCGGTGTGCTGCTGTCCGCAGGCGGTCAGGGTCGCAGCAGCGCCCAGGAAAAGGCCCGCAGCAACGTATCCGGGTCTGGGTATCCGCATGATGAGGACTCTGCCACGGCCCCGGCGTGGTCGTCGCCCCCTTACGGGAACAGCGTCGCAGCGAAGCCGGACCGGCCTGCGGTGTCTCAGCTTCAACGAAAATGGACAGCCGGAGATCCGCCCCGGCAGCGACATAGTCCGAAGCTTCCTCGATGCGTTCGTCGCCGAGATCGACCGCACCGTCGCTGCCTATCCCATGCGCCGGCAAGCCTTCGACAGATCCCGACGGGCCACTGACGACCGGCCCCAAGACGTCGAAGGAGCCCTCCACTGCCGGCTCGGGCCTCACGCCTGACCGCCCGGTACCCAAGGGCTGAAGCCGCTGCTTCTCCGCCCGGCCGGATCGATATCCGACAGCCTTTCACGGTTGCTTCCGTGGCTACCTTCAGGCTGCTTACGTAGCCGTGCGGTCCGGTTTGAACCGCTGTGGAACGGGGTCCGGCGAAGCCCTCCACCAACCCAAAACGGGCCTCTGACCAGCAATTTTCGCTGATCTGGGGCCCGTAGTGGCGGACGAGTCGGCCTATACGCCGGGTTCTGTCTCCCCACCCGGGGCGACCGGGGTAAATGACTCGGCTAGGACGCCTGACCTGCGGTGACTACGTTTCGTAGCGTTTCGGGGAGTGCGATTCTTTTGCAGTCCGCACTCCCCCGCCGCTCCCCGGACTCCCCAGATTCTCCCCAGGAAACGCGCTGAAACGGCTGCCATGCCACTCCCCTGACCAGGTCCGCACCGGTGACCGGCGCCGGACCATTGCGCGGTCGGCGACGGGACACAGAGCCCTGACGATGTCGCGGCCGCAAACATTTGCGCAGCGCACGGGGACCACCCGGAGCCATCCCCTGCCGTGAGGATCTGGGCCCGCAAGAACAGCAGCCCTACCCGTTGATCACGAGGTACTGTGATCAGCATTCGGTTGCTTCGTTCCGAAAACGAAGCGGCCCCCGATGGTGCTGGAACACCGATCGAGGGCCTACACCGCCAAGGAGTTAGGAGCTCCCTGGGATGCTTAGGCATGCTATCGCGCCTGCGCGTTTCTTCTCGCAGGTGCCGAACGAGATCATCCGCCACCCCCGTCTGTCATCGGATGCCGTGCGTCTGCTGACCTGGCAGCTGTCGCTCCCGGACAGCGCGGACGAGTCGCTGTCAGCGACGGCGAAGCGGGCCGGGATCAAGAAGACGGCGTTCATCCGCGCCAAGCGGGAACTGTCCGCCGAGGGCTACCTGCACGAGTGGCGGCGGCAGGGCCAGGCCGGCCTCTGGTCGACCGTGCAGCTCGTCTCCAACGTTCCTCTCGACCCGGCAGAGGCGGCCGGGGTGCGCGACGGCCGGCCGGCGGACGGCGTTCCGGCCGCCGGTAAGCCGACGGGCCGGGCGGTCGGCCGTTCCCCTGAGAACACCGTCGAGAACACCCCCAACCCACCCTCCCCCGACGAGCAGCCCGACGATCGCGCCCCCGGCCTCGGTCACACGGCGGCACCCGACGGGCGGGAGGGTGGGCAGTCCCGGAACGACGAAGACGCCCCGGCACCGGAAGCTGCCGCCACAGCCTCGGTACCGCGTGAGCTGGTGGACCGCGGCGCCCAGGCGCTCGCAGCCGTCTCACACGGCGAGCGGCGGCTACGGCTGGGCGGGCGCGAAGTGCGGCGGCTCGCGCCGTTGGCCGGTGAATGGCTGCAACGCGGGTCCACGATCCGGGAGATCCAGGAAGCGTTGACCTCCGGGCTGCCCGAGACGGTGCACTGCTCGGCAGCACTGGTACACAACCGACTGGTGCGGAAGATGCCGGAAGCTCCGTCGTTCGGCGAGCAGAGGGCTACCGGGGCGCCCGCGGCACCGCGCGTGGCTGCCATGCGGGAATGCACCGGCGAGCATCTCCAGCCGCTGCTGTTCCGGCCGGTGGACGACGAGCGGCTGTGTGCGGCGTGCCGTTGTGAGCAGGCCGAGGCTGCCGTTGACAGTGACAGCCCCGCAGCTGTGGGAGCGGGGCAGACGCTGTTCACCGCGGTCCGCGCCGCGATGCGGACAGGGGCGCGGGAGTGAAGGTCAGGCCGCCGACGCGTCCAAGACGTCCCTCAGCTGTCCCGCGCCCGGTGACGTCCGGACGATCCCGTACAGCGCAAGCGCACGAGTGCGAGTCAGCCCGGTTCGGTACGCCGGTGGCAGCTCCCCGAACGCCTGGGCGGCAATGCGTGCGGCTTCCTCGGGCTCTCCGTCGTGGGCCAAGCACGAGGCTCGGTCGATGGAGATCAGTGCACGCGTCATCAGGCTCGGGCTGCGGGACAACTCCAGCGCGCGGGTTTGAGTGGCGTACGCCCGCTTCGTCTCTCCGAGGATGGTGAGCGCCTGACTGAGATGGACGTGGTGCTTCTGCTCGGGGTAGCCGAGCCACGTGTCGACGGCCTGTTGCGGGGAGAGACGGTCCATGAGCTGTTCGGCCCCCGAAACGGCTGTCAGCGCGGCTTCCCGGTTCCCTTGGGCGGCGTAGGCGCGGGCGGCGACGGCGCAGGCGAGCGCAGCCGCGGCTGATGGCTGGCCGCCCGCCAGGTGGCGGGACTGATCGGCGAGGTCGGCAGCCGCGGCGGGGGCGCCGAAGTTGAGCGGCACCATCGCTTCCCGGGCCAGTGCCCAGGCGTGGAGGCCGGTGTCGCCGGACTCGCCGGCGGCGCGCCGAGCCGTGTGGAACCAGGCATGTGCCTCGCGATGGTCACCGAGATCATGCAGAACGATGGCGGTCATTCCCGCCATCTGTGCCGAGACGTGGCACAAGCGCGTCCGCGACTTGACGGTCCGACGGTCCGCGAAAAGCGGCTTCATGTCGTCGAAGTCGAGGACCAGGTCGGACAGCACCTTGACGGGGGCCTTGCCGTTGTAGCCGTACCCGTACCGCTCGGCCGTGGACTCCCAGTACGACAGGTCCGCGGTGGGGTGGTCGGTCAGGGCTGAGTCGAGGTCTTGACGGGCAGCGGTGAGCGCGGCGGCACCGGCGCCGGTGAGGCCGGCGGCGAGGGCGCCGCGCAGGAGGTTGCGGCGCTTCATCCGATCGTCTCCATCGTCGTGCTCCATGCGGGCAGGGGAGGCACTGGTACGGCTCTCCCAGGGTCGCGCAGCCAAGCCCAACTGTCGCCCCGGAATGCGAAGTCCATCAGCAATCCGTTCGATTGCGGCGAGCGTGGTGACGGCTCCCTCTCCCCGGGCCAGCTTTCCGACCCGTTCTGCCTTGAGCCCACACGCTTCGGCAATCTTGTTGTAGCTGGTGTCTGCCGCCTCGTGGGCGAGAGCAAACACCGCTCCGAAGTCGCGCCGTTGAAGTGCTTGGCCTAACCGTGGATCGGCGAGCAGTGCGCGCGGCAGTGCTGCCGGTGACAGCGGATACTCCATCCCACCCCCGAGGTGATGACGCAACGGCATGGTCCGTGCCGCACGGAGCGTACCCCCACCCCCACGGGGTGTACCCCTCATGGGGGCCCACTCATGGGATTACAGGCTCCTCCGTGCCGGGCGTTCACTGGGCCTACCGCCGCGGCGCCCCTGGCGTTTGGACTCCTGCCGGAGAGCCGGATTGGCCGTGGTGGCCCGGCGGGGCTGCTCCTGCCGGTCTGCCTGTTCCTCGGCAGGAGCAGCCCCCACAGTCGTCTGATGGAGAGGACCGTCGTCGTGTCCACTGCACAGAACCCGTGCCGTTCGCCCACGAACCACGTAGGTAACCGCACGCCGGCGAGGGCCGGATACGCCACGAACTCGCCGGTTACCAGCCCGGCGCCGCCGGAGGTTCGGGAGTTCTACACGCGGTACGGCGACCCGCGCAACTGGACCGCGGACGTGTTCAAGACGTACCTCGAACTGGGCGGCGCCTCGTGAAGGGGATGACGATCAGGGTCTACCGGGTCAACTCCGAGACGTTGGCCCGCACGGAGGTGGGGTCCGTCACCGTGCTGGCCGCGTCGGCCCGTGCAACGCCGCCGCCGTCGAGTATCCGTTTCCCGCCATGCAAATGCAGCCGGTGCCGCCTGCCTGCTGCGCGTTCCGACACAGGAGCGGTTCGATGAGACACCGCAGGCACTGGGGCAACCGGCTCGTGCGGCCCGCGTCGGTGAGCAGAAGGCGGCATCGGTTGCCCGTACCGGACATCGACGCGGCGCAGGCGGTGTGGCACGGGCTCCAGTTCTTGACCGTTCTGACGCTCGGCGCTGCCGTCGAGACCGATCTCGCCCGGCCCGTAGTGGCTTTCGCCGCGGTTCCGGACATCGGCCCGTCGGCAGCTGACCACGAGGTCGTGTAGACCCCATCTAGCCCCCGCTCCGCTACCGGTGATCACACCGTGGGTGCAGTCCCCCGAGGACCGCGGTGAGCCGTACCGGTACCGGAGCGGGTTCCAGACCCCGCCTTCTGACAGTGCCCGTGCGCGGGAGGAAGACGGACACGAGCAGGCCCGAGGGAGACAAACGCCCCCTACCCCCGGGCCCGCGACACCGCTGGGGGCCGTTGCACCACAGAGATGATCGGGAGGAGGAAACCACATGAAGCACGCTGAGCGGACGTCCGACCAGCCGCAGCAGGTCGACGAAGCACCCGAGGTGATCGTCCTCGACAACGCGGCCGCCCTGACCCAGGGCGGATCGGGCACGAGCACCGAGGACAAGCGCTACCAGTACGGCTGATGAACACGGCGACGGCCTTTCTCTCCAGGGAAGGCCGCCGCTTCGTCGCAGTGATCGATGAACCGGAGGTGGGGAATGCATTGGTTCGGTGGAGGCGCGCCTGGTGGACGATCTGCCGCTCCCGCTGGCGCGCGGTTCATCTGGGACGACCCGCCCCTTTGGACGGTGGGGCCCACGACACGGCGTCTGGTGCGAACGGTCGCCGTCCACGGGGGCCGGCTTGCCGTGTTCGGCCCGTGCTCGGCCAGCGACGACGATCTCGCCAACGCCCTGGCGAGCCCGGACCTTTCCGCTTTTGCAGGTGCATGGGCCGGCGCGCACACCATCGTCCGTACCCGTGACGGCGTGCTCGACGTGGTCAGTGACGCCGCTGGAGGCTGCCCGGTGTACACCGTGCGCACCCATGACAGTGTCGTATGGGCCTCCAGTTCAAGGGCGCTGGCCAGCTTGGTCGGCGGACGGGTCGACACCGGTTGGCTCGCCGGGTATCTGCTCGACGTGCAACGGGACATGGGTCCGCGGAGTGCCTGGGACGGTGTCAACCTGGTGCCGGCCGGACACCAGTTGGTCCTGCGGGACGGCCGGGTGGAACGGCTTTCCCCATGGTGGGCCATCACACGGCGGTCTTACGGGGAGGCCGTGGCGTCGCTCCGCGATGCCCTGGTCGAAGGAGTACGGGCCCGGGTCGCCGGTGTCCCGGTCTCGTCGGATGTCGCGGGGCTCGACTCCAGCACGCTGGCTGTCCTGGCGGCACTCGAAGGGCCGATCACGGGAATGACAGTGCACCCGGACGGGGCCGCGGAAGGCGGCGACGTCGCCTACGCCCGGGCCCTCGCCCAGACGGTGTCGGCGATGCGGCACGTCTTGTTCCCGTTGGACGAACGGCACCTTCCTCTGAGTGAGGCAGAGACGGAGTTGCCGGCAACGGACGAGCCCGCGCCATCGTCAATCACCTGGGCAAGGTGCTCGGCGCAGCTACGGGCGGTCGGCCGCGCCGGTGCCGTCTGCCACCTGACCGGGGACGGCGGGGACACCCTGTTCCAGCCACCGCCGACGCACCTGTCCGATCTGGCCCGTTCCGGGCAGTGGGGCCGCCTGGTAGCCGACGCGCAGGCGTGGGCCCTGCTTCGCCGGGTGAGCCCCTGGGGTCTCGTGAAAGCCGCGGTGCACCGCGACAGGTTCGGTCTGGTCGGCGGCGGGGGCCGGCGGCCGGCGTGGGTCACCCCTGCTGCACTGGATCAGCTGCCCCAACCCGCCGTCGAGGTCACGTCGGATTCGGCGCTGCTCGCCGAAGTGCGCTATGTGGCACGGTCGGCTCGTACCGAGCAACAACTCGCCGACTCGTTCGGGGTCGAGCTGCACAACCCGTATCTCGATGGCCGGGTCGTCGACGCCGTCCTGTCCGTGGCACCGCAGGAGCGCTGTTCCGCCAGCCGGTACAAGCCGCTGCTCGCTGACGCTGTCGGCCCGCTGCTGCCCGAAGCCGTAAGGCGCCGCCGGACCAAGGGAATCTTCGTCGGCGAGTTTCACCACGGAATGCGGGTGAACCTGCGTCGTGTGCTCGACCTCGCCGAGGGGCGGCTTGCCGGCCTTGGTCTCGTCACGCCTGGCCCATTGCGGACGGCTGTACGCGCTGCTGCTCTCGGCGCCGAGACGGCATGGCCCGCACTGCTGCCAGCACTCAATGCGGAGATGTGGCTCGCCGCCGTCGACCGGGCACCCGCGATCGAGTGGCTTGAGAGGAAGACCGGCTCCAGTGACCGATAGCGATACGGTGATGGTCATCACCGAACACTCATGCATCACCATCAACTACCGTACTGGCCATACAGAGTTACGCCCTATCGCGGCGCGCATGAAGAAAACCGGAGTGGTAGTGCGGCACGGTACGGCCGCCCCGTCGTGGGGAACCACGGAAGTCCCCGCGGTGCTTCCCTTGCCAGGCCCCGTGCCCGCACGGTGGCGGCTCGCTGCCATACCGGTACTGCTCGCAACGGTAGCCGTTCGGGTGATCGGCCCCAGTCAGGGGCGATTTCGCCGCCTGGTTCGGCTTGGATGCGGCGGTAGAAGCCTTCCGCCCGCTACGCGGATGCAAGCCGTGCACGCCGTTCGCGCCGTCCGATGGGCGTCGCGTCTCGTCCCTGCGCGGTGGGGCTGTCTGGAGCAGTCGGTCGCCGCCGCGCTCCTGCTGGCGAGCACCGGACGCCGGGCAGAGTGGCGGCACGGATTCGCCACCGATCCGGTACGGCTTCATGCGTGGATAGCTGACCAGGACGGGCGTCCGGTTGAAGAACCGGCCGAGACGTCCCTTTTCACCCCGATCCATACGCCCGACGGCCCCGGATCGCCCAGGGCCGCGAAGGAGGCACATCGTGAGCGTTCCTCACATCATTCTCCCCGGTGACCGGCTCGGTCTCGGCCTGCCACGGCAGGACATGCTGCCCGCCTACCACCGGTGGGAGAACGATCCTCGGACGGTTCTCGGTTACGGCAACCAGATGCCGCAGAGCTGGGAAGCCCGCGCCGCCGGCTGGGAAGGGCAGGCCCGCAACCCCCAACGCCCCGCGTTCGAGGTCGTCCGGCTCGAAGACGAGCAACCGGTCGGGATGACGGTCCTGTACATCGACCAGGCCGTCCGCACCGCGGAGTACATCATGCTCATCGCCCCCGAGGCACGAGGGAAAGGCTATGCGGCCGAGGCCACCCGCCTCACGCTCGACTGGGCGTTCCACATCAGCTCGCTGCACATGGTGTGGCTGAAGGTCCTGGAGCCGAACCAGGCCGGCATCGCGGCCTATGAGAAGGCCGGGTTCCGACCGGCCGGACGACTCCGGCAGTCGGGCTTCTGGCTCGGGCAGCGCACCGACGAACTGATCATGGACGCTCTGCGCGAGGACTTTTCCGGGCCTTCGGCGGTATCTGCTGCCGTTGAGACGCGAACGTCCTCCTAAGAGGATGTCTCACGTGGTGATGCTGTGAGGTGCGGCATCATGGCTGTTTGTGGGTGTCGATCTGTCGCAACGGCTGGTTCCTGATGGTCTGTGG
>JOEL01000067.1 GCA_000720995.1 Streptomyces celluloflavus
CTTCCACTACGTCATCTTCGGCACGGTCGTCTTCGCGATGTTCGCCGGATTCCACTTCTGGTGGCCGAAGTTCACCGGCAAGATGCTGGACGAGCGGCTCGGCAAGATCACGTTCTGGACGCTGTTCGTGGGATTCCACGGCACCTTCCTCGTCCAGCACTGGCTCGGCGCCGAAGGCATGGTGCGCCGTATCCCCGATTATCTGGCGGCCGACGGATTCACCGCGCTGAACACGGTGTCGACGATCTTCTCCTTCCTGCTGGGCCTGTCGATCCTGCCGTTCTTCTACAACGTCTGGAAGACCGCGAAGTACGGCAAGAAGGTCGAGGTCGACGACCCCTGGGGATACAGCCGTTCGCTGGAATGGGCGACGTCCTGCCCGCCCCCGCGGCACAACTTCCTGACCCTGCCGCGTATTCGCTCCGAATCCCCGGCGTTCGATCTGCACCACCCCGAGATCGGATCGCATGAGCTGGAGCCCGGAGACGAGAAAGGCGCCCTCGTATGAGCAGCGATATGAGTACCGAAGCGGCCGTCAACGAGATTGAGGGATTTCTGCTCTGGGAGGCGGAGAAGGACCGGGCGCGCACCCGCGCGGACGCTTTCTGCGCGGGCCTGCCCTGGCTCACCGACTCCCAGCGCAGGGAAGTGGAACTCCGCTACCGCCAGGACCACGGTGATGTGTCGCGGGCCTATCTTGAGCGCATCGCGACGCGCAGCACCGCCCTGCGGGCCGAATACGAAGGCGTCTACCGGGTGCTGCGCCGGCGCCTGGTCACGGGGTTCCTGATGGGAACGGTCGCCGTGGTGATGCTGGTGACCGTGGCGGCCGTTGGCCTCACCGCGCGCTGAGTGCGGCGTGGTGAGCGGGGCGTGGAGGCCAACGGCTGCCACGCCCCGCTCAGCCGGTGACGGTGATCTGCGACGACGGATCGGTGACGTCGGTGACCTGGTAGGTGGCGTTGAAGACGGAGGTGGTCGCGCTGGTCGGACAGCCGAAACCGCCCATCACCGTGACCGGCACCGACGCGTTGACGAAGGCGAGGGTGGACGGCGCGCCGTTGGTCCAGGTGCCGCTCACCGTCGCCGCCCCGGTGGGGGCGGCGGTCACCGTGCAGCTCGCCAGCCCGCTGGTCTGGAGGACGAACCCGCCGGTGGGAATGGTCAGTCCGGCGGTCACCGGCGACCCGTTCTGCATCGAGACACCCCAGTTGCCCGAGGTGCTGACGGTGGCGGTGACGCCGGGCAGGCTCGTGGTGCAGGAGCTGTAGGTCGCCGCGGAACTGTTGCTGTTGACCGGACCGGACGCGTTCTGGTTGCCGGGCGCGGCCGGGACCTGCCCGGTGGAGCTGGACACGGCGCAGGTGACGGTCACCGAACCGGCCTTGAAGGTGGCCTTGCCGCTGAGCGCGGCGGCGAAGCTGTGGCCGGCCGGGCTCACGGTCGTGGACGCCGCGGCGACGGACCCCGCCCCGGCTTGCGCCCCGGCGGGCTGCGCCACCGCCGAACCGGTCACCGCCATCGACAGCCCGGCGGCCGCGACGATTCCCGTGCCGGCGGCGAACAGCGCCCGAGCGCGCGGATGGCGCGCGGAGTACGTCCGCTGTGCCCTGCCGGTCACCTTTGTTGTCTGGGTCATTTCGGGTCTCCTTCTGGGGCGATACGGGTGCGTGCGGTGTGAGTGCGGTGGTGCGCGTGCGGGTGGTGCGGCTGTGGGTGGTGCCAGTGGTGCGGCTGCGGCCCGCGGCACGCGCTGCGGGGCGTGCGTAGTAGCGGGCGGGGCCGACAGAGGGGCAGGCCGAAAAGCAGGCAGCCGGACGCGCGCGGGCCGGTCCGTAGGTACGCCTCAGGGGCGCGGCGGTACGCGTACGGCGCGGGGTGCGCCGACGAACGGGCGTCGGCCGGGCGGGTGGTACGCGTACCCGCGGGGCGCGGGCGCCGGCCGAAGACGTGGACGAGCCGTGGCGGGCCGCTCGCTACTGCTCGGTGACGGCGGGCGCGGGCGCGGCCGTGGCGGTGTCCGGCTCACCGGGTGGGGCGTCGGCGGAACCGGCGGCCGCCGCGGGCCCGGATGCCGGGACCGGCCGCCAGGCGAAGATCATCGCGCCGCCGAGGATGCCGATGACGGTGCCGATCAGAAAGCCGCCGAGGTTGGACATCACCAGCGAGGCCATCGCGCACAGGACGGTGAGGATGCCCACGAGGCCCCGGTAGTGCGGTGCGAACCACGCCGAGAGCCCCATCAGGATCATCACCAGCCCCATCAGCACGGACGGGATACCGGCGATGCCCTGCTGAAGCATGATCTTCAGCGGCGCCAGCGGGATGGCACAGATCTCCGCCCCGGCGATGACGGCCGCCAGGCCGCCCCAGAACGGACGGCCCTTCCGCCAGCGCCGCCATCGGCGCCACGCCCCGGGACGGGTGTCACGGTCCGTCAGGCTTCCGGAGTCCCGGTGGGTGGCGGCCGCCATATCAGTAGCATTCCTTCTTGCCCTTGGAGACCTTCATGCTCAGGCCGGTGAGATTGAAGGTGCCCGCGTTGGTCGCCCAGGCGGTCTGGTGGAGCTTGGTGATGGTGACGTCGTCGGCCTGCTGGGAGAAGAGATCCTGCATGCCCTGGGCGGTGGACGGCCCCTTGTCCAGCGTGGAGGCGTCCCGGCCGATCTCGATGTTGTGGAAGGACGCGTTGCCGGAGAGCTGGGTGGCGTCCACGAAGAGGTCGGCAGCCTTGACCGGTGTGCTCCCGGTGCCGGCGGTGAGGTTGAGCGAGATGTCGCCGATGACCGGCAGGTGGGTGACGACCGACTGGCAGAGGTTCCGCAGCTCGGCCGTCTTGATGGCGGTGACCGCGACCGGCAGGAGCTCGCCCCTGGCGTTCGCGTCCACGCTGCCGTACTGGGCGAATCCGTCGCCTTTGAGGCTGTCGGCGGACACCTTGAACTGCTGCCCCGAGACGGCGAACGACGCCGCGAGCGCCCCGTTGGCCAGGGCGATGCCCAGCGCCGCGGTGCCGGCCAGGGCCGGGACGGACAGCACGGCGAACTTCCGCCAGCTGATGCGCCCCGTGACGTGTCTGCCGTTTGCGTCCTTCATGACGTGTGTCCCCTTCGAAGAGCGGTGGATCGCGCTGTCGAAACGTGTGGGGGAGTGCGTGGCGCTGCGGACGGACCGTACGGATGCACCGGCCGACCGGGCAGGCGAGCCGAGCGCATCAGCACATGAGGAGAGCGTGCGGCTCTGTCCCACGCAGGGGCCGACCATCCATACGCTGTGATCGACTGTGCGACTCTCTGTGCCGAACTCGTACTGAACTTGTTCCGAACTTGTGCGACATGCGTACCGACTGCGTACGGATCGCCTGCCGAACCAGTGCCGAACTCGTGCTGTGCGTCTGGTGAACGTGCCTGGAACGTAGTTAACCGCCGGGTGTTACTGGCGAGTTGAAATGTGAGTTGAATGTAAGACGGCCGATGACCGCGGGCAAGGTTGAGGGGACGACCGTTTTCGGACTACTGCGCGCCGTGGCCCTCGCCGTGGCCGGGCGGTCCGCCTTGTCCGGTCCCGCGCCGGCGCTCCGCGGCAGGCGCGCCTGCCGCGCTGACCACGTCATGTGCCGCCGGATGAGGCGATTCCGCCGCCCGGCCGGTGGGCGCCGAACTGGCCGGGGGGGCGTTGCTCCGGGCCGCCGGGCCGATCGCATGTGTGCGGATATCGGACGTAAATGGTCGGCAAGCGTACTCGCCCGGGACCGGGCGTACGCGTCGGCCGACCGCGCCGCCGGCACCGCCGCCGGTCGCGCACCCTCCTTGACCAGGATGGGGCCGGCGGCCGGTGGATGCCGGCGGAGCGCGTGACGGTGTGCCCGTCGTCGCCGGGGCGGCCGGACTTGACGGCGCGGCGGACGGCGGTGTCCGTAGCCGCATGGCCGAACATCGCCGTCGAGTCATCGGGAGCGATCTCCACGGCCTCTTCACAGGACCCTTTCCGGGCCATCGCCTGTGCCGGGCCGAGGGAGCTGAGAGGGCCGGGCGGGCCGAGGGGTCCGTCCACCAGGACGGTCCGGCCCGCGGTCCGGCCCCCGGTCAGCCGTACCGGACCTGAAGTTCCTTGACGCCGTTGAGCCAGGAGGAGCGCAGCCGGCGCGGGTCGCCCGCCAGGGAGATACCGGGCATGGCGTCCGCGATGGCATGGAAGATCAGGTTGATCTCCAGAACGGCGAGGGACTTGCCGAGGCAGAAGTGCGGTCCGCCGCCACCGAAACCCAGGTGCGGGTTGGGGTCGCGGGTGATGTCGAAGAGCTCGGGGCGGTCGAAGACCTCGGGGTCGTGGTTGGCGGAGGCGTAGAAGATCCCGACGCGCTGGCCCTGCTTGATCTCCGCACCGCCCAGTTCGGTGTCCTGCGTCGCGGTGCGCTGGAAGGACACCACCGGCGTCGCCCACCGCACGATCTCCTCGGCCGCCGTCGCGGGGCGCTCGCGTTTGTAGAGCTCCCACTGGTCGCGGTGGGTGAGGAAGGCGTGCATCCCGTGCGTGATGGCGTTACGCGTCGTCTCGTTGCCGGCGACCGCCAGCAGCAGCACGAAGAACCCGAACTCGTCGGAGCCGAGATTCCCCTCGTCCTCCGCCGCCACCAGCCGGCTGACGATGTCCTTCGCCGGGCACTCCTTGCGCGCCGCGGCGAGGTTCATCGCGTACGAGATCAGTTCCATGGCCGCTTCGGTACCGACCTCTTCGGTGATGGCCAGTTCGGGATCGTCGTACGCGATCATCTTGTTCGACCAGTCGAAGATGCGGGCCCGGTCGTCCTGGGGGATGCCGATGAGCTCGGCGATCGCCTGGAGGGGGAGTTCGGAGGCGATGTCCGTGACGAAGTTCCCGGTGGGCCGCTGCCGTGCCTCGGCGACGATCCGCGCCGCCCGGTGGCGCAGGGCGTCCTCCAGGGCGCGGATGGAGCGCGGGGTGAAGCCGCGCTGCACGATCTGGCGGACCCGGGTGTGCTCGGGCGGGTCCATGTTCAGCATGATCAGCTTCTGTACGTCGATCTGGTCGCGGGTCAGGGACGCGTGGAAGCGGATGATCGAGGTGTTGAGGTTCGCGGAGAAGATCTCCGGTTTGGTGGACACCTCTTTGACGTCCTCGTGGCGGGTGACGACCCAGTAGCCGTCGTCCCCGAACCCGGCGATGCCGTGTGGCTGGGCGTTCCACCAGACGGGCGCGGTCCGCCGCAGCCGCGCGAACTCCGGCAGCGGTACGCGGGACTGATAGACGTCGGGATCGGTGAAGTCGAATCCTTCGGGCAACGTTGGGCATGGCATCGGCGACTCCTGGTCCGCTCCGGGTCCGGTGGATGTCCTGTGGCCTGACAGTCCTGGGGCGGTCCGACAGTCCTGTGGCCTGAGGGTTCGGTGGGATGGGGTTTCGGTGGTCCGGCGGTCGGCGACCGGTGGTCCGGCCGTACGGCAGCCTGACGGGACATCAGATATCGGATGTCGCGGTGAAGGTAGTGACGGGCCCGGCAAGTGGCAAGGGGCAAGCCGGTCCTGGGCGGACAAGGGCGGTGCGCGCCCCTTGCGCCCCGGGGTGCCGCTCATGAGACTGTTCGCAGAACTAGAACGCGTACTAGTTCTTCTGCTGCGGGTGCCGCGACACCCGCGGGCGCGAGGAGAGGACACGTCAGCCATGGCCGCGGAACCCGTCATCGTCGAAGCCTTACGCACGCCCATCGGCAAGCGCGGCGGCGCGCTCGCCAACCTCCACCCGGCCTACCTCCTGGGCGAGACCTACCGCGAACTCCTCGCCCGTACGGGCATTCAGCCCGACTGCATCGAGCAGATCGTCGGCGGCACGGTCTCGCACGCCGGCGAACAGTCCATGAACCCGGCGCGCAACGCCTGGCTCGCGATGGGCCTTCCGTACGAGACCGCGGCGACGACCGTGGACTGCCAGTGCGGCTCCTCCCAGCAGGCCAACCACATGGTCGCCAACATGATCGCGGCCGGTGTCATCGACGTCGGCATCGGCTGCGGCGTCGAGGCGATGTCCCGGGTGCCCCTCGGCAGCGGCTCCAAACACGGCCCCGGCAAGCCCTGGCCCGACGAGTGGAACGTCGACCTGCCCAACCAGTTCGAGGCGGCCGAACGCATCGCCCGCAACCGGGGGCTGACCCGCGAGAACGTCGACTCGCTCGGACTGATCTCCCAGGAGCGGGCGGCCACCGCCTGGGCCGAGGAACGCTTCAAGCGGGAGACCTTCGCCGTCCAGGTCCCCACCACCGAGGAAGAGCAGGCCGCGGGGCAGGGCATGTGGCGGCTTGTCGACCGCGACGAGGGACTGCGCGACACCAGCATGGAGGCGCTGGGCGGCCTCAAACCCGTGATGCCGGACGCCGTCCACACGGCGGGCAACTCCTCGCAGATCTCCGACGGCGCGAGCGCGGTGATGTGGGCCTCCAAACGGATGGCGCGCGCCCTCAGGCTCAAGCCGCGGGCCCGCATCGTGGCCCAGGCGCTGGTCGGCTCCGATCCGCACTTCCATCTGGACGGCCCGATCGACGCGACCCGCGCCGTACTGGGCAAGGCCGGTATGTCCCTCAAGGACATCGACCTCGTCGAGATCAACGAAGCCTTCGCGTCCGTGGTCCTCTCCTGGGCGCAGGTCTTCGAACAGGACCTGGAGAAGGTGAACGTGAACGGCGGCGCGATCGCCCTCGGCCACCCCGTCGGGGCCACCGGCGCCCGCCTCATCACCACCGCGCTGCACGAACTGGAGCGCCGGGACAAGGAATTCGCCCTGATCACCATGTGTGCGGGCGGTGCACTGGCCACCGGAACGATCATTCAGCGGCTGTAGGAAGCCCGATGGTGCGGCCGCGATCCGCTCTCCCAACCCGTGGAAAACCACAGTCGAGTTGGGTGGGAAACCGCATTCTGCCCGGCCCGGAATCCCCGTACCGTCGCAGACATGACGAAAGATCAGCGGAATTCAACTGTGCCGGGGACGACGCCGATGCCGGAAGCGGAGCCGATGCCGGGAGCGGGATCGGGCGTGAGGACGGGTGAGGGAGCGGGCGGGAGCGAGGGGGCGCGGCTCGAACGGCGCGTACGGCGTGTGCGGGGCGGGCGTCGGGCGCATCGGGTGCGCGGCGGGCTGGCCGCCGGCGCCGCCCTTCTCCTGGCGGCGCTCACCGCGGCTCCGGCGCTCGCCGTCGCGCCGCCCGCCGCGGGGCGGCCGACAGGTACGCCGACCGCGCAGGCCGTCACCGTCCCGGACGCCTCGCACGCCGGACGGGGGCGCGGTGCACTGCTGTCCCTCACCCCCCTCGGCATACAGGACCGTGCCGAGATCGTGGCCCAGGCGGAGGAAGCGGGTCTGGACGCGGCCACCGCGCGGTACGGCGTCGCCGCATACCGGCTGACCTACCGCACGATCACCCCGGACGGCAGACCGACCACCGCATCCGGACTCCTCGCCCTGCCGACCGGCGGCAGCCGCAAACTGCCGCCCGTGGTCCACGCCCACGGCACACTGTCCTACCGCGGATACGCGCCCTCGGTAGGGCAGGGGGTGGACCGAGCGGTATCGGTGCTGTACGCCTCGGCGGGCCGTGCCGCCATCGCCCCCGACTACCTCGGCCTCGGCACGGGCCCCGGCCGCCACCCCTATATGGACACGCGGTCCTCGGTCTCGGCCTCGCTCGACATGCTCCGGGCCGCTCGCTCCGCCGCCCCGGGGCTGGGCACGGCCTTCGACCGCGACGTCGCTGTGACGGGCTTCTCGCAGGGCGGGCAGGTGGCCATGGCGCTCGGCCGGGAGCTGGCCCGGGGCGCCGATCCGCGCTTCCGGCTGGGCACGCTCGCACCGGTCGCCGGACCGTACGACCTGGAGCACGCCGAACTGCCCGGTATGTTCGACGGCCGCATCGGTGCCCAGTCCGCCGTCTTCTACGTCGCCTTCTTCCTCACCGCCCAGAACCGTCTGCACCCGCTCTACGGCGACCCGAGCGAGGTGTTCCGGGCCCCGTACGCGGACCGCGTCGAGGACCTCTTCGACGGCGACCACCCGGCGGAGGAAACGGCCGGCAAACTGCCCGCCCGCCTCGAAGACCTGCTGACGGACGACTGGTACCGGAAACTCCAGCACCCCTCCGGAGTCCTGCTGCACCTGCTGCGCGCCAACGACCACACCTGCGACTGGACACCGGACCGGAATGTCCGGATCACTCTCTACACCGCGACCGGAGACCGCGACGTCCCCAAGGCCAACACTCTCAGCTGCGCACGGCAGTTGACGCACCACGGCGTCAGGCCCACCGTCATCGACCAGGGCGCCGACGCGAACCACTACACCTCGTTCCGCCGCTCGGAGCCGTCCATAGCCCGCACCCTCCCGATGGCCCGCTGAGACCGGGCCCGGGGGAGCGCCGGCCGGTCCGGGAGTGCGGCGGCGATCCCTACGGGGAGAGCGATGGCCCGCCCTACGGGGAGGGCGGGCCCGGCGCGAAGGAGACGGGGACGTCGAAGGCGGCGCGGCGGGTGGCACGGCGCAGAGCCTTGAGGACCGTGCCGCCCAGGACGAAGGTGAGGACCACGGTGATCAAGGCCCGGGGGAGGTCCCAGCCGAGGGAGGTGGCCAGGCAGTAGGTGAGGAAACGGGCGAGGTTCTCGTGGAGCGGATCGCCGGGTACGAAGGACACCCCGGAGGCCATACCGCCGATGTAGGGCCAGCCCTGGAGATTCATGATCAGGCCGTACAGGCAGGCCGCGAGGGCTCCGTAGGCGGCCAGCATGGCCAGTTCGCGGCGGCCGCGCAGCCGGTCGGGGCCCGGCAGCAGGCCCGCGCCCATCGACACCCAGCCCATCGTCAGCATCTGGAACGGCATCCAGGGACCCACACCGCCGGTCAGCAGTGCCGACGCGAACATCGCCACGGAGCCCAGCACGAAGCCGAACCCGGGGCCCAGGACCCGGCCGGCCAGCACCATCAGGAAGAACATCGGCTCGATGCCGGCGGTGCCCGCGCCGAGTGGCCGCAGCGCGGCTCCCGCCGCGGCCAGTACCCCGAGCATGGCGATGGCCTTGGCGTCCAGCCCGGTGTCGGCGATGGTCGCCACGACGACGGCGAGCAGCATCGGCAGCAGTGCGGCGAAGAGCCAGGGAGCGTCCTTGGAGTGGGCGAGCCCGGAGGAGGAGTCGGCGAGCAGCGGCCATCCGAACGCCATGACGCCGATGGCCGAGATGAGAACCAGGGCGCCGATCGACCGGGGCCCGAGCCGGACGGCGCGGGCCTGCCGGCCACCGGGGGTCCCGGCCTCCGGGCCGCGCTGCGGGTGGGGGCGGCCCTGCGGTTCGGGACGGTGCCGTGGTTCGGGACGGTCGGGGGTCATGCGCGGGCCTCCAGGGCGCGGGCGACCTGGGAGACGGTCAGCCATGGCAGCGGAGCGAGGACCTTGGAGACCTGTGGGGCGAAGGAGGGAGAGGAGACGACGACCTCGTCGGTGGGACCGTCGGCGACGATCTCGCCGTCCGCGAGGATGACGACGCGGTGGGCGAGTTCGGCGGCCAGTTCCACATCGTGCGTGGCCAGGACGATGGCGTGTCCTTCGGCGGCCAGTGCGTGGAGCAGCTCGATCAGGCGAGCCTTGGCCGCGTAGTCCAGGCCGCGAGTGGGCTCGTCGAGGAGGAGCAGCGGCGGACGGGCGGTGAGGACGACGGCCAGGGCGAGCGCGAGGCGCTGGCCTTCGGACAGATCGCGGGGGTGGACGGAGTCCGGGACATCGGGCAGCAGCCGGGTGACCAGGTCACGGCAACTGCCGGCCGGTGCGCTCGCGTCGTGGTCGGCGGCGGCGCATTCGGCGGCGACGGTGTCCGCGTAGAGGAGGTCACGGGGCTCCTGGGGGACCAGGCCGACATGCCGCAGCAGGGTGCGGGGAGTGGTGCGGTGCGGGGTGGCGTCACCGACGCGGACCGTCCCGGACGACGGCTCGTGCATACCGACGAGGGTGGTGAGGAGGGTGGACTTGCCCGCACCGTTGCGGCCCATCAGAGCGATGGTCTCGCCGGGACGGACGGTGAGGTTCACGCGGTGCAGGGCGTCGATACGGCCCCGGTGGACGGTGAGCCCCGAGACGACAGCGGCGGGAGAAGCGGGGGTGACGGGGGAAGCGGCAGGAACGGAGAGGGAGGACGCGGGGGAGGCGGGCGGAGTGGGAACGAGGGGAGGGACAGCCATGGCGGAGCTTGTGGCGTTGCTCGTGGTGGTGGTCGCGGCGGCCGGGGCCGTCTTGGCACCTCGCGCCGGTGGTGTGAGCGCGCTCAGGCGGTCGCGGAGGGGGCCGGCCTTGCGGCGGGCGTCGCGTACCGAGAGGGGGAGAGGGGACCAGCCGGCGAGACGGCCGAGGGCGACGACCGGGGGATGGACGGGGGAGACGGCCATGATGTCGGCGGGGTCGCCCATGAGCGGGGCAGCGCCGGGTGCGGGCAGCAGGATCACCTGGTCCGCGTACTGGACGACGCGCTCCAGACGGTGTTCGGCCAGCAGGACCGTCGTCCCGAGGTCGTGCACGAGGCGCTGGAGCACGGCCAGCACCTCCTCGGCGGCGGCCGGGTCCAGCGCCGAGGTGGGCTCGTCCAGGACCAGGACCTTGGGGTGGGTGGTCAGGACCGAGCCGATGGCGACCCGCTGCCGCTGGCCGCCGGAGAGCGTGGTGATGGCGCGGTCCCGCAGGTCGGCCAGGCCCAGGAGGTCCAGGGTCTCCTCGACGCGGCGGCGCATCACGTCCGGGGCGAGGCCGAGCGACTCCATGCCGTAGGCGAGCTCGTCCTCGACGGTGTCGGTGACGAAATGCGACAGCGGGTCCTGCCCCACGGTGCCTACGACATCGGCCAGTTCGCGCGGTTTGTGGGTGCGGGTGTCGCGGCCGTCGACGGTGACCCGGCCGCGCAGGGTGCCCCCGGTGAAGTGCGGTACGAGCCCGCAGACGGCGTTCAGCACGGTGGACTTGCCGACGCCGGACGGGCCGACGAGGAGACACAGCTCCCCCTCGGGAACGGTCAGGTCGATGCCCTGGACGGCGGGCGCCGACGCGTCCCCATAGGTGACCGAGACCTGCTCGAACCGGATCACTGAGTGCGCTCCTTCGTGAGCGGGTCGGGGGGAGGGGGAACGGAGGCAGGAGCGGGGGCTGTGGCGGGAGCGGACGCCGCGGTGGGAGGAGGCGGAGGGAGGGGGGACGGGGACGGGGACGACGGAGAAACCGAGGCATCAGCGACGCCGGACCCACCACCGCCGACCGACGAGACCCCCCGGCCCCCGGCGTTCCCGGCGCCCGTGTCTCGCCCACCGGCCCTATCGCCCCCCGCCCCCCGCCCCGCCCCCGGCGTCTGCCCCGGCGGGACAGGGGCGACGAAGGCCGGGAGGAGGCCGAGGAGCAGGGAGGCGGCCGGCCAGAGGGGGAGGTCCGGCGTGGTGAGGGGGATCGCGGGCGGGTGGAGGGCGGCGGGGGCGTAGCCGTTCGCGCAGATC
Organism: Streptomyces celluloflavus; assembly: GCA_000720995.1. Classification (GTDB taxonomy): domain Bacteria; phylum Actinomycetota; class Actinomycetes; order Streptomycetales; family Streptomycetaceae; genus Streptomyces; species Streptomyces celluloflavus. The sequence goes on from JOEL01000067.1 coordinate 11,524, forward strand.
ATCAGGGCGGCGACGGCGATGCCGGAACCCGCGACGAGCCACGCGCGGGCGCCCCACCGTTCGGGCCGGTAGCGGGTGCGTACGGAGCGGCGGCCGCCGAGCCACAGCCCGGCGAGCGCGGCGGCGAGTCCGGCGAGCAGCAGCGGCAGCCCGTAGCCGGCGCCGGCCTCGGCCAGCAGTCCGTAGGTGCCGGCGCAGACGCCCAGCAGGCCGCCGAAAGTCAGCACCGAGGTGGTGTGGCGTACGGCGCGCGGGACATGGGCGGTGCGGCCGTAGCCACGTGCGTCCATCGCCGCGGCCAGGGCGACCGAGCGTTCCAGCGCGCCCTCCAGGACCGGCACACCGACCTGGAGGAGGGCCTTGAACCCGCGGTCGGGGCGGCCGCGCAGCCGGCGGGCGGCGCGCAGCCGCTGCACATCGGCGACCAGGTTCGGCGCGAAGGTCATCGCCACGACGACCGCGACGCCCGCTTCGTAGAGCGCGCCGGGCAGGGACTTGAGGAGCCGGGCGGGATTGGCGAGCGCGTTGGCGGCGCCCACGCAGATCAGCAGGGTGGCCAGTTTCAGGCCGTCGTAGAGCGCGAAGACCATGCCCTCCGCGGTGACCCGGCCGCCGATCCGCACCCCCTTCGCCCAGTCGGGGAGCGGCACTTCGGGGAGCGTGACGAGGGTGTGCGTACCGGGGACCGGCGAGCCGAGGACGAAGGCGAAGACGAGCCGGATGCCGATCACCAGCAGGCCGAGCTTGACGAAGGCGCCGTAGGAGCGGGCCCACGGGGCGTCGGTACGGCGGGCCGCGACGACGTAGCCCGCGACGCCGATCAGCAGTCCGAGCAGCAGCGGATTGGTGGTGCGCGAGGCCGCGGTCGCCAGGCCGAGGGCCCACAGCCACCACGCGCCCGCGTGCAGCGCGGTGGTACGGGTGGCCGGCGGGGCGCTCATCCGCGCCGGCGGCGGGCCTGCCACACGGCGGCCGCACCCAGTACGACGACGGCCGCGATACCGCCGAGCAGCCCGGCGGACGGACCGCCGTCCCCGCCACCGCCGTCGGCCGCCGTCCCGGAACCGGACGACGCCGCCGGAGCGGAGGACGACGAGGGCGACGAGGCCGAGGCCCCCGACCTGGCGTCCCCGGACCCGCTCACCTGGTCCGCGCACCCCGACTTCGGGTAGCCGGCGATGGCGCACAGCAGTGCGTTGGAGTCGTAGCGCAGCGGCCGGGCGACCGCGGCCAGCGCATCGCCCGCCGAGCCGTCCTTCGGTATCCGGGCGCACTCCGTCCTGGCCTGGGGCGGCGTCTCGCCGCCGGACGCGTCCGCCGCGGTGCCGAAGTCGATGACGACGCCGATCCGCTTGTCGCCGTCCTTGGCGGGGGTCTTGGCGCAGATCGCGTCGAAGTCGGCGGCCGCGCGCGGTTGACCGGCCGCGGCGGAGTCGGCGCTGACGGTGAACCGGAAGCCCGCGACGGCGCCGTCGGCCGGCCGCAGGGTGGCCGGCCCTTCCGTCGCGTACGCCCATGAACCGCCCTTGCCGTCCCAGAACGACCAGTAGCGGTACTCCTGCGCCTGCGCGGGTGCGGCGCCCAGGCCGGTGAGCGCACCGGCCAGCAGCAGGGTGCCGAGGATCCGGGCGCGCCGCGACAAGGTCCGGGTGCGCCGCATCAGAGCTGGTTCTTCTTCCTGAGGCCGCTCAGCAGGAAGCCGATACCGGCACCGATGGCGAGCCCGACGAGGACGAACCACCACACGCCGGAGCCTTCGTCGTTGTCGGTCGCGTCCTTCTCGGGGGCGGTGGACGGCGCCGCGCTGCCGGCCGGCTTGGGGCCGGTGTCGTTGAGCGCGGTCACCAGGTCCTTGCCGCCGAAGGAGCGGGGGTCGGCGCCGGTGGCGTGGGCGGCCAGCACCAACTGGGCGTACGCGGCCGGGCCGTGCTGCGCGGCCCAGTCCGCCGAGTTCTTCTCCAGCCACTTCAGCGGCTGCTGCGCGGCCGCGCCGTGCGATCCGGCGGCCAGGGCGATGACCGCGTCGGCGGTGTTGCCGACGTCCGGCCGGCTCTCGGCGCCCGGCATCGCGGACAGCAGGTGCTGGCCGTTCTTGTCCAGTTGCGCGACCAGATAGGCGTCCGCGCCCGAAGCGGCCTGCTCCGGATCGGCCGTGGCCTGCTTCGTGCCCCCGCCCTCGCAGGTCAGCGGCTTGACCGGCTCGGTCACATCCTTGCCTGCGGGGTCGACGACGAAGCCCTTGCCCAGGGCGCCCAGCGCGGCGGCCGCGGTGGCGTAGGCGTTGGGGGCCAGCGCGCCGTCCTTGGGCTGGAAGGCGAACGCGCCGCGCTCCCCCTCCTTCGCGTCGCAGCCCAGCTGGAGGGCGAGCAGAGAGTCGTAGGGGGTCTTGCTCCCCTTCTTCGACGTCACCGACGCCGGCTGCTCACCCGCCGCGGCGAGCGCGCCGATGACCACGGACGTGGAGTTGGCGTCGCTGGGCGCGCCGGCCATCGAGCTCCAGCCGCCGTCGTCGTTCTGCACGGACTTCAGCCAGGCCACGGCCTTCTGCACCACCTCGCCGCGGCCGCCGAGCGCGGCCAGCGCCTGCACCGCGGCGCCCGTCTGGTTGGTGTCCCGCATCGTCTTGCCGTCGCACGCCTTGGCCGGATCGGCACGGAAGGCGGTGAACGAGCCGTCGGCGCACTGCTGCCCGGCGAGCCAGTCGACGGCCGACGTCGCGGGCCGCACGCCCACCGTGTGCTGGGCGAGCAGCGCCAGCGACTGCCGCCAGACGCCGTCGAACTGCGGGTCCTTGGTGCCGTAGAGCCCGGCGGGCAGCTGGGGGGAGGCGGCGGCGGGCACGGCGGAGTCGGCGAACGCGGCGGGGGCAGCGGTGGCGCCCAGTACGGCGGCGGTGGCCAGTGCCGTGGCGGCACGGCGTGCCTGGACGGCGAAGGGAAGGGCCATGGGGGCCATCGGGTCGGTGCCTCTCGGGTCGGTTCGCAGCGGTGGATACGCAGCCGCGCTCGGCCCCCACCCGCGCGCCGGTCCTCCGATCGGACGCGGTGGCACCGGGCTCAGCTCCGTATACCTCGACGGTGCCGCGCACCGGTCGTCCGCAGGGGCGGGCGGTTCCGGCGGCGGGAGCCTTGACCGTGCCCCACCGGGTGCTCCGGCTCGTACGGCCGGCGCCGCGGTGTGCGGCCGGGCCGTCCTCACGGTTGCGGGTCAGCGCCGGATTTCCACCGGCTTCCCCCGATCGGGCACGGATGAAGTTGTCCGGCCCACTTTAACCGCCGCCCGGCCCGGAACCGCTCGCCCGTACGACCGCGGACCCGAGGCTCGGCCCGCCACGTGGCATGGGGCGCCGGCCGTAACCGGACGCGGGGCCGCCGGCCGTACGGACGCCGCACGCCGCACCGCAGGCACCAGCCGCACCGGAGCCCCACCCCCGCCGACGGCCCGCACCTCACCGGAGGTCGGCCGGCTCCGTGCTTGTCTCCCCGTCCCCGCGTACGGCCACGACGAATGCCCCGCTGCTGGCGGTGTGGCTGTGCGGGGGGACCCAGTCGGCGCGGCCGTAGGAAGCGGCGACGGTGGCGCGGGGGTGGGTGTGCGCCTGCCAGCCGTGGCGGGCGAGCCAGGCGGGGGCGGCCTCGGAGAGGCCGCCCTTCCACAGAGCGCTGATCTCGCGCATCGAGGGGATCGCGCGGCCGGCGGCCATCATCGGACTGCCGCGGAAGTCACCGGCACCGGGGAAGGCGAGCCGGCTGCCGGGCGCGGACTGCTCGCCGACGGTGGTCAGCAGCCGCGCGGCCTCATCCGCCGAGAGGTAGACCAGCAGGCCCTCGATGAGCCACGCGGTCGGCTCGTCCGGTACGAAGCCCGCGGCCCGGAGCGGGGCCGGCCAGTCCCTGCGCAGATCGGCGGCGAGGGCGGTGCGCGCACAGCGCGGCCGGGCCCGCTGCTCGGCGAGGACGCGGTGCTTGAAGGCGAGCACGTCCGGCAGGTCGATCTCGAAGAGGCGTACGCCGCCGGGCCAGGCCAGCCGGAACGCGCGGGTGTCCAGCCCCGTGGCGAGGATCACCACCTGGCGGATGCCGTGTTCCCCGGTCGCGGCCAGGAGGTAGTCGTCGAAGAAACGGGTGCGCAGCACGACGTGCCGTGAGAGCCCGCGGTAGAACGCGTCGTACCGGGCCGCGGACACCTCGGAGCCGTCGGAACGGGGCGGGGCGGCGGGCGGCTCCGCGGCCGCGGACACGAACGCGGCGGCGTAGGGATCGTCGAACAGCCGGTCATCGCGGGCACTTTCGGCCGCCCGGATACGGGCCACGCCGAGGGCCGTCGCGGCCACACCCCGCAATGCGCCCATGAGGACCTCCGAGGGGAGAATGATCACTGATTGCCCAGGGCGCCCATTTTAGCCCCGGTGGGGCGGGGACGGCGGGCCCTCCGGCCGCACGATCCGGCCGATACGGCGTGCGGTGCTTCCGCCGGGTACGGCCTGCTGGGCGCGGTCTTCCGGTGGCTCGGTACGGGCCGTCCGGCAGGGCGCTACACGGCCCGGTACGTCGTGGGGCCGGAGCCCGGCACCGGTTCCGCGTGGCCGAGTTTCACCAGGTGGCGCAGATGGGCCTCGGCCTCGGAGACGGCGATGTTCCGGGAGCCGTAGGGGATCTGCGCCCAGGGGCGGTTCCACTCCATGGCCACGGCGAGCTGCCACGGGGTGAGCGGGTCGCGGAGCAGCGTCCGCAGCCCGGCCAGCCGCTCTTCGTGGTGGGCGAGGAGTTCGCGTACGCGTCCGGCCGCGTCGGTGAAGGCGTGCTGATGGGCGGGGAGCACCTCGGCGGGGGCGAGGCGGCCGATCCGTTCCAGGGAGTCGAGGTAGTCGCCCAGCGGGTCGGTGACCGTCGCGTCGTCCGGGTCCTCGTACAGCCCGACGTGCGGGGTGATGCCGGGCAGCAGGTGGTCACCGGAGAAGAGCCGGCCGAAGCGGGCGCCCGGACCGCTCGCCGCCACCGGTCCGCCACCCGCCGCCTGCGCGCCCCGCCCCGGATGCTCCTCCTCCAGATGCAGGCAGACGTGCCCCGGCGTATGTCCGGGCGTCCAGATGGCGCGCAGCCGGCGGCCCGGCAGGCCGAGCAGGGCGCCGGGGCTGATCTCGCGGTCCGGCAGCGCGGGCGGGCGACCGGACCGTACTGCCCCGTGCCTCTTGGCGCGCGCCTCCCGCAGGGGTGCGAGATGGTCCTCCGGTGCGCCGGCCGCCGTGAGCTTGGCGGTCAGAAAGCCGAGCCAGCTGCCCGGTTCGGCCTCGCGGGTGCGGCGGACCACGGCCGTGTCCGCGGCGTGCATGGCGATCCAGGCGCCGGATGCCTCCCGCACCGCGGCCGACAGCCCGTGGTGGTCGGGGTGGTGGTGGGTGATCAGTACGCCGTGCAGGTCGGTGACGTCGAATCCGCAGGCCGCGACGCCGGCGACGAGGGTGTCCCAGGAGTCCGGGTCGTCCCAGCCGGTGTCGATGAGCACCGGTCCGCGGTCGGTCTCCAGGAGGTGGACGAGGGTGTGGCCGAGCGGATTGTCCGGGATGGGGACGGCGATGCTCCACACCCCGCCCCGGTGGTCGATCACCTGCGCCATCCCGGCCCCCTCTCGGCGTGACCTGCTCGCCCGCCCACTATAGCTAGAACGGGTTTCAGCGAGGTGTCCGGTGATGTCTGAAGTGGTCCTGAGCGCACTTGAGTTGGGGGTGTGGAAGGGTGGACGCCTCGAAGTGGAACTGGTATCAGTTCCTGAGGGGAGGTTCCTGATGGGTAGTCAGAAATCTTCGAGAACCGCCACGGAGGACACACCGCGGGGAGCGCCCCGTAGGAGGACCGCTGCCTGAGGCCCCCCTTAGGTGACCCCGAGCGCCCCTAGCCCCAGCAGTTCCCCCCAGAGTTCACCCCCGACCATCGAGAGACGGAAGCCCCTTACCGGACACCGGCGGCCAACCCGCAGGAGGCGGCAGCGATGAGTGACCTCGTCGAGTACGGAAAGCTCTACATAGGCGGTGAGTTGGTCGATCCGGCCGGCAGCGACACGATCGAGGTCGTCTCACCGCACACCGAACAGGTCATCGGCCGCGTCCCGCACGCCTCGCGGGCCGATGTGGACCGGGCGGTGGCCGCGGCCCGTACGTCCTTCGCGTCCGGGGTCTGGGCCGACGCCCCGCTGGCGGACCGGATCGCGGTGGTGACCCGGATCAAGGACGCGTTCGGGGCGCGCAGCGAGGAGTTCGCCAGGGTCATCGGCGCTGAGAACGGCACCCCGGTCACCTCCGGTGTCATGGTGCAGGCGCTGGCCGCGATGCTGGTGTGGGACGCGGCACTCACCGTCGCCCGGGACTTCCCGTTCGAGGAGCGGCGGGCCGGACTCCTGGGGCCGCTGCTGGTGCGGCGCGAGCCGGTCGGGGTGGTCGCGGCCGTGGTGCCGTGGAACGTCCCGCAGTTCACCGCCGCCGCCAAGCTCGCGCCGGCGCTGCTGGCCGGCTGCTCGGTGGTCCTGAAGGTGTCGCCGGAGACCCCGCTGGACGCGTACCTCCTCGCCGAGATCGCGACCGAGGCCGGGCTGCCGGCCGGGGTGCTGTCGATCCTGCCCGCGGACCGGGCGGTGAGTGAGTACCTGGTCGGGCATCCGGACGTCGACAAGGTGTCGTTCACCGGCTCGGTGGCGGCGGGCAGGCGGGTCATGGAGGTCGCCGCCCGCAACCTCAGCCGCGTCACGCTGGAACTCGGCGGCAAGTCCGCGGCGGTGATCCTGCCGGACGCGGATCTGGACGCGGCGGTGGCCGGCATCGTCCCGTTCGCCTGGATGATCAACGGCCAGGCGTGCGTGGCCCAGACGCGCATCCTCGTCCCGCGCGCCCGCTACGACGAGATCGCCGACCGGTTCGCCGCGGCGGCCGCCGCGCTGACCGTGGGCGACCCGCTGGATCCGGCCACCGAGGTCGGCCCGCTGGTCGCGCGGCGCCAGCAGCGGCGTTCGCTCGACTACATCGCGCTCGGCCGCCAGGAAGGCGCCAAGGTCCTGACCGGCGGCGGGCAGCCGAAGGGGCAGCCGACGGGCTGGTACGTCGAGCCGACCCTCTTCGGCGAGGTCGACAACGCCATGCGGATCGCCCGCGAGGAGATCTTCGGCCCGGTCATCTGCCTGCTGCCGTACGAGGACGAGGCGGCGGCGGTACGGATCGCCAACGACTCGGAGTACGGGCTGTCGGGCTCGGTGTGGACGGCGGATACCGAGCACGGCATCGACATCGCGCGGCAGGTGCGCACCGGCACGTACTCGGTGAACACCTTCAGCATCGACATGCTCGGCCCGTTCGGCGGCTACAAGAACTCCGGGATCGGGCGGGAGTTCGGGCCCGAGGGGTTCGGCGAGTACCTGGAGCACAAGATGATCCATCTGCCGGCCGGTGCGTGATGGGCGAGCGCTGGCGGGTGGCGGTGGACCGGAGCGTGTGCATCGGTTCCGGGATGTGCGTCGGCGCGGCACCGGACGGCTTCCGCCTCGGCCCGGCCCGGCAGTCGCACCCCGTGGCACCGGAGACGGACGCCGCCGACAGCGTGCTGGCGGCGGCCGAGGGGTGCCCGGTCGAGGCGATCACCCTCACGGTCGCGGGCAGCGGTGCGGCGGTCTTCCCGCCGGAGGAGTGAGCGCGGTCCGGCCGCGGGGTGCCGTGCGGGCGTCATGTGCCCGCGCGGGCCCGTCCCCGTCCCGCCGGGCGGCAGCCGTCTCAGCGGCCGCGCGGCTTCGTCGCCCCCGTACGCGTTCCCGGCTCCGACTCCGCTCCCGCCTCCGGCCCAGGATCCGGTGTCGTGATGTCGATCAGCCGGCAGACCGTCTCGATGTCTATCTTCACCTGGGCGATCGAGGCGCGTCCCGACAGCCAGGTGATCAGCGCCGAGTGCCAGGTGTGCTCGATGACCCGGACCGCGGAGAGCTGCTCGGGGGTGGCGGACCGGGCGGGGTGCGGCAGCTCCTGCGCGGGGTGCCGGCTGGTGGGGGGCGGGGCCATCGCGTCCAGGATGATCGCGGTGGTCAGCCGGGAGACGGTGTCCACCTCCGGGCTGACCGAGCGGTCCGCGAAGGTCAGTGCGCGCACCATCGCGTCCGCGAGGTGCGGTTCGCGCTGGAGCGCGCGGAACGCCCGCATCAGGGTCTGCGCGACCCGCGCGCCCGGGTCCTGCTCCGACGGCGGCCGCTTGCGCAGCGTCTCGTGCATGTGCTGGAGCTGGTCCTGCATGGTCGCGACCAGCAGATGCACCTTGGACGGGAAGTAGCGGTAGAGGGTCCCGAGTGCGACGCCCGAGGACTCGGCGACCTCGCGCATCTGCACGGCGTCGAAGCCGCCACGGCCGGCCAGCCGGGCGCTGGTGTGCAGGATGCGGCGGCGCCTGGCCTCCTGACGCTCGGTCAGGGGAGGACTCGGGGGAAGCGACGGTTTGGCCGCCTTGGATTCCGCAGTCATATGTCCCATTCCGTGGCATTCCGTCCGCGAGAGGGCGAGTGCCGGTGGTGTGATCGCCACAGCATGGCAGGGGGGCGGGTGGTGGCGCGAATCACCTGGTGTGGCTCTTTTTGTCGCCCTCTCGGCCGGTAGATTCGAAGCTCCGTTAACTGATCAGTAGCCAATCAGTTCTGAAACTTGTTCTAGATTACCGCCAGCGGTTACGCTCCGGCGGGAGTCCAGTGAGAAGGGGGCCGCGCGTGACCGCAGAAGCCGTCCAGGCAGCCACGCCCCGCCCCGCGACGGGCCCCGCGGGCGTCGCCCCGGCGCACGGCGACCGCCCTCTGCGTATCGCGATGCTCACGTATAAGGGGAACCCGTTCTGCGGTGGGCAGGGCGTCTACGTACGCCATCTCTCCCGCGAACTGGCCCGCCTCGGCCACACCGTCGAGGTGATCGGCGCACAGCCCTACCCCGTCCTCGACGAGGGCGTGCCGCTGACCGAGCTGCCGAGCCTGGACCTCTACCGCCAGCCCGACCCGTTCCGCACACCCCGGCGCGGTGAGTACCGCGACTGGATCGACGCCCTCGAAGTCGCCACGATGTGGACCGGCGGCTTCCCCGAACCGCTGACCTTCTCGCTGCGGGCCCGGCGCCATCTCGCCGCCCGGCGCGGTGAGTTCGACGTCGTGCACGACAACCAGACGCTCGGCTACGGCCTGCTCGGCGGCGCCCGCGCCCTGGGTGCCCCGCTGGTCACCACCGTCCACCACCCCATCACTGTCGACCGGCGGCTCGACCTGGCCGCCGCCGACGGCTGGCGCCGCCGCGCCTCCGTCCGCCGCTGGTACGGCTTCACCCGGATGCAGAAGCGGGTCGCCCGCCGGCTGCCCTCGGTGCTCACCGTCTCCGGCTCGTCCCGCCAGGAGATCGTGGACGACCTGGGCGTACGGGACGGCCGGATCCACGTCGTGCCCATCGGCGCCGACACCGGCCTCTTCTCCCCCGATCCGTCCGTGGCCGAGGTGCCGGGCCGGATCGTGACGACCTCCAGCGCGGACGTACCCCTCAAGGGCCTGATCCACCTCGTGGAGGCGCTCGCCAAGGTCCGCACCGAACGGCCCGACGCGCATCTGGTGGTCGTCGGCAAGCGCGCCGACGACGGCCCGGTCGCCGCCGCCATCGAGCGGTACGGCCTGTCCGGCGCCATCGAGTTCGTCAAGGGCATCAGCGACGCCGAACTCGTCGACCTGGTGCGCGGCGCCCAGCTCGCCTGCGTCCCCTCCCTCTACGAGGGCTTCTCGCTGCCCGCCGCCGAGGCGATGGCCACCGGCACCCCGCTGCTGGCCACCACGGGCGGCGCCATCCCGGAGGTCGCCGGGCCCGACGGCGAGACCTGTCTGGCGGTGCCCCCGGGCGACGCCGGCGCGCTGGCCGCCGGGCTGCTGCGGCTGCTGGGCGATGACGCGCTGCGCCGCCGCCTCGGCGCGGCCGGCCGGGAGCGGGTGCTGGCCCGCTTCACCTGGCGGCAGGCGGCCATCGGCACCGCCGAGCGCTACCGCGAAGCCATCGCCCGCCAGGCCGGCCCGACCGCCGCCCGCACCGGCCCCCAGGCGCCGTCCGGGAGAACCCCCGACGCCGCGCCCGCACCGAGCGCCGCCGGACGCGGCTGATGTCCCTGGCGCCCCGCCCGGCGCCCGCCCCGCCGGCGGCCCGGCACCCGGTCACCGTGCGCCCCCGCGCCTCCTCCGCCAGCCCTCCCCGCAGCAGCCACCACCGCCATGAACCGCCGGACGAAAGCAGAACGCCGTGCTGACCGTCGACTTTTCCCGCTTTCCGCTCGCCCCGGGCGACCGCGTACTCGACCTGGGCTGCGGCGCGGGCCGGCACGCCTTCGAGTGTTACCGGCGCGGCGCGCAGGTCGTCGCGCTCGACCGCAACGGCGAGGAGATCCGCGAGGTCGCCAAGTGGTTCGCCGCGATGAAGGAGGCGGGCGAGGCCCCCGAGGGCGCCACCGCCACCGCGATGGAGGGGGACGCGCTGGCCCTGCCGTTCCCCGACGACAGCTTCGATGTCGTGATCATCTCCGAGGTGATGGAGCACATTCCGGACGACAAGGGGGTGCTCGCCGAGATGGTGCGGGTGCTGCGCCCCGGCGGCCGGATCGCCGTCACCGTCCCCCGCTACGGCCCCGAGAAGGTCTGCTGGGCGCTCAGCGACGCCTACCACGAGGTCGAGGGCGGCCATATCCGCATCTACCGGGGCGACGAACTGCTCGGCAAGATGCGCGAGGCCGGACTGAAGCCGTACGGCACCCACCATGCGCACGGACTGCACAGCCCGTACTGGTGGCTCAAATGCGCGTTCGGCGTGGACAACGACACCGCGCTGCCGGTGCGGGCGTACCACAAGCTGCTGGTCTGGGACATCATGAAGAAACCCCTGGCCACCCGGCTCGCCGAGCAGGCGCTCAACCCCGTCCTCGGCAAGAGCTTCGTCGCCTACGCGACCAAACCGCACACCCCCGCGCGGCACGGCGCGGACCCGTGGGCGCAGGCACCGGCCGCAGCCGGGACGACCGATCCGGCCACGTCCGCCCCCAAGGCCCCCAAGGCCCCCAAGTCCTCCGCCGGGGCCGCCAAGTGACCAGTCCCGGGCGTACCGAGCGGCTGGTCCTGCCGGGGGTGCTCACCGCCGAGCAGGCGGCCCGTACGGTCGCGGGCATCGTGGCGGCCCAGCGCACGGACGGCGCGATCCCGTGGTTCCGCGGCCACCACCTCGACCCGTGGGACCACACCGAGGCCGCCATGGCGCTGGACGCCGCCGGCGCGCACGAGCGCGCCGAGGCCGCGTACGAGTGGCTGCGCCGGCATCAGAACCCGGACGGCTCCTGGTACGCGGCGTACGCCGACGGGGACGCCGCGGCGCCGACCGACCGCGGCCGGGAGACCAACTTCTGCGCGTATGTCGCCGTCGGCGTCTGGCACCACTTCCTGTCCACCGGCGACGAGGCCTTCCTCGACCGCATGTGGCCCGCCGTCTTCGCGGCGATCGAATTCGTCCTGGAACTCCAGCAGCCCGGCGGCGAGATCGGCTGGAAGCGCGAGGACGACGGCAGCCCCGTCACCGACGCGCTGCTCACCGGCTCCTCCTCCGTCTACCAGGCGCTGCGCTGCGCGCTCGCGCTCGCCGACCAGCGCGAGGAGCCGCAGCCCGACTGGGAACTGGCCCTGGGCCGCCTCGGCCACGCGATACGCCGGCACCCCGAACGGTTTCTGGACAAGGCCCGCTACTCCATGGACTGGTACTACCCGGTCCTGGGCGGCGCGGTGCGCGGGGCGGCCGCCGCCGCCCGGATCGACGCGGAGTGGGAGCGCTTCGTGGTGCCCGGCCTGGGTGTGCGCTGCGTCCTGCCCAACCCCTGGGTGACCGGCGGCGAGAGCGCGGAGCTGGCCCTCACGCTGTGGGCGATGGGGGAGTCCGACCGCGCGGTACAGATCCTCGCCTGGATGCAGCATCTGCGCGCCGAGGACGGTATGTACTGGACCGGTTACGTCTTCGACGACGACGCCATCTGGCCGCGCGAACGCACCTCCTGGACGGCCGGCTCGCTGCTGCTCGCGGTGGCCGCGCTGGGCGGTGACGAGGCCACCACCTCGGTCTTCGGCGGCGAACGGCTGCCGACCGGGCTCGACCCGGACTGCTGCCGGTAGGCGGTGGCCCCGCCGCCGGGGGCGGGGCCACCGGTGGCCGGAATTCGCGTGCGGATGCGCCGAACGGGCGTTTGCGGGTGACGGGGTGCGGGCGGCCGGGTAAGGCTGCGGGCGTGTGGTCCGCGTACGACGATGCCCGCCGGAGGCGCGCTGTGTCCCTGCCCTCGTCCCTCACCGAAGCCCGCCCCGACAGTCCGCCCGCCCGGCCCGCTCCCGGCGCACCGCCGCGCCCCGGGGTCTCCGTCCGGCGGGGCGCCGTGGCGCTGCTGCTGGCCGGCAGCCTGCTGACCGGTGCCGTCGCCTGCGGCAAGAGCAAGGACGCGGGCGCCGACAACAGCGCGGCGGGGCCCAGCCCGAGCACCTCCGTGGAGAAGCAGAAGTTCGCCAAGACCCGCTTCGTGACCAACGCGGGCCTGGCGGCGGGCGCCACCTACCAGTGGATCGTGAAGCCGTTCAAGGCGGGCAAGTTCAAAAAGGGCGCGGACGGCCGGACCTTCGCCATGGTCAAGGCCGGTCTGGCCGGCGCCTTCACCTACAACAGGCTCAAGGCCGCGGTGGCCAACGCCAAGGGCGACCCGCTGCTCTCCAAGGCGCTCACCCCGCTCTCCAGCGGTATCGACTCGCTCAAGAACCTGGGCGGCAAACTCCGCAAGGGCGATGCGGGCGACGCCGATGTCGGCTCGTTCGAGAAGATCATCAACAACGTCAAGGGCGCGGGCCGGAGCGCGGGCGCCGAGGTGACCGACAAGGTGCCGACCACCGCACAATTGGGAGGCTGAGCCGGGCGGCCGCGTCTTGGCTAAGGCGGCGGTGAACGCGAACAGTTCGTCGGGCGTGTACGAGGCCGGTCTTGAATCATCGGGGTCAGGAGGTAACGCGGAGCGTCAGTTCGCGAAGCCGGCGGCCGGTGGCAGTGATGTCGTATCGGCGCGCGTTATTGAGAGCCGCCTTGGTCAGGGCCTTGCGCCGGTGGAAGTCCCGGCCCATCTCGTCCAGGGCCACGGCCAGCGAGCGCGGGTCGCCAGGGGGGTAGGGAACGCCAGCGCTTCCGAGGATTTCCCTCACACCGGGAAGATCGGAGTAGGCAACCGGAAGTCCGTGGGCTTGGGCCTCGATGAGGACGAGCCCGAAAGCATCCAGACCTTTGGTCGTGAAGACGAAGGCGTCGAAGTTCGGCAGGCGGCGCCACAGTTCGGCGCGGGGCAGGTACCGATCGAAGTGGACCCGGTCCCGCAGGCCGAGTTCGACAGCTCGTTGTCCCAGATGCTCCCGCAGGGGCCCTTTGCCGATCACGGTCAGGCAATGGGGCTGATCGGTGAGAGCGAGGGCTTCGACGGCCGTGATCGTGGACTTGTTGTCGTCCAGGCGACCGGCGTGCACCAGAGACAGGGGCCCGGTCCCTGCGGACGGCTGATCGCGTACCTGGGCATCGGCCAGACGGATGCCCCACGGGATGACGGTGATGCGATCGGTGAACCGGCGCCCGGTGAGGCGGTCGATGTGGTCGGCGAGGACGGAGGTCGGGGTGACGATCGCGGCGCTGGCGTCGGCGACCTCGTTCATGGCCTCGTGTTCCGCTGCGCTGCGCTCGGCCGCCGTCACCTCGGGGCCGTGGGCGATGGCGATGATCGGGATGGTGCCGGCGATTCGGCTGAGGGCCAGGCTGAGTGCGAACCCGACGTACTGGGCGTGGATGGCGTCCGGCCGGAGCTGCTCGATGAGCGCGCCGACCTCTCGCGTCAGTTCGTCAACGTAGTGGTCGAAGCCGGAGCCCTGGGGGCGCTTCGTCGTGGAGAGGGGGATCAGGTGATCGAACGCGGCCTTCCACGCCTGATCGACCGGTGCCCTGCCGAGGAAGGTCGTATGGGTGTCGGGCATGGCGCGGTAGAGGTCGTTGACGAGGATCAGGCTCCCGGACGAAGGCTCACAAGTGCGGTTGATGCCGGTGACGATGGTCAGGGGTTTGGTGGTCATGCGGAGATCCCCTTGATGGGTGGCCGTTGGGCGGGAAGCGAGGACGGAGCTCCCCGGTCCACCGTGATCCGCGGGTCGGCGATGGTCGTCCGTCCGCGGTGACGAGGTGGCGCCCACCACGACGCCAGGTGCGGCGTGAAGACGGCGGTGACCTCCTGGGCCGGGTGCAGGAAGCCTTTGCTGTCCTGCTTGGCCGTCCATGCTCTGACGGCCGACCGGGGGTAGATGGGGTGTATCCCGATCTCGCCCTTGGGGAGGATGCCGTTGAAGGGTGTGGGGATGCCCTCGTGGTTCCAGTAGTCCCATGCCTCCAGTGCCTTGGCCTTCTCGAAGCAGTGGTAGAGCTGCTGGTAGCGCGGCATGTACCGGATCTCGCGGAAGATCATCTGGCCGATCAGTCCCGGCGCGACGTGCCGGAGCATCCTGAGATCAGCGCCTTGGAAGGTGACCGAGGCCGCATCCTGGGACGGATGCAATGTGGTCCGCGCGAGCAAGTGGGACAGCCGTCGCCGCACGTACTCGGCGACTCCCGGGGCGAGCGAGGGTTCCACGCCGTCGATGAGCTGGACGAGCCGCTGGTGGCGCGGATGGAAGCGGGCCAGGTCGAACAACTGGTGCATGCCGTCCACGGCGGCGAACGCGATCCTCTTGTACAGCCAGTTGTTCAGTTCCCCGGCCTGGGCGTAGGTCTTGGTCTCCGGAGACGCAGAGTGGAGCATCAGGTACTCGGATAGCACCTCGAAGTACAGGTAGCCGAGGAACGGCACGGAAGGCACGGCGGCAGCCAACTGGTCGATGAACTCGGGGGCCGCGGTGGCGCGGCCGGCTGCGTTGCGCAGGGCCGTGTCGAGGAACACGGCCGCGGCGCGCAGCCCGGCCATCAGGGCGCGGTCGAGCTGGTCGTTCTCGGCCGGGGTGAGGAAGCTCTGGTAGCGCAGGTAGGTGCGCAGGTGGATGGTGCCGAGGTGCAGGTAGTCCACGCCCTTGGTGGGGATCGGAGCGTCCGGGGTGACCTCGAAGATCATGGACGTGGTGTTGGGCTTCGTCTGCATCAGGTAGGCGCCGAGGTTGTGCGGGCGCAGTCCCTCGCGCTGACGGGCCAGAGGGGAGCAGTACAGGGCTCCGACCAGGCACCCGGTGGAGACGTGCAGCTCACCGCTGGTGCGGATGGCGGTGATGTCCTTGGTGGTGTGCAGCAGGTACATGGGCCGGCCGCTGACGAGCGCTTCGGTCATCGCACTGTGCTGGATCAGCCACCCGTTGGGGGTAGAGCCCTCCAGGTAGCGGCGCCAGTCGCCCTCGCTCTCGGCCAGCGAGGCAGGGGCCGGGCGCTGCGCGGGCCTGGTGTAGTCCGTGTGGGCGTGCTCCCATTCGTCGCGCAAGAGAAACTCCTGGGGTTGAAGTCAGCAGCGGGCCGGGGGAGTTAGGGAAGCTCACAGGGTCTCAACGTTCGCTCCGGACAGGCGGTTTCGGCAGTCGAGCACGTACGGTGCGTTCTTCTCGATCATCGCGAGGTCGAACCGGGAGTGGTCCATGAGGAGCACCACGGCATCAGCGGCGGCCACCTCCTGCGGGCTCGCATCGACCCGGGGCACGTTCAGCTTGCTGGTGTCGCTCTCCTGGACGTTCGGGTCGGCGCCGCGGACCTCGGCGCCGAGGCCGATGAGAAGTTCGGCGACCCGCGCTGAAGGGGAGTTGCGGAGATCGGTGGCGTTGTACTTGTAGGTCAGGCCGAGCAGCAGGATGCGAGATCCCTTGACGGGCAGGCCGCGCTTGTCGAGGCCGTCCACGACACGCTGGACGACGTAGCCGGGCATGTGCCGGTTCACGTCGTCGGCGAGGTCCACGAACCGGAAGGCGACCCCCAACTCCTGCTCGATCTTCCACGAGAGGAACAGCGGATCGACGGGCAGGCAGTGCCCGCCGACTCCCGGCCCCGGGGTGAACCGGGTGAAGCCGAAGGGCTTGGTCGCGGCGGCGTCGATCGCCTCCCAGACGTTCACGCCGAGGGGCGCCGCCAGCGTCGCCAGCTCGTTCACGAGCGAGATGTTGACCAGCCGGAAGGTGTTCTCCAGCAGCTTCGCCAGCTCGGCGACCTTGGGCCCGGACACCGGGACCGTGGTCTGGAAGATGCCGTCGTAGAAACCCTTGATCACTTCGAGAGACCTGGCGTCGATCCCGGACACCACCTTCGGTGTCCCGTCGAACGACCAGCGCTTGTTCCCCGGAGCGATGCGTTCGGGACTGAACCCGGCCAGGAAGTCCTCCCCGGCCCGCAGGCCCGACGCCTTCTCCAGGATCGGCAGCAGCAGTTCCTCGGTGCAGCCGGGGTAGGTCGTGGACTCCAGGACCACGGTCGCGCCGGGGCGAAGGTGCTCGCCCAGGGTCCGGGCGCAGGTCTCGATGTAGGTCAGGTCGGGCACGCCGTCCCGCAGCGGGGTCGGGACAGTGATCACCGCGATGTCGAAACCGGCCGGCGCGGCAGCCTCGGTGGTCGCGGAGTAGTTCCCGGAGTCCAGCACGGCACGCAGCCGCGAGGAGGCCACGTCCTCGACGTAGGAGTGGCCGGCGGCCGCCGCGCGGATACGGTGAGCGTCCACGTCGTAGCCGATCACGTGGTGACCCACCTCCGCTGCGCGCACGGCCAGCGGAAGCCCTACGTAGCCCTGACCAGCGACAACTATCTGCATGGCAGCTCCTACTCGATTGCGGTGCTTGAATGGACCGTCGTTCCTGGTCTGGCAAGGAGAAGTGCTGTGCCCCTGGTGTCGGTCGTGATGCCCGTGTACAACTCGGCAGCCACGCTCGGCGCAGCCGTCCGATCGGTGCTCACGCAGACCCACAGTGACCTGGAGCTGCTGGTCACCGACGACCAGTCCTCCGACGGCTCCATGGACCTGCTCCGCGACTTCGCCGAGCAGGACGAGCGCGTCCTGCCGAAGTCCGCGCCCGAGCGGGGCGGTGCGGGCCGGGCCCGCAACCTGGCGATCGAGCGGGCCCGCGGGGACTACATCGCCTTTCTCGACAGCGACGACATGTGGCTTCCGGAGAAGACCGAGAAGCAGCTCGCCTTCGCCGCGGAAGGCGATGCACCTTTGACGTTCACCTCGTACTTCAAGATGGACGCCGACTACGCCGGCGAGAGCGCCGACTGGGTGCCGAACGGGCGGGTGATCCGTGCGCGGGAGCACGTGGACTACCGCGCGATGCTGGTCCGGGACCACATCGGTGCACTCACCGCCATGTACGACCGCAACGCCCTGGGCACGAGGCTGATGCCGGAGATGCGCAAGCGCCAGGACTACGCCCTCTGGCTGTCGATCATGCGGGACGGCGCCGACGCCCGCGGCCTGGCCGAGCCGCTTGCGGTGTACCGGGCCGGTCAGGCGGGATCGCTGTCCTCCAACAAGCTCTCCCTCGTGCAATACAACTGGAACTTGTACCGCGAGCACGAGCATCTGTCGGTCCCGCGGGCGACGCGGGCGCTGGCCGGCGCCGTGTGGCAGTCGCTGCGCAACTCTCGCATCTAACTCCGCGTACCGGCCCGGGGAGCCCGGTGCGCGACCGTTTCCGGGGGTGCCCGACCGGGCCCCGCCCCGTGGCCGTGCCGCGTGCTCGGGGGCTGGACCCGGTATCAAAACTCGGTGGGTCACCGGTACCGTCGGCCGGCTACGCGGCCGAGCCGTCGCCGGCCGGTGCGCGCAGGAACAACTGGAGGAGCAGCCGCCGGCCGGAGACCGGGACGGTCTCCTGACCGCTGTGGAGCGCCTCCCGGCCGTGCAGGAAGCGGCGCTGGTTCACGATGAGGTAGTCCCCGGGCTGGAGCATGAAGGAGACCTGCCCCCGGACGAGCTCCTCGGCGAGCTCCCGGGCGGCATTGGTGTGCGCCTGGCCGAGTTCGGACCGCTCCAGCATCTTGGCGGTGAACCGGATGAACCCCTCACCCGGGTCGGAACCGTCCAGGATCGGAAACGGCTTGTACTCCTCGCCCACGCCGAACAGGTCGAAAAACGTCCCGTAGTGGTAGGCCAACTCGGCCAGCAGGGCGCGGCTGTCCTCCGACAGCCGCGCCACCGCCGCGTGGGCGTCGGAGAGGATGCTGGGGCCGCCGCCGAGCGGGTCAGGGCGAACGCACAACAGCGTGGTGTAGTCCGGGGGCCGAGTCGCGTTCACCAGGTCCATGTGGAACGCGTTGTACCCGATACCGCTGGAGCGGCCGGGGTCCTTGTCGACCTTTACCCCGATGCCCTTCCACAGGGGCCACCGCGGGAAGGGCGAGAAGGGGACCGCCACCTCGGCCGCGAAGGCCGTCGCCAGCCGCCGGAACCGGTCGCCGGCCCCCAGGGCCTTGGAAAGGTTTCCCAGGCGCAGCACGGCGTATCCGCCGCCCTCCCCGGTCAGCGCGTGGCGCAGGATCGCGGCGGTCTCCTCGAACCGCGGGGTGGCTGTCAGCTCGGTCCGGTACCGCTCCAGGGTGGACTTCGCCAGGAACGAACCGTCCAGTCCCCAGGGCGGGAGAGGAAGGTCGATCAGAGCGGCTTCGAGTTCGCTAGGGATGTCGATGAACACGCGGAGCTCCCTGTCTCTTGGGGTTTTCGGGGTGCCGTTCGGGTGCTGCTGTCGTCCGGGCGCCGAAGGCGGTCCGACAGAGGGTGAGTCTCGTGGCGCCAACTGGGTCACCGAACTTCGCTATTGGCCTGTCCATCAGAGCTGCGCTCCGCCACGGCGATCTCCGGGCCGGCGTCCGGAACGCTGGCGGGTGCGGGCGCGTTTCGGGCGTCGTGGGTGCTGATGACGATCGCCGCAGGGCCGCCGGTGCCGAGCAGGGCCAGGGCGGTGATGGGGCGCCGGACGGCCAACTGGATCAGGGGCGGTCGAGGCGGCTTTGCGTGGGCACCGCTCACTCTTTCGCCGCCTCGATCGCTTCGGGGTCCGTCGTCCACTCCACGCCGCCGGTCACGGGCGCAAGCCACGCCACGGGGGGCGTGTCGGGAACCTTGATCACGAGGCCGG
>JOEL01000068.1 GCA_000720995.1 Streptomyces celluloflavus
TGTGCCCTCACGGAACCAGCGATACGCGGTACGCGGGGCAATCCCCTGCGCGCGTGCCCATTCCGTCAGGTTCATACACGAGATCGTACAACACTCATGGCTCCTAAAGGACACTCATGGACACTTACGTGAGAGCAGTTCCTGACCCTCAGTAGGACTTGGGCAGCCCCAGCGACTGGTGCGAGACGAAGTTGAGGATCATCTCGCGGCTGACCGGCGCGATCCGGGCGACCCGCGCGGCGGTGATGAGCGAGGCGAGGCCGTACTCCTGGGTGAGGCCGTTGCCGCCGAGGGTGTGTACGGCCTGGTCCACGGCGTGCACCGCGGCCTCGGCCGCCGCGTACTTGGCCATGTTCGCGGCCTCGCCCGCCGCCATGTCGTCACCCGCGTCGTAGAGGTACGCGGCCTTCTGCATCATCAGCCGGGCGAGTTCCAGCTCGATATGGGCCTGGGCGAGCGGGTGCGCGACGGCCTGGTGGGCGCCGATCGGCTCCTTCCAGACCTGCCGGGTGCGGGCGTAGTCGACGGCCCGTTCCAGGGCGTAGCGGCCCATGCCGAGGGCGAACGCGGCGGTCATGATCCGCTCGGGGTTGAGCCCGGCGAAGAGCTGGAGCAGTCCGGCGTCCTCGTCGCCGACCAGCGCCTGCGCGGGAAGCCGCACCTCGTCCAGGGTCAGCTCGAACTGCTTCTCCGGCGCGGCCAGTTCCATCGCGATCGGACGGCGTCCGAAGCCGGGCGCCTCGCGCTCCACGATGAACAGGCAGGGCTTGAGGCGTCCGGTCCTGGCGTCCTCGGTGCGGCCGACGATCAGGGTCGCGTCGGCGATGTCCACACCGGAGACGAAGACCTTGCGGCCGTTGAGGATCCAGTCCGTACCGTCCCGGCGGGCGGTGGTCGTGATGCGGTGCGAGTTGGAACCGGCGTCCGGTTCGGTGATGCCGAAGGCCATCTTGCGGGTGCCGTCCGCCAGGCCCGGCAGCCAGTCCCGCCGCTGCTCGTCGGTGCCGAACCGGGCGATGACCGTACCGCAGATGGCGGGCGAGACGACGAGCATCAGCAGCGGGCAGCCGGCGGCCCCCAACTCCTCCAGCACGATGGAGAGTTCGGCGATACCGCCGCCTCCGCCGCCGTACTCCTCGGGCAGGTTGGCGCCGAGGTAGCCGAGCCGGGCGGCCTCCGCCCAGAGCGCGTCGGTGTGCCCGCCCGCCGCGACGGCGTTCGTGAAGTAGGCGCGGCCGTAGCGCTTGCCGAGCGCGGCGACGGCGGCGCGCAGCGCGCGGTGCTCCTCGGTCTCGATCGCGGGGTGGCGCACAGCGCTGGCCGGGGTGGTGCTCGTGGCGTCGTTCGTGGGGCTGTTCACGGCGTTGCTCACGACGGCTCCTTGGCGGGAGGGGTGGGGTGAAGTGGGGTCGGGGACGGGCGGACGGGGTGGTGCGGTCACTCCGTGACGACGGCGAGCAGGGTGCCGACCTCGACCTGCTGCCCGGTACGGACGGGCAGCGCGGTGAGGGTACCGGCGGCGGGTGCGGTGATCCGGTGTTCCATCTTCATCGCCTCCAGCCACAGCAGCGGCTGCCCGGCGCCGACCCGGTCGCCCGCGGTGAGCCCCGGCGCGATCCGTACGACGGTGCCGGGCATCGGCGCGAGCAGTGAGCCGGGTTCCGTCCCGGCGGTGGGGTCGGGGAAGCGCGGCCGGGCGGTGAAGGCGTACCCGCCGAGCGAGGAGTCGACGTGGACCCGGTCGCCGTAGCGCGCGACGGTGAACTCCCGCCGCAGTCCGTCGACTTCGAGGACGACATGGTCCGGTGCGAGGCCGAGCAGCCGTATACCGGGGAAGTCCTCGGCGGTCAGTCCGTCGCGGCCGAGGCGGTAGCGGATCTCGTACTCGGCGCCCGTGCCGCCGTCGGCCGCGTAGGTCTTGGTCTGCGGCTGTGAGGGGACGTTGCGGAAGCCGCCGAACCGGGAGCGGCCGGCCGCGTCGGCGAGCGCGGCGGCCAGCGCGGCGACCCGCTCCCGGGCGGTCCTGGTGGTGTCGCGGGCGGTCAGCGCGGCGAGGTGGCGGCCGTAGAAGCCGGTGCCGAGGCGGGCGGGGGTGGTGAAGTCCGGGTGGCGCAGCGAGCGGACCAGCAGATCGCGGTTGGTGACCGGGCCGTGGAGGTGGGTCCGCTCCAGGGCGTGCGCGAGCCGCCGGACGGCCTCGTCGCGGGTCGGCGCCCAGGCGATGACCTTGGCGAGCATCGGGTCGTAGTGCACACCGATCGGATCGCCGTCGGTGACGCCGGAGTCGAGCCGGACGCCGTCGGGCACCGCCAGCCGGTGCAGGGTGCCGGTCTGCGGCTGCCAGTCGGCGGCCGGGTCCTCCGCGTAGAGCCGCGCCTCGACCGCGTGCCCGCGCGGCGCCGGCGGTTCACCGTCCAGGCGTTCCCCCTCGGCGATCCGCAACTGGAGTGCCACGAGGTCGAGTTGGTGGACCGCCTCGGTCACCGGATGTTCGACCTGGAGGCGGGTGTTCATCTCCAGGAAGTACGCCCGCGCGGGGCCGGAGTCGCCCTCGTCCAAGGCGCCGGGCCGTGCGTCGGAAGCGGCGCCGGGCGCGACCAGGAACTCCACCGTGCCCGCGCCCCGGTAATCGACGGCGCGGGCGGCCCGCGCCGCGGCCTCGTGCAGGGCGCTGCGCAGCGGGTCGGGCAGCGCGGGGGCCGGGGCCTCCTCGATGACCTTCTGGTGCCGCCGCTGGAGGGAGCAGTCGCGGGTGCCGAGCGTCCAGACCGTGCCGTACGCGTCGGCGAGGATCTGTACCTCGACATGGCGGCCGTCCACGACATACGGCTCGACGAACACCTCCCCGTCACCGAACGCCGACGCCGCCTCGGCCCGCGCCGCCGCCAGCTCCGCGTCCAGATCCGCCAGTCGTGTCACCGTCCGCATCCCGCGTCCGCCGCCGCCGGCCGCCGCCTTCACCAGCAGTGGCAGTTCGGCGGCGGTGGCCAGGGCCGGGGCGACGGGCGCCAGCAGCGGCACCCCGGCCGCCGCCATCAGCTCCTTGGCCCGGGTCTTGGACGCCATGGCCTCGATGGCGGCGGGTGGCGGCCCGATCCAGACCAGTCCGGCGGCGGTGACCGCGGCCGCGAAACCGGCGTTCTCGGAGAGGAAGCCGTAGCCGGGGTGGACGGCGTCCGCGCCCGCCGCGAGGGCGGCCCGCACGATCAGGTCGCCGCGCAGATAGGTGTCGGCCGGGGCGTCGCCCGGGAGCCGTACGGCGGTGTCCGCCTCCCGGACGTGGGGTGCGTCCGCGTCCGCGTCGGAGTACACGGCGACGGTGGAGATGCCCAGCTCACGGCAGGTACGGAAGATCCGCCGGGCGATTTCGCCGCGGTTGGCGACGAGCAGGGAAGAGATCACGGGTTCCTCACATCCGGAAGACGCCGAAGCCGCCGCGCGCGCCCTCGACCGGGGCGGTGTGCAGGGCGGACAGGCACAGGCCGAGGACGGTGCGGGTGTCGCGCGGGTCGATGACGCCGTCGTCGTAGAGCCGCCCGGACAGGAACAGGGGCAGCGACTCGGACTCGATCTGCGCCTCCACCATGGCGCGCAGCGCCGCGTCCGCCTCCTCGTCGTAGGGCCGTCCCTTCGCGGTGGCCGAGGCGCGGGCGACGATCGAGAGCACCCCGGCGAGCTGCTGCGGCCCCATGACGGCGGACTTGGCGCTCGGCCAGGCGAAGAGGAACCGCGGGTCGTAGGCCCGGCCGCACATGCCGTAGTGCCCCGCGCCGTACGAGGCGCCCAGCAGCACGCTCAGATGCGGGACCTTCGAGTTCGACACCGCGTTGATCATCATCGCGCCGTGCTTGATGATGCCGCCCTGTTCGTACTCCTTGCCGACCATGTAGCCGGTGGTGTTGTGCAGGAACAGCAGCGGGATGTCGCGCTGGTTGGCCAGTTGGATGAACTGGGCGGCCTTCTGCGACTCGGCGCTGAACAGCACGCCCTGCGCATTGGCGAGGATGCCGACCGGATAGCCGTGCAGCGCGGCCCAGCCGGTCACCAGGCTCGGTCCGTACAGCGGTTTGAACTCGTCGAAGTCCGAGCCGTCCACGATCCGGGCGATGACCTCGCGCGGGTCGAAGGGTGCCTTGAGGTCGCCGGGGACGATGCCCAGCAGTTCTTCCTCGTCGTACCTCGGCGGTTCGGCGGGTCCCGGATCGGGGTGCGCCTTGCGCCAGTTGAGGCGGGCGATCACCCGCCGGGCCTGCCGCAGCGCGTCCGGCTCGTCGACGGCGAAGTGGTCGGCGAGCCCGGAGGTGCGGGCGTGCATCTCGGCGCCGCCCAGCGATTCGTCGTCGCTCTCCTCGCCGGTCGCCATCTTCACCAGCGGCGGCCCGCCCAGGAAGACCTTGGCCCGTTCCCTGACCATGATCACGTGGTCGGACATCCCGGGGACGTACGCACCGCCGGCGGTGGAGTTGCCGAAGACGACGGCGACGGTCGGGATGCCGGCCGCGGAGAGCCGGGTGAGGTCCTTGAACAGCGCCCCGCCCGGGATGAAGATCTCTTTCTGGCTCGGCAGGTCGGCGCCGCCGGACTCGACGAGCGAGACGACCGGGAGCCGGTTGGCGGCGGCTATCTCGTTGGCCCGCAGCGCCTTCCGGAGCGTCCAGGGGTTGCTGGCCCCGCCGCGCACCGTCGGGTCGTTGGCGGTGACCAGGCACTCCACGCCCTCGATGACGCCGATGCCGGTGACCAGCGAGGCGCCCACCTGATAGTCGCTGCCCCAGGCGGCGAGCGGCGACAGTTCCAGGAACGGGGTGTCGGGGTCCAGCAGCAGTTCGATCCGCTCGCGGGCGAGCAGTTTGCCGCGCTTGCGGTGCCGTTCGCGGTACTTCTCGCCGCCGCCGTCGAGCGCGCCGCCGTGTGCGGCCGCCACCTCCGCCAGCTTCGCGAGCATCGCCGCGCGGCGCTCCGCGTACTCGGCGTCCGCCGGATCGAGTCCGGTCGCCAGCACGGTCACAGCAACACCTCCGGTATCTCCAGGTACCGCGAACGCAGCCACTCCCCCACGGCCTTGGCCTGCGGATCGAACCGGGCCTGCGCCGCGACCCCCTCTCCGAGCAGCCCGTCCACCACGAAGTTCAGCGCCCGCAGCCGGGGCAGCACATGCCGGTCGACCGGCAATCCGGCGGTCTCCGGCAGCAGTTGGCGGAACCGCTCGACGGTCAGCTCATGCACCAGCCACCGCCAAGCCTGGTCCGTACCGACCCACACCCCCACGTTCGCCGAACCGCCCTTGTCGCCGCTGCGCGCACCCGCGACCCGGCCGAGCGGGGCCCGCCGGACAGGCAGCCCGGGGTCGAGAGGGGGCGGCAGCGGCGGATCGGGCAGCCGCGCCAACTCCCGTGTCTCTTCGGGGGGTTGTACGTACACCCGGGTACCGTCCGGCAGTACCGCGAGATGCGGCACCGCCGCCCGGTCCACCGCGACCGCCTCGAAGACACCGTACGGGTCGCCCTTGCCGGGCGGCGCGGTGACATGGAATCCGGGGTAGCTGCCCAGCGCCAGCTCGACCGCGGCGCCGCTGACCACCCGCCCCACCGCGGCCGGATCGGCGTCCCGCACCACCAGCCGCAGCAGGGCGCTCGCCTCCTCCTGGACGGCGGCGTCCGCGTGGTCGGTGCGGGCCAGCGTCCACCGCACCTCGGCCGGGCGCCGCCCGGCGGTGTCGAAGGCCGCCGCCATCTGCGCGCGGACCAGCTCCGCCTTGGCGTCGATGTCCAGCCCGGTCAGGACGAAGGTGACCTCGTTGCGCCAGCCGCCCAGGCGCGTCAGTCCGGCCTTCAGGGACGGCGGCGGCGCCTCGCCGCGCACCCCCTCGATCCGGACCCGGTCGGCGCCGTCCGCCGTCAGCCGGACGGTGTCCAGCCGGGCCGTCACATCCGGCCCGGCGTAGCGCGCCCCGGCCGTCTCGTAGAGCAGCTGGGCGGTGACCGTACCGGGCGTGACCGCGCCGCCGGTGCCGGGATGCTTGGTGATCACCGAGCTGCCGTCCACGGCGATCTCGGCGAGCGGGAAACCGGGCCGGCGTACGTCATGGGCGCCGAAGAACGCGTAGTTGCCGCCGGTCGCCTGGGCGCCGCATTCGAGGACGTGCCCGGCGACGACCGCACCGGCCAGCTGATCCAGGTCCTGCGGCCGCCATCCGAAATGGGCCGCGGCCGCCCCGCTGACCAGCGCGGCATCGGTGACCCGGCCGGTCACCACCACCTGGGCACCGGCCCGCAGACAGGCGGCGATCCCGCCGCCGCCCAGATAGGCGTTGGCCGTGAGCACCTCCGGGCCCCAGCCGTCCACGGTGCGCCCGAGCGCCGCCACCTGCCCGGGGTCCCCCGACCAGCCGGGGTCCGCCGGGGCACCGAAGTCTCCGGGCGCCCCGCGCCGCGCCAGCAGATCGTCGCCCTCCACATGCGCCACCCGTACGGGCACCCCGGCCTTCGCCGCCAACTCCCGTATCGCATCGGCCAGTCCGGCCGGGTTGAGCCCGCCCGCGTTGGTGACGATCCGCACGCCGCGGTCGACGGCCAGTCCGAGGTTCTCCTCCAGCTGCCGCAGGAACGTCCGCGCGTAGCCCCGGTCGGGGTGCCGCTGCCGGTCCCGGCCGAGGATCAGCATGGTCAGCTCGGCAAGATAGTCACCGGTCAGCACGTCCAGAGGACCGCCGGTGAGCATCTCGCGGACGGCGTCGAAGCGGTCACCGTAGAAGCCGGAGGCGTTGCCGATGCGCAGGACGGCGGGGCGGGCGGCGGGTGGCGATCCCTCGGGGGCCGGGGCGTCGGGGCGCGGGGTGCTCATATGGAGCCGTCCTCGGCACCGTCTCCTGCCGGGCCGTTCCCGGTCCGCCCGCTCCCGGCGGGGGCGCGCCCCTGCCCCGGCGGGCCCGCGAACGCCTGGGCGATCCCCAGCCACCGCTCCGCGTCGGCCCCTTCGGACCGTACGGACACCGCGTCGTCCCGGTGCAGCCGCTGGGTCACCAGCAGACAGAACTCCAGCGCGTCACCGGTCACCCGCTGCGCGGCGTCCGGCGGCCCGTACGTCCAGAGCGCACCGTCCGGCGCCCGCAGTTCGACGCGGAACTCCTCGGCGGGCGGGGTGAGTTGATGGGCCGCGTAGGAGTAGTCCCGGGCCCGTACGCCGATATGGGCGACGTGCCGCAGCCGGGCGGTGGGGGTGCGCGTGACGCCCAGCGCGTCGGCGACGTCCTGGCCGTGCGCCCAGGTCTCCATCAGCCGCCCCGTCGCCATCGACGTGACGCTCATCGACGTCGCGAACCACGGCAGTTTCCCCCCGTCCGGCCGGTCCGCGAGCGCGCGCAGCAGCGCCTCGCGGGTAGCCCGCCACTCCGCCAGCAGTTCGGCGGGCGCCAGCCGCGCCCCGGCTCGGGCGCCGTCGTCGACGAAGGTCAGCGGCGCGGTGGCCAGCGCCTCCCGCGCGGCGCGCCGGAAACCGTCCGGGTCGGTGGCGGAGCGCAGCGCCTGCCGGTCGGTCCAGGCCAGATGGGCGATCTGGTGGGCGACGGTCCAGCCCTCGGCGGGGGTGGGCGCCGCCCACCGCTCGGCCGGGAGTCCGGCCACCAGCCCGTCCAGCTCGTCGCACTCATCCCTGAGGTCCGCCAGTACGGCGCCGGGATCGGACACGCGACACTCCCCTCATCGGCCCCATTGCCCTACGGGCAGGGCGCGTTGGCATACGTGACGGCCCACGGCGGGAGCCGCGGCCGTGCGGGTGCGGTGCGAGGTGGTGCGGGGTGATGCGCTTCGAGCGTGGCAGCGCCGGAAGAAACAATCAAGCACGCCTGCATGATTCACGCCGCGGTCGTCGGACGCCGTCCGGCGGCATCCCGGCGTCGCGCGGCAGATATTCGGCAGGCGTTCGGCGGGTGTTCGGCATCGTCCAGCAGGTGTTCGGCCGGCACCCGGCGGACGCCACCGCCAAGCCGGTGAATGTGGCGCCCCGACAGGTGACGGCCCGAAGACACGGCCGGATGTCTCCGCCTCCCGCGCGCCTCCCCGGGAGTATCCGTCTACCGCTGCACGCTCCACCCACCCCGCACATTCCCCGGAAGGACGGCCGAGCCGCGATGCGCGCCACCGCACTGAACCTCTCCGCAGCCACCGCCGCCGGGCTGCTCGTCTGGAGCCTGCCGGTGGCCGCGAGCGCCGCGGCGCCCAAGGGGCCGGCCCCGCGCACCGTGAAGGTGCAGGGCAAGCTGGACGGCCTGACCGCGCGGTGCCCGGCCGGCTACCACGCGTCCGGCGGCGGTTTCGAGATCCCCGGCTACGAGATGGAACAGGCCGTCACCGCCTCCCGCCCCACCACCGACGGCACCGGCTGGGTGGTCAGCGCCAGCTCGGTCAACCCCGCCATGCTGCACCAGCTGGAGGTCATCCAGGACAGGCAGGACGCACTGGACAAGGTCATGGGCGACAAGACCGCCACCGACGCGCAGCGGCAGGCCGCGCAGAAGGCCCTGGACGAAGCCCAGAAGACCGCCTACGACATGCCGCAGCGCGCCGCGCTCACCGGGACGGCGTACGCGCTCTGCACGAAATGATCCCGGGGCCGTACCGCGTCACAGCGGCACGGCGAGACCGCGGCACCGCCAGGGACGCCCCCGGTCCGTACGCCGGGGAACCCGTACGGCGGTGCCGCGCCGCCTCAGCCGTGTGACGACGCCCCCGCGACCCGTACCGCGCCCACGCTCGCGACCACGACCAGGCCGATCGCGAGGATCTCGGCCCAGCCCAGCGCCTGGTGCAGGACGAGGAACCCGGCGGTGGCCGCGGCGGCCGGCTCCAGGCTCATCATGACCGCGAAACCGGAGGCCGGGAGCTTGCGCAGGGCGAGCAGTTCCAGGGTGTAGGGCATGACCGAGGACAGCAGGGCGACGGCGGCGCCCAGGCCCAGGGTGACCGGGTCCAGCAGCGCGGTGCCGGCGCTGAAGATGCCGAGCGGCAGGCTGAGCACCGCCGCGACGGTCAGCGCCAGCGCGAGCCCGTCGGCCTGCGGGAAGCGCTGTCCGGTACGGGCCGAGAGCAGGATGTACGCGGCCCACAGGCCACCGGCCGCGAGCGCGCAGCCCGCGCCAACCAGGTTGAGGCTGTCGAAGCCCTCGCGTCCCAGCAGCAGCACGCCACCCAGCGCCAGCGCCGCCCACACCAGGCTCAGCAGCCGACGCGAGGTGGCGACCGACAGGATCAGCGGGCCGAGGAACTCCAGGGTGACCGCCGCGCCCAGCGGAATGCGGTCGATCGCCTGGTAGAAGAGGGAGTTCATACCGACCAGGGCGACGCCGAAGGCGAGCACCGTGGCCCAGTCGCCGCGCGAGTAGCCGCGCACCCTGGGGCGGCAGACGAGCAGCATCACCAGTGCGGCGGCGACCAGCCGGAGCGTGACGACGCCCAGCGCACCGGCCCGCGGGAAGAGCAGCACCGCCACCGACGCGCCGAACTGGAGCGAGACGATGCCGCCGATCACCAGCGCCACCGACCCGAACCGCCCCGGCCCGCCGCCGGCCCCGGCCTCCGCCGCCAGGACCTCGGGCGAGGCCGGTACGGGGCCGGATATCACCCCGTCACCGGACGACCCCCCGAGGTCGGCAGCGGAGACGGCGGACGGGGCACCGTACGGAGCGTCGGCGGACGGGCCGTACGGTGCGGCGGCGGAGGAGCCGGCAGGGGCGGGAGTGGCCGAACGGGGGCCATCGGAACTGGCGGGCGATGAGGTCACCCCACCCACGCTACGGCCCGCCCTTCCCGTCCGTGAAATGCCTTTTCTCCTGTTGTTATGCTCCGCACGCATGAGCATCGAGCTGCGTCATTTCCGCTGCTTTCTGGCCATCGCCGACACCCTCAGCGTGACCCGCGCCGCCGAACGGCTGCACCTGACCCAGCCCGCCGTCTCCCGCACCCTGCGCCGCCTGGAGCAGGAACTCGGCATCCGCCTCGTCGACCGCTCCACCCACCACCTCGCGCTCACCCCGGAGGGCCTCGCCTTCCGCGACCGGGCGGCGATCGCGGTGGCCGCCTTCGACCGGGCGCTCGGCCAGGCGGGCCACACCGTCTGGCCGCTGCGCCTGGGGCATGCCTGGTCGGCGGCCGGCGCGTACACCACGGCGCTGCTCCGCCGCTGGCACGAGGAGTACCCCGACACCCCGCTCGAACTGCTCCGGGTCGACGACCGCACCGCCGGGCTGGCCCGCGGCGAGGTGGACATCGCCCTGCTGCGCGGCGAGGTGGCCGCCCCGGGCCTGATCACCGAGCAGCTCACCACCGAGTCCCGGGTGGCCGGTCTGCCGGCCGACGATCCGCTCGCCCACCGCACCTCGCTCACCCTCGCCGAGCTGGCCGGCCGCACCATGGCCCTGAACACCGTCTCCGGCAGCACCACCCTCGACCTCTGGCCCGCGACGGCCCGCCCGGCCACCAGCATCACCATCGGCAACACGGACGACTGGCTCGCCGCCATCACCGGCGGCCGCGCCGTGGGGGTCACCACGACCGGTACGGCCCGGATGCACCCCCATCCCGCGATGGCCTACGTCCCCCTGTCCGACGCCCCGCCCGTCCCCGTCGTCCTCGCCTGGCGCGACGCCCCGGGCCACCCCCGCATCCCGGACCTGATCGCCCTGGCGCGTGCGGTCATCGGGGCGGCGGGGGACGCGGCGGCGGACGACCATGGATATGGCGGAGGGGTCGGCGCGCGCCGCGGCCCTGCTCACCATTCCGGCGAGTAAACCTCACCGGCCGCCAGGACTCGGCGCGGATTCCACGACGGGAATGGAGTCGGGTTCACGAAGCGACGGCCGATGTCAACTACCCCACCACAACCGCCACTTGTCCGGTTCACCCCGCTTTCCTTGCTTGACCGCACACTGCCCCAGGTTGCAGGGTAAGAGCCGTGATCAGCCGGGAATCCGGGCTGGACATTTCGCATGGCGCCGTCTCGTAATCCCTCGGCACCGTCCCGGAATCCCTTCACCGCCCGTGGGCAGGAAATGGAGAGGAAAAGACATGACCGAATGGAGCACGGCACAGACCGATGCGCGCCGGACGCTGATGCAGTGGGTATTCGGGGCGCGGGCCACGGAGGTCGTCAGCGTGGCGACCAGGATGGATCTCGCCGACACGATCGGGGACGGCGAGGCGGATGTCACCGAGCTCGCCCGGGGATACGAGATTCCCCCGGAGCAGTTGAACCGGCTGCTCCGCGCGCTCGCCAGCCTCGGATTGTGTACGGAGCCCCGCCCCGGCACCTTCGCGCTCACCGAGGCCGGTTCATTACTGCGCAAGGGGCACCCGGCGTCGCTGCACGACTTCGCCGGATTCCACACCGCGCCGGTGTCGCTGGCGCCCTGGTCCCGCCTGGAATCCAACATACGCACCGGCCGCACCGCTTTCGACGAGCACTTCGGCATGCCGATATACGAGTACCTCGGCAACGAACCGGAACTGTCGGCGGTGTTCAACACCGCCATGAGCCAGGAGACCCACCGGACGGCCGCCACGCTGACCGAACACTACGACTTCGGCCGGTTCACCACGGTCACCGATATCGGCGGCGGCGACGGCACCCTGCTCGCCTCGATCCTGAAGGGCCGGCCCGGTCTGAGCGGTGTCGTGTTCGACACCGCCGAGGGCGCGGGCCAGGCGGCCGGCACCATAAAGGCCGCCGGGCTGGAAAAGCGCTGCACGGTCGCCACCGGGAACTTCCTCGAAGCCGTACCGGCCGGCGCGGATCTCTATATGATCAAAAGCGTCATCCACAACTGGGACGACGACCGCGCGGCCACCATTCTCCGGAACTGCCGCACGGCGATGTCCGCGGAGAGCCGGCTGCTGATCGTGGATGTGGTACTCCCCGAGACGGTAATCCCGGACTCCTCGGAATTGAATCCTTATCTCAAGGACCTTCAGATGATGGTGCTCGTCGGCGGAAAAGAACGCACCCGCGCCGACTTCGAGAAATTGTGCACGCGGGCGGGGCTCACCCTCACCGATATCGTGACGCTGCCGTCGCACGTCGGCCTGAGCCTGATCGAAGCGGTCCCGAGCTGACCCTGCGGCGCGCCCCGCGGCGGAGCCGGGCCGGTGGCTCCGGCCTGGCTCCCCGCCGGAAAGCCCGCCCCGCTACCCCTCCTCCAGTCCCTCCGCCAGCACCTCCGCCAGGTGGCGGCCGCGGCGGTCGGTGAGCTCGCCGAGCTGGGTGCGGCAGGAGAAGCCGTCGGCGAGCACCTCGGCCCCGTCACCGGACGCGCGGACGGCGGGGAGGAGTTGGTCCTCGGCGCAGGCGACGGAGACCTCGTAATGGCCGCGTTCGAAACCGAAGTTCCCGGCCAGTCCACAGCATCCGCCGCTCAACTCGCCCACCAGCCCGGCCCGTTCGCGCAGCCGCCGCTCCGCCCCGTCGCCCAGGACGGCGTGCTGATGGCAGTGCGTCTGCCCGACGACGGGGCGGTCCAGGCGCGGCGGCCGCCAGTCGGGGGCCAGCTCCTCCAGCACCTGCGCGAAGGTCCGTACGGAGGCGGCCAGCCCGGCGGCCCGCGGATCGTCCGCCAGCAGTTCGGGCAGGTCCGTACGGAGCGCGGCGGCGCAGCTCGGTTCGAGGACGACCAGCGGGCGGCCCGCCGCCAGCAGCGGGGCCAGCACCTCGACCGTACGCCGCATGACCGCCCGCGCCCGGTCGAGCTGACCGGTGGAGACGTACGTCAGGCCGCAGCAGAGGGCGCGGCGGCGCGGCGGACGGCGGCGGGAGGAGGAGGCGCCGGGCGGGCGCAGGGGGGTGGTGGGCGGCAGCAGGGGCCGCAGTCCGGCCGACTCCAGGACGCGGACGGCGGCCCGGCCGACCTCCGGGGAGAGGAAGTTGGTGAAGGTGTCGGGCCAGAGGATCACCACCGGACCAGCCTGGGTCTTCGGGGCGGCCTCCGATTCCCGCCTCCGCCGCCACCACCAGCGGGTGAACGGCTCGGTGGCCAGGCGCGGTACGGGGCGCTCGGGCGTGATCCCGGCGAGGCGTTTGCCGACGGCGGCGAGCGGGGTGCGGGCGAGGGCGTTGAGCACCGGTGCGGCCGGGGCGGCGGCGCGCAGCCATTCGGGCAGCCGGCCCAGGACGTGGTGCGCGGCGGGGCGCGGGCGGTCCGCGTAGTGGTGGTGCAGGAACTCCGCCTTGTAGGTGGCCATGTCCACCCCGACCGGGCAGTCGCTGCGGCACCCCTTGCAGGACAGGCAGAGGTCGAGGGCGTCGCGCACCTCGGCCGAGCGCCAGCCGTCCGTGACGACCTCACCGGCGAGCATCTCGTGCAGCAGCCGCGCCCGGCCCCGGGTGGAGTGCTGCTCCTCGCCGGTGGCGCGGAAGGACGGGCACATGACGTCCGCCGATCCCGAACCCGTCGCGGCGGTACGGCACTTGGCGACGCCCACGCACCGCCGTACCGCCGCCGAGAAGTCGCCGCCGTCCTGCGGATAGCCGAACTCCACCGGGACCGGCCGCCGCGGCAGCACCGCGAAGCGCAGGTTCGCGTCCAGCCGGGCGGGCCGTACGAGCATCCCCGGGTTCAGTCCGGCGGCCGGATCCCACAGGTCCTTGAACCGTTCGAAGAGGCCGACCAGCGCCGGTCCGTACATCTTCGGCAGCAGTTCGGCGCGGGCCTGTCCGTCACCGTGCTCACCGGACAGCGAGCCGCCGTGCGCGACGACCAACTCACCGAGGTCATAGGAGAATTGGCGGAAGCGGCGGATGCCGGGCGGGGTCAGCAGGTCGAAGTCGATGCGGACGTGGATGCAGCCGTCGCCGAAGTGGCCGTACGGCGTGCCGCGCAGTCCGTGCTGGGCGAGGAGGGCGCGGAAGTCCCGCAGATACGGGCCGAGCCGGGCGGGCGGTACGGCGCAGTCCTCCCAGCCGGGCCACGCCTCGCTGCCGTCCGGCAGCCGGGTCGCGGTCCCCGAGGCGTCCTCGCGCACCCGCCACAGGGCCCGCTGCCCGGCCGGGCCGGCGACCACCGTATGGCCGGTGGTGCCGTCCGCCGCCACCCGGCAGAGCGCCTCGGCCCCCGCCACCGCCGCGCCCCGGCTCTCCCCGCCCGTCTCCACGAACAGCCAGGCACCCCCGTCGGGCAGCCCGGCCGCGCCCCGCACCGCACCGCCCACCAGATCGGCGGCCATCCCCTCCACCGTCAGCGGCCCGTACGGCAGCAGGGTGTGCGCGGCCTCGGCCGCCGCGCTCTCGTCCGGATACCCGAGCACCGCCAGCGCCCGCGCCTTCGGCGCCTCCACCAGCCGTACGGTCGCCTCGGTCAGCACTCCGAGAGTGCCCTCGCTGCCGGTGAGCGCACGCGCCAGATCGGCGCCCTGCTCCGGCAGCAGCGCGTCCAGCGCATAGCCGGAGATCCGCCGCGGCAGCTCCGGATAGCCGGTGCGCAGCAGTGCCAGTTCCCCGTCCACCAGGGCCCGTACGCCGTCCCGCAGCCGCGGCGGCAGCCCGGCGGGACCGCCGCTGCCGGCCGGACCGCGCCCGGCCCGCACCCGCTCCCCGCCGTACGTCAGGAGCGCCAGCTCCGCCACGTTGTCGGCGGTGGTGCCCCAGGCCACCGAATGCGCCCCGCAGGAGTTGTTGCCGATCATGCCGCCGAGGGTGCAGCGGCTGTGCGTGGACGGGTCGGGGCCGAAGGTCAGGCCGTGCGCCCCGGCCGCCGTCCGCAGGTCGTCCAGCACCACGCCGGGCTGCACCACGGCCGTCCGCGCCACCGGGTCCAGCGACACGATCCGCCGCAGATGCCGGGTGAAGTCCAGCACCACGCCGACCCCCGTCGCCTGCCCCGCGATGCTCGTCCCGCCGCCGCGCGGCACCACCGGCACGCCGTGCTCCCGGCACACCCGCAGCGCCGCCGCGACATCGTCCGCATCGCGCGGCGCGACCACCGCCCTGGGCACCCGCCGGTAGTTGGACGCGTCCATCGTCACCAGCGCCCGGTCGGCCGCGGCGAAGGAGACCTCCCCCCGCACCGCGGCCGTCAGTTCCCGCACCAGGTCCCGCTGCTCCGTCGTCTCCGTACGCTCAGCCATGCCCTCAGCCTGCCCACTCCGGCGGGGTACGGCGCCTCGGCGCGCTCCGTCAGCGGCCGGCCGGTCCCGCCGCCGCCACCGGCTGCCCGGCCCGGGGGCCCGGGAGGGCGGACGGATGGAAACGGAAGAGGCCGGCCGGGTCGTGGGCGGCCCGCAGCGCGGTCAGCCGCCGGTGCGTATCCGCCTCGTGCACACCACGCGCCACCGCCGCCGCAGCCACGTCCCTCCGGTCCTCGCTCCCGCCCCCGCTTCCGCCCCCGCCGAACAGGAAGTTCACGCTGCGGCCGACCGTCCACGGTGCGACGGCCGCCAGCGCCTCGGCGTGCAGCGCCCGTGCGGTCTCCTGGTCCGCCACCGGGTCCGCGGCGTCCAGCGGCGACAGCAGCCGCAGCGCGAACCGGGCGGCGCGGTGCCCGACGGTGTCCCGGCGCCCGGCCCCGCCCGCCGCGGTCAGCGCGCCCCCGAGGTGGTTGAGCTGGACCACGCACATCACCGGTGCGGCCGGTCCGGTCAGCGCGGCCACCCGCCGCAGCGCCGCCGCGTCGACCCCGCTGAGCAGCGCGTTGTCGCCGAGGTAGGCGTGCGGATCGCTCGGATCCTGGTGGATGGTGTGCGATTCGGCGTACGGCATCTCGCGCAGCTCGTCGCTCACCCGCGGCCCCACCGCCCGCAGCGGCGCCACCAGCCGCTCCCCTTCCGCGACGCTCCCGGTGTACGCGATCCGGATCTGCGCGAGGTGGCGGCCGCGCAGCGCCGCCGGCAGCTGCGGGATGTCCGGGTACGCGATCAGCGCGACCGATGACGTCAGCTCGTCCGGCACGGTCTCGGTCCACCGCACGTACGCCGCCAGCGCGTCCTCGACGAGGTCGGCGCCGAACACCAGCCGCCCGCCGTACAGCCGCGCCACCGGCAGCAGCCCGAACTCCATCTCCGTCACCACCCCGAAACCGTGCCCGCCGCCGAGCAGCGCCCCGAACAGTTCGGGGTCGTTGTCGGCGGTGACCCGGCGCCGCCGGGCGTCGGCCGTGACGAGTTCGACGGCCCGCACCTGGTCCGTGGCGAAGCCGAACGTACGGGCCAGCACCCCCACCCCGCCGCCGAGCGTGTACCCGACCACGCCGACGCCCGGCGCGGAGCCGTTGAGCGGCGCGAGCCCGTACGGCGCGGCCGCCTCGACCACCTGCCCCCAGACGGCCCCCGCCCCGACCCGCGCGGTACCGGCCACCGGGTCCACCCGCACCGCGGCCATCCGCCGCGTGCTGATCAGCAGCCCGCCGTCGGTCGCCACGGACAGTCCGTGCCCGGTGGCCTGCACCGCGACCGGCAGCCCGCGCCCGGCGGCGAAGTCCACCGCGGCGGCGACATCGTCCGCACCCTCCGCCCCGACGATCACGGCAGGCCGGTGCCGGTACGCCAGCTGGAACCCGGACCGCTCGGCGTCGTAACCGTCGTCACCGGGGAGGAAGACCGGCCCCCGGACCCGCCGGACGAACGCGGCGAAGGCTTCGGGGCCGCCGCCGGCGGGGCTGTCGGGCGTGCGGTTTTCGGGCGTGGGGTCGTCGTACGTGGGGTGGTGGCCCGAGCGGTGGTCGCCCGTACCGTGGTCGCCCGTCGTGCGGTCGTTGTCGTGGTTGCTCTCCATGCGCCGCACTCTGGCGCGATAACTTGACACCGGCCGTCATATATAAAAATCCGGGCATGAACCCACAGGTATAAACCCAGAGGTGAAGTCCGACCGCCTCCTCGCCATCCTCCTGCTGCTCCAGACCCGCGGCCGGGTCCCGGCCGGGGAACTGGCCGAGCGGCTGGAGGTCTCGGCGCGCACCGTCTACCGCGATATCGAATCGCTGTCGGCGGCCGGTGTACCGGTCTACGCCGAGCGCGGCCGGCACGGCGGGATCGCGCTGCTGCCGGGCTTCCGTACGGATGTGACGGGGCTGACCACCGACGAGGCGCGCGCCCTGTTCATCCTGGCGACGCAGGGCGCGCACACCGCCCTCGGGCTGGACGACGCGCTGGGTTCGGCGCTGCGCAAGGTGATGGCGGCGCTGCCCGCACCCCACCGGCCGGCCGCGGAACTGGCGAGCCGCCGCATCCTCGTCGACCCCGACCGCTGGAGGGGCGGCCCGCGCCCCACCGTCGATCTCGGCGTCCTGCACACGGCCGTCTTCACCGACCGCAGGCTGCGCATCCGCTACCGCCACAGCGGCGAGACCCGGCTGCGGACGTACACCGTCGATCCGTACGGGCTCGTGGCCAAGGCCGGGACCTGGTACCTCGTCGCGGACCGGCGCGGCGGACCGCGGCTCTTCCGGGCCGACCGGGTGGCGTCGGCGACCGTGACCGACGCCCCGGTACGCCGCCGCGAGGGCGTGGAGCTGGCCGGTGTCTGGGAGCTGCTGCGCCGCCGGGTGGAGGAGCGCCCCGCCGGGGTACGGGTGACCGCCCGCATCCGCCGGGACCGCCTGGACCTGGCCGTACGCCTCCTCGGCGGGGCACTCACCGGAGCGCCGCCCGCTGCGGACGACGTACCGGGCGGCGCCGGGAAGGGGGACGGACCGGACGCCTCCGACGACGCCTGGGCCACCGTCCAGCTGACCTACCCGGTGCTCGGCGCCGTCCGCCAACTCCTCCAGTTCGGCGACTCCGTCGAGGTCCTCGCACCGCCCGAGGCCCGCCAGGTCATGGCCGAGGGCGCGGCCGCCGTCACCCGCCTGTACGCGGCGGACGGCACGGGCCCCTGACCCGGCGGCCCCGATCCGGTACCGGCCCCCGCCCGGACACCGCTCATCTCATCGGGCGGACGCACCGTAGGGGCCCGTACCGGGACGGATTAGGCTGCGCCCGTGGCTGATATCCAGATTCCCGCTGACATCAAGCCCGCCGACGGACGCTTCGGCGCGGGCCCCTCCAAGGTGCGTACGGAGGCGCTCGGCGCCCTCGCCGCCACCGGCAGCTCTCTTCTCGGTACCTCGCACCGCCAGGCGCCGGTCAAGAACCTGGTCGGAAAGGTGCGCGACGGCGTACGCGACCTCTTCCAGCTCCCCGAGGGCTACGAGGTCGTCCTCGGCAACGGCGGCTCCACCGCCTTCTGGGACATCGCGACGCACGGGCTGATCGAGCGCAAGTCCCAGCACCTCACCTTCGGCGAGTTCTCCGCCAAGTTCGCCAAGGCCGCCAAGCTGGCGCCGTGGCTCAAGGAGCCCACCGTCATCTCCGCGGAGCCGGGCACCCACCCGGAGCCGGTCGCGGAGAAGGGCGTCGATGTCTACGCCTTCACCCACAACGAGACCTCCACCGGCGTCGCGGCCCCCATCCGGCGCGTCGACGGCGCGGACGCGGGCTCCCTCGTCCTGGTCGACGCCACCTCGGGCGCCGGCGGCCTCCCGGTCGACATCACCCAGACCGACGTCTACTACTTCGCCCCGCAGAAGTCCTTCGCCTCCGAGGGCGGCCTGTGGCTGGCGGCCTTCTCCCCCGTCGCCCTGGAGCGCGCCCGCGCCGTCCACGCGACCGGCCGCCACATCCCGGAGTTCTTCTCGCTCCCCACGGCGATCGACAACTCCCTCAAGAACCAGACGTACAACACCCCGGCGCTGTCCACCCTCTTCCTCCTCAACGAGCAGCTGGAGTGGATCAACGGCCAGGGCGGCCTGGACTGGGCGGTCCGCCGCACCGCCACCTCCGCGCGCACCCTGTACGGCTGGGCCGAGGAGTCCAAGTACGCCACCCCGTTCGTCACCGACCCGGCGAAGCGCTCACAGGTCATCGGCACCATCGACTTCAACGACGAGGTGGACGCGGCCGCCGTCGCCAAGGCCCTGCGCGCCAACGGCATCGTCGACACCGAGCCCTACCGCAAGCTCGGCCGCAACCAGCTCCGCATCGCGATGTTCCCGGCCGTCGACCCGTCGGACGTCGAGGCCCTGACGGCCTGCATCGACTACGTGATCGAAAAGCTGTAACCGAGGCGTACGGCACGCAGCACCTGACGAGGCTCCCGGCGTCCACCGCCGGGAGCCTCGCGGCGTCGGGCCGCCCTGCGGGCGGACCGGGAACTCGCCTCGTCGGCCCGGGAGCCGGCGGCGCGATCACAGAGTGCGGAGAAAACCTTCGAGGCTCTCGTTGAACACGTCCGGGCGTTCCATGTTGGGGTAGTGGGCGGTCCGGTCGACCGAGATGGCGCGGCCGTCGGCGACGGTACGGATGAGGCGTTCGGCCATACCGATGTGGTCGGGCGAGTCGATGGCACCGTTGATGGCCAGCACGGGAACATCGATCTTCGCGGCGCGCTCCCAGGTGTCGTGGGCCGGGATGAGCAAGTCGGGCTCGTCGGCGGTGTGCTTGGACAGGGTGCTCCGCGCCATCCGGCGCAGACGGCCCACGACCTCGGGGTCGAGATCGTCAAGGGTGCGCTGCGGGCCCGCGGCGAAGAGCGTGAACGCCTCGACCGAGGCGTCCAGGTCGCCGGCGGCCATCGCCGAGTGCCACGCCGCCCACATCCGGGTGGTCCAGGGGTCGGTGAAATACGGCTCGTTGGTCCCGGCACCGCTGACGACCACGGCGCTGACCAGTTCCGGGTGCTCCAGCGCGGTATCCACCGCGGTACCGGCCCCCATGGAGACGCCCACCAGGATCGCCGGACCGGTGCCCAAGTGGCGCAGCAGCGCGGCGAGGTCGTCGGTGTGCCGGAACGGTGCGGTGGCGTTGGCGGACCGTCCATGACCGCGGGCGTCCGGCGCGATGACGCGGTACCGCTCGGCGAGGACGGGGATCTGGTCGTCCCACATCGAGTGGTCGAGGAAGCCGCCGTGCAGCAGGACGAGGGGCCGGCCGGTGCCGGTGTCGAGCCAGAACATCTCATTCATGACAACCAAGTTGTCATCAGCGGAAGCGAATGGCAACCAGGGTGTCATTATGGTGAGGTGAGTGAGACACCCCATGGCTTGGCGTCCGAAGAGCTGACCGACCGACTGGCCGAGGTATTCGACCTGGTGGGGCCGCTGTACCGGCGAACGCACCGCAGGGTGGAGCAGGACGTGGCCGTCCAGGGACTGCTGGTCGGCGTACGTGCCGTGCTCAGCATGCTCCGCGAGCACGGACCCATGACCGTCCCGCAGATGGGCCGGGCTCAGGCATTGAGCCGCCAGTTCGTCCAGCGCATGGTCAACGACGCGGCCGCACGGGATCTGGTGGAGTCCATCCCCAACCCGGCCCACAAGCGATCCTCCCTCATCCGGCTGACCGAACAGGGCCGGGCCGCCATCACCACCGTGACCGACCGCGAACGCGCGGTGCTGCGCCAGGTCGGCGGCGACGTCACCGATTCCGAGGTCGACGCCTGCCTCCGGGTCCTCTCCCGCCTCCTCGAAATCATGGGCACCGACGAGGTCGACTGAGCCGGACCGGCGTACGCCTCCCGCGCGGACCGCGCCTGCCTGCCACGAGAAACTCTCCATCCGCTACGAAGCGACGGTCCTCGTCGCGGCCGCCAACGAGTAGTGACTTTCGCAACCGCCACCGGGATCGGTGCGAGAAAACGGCTCGCGAGCCCGGTACGGCGGCCGGCAGGGTGCGGCACATGGCGCCCCGGTACCGGATCCGTGCCGACTACGACGCCCACACGATCGTGGTCTACCAGGCGTACGCACCCGCCATCGCCGACGCGGCGCTGCGCGCGGGCCGCCGGGCGCCGGCGAACCGCCTTTCCTCAGGCGGCTGATCACCGACCGCTCGTCGTCGGGCCCGTTCGTCGTTCATGGCGTGCACGGGCGAGGTGATGGGCATCGCGGAGCAGCTCGCGGACTGCCGCACCGGTCCGCCGGCCCGGGTTCACCACCGCGAGCCAGCCGACGGAGCCGTAGACGGGGTGCGCGATCACGGCATCGGTGACGCCGGGGTCGTCGTCGGTGGCCGGTTCGCGCGGCGCGTGGCCGGTCCAGTCGATGAACGCTTCCTTCCCGGCGGCCATATTGACGCGGAACGTATCCGGGCGGTCCAGGCGCGATCTCTCGTCGCCCGGCTGGTTCTTCGTCACGATCGTCGCGAACGGCTGAGTCGCTTGCGGCATGACGCCGTCGGGAGCGTAGAAGAAGAACGTATCCCCCCAACTGATCTCCGGTGAGCCGTCGCCGGGTCCCGGCCTGACGGCCAGGGCTCCCTCCAGGCTCTCCACGAAGTCGGTGAGCTCTTCCATCGTCATGATCTCCTCCATGGTCACGGTCTCTTCCATCGTCATGTGCTCAAGCGTTTCATTGAGGTGCTTGTGGAGACTTGTGGAGACTTCGAGTCGGAAGACAGAGGAGCTTCGGGTGCCAACTCTCAAGTCGTCGGCCATGCGCACAGTCGATGTCGCGCGACGTGCCGGGTACTCCGTCCAGCAGGTGCGCAACCTCGAACGCGACGGTGTCCTGCCGCCCGCGGCGCGCTCAGCCGCGGGCTACCGGATCTACGGGGAGACCCACGTGCAGTCCGCCCTGGCCTACCGAGCCCTCGCGGCCGGCACGGGTCCGGTCGAGGCCAAGCGGATCGTCCGTGCCGTGCACGAGTGCCCGGCCGCGGAGGTACTCGCACTCCTCGACGCGGCACACGCCCGACTCGACCGGGAGCGTACGGACCTCGGACTCGCCAAGGAGGCGGCCGCGGCGATCTCCGCCGAGCTGATCGACGACGTACGCCCCTCGGATGCGATGAGCGTCTCCGAACTCGCCGCCGCGCTCGGAGTGCGCCCCTCGACATTGCGGCACTGGGACGCCGAGGGGCTCGCCGTTCCCGACCGGGTCGCCCCGCGAGAAACGCGACGCTACTCACCGGCCCAGACCCGGGACGCCCGGATCGTCCACCAGCTGCGCAGCGCCGGCTACCGCATCGACCAGCTCCGGACCTTGATGCCGGGTCTGCGGCGCGGGCACCGGTCGGAGGACATCGGAGCCGCGCTGGCGGCCCGGGATATGAGCATCGCGGCCCGCTCCCGTGCCCTCCTCGACGCCGCCGTCGCCCTCGGTACGGTCCTCGGCGCGAGTTGAGCGTGGCTCAAGTCCTCCACCTGGCGGACCGGCCGGACCAGGTCCTCGTGCCGTGGAGGGGCTCGGTCACGCCGGATGCGCTTTCGGGGTCGGCCGCTACCGCGCTATCCCGCGTCGCGTGGCGGAAGCCGCCGGGTGATCCGGTCGAACAGCTCCGTCAGCGGCTCGCCGATGTCCCGGCCGAACTCGGTCAGCCCGTAGGTGACCTGGGGCGGTGTCGTCGGCTCGACCTCCCGCCAGACCAGGCCGTCCTGGACCAGCGCGCGCAGGGTCTGGGCGAGCATCTTCTCGCTGACGCCCCGGATGCTCTCGCGCAGCTCGTAGAACCGCAGGTCGTTGCTCCGCAAGGAGATCAAAACCCAGACGCCCCACCTGCTGGTCACGTGGTCGACCACATCGCGCGCGGGGCAGTCGGTGTGAAACACCTCATACGGCCCTGCCGCCTCGGCCCGTATGCGCTGCACGCTTCCCGTCACGTGATGAGCTTACCTAAAGGTATGTCCTTACCAAGAGTTAGCCCGGCTCCTAGCGTCAAGGCCACAGAAGACAGACGACAAGGAGCTGATCATGATCGTGGTGACCGGGGCTACCGGGAATGTGGGCCGGCCGTTGACGCGGGCGCTGGCCGAGGCGGGCCGGCAGGTGACGGCGGTGTCACGGCACGCGGCGGCGGTACCGGACGGCGTCCGCCACCTGGCGGCCGACCTGACCGAGCCCGCCAGTCTTGAGCCCGCGCTGGCCGGGGCGAAAGCGCTGTTCCTGCTGCTCTCCGGCGACCTGCACGCCCCCGGAGCCGACCCGGCCGACATCATCGGCGCGGCCGCGGCCCACGGGGTCCGCCGGGTCGTCCTGCTCTCCACGCAGGGCGTGGCGACCAGGCCCTTCGGCGCCACGCGGATCGCGATGCGCGCGCTGGAGAACGTGCTGCGGGAGTCCGGCCTGGAGTGGGCCATCCTGCGGCCCGGCGGCTTCGCCTCCAACGCCCTGTGGTGGGCCGGGTCCGTCCGCGCGCAGCGGGCCGTCGCCGCTCCCTTCGGCGACATCGGGGTGCCGGTCATCGACCCGGCCGACATCGCGGAGGTCGCGGCGGCCTGCCTGCTGGACGACCGGCACACCGGCGGCGTGTACGAGCTGACCGGCCCGGAGGTGATCACACCGCGCGGGCAGGTGGCGGCCATCGCCGCCGCGCTGGGCTCGCCGGTGCGGTTCCACGACCTCACCCGCGACGAGGCCAAGGCCGCCATGTCCCGCAGCATGCCGGCCGAACTCGCCGAGGACACCCTGACCATCCTCGGCTCCCCGAACCCGGCCGAACTGCGCATCAGCCCGGACGTCGAGCGGGTCCTCGGCCGCGCCCCGCGCCCGTTCGCCGACTGGGCCGCCCGCAATATCGCCGCGTTCCGCTGAAACGTGTCGGCGCCGCCGGAAGCAGGGCGGCGTTGATTTCGGCGAGTACCCGGGCGCTGAGCATCGGTCCCGGTCCGGGCCGGGACCGGATGATCCCGGCGTCCGGATGCCGGCCGAAATAGGCCCGAGCGGCGGGGATGGGGGCGAGCGGGGCGCGTGCCGCAGCCACTGCGCGGTGCGGGTGCGCTCCCGGATCGGAGTCGTACGTGCACACGCCACGGCCTCGACCGCTTCGGCGTCGGCGCTGTCGAACGGGGCGCGCCGCAGCCGCCGCGTGGTGCGAGCGCGCTCCCGGATCAGAGTCGTACGTGCACGCACCACGACCTCGACCGCTTCCTCCTCGGCGGTGTCCCCGGAGACCGGCCGGCGCTCAGCCCGCGTCGGGCGGCCCCCCGGGCTTCACCCTCAGCTCGCTGCCGTCCTCCCTGCCCAGCCCCTGGGAGTCCGGGCGGTGGGCCAGATAGCGGTCCAGCTCCTGCGGCCACTGGCCGTCGACCTCCGCGTCCATCGTCGCCAGCCGCGCCGTCAGGGGCGCGGTCTGCTCGGGGGTGCACACCAGCGCCACGGTCGTGTAGAGCGCCCGCAGCCGCCGCTGCACCTGCATCGAGGTGGCGCCGAAGTGCCGGATCTCGTCCGTGCCGATACAGACGTAGTCGGCCCAGGAGCGGGTGCGGTGGCTGAAGGCGGCACCCTCACCGGCCCCGGGTACGGCGGCGAGGCGCGGCGCGAGTTCGGTGAGCAGGTCCTCGATATGGTCCACGGCCTGTACCGCCCGCCCCGGATCGTTGACCGCCGGGGAGAGCGCCTTGAGCGCGATATCGACCAGAGTGCGCAGCGCGCCGGCCGGGTCGACGGTGGAGCTGTGGGTCTCCCCGAACAGCAGACAGCGCAGCAGCGCCGGGCGGCGGACCCGGTCCATCGGCCCGCGTACGAGGAACAGCGGGGCCTGGAGGGCCACGAAGTCGCCCACCACCGGAACCAGTTCGATGCGCACACCCCAGACGCGGGCCAGCCTCTCCAGCCGCTCGGTGTGGAAGGCCAACAGGATCTGACCGGACCGGGGCGGCCGGTCCAGGCACAGGACCGTCGGCTCCACCGCGCCGGGGGCCTTCGCACCGGGGACGGCCGCCGCGCCGTGCGGCCCGGCCGGGGTGCGGTACGGATGCGTACGGGCCACCGTGCGGCGGCCCTCCAGCGCGACGGTACGCAGCAGCGCCCCGGAGTTGAGCACACCGCTGACCCGGGCCACCAGCGCGAAGAACAGCACGGCGCACACCATGGAGATGACGACGGCGAAGAGCGTGGACAGGACGGGCCGGTAGTCCTCCTCGTGGACCGCGAGCCGTACCGAGATCATCAGCGTGTAGACGAAGGTCGCCATGAAGGTACCGGTCGCCCAGCGCATCAGCGGATCCTGCTGGAGCAGCGGCACGACCCGTACGGACAACTGCCCCGCCCCGAACTGCATGGCCAGCGTGAGCGCGGTGAAGACCAGCCCCGCGAGGGTGACCATGCCACCGGCCA
Source organism: Streptomyces celluloflavus (assembly GCA_000720995.1). GTDB lineage: Bacteria > Actinomycetota > Actinomycetes > Streptomycetales > Streptomycetaceae > Streptomyces > Streptomyces celluloflavus. The sequence continues at coordinate 25,064 of JOEL01000068.1, forward strand.
CGGAGCCGAGCAGGGTGGCCATGGAGCCCGCGTCGATCTTCGCGAACAGATGCTCCCCGGTGTCATGCCCGAACCGGGTGACCTCACGATCCAGCAGAGGCAGCAGCCAGGACAGAAAAAGACTCACCACAAGGAGCCCCACCGGCAGCCGCCAGATGCGATGGGTACGCAGCCGCCGCCGGGTGCGGTACCAGCGCCAGGCTCCCATGGCGGTGCCCTCCTCAATTTTGGGGTAATTGCGGTAAAAATACCGCATGGTGGCAGACGACAGGGCTGCCGACGCGGGTGCGCTCGGAACCGCCGGTTCGCGATCCCGTCCTGGATCTGCCGGCGCCACTCCCTCCACATCTCGTCGACGTGGCGGACCGTGGCAACCAGGTCAGCGAGATCGGCATCGTGCCCGGTCGCCCGGCACCAGACACGGCTGTCGCCTCGCTCGCGTTCTGCCTGCCGTTCTCGATGCGAGAGACCTTGGATTCCTGCCAATTCAGCGCACGGGCAAGGGCCCGGCCGCTGGTGAAGCCTGCGTCCTTGCGGAAGCCTCGCAGCCGGGCACCAAGTGCCTCTCGTGATTCCTGTGCCTGTGTGCTCACGTGCACATCACGGCTGGTACGTGCCGTGCGGCGTGGCGACGTTCCAGAGCAGATCACGGATACGGACGCACTCGGATACGACCGAGGGGGTCTCGATCAGCTCGGAGCCCAGGACGCGTCCACCGTCGTCGAAGTGCCCCACAGCCAAGAGCTTGTCGTCGAAGAGCCACCAGTCGTTTCCCGCCAGGGGGAACACAAGCCCCTCGGGCAGCTCGCGCCTCGGCAGCCACCGGATGGACTCGCCGGCCTCTTCGTTGATGCCCGTGGTGGCGTGCTCCCACCGGATGTAGGAGCTGTGCGGCTCGGTGACGACCCGTACCCGGCGCACCGTCTTCCCCGAGTCGGTGACGCGCTTCATGAGCTGTGCCCACGGTGCCATGAACGAGTCGTCGGCCGTCCCGTTGAGCCAACTCTCATACGGGACAACCTCGTTCGGGACCGAGTAGTCGTCCCTCAGCTCCAAGTGGAAGGCGTCGCACACGAAGCTCTCAAAGAGCCAGTTGCGCTCGACGCTGGAGATCAGCTTCACGCGGTTCCTCCAGTAGGGCGGTGATCGCGGCCTTGGGGACCTCGACCACGGTTTCGTAATCCGGGATCTCCATCTCCGCCAGGGCCTCGGGATCAGTGCCCCCAGTCCCTGGACGACGATTGTGCTGCTGACGTCCGTTCTACGGCGCCACGGAGCCGTTGCGCAGATATTGGGGAACTCCGAGTGCCAGTGCCTCTATGGCCGCTTCGAAACGGAGAAGCATCCGTGGGAGGAGGCGACTACGCGCCTCGGCGGGGGTGAAGAAGGCGATCTCCGATACCTCGTCGTCGTGCGGCCTCAGACCGCTGACCACGTCGTCGTCCAGGACACCCCCGTTGAAGATGAACGAGAGCTGGTCGTCCCACGCCTCATGCGGCGCCACCCAGTCCACCACAAGAAATCCACGGAGCGTGACCGTCAGTCCCAGCTCTTCCTTGAGCTCCCGTATAGCCGCTTGCTCCGGTGGCTCGTTCGCTTCGACCATTCCGCCGGGGAGATCCCATCCCGGTTTGTAAGTCGGGTTCACCAGCAGGAAGTTACCGGACATATTCATCAACAGGACATCGGCAGCCACTCGCTTCCGAGCCTGCCGAGCGTTCCCTTCAGCCAGGTACTCGTGCCAGGCCGTGCCGTCTTCGGGTGTGGGGATCATGGGGAAATGCCTTCGCTATGTGGCGTCATGATGTCGGCGAGAAGCAGGAGGCGCGTCTTCGCTGCGGGCCTCAGCGAGGTGAGCACGTGGACCCTGAACAGCCAAGACTGATCCAGCGGTGGAACGGGTCCGCCTGGGAGGTCTTCACCATGGCAGCCAACCTCAGCGAGGCCCGCAAGCTCCTGCGGCCCGCCGATACCGAGAGCCCGGCGCAGGAACCTGCCCAGCCCGCCCGGCCGCCGTTGGCGCCGGGACCTGACCACCACTCAGAGTGCCGACGAACCACTCCCGCTCAGTTCCATGGCCATGACGGAATACAAAGGTGAGTCTTCAAAGGGCTTGCATTCGTCGATCTTGCGGTACCCCCAGCCCTCGTACAGTGCCTGGACTCGCGGATGAGCCGATTCCACGAAGAGAGTGATGGCATAGGCGTCCTGGCCATTGACCAATGCGTCGTGGACTTGGGCTGAGGCTCCCGTCCTACGCCACTTGGGCACGATCATGAGTTCGGACAGGGCGAAGACTCGACGGTTCTCCGTCAGCCAATCAGGCGTATCGACACCACGCCACCAGGCGCCATGGCTGAACAGTGCCCCGTAGGCATATCCGACGGGCTCTCCCTCGTCGAAGCCAATGACGCAGGACCAGGTTTCCTTGCTTGACCACCTGTCCACGAACCCCGCGAACCGTTCGCGAGAATGAAACTCGTTGGGGTCATCCACATATGCCTCATCGTGGATGTCCAGGAGCATGGCCCTGACGTCCCGCGCGGCTGTGTGGCCATAACGTGTCAGCTCCATAGCTGCGACCTCTCAATCCAATGCGTTACTTCGGGCGCCCTTGTTCCGGACGCGGCCAGAACACCCCGAACCTTCTTCAGTGCGTCCGTCGTCCGTTTCGAACCCGATCCTTTGGGAAGCAACTCGTACGCATTCACGCCTGTGGCACAGGCCATCTCAAGCTCCCCTTGATGGGCCTGCGCCAGCGCTAGATGAGAAACGTACAGCGCTCGGTTCCGGACCAGATCAGGGCGGATACCTGCCAACGTCCGGTGAAAAAACGCTTCAGCCCGGCCATAGTCACCCAGCTGAAACCAAATATCTGCAGCCAGGCCGTCCACCTCGCTCTGGTCGTAAAAGGCCAGCCATGCCGGCCGCTGCTTTCCTTCGGCCCGTGCGTACACCTTCTCCGAAGTCGACAGGGCTCGAAGAGTGTCACTTGTCTGGTTCATCCTGGCCAGGGCCCGCGCATTGCGCATGTGCGCCAAGGAAAGGTACAGGGGGTCTCTGCGAGCAATCGATGCCCCCTTCATGACTCCTGCGGCCGCGGCACCCTCTGTGAAATCCTCACGCTGACAGGCAGTCATGGCGAGGCAGTTCCATACGTGATACTGCGTCTCGCTGTCTCCGGAAAGACCAGCGAATGTTACGGCGCGCTCCAGATGCGTACGCGCCCGTCGAGGGGACTTCGCGTCGATGGCAGCGAACGCTGCTGAGCTCGACGCATCTGCTGCCAGACAATGCAGCCGCTTGCGGACCCTGGCCGATGTCGTTCCCATCGACAGGGCCGACTGGATGCGTAGGGCGAGTTCGGCAGCCCGATTCTCCACCGTACGCATGCCGCCGATGCGCCAGTCCTCTTCGAGGATGCGTTCATACTCCGTTTGGAAGCGGTCCGCATCGCTCATGCCAAGCCTGGCGCCTGCGGTCGTTACGGCAGCGAATGCAGCGCCGCCAGTGGCTGTGAGGAACTTTCGGCGTATCACGGATCCATCCTTCGGTGGTGCGCCGGCAGCGCCCCGTTTGTGTCGCGGGATAAACCCCAGTTCTTCGGACGACGCCTGAAGGACCTGTTCAGCACAGAGCCGAATTCGGTCCTGTGGCCATCGTGTCTCGCCCCGGAGCCAGCGTCGGATGTCTCGGTCGGTGACGCATCCGGGCGAGCCCGTCAGCTGCTCGATCAGCGTATTGATCTTGCGTGCCAACTCGGCTTGGGAGAGCCCCGTGGCATCCATCCGGATCGCCAACTTGGCGTTCTTGGTCACACCTTGACGGTAGCGCCAACAGATCGGCCAGGGACAGCTCAAGGGCATAAATCACCGGGGTCATGCGAGGAGACCGTCCCTCTTTTCACCTGCCTCTCAGACCTGGTGCGTCGTTTCACTTGGAGACACCTGAACGCGCCCACATGGAGGAGGCGAGGTCATGAGCGATCCGACTCGGTACAGCGAGCCGCCCGTGGAACTTCCGCTGGACGGCTGGTTGTTGGAGGGCATCCCCGCCCAGGGCTGCGGAGCGTGCAACACCCTGGATCTCCATCGTGGGCAGGCTCGCGAGCGGGGCGACTGGGCCGCGGCGTGCGCGGCTGCACGAGAGATCCGCAACCACGACAGGGACATTGACGACAGGCAATCAACCGCCCATTCGGCACCCGACGGATCACCAGTGGGCGGTGCGCGGCGAGAACCGACATTGAAGGCAGCAGCGAGCGCCAACGAAGTACGCCGTGCTCCCGATGCTCGCTTTGCCGGCGATGCGTCAGAAGGCTCCTTCATGGAGCTGCGAGCGGCCCTGGAGGCCGCTGGGCTTGATCTCCCGGAGCTGTACGTGGACTACGGGGGGCGCCACCTTGTCCATCTCGGAAAGGTCAGCTTCGCAACGGCCAGGGAGCTGGCGCGTATCGTCCAGGCCGCACACGAGCCCTTCCATGTCGGTGCGGCCGTTGTCGACACCACCCGCTCCAAGGTCGCGAAGATCCTCGCCGTCAACGGCGAATGCCTCGTACTGAGTCGTCCCGTGGGAGACCCCTGGGACGCCCTCGTGACCTGGTGCCGCCCGGCGACCCTCGGTGAGGCGTTGAGTCTCACCGCCTTCCAGGAGCCCGGAGTTGGCGAGCTGACGGAGATCACCCGTGACCCCTGAGCAGCGCCGCGTCGTCACGTACCTGACGTGCCTGGCGGCCTTGGCCTTCGTACTCGCCGTCGGCATCTCCGGAAGTCACCGCGGCTGACCTCTTCACGGGACCTCCCCTCCCCCACGTAACACCTCGCCCGGCCCCCGCGTCCTTCTCCCGGCGCATGGGCGGGTGACAGTCCATCGACAGCGTGAGGACCACCCCCATGACCACGCGCCCACCCATGCAACCCCTCGGACTCGGCCACCTGAACCACCCACTGCTCGGCCACCCCGTGATCGACCACGCCCACGCCGACCGCATCGGCATCCTCCGCGCCATCGCACCCGACGCAAAGGCCAACACCCCCAGCCTCAACATCGGGATCCCCGACACACCCCCCGTGGCATGGCTGCGTTCGCCGCTTCGACCGTTCCGCGTCGCAGCCGGTTTCCGGTACGGCGTGCACGAGCGCGAGTAGGGCGAACGTCGGCGTCTCGGCTCCCGGGCCGGTGACTCCCTCCGGGCGTCTTCTCCGGCGCTCTGCGCAGTCCTTCGCCGGGCAGCCTCACCCCGAGCCCCGAGTTTTCCCCAGTACAGAGGGGGTGCTGGCCACACCATCGACCGGCCCGTTGCCCGGATGGTCCGGCAGGCCCCGGACAACGAGGCTGAATGCTTACGGATCCACCAAGCAACAAAAGGGAATCCTCTGTGTTCAGCTTCAAGCCGCTGCGCCGCCGTACCGCCCGCACCGTTGCCGTCGGTGCTCTCGCCGCCGCGGCCTGCACCACCGTCATGGCCGGCAGCGCCGCAGCCATCGTCAACGGGTCGGACTCCACCGAGAGCTACCCGTTCATGGCGACCATCCCGGAATCGGCCCCCAAGCACGGTCTGCACGACGGGACCTGCGGGGCATCGCTGATCGGTCAGCAGTGGGTGCTGACGGCGGCCCACTGCGTGAAGGGCGACGGCCTCGAACTGGAAGGCATCGTGCGCGTCGGCAGCGACCACCGCAAGTCCGGCGGCACTGTCCGGAAGATCGACCGGACCTATATCCATCCCGGCTATGTGAACGGCGGCGGCAAGACCGCCAACAAGGATGACGTCGCGCTGATACGCCTGGACCGCCCGGTCGCTGAGAAGCCCATCAAGATCGCCGGGCAGGCCGGGCGGCCCGGCACGCCGACCCGGCTCCTGGGCTTCGGCACCACCGCCGACGTCGGTTTCAAGTTCGCGGACCGGCTACAGGAGCTGAACACCCGCAGGGGCGCCGAGTCCGAGTGCGCGCCCGGCTACGCGGACCGGACCCGGCTGTGCACGATCACCACCGTGCCCAAGGCCATGGCGTGTTTCGGGGACTCCGGCGGACCGCAGGTCCAAAAGGGCCGGGACGGCCGCTGGGAGCTGATCGGCGTCACCTCGGGGCCCGGCGCCCCGGATGTGGCGTGCTCACAGGGCCCCGGCCTCTACACCAGCGCGCCCGCCTACGCGGGCTGGATCGACAAGACCATGAAGACCAACAGCGCTCCGTCAACTGCGGCCAAGGGCTCCGACCTCGCCGAGACCGGCACGAACGACAACACCGTGGCGATCGCCGGCGTGGCCGCCGCGCTGATCGCCGTCGGCGGCGGCACCGCCCTCGCGGTACGCCGCCGCAAAACCCGCCACGCCGCCTGAGGCGAAACCGCCGCAACCCGAAGGTGGCCCCCTCGCCAGGGGCCGCCGCCCTTCACTGCGTTCCGCCTACCCTCACCCGCTCCGAACCGTTCCTAAACAGTGTTCAGGAGTGGCATTTGCTGCCAGCTCCCGGAACTGCGCGCGTCCCGAACGGTGTTGGATGCGCTGGTCTCCCGCGTTC
>JOEL01000069.1 GCA_000720995.1 Streptomyces celluloflavus
CCCCCGGAAGCCATCGAAGCCCCCAAGTCCCCACCAGCCCCACTACCTCCGGAAGCCCCCCAAGCCCCCGAATCCGCAGCTTCCTCCCTCGCCCCTTCCCTCTCCCCCGCTGCTCCCGCCAACCGCAGATACAGATCCGGCCCGACCCCGGCCAGCACCTCCCCCACCACCTCCGCGCCCGCCGTCAGCCCGCCCAGCTCCACCGCGCCCGCCGGCACCCGGTCCAGACCGAACAGCTCCGTATGGTCCGTGGCGACGAACTCCACCGGCTCCAGCGTCTCCGGCCAGCCCGCCAACGCCCGTGCCCTGGCGTGCAGTTCGGCAAGCTCGGCCACCCGCTCGGACCAGGCGGGCAGCGCCCCGCGCGCCGCCCGCTTCACCGCCTTCCCGAACCTGTCGGGCACCGCCAGCGCGCTCCCCAGCAGCGCCTCCGCCCGCCGCGCGGCCATCAATGGCCCGCGCCCCAGCCATGCGTACGCCACCGCCCCCTGCTCCACCAGCCGCGCCGGACCGCGCTCGGCGGCCGTGATCCCCACCTTGAGCAGACCGGGACCGAAGTACGCGAGATAGACGCCGTACGGGCGCGGGTCATCGGCCATGGTGTCCGCGGCCACCGACCGCGACCGGTCCAGCTGGGCGCACCGCGCGCACTGGTCCTTGGCGCTCGCACCGTCGATCACCGCCGCGTACGGGCACACGATCCAGCGGCCGGCCCGCCACACCCCCAGGCAGCGCCGCTCCCCCTCCGCGGCGAACGCCAGCGCCTTGCCCGCGGGGAGCATGCTCACCCGCACCTCGTCCCGCTCCGCGCAGTACCAGCCGAGCCGCTGCGCGAACCGCCCGGATCCTACGGAGCGCTCGGTGCCCACGGGGCGCTCGGAGCTTCCACGCCGCTCGGAGCGCCCGGACTGCTCAGCACGGGCAGCCCCCTCGGATCGCACGGCCCCCTCGGATCGCGCAGCCCCCTCGAATCGTGCGGGCTGCTCGAACCGTGCGGGCCGCTCAACGCGCGCAGGCCGCCCGAACCGTCCGGCGGCCTCCACTCCACCACCCGACCAACGCGGTCCCGTACATCGCCACACACCCTCAGCCTACGACCCGCCCCACCCGTCCCACCGCCCGACGGCCCCCGACCACCCACCGCCCCCACACACAACCGCTCCCCGGCGCCCTACTCCTCCACCCTCGGCTCCGAACCCCGAAAGGTGCCGCGATACGCGCGCGGCGAGACCCCCAGCGCGGACTGGAAGTGCCGGCGCAGCGAAGCCGCCGTACCGAAGCCGGCCGCCGTCGCTATCCGGTCCACGGGAAGTTCCGTCTCCTCCAGCAACTGCCGCGCCCGCTCGACCCGTTGCTGGGTCAGCCACTGGTTCGGCGAGATCCCGGCCTCCTCCCGGAACCGCCGGGTGAAGGTCCGTACACTCATCGACTCGCGCACCGCCAGCTCCCGCAGGCTCAGCGGCCGGTCCAGGTGCTCCAGCGCCCACGCCCGCGCCGCACCCGTCGACGAAGCCCGCGGCTCCGGCACCGGCCACCGGATGTACTGAGCCTGGCCGCCCTCCCGGTGCGGCGGTACGACCGTACGGCGGGCCACGTCATTGGCCACCGTCGCCCCGTGGTCCCGCCGGATCATGTGCAGGCACAGGTCCATACCGGACGCGACCCCGGCCGCCGTCAGCACCTCGCCCTCGTCCGTGTACAGCACGTCCGCGTCCAGTTCGACGTCCGGGAACAGCCGGCGGAAGTCCTCCACCGACGACCAGTGCGTGGTCGCCCGCCGCCCGTCCAGAATCCCCGCCGCGGCCAGCACGAACGCCCCCGTACAGATCGACGCGATCCTCGTCCCGGGCCGGATCCGGCCCAGCGCCTCCGCCATCGGCGCGCTCAGCCGCCCCGTACCGGGTTCGTAGTCCGCCCCCGACGCCGGTACGACCACCGTGTCGGCCGCCGCCAGCGCCTGCGGCCCGTGCGCGACATGCACCGTGAAATCCGCGTCCGTACGCACCTCACCTGGCTCCAGCGCGCAGGTCACCACCTCGTACAGCCGCTCCCCGGTCACGGACCTGGCCGCGCCGAAGAGCCGGTGGACGATGCCCACCTCGATCGGCAGCATCCCGTGCCGCACCAGCACCGCGACCCGGTGCCGACACCCACTCCCCGCAACCGCCCGCTCACTCCCGCGCCCGCTTTCCCTCATCTCAGCCATCGCCACCCCCATGACATCGACACTCAATGACATCGCCACCCCATGACCCGATCCCTGCGCTCCAGCCCCACCCGGCCGCCCAACCTCACCCGCCGCCGAGCCGCCCGGCCACCGGAAGCAGCCGCCACATCGCACGCAAAACGCCGCAGGCCCAGTGGAATGCTTTCCACTGGGCCTGCGGCGTTCGTAGCGGGGACAGGATTTGAACCTGCGACCTCTGGGTTATGAGCCCAGCGAGCTACCGAGCTGCTCCACCCCGCGTCGGTAGGTATGACACTACGCGACTCCTGCCCCAACACCTAATCTGCTCTCCACAACGGCCGCCCACTCCCCCGCCCAGGAGCCCGCCATGCCGCCCGCCGCCCTCCACTACGTCCGCTTCCAGAGCACGACCCGCCACCCCCACGGCCACTTCCCCGGCGTCTTCGCCCTCGTCAACACCCTCGCCAAGGAAGGCCGGCTCACCCCCGGCCAGGAACGCTTCCGACGCACCAACAACGACTGGTACGACGCGAACTACCCCAACCCCTCGGACACCGACCCCACCGTCTACGACCGCACCCTGAACCCCGGCGCCGTGGCCTGGTTCAAATCGACATCCCACGACCTGATCGCCCGCGTGGACGGCTACCTCGCCATCCTCGCCGCCCACCACATCCCCTGCCACCGCCTCCACTCCGCCACACCCCGGGCCGCATCGTTTACGAGGACACCCACCAAATCGTCGTCACCCCCCACCCCACCCGACCGACCGCCACCACCGGGGCCACGGCGACGGCAGAGACCACCGAGGCCGCGAATACGGAGTAACTCCCCTCCCAATCAGGCAAGTTGATCTGCTTCCCTCGCCCTCCGCCCCTCTGCAAGACTGCCCCGATGGCAGCGCACCCGGCAGACCCTGCGAATCCGGGGAACCCTGCGGCCCCGGGGAACCCCACACACTTGATCACGGTCCTCGGCAGCAGCCCCGGCGTCGGCAAGTCCACGCTGTGCGCCGCCCTGGCCCGCTGGCTGACGGACACCGGAGCCGCCGTCGACCACTTCGAAGAGGCGGACATCCTCACCCGGCCGGCCTTCCGCCCCGTGGCCGAGCAGTTCGCCGACGGCAGCGGCCGCGTACGGCCCGAGACCCTCGTGGAGTCCACCCGCGCCTACGTCACCCAGGCCCGCGCGGACGGCACCGAAATACTCATCACCGACGCACTGCTCCCCTTCATCCCCTCCCTGGTCGCCTGGGGCCACGACGAACCGACGATCGCCCGCGTCATCGACGACCTCGAAACAGCCGTGGCACCCTGCCAGGTGACCGTGATCTACCTACGGGACGACCCGGAAGCCGCCCTCCGGCGCGCCATCGAACGCGAAGGCCCCCAGTGGGAGGACTGGTACCTCACCAAACTCCGCCACTCCCCCGGCACCGCGTCCGTCCACGACCTCCCCTCGGCCGCCGCCCATCTGCGCCACGAGTCCGACCTGACCCACCGCCTCCTGGCAGCCACCCCCTGGAACGTCATCACCGTGAACGTCACCAACCGCACCCCGACCCAAACCGAAACCACCACCCGCCACCAACTGACCACCCACCTCACCAACCACCACGCCACCCCACCCGCACGACCACAGCCCTGACCTGCGGCCGGCTCGGCGGACATCGCGGACCCGTCTGCCATACGCGATGCAAAAACCCCGCCCGGGTGACCCGGGCGGGGCTCTCACTGCTGTGCGCTCGGCAGGATTCGAACCTGCAACCTTCTCTTCCGTGGGCTTCGGGCACGGCTGTGCGGCGACGCCGCCTGATCAGCCGCCCCATGTTCGGTTCACCGCCGGTGACAGCCCATGTGCGCCATCAGCGTCGCGGACTCCCTGCGTGACCGTCATGAGCAGTGCCTGACAGACTTCCTGACGCGATGCCACCAGTTAAGGCTCACCGCAGCCTGAGTGGCCGGTGGGGTGAGTGCTGTTCAGGGTCCGGCCAACCCCTGGCCAAGGCGGTTCCTCAGGCCGAGGCGTCGGTGCGTCATGGCAGCTCAGAGCAGGTGCCCAAAAGAACTCGCACGCCTGCCCAAGGGGGGATCACCTAAGTTGTGCGGCATGACGCTGCAACTTGTTCAGGTGAACTTCAAGGCCCGGGACGACTCGGCGCTCGGCCAGTTCTGGGCGGAGGCGCTCGGCTGGGACGTTTCCAGCGAAGGGCCCGGCGTCACCAACCTGGAACCCGTGGGCTTCGCCTGGCCGGACCCGTCCGCCGTCTGCATCGATCTCGCCGCGTCCCGGACCCGGAGACAGTGAAGTACCGCATGCACATCGAGCTTGCCACCACCTCCGATGCCCATCAGACGGAGTTGGTCACACGGCTGAAGGAACTCGGGGCGACGCCCGCCGATGTGGGTCAGGGCGTCGGGCCGTACCTGGAGTTCCGCCGCACGCCCGACGACGAGGTCGTGGGGAACCGCGTCCATCTCGACGTGATGTCCGACCCCGTCGAGGATCAGACAAGGGAGGTCGCCCGGCTCGAAGGTCTCGGCGCGACACGGGCCGCCGTGGGGCAGGGTGACGTCTCCTGGGTCGTCCTGGCCGACCCGGCCGGCAACGAGTTCTGCGTCCTCGGCCGGGGCTGACACGGAACTCCGTCCGCGCCCCCATGGCCGTTCCGTGGCTGACCGGTCCGACGCGTGCGTGGTGTGCGTGCTTCCCGACCGCCACCTCACGACGGCCTGACCCACGTATACGGCAGGAGAGCCCCGAAAGATTCAGCGGTCTTGAGAAGTGCTGTGCGATAGCCCCGCACTGCGGGACCAATCCCACAGCCTCCGCAGATGGACGGCCCCTGACCAGGAATCTCCGGGGCAGGGGCCGCTTTCCTTCCTCCTCTGCGGATCAAGCAGGTGCCAGCCGGCAGAGCGCCCTACGCAGCCGGCTCGAAGACTTCCCTTCCACGCTGCTTGCGACATGCTGCGCTCACCGGCCTCTCCGCCCGGCCTCGGTCTGTGGCCCCGGCCACTCGATTCCTCTATCGTCTTGGGATCCAGCAGCCAGTCGAAAAACCAGGGGGCTCGTTGTCTTCGGAACCGTCATCGCAGAGTGGCAACCCGGACCCCATTCCTGGCTCAAGTCCCGGGCAATCCCTTTCTCCCCCGCAGCAGTTACGCAGGCGCCCGGTGCGGGAGTGGTTCAGCGGCCTGTCCGAAACCGGCAAGGTCGCTCTCGTTGTCGCTGTGATCACGACTTTCGGCGGAGGGGTTTTCGGCGTCGTCAACGCTGTCATTTCCACGTCAGCCAACAGCAACGATGCCGACAAGCCCGGCAAGGGAACGTCGACGGCTGCGGCTCACGGCGGTGATCCCACCTCCAGGAACAACGCGGCCGACAGCAAGCCGGACGAATCGAAAATGCGCCTGTGCAACGAATACCCGGGTGGATGGGATGAGAGCGACAAGGAAATCGCTCCGGACAGCCGCTTCGATGCCGATAAGGAATACATCACCTTCGCCGACATCGACGGAGACGGACGCGATGACTACCTTGTGGTCAACCGCGATACCGGAGCGGTGAGGGTATGGAATAATCTCAGAAACGTTGACGGCAAATTCAAGTGGGGACGTGTCGTGTCTATGACCTCCGGCGTCGACGGCTTCGACGCCGAAAAGGAGGACATCGATTTCGCCGACATCGACGGAGACGGACGCGACGAATATCTGGTGGTCAACCACGAAACCGGAGCCGTGAAGGCGTGGAAGTGCAGCGGAGACGACCAATTTGGCCCGCCCAAGTGGAGAATCGATGCGCGAATCCCCAATAACATGGGGAAAGGCGCCATGATTACGTTTGCCGACATCGATGGAAACGGGCGCGACGACTACTTGATGGTCGACACTGCGTCCGGCGCGGTACAAGCGTGGTTGAATCTCGGCAGCAACCAGTACGGCCAGCTTGAATGGAAGCACCTCGAAAACGTCATCAGCGACGGCCTGAATGGTGGACAGCTACCCACCTTCCATAACGTCGACTGCGATAAACGCGCAGACTATCTGGTCGAAACCACGAAAGGGCCGTTGAATGCGCGGATGAACCGCGGTGCCGCAAGCGACGGCAAGTTCGTCTGGGAGAAGGAAGTGCAGATCGCCAACGGCGGCGGCCTCGACGGCAAGACGGTACGCCGCGAGTTTGCCGACCTCAATGGCGACGGACGTGACGACATCCTGTGGATCAAGCGCAAAACCGGAGTAGTGATCAAGACCTTTATCAACAACGGCGGCGACCGCGACCCCGTCTGACGCGACCCCGAACCTTTGGGACGGCGCGCGGCGCTTATGCCCAGCCCCACGTGCAGGGCCGCCGCCGGCTGCGGTCAGCCCTTATGCGCGGTGGTCGCCGTCAGCGGGGCAGGTACGGCGCTCGCTCGGCACTGCCGAAGGAGTCACATCCGTCGCCTTCATGGCCGCCGACCGCCGCTGCGGCACCACTCGCTGAAGACCGGCCGAGATGCGGCCGCTCACGGCGATCCAGAAAGTGACGGAGCCGGAGGGCCTGCTGATCACAGATCCGCCGGCCTTCCAGCGGCCATCTGATCCGGCGTGCCCCAATGTCCGAGGCAGTCGCCGTCAATCACGGCCGTCAAGAGAGACACCAGAGGCTCCGTCGATTCCTCGACGGAGCCTCTGACCTGCTGTGCGCTCGGCAGGATTCGAACCTGCAACCTTCTGATCCGTAGCTCTACAGGCATCGATCATTGGAGGTCATAGAGGCTGTCCGGAGGATCATGAGGGCCGGTACGGGGCACTGCTGGCTGCTGGGGTTGCTGTACTTCGCTGCTGTACCGCAGGCCACGCGCGAGGCGGTTGTCAGTGCGCCTTGCTAGCTTGCCTGGTGGAGTGAGACCGGTCAGAGAACCTTCGAGGTCCGCGGTCAAGGGGGGTGGGCATAAAGGTCCCCGAGAACCACCTCGGGACTATGTTGCAGCCCCAGACCCCACCCCCCTCGTCACCCGGCCAACACTCTTTCCAAGTCTGTTGGTCCCCTGCTGGGCGGAGTGCAGGCTCGTTCACCTGAGTTCATGGGCAGGGCAGTGCTGGGACGACCCCATGCGGATGGTCGCGCTTGAACGGCGGCAAATGAGACGGAAACTGAGACGGTCTGGCGTACAGCCAGGGCGATGATCAGCTTGCCGAAATGGCGTGGGCTCAGGTCGGCGAACGGGGCTATCCAGGAGGCATTACCAATACCCGCTCGAAGTAAAACCTAGAGTTCCTTGCGTCTTCGGTATGTCTGGTTCTCCGCTGCGGCGCCAACGGCATTTCGAACGAAATCCATGATCCCGAGAACTTCTAAATGCAACTCTTCATATGAATCCGCGTCGACACTTAGATATTGACCGTGGGCTATTTCGTTCCGCACTCTTAGTAGCTCATAGTCGATTAGCCTCGTCTTGGTTTGGATAGGAGAAGAGTCGAGGCCTAGCGATTCAAACAAATCGAAGCATCTGGTGCTGTTCAAGTTGGACTGAGTATCCACGCCTCGACGCCATGGAATCTGCGCTCGCGTAGTATCTCCCGTGAGGATCGATTGCGCCCGTCGTACAACTCTACGAGCCGCGGAAAGTCCTTCCTGAGAGTCCAGCGCGGCCTCATGGCCAAGCGCCACGAAGGCAGGATGAAGCTCTCCATAGGTCAAGCGGCGGCGTCCGACGTACTGAAGGTACATTGACAAGCAATGCTTCGCGTAACCTTCCCAGTGCGCGTAAAGGAGAGGTACGCCTGCGCGGCAAAGGGTGCGCTGAGTGGTGCTCTCAGACTTCGCCCTTCGAATTGTACTGAGATAGCCGTGAAGCTCACTGCGGCGCCACGCAAGATCTTCGTCTAGTGAATCCTGGAGTTCAACGAGTGTCCGCACTTAATCCCCCAGAGAGAATACCTTCTGACCAACCTCAAACATGTGAGGGATGCGCAGCTCTGCCGACTTCCCTGCGCCAGCCCGGTTACGGAATGTCTCATCTTTCCAGACGTTCTGCACCCTCTGGCGTAGGAGCCGCGGTCGGACTCCATCTTCTAGCTGTTTCCAGTGTTCATAATTGAGGCTCAACCCAGTTGTCACCGCCTCGAAGGCGGAAACCGTGAATCTTCCGCTGTGCTTAGACTTTGCAACGTCATAACGCTTGAAGGATGATTCCCCGAGGGCCTCATTCAGCCAGGAAAAGATGTCCATGAAGCGTGCACGTTCGAAGTCTCGATCGAAATCATCAGATTCGATGAAATGACGCATTCGAGAAGTTAGAAACTCGCCAACGTCAGAAAGGCCAGAGAGGTCAGATCGATGAGCGGTAATAACGGAGAGATAGCGGAGGGCAAGCTCGACACCGTACGCCTCCTCCTCCTGCCGTTCGGTAATGCTGACGGTCTGCTCGAATGCAGGAGTTGAGGCTAGTGACTGGAGCCACCTATAGAAAGTTGGGTCCAGCATCACAGCAAGGCAGTTTCGAGCCTCCTGCTCGGAAAGATGGGCGCCGCTATTTAGCCGCTGGAACAGGTCGAACTTCGCTTGTTCATCGCTTGTATGCTCGACGATCTGGAAATCGAGTCGAGCACGTTTAAAGAAGCGTTGCTGGGCTTCCGAGAGAACGGTGATACCTTCAGCCTCGCGAGGAACCACTGACTCACTCCATACCACCCCCTCAAGGCTTTTCAGATAGTCTCCGGCCGTAAGCGGGGCGGGGGTGTCCAGTTCCCCATCATCCCTTCGCAGCGCACCCATGAATCGGAAAAGAGTGGACAGTCGCTGAACTCCATCTACGACATCCCAAACGCCGTCTTTGCGAGCCGCAACAAAAATTGGAGGGATGGGAATGCCGAGGAAGACGCTCTCGATCAGACGGGACTGCTGCTGAATTCCCCACCGGAAGATCCTCTGGAATTCGGGGTGAATTTCCAGATCTGAATTATCGTACATGGATAGCGCTTCATTAATTGCCATGCTGTACCGATCGGTATGGATCTCACGAGAACGCTTCACGATTTCTTCCTGCAGCCCCACCTGGTCCTCCTTGAACGTCAGCTGCTTCGACATGCGGCTCCCCTCCCTTATCGCCCTACTGCGACAGTATGGACTGCATCTCGGTTGCCCGGGGCGCTGTTGGCTGAGGTGCGGAGCCAGATAGTTAGGTCGGTGGAGCGGGTTTGGCCGGTGGCCTGCCCGGTCTGGGGTCGAGCATGATCAGGGGGCCGTACGCTGGTTGGCAACTCGGGCAGGCTTTGTGCCTGACCGCAATTAGCACGAGTGGCCCCCTGGTCTTGCTCGACGCGGGACCCGGACCGGGGAGGTGGGTAAAGCCGCGGAGCCCCCAGCCACGAAGTACCCCTTCTCTGACGTCAGGCGCCTGACTGCTTTGAGCGCGGCACGGACCCCGGCCGGGCTGGAGCGGGGCGGAGACAGGAGCGCAGGCCCGGCCGGGGTCCGGGCCGCGCGCGGCGAGCAGGGCGAGCCGCCTTGAACCTGTAGAGAAGGTTGTTACTCAGTAGGGCGTGGGGGCTTTTGGTCGTGGTGTGAACTTCCCGGCGCAGGATGGGAGTTCGGTCGCCTCGCGATCGGCCAGGCCGAGGAAGAGTACGGGCCGGGCGGTCCATTCGATGTGGGTGTCTCGGTGGCTGATGGTGACGGCGTAGGGCGTGGTGTACGCGAGGGCCTCGATGGCGCTGACGTAGCCGCCGGCCAGCCAACTACGGGCGCATGCGGCTGTCTCAGGTTCGAGGGCTGAGGTGATCCCGCGGAGTGCGACGCGGATCCATCGGACGGCTTGAACGGCGTTGCGGGCCTCGCAGGAGGCGAGTAGGACAGGGTCCTCGCCGGTCGCCGGGCTCTGGGTCCAGCATTCGCACCAGTAACCGGGGCGAAGCGCGGGCATGGCTTCGTGGTTCATTTCGTGTTCCATGCGGGGCTCACTGACAGCGTGTAGCGGGTGGCTTCATCGGAGATCGCGAAGAGGTAGGAGTCGCCTCGCGCGAGGGTGAGCAGCGCGTACTCGTGGGCGGCGTGATCACTGAGCCAGTGGTGAACCGGTCGGGCTACCGGGGCATCGAGTTGGTCGGCGATGTCGATGGCTCGGCGGCGAAGCCAACGCAGTGCGAGGCGTGGAGTGGCCGCGAAACGTAAGCCGAGGGAGATGGAACAGCTCTCGTGAGGCGTGTGGGCGACAGCTTCGCACCGGTAACCGGCACTGACGCCAGCTGCTTGATCACGGCCGATGCCGCACGCCGTCCGCCCACCGTCGCCAAACTTCTCCAGCGAACTTGGGCAATCGAGTCCAACAGCTAGGCGACTGCTCATATACTCGTGCATACAAGCTCCTTTGCGCTGGTAGGCCGCTATGGGTAGTGGGTTCGTGCTAGATGAGTTTCACGCCGTCGTGTGCTCGCACGGTGGGTGGCGACGCCGCGTCCAGGGCGTCCAGGACGCGAATCGCGTACGCCTCGTCGGCGAGCTCGGTGACTTCTTCGCGGGTGACCCAGCGCAGGGCGCGAGTCTCCTCGCCGGTGGTGGGGGTGCCGTCTACGGCTTCGCAACGGAAGACCATCGAGACGATCAAGCCGGTCATGTTCTTGTAGATGCCGGTCAGGGCCGCCGGAAGGGCGATCTTGATGCCGGTCTCTTCGAGTACTTCGCGCTGGAGCGCGTCGAGGATGGTCTCGCCTGGTTCGAGTACGCCGCCGGGCGGTTCCCACTGGCCGTTGTCGCGGCGCTGGATGAGCAGAGCCCGGCCCCGGTCGTCGACGATGACGCCGGCGACGCTCACGGAGTGCGGGCGCTCGGTGCTCACGGAACTTCGATCCCCTCGGCTGGCTAGGCTTCCCACCGTAGCAACAAGTGTCAGCCGCTCGTCTAGATACCTAAAGGAGTCAAAATGCCCGCACAGGCCACCGCCCCGCTCGGCGCACTGGATCCCACCAGTGACCGCGCGGTGTTCCGACAGATCGCCGATCAGCTTCGCGAAGCGATCGACAAGGGCCGGTTCAAGGAGGGCGACAAGCTCCCGTCCGAGACTGAGCTGGTCGAGCACTACGGCGTATCGCGGATGACCGTCCGCAACTCTCTATCCCTCCTCCAGGGTGAGGGGCTGGTGGTCTCCGAGCACGGCAAGGGTGTCTTCGTCCGGCCGCGTCCGCCGGTCCGGCGGCTGGCTTCGGACCGCTTCGCCCGGCGGCACCGGGAACAGGGCAAGTCGGCGTTCACTGTGGAGGCGGAAGCCGCGGGGAGCCGGCCGGAGGTGGACAGTCTTGAGGTGAAGGAGGAACGCCCCTCGCAGGACATCGCTACCCGTCTGGGCGGACCGCGCCGGGTGCTGGCCCGTCGCCGCCGCTATCTGCTCGACGGCCGGCCGGTCGAGTTCGCTACGTCGTACATCCCGCTGGACCTGGCGACCGGCACCCCGATCGCCGAACCCAACCCCGGCCCCGGCGGCATCTACGCCCGGCTGGAAGAGCTGGGGCACCGCCTCGACCACTTCGACGAGGAGATCCGCGCCCGGATGCCCTCGCCCCAGGAGGTCAAGACGCTCCGGCTGGCCTCCGGCGTCCCGGTGATTCACCTGGTCCGTACCGCCCACGACACCGAAGGCCGCGCGGTCGAGGTCTGCGACACGGTGATGGCTGCCGATGCGTACGTCTTGAACTACCAGCTCCCGGCTAACTGACACTTGGGCGGATGGAACGCTGAGGTGCTTCCGCTCCCTCCTCCGCCGACTCGTACACGTGAGAGTGGGTTCTTGTATAGACGAGCAGCCGTCTCTATGTCATAGTTGCCGCCAGGCTCCCTCGTCATAGGGGCCGCAGACAGCAGCTTGTCTAGATGACTAGCTGTCGATGGAGAAGGAGAAGGCATTGCGTTCCATCCGCGTGGAGACCTCGGCGGCCACGATCCTGCTGACCGAGGCTCCGGAGAAGAAGCTGAAGGACCGGCGGACCGGTGAGGTCGCCACCGACGCCAATACCGGTGACGTGCTGTGGACGCTCGGGGTCGTCTACATCGAGGACGGCGAGTCGTCGCTGGTCAAGGTCACCGTGCCGGAGAAGGGGCTGACCGAGGGGCTGGCGGTAGGGGCTCCGGTCTCGCTGGCCGGTCTGGTGGCTCGGCCGTGGGAGTCCACGTTCAACGGTCAGGCGCGGCACGGCATCGCCTTCCGGGCCACGGCCGTGATGCCCGCCGAGTTCCCCGTTCCGGCTGCGGCGGCGGCCTGATCGCCGTGTCCGATCTGCTGACGTTGCTGGAGGTGGGTGCTCCGGTCGCCGCACTCGGTGGCGGGGGCGCCTACCTCCGGGCGAAGCACCCGGCCGCCTTCTGGTGCACGGCCGGCCTGCCGATCTCCACGGCCCGGCTGCTCGGTACGTACGGCTCGACCATGGAGTCGTGCGGGCTGACCGTCCAGCCGTCCCGCCTCCGCGCTCTGCTCGTCCAGGCGGCGACTCGGCGCGAGGTGCGGCCGGTTCCGCCTCGTCGGGGACTGATCCGACCGACCTCGACGGGCATGCGGGTCCGGCTCCGTCTGGCCCCGGGCCAAGAGCCGGCAGACGTGGCGGCCTCGGCTGAACGGCTGCGGCACGCCTGGGGTGTCCACGCGGTGTACGTATCCGAGGTCAAGCCGGGCGTGGTCGAACTGCGGCTCGTCGGCTTCGACGTGCTCCGCAAGGTCCGGATGCCGCGGAAGACCGAGGCCGGGTTCCTCAAGGTGCCGGTGGCGCTGCGGGAGGACGCGACCGCGTACGTCCGCGACTACCGCACGATCCCGCATCAACTCACCCTGGGCGCCACGCTCTCGGGCAAGTCGATGTTCCTTCGCCACCTGGTCGCCGGGCTCGCTCCGCAGCCGGTTGCCCTGGTCGGGATCGACTGCAAGCGGGGGGTGGAGCTGGCACCCTTCGCCCCACGGCTGTCGGCACTGGCCACGGACCCCGGGCAGGCGGCTGACCTGCTGCCGGTGCTGGTGCGGTTGATGGAGGACCGGTACGACCTGATCAAGGCCCGGCAAGGCATCGCCCCGGGGACCCCGGACGAGGAGATCGCTTCCGATATCTGGGGCCTGCCGGAGTCCGAACGCCCGGTGCCGGTGGTGATCGTCGTCGACGAGGTGGCCGAACTGGGCAA
This sequence comes from Streptomyces celluloflavus, assembly GCA_000720995.1. Classification (GTDB taxonomy): domain Bacteria; phylum Actinomycetota; class Actinomycetes; order Streptomycetales; family Streptomycetaceae; genus Streptomyces; species Streptomyces celluloflavus. The sequence continues at coordinate 13,334 of JOEL01000069.1, forward strand.
GGGCGCCACCATGCTGCGGGCCCAGCTCACCGGCCGTGTCTGCCATCGGGTCAACGACGAAGCCTCGGCCAAGATGGCTCTTGGGGACATTGCCCCTGAGGCGGTCGTCGCCGCCTGCGGCATCGCGCCCGAACGGCCCGGCCTGGCCGTCGCCGGGGACAACTCCGGCGGCTGGTCCCGCATCCGCACCCCGTATCTGTCGCTCGCCGATGCCGCCGCTGCGTGCGCTGCCTCGGCCCACCTGGTGCCTGACGTTCCGGCGCTCGATCGCTTCCGGCCCGTCGTACCTGCTGGGCCGACCAACCCGCCGTTCTCGCTGGTCAAACCGCTGCCGGTGACCGGCTAACCCACCTTCCCCCAACGGCCGGCGCGACCGTTTCGCGCCAGTTCCCTACCCGATCCATGCCAGAAATCGGAAGGAGGCCCGCCCATGCTGCGCGCCTACCTGGGCCGTGTGGACGCGGTGCTCGTCCAGGCCGTCATCGCGGCTGCCCTGTCCTTCGCCCACCTGCACGACATCGCGGCGGCGGCCGGGCAGGACGGTTGGAAGGGCTGGGCATACCCGGTCTCTGTGGACTTGTTGCTCGTGGCTGCTTGGCGGCGGCTGCGATCCGGGACTGCCAAACGGGCCGGGTGGTGCTGGTTCGTCATCGCGTTGACCGCGTCCCTCGGCGCCAACGTGGCGACCGCCGGACTGCTCGACGTGCACGCCGTCCCGGCCTGGCTACGCATCCTCGTCGCCGGATGGCCCGCGGTCGCCTTCCTCGGCGGAACCCTGCTCGCGCACTCCAGCCCCCGACGGGCTGAGGCGGAGGTGGCCCCCGCGCCTGAAGCGGAACAGGTCAGCGTTCCGGCATCCGGCCTGATGTTCGCCGAGCCGGAGCTGGAGCCCGCCGAGTTCGAGTCCAGCGAGGAGATGTCAGAGCCCGAACCTGCCCCGGCTGCGCCCCCTGGTCCCGCACCCTCGGCCCCGCCCGTCCCCGCCGCCCTGGTCGACCACGCCCGAAAGGTCGCCGCGGACCACCACTCCCGCACCGGCACCCCCATCGACACCACAACCCTGCGCGCCCGCCTCGGCGTCCCCGCACCACTCGCCGAAGCCCTCGCCGCCCAACTGTGAAAGGAGCTCACCCCATGCGTCCATCCACCCTCCGCGCCTTGCAGCGCGCAGCCGAACTCACCCGCAAAAACCGCTTCGTTGAGGCCATGGCAACCGCGGAGCCCGTCATCCTCGCCGCCGATCCGGACGAGAGCCAAGAGATCGCGCGCTGGCTCACCGAGCACGCCGACGACTTCGTACGCGAGCCGGAGAAGCGCTGATGCCCGCCAACCGCCGCTTCCGCAACATCGTCCGCATCGGCCCCGTCCAGATCGGTACCTCCTACGACACGAAGGGCCGGGAGAAGAACACCGCCGCGTGCACGGCCCCGCGTTGCGGCTTCTCCGCCGACTACGACAGCCGCTCCGCCGCCGAACTGGCCGCCCGCACCCACCTCTGCCCCGTCCGCTGAAAGGCCCCCGCCCGTGACCGTCACCCTGCCCCTGGTCCTCGTCCTCGGCGTCGTCGCCTGGGCCGCGATCAAGTTCCTCGGCATCCGCATGTGGGCCGCCATCGTGATCGCCCTCTTCGGCTTCTGGCTCGCCCACACCTTCCTCGCCCCCGCCGTGGAGTCCGGCACCCGCACCGGGGTTCACATCGTCAACGGCAAGCACATCTAGACAACTAGCCAAGGAGACCGCCTGATGCCCGCCCGCACCACACCTCCGATCAAGCACCTGGCTGCCCTGGCCTCCCTGGGCACCATGCCCGCCCTGCTCCGGCAACTCCGGGGCCTGGGCGGATGCGGCCAACCCATCCGCCTCGACGGCCACCGCACCGAGATCCACCCCACCACCGGCCAGATCCTCTCCGAGCTGCACGCCGCCGACCTGCCCGCCGGCCACCTCCTCGTCCGCTGCAACAACCGCCGCACCACCCGGTGCCCCACCTGCGCCGAGACCTACCGCCGCGACACCTACCAACTGATCACCACCGGCCTCCGCGGCGGCAAAGGCACCCCCGGACACGTCGCCACCCACCCCCGCGTGTTCGCCACCTTCACCGCCCCGTCCTTCGGCCCCGTCCACAACCGCCCCACAGGGCCCGGCAGAACCGTCCGCCCCTGCCGCTGCGGCACCCTCCACCCCGACGGCGCACCTGAGCTGGGCACCCCGATCAACCCGGACACGTACGACTACGAAGCAGCCGTGCTCTGGAACGCCCACGCTGGCGCCCTATGGCGGCGCTTCTCGATCTACCTGCGCCGGGAGATCGCCAAGCGAGCGGGCCTCACCCAACGGGCCTTCCGCCACCACGCCCGCGTCTCCTTCGCCAAGGTCGCCGAGTACCAAAAGCGCGGCGCCGTCCACTTCCACGCCGTCATCCGCCTCGATGGCCCCACAGGCAGCAACACCCCACCCCCGACCTGGGCCACCACCGACCTCTTGACCGACGCCATCCAGGCCGCCACCGCCAAGGCCACCGTCCCCGGCCCGGCCGTCGACGGCAGACGCCACACCTTCACCTTCGGCAAGCAACTCGACATCCGCCCGATCCGCTCCGCGGACTTCAACGGCGGCACCGAACTGACCGAACGCGCGGTAGCCGCCTACATCGCCAAGTACGCCACCAAGGGCGCCGAGACAGCCACCGGCACCCTCGATCGGCCGCTCAAGTTCCTCGCCGAACTCGCCCAACTCGACCTCAATGACCACGCCCGCCACATGATCCGCACCGCATGGACCCTCGGCGCACGCCGCGACCTCGAACACCTCCGGCTCCGCGCCTGGGCCCACATGCTCGACTTCCGCGGCCACTTCTCCACCAAGACTCGCCACTACTCCACCACCCTCGGCGCCCTCCGCACCGCCCGCGCCGAATGGCAACGCCTCCAAGCCCAGCCCAACGCCCCGGAGCCGACCCCCACCACCACCGCCGAAACCACCCTCGTCCTCTCCCACTGGACCTTCGCCGGCACCGGCCTCACCCCCGGCGAATCCTGGCTCGCCACCACCACCCACCACGAACACACCCGCCCCGAAGCCGAAGGAGACAACCGGCCATGACCACCACAGTCATCGAAAGGAAGTGGCACACCACCGCCGAAGTCGCGCAGATGCTCGGCTACGGCCTCTCCAAGACCAAGATGCTCGTGCTCACCGGCGAGATCCGCTCCATCAAGGACGGCCGCAACCGCCGCATCCTCCCCCGCTGGGTCGACGAGTACATCGCACGCCTCGCCCGTGACGCAGAGATGGAGTGGTCGGCATGAGCGGCAAGCGCGGCAACGGCGAAGGCTCCATCTACCCCTACAAGAACGGCTTCGCCGCCTACGTCTGGGTCACCACCCCGGACGGCACGAAGAAGCGCAAGTACGTCTACGGCAAGACCCGCGACGAGGTCCACGACAAGTGGCTCAAGCTCCACATGGAAGCGAAGAAGGGGCCGATGCCGACGCGGCACCGCACGCTCGACGCCTTCCTCTCCTACTGGCTTGAGTCCATCGTGAAGCCCAACCTCGCCCCGCTCACGTACGTGTCGTACGAGGGCTCGGTGCGGCTCTACATCGCGCCGCACCTGGGCCCCAAGCGGCTCGACAAGCTCACCGTGCGCGATGTGCGGGAATGGCTGACCAAGCTGTCCGGCATCTGCCAGTGCTGCGCCCAGGGCAAGGATGCCAAGCGGGCTCCCGGCCGCCGTCGCTGCTGTGCCGCCGGTGAGTGCTGCGAGGCATTCCCGTCCCGCCGCGTCGTCCAGGCTGCCCGTGATGCGCTGCGAGCCGCGCTCACCCACGACGTCACCGAAGAGGAGATCGGCAAGAACGTCGCAGCCCTGGTCAAGGTCCCCAAGCCCCGGCGCCGTCGCATCAAGCCCTGGTCCGCAGCTGAAGCGAGCCGGTTCCTGGCGGACGCGGTGGCGCGCGAGGACCCGCTCTTCGCGGCCTGGGTGCTCGTCCTGTGCCTGGGACTCCGCCGGGGCGAGGTGCTGGGACTCACCTGGAAGTCCGTCGACTTCGAGACCGGCGAGCTGTACGTGGATCACCAGATCCAGCGGGCGGGGCATCAGATCCTCCACCGCGAGACCAAGACGGAGGAGTCGGACGACTTCCTGCCGCTGCCGGCCTTCTGTCTCAAGGCTCTCCGGATGCGCCGCGCTCAGCAGACCGGGGACCGGAAAGCTGCCGGCGCCCTCTGGCAGGACAGCCATGACCTGATCTTCACGACGAAGTACGGCACGCCGATCGAGCCGGGGAACCTCACCCGAATGTTCGCGCTGCGCGCTCGCCGCGCCGGCCTCCGGGTCATCCCGCTGCGGAACACCCGGCACACCTGCGCCGCACTGCTGGTCCTCCTGAAGGTCCACCCCAAGGTGGCTCAGCGCATCCTCCGCCACTCGCAGATCGCGATGACGATGGAGGTCTACGCGGAAGCGGATGACGAAGCGGTGCGCGAAGCCCTGTCGATGCTGTCCGGCGCCATGGGCGGCGCCGACTGACCCGTTGCTGTACTTCACTGCTGTACGGCACGACAAAGCCCCCGCCCGGAGAACCCGGCGGGGGCTTTAACCTGCTGTGCGCTCGGCAGGATTCGAACCTGCAACCTTCTGATCCGTAGTCAGATGCTCTATCCGTTAAGCTACGAGCGCTTGGCTTTCCGGCGGTTTTTCTTTCCGGTCGGCGTTGCGTGGACAACATTACATGACCTGCGCCGTGAGGCGAAATCCATTCGACATAGCGCCTCTGACCTGCACAAACGCCCTCGTAGCGAGTTTCTTGGGGTTACTGGTCCCAGGGGGAGTCCTCGATGATCCGGACGAAGTTCGGGCGGGTGTAGCCCTCTTCGAAGCGGTCCAGGACGTCGGCCTTCACATTGCCGAAGGTGGTCTGGGGGCGGTGGGCCAGGCCCGTGTGGAAGGCGTGGAGGATGCGGCGCTTGAAGTCGGGGCGGGGGTGGGCGGCGGTGATCGCGTCGCGGGTCTCCGGGGGGAGGGTGTCGTAGCCGATGCCCAGGACGTCCAGTTCGACGCCGGCGGTGACGAGGGCGACCTCGGGGGCCATGTGGTGCGGGATCTCCGGCGTGGTGTGCAGGGCGATGCCCTCCCAGACGAGGCGGACGCGGTCCTCGGGGATGCCGCGGGCGGTCAGGAAGGCGCGGGCCTCGTCGGCGCCGTCGAGCTCGAAGCGCTGCTGGGAGCTGCGGAACTTCTCCGTCAGGCCGAGGTCGTGAAAGAGCGCGCCGATGTAGACCAGCTCCGGGTCGAAGACGAGACCGTGTTCCTGGCCGTGCCGGGCGCCGAAGAGGTAGACGCGGCGGGAGTGGTGGTAGATCAGGTCGTCCGTGAGGTCGCGGACCAGTTCGGTGGCCTCCTTGGCGAGGCCGCTGTCCGGGATGGCGATGCCCCCGATGCGTTCCGGGCCGCTTCCCGGGCCCGCGCCGCTTCCGGCCTGCGGCGTCTCGGGGGGCTTAGGTGCCTTGGGGGTCTCGTGGGACTTATCCGTCGTCTTAGGTGTCTTAGGTGTCTTAGGTGTCTCAGGTGTCTCAGGTGTCTTGGGTGCCATGGGTCAAGCGTGGCTCGTGGCAGCTGCCGGTGCCCTGTTCTATGAGGACAGACAGCCCACAGATATGGACACGAGACGGTGATGACGGGGCGGAGCAGATACCGCGGGCCGGACGCCGCGGGGCGAAGCTGCGCGGGAAGGGGGACGGCAGCCGGCCAGTACGCGGAAGGCGGGGGCCGGACACGGAACACGGCACACGGAAAGCACTCAGGCCCCGGTCGTGTACGACCAGGGCCTGAACGAAGAGAGCGGAGGCGGAGGGATTTGAACCCTCGATGGGTGGTAAGACCCAAACCGCATTAGCAGTGCGGCGCCATAGACCGGACTAGGCGACGCCTCCACACACCCCACGCGCGTTACCGCGCTGTGGTGTGTCCGAATGATGGCACAGCTCAGTGCGGTGTCACCAATCGCCCCCCACCGTACTCGCCGGGCGGGCAACGCGGCAAAGACGTTCCTGCAGCGCAACGTCGGGGGCGGCGGCGCGTTAGGAGAGTCGGGGCCGCGCGGAGACCGCAGCCGCGCGCCCCCGCTCGTAGGTACCCCGTACCGCCCGCCCCGCCTCCCTGGAGTCGTCATGCCGCACCGCCGGACGTCCCGCCACGCCGTGGCCACCGCCGCCCTGTCCATCGTCGCCGCCGTGTCCGCCCTCGTCACGACCGTGCCGGCCGCCTCGGCCGCCCCGATCCCGCTGGTGCCGCACCGGTCCGCGGCGGACGCGGGGCCCGGCGCGACGGACGGCGCCGGGACCGGCCCGGTGGACGAGGCGTGGCGCGGCGCGGTGAGTGCGGCGGGGCTCGGTGCGGGCCGTCTCGGCCGTGGCACCGACCACCTCACCGTCACCGTCACCCGTTCCGGTACCGCCAAGGCGGACGGCACGTTCGAGCTGTACTGCCATCCCCACGGCGGTTCGCACCGCGCCGCGGCGAGAGCCTGCGACGCGCTCGACCGGCAGACGTCCTGGGGCAAGGACCTGTTCGCCCCGGTGCCGCGCGGTGCGAAGTGCACGATGATGTACGGCGGACCGGCCACCGCGCATGTCACCGGGACCTGGGCGGGCCGCCCCGTGAACGCCGATTTCCGGCGCACGAACGGCTGTGAGATCGACCGCTGGAACCGCTTCCAACCGCTGCTTCCGGTGACCGCTTCGTGACGGAGTAGCGCGTCAGGTCAGGACGCGGGGCACATGTCGGGCGTGCGGCGAGTCGCACCCGGCCGTGGCATTACCTCCCCGTCATCCGCCTCCGCGCCCCGGGCAAGTGCCCGTAGACTCCCTTCCAGCGGTCCGCCGCGGTGGGCCGGCAAGGTGCGGTAACAAGGAGGAAGCGTCGTCGTGAGCAGCAGGCCATCCCGAGGCGCTGCTCGCCTCGCAGCCATACTCGACGCCCTCCCCGACGCGCTGCTGCTCGTCAACTGCAACGGCACGGTCGTCAACGCCAACACCATCGCGCTGGAGACCTTCGAGGCGCCCGGCACGGCCCTGGTGGGGCGCGGACTGCTCGATCTGCTGCCGACCTTCGACTCCAAGCGCATCCCCGGCTCCATGCGCCGCCGCGACGAGGAGATGCAGGGCCCGCGGACGAAGCCGACGCGGATGGTCGCGCGGCGTACGGACGGCAGGGAGCTGCTGGTCGAGGTGACCAGCGCCAATCTTGAGGACGGCCGCACCCCGTACGAGTCCGCCTTCGAGGCCGCGTACGCCGATCACCGGACCGGTTACACCGGCGATGAGCTGCTGATGCTCGTCGTCCGCGATCTGACCGGGACGCTGGACACCGAGACCGAGCTGGCCCGCCAGCAGCGGCAGACCGAGATGATCCTGCGGGCCGCGGCCGAGGGTGTGGTCGGGGTCGACGCCGAGGGCAAGGTCGTCCTGGTCAATCCGTCCGCCGCGCAGATTCTCGGCTACCGGGCGAGCGAGCTGGGCGGCAAGGAGCTGCATCCGCTGATCCACCATTCGCGGCCGGACGGCTCCCCGCTGCCGTGGGAGGAGACGCCGCTCGCCGACACGCTCAAGTCCGGGCGCAAGCACCGGGTGCGCGGGCAGGCGCTGTGGGCGAAGGACGGGCGCTCGGTCTCCGTCGATCTGACGACGGCGCCGGTGCGGGACGGCGATCAGCTCGTCGGCGCGGTGATGACCTTCACCGACCGCCGCCCCTTCGACGCGCTGGCCGCCCGGCATACGCAGCTGCTGGCGGTGCTGGGCCAGGCCCTGCGCGAGCCGATGGCCGAGCTGACGGCCGAACTGGGCACCCTGGCGTCCGACCCGGCGGGCCAGCTGTGGCCGGAGGCGAACCAGATCCTGCACCACCTCGCCGCGGGCCAGGCCCGGATGGCGACGCTGGTGGACAACGTCCTGAGCTATCAGCGGCTGGACTCCGGGAAGGAGCGCCTCAACCGCGCCAAGGTGTCGCTGGACGAGGTCGTGGCGGCGGGCGTGGAGGGCGCGGTCGAGCTGATCGGGCCGGGCCGTGCACAGTTCGCGGTGCACGCGCCGCCGATCGAGGCCGTGGTCGACGCCGAGCGGATCGCGCTGGCGCTGGCGCATCTGATCGCGGATGTGGCGGGCGTGGACTCGACGGGCCGGATGCCGGCCGGTGACGGCGGTACGGACGCGGGGACGGGCGCGGGTGCGCGGGCCGGGGCGGTCGCCCGGGACTCGACGATCGTGGTGGCGGCGGCGCAGCGGGGCGATGTCGTACGGATCGAGGTGCGCGGCCCGTACGGCGGCGGCGACCCGGTCCACGAGCCGATCGTCCGCGGGATCGTCCGGCAGCACGGCGGTCTGGTGCAGACCCACGAGGTGCCGGGGGCGCCGGGCGCGGGCGGCAGCGCGTTCGTGCTGGAGCTGCCGATGGCGGCCGTCGGCTCCGCGCCGACGGGGTCGGACCGGCCGACCGAAGCCACCGGGAACGAGACGACGGTGATGCCGGTACCGGCGGCGCGGGCGCGTGGCACCCAGCAGGCCGGGAAGGCGGCCGGGACAACGACCGGCACGGCGGCTGGTGCGACGGCTGGGACGACGGCTGGAGCCGGGGCCGGGGCTGTCGGTAAGGGGGAGTTGGAGCGGGGGCCGGGTGGTCGTGGTGGCCGCGGTGGTCAGGGGGCGCCGGGTGGTCAGGGTGACCTGGGGGACGGCGGGCCCGGTGGTGAGGGCGGTCGCGGTGGCGAGGGCCGGGATGGTGATGATGGCGGGTCCGGTGGGTCTCGTGGGCCCGGTGGATCCGGTGGGTCGGGTGGGCCTGGCGGCTCTCGGGGGCCCGGTGGTCCTGGGGCGGCTGGTGGGTCCGGTACGGCTGGTGGGCCCGGTGGCGCGTTCACGGAGGGCGGTCAGCGTACGGGGCGCGGCGGCCCGGGTGTTGAGGGTGGTACGGGAGTGCCGGCCCAGGCGGACGGTGCGCAGCCGACGGGGCGTCGGCGCGCGCGGCACTCCGGCGCGGAGCAGGTAGCGGACGCGGGGCCGCAGGCGCCCGGCGCACACGGTCCTCAGGGCCGGCCCGGCATGACCGCGGCGCGCGGCGCGGCCGGGAGCGGTGCGGCCGGTGCGGGGGACGGGGCGGCCGGCGCGGCGCGCGGCGTCGCGGGCAGTGGCAATGGGAACGGGAACGGGAGCGGGAGTACTGGCGGGGACGGAGACGGGGCGGGGAAGCGGGAGGGGCACGGGAGCGGCGACGGCCGCGCCGGGCACGCCGGCGATCCCCGTAACCCTCGTCATCCCGGTGTGCCGGGTGTTCCGGGCGTGCCGGGTGCGCCGGGTGCGCCGGGCCTTCCCGCCGTTCCCGGCCTTCCCGCCGTTCCCGGCCTTCCCACCGCTCCCGGTGCTCCCGGTGCTCCCGGTGCTCCCGGTGCTCCCGGTGCTCCCGGTAACGGTGAGCTCGGCGGTGCCGCGGGTGGTGCGGGGCTGCCGTCGGGCATGGCGGGTGCCGAGGCCGTACCCCCGAGCGGACGCCGGCGGGCCCGGCAGGGGGCGCCGGAGGGCGGTGCGCTGCCCGCGCTCCCGTCCGCCGCGGGCGATGCGCCCGCGCGCGCGCCGCACGGCCCCGCCACGACGCCGGACCAGGCGCCACATCAGGGACAGAACCAGGGTCAGGAACGGATTCAGGGCCAGGGTCAGGGCCAGGGGCAGAACCAAGGGCGGGGCCGGGGTCCGGAGCAGGTCCAAGCCCCGGCACCGGCGCGTCCGCCGGGGCAGCGGCAGGCTCCGGATCAGGCACACGGCCAGGTCCACGGTCAGGGTCCCGGCCAGGGCCAGGGGCCCGGTCATGACCCGGCCCAGGGTCAGCCGCAGGGTTTGGGGCCGGTGCAGGGACTGGGGCCCGTGCAGCCGAGTGGGCGGCGGGCGCGCCGGGCACTGGCCGAGGCGCCCGAACGGTCCGTACCGGGTGACGGGGCCGCGTCGTCCGGATCGTCCGCGTCCTCCCCGGCATCCGGTCCGGCCGGCCCGTCGGCCTCGTCCGGCCCGCGGTCGGCCGCCGCTCAGCAGCAGAGCTCGCCCCAGCCGCCGTTCCCCACCCAGCAGCAGACCTCCCCCCAGCCGCCGTCCGCCGGGCGGCAGCAGGGGGTGGCCCGGTCGGCGGAGGCGTTGTCGCCCGCCGGGGGGCGTACCGCCTTCGCGCTGCCGCCCGCCGCGGCGGATCAGACACCGCAGTCGCGTCCGGCGCTGCCCGTGCAGGCCGGTCCGCCGGATGGTGAGGGCACGGGGCGGCGCCGGGCGCGTCGGCCGGTGGCCGGTGGCGTGGCCGAGGCCGAGGCCGCCGGTACGCGGCAGGGGTACGCGGCCGAAGGCGCCGACTCCGTTGATCCGCAAGGTGGTTGGGAGGGCGGTCCGACCGACGGGCGGCGGGCCCGGCGAGCCGCCGCCGAGGAACGGGCGGCCGCCGCGATGGCCGATTCCGAGGCGTCCGGCACCTTCGTGGCGGGCCCGGAGGGGCTGGTGGCGCAGCCCAACGAGCCGGTTGACGCGACCGGTACGGCGACGGGCACGGCGCCCGGCATCGCCCCGTCGACGGACACCACCACATCGACCGCGCCCACCGCACCCGCCACTCCTGCCACGCCCACCGCGGCCGTTCCCCCCGCAGCCGTTCCCCCCGCCCCGACGGGGCGCCGGCGCGGCCGTCCCAGCCCCGCCGAGGAGCCGCCGGACCGGGCCCCCGGCCACGTCGCGGACCGGACCCCCGGCCGGCACCCCGAGCACGGCCCGGCGGACCAGTTCCACGACCCGGCCCAGGCCGCGGCCCAGTCCCCCACGCCCGCGCCGGGGCAGCCGCTGCCGCCGGCCGAGGACGACGGCGGGCACGCGGCGGGGCACTCGCACGGGCGGGCGTTCAGCGTGCGCACGCTCGGGCAGGGCGTGCCGTTCGCCCAGCAGATCAACGACCCGCAGCACCCGACGCCGCCCCCGGGCAGCACGCCGCCCGGCGGTACGCCTCCGGGTGGTACGTCCCCCGGTTCGGGGCGGCGGCGCAAGCTCGCCGCGCCCCCGCAGGACGGCGCGCGCACGGGCGCCCCCGATGCCCCGGCCACTGACACACGTCGGCGCCTGGGCAGCCCGCAGCCGCCGGCCCCGCAGCCGTCGCCCGCGCAGGGCCAGCCGCCGCAGCATCTGCTGGACGGCGGTACGGGGCGCGCCTTCGCGATCTCCGCGCCCGACGAGGGCAGCGAGGGCCCCGAACCGCTGGACGGCCCGAACGGCGCCGTCGAGGTGATGGACCGTCATCTGCCGCCGATGGACGACGAGTTGCCGCCGGAGCCGCTGGACAATCCGCGGCGGCTGCTGGTGTGGCCCGCGCCGGATGTCGCCACTCAGCAGGCGCTGAGCGACCGCGGCTACCGCCCGGTGATCGTCAACTCCCGCGAGGAGGTGGACGCGCAGATCGCCGCGTACCCCGCGGCGCTCTTCGTCGACCCGCTGACGGGCCCGATCACCCGTACCGCGCTCCAGTCGCTGCGCCAGGCGGCGGGCGCGGCCGAGGTCCCCGTACTGGTCACCGCCGGTCTCGGACAGGCCACCCGCGAGGCGGCGTACGGCGCCGATCCGGCCGTACTCCTCAAGGCGCTCGCCCCGCGCGACAGTGAACTCCACCCGCCCCGGGTGCTGTTGATCGAGCAGAACGACGCCATCGCGGGCGCCCTGACCACGTCGCTGGAGCGGCGCGGTATGCAGGTCGCGCGGGCCGACGCGGACGCCGACGCGGTCACCCTCGCGGCGCAGATGCGGCCGAACCTCGTCGTGATGGACCTGATGCAGGTACGCCGCCGACGGGCCGGCATCGTCGACTGGCTGCGCGCCAACGGGCTGCTCGACCACACCCCGCTGGTCGTCTACACCTCCGCCGACCTGGACCCGGCCCAACTGCCGCGCCTCGCCTCGGGAGAGACCGTCCTCTTCCTCGCGGAGCGCTCCACAAGCGCGGAGGTCCAGTCCCGGATCGTCGACCTACTGGCCAAGATCGGCACCAGCTGAGTCCGGACGGACGGCTGCTGTACGGACGACTCCTGTACGGACCGCTTCGGCGCGAACGGCTTCGGTACGGAGAGATCCACCACGGCTGATTTCACGGGTCGGTTTCCTGGACGGTTTCCCGCGCGCCGATTTCGGACGCCCGGAATTCGGATGCCCGGGATTCGGACACCTGGAATTCGGACGTGCGGAATTCACGCGGGCGGACTTCGCACAGCCGGGCCTTCATGCGGCCGGGCCCTCGCGCGGGCCGACTTCGTGCGGACAGTTTTCAGGTGGGTGGCCAGGGTCCGTACAGGTCCTGGCCACGCCCGTACGCCGCCCATGGCGCGGGCCGGACGGAGACCACAGGAAATAATCCGACCTGTAGCCCTATGCCCCTTTTGCCGTGTATAAATGTGCCTCGGCAGGCGGGTCTGACCTCCCGGCCGCCGATGATCGGCCCGTGCAACGAGGGATTCTTTACACGAGGGGTACCGAACCATGCGCAGACGCTTTTTCCGGGGCACTCTCATATCGCTGCTCGCCGCCTCCGCGGTGGTGGGGCTGGTTGCGGTGGCGGTCGCCGCGCCGGTCCCGGCCGCCGACGCGGTCGACTGCGAGCCGCCGAAGGACGCGGGGGTGGCCGTGCTGGGCGCCGACGGGCGGCTCGATGCCGGGGCGGAGCTGACCAGTCTCCGCAAGACCACCAGCCTGGTCATGCAGCCCGACGGCAATCTGGTCCTCTACGCGGTGACCACCCCGGGCGGGCCCAGGCACCCCCTGTGGGAGAGCAAGACCTCGGGCAACCCCGGTGCGTACGCCGTGATGCAGGCCGACGGCAACTTCGTCGTCTACCGCAAGGGCGGCGGCCCGACGTCGGGCGGCGCCCTCTGGAACAGCCAGACCTACGGCGCCAAGAACGCCAAGCTGCGGCTCACCTCCGACGGCGACCTCTCCGTCTGGGGTGACAACGGCATGACGGTCAAGTGGTCCACCAGAACACGCGAGTTCTCCCCGACGCGGTGCGCGCCCACCCCGGCGGCCCCGAACCAGTACATGTGGGCCGGCGTCAGCTGGGCCCAGTCGGCGACGGTGTGGCTGGTGTTCCAGGACGACGGCGACCTCGTCATCTACCGCAAGCGCGACGGCAAGGCCATCTGGAACAGCGGGACGTCCGGCAAGGGCGCCTGGACCCTGGGCATGGAGCCCGACGGCGACCTCGGCATCCGCCCGCCGGACGGCTCCGAGTGGCTGTGGCACACCGGTACCGCGGGCAACCCCGGCGCCCACGCCCTGCTTCAGGACGACGGCAACTTCGTGGTCTACCGGAAGGGCGGCGGCCCGACGTCGGGCGGCGCCCTCTGGGCCACCGGCACTTTCAAGAACGTCTGATGGGGAAACGTCTGACGGGGGAGGGCGCGGCGCCCCGTACCCTCCCCCCGCCCGGTCCGTCCGCCGCCCGCGCCCTCCGCCGGGCGGCGCCGGCCATCCGCCGCGCCATCGTCCCTGCTCAACCGAGCGCCATCGGCCCTGCTCAGCCGTGCCCCCATCAGCCCTGCTCAGCCCTGCGCCGTCAGTCGAGCCGGGTCACGTCCAGTTCCCCGTCCGCGTACTGCCTGCGCAGCACCTTCTTGTCGAACTTCCCCACGCTCGTCTTCGGCACCGACGGGATCACCGTCCACCGCTCCGGCAGCTGCCAGCGCGCGATCCGTTCGCCGAGGAACGCCTTCAGCTCCGCGTAGCCGGTGCTCACGCCCTCCGCCAGGACCACCGTCGCCAGCGGGCGCTCACCCCACTTCTCGTCGGGGACGGCGACCACGGCCGCCTCCACCACATCCGGATGGGCCATCAGATGCCCCTCCAGCTCGACCGAGGAGATCCACTCGCCGCCCGACTTGATGACGTCCTTGGCGCGGTCGGTGAGCATCAGATAGCCGTCCGGGGTGATCGTGCCGACGTCCCCCGTCCGCAGCCAGCCGTCCGGGCTGAACTTGTCCTCGGGGCGCAGCGTTTCGCCGTGTGCGCCGCCGTAGTACGCGCCCGCGATCCACGGCCCGCGGATCTCCAGTTCGCCCGCGGCGGCACCGTCCCACGGCAGTCGCTCACCGTCCGGGCCGATCAGCCGTGCCTCGACGGAGGCGGGGAAGCGGCCCTGGGTGGCGCGGTAGGTCCACTCCGCCTCTTCGTCCACCCCGGCCGGCGGGTGCGAGACGGTGCCCAGCGGCGAGGTCTCCGTCATGCCCCAGGCGTGGACGACGCGGACGCCGTGCCGCTCCTGGAAACCGCGCATCAGGACCGGCGGACAGGCGGAGCCGCCGATGACGACGGTGTGCAGCGAGGCGACGTCGCGTGGGCGCGCGTCCAGTTCGGCCAGCAGGCCCTGCCAGATGGTCGGTACGGCGGCGCCGATGGTCGGTCGTACGGTCTCGATCATCTCGGCGAGCGGCACCGGCTGGAGGAAGCGGTCCGGCATCAGCAGCGAGGCGCCAGCCATGAACGCGGCGTGCGGCAGCCCCCAGGCGTTCACGTGAAACATGGGCACTACGGGCAGCGCGATGTCACCGGAGCCGAGCGCGAACGCCTCGGCGGTGTTGACCTGCAAGGAGTGCAGGTACAGCGAACGGTGGCTGTAGAGAACGCCCTTGGGGTCGCCGGTGGTCCCGGAGGTGTAACAGAGGGCCGCGGCCTCCCGTTCGTCGATCTCCGGCCAGTCGAAGCTCTCCGGCCGCCCGGCGATCAGCTCCTCGTAGTCGTGCACCCGGGCCCGCGCGCCCTCCAGAACGGAGCGGTCACCGGGGCCGGCGACGACGATGTGCTCCAGCGTGGGCAGCTGCGTCAGCAACGGCGCGAGCAGCGGGATCAGGCTGCCGTTGATGATCACCGTCCGGTCCTCGGCGTGGTTGACGATCCACGCCAACTGCTCCGGCGGCAGCCGCAGGTTGAGGGTGTGCAGCACCGACCCCATGGAGGGGATCGCGAGATACGCCTCCAGATGCTCGGCGTTGTTCCACATCAGTGTCCCTATGACACTCCCCTCGGCCGCTCCGAGGTCCCTGAGCGCGTGCGCCAACCGCGCGGCCCGCCGGCCGACCTCCGCGAAGCTGCGGCGCTGCGGCTCGCCCTCGCCGGTCCAGGTGATGACCTCCGACCCACCGTGAACGGTTGAGCCGTGGGTCAGAATTCGCGAGACCGTGAGGGGTACGTCCTGCATCGTGCTGAGCACCGGGTGCCTCCGCATGTTACGGGCGGGTAGTGGTGCTGCGATTCTCGGTGCATACCAATCGGCATGTCACGCCCCTTGTGGCGTGTTCTTTACCGCTTACGGGCAGCTTCTGCGACTTCTGCCACTTCCGGCCCTCACGGGCGCGGATTCCGGCCACCGGGGGCGGGGGGTTGGCGGTGCGGGTGGCGGGTATCTGGCTGGATTCGGCTTGTGGGGGGAGGGGCGGCTTGTGCGGGGAGGGGGCGTTGGGGCTGTCTCTTATACACATCTCCGAGCCCACGAGACTAAGGCGAATCTCGT
>JOEL01000070.1 GCA_000720995.1 Streptomyces celluloflavus
GATCCGATCCGAAAGCCGCTCGTCCGCTGACGACTTCACCTGTCCGGGCCTTGGCACACCCCACCCAACGACCCCAAACCACCAAAGTCACCGGTATTGTGCCTAGACCACCGAAGCGGGCGATGCCCGCGTGCGCGCCGGATACAGATCAAGGTGATGCGCTGCGCGGGCACACCGAGCTCGGCGAGGCGGGCGAGGATCTGGATGATCTGGAGCTGGTCGTAGAGGTCCGCCTCCCACCACAGCACGTACGTACCCTCGCGATGGGCTGCCAGGATGCGGTCCCGGTCGGCGCGAGTGCAGACCCGTCGTCCCAGCTGGCCTGAAGCAGGAAGGCGGCCCGAATCCGGCGAAGCTCCTCCGGTTCCGCCGCGGTTACCGGTCCTTCACGCAGCACGTCACGCCAGCACAACACGCGCTCGACAAGCCCGGTCCCGGGCAGATCCGTGGCATCGCCGTAGCTCACGTGCAAGGCCGCCGACATCCCGTCGCCGACGGGACCGAAAGCCGCCGTGTCCGGTCGTTCGGCGAGGATCTGGTTGCGGGCGGTCGCGTACGACTCGCCGGTCTTGGCCGTACGGACGCGCACACGCCGTTTGCAGTCGGCCTGCTTGGTCATCGTCATCTCCCGCGGCTGTCCGTGGATCCCCACCGATTCGGTACGGAGGGCACGTGATCGACAACGAAGCTCCAGCCGAGAGATGGGACTCCCTTTGCCTCCTGGGGTGACTCGGCTGGGACGGGTCACCGGAGGTTGGACGCGGACGGTCGCCGTCGCCGAAGTCTCCGACGCGTTGGCGAACGCGTGCTGGGACCGGCGGAGCACCCGTCTCGTCCCACACAGAAGCCCCAGCGGCAGGTTCAAGATCCTGGGCCGCCTCTACGAGGCCCGGCGTCAGGCATCAGGCATCCGGCATCCGGCGGCGTTGTCCGTCGCCGTGCGGGCGTCGCACGGCGACGGAACATCGGGTGTAGATCTGGAAGTAGGGGTTCTGCATCTCGTCAGCGGTGGGCATGACGGGGTTGCCGGCGGGGGAACCGGACGCGAGGGCCCTCTCGTCCAACGCACCACGAGCTCAGACAGCGTCCACACACAAAGCCGCGACAACACCACGCCGAATCGCCGAGGCCGAACCGGTGGAGCCCTCACAGCACCGACCAGCAACAGCCCCAGAAGCCAGCCGCCTTGAACCGCGCACGCACCCGCACCCGCATGCACGGAACCAGACCGGCCCAGCAATACGGTGTCCGGCACAAACCACGAGTCATAACAGCAACCCAGCGCCGCCCCGGGTCGGAACACCGCCCCACCCGCACGGCATCCAGCAGCACAGGACCCGAACCGCCCACCCGACACGGACCTGCCACGCGACACATGCTCTTCCACCACACAGTCCGCAATCCCGCCCCGCGCCGAAGACCACCATCACGGCAACAGCACCCGGAAAGATGGACACATCACCCGCACCCCCCACCAAAACCGGTACTCCGTTCGAAACAGAACAGTTCACCGGCAGATGCCACACAATTATGGCGGAATTATGGCGACCATATTTCGTTACACCCAACCAGTACCCAGCAACCGACATCATGCGAGAAGATGACGCCCCGCACCCGCCCGCCACAGACAACAGGAAACGGAGTGCGGAATGGAGGCGCCACATGACATCTGCCGGAACTCCGACACGCGCACACACCACCCAGCCACTCACCCGCGCCCACATCGTTGCAGCGGGACTCCGCCTCCTCGAACGCCACGGCACCGCCGGACTCAGCATGCGCAAACTCGCCAACGAACTCGGCAAAGCACCCGCTGCCGTCTATCGGCACGTCAGCGACAAGCGCGAACTCATGACACTCCTGTTCGACGAAGTCTCACATCAATTCACCATCCCCGCCCCCGGAGACAATCCCCGCAACGACATCATCAAAGCGGTAGAAAACGCACACCGCGTAATGAAAGAACACCCATGGACCGTCACCCTCATCCTCGACGGCACACCGCCCACCCCCCACATCCTGCGCCTGTCACAATTCATCCTCGACACCATGATCCGCAAAGGAATGACCGACACTCAAGCCGCACACCTCCACACCGCCATCTGGCAGTACACCCTGGGCCACCTCCTCATGACACAAAACAAAAAATGGCACCAACCGCCCCACCCACACACCAAAACCACCCCTACACCCAACCCATACCCCACGCTCCAACGTATCGCCCCCCTCATCAACCACATCACCCACCACAACCACTTCACCACCAACCTCGCCACACTCATCGACAAAGCATTCGCCCTCACACCATGAACACCAATTACCTTTCGTAGCCAAGACGCCTGTTAAGCCAGAGCAGCAACCCCCACAGGGAGCTGGCTGGCCGGGGGCAACCTCGCTCCGGCTCCGACAAGCAGAGGGCCCCGCGCCCGCCCCCTCCAGGACAAGGGACTTGCCCGCACGGTCGAGGCCGACGGAGTTCACCGACAGACACTCACGACAGTGAGTCCGGCTTTCGCGGTGCGGGTAGCCTCGGCAACAGTTCCCACAGCGGACGTGAACTGGCCGCCCACTCCCCCAGAATTCTCCGGTCGACCAAGTGCAGCCGCTGGGACTTGGCGAGTGGAGCACAGGGAGCGGAGAACCTGCCGTTGGTCACCAGGACCACCACATCCGCCCCGTGCAACTGCCGCGCCGTGCCATTCAGCACATACAAGTCCGGGGTCCCAACCGGCGAACCCCCCAAACCGGCCCGACGGTGCTTGCACTGAATCACCCAGCAACGGCCATATGGGTCAGTCGCCTTCACATCGGCACCACCATCGCCCGCGCCCCCTACCTGTACCGCGTCCGCGCAGCCGTCGCGCTGCATCAAGTCCCGTATCGCGTACTCGAATTGCCGGTGGTGCAACGCATCCAGCTGGGAAATCTGATAGCGGAGCCCCCGCGCGCGGATCCGTTCCCACTGCGCCTGTTGCTGCTTCCGGCGAAGCCACCAAGAGGCCGCACCCGCCGCGAGCACCGCCATGACGACGAGCAACCACCAGTGGGACAACAGCCACCGCAGAACCGCGAAGAGCAGTAGGACTCCCACGACGGAGCCGAGCGCGAACATCATGCGCTCGTTCTGCCTCGCAGATTTCCGGCTGCCACGACGCCGCTTGCTCACCGTCGCCCGGCGCCGGGCCGGCCGCCGCGTCACCGCGAGGCTCCGTGTGCCTCAGATCCGGATAACGCTGGGGCCACGGCCGAGGAATTCGCAGGAGATGCCTCCGCCTCGCCCCTCGCCTTCGCCCCATCGTGTGGCGCGCCCAAGAGCACCAGATCCAGGCTCGCAAGTACGGCCAACTGCTCACGCGATACGAGTGCCGAGCACTCGTGCTCCTTCACTTCTGCGCCGGCCTTCCTCGTGTAGTCGCCGACTACAACCACGCAGATCTCCTTGCCAGTTGATGTTCCCCGACTCAACGGACAAGTTCACCACACGACACTGACAACAGGTCAGGGGACGATCACTTTGGTGATCAGTTGAGAGACAACGCACCGGTTCAGAAGCCTGAGATCGTGGTCCAGCCGCCAGGCCGATAAAGATCAAGTTCGGGGCGAGGACTGCCGAAGGAAGAGACGTTGCACACGCCCATGCCCGTGGATGTAGGTGTGGGTGTAGACACGGTAGGTGTCAACAAGTGACCGGTGTGGGTGCCGTCAGAGGTATGGCCAATGGCGGATGGCCTCGACTCGCTCGCTCGACGTGGTCCACAGCTCTATCGGTCGGCGCCGCCGAAAAGTCTCCTGAGGTCTCGCTGCAGGTTCAGGATGTCGGTCAATTGCCAAAGCCCTCTGCCTGGCAACGGATCGGCCCCGTGCGGCGCTTGGCGATGCTGTGCCGCGATGGCCCTCACCTGGCCGGCGGGGTCGGGCAGGCAGGTCATCCCGACGACGCCGAAGCGAGCCCGGCCGTGGTCACGGGCCGCGTCCCTGCTCTCCAGCTGCGCCGGTGTGGGTGGCTGGGCGAAAGTACCGGTATAGAACTCGATCACGGGAAATTCGTTGATGCCGTGCAAATCCCGTACATAGGCGGCATGAAAGCGCCCGGAGAGCTCGATAGAGAGGACATCGCCGGGACGCAGGAACGTCACATTCCGGGGCAATCGTGGCCGCCGTGTCAGTGGGGCGGGCGTCGACCGCAGCAATGACTTGACTGCCGGAGATTGCCGCTCGAAGGCGTCGGAGAGCACGACGTGGCGGTTGAGTTCATCCACCGCCGCCAGGGCCATCGAGGTGATGGCGTCGTCCCGGAACCCGTACTTGTGCAGCAGTGTGGCGAGCGCCACCCACGCGACGTGCTTCGTCGCCGGACTGGCATCGTCGGCATCGAGCAGGCAGCGCCATCGGACGAGGATCGGCGGTATCACCGCCCGCTCAAGTTCCGCGTACGACGACACCGGGTAGGCCATCTGCTCGCGCACCCAGCGCGCCAGTTCCTCGTCCAGCGCCTGGACGAGTCCCCGGGCGGCCAGCTTGTCCAGAATTTGGCGATGTCTCATATCACGCAAGCTAACAGCAGGCCCGGAAGGGGGTTTCGGCGAGTCATGACGTCGCCGACCCGCCTTTTCCTCGGGGGTTCCATGGAGGGCGCGGGCCGTGGCGTGGATCTTGCTCACTGGCGGACGGGGTTCGACCGGGTCGCGTTCCGGATAGCGGCCGATTGCAGTGGGTGGCACACCCAGGCCGCCATCCACGCCTACCTACTTGGGTTGCTGTCGGGGCGGTCGAGCGGCGAGAACCGTCGGCTCGTGACGGGCAGAGCCCGGAACCAAAACCGAACTCTCCGCAGAATCCCCCCGGTTCCTCCGCGGGCAGAGCCTTTTGAGCTTCTGATTAATAGACGAAATCGACATCCTTGTCTCGTGACCGCATACACCTACTCATGAATTCTCTCGGATCGTGTGTGTATGAGAGCAGTGCGGCCAGGGCAGATCAGTCGGAGATTCCGCAAACCGAGTTCGCCATAGCGAGTTCAACCTCCGTTCCCTCGGGCGCAATCCTCTCGATTCTCGGCGGTGCGTCGCGGATTACTGACGATGCACCGCGGCATTTCGAGTCCGTTGCGCGGCCCCCTTCCACATTCACGTTGCGGTGTCCTGACCGCTGGGATCACGCCACGGTTCCGTAGTCGGGACCGCGGGATTGCGCCGACCGCTTTTCCGGTGAATGCGCAGATCAGCCAACACAGTCGTTAGGTGATCCGCGCACTCACCACGGATGGTCAACGGGTCGCAAAGTAGACCATCGCGGCCTGGTCCGTCCCTCGGTAGTGGATCATGAACCGGGACGGGGCGAACGCCACCATGGAGGAAGAGCAGTGAATGTTGTCGCACAGGCCAGGGCGTCCCTGGACGACCAGAGACTGACGCTGACCGTGAAGACGGATTTCTCGGAGTTCCGTGATCATCTGAGTCGGGCCGACGGTACCACCGGCGTGAACCCGGCGTTCGATCCGCACCACAGTTTCCTTTCTCCGGATGCGAGTTTCTGGATAAGCGCAGAGGATCAGGACGGCGGTATAGCCAGCTGTATCGCCTACCGGACGTTTCATACGCATGATGTGCGCGACCTGATTCGGACGATGGAGATATTCTGCGAGGGCCCCTGCGCGACGCACACGGGTACCATGGATCTGGTCATTCCCGAGGAGACCCCGCACATATCGGGGCTGGTCGGCTTTCCCGGCGGTCTGTGGGTCCGTTCGGATTACCGCGGTAACGGGCTCTCGGCGCACATGATGCGAGCGGTCCGGAACGAAGCTCTGCACCGGTACCTCCTCGACTGGGAAGTGGCGATCAGGTTCCAGAACATCACCGAGAGCGCATCCATGCGGGATATTTATAATTTTCAGGATGTTGTGCCCTGCGTGGACGGGTACTTTCCGCCGACGCAGCGAGCGGAGCGCATCGCGCTTCAGTACAGTTCGCGTACTCATCTCATCCGAAACCTCGCCGGCCCGGGGCGCGCACACCGGCGGCCGGCGCGCGGCAGCCGACCGTCGACCGGTCCGGGCGAACCTGCGATGGCCTGCCGGACTTCTCCCCTTCACCGTTCATCGCGGACATGATCACCCCGGTGGGCAAGGTGATGTCCTGATCCGTGACCGCCGTAGGCCACTGCCCTCGATAGCCACCATTGGTGACCGCCAATGGTGACGAAATACCCGCCCCGCAAGGGACTTTGGCCCATGTGGTGCCCCGTCCGGCCCGGCTAACGTCAGTACCGCGAGCCCGCCCGCCCCTCAGGGGCGATGTGCGCTGAGAGGGCTCGACCGGTCGTCTGCATGGGCAGGATGCGCAGGACCGGACAACTGAAAAACAGGGCCGCGCCGTCTCCCCCGATCGCTCGCGCGGCCCGGTGCGCCAGGGCCCCCGGCCGGGTTTGACCACCCGGCCAGGGGCCCTGTTCCCGTTGCCCTTCCTTATTCGATACCGCGCTGCGCGCCTTCGTTACCGCACTGCACCTCCGCTACCGCACTGCGTCGCTACGCCACGGAGAAGTCGTCGCCGCTGACGGGCCCCTGCCCGTACCAGCCGTGCAGATAGACGGTGACCGCGCCGGACGCGTCAGTCGTGAACGGGACCGTCAGCTCGGACCAGCCCGCCGAAGAGGTCCAGGCGCTGGCCGTCGCGCCGCCCCGCACGCCGATGTAGGCGTAGCTGCCCTGCACCCAGCCATGCAGCGTGTAGTGGGTGTTCGGGGTGAGTGTCAGGTTCTGGGAGCAGTCGCCGAGCTGGCCCGCGGTGGGCGCGGCCCGGAGGGCGTACGACCCGCTGTGCACCGGCGAGGTGACGATCGCGCCGCCGTCCTGACAGGTCCACGGGTCGAGGGCGCCGCTCTCCAGTCCGCCGTTGACCACGGCACCGGTGCCCCCGCCGGGGCCGGAGACGGTGAGGGTGTAGGTGGCGGAGTGGCTGGTCGTACCGGCCGTGCCGGTGACGTCGATCCGGTATGTGCCGGGGGCCGCGGACGCCGTGGTGCGGAGTGTCAGCTGCGCCGAGCCGCCCGCGGTCACCGACGTCGGGCTGAGCTCGGCCGTCACCCCGGCCGGTGCCCCGGTCGCGGTCAGCGCCACGGTCCGGGCGGTGCCGCTGGCCACCGCGGTCTTCACCGTCGTGGTGGCGGAACCGCCGGGAGTGACGGAACCGGAGCCCGGTGCCGCGGCGAGCGAGAAGTCGTCGGTCACGGGGCCGCCACCGCCGCTGAACGGCGCGAAGGTGTGGGTGAAGTACCACGTGTCCTGGGCGATGCCCGAGCAGGTGTCGGAGCCGCCGGTGCCGGGGCAGCCGCCGTTGTCGCGTTGCAGCGCCCAGAACGCGAGAGTGCTGATGCCCTTGGCGACCGCCCAGTTGTAGACGGCGGTCGCGTCGGCGGTGGTGAAGGTCTCCGCCGGGCCGTAGTCGTCGATGCCCGGCATCTCGACGACGCCGCTCATCGCCCACAGCTGGGCGTCGCTCTTGTCCGGGTACAGCTCGGCCAGTTGTCCGTGCAAACCGCTCACCGCGGTCTGGGTGTCCTGTGCCATGTTGTGCGAGGCGCCGTCGTAGTAGTCGAAGGTCATGAGGCTGACGACGTCGACCTTCGCGCCGTTGGTGACGGCGCTGCGCAGCACGGCGAGGCCGCTGTCGGCGAGCCCGCTCGTGGTGGACGGCAGGGTGTACGCGATCTGCACCGAGCGTCCGTTGGCGGCCGCCCAGTCCTGGACCTTCTTGATCGCCTTGTTGCGGCGGTCGATGCCCGCTCGGTTGGTCAGCGAGTTGTCCTCGATGTCCATGTCGAGACGGGAGACGTCGTAGGTGGTGATGACCTTCTCGTAGGCCGCCGCGATGGCGTCCACGTCCGTACAGCTGTCGGCGATCTCGGTGCCGGTGTTGTCCGCCGTGTAGCCGCCGAAGGACGGGATCACGTCGCCGCCGCGGGAGCGGATGGTGGTGATATCGGCACCGTAGACGGACGGGGAGATGGGCTGGCTGGTGGACCCGTTCCAGTACGGGGTGCAGGATCCCTTCGCCTCGGTCTGGGCGAAGGCCAGGGTCAGGTACTTCGCGCCGGACTTGGCCGACAGGTCGGCCAGGCCGTCGGAGTTGTACGTTTCGAAGTAGGGCGCGAAGACGTGGGCGGGCAGGGGGGCGGCGGCCGGCTGTGGGGTGGCGGCCGGGGCAGCGCCGCCGCCCGCCAGGACGAGCCCGGCGGAGGCGGCCACGGTGACCAGTGTGGTCAGCAGCGCGCGGACGGTTCTCGGACGTGTCATTCAAGTGCTCCCAGGGGGGTGAGAGAACAGGCGGATCACGCGATGGAGCCGCCCCGCGAGGGGCGGTGGGATCTGTTCCTGTGAACCCGGCCGGGAGTCACCGGCCGCGCGGACCGCACGGGCCGCGTGGCAGGACCATAATTGGTCTGGACCATCAACGCGTCAAGGTTCTTTGCCTGTTCATTTTTCTCCGCTCGCCGTGACACATCCCCGGACCTCACCGGGACCGGCCGCCGTGACGCACCCCGGAACCCGGCAGGGACCGGCCGCCGTGGCCGGGCCCCCGCGCCTCCCCCGGGCACCCGTCCTTCGGCGTGAGCTGAGCGTCCCTCGTGGTGCAACTACTCGGGATGCACTCGCTCGCCGGTACGCGTATCGCCGTACGGTTCCCGGGACTTGAGAGGCGTACGGGAACCCTCAGCTGCCCCCTGAACTCACGGCCTGGACTGGCGAGTTGGTTCTGCACCACCCGCCCACGGTGAGCCGGTGCCGGATCAGCCGCCCTGCGGAAGAGCGGGGAGCGGGCCCCGGTAGAGCCAGTCGCGGAAGAGTCCGGTCAGGTCGGTGTCCGCCACCTGTTCGGCCAGCGCGATGAATTGCTCGGTCCCCGCACTGGCGCCCCGGTATCGCGCGTACCACTCCCTGACGACCGCGAAGAACTTCTCGTCCCCCACGCTGAGCCGCAGCGCGTGCAGTGTCGCGGCGCCCCTGCTGTAGAGGCGGTCGTCGTACATCGTGTCGGCTACGGGGTCGGCGAGGATGAGGTCCTGGTCCGCCTGGTGGAGATCGGCCAGGTGGGAGTGGACCATGTGGTGGGCGCCGGGGCCGCCGGAAGCCTCCGCCCAGAGGCACTCCGCATAGGTCGCGAAGCCCTCTTTGAGCCAGATGTGGCGCCAGTCGGTGATGCCGACGCTGTTGCCGAACCACTGGTGCGCCAGTTCATGGACGACCTCGTCCTCGTAACCGCGTTCACCGTCCACCCGGTCGGAGCCGAAGACGGAGAAGGTCTGCGCCTCCAGCGGGTCGCCCACCGGCTCGTCCACGACGACGGCCCCGTACACGTCGAACGGGAAGGGGCCGAAGTGGTCGGCGAGCACCCGCATCATCTGGGGCTGCCGGCCGAAGTCGTACCGGGCGCGCTCCGCCAGCCGCTCAGGAAAGGCGTTGCGTATCAGGACTCCGTCCGGGCCGCCGGTCTGCTCGTCGAAGACGAAGCGGCCGATGACGACGGTGGCGAGATAGGGAGACATCGGCTCGCGGTGCTCGTAGACCCACTCGGTGCGCTGTTTGCGCACCGCGCGCTGCTGGATCAACCTGCCGTTGGCGCACACCTGATAGCCGTCGGGAACCGTGATCTCGAACCGGTACGAGCCCTTGTCGTCGGGCCGGTTGTTGCAGGGGAACCACGACGGCGCGCCCAGCGGCTCGCTCATCACCCTGCTGCCGTCCCGCATCGGGTACCAGCCGGCGTCATCGTCCAACTGCGGGATGCCCAACGGGCGGGGGGTCCCCCGGTAGTCGATGTCCAGGGTGACGGTCTCCCCCGCGTGCAGTGGCCGCTGCGGGGTGATGTGCAGCTTCCGTTTGCGCTGGCGGAATCCGGCCGGTGCACCGGCGAGTGCCACCCGGGTGACCTTGAGGCCGGACAGATCGAGGCTGAGGGTGTCCAGGGTTCGGCGCGGTTGCACGGTGAGGGTGGCGCGGGACAGGACGCGGCCGGTGGCGGGCTTCCAGTCGAGGCGCAGGTGGTAGTGCCGGACGAGATAGCCGTCGTCGCCGTGGCGCGGGAAGGAGCGCCGACCGACGGTGTCCGGGGCGGTGGCCAGATCAGCGCGCGGAGCCCCGAGCATGGCCTCCCCGGGCTCCCCGGCATCGGCGGACTCCGGCGGCGTCTCCGTCGCAGGCATCGCAGGCGTCGTCGTCGCAGGTGTCATCGTCAGACCGGTCACCGGCGCGTGCCGGCCGCCGCATCCTTCGTGCATGTGCGGGCCCCTTTCGGCGGGAGCGGATCATCGCGTCCGTGGCGGTGTTGCCGCTCAAGGCCCCCGGCCCCTTGCCCTCGGCCCGTGCACAACGTACTCCCGGTGTATGGGGGGCCGGACCACAATTCGGCCGATGGGCTCGGGCGAGGCGGCCCCGTACGCATCCCACGCCGAGGCCGACACCGAACCCAATGCCAATTTCTACGCCGACGCCAGCGCCGATCTGCGATGATCACGCCGCCGTCCACACCTCGGCCATGGGGCCACGCCGGGCAGGAGTGGGGCGGCCCGGGTGTGACGCTCCACACGGGCCTGCGCGGAGTTGCCCGGCCGACCAGGAATCGGAGCGGCGGGTGCCGGGGTTGGCAGTAGTGGACCGTACCCCTCCGCGGCGCGGTCATCTGTCGACCGAAGGTGGATGTCTTGATATCGAACAGCTCAGCGGCGCGCGCCACGGAGGTGCTCGTCCGTCCGTTCTCCCTGGGGAGCCGCACCTTCCGGAACCGGATCGCGATGGCGCCGATGACGCGCGAGTTCTCACCCGGTGGCGTGCCGGGCGCCGATGTGGCGGAGTATTACGCCCGGCGGGCGGCGGGCGGGGTGGGCCTGATCATCACCGAGGGGACGTATATCGGCCATGACTCGGCGGGTACCAGTGACCGTGTCCCGCGGTTCCACGGCGAGGACGCGCTCACCGGCTGGGCCGGAGTGGCGGACGCGGTGCACCGTGCGGGCGGGGCGATCGTGCCGCAGCTGTGGCATGTGGGGATGGCGCGCACGGCCGGTGCGCCGCCGGTCCCGGATGCCCCGCGGGTAGGTCCCTCGGGGGTCCCGCTGAACGGAACGGAGCCGGGCCAGGCGATGGCCCCGGAGGATGTCGACGAGGTGATCGCCGCCTTCGCAGCCGGGGCCGCCGCTGCCGAGGCCCACGGCTTCGACGGCATCGAACTGCACGGCGCCCACGGTTATCTCATCGACCAGTTCCTCTGGGCCCACACGAACCGGCGCACCGACGCCTACGGTGGCGATATCACCTCCCGGACCCGCTTCGCCGCGG
Organism: Streptomyces celluloflavus; assembly: GCA_000720995.1. Classification (GTDB taxonomy): domain Bacteria; phylum Actinomycetota; class Actinomycetes; order Streptomycetales; family Streptomycetaceae; genus Streptomyces; species Streptomyces celluloflavus. Next base: position 11,336 of record JOEL01000070.1, read on the forward strand.
AAATCGTGGCCGCCTGCCGCCGGGCCGTGTCGCCGGACTTCCCCATCATCTTCCGGACGTCCCAGTGGAAGATGGGCAATTACCAGGCCAGGCTCGCCGAATCGCCCCAGGAACTGGAGACCGTTTTCGCGCCGCTGGCCGCGGCGGGAGTGGACGCCTTCCACTGCTCCACGCGCCGCTACTGGCTGCCGGAGTTCGAGGGCTCGGAGCTGAACCTCGCGGGCTGGGCGAAGAAGCTCACCGGCAAGCCCACAATCAGCGTCGGCTCGGTCGGTCTCGACAACGAGTTCATCAATGCGTTCCAGGGCGAGCGGGGCGGCGTCCAGGACATCGACGGCCTGCTGGACAGGCTGGAGCGGGACGAGTTCGACCTCGTGGCCGTCGGCCGAGCCCTGCTGAGCGACCCCGACTGGGCCGCGAAGATCCTGAGCGGCCGTACCGACGAGCTCAAGTCCTTCGACGCGGGGGCGCTCGGCACCCTGTACTGACCATTACCGTTCCCGGCCACCGAGCCGTGACTGTTCCCGGCCACTGAAGCGTGGCCGTTCCCGTACGGCAGCGCCGCGGCACCCGGTGTGCCGCGGCGCTGCCGGTCGCGGCGAGCGGGGCGGGACCGCCCCGGAAGGCGGGGGAACGTGTGATCGCCCCCTGTGAACCCTGTCCCGTCGCTCACTCCGTCCACTACTTTGTGCGGTCGGACAGTCACAACAAGGGACAAGAAGCACGAGAGGGGCGGGTGTGCGGGCAGGCGAGGCGCTGACGGCACTACGGAAAGACAACGAGAATTCCCGCAATGAGCTCGGCGCCAAGATCGACGCCGTCACCGAGACGCTGCGCGACGCCGTCCAGCAGGTCCGCGGTGAGATCGGGGACAGCCGCGTGAACCGGCTGTCGGAACTGCTCTCCAAGCTCCGCGACGAGGTTGACGCAGCGCATAAGCGGGCCGATGGGATGGCCGACACCGTTGCCGTATTGCGCCTGGAGCTCCAGGGTCTCCAGGAATCCGTCGGCGCCCTGCGACAGGCCGCCGACGCCCGGGGCGGCGCGACGGCCGCCGGCCCCGGACACGCGGAGCCCGCCCCCACCCCACCGGATACACCCCCATCGGATACGGACCCACCGGCCACGGCCCAGCCCGACACGGCAGCCGACGCCCACCCATGCGAACCGGACGCCGCCACTGACACCACGTCGCCACCCCGCACGGAGGCCGCGCCGCCACCCTGTCCCCCGGCCGCTCCCGTCCCCTGCACCGACGCCCCTTCCCGCCCCGGCCAGGGCAGCAGCCTCGCCGGCACCACCGCCACACCCGCACCGGAGGACACCGTGCCGCCCACCCCCGACCCGCACCACGTACCCGCCGAGTACGCCGCCCCGACCGCCCCGACCACTCCGGACGCGGCGGAACAGGCGCACCACAAGCATCTGCTGGCCGCGGCGCGAGTCGCCTCCGTGCTGCTGACCTGTCACCGCGACACCTGGGAATTCGTCATCGGCCAGACCGGCGACCAGCCGCATTTCCGTTTACCTCCCCAGGTCACCGACGCGGGCGACGGCCGCATCCAGGCCGCGCTGTCCGGCCGTTCCCTCATCGCCGTCCTGCTCACCCTGTGGAAGACCCGGGGCCGTAACACCTTCGATGCCGACTGGGCTCTCGCGCACACCCTCTACACCCGGGTCACCGACAATCTCACCGCGCTGACCCCCGACGGCGGCCAAGTCGCCATCACCCTCGACGACCGCACCCCCATCACCGTCGGCCGGCCCGTCGAGGACCCGTGCGCCGACGTCGCCCGTCCCGACGACGAGCCCGCCGCACAGGGCCCCACCGCGCACGACGACACGAACGGCCGCCAAGAACACGCCTGACGATGCATCCGCGGGGTGCCCGCGCCCTCCCCACGGGGTGCGGCGCGGGCACCCCGTAGGTTTGCCGTCGCGCGCGTGACAGGCCCGGCGCGGGACCGGCCAGGGCGAGAACGACGGCCGGGGTGAGTACGGCGGCCTGCATGAGTACGGCGGCCGACGAGCGGGCGGCACGACGCGGCGAGGTCTCCCCGAGCAGGGGTGAGACCGCCCGTCCACACAGGCCCCGTCCATCCCACAGGCCCTACAGATCCCCCAGGCCCCCGGCCACCCGCATGGACCGGCCGGACCGTCAGGACGCCACACCCACTTCCCGACCGTGACACCCCCACACGTCGCCCCAAGACGCCCAACTCCCCCTGTCACAGCCCCCGTTCACCGGGCACCGCGTACGGCTGCGGCGCGCGCGAGAGCGTGGGGAACGGGCACGCCGTACAGGCCCACTACGCGCGTGGACCACAGCCGCCGACGGATACCGAAAGGCGTCCGCACTCCGGACGGCGGAAGGCGGGGCCGGAATCGCCCGCAGGTCAACGATGCCGGCGTCGCGCCATTAAAAGCCGGGCCGCCGGGAAAGAGCGAGGGAGGGCCTTTGCCAGTTTTCCGAATCACCGGGGTGACCGGGGGAGAGACTTTACGTGCCCGCCACATATTCAAGACGGGATTCGGTAGAAGCCTGATGCATCGCGGCGTCCAATTTCCGTCTTGACGCCTGATTGACGGGGTCGCGGAGTGTTGCCGGCGGATTTCTTGAGGCGCCGCCAAACGGCCACGCAGATGTCATGTCCCTGCACAGTCTACGGGTTGACCACCGGCCGGCGGAAGTGCCGTACGGGCACCGAGTGAGCGGGAAGGAGGTGATCTGTCTGCGGTTTTCTCGCAGCGAGGAGGCTTACCGCCGGATTGCGGCAGCCGTGGTGGGCGCCGTGCGTGCGCCCGCTTCCCCTGTTGCACCTCACAGCCTCTCCTTACCTTTTGTTGAATACACCCGCGTAGACCGGACGGGAGGCAGGGGCGCACTCCGGCCACAATCAGCCAATCGGCGTTGGCGCGGATCTCACTGTTCGCACCCGCACGCTGGACCTAGTTTCCAATTCGACTTGATGCGCAACTCGTAGGAGGCCGATACGGAATGTGTTATTCCAGGTAGCGGGTTTCCGTGCAGCTGACGAGTGGCCACCGGGGTGCGAGCGACGGTGGCCGGCCTGTCGAGTCGGCCGCAGACACTCGCAAAGTGGCAGGTGGCAGGGTATGGGGCGCGCGAAAAGTGCCCGAGGCGCACGGATCCCGTCCACGCAGGTTCGGCCGGCGCCAACGGGACACCGTTCCCCGTACGGCAGTTGGGCGTGGCGATCACCGAGTTCTCCAACGCATATGCGGTCCGGAGTACCACGGATTCCCCGCCTGTGCAATAGCGAACAGAGGATGATCGGGCCGAGCAAAAGGCAGCCCGTACTGGAATCCGGTGACGGATTCCGGCGGCTGCTCACCACTCGGACCGGTAACACATCCGCAACATGGGGACCACCGCCCGCAGGGCGTCTGCACCGTGCGTGTGGGGCGGAGTTTCCCAAGAGGGCTTCATATGCCGGCCGTGCGGTACAGCGGCAGGCCGGCCGGGGCCGTCAGGCACGTACGGATTGCCGCCGCAACGCTACCGGGCGGGCGGTTTCCAAATGGCTCACGCACATCGAACAACCGTGTGCTGAACAGAGTGCCGCTTACGCGTGAACGCAAGGCCAGATAACCAAGGTTGTTGCGAATCCCTCAAGAGAGGTGAGGCATGACAGAAGTAACACCAGCTTCCCGGCCAACGGTTGCGGAAGCCTTGCCGAATTACCCGGATCCGGCGCCTCCCCGTTCGGCGCCGCAGGTTCACATTCTCCCGCAATATTTCGAACAGACTTGTGACCGGAATCCGGACGGTATCGCCCTCGTCTGCGAAGGGACGTCGCTCAGCTACGCGGAGCTCGACCGCCGCGCCAACCGGCTGGCGCATCTGCTGCTGGAGCGCGGCATCGGACCTGACCACATGGTCGGCATCCTGCTGGAGCGGTCCGTCGACACCTATGCGGCGCTGCTCGGTGTCCTCAAGACCGGTGCGGCGTACGTCCCGCTCGATCCGTCGTTCCCGGCCGACCGGATGGCTTTCATCGCGCAGGACGCCGAGTTGGCCGCCCTGGTGACGAACTCGGCGCTGGACGACCGCACCCGGGAGGTCGCCTGCCCGGTGGTCGCCCTCGACCAGGTGGCGGAGCAGCTCGCGGCCCAGCCGACAGGCCGGCCCGGGGTCACCGTCGATCCGTCGTCGCCGTGCTACGTCATCTACACCTCCGGCACCACAGGCCGCCCCAAGGGTGTGGCCGTCTCGCACACGAGCATCGTCAACTTCCTGGACGTCGTCACGCCGATCTACCAGGTGGCGGAGCCCGACCGCGTCTACCAGGGGCTGTCGATCGCCTTCGACTTCTCCATAGAGGAGATCTGGCCGGCCTGGATCGCGGGGGCCACGCTGATAGCGGGCCCGGCCGACGACCGGCGGGTGGGACAGGGGCTCACCGAATTCCTCATCGAGCACGCGGTCACCGTGCTCTGCTGCGTCCCCACGCTGCTGACCACCATCGAGGCCGAACTGCCCGTGCTGCGCAGCCTGTTGGTGAGCGGGGAGGCGTGCCCGCCCGATCTGGTGCGCCGCTGGGACCGGCCGGGCCGCCGCATCCTCAACGCGTACGGCCCCACCGAGACGACCGTCACGGCGACCTGCGGCGAACTGCTCGCGAACCGGGACGTCACCATCGGCCGTCCGCTGCCGACCTATCGCGTCTACCTCCTGGACGAGGAGCTGCGGCCCGTTCCGGAGGGCGCCAGCGGGGAGATCTGCGTCGGCGGTCCCGGGGTGGCCATCGGGTACGTCAACCGGCCCGAGCTCACCGCCGAGCGGTTCGTGCGCAATCCGGTGGAGCGGGACCGTGCCGAGGTGCCCCGGATCTACCGCACCGGCGACCTGGGCCGGTTCACCCCCAGCGGCGAGATCGAGTACCTCGGCCGCGTCGACACCCAGGTCAAGATCCGCGGCTACCGCATCGAACTGGCGGAGATCGAGGAGATCCTGCGCGAGGACCCGGAGATAGAGAACGCGGTGGTCACCCCGCTGGAGCGGGACGGTGTCGTCCAGGACCTGGTCGGCTACGTCACCCCGGCCGACCGCGCGAATCCGCCGGACCACGGTGCCCTGCGCGAGCGGGTGCACACCGCGCTGCGGCGCCGGCTGCCCGACTACATGATCCCGTCCTTCGTCGAAGTGCTCCCCGCGTTCCCCCTGCTGGCCGCCGACAAGGTGGACCGCTCCGCCCTGCCGGCGCCGGTGTCACCGCCGCTGGGCCGGCGCTCCGGACCCCCCGTACCCCCGCGGTCGCCGCTGGAGCACCAGCTGGCCGACGTGTGGCAGGAGGTCCTGGGCGGTACGGAGATCTCGGTCGAGGACGACTTCTTCTGCGACCTGGCCGGCCATTCCATGGCCGCGGCCCGGCTGATCTCCAAGCTGCGGCAGCAGCCGGCGTTGCAGGGCGTGGCCATGGGTGACCTCTACGCCCACCCCACCGTCCGCGGGCTGGCCGCCTTCCTCGAAGCCGATGCCGCGACGCCGGACGAGCAGTCCGCCGACACCGCCCCCACGCCACCCCCCAGGCGGCATTCCACCGCGCGCGTCCTGGGCTGCGGACTGGTCCAACTCGGCGCGCTGTACGTGTGGTTGCTGGCCATGGGCCTCCCGGTGATCGTCCTCCTCTACCGGCTGTGCGTCGCGCTGGACGCACCCGTCCAGGGGCTGGGCGCCGGCACCCCGCTGGACTTCCTGGCGCACCTCGATGTGCCGGCGTTCGTGGTGCTGGAGGTCGTCTGGCTGGTGTTCAGCGTCGCCGTACTGCCCGTGCTCGGCGGCCGCCTGCTGATGCGCGGGGTGCGCCCGGGGTGGTATCCGCTGTGGGGCGCGACCTATCTGCGGTTCTGGATGTACGGCAAGGTGCTCGCGCTCTCACCGCTCGCCGTGCTGGCCGGCTCCCCGCTGCTGCCGCCGTATCTGCGGCTGCTCGGGGCCAGGATCGGCCGTGGCTGCCATCTGTCCTCGCCCGTGGGACTGCCGGCGTTCGTGGAGATCGGTGACGGTACGAGCATCGGCTACGGCGCGCGCGTGCAGCCCTACACCGTCGAGGGCGGCTGGCTCCGGCTGGCTCCGGTCCGGTTCGGCGCCGGCAGTTACCTGGGGACGAACAGCGTCGTACTGCCCGGTGCCGAGCTGGGCAGCGGGGCCACCGTCGGCGAGCAGTCGCTCGTCCCCGCGGATCAGGTCATTCCGGCGGACGAGCACTGGTCCGGCTCGCCGGCCACCCGGCAGCCCGCCGCGCCGCCCCTGCTGGCGGCGCTGGCCGCCGATCCCGACGAGCGCCGCTGGCCGGCCGGGGTACTGGCCGGATTCGCCGCGGGCGCGCTGCTGCTGACCCTGGCTCCGCTGCTGGTCCTCGCGCCGAGCACGGTGCTCGTCGCCTATGTGATCGCCGACCACGGGCTGCTCTGGGGATTCGCCTCCCTGGCCGTGGCCGGGCCGCTGGTCGCGCTGACCACCTGCCTGCTCGTCCTCTTCCTCAAGCGGGTCGTGCTGCCGTCGGTGCGGCCGGGGATCTACGCCGAGCGCAGCGGTTTCGGGGTGCGCAAGTGGTTCGGTGACGGTCTGATGACCCTGAGCCTGACGATGACCCACGCGCTGTACTCCACCCTCTATCTCGTGCCGTTCCTGCGCCTGCTGGGCGCGCGGACCGGCCGCTGGTCGGAGGTGGCGACCGTCAGCTTCGTCGATCCCGACATGCTCGTCATCGGGGAGCGCAGCTTCGTGGCCGATGTCGCCGTCGTGGCACCGGCCGTCTTCCACCGGGGGCGCATCTCGGTGGCTCCGGGAGAGGTGGGGCGGAAGAGCTTCGTCGGCAACGGGGCCCTGGTGCCCGGCTCCTCGCGGCTGGGGGACAACAGCCTGCTGGGGGTGCACTCCGTGGCGCCGTCCCGGCCGATCGATCCCGAGACGACCTGGCTGGGCTCACCGGCGATCTTCCTGCCCCGGCGGGAGGAGAGCCAGAAGTTCCCCGCCAAGCTGACCTACGACCCCAGTCGCGCGCTCATCGCCGCCCGGCTGGCCATCGAGTTCTTCCGGGTGACCCTGCCGGCCACGATCGGCGCGCTCAGCACGCTGGCCGGTCTCTGCGCCTCGGTGCTCCTGGCGGAGTCCGCCCCGCCGTGGCTGGTGTTCCTCCTCGGCCCGGCGCTGGTACTGGGCTCCGCGGTGGCCTCGACCCTGCTGGTGGTCCTGCTCAAGTGGCTGGTGATCGGCCGCTACCGGCCGCGCGTGGAGCCGCTGTGGAGCGTCTGGGTTCGGCGCACCGAACTCATCACGGGACTGTTCGAGAACCTCGTCGTCCCCTCGCTGCTCAACTACCTCACCGGCACCCCCTGGATGGGCACGGTCATGCGGCTGTTCGGTGCCCGTATCGGCCGCCGGGTCTGGCTCTCCACGACGTACCTGACCGAGTTCGACCTGGTGGAGGTGGGCGACGACGCCGCGGTGGGCGAGGTCACCTCCTTGCAGACCCATCTGTTCGAGGACCGGGTGATGAAGATGTCGCACGTCAAAGTGGCGGCGGGCAGTTCGGTCGGCATCCGCTCCGTCGTCCTCTACGACGCGGAGGTCGGCGCGGGCACGTCCCTGGACGCGATGTCACTGGTCATGAAGGGCGAGAGCCTGCCGGCGGGCAGCCGCTGGCGCGGCATACCGGCGCGGCGATGCTGACCCGCACCCGACCGTTCCGCACCGGGGCGACACCACTGCCCCTCCCTGTTCCTCCGCGCTCCTCCACACCCCTCGTAGGAGACTGTCATGACAACCGTTGACCATCCGGGCACCTGGACCGGGCCCCGCGTACAAGGCGATCTGCCCGGCCCCCACTCGGCCCGGTTCCTCGCCCGCCAGCAGCAGTCGGAGTCCAACGCCCGCGCCTACCCCCGGCGCCTGCCGATCGCCCTGGCCGAAGGCTCCGGCAGCTTCGTCACCGATGTCGACGGCAACGTCTTCATCGACTTCCTCACCGGCGCCGGTGTGCTCTCCCTGGGGCACAACCACCCCGAGCTGGTGCGGGCCGTGACCAAGCAGCTCGGCCGGCTCACCCACGGCCTCGACTTCCCCACCCCGGCGAAGGACGCGTTCACCGAGGCCCAGCTGTCGATGCTCCCGCCCGGTATGCGGGACCGGATGAAAGTGCACTTCTGCGGGCCGACGGGGGCCAACGCGGTCGAAGCCGCCCTCAAGCTCTGCAAGACCGCGACCGGCCGCGGCGACATCGTCTCCTTCCAGGGCGGGTTCCACGGCAGCAGTCACGCCGCGATGGCGCTGACCGGCCTCGTGTCGCAGAAGCAGCCGGTCGCCAACGGCATGCCCGGCGTGCACTTCTTCCCGTACTCCTACTGCTCCCGCTGCCCGGTCGGGCTCTCCCCGGACACCTGCGCGACCAACTGCGTCACCCTCCTCGAAAACGCGCTGAACGACGCGAACGGCGGCATCCCGCTGCCGGCCGCGGTGGTCCTGGAGATGGTGCAGGGTGAGGGCGGGATCGTGCCCGCCCGCCCGGACTTCGTCCGGCGGGTACGCGAGCTGACCCGCGCCCTCGACATCCCGCTGGTGGTCGACGAGGTGCAGACCGGCTGCGGGCGCACCGGCACCTGGTTCGCCTTCGAGCAGTACGGCATCGAGCCCGATGTCATCATCGCGTCCAAGGCGCTGAGCGGTATCGGCACCCCGGTCGCCCTCATCCTCTACGACCGGCGGCTGGACACCTGGGCACCGGGCGCGCACTCGGGGACGTTCCGGGGCAACCAACTGGCCTTCGCGGCAGGTGTGGAGGCGATCCGCGTCATCCACCGCGACGATGTGCTGGGCAATGTCGCCGCGCGCGGTGCACAGATCGCCGACCGGCTCGCGGTGCTGACCCGGCTGCCCTGGGTGCGCGAGGTCCGGGGCCGCGGCCTGATGTGGGGCATCGAGCTGGCCGATCCGGGCACCGGGCGGCCCGCGGGCTCCCTGGCGGCCGCGGTGCAGGCACACGCCCTGCGGCAGGGGCTCATCGTGGAGCTCGGCGGCCGGGACGACGGTGTCGTACGGATGCTGCCGCCGCTCAATGTCACGGCGGAGGTCGTCGACACCGCCTGCACGATCCTGCTGGCCGCGGTCGAGGAAAGCTGCCGGGCGCTCTCCGCCCCGGCCCGGCCGGCCGAAGGCCGTTGACGTGCCGGCCGCCGGGGCGCCGTCGTGCGCCGCGGGCGGCCGGCCCCGCACGGGGCGGGCGCCCGGCGGGCACCGGCGTCCGCTCCCCCGCCCCCGCCCCGTGCTCCCCCGCCCCGCACGTGCCGGACAACCTCCCAAGGAGGTCTGATCACATGGCTCTCATCGTCCAGAAGTACGGCGGCTCCTCGGTGCACGACGTCGAACGGATCACCCGGGTCGCCGAACAGATCGTCGCCACCCGAAAGGCGGGGCACGATGTCGTCGTCGTGGTGTCCGCGATGGGTGACACCACCGACAAACTCCTCGATCTGGCCCGGCAGGCGGCCCCGTTGCCGGTGCCGCGCGAACTGGACATGCTGCTGACGGCCGGCGAACGCATCTCCCACGCGCTGGTCGCCATCGCCATCCACGCCCTCGGCGGCCAGGCGTGCTCCTTCTCCGGCCCGCAGGCCGGCGTGCTCACGACGCCGGCGCACGGCCGGGCACGGATCATCGATGTCGTACCGCACCGGGTACGGCAGATTCTGGACCGCGGCCAGATCGCGGTGGTGGCCGGATTCCAGGGTCTCAGCCGGGAGACCGAGGAGATCACCACGCTGGGGCGCGGCGGTTCGGACACCACGGCGGTCGCGCTGGCCGCCGCGCTCAAGGCCGATGTCTGCGAGATCTACACGGACGTGGACGGGGTCTACACCGCGGATCCGCGGATCGTGCCGGCCGCCCGGAAGCTGGACGCCGTCCCCTACGACGTCATGCAGGAGATGGCGGCGGCCGGTACGAAGGTGCTCGCGCTGCGCAGTGTGGAGTACGCCCGGTGCCACGGGGTGCCCCTGCACGTCCGCTCCTCGTTCCACCGCGAACCGGGGACCATGGTGACCGGCACGGCGAAGGCCCCGTCCGCCGAACGGGCGGCGCTCACCGGTATCGCGCACGACCGTTCCGGGGCGCGGCTCACGGTGACGGGCGTACCGGACCGCGACGGGCTCGCGGCGCGCGTGCTGCGGAGCGTCGTCGACGCCCAGGGTGATGTCGACATCGTCGTCCGGAACGCCTCGGCGGCGGACGGCCACAGCGACCTCACCATCGTGCTGTCCGGGGAGAGCGGGCCCGCCGCGGTGGCCGCGCTGGAGGAGCAGCGCACGGACCTCGGCTTCGCCCGGCTGGCGTACGACGAGGGCGTCGGCAAGGTCTCCCTGGTCGGCAGCGGAATCCGGACCCTGCCCGGCGTGACGGCGGCCTTCTGCGCGGCGCTGGCGGCGGCGGGGATCGGCGTGGACACCATGACCACCTCCGAGCTGCGCATCTCGGCGCTGTGCGGTGCGGCCCAGCTCGACGACGCGGTGCGCGCGCTGCACGACACGTTCGACCTCGCGGCGCCGCAGGGGGCGCTCGTCGGCGCGGGTTCCGGGCGGTGACTCCGGCGCCGGGCGGCCTGTCGCGGGCCGCCCGGCGCCGAACTGTCCAGGGTCCGGCCGCGGTCCGGCCGCGGCCGTCACCCGCCCAGGCGTACGGGCACGGGACGGCGGGATGGCAGGCTGCCCAACCGTCGCCCAAATTCCGCGTAAATCACCGCCCTTCGGGGCGCGCACGGCCAACGCTTGAGTCATGACACAGAACACCTCCCCGCCGGAGCAGCAGGCCCCGGCCGCCCCGCCGCTCGGCGACGTCCCGCCGGCGGCGGCGACGGCCCGGCTGATCGGCGTGGATCTCGCCCGTGGCGTCGCCATCTTCGGGATGTACGCCGCTCATGTCGGCCCCGATCCGTCCGTCGGCGGCCCCGTCGGTTTCCTCCTGGAGCTGTCGCACGGCCGGCCGTCCGCGCTCTTCGCCCTCCTGGCCGGCTTCTCCCTCGTCCTCCTGACCGGCCGTCGGACACCCAGGACCGGGCGGGCCGGCCGCCAGGCCGTCGCCCGGGTCCTGATCCGCTCGGCCGTCCTGCTCGCGCTGGGCACCGCGCTCACCATGGCCCACACCCCTGTCGATGTCATCCTCGCCTCGTACGGCCTGTTCTTCGTCCTCGCCCTCCCGCTGCGCCGGCTGCGCCCCGGAACCCTGGCCGGGCTCGCCGCCGGCAGTGCGCTGGTCCTGCCGCAGGTGCTGTACGTGGTGCGGTACTCGATCGACGGCGGCACCTGGGCCGAGGCGGTGACCGGCGTCGATCCGCTCGCCCTGGTCAGCGGTACGGACGGCGTCCTCGACCTCTTCTTCACCGGCACCTATCCGGTGCTGACCTGGATGCCCTTCGTGCTCGCCGGGATGGCGGTGGCGCGGCTCGACCTGTCCTCGACGGCCGTCCGCGTCCGGCTGGCCCTGACCGGCGGCTGCCTCGCCGTCATCGGCTACGGGGGTTCCTGGCTGGCGCTGCACCTGCTCCCCGATGCCGTCACCGCCATCGGCGATGCCGGGGACGGGTCCGGTTCCGCCCTGTCGGCGTGGTGGTCCGACGGCATCGGCGACCCGACGCACGCCACGTCCGCCTGGCTGCTGGTGGCCTCCCCGCACAGCGAGACCACGCTCTCGGTGCTGGGCAACGGCGGCGTCGCCATCGCGGTCCTGGCCGCCTGCCTGGCCGCCGCGGACAAGCTGCCCCGCTTCCGGCGACTGGCCCGGCCGGTCATCGTGGTGGGCACGATGTCCCTGACCGCCTACGTCTTCAACGTCGTCGGGATCTGGGCCCTGCACATCAGGGAGGTGCCCGGCTCACCGCTGCCCCTGCTGTTCTGCTTCGCCGCGGCCATCACGCTGCTGGCCCTGGTGTGGTCACGCCACTTCCGCCGCGGGCCGCTCGAATCCCTCATCCACCACGCCACCGGTGTCGCCCGCCACGTCAGATAGCGCGACGGACCCGGGCGCGCCCGGCCGCGGACGACTAAGCGCGGCGCGGGAGTGGAAAACATGGAGACGGGGCGGCGTCCGGCGGTGCCGGCGGACGGTCCCGCCGGGGCACGGAACCGATGACCGAGGGGTCCAACTCGCCGGTGCGGCACGCAGTTTGTTCCCGTTCGGTTCGGACGGCCGCCGGCCCGCGTTCCGGCACGGTCCGCTCGCCGGGCACCCGGCCGTAGCACCATGGCACGCTCACCACGCCCGTCTCCCCCGTTCCGTACGTCGCGCCCTCAGGAGGAACCCCGACCATGAACAGACCCGTTGCCGTGCGCGGCCGCGTCCCCCTGCTGCTCGCCGCCCTGCTGCTCGGCCTGTCGCTCACCGCCCTGCCCGGCCCGCCCGCGTACGCGGCGCAGGCGCCGGGCCCCGCCGCCGCGGCGGACGACGCGTACTGGACTCCGCAGCGGATGCGCGCCGCCGAACCGGCCGCCGCCGCGCGCGGCGCGCACCCGGCGCGTCCGGCGGCGGACACCCCGCCGAGCCACCCGTTCGACGGTCTGCCGGCGGTGGGGACGTTCTTCTGGACGGACAGCACCAACACCGGCCGGTTCTGCGGCGGAACGGTCGTACGCAGTCCGCATCGCGATCTCGTCGTCACCGCCGGGCACTGTCTGCGCTCCCCCGACCCGAAGCGGCATCTGTCGTTCGTGCCGCAGTATCACGACGGTCTCAAGCCGCACGGCATCTACCCCGTCGACCGCGTCTACCTCGACCAGCGGTACTACGACCTGGGGACGTCCGGGGGTGCCCGCTGGGACTACGCGGTCGTGCGGCTCGGGGCGCGCGCGGACGGGGCCGCGGTGGAGGAGGTGACCGGCGGCTACGACCTGCTCCCGTACCCCGGGTACAACCATCGGAACGTACGGCTCATCGGCTACCCGGGCAGCAGCGACACCACGCACCCCAAACCGCTGGACTGCTCCTCCGCCACCCACCGGTACACGAGCACCGACCCCGCCGCGCCCGGCGACTTCCTGGAGATCGCCTGCGCGGGCTATATCGGCGGCACGTCCGGCGGGCCGTTCCTGGTACGGGACCTCACCGGTTACGCCCTGATCGGCGTCATCGGCGGCTATCACACGGGCGGTGACTTCCCGGACGTCTCCTACAGCTCGTACTTCACCTTCGACACGCTGGCGCTCTATCTGCACGCCGTCCACGGCGACACCCCGGCCGCGCCGCGCCCGGCCGAGTAGCGGCGAAACGGCGGCGCGGCCGGTACGACGGACCGGCCGCGCGGACCGGCGGGGGCGTGCCACGGCCGCCCCCGCCACATGAGTCACCAGGCCGTGGGCGCGTAGTCCTTCAGGAAGCAGCCGAAAAGGTCCTCACCGAGTTCGCCGCGGACGATCGGGTCGTAGACCCGGGCCGCGCCGTCGACCAGGTCGAGCGGGGCGTGGAATCCCTCGTCGGCCAGCCGCATCTTGTCGGGGTGCGGGCGCTCGTCGGTGATCCAGCCGGTGTCCACGGCGGTCATGAGGATGCCGTCGGTCTCCAGCATCTCCCGGGCGCTGGTGCGGGTGAGCATGTTCAGCGCCGCCTTGGCCATATTGGTGTGCGGATGTCCCGCGCCCTTGTAGCCGCGGCTGAACTGGCCTTCCATCGCCGAGACGTTCACCACGTACTTCCGGCGCGCGGCGGCCGCGGCCATCGCCGGGCGCAGCCTGCTCACCAGGAGGAAGGGCGCGGTCATGTTGCAGAGCTGGACCTCCAGCAGCTCGACCGGGTCGACCTCGTCCACCTTCTGGATCCAGCTGTTGCTCGCATGCAGATCCGGTACGAGCCCGCCCGCGTCGATCGCGGTGCCCGCCTCGATCCGGGCGGGCGAGGCCGAGCCGCTGGTCAGCGCGAGGGCGGTGACCTCCGCCGCACTCAGCGCACCCTGCCCGGCGGCGGGCAGGGCCGCGGGGGCACCGCTGCCGAAGTGCCCGATGACGAGGGACGCGGGCAGCTCACCGGCGGGCAGCGGCGCGGACTCGGCCGCGACCAGCTGTCCGTACGCCTCGGGCGACCGGCGGACGGTCTGCGCGGCGTTGTTGATCAGAATGTCGAGGGGGCCTTCGGCGCTCACCGCGTCGGCGAGCGAGATCACCTGGGCCGGGTCGCGCAGATCGATCCCGACGATCTTCAGCCGGTGCAGCCAGTCCGCGCTGTCCGGCATCGCCTTGAAGCGCCGGACCGCGTCGTTCGGGAAGCGCGTGGTGATGGTGGTGTGCGCACCGTCCCGCAGCAGCCGCAGCGCGATGTACATACCGATCTTCGCCCGGCCGCCGGTGAGCAGCGCGCGCCGCCCGGTGAGGTCCGTACGTGCGTCGCGGCGCGCCCGGTTCTCCTTGGCGCAGGCCGGGCAGAGCTGGTGGTAGAACGCGTCGACCTCGACGTAGCGGGTCTTGCAGACGTAGCAGGACCGGGGCCGTTCCAGGATTCCGGCGATCTCGGTGGTCACCGAGCTGGCGAGGGCCAGGCCCAGGGTCTCGTCGTCGATCCGGTCGGCCGCCCCGGTGGCCGTGGCCTCGGTCACCGCCTTGTCGTTCTCCGTCTTGGCGATGCGGCGCTCCTGGCGGCGGCGCTGCTTCACCGTCCGGTAGATGCCGGCGGTGGCGCGCCGTATGGTGACCGCGTCGGGGTGGTCGAGCGGCAGTGCGTCGAGTTCCTCCAGCACGCTCAGGCAGACCGCCATCCGCTCCACGTCGATACCCGTGCCATCGGCCCGGCCTTGCTCGGTCACCGTCATTTACCGCTGCTGCTTTCCTGGTTTCCAGGTTTCCTGGGATCGTTTGTTCGGATAAAGCTCCGGCGGAACTTTACGTAGCCGCGGGCGGCTCCGCCAAACCGGCCGGAGCCCCGGACCACCGGTGACCACGCGATGACCGCTGCCGGGGGGGGCCGGACGCCCGCCCGGCCGTTCGCGGAGGCGGCGCGCGAAGGCCGCTTCGGCCTGCTCGGCCGCGGGCATGGCGTCTCGGGAGCGGCAGGGCGTGCCGGGTACCCGCCGCCAACCGGACTCCCGGGTGGTCCGCACCGGAAAAAGGGCGTTGACCTCGGTGTTCCCGTGGCGCACAGTGAGTCGGCCCCGATCGGGGCCGAGGCCAAAGGGGTGGGGACTTATGACGACGACGGAAGAGTACGGGCAGCGCTGTTCGGAGCTCTTCGCCGCGGGCGGCTACGCGGCGGCGCGCCGGACCGCGCAGGAGGGGATCGGGCAGGACGGCGCGGCCGCCGATCTCTACTGCTGGCTGGCGCTGGCGCACGTCCGGGAGGACGACGACGATCACGACGACGAGGCGGAGAGAGCCTTCCGCAGGGGCCTGGAGATCGCCCCCGATCACCTCGGGCTGCTCGCCGGGTACGCCGAACTCTGCCTGCGGGCCGACGCCTTCGACCAGCCCGGCCGGGCCGCTCGGGGCAAGGTCCTGCTCCGGCGGATCGAGGAGGTCACGCCCGGCTCCTCGGAGGCCGAGCGCGCGGCGGCGGTGCAGCGCTGGACACAGCGCCCCTATCCCTACCGCGAGGACTTCCGGACGAAGCTGGCCGACGCCAGGGCACAGCGCGACGCGGCGGACGCGCAGCGGGCGGACGCCTCGTACACGCTGGAGCACGCCGGCGCCGAGGACGCGCCCCGGCAGGCCGGTGCCCGCGCACAGGACCGCCCCGACGATCATCGGGCCGCCGTGCTCGCCGCCACTCTCGCCGCCCTGTCCGGCCCGCGCAACGCCCCGCTCCGGCCACTCGTCCGCTACCGGGCGCAGGCGTGGACGCTCGCCGCACTGCTCAGCATCTGCACCAACACCCTGCTCCGCGCCACGGGAGTGGTCGAGAGCTTCAGCCTGTGGGGCTTGCTGTGGCTGCTGCCGGTACTGATCCTCGACCGCAGGCTCGCCGCCGCGCGCCGTCAGGCCGAGCGGCAGGTGGTGGCCCAACTGGAAGCACGTCCGCTCGCCGCCGACCCGCACTGACACCCGCGCCGGCGGCGGCCCCGCCGGTGAGCCCACGGGCCACGGCCGGCATCCTCGCCCGCGGCCGGCACTGACGAAGATGCCGACGGGGTGACGGCATCGATCCGGGGCACCACGAGGGCCTACGCCGTTTCCCGCCGCGGCGGACGTTCGGTGGGATCGGGCAGTGGGCGTCTGCTCACGGGCGGCGCCCACCTGGAGGAGCCGGCCGGTGCGCGGCGCGACGTCCGGCTCCTCGTCCGGCCCGACGGTGATCCCGCGCCACACCGCCCGGCCGGAGGCTCCCCGTACGCGGCCGGGAGCGTGCGTACGTACACCGACACCGTCCCCCGGTAGCCCGCCGGCTTCGCGGATCAGCGAGGCGGGGTCAGCAACCCGGCCAGCACCCGGGCGAGGGCGGCCTCGTAGCGGTCCGCCTCGTCGTGGTCCGCGGGGCCGTCGGCGGGCGCGGCCGCTTCGGTGAGGGCCGCGGCGAGCCGGGGGTGCCCGCCCGCCGCGGCGACCTGCCGCAGGTAGGCGGCGTGGTGGCGGGTGGCCGGTTCGCCGCCGCCTAGTTCGTGCTGGACGAACACCGCCGTGAACGCGTTCATCAGGGCGAATGCCTCCAACTTCGCGGCGGCGCCGGCCGGTTGGGCGGCGAGTACGCCGAGGACGTGCTCCAGGACGTCGACACCGTTCGGTCCCAGGACCGGCCTGGCCGTCACCAAGGCCGGGAGCCAGGGGTGCCGTCGCATGATCCGGCGGGCCTGCCGGCCGACCTCGACCAGGTCGGCGAGCCAGTCGCCGGTGGGCTCGGGCAGGTCGTACCCGGCCGCCGTGGAGTCGGTCATCAGGTCGAGCAGATCGTCGCGGGTGGCGACGTAGCGGTAGAGCGAGGCGGCGCCCGTCCCGAGCTCCGCGGCCACCCGGCGCATCGAGACCGCCGCCAGGCCCTCGCGGTCGGCGAGCGCCACCGCGGCGGCGGTGATCTCGGCACGGCTGCGCTCCGCGGGCCGCCCGACCGCCGCCTGTTCGGGACGCATCCAGATCACCATGTCCTGCCGACCGGCCACCCACGCCTCCCGCTTTTCATCCTGCGACCCACTATTTGCGAACAGCGTACCCGAATGGCTAATGTCATTCGCGAACGATGTTCGCGAACCGAGGAGTCTCAATGATGAAGTCAAGCCGCCTGCGTGACCGGCGGGGCGGAGGTGAAGAGCCGCCCGTCACGCAGCAGGGCCCACAGCACACTCGCGCG
>JOEL01000071.1 GCA_000720995.1 Streptomyces celluloflavus
CCACAGACCATCAGGAACCAGCCGTTGCGACAGATCGACACCCACAAACAGCCATGATGCCGCACCTCACAGCATCACCACGTGAGACATCCTCTTAGGCGAGTTCGGGTCGTCGTAGTACTCGGTGCGGGCCACGATCAGCCTTCCTCTCGTACGGGGGTGGCCGTCGCCCACACGGCGTTGAAGCTCTCAGCGTAGGTGTCGAACATGCCGCTCTCCTGGTGTCGGCGAAGATGCCATACGGGGGCGGTGTAGGCGTTGACGCCCCAGACGTGTGCGTTGACGAGTTGCTGGTCGTCGGCGCGGTAGAGGGAGTTGTAGAGGGTGGTGCCGTGGGTGCGGACTTCGATGCCCGGGGTGGCGGCGAGGGGTCTGTAGTGCATGAGTGCGAGGCGGCAGCGGGATTCGATGCCGTGGCCGAACCGCTCTTCCTGGCCGCGGGTTTGGACGTTGTCGCTGTCGGGGTCTCCGATCGCGATGCGGACGGTGCAGCCTTCGGCGGCGCGTTCGGTGAGGAGTTCGTTCAGCCGCGGGTACGCCTCGTGGAGGAAGACGGCCGCGTAGACGAGGATGTCGATCCGTTCCCGGGCTTGGGCCATCAGGTCGGTGAACGTCGAGACGGGAAGGTCGGCCCGCTGTTCGTAGAGCGCGACCAGTTCGGGGCTGATGGCGCGGGCGGGGCGGGCTTGGCGGAGCGCCGGCCAGAGTGCGTGCACGTCTTCTCTCAGGGCTTTGGCCGCCTGGAGGGCTGTGGCACGACGTGGGATACGCCCGAGGTTCACCCAGCGCTCGACCGACTTGGGGTCGACCTCGACCTGCTGAGCGAGTGCGGCGTACGTCCAGCCTCCCGCCGACATGACAGCTCGTAGTCTCTTGTTCGGCACGAGTCTCCCCCTTCGTCTCAGGACGGCATCAGGGACGTTCTACAAGGTGTGGGACGTCCCGAAGTGGGGTTTGGTGGAGGTTCCTTCGTCCCGGTGACCGACGTGAGGATCGGTGCCGACCCTGCGGCACCAACAGGCCCAGGGGCACGCATCAACGCCGCCGAGGAGCCTCACCGTGCGAATGAGCGCCACCCCATGTGTTCCCGACCTGCGACTGGACGCCCGGTCACGCGCCGCCTCGCCGGGGTGGCCACGATGACGTCCCCCACCCCTGATGCCGACGGGCACACCGTCTCGCCCGATGCCGGCGCCCTGGTGGTCGACCGGCGGAGCGGCAAGGTGGGCGTGGTGATGGGGCATGAGGGGCCGTACGTACAGCTTCGACCGCCACGCGGTGGCCGGGAGCGGGACGTGCCGCCCGAGGATGTACGTACGCCAACTCCGACGGAGGAGTTGAGCGCGAAGGTTGCCGTGGCCAACCAGAGGTGGGGACGGTGACCCCTCGCTCGGTCCTGCGCTACGAGACCTGGGCGCTCCAGCCCGACCGCGAGCCGGACGCGGAGCCGGTCCTGTACGCGATGCAGTGCGCCGTGGACGGAGAGACCTCACCGTCAAGCGAGGACGTCGCAGAACCGCAGAACTGGGTACTGCGTCACTGCGGCCAGAACCCATCCCACCACACCTATCGGGAGATCATCACCCGGCCCTGGAGGACCTGGCGGCAAACGTGGCCCGCCCCGCTCGCCCAGGCGCCGCACCGTGCTGACCCACCCGACTCCCGTCCCTGCCGGGCACGGCCGATCGAGGCTCCCCGTCCTCGTCAGCCCCGGCAGAGACGGGCCAGCACGTGCGTGCCGGGCTCATGGCCATCAGGTTCTAGCCTCAGCCACGGAAAGTCAGCCACGATAGCGCGCGCCGACCGATCACCCGCCACGTGTGTCTCGCTCAACCCCGCACCGGCACCAGCCCAGTTATCACCATCGTTACGGTCCCAGCCAGGCACAACGGCCGCGTTCCGGACGACAGCTCCGCCGGGGTGTCGACGCCGCCGGTACGAGCTCGCCGGACGGCCTCTCGGGAACCCGGCCGGTCTGCTGCTGAGCGGTCGGACAGCGGGGCCTCCGGTTGACAGTCCGGCCTATGCCTCTGGGCTCTGCGCGCCGAGTGCTCGGGGGCCGTCGCCAGCGGGGCGGTAGACAGGAGCGGGCGGCGGCCCCCGAGCACTCGGCGCGTGGCGGCCCGCGTCAGCGAGGCGCCCTTGGACCAGTAAAGAAACTCTGAACAGCTCACCCACTGACCGAGCACGGACAGTCCCCCGCCGCCCCAGAACGTGCGTTTCCAGTGTCGGTACGTCGCTTTGGGCCGACGTCGGGCATGGCGCAGAAGCTCGGTGCCATCGCGCGTGGGCGCCGCTCCATGCTCGGCAACAGTCCGCCGACGTTGCCGTCACCCGTTGCCGTCAACGGTCTGCCCGACACAAGAAGATCAATCTCCCTCCACCCGCTCAAGAATGAGGTCGGTTTCAGATTCGATCTCCTGATCTGCCGTTAGGTGAATATGGGAACCTTCATGAACACCTTGCTGAGCAAGGGTCAATAGATGACGTGCCAGTGAAGTCAATCCGGCGCGATTCGCCTTGATGACCACCTCCGTCAAGCTGACCGTCAATTCAATTTCAAAACCATCTTCCCAGACGAAACGCAGCCCTTCGCCATCGCGGTATTCTGGAACATCGATCACACGATCCATCGCTACCATCACTTCCCGTTGTGACGCAGCGAGATGCCGCCGAGGTCTCATTCGACGGCCCCTCACCTGCAGGTTCTATTCGAGGTAGATGTGTCGATTTTCGACAACCATCGATTTGCCAGGCTTTCTCGGATTCGGCACCATTCGCTCAAAGTTCATGTGAGGACCACCGCCGTGCTGTCCAGTGATATCCGATTCGCCCATCCTGGCAACGCGCGTGCCGTCCTTTGAGACGTATCGCCCACTGCCCTTCACGGGCTCGGAATAGCCGGGCCCAACCCACCTCTCAGCCGCGTCGAGTGCTTCGTTCGTTGGCACTCGGGTTCCATCCACTGGATGACCACCGGCATCGAATTTCCGGTAAGAGGTCCAGGGGTCGCAGTTTGAGTTGTGAACCAGGACCGGCGTCCGCCCCGCCAGCACATAGTACGTGTGCAAGCCCTCGACCGTGAGGTTGTAGGTCCGCGCATGCTTAGCGAAAGGCTGGTTCTTGGCCACGATGACGGTGTCGCCGTCGTTCGTGAGCAAGGTCATGCCGGGTTGGAGGGATCGCGCTTCGGTCCAGCGGTGTTCGGAGGGCGACCAGAACGGATGCTCGTGTGTGGCGGTGAGTGTTTCGATGCCTTCGGCGGTGGCGATGGAGAGTTTGTTGAATTGTTTATCGTCGTCGGTGACGATGCGGCGAGTTACTTTCCTGGTGCCTGATGCGCCGGTCTCCGGGTCGGTGGCCTGGACCTTGTCGCCGATCTTTATATCTTCGATGTTCTTTGTCGCGCCGTCGGACATGAGGACGCCGGTGCCGGCCAGGAAGCACTTGCAGTGTGACAGTGCTTCGACGCCTTTCACCTCCCTTTTCCCTAGCTTGAGGAGTTTGAGGTACTTTCCCCAAGGGAGGTCCGTGGCTGCGCTGCCGCAGTTGGCGTTGAATCCGAAATCTTCTGCGCAGCCCTTCCAGGCGTCAGCGTCGGGAAGGAAGACGGCTCCCCACGCGGCCGCATTCTCCTTTAGGCTGCATTTGGCGTCCCAGAAATCGCAGCCGCTCTTGAAGAGGTCCTTGACTCCGCATTTGATATCGAAGAATCCGCATTCGCCGCTGTCTTGGTTCCCGCCGCTCTTCGGTCTGCTGCTTCCTCTGTGGCCGCTGTCTTTCCGGGGAGCATTGCTGCCGTTCGTCCAGGGCTTGCTGGCACGTTCTTCCTCGACGAGCTCCATGCCGCCGCCGGTCTTGTGCTTGAGCCCGTGTCCAAGCCCGTCCTCGCCGAGCAGCATGAGGCCGTCAGGGTCCGTGAATGCCAGCGGATTGTTGTTGGCGTAGGTGTAGCCATGGACTTGTTGGGGGTCTGTCAGGTCCATGAGGGGGTCGACGGAGATGAATCGGGCAGTGGCGGGGTCGTATTCACGGGCGCCGAGGTGAGAGAGACCGGTGTCCGCGTCGTCAGTGCCCCCGACGAAGCCCTTGTCGCCGGTCCAGGCGGTGGGTTCGGGGCCGCGAGGGGCGCCGAAGATGGTGGTTTTGCGGCGGGTGATGGCCTGGTTCGCGGCGTCGATCTGGGTGGTGACGGTGTTGTGGGGATCGGCGAGAAGGTAGGTGAGGTTGCCGCCAGTGCGGACGGCGACGGGTTTGTCGCCACTGTTGTAGTAGCGGGTACCGACAGCAATGCCGGTCTTGGGGAGATGGAGCTCGTTGCCCTCGGGCAGGTAAAGGGTGGTGCCGCTGGAATCCTTGCGCAGCAGGCGGTTGCCGTCCGCGTCATAGGTGTACTTCGTGGTGGCAGGGCCCTGGGCCGTGGAGTCGAGATGGCCTTCGGCATCCCAGGACAGCTTCTGGGCATCGCCGGTACCGAGGGCACGCAGAGTGGTGTTGCCGGTCGGGTCGTACTGATAACTCTCCTCGGCGGTGCCCGTGGGGCCGGTCCGGGTGATGGCGGGCAGATTGTGCTTGCCGACAGCCGGCGGTGCGTAGGTGCGGGTGACATCGCCGGCGGGACCCGAGGCGGTCTTGTGCTGGGTCTCGATCTTGCGGTTGCCGGCGGCGTCGTAGGTGTACGAAGTCCAGTACGCGTCGGGGCCGCCGACGGTGGTGGCCGAAGGGGCGGCGGGACAGGCGTCGGTGGTGGAGGTCCAGGCTTCGGTGATGCGGCGCAGGGCGTCGGTCGTGAAGCACTGGTTGTCGCTCACCCGGGCGGCGTCCTGGCCGTACGACGTCGCGATGGCGGTGGTGTTGCCTGCCGGGTCGTAGGTGTAGCGGGTGTCGTCGATGCGCTGCGGAGCGGTGTCGCGGTCGTTGAAGGAGCGGACGAGTTCGCCGGTGTGGTCGTCATAGGTGTAGCTGCTGTTGAGGTGCTTGGCGAACTCGCCGTATTCCGCGATCTGGACGCGTCCGTAGTGGTCGAACTTGGTGTCGGAGACGAGGGGGTCGGACCCGGCGGTCAGCGTCCTGGGCAGGCCGGAGTTGGCGGTGTAGCCGGGCGACACATCCTCTTGCGGCAGACCGCCGACAGCAGGCTGACGGACCCACTTGAGCAGGCCGGTCTGGTAGTAGGCGGTGCTCCACTTGTAGGTGCCGGCCAGTCCGCCTTCCTTGGCGGGGATCGTGACCTCGGTGATGGACGGTTTGTAGAGGGTGCTGTAGGCGGTGGTCCTGCTGACGTACGCCGCGCCGTCGACGTAGCGAGTGCTGCTCGCGGGCTGCCCCTTGCCGCCGGTGGCGGTGTCGTAC
Source organism: Streptomyces celluloflavus (assembly GCA_000720995.1). Taxonomy (GTDB): domain Bacteria; phylum Actinomycetota; class Actinomycetes; order Streptomycetales; family Streptomycetaceae; genus Streptomyces; species Streptomyces celluloflavus. Next base: position 5,353 of record JOEL01000071.1, read on the forward strand.
GTCCACTCGGCGAGCTTGGTGGTGCCCTGAGTGAGGGCGGTTCGACGGCCGAGGCCGTCGTAGTCGGTGTGCAGGGTGATGCCACGTGCGTCCTTCACGTCCGTGACGCGATCACCCTTGTCGTAGGTGGTGTCCGTGGCCCCCTTGTCGGGGTCGTCGGCGTGTATGGTGCGGCCGCGTGCGTCGTAGCGGTACTTCCAGGTGGCCTTCGCCGGATCGGTCACCTCGGCCAGTCGGCCGAGGCTGTCGTACGTATAGCCCGTGGAATTCCACGTGGTGCGGTCGCTGTCCGTGTACTGCTTCACCTCAACGAGGCGGCCTCGGGCATCGGCAACGGTGGTTGTGGCCGTCGCGCCCTTGGGCGGGACGACGGTGGTGGTGTCACCGGTGTACGTCGTGGTGGTGCGCTTGGTCTCGTCACCGAACTTGCGGGAGATGACGGCTTTCGGGCGTCCCGCGCCGTCGAACTCGGTGTCCACAGAGGCCGGGTAGAAGGTTTCCTGGCCGGTCACCGCACTTGGTTCGGCCTTGCCGTCCGCGTAGTAGGTGCCCGAATCGCGCCATGCCTGGCCGCGGCTGTCGTAGAAGGTCTCGGTGACCAGGCGTCCGGAGTCGTCAGGTGCGGGGGCCTGGGTCTGGAACGGGCGGAGCAGTCCGTCGAAGAACGCGTACGAGACCTGGTAGAGGCTGTTGTGGTTGAGGGCTTTGGTGGTGACGATGACGGGGCCGTCGGTGCGGACCTGGTAGCTGTATTGGTAGCTGGGGGAGTCAGGGTTGGCGGACGCCGGGCGGGCTGGGGTCCACACCATTGTGAGGCGGCCGAGAGCGTCATAGCTGTTGGTAGTCACACGGGAATTGGCGTCCGTGGTTTCGGCGGGCAGTCCGCGCAGCGGTTCCAGCGTGGTGGTGGTCTGGTGGCCGAGAGGGTTGGTGACGACCGTCTTGGCGGGCACCTCATCGGTATCGGGTGTGTAGGTGGTGGTGGTGGTCTTGCCATAGGTGTCACTGACCGCCAGTGCACGTCCGTAGATGTCGTAACAGAGTTGCTTCTTGGCCGTGCCGCAAGTGGTGGGCGTGCTGGCGGTGGTGTCGTAGCCGTCGCCCTTGCCATTGATCTGCTCAGTCCGGGAGACGTCACCGAGGCTGGGCGCGGCGGTCAGCGAGGTCGCGCCGTCGTAGTACGTACGGGTGTCGCTGATCGTGTCCTGGGGGCGGGTGGCGGCGGCGTCGCAGGGCACGGACACGGTCTCGGTGCGCGACACCAGGTTCAGCAGCCAGGCGTTCGTATTGCGGACGTACGTGGTTGTCGTGCACAGTTCGTCGCCGGTCTTGTCGCTGTCGCCGAGGTCGGAGACGGAGGCGACCATGCCGTACGCGTCGAAGGCGCGGGTCAGCGAGGTCTTGCGCTCTCCCGTTGACGTGGTCGTGCGGGTTCTCTCCGATTGCGTGCCGACATGGTGCGCCTCGAGATCCGGCAGACCGTTACGGGTCCTGGAAGCTGTCGGGGCCGAGAGCCACGGTATGTAGGAAGCGGCGGCGAGCAGGGGGCCGCCGTCGCCGTTGAATGAGGCTTTCTCACGGACCAGACCGGCGAACTGTTCACGGTCGGTGACTGATTCGCCTGCGGAGTCCTTCACGGCCTTGCCGTCCACGCCGCGGAAGTAGCGGGTCTCCGACAGCGTTCTGGGGTCGGTGTGCGCGCCGGTACGGACCTGTACGCGGCTGTAGCCGCGGGCGACGGAGTAGGTGCGGTCCTCTGCCTTGGTCAGCTCGTCGGTGCTCTTGGTCCAGGCGGCGCCGTCGAGATAGCTGTAGGCAGTGGTCGTCTCGGGCGAGTTCTTGACGCCGCCGCTCTCGGAGACCTGGGTGACGACATAGGAGTTGAACCAGTCCTGTTTGGCGGTCTCACCCTCGTAGGCCCACTTGACCGGATAGCAGCGCGTGGTGTTGGTGGCGTCCGGGGCCGGCAAGGTGGCGGCGGTGCAACCGACGTCCGAGTAGTTCACAGAGGTGGCCCCGCCGGTCTCCGTATTGATACGGGAGAGTCTCAGCCGGACGAAGGGGGCCAGGCCGTCGCCGAGTTTGTCGACACGGTTGTCTCGCTGTACCGGTTCGAAGGTGACGGACGGCAGCGTTTCGCTGCCCGCCGTTTTTCCGGTGCGGGTGATGGATTTCAGCCACATGGGGGTCGAGATGCCGTCCCCGGCGGGTGGGAAGTCCTGCTCCAGTGTCCAGGAGTCGACGTCTTTGTAGGAGCCTCCGGTGAGCACCTTGGTCGTGATGCCGCTCAGCCGTTTACGGGACCAGAAGCTGGGCGAGTACCGGTCCTTGCACTCCGTGCCGTCTTTGCATTCGAGGTCGTAGGGGACGTCCGGCCAGTACTTTGCGTTGTCCTCATTGAAGGTGCCGCAGTTCGTGAGGCAGCGTTCCTTCACGTCGAACGCGACCCGGCCCATGGCCTTGCCCGTGTAGCTGTCGTCGCTGCGCAGGCCGTAATCGATGTGGTCCAGCCAGCCGCCGCGGATATAGGGGGTGGCGGTTGCCTTGCCGGTGGTCTCGGAAACGTTTCGGCCGTAGTTGTTGGACTCGGTCTTCCAGTGGTAAGCCATCGCGTTGCCGTGCCGGTCGACGACGTAGTCCAGCTGCCAGCGCCATGCCTGCTGGCACCAGGCCGAGGCAAAAGATGCCTGGTAGCAGGGTTCACCGGGGTGATTGCCGAAGACGGGAACGGTCCACGTCGAGTTGGTCTCCGGAGTGCTGGAGTCCTTCCAGCCAGGAAGGCGGTTCAGACCGAAGAAGTACTGGGTGCCGTCGGCCGTGGTGATCTTCCAGTGCTCCCCGTTGTCGTCGCCGTTGTGGCCGTCGGTGAGCTTCTCGACCCTCTCACCGTCGTCATCGGCCGGGTGCCACTCTTTCTTGTCTTTGTCGTAGACGAGCTCGGTGCTTTTGCCGCCCAGTGACATGGTGGCGTTGTCGTTGAACCAGCACAGGTCGCCGACCTTGGTGGTGTTGGTGCTGCCTTCCTTGTCGTTGTTGCACGGCTTGTAGCGTCGCTCGATGAACCCCGGTTCCCAGCTCCAGCCGTCACCGATCCAGCTCGGCTGGTTGTTGGATGCCGCGGTGAGGCCGTCCACGCTGCGCGAGGAGTAGCTCAGCGACACCGAGGGCTGAAGGCCGCCGGGAACACCGGGTACGCCGACGGGGTAGGACCAGTTGAACGATCCGGACGCGCCACCCTGGCTCCATGCGCCCGACGCTTTGAGATTGGTCGCCTTGTAGTCTCCTGAGCTGCCACTGGAGTCGGCCGTAGCGCCCAAGACCGTCGGCGCCACCGCCGCTCTCGCGGTGCCTGCGCCGGCGTCAGGCGTCGCCAGGGTGACACTCGCCGTCGATAGTTTTCCTGACCGGGTGTCATTTTCTGTGGGCAGCGGCTTCTGGACGCGGCACTCGGCCTTCTCGGGGGTCCTCACCGCACAGCCCGGCAGCTGTATGAGGCGCAGCCGTGAGGCCCAGTCACCCCCGTAGGCGCCACGGAAGGACGAATAGTCGACCTGTATCCGGACCGGGACAGGTTTGCCCTTCGAGGCAGGTATGTCCGTACGGGTCATCGAAAGCAGCAGTCCGTCGATGCCGGCCTTCCGGGCTGCGCCGTGGTCCGCGAGCGTCACCTTGACCTTCGTCGGGTCCGCGGCAGCGGAGCGGGCGGTGGGACGAGCGGGGGTGACGGTGATGGGGAGCGTATCCGCGCGTCTGCCGGAAGCTCCCTGGGAAGACAGGCTATTGGTGACTTCGGAGTCGGCGGGGTCCAGTGCCACCTCGGTGCTTCCCGCTGCGGGCCACCTCACTTTCGGAGCCTGCCAGGAAGGGGCCGGTGAGGTGCCCGAGTGCTTGTTGCCTCCGGTGGCGAGAGGCTTCACGGGAACCGTCGGGGGCTGGAGGCGGGCCGGCCTCCCGGCGGCCAACGCGGAGCCGGGGTTCTCCGGCACCGCTGATACCGCCTGCCCAGGCAACAACCCCATCATCGCGGCGATGGCGACCGATCCCGCCAATCCGCGCATGCCGAAACGGCTCACGCCCCACCCCTTGCGCAATCCCAAAATGACCGGCGAACAGTAACAGGGGGTTCAAGAGTTGGTCATCACCCAACTCATCGCCAATGCCGGATCAGGCACATTCTTTGGCCTGATTCCCGTTACATGCGAACTGCCTGATATGCGCCCTCTAGTACCCGGAGGTGGAGTTGTGGCCGAAAGATCACTTGGTGTGCCGCAGAGGGGTCACATATAAGGTCACCGCAGCATTTTCCTCTCCAGGAAAGGGATAAAACGTGCGTAGTGTGCCCCGCAGGAGACCGCCAGGAAGCCGACGAAGAGCCGGATTGATCGCTCTCACCGCAGCCACGGCGATGTTGGCATCAGGCGTTACTGCCCGCACGGCGGCGGCCGCACCGTTCCCCGTCAATCCACAGCCCTCCGCCGCTTTCCCTGCATCCCCTGCGTCCGCCGGCGACGGATCGGTCAGCGAAGAGGACCAAGCCCTGCAACAGGCGCAGTCATCCGGAGCGCCCACGGAAGTCACTTCCGCCCGCACGGAGTCGTCCGACACCTGGGCCAACCCGGACGGCACCTTCTCGGTCAAGCGGTACGGCGCGCCGATTCGGCTGTGGCGAGAGGGCGAGTGGGTGGCCAGTGATCCGTCACTGGTCTTCGCGGACGACGGAACCGTGGTTCCCAAGGCCGCAAATGTCGCGGTCGTCTTCTCTGGCGGCGGCAGTGGGCCCATGCTGTCCGGAGTCAAGGACGGTCGGACGTTGACGCTCTCGTGGCCGACGGCATTGCCCAAGCCGACGCTCAAGGCGAATGTGGCTACATATGGCGAGATACTTCCGGGTGTCGACCTGCAACTCAAGGCCGAGGTCAATGGCTTCTCGCAGCTACTCGTGGTGAGGAACGCGGAAGCTGCCAAGAACCCCCAACTTGCCTCGCTGAAGTTCAAGTTGGACACGGTGGGCCTTACGGTGTCCACCGACGGGGAGACCGGCAGTATCACCGCGGTCGACCCGGCGGGGCAGGATGTGTTCACCAGCCCCACGCCGTTGATGTGGGATTCCACCGTCAAGGGCGGTGCAGCGGTGAAACAGCGGGCCGCCGGTGCCGCCGCCCCGGCCGAGGCGGCGGCAGATGACGCCTTCGAGCCTGCCCCGGGTGCCAAAGACGCGCAGATGCCCGCCACTGTCACCGGAGACACACTTCAGTTCTCCCCCGACCAGAAGCTGCTGGGCGCGAGCGATACCACCTACCCGGTCTATATCGACCCGACGCTGAGTACGGCATGGGGGCACCGGCAGAACTGGACTCGGGTCTACCGAAAGTACCCGTCCTCCTCCTTCTGGAACGCGAAGGAGGTGGCCCGCGTCGGCTACGAGAACGAGACGAATGGACTGTCCCGGTCTTTCTTCCAGATGGATACCAGCGACGTCAAGGGAGCGGATGTCCGGCAAGCGACATTCCGCATCAGGAACGTGTGGTCCTGGTCCTGCCGGGCGCAGCCTGTGGAGATCTGGCACACCGGGCAAATTTCCCGCCAGACCACCTGGAACAATCAGCCGGGTCGTATAGGGGCGCAACCTCTGTCCACGGTGAACGACGCCAAAGGGTGGCAGGGGAGTAATGACTGTCCGGCGGGTAATCTGGAGTTCGACACGACATCAAAGGTGCGCGAGGCGGCGACCAAGAAATGGTCCAGCGTAACTTTTGGAATGTCGGCGACAGCAGGTGATGAGGACAGAAGAAACGAATTCAGCTGGAAAAAGTTCGACCCGAAAACCGCAACTTTGGAAATCAGATACAACCATCCCCCGAAGGTGCCCTACGCGCTGGGGACCAACCCCAAGACCTCCTGTGACGGCGGGGGCCTCATCGGGAACACCCGGGTAAGCCTTTTCGCCACGGTGGATGACCAGGACGCCGGCAACCTCACCGCCCAGTTCCAGGTGTTCAAGTCAGGCTCCACCACTCCGGTGCTGGATCAGTCACTCAGCGCCATGAAGCAGCGGTCCGTCACTCTTCCCCTTCCCGACTCCACTGTCCCATCGGGGAGTTACCAGTGGAAGGTGCGAGCCAAGGACGCCCAAGGCGCATACTCCTCCTGGAGCAGGACCTGTGCGTTCTCCGTCGACCGTGAAAGACCGTCCAAGCCGCCGACGGTCGGCTCTGCAGAGTTTCCGAACGGCGAGAACGGCTGGCCCGCAGGCACCGGGAAAGCGCGCACCGTCGGTCATCTCAATCTTTCCCCGAACGGTGCCACCGACGTGGTTCAGTACGGCTGGTACAGCGACTACGACCCCGAGGTGAAATACATCGACGTGGCCACTGCGGCGGCTTCACCCCCCACCTTCAAACCGCCAGGGTACGGACCGCACTTCATCTACGCGTTCAGCATCGACAAGGCCAAGAACCGGTCGGATACCGCTACGTATGTGTACTACGCCGCACGCTCCGCAGAGCGGGACGGCCCTGATGATCTCAACGGCGATATGAACAACGACATTTGGAGCGTCGACTCCAACGGAACACTTCTGACCTACGCCGGCCAGGGCAACAGTCAGTTCTCGACAGCCACCAATGGTGGCCAGTCCTTCGACGGCGGAAAGGTCGCTTCGCGGGGTGACTGGGGCGGTGACGGCTACAACGATCTCATCGCGCTCGAATACAACGCCGCAGACAAGAGGAACCAACTCTGGATCTACCCCAACAACGGCACCGGGATCGCCTCGCCCGACCGCAAGCATCCACTCACCGTGGCCTGTCCCGACAAGCAACCCGGCAGCGACGACGACCCGGACGGATGCAGCGCCGGCGACGACCACTGGAGCGACGCCGACCAGATCATCGCTCCCGGCGACCTCAATGGTGACGGCATGCCTGATCTCCTGGTCAAACAGGGAAAGCTGCTGTGGGCCTACTACGGCAATCGCAGTGAGTTCCTGGACCGAGTCGGTGCCCCGGTCCTGGTCGGTGGAAAGGACTGGAACAAGTACACGGTCATCGCGCCCGGTGATCTGAACGGCGACGGGTTCGCCGATCTGTGGCTCCGTGACGACGCGACCGGCGACCTGTGGTGTGCCTACGGCAAACAAGGCGAGAGGAAGGGTGTCCTCGATCCGGCCACCTGGGGCACAGCAAGTCTCGTCAAAGTCAGCAGTGGCCTGTCCGCTCATACATATCCGGTCCTCGGCTCCTCCGGTGACGTGACCGGAGACGGTATCCCGGACCTGTGGGCCCGTAAGGCCGACAACACCATGACTGGCTGGCCTGGAAAGAAGACCGGCAGGGACTTCACCGGCTTCGCGTCCGCCTTCACCATCGACGGGATCGTCGGCGGCTCCCGCATTCCCGCCGGCACTCGGCTCAACCCCGGTGACTCGTTCACCTCCCGTTCCGCCAAGCTCACCATGCAGGACGACGGTGACCTGGCCGTCATCTCCAATGCGGGCAAGACGCTGTGGTCCACCAAGACCGCGGGCAACCCGGGCTCCACCGCACTCATGCAAGCCGATGGCAACCTCGTGGTCTACAAGCCCGATGGCAGCACGAAAACGTGGGAGTCCCAGACCAAGGCCCCAGGTGGCTACGCCCTGCTGCAGGACCGCGGCAACCTTGTGGTCTACAACGTCAAGAGCCAATCCCAGTGGAGCAGCGGAACGGCGATCCGGCATGACTACAACGGTGACGGACGCAGCGATATGGCAGCTTGGTACGACTACCCGGACCGGCACGACGCCCTGCACACCTTCCTGACCAACTCTGACGGCACCTTCCAGCCTCCGTTCTCCTCGTACAGCTCCGCCGTCGACAGCTGGAATGTGCAGCACATGCAGTTCGCCACGGGCGACTACAACGGCGACGGCCGGGGCGACATGGCCGTGCTCTACAACTACGGCGGGGGCAAGGTGAAGGTGTTCACCGCCTTGGGCAAGCCCGACGGCGGATTCAGCGCACCCTTCAGTTCCTGGAGCGCGCCCGCCGGCAGCTGGTATGCCGAACACATCACCTTGCACAGCGGCGACTTCAACGGCGATGGCCGTGACGATCTCGCATTCTGGTACGCCTACAGTGACGGCTCGGACGTGCTGTTCACCCTCACCGCGGATGTCCGCGGTGGCTTCAACCACCCCTTCGGCTCGCTGACTCAGCCGGCCGGTTGGTGGGACGTCGCGCAGAGTAAGTTCGTGACCGGTGACTTCAACGGTGACGGCCGTGACGACCTCGCGGCGCTGTACGGGTACCCGGACGGCAGCGTGAAGATGCACACCTTTCTCACCGCACCCACCGGTGGTTTCACCCCGGGCATCCAGTCCTGGGGCAGCACCGTGACCGGCTGGGGTGACTGGAACCGCACCTACCTCCAGGCCGGGGACTTCGACGGGGACGGCAAGGACGACGTGGTGGCTTGGTACGACTACGCCGACGGTCACGATGCTCTGCACACTTTGATCAGCAAAGGCACCGGAGACGGTGGCTTCAACAAGCCCGTCCAGTCCTGGAACTCTGCGGCCGGCAACTGGTACTACCCCCATATGAAGATCGTCGCCGGTGATTACGACGGCGACGGCCGTGACGATCTGGGCGCCATGTACGGGTACGCCGACGGCACCGTCCGCATGTTCACCTGGACGGCCACACCCACCGGTGGCTTCAACTTTGCCGTCCCCAGTTGGAGTACCCCCAGCGGCTGGACCTTCTCCAACGTCTTCATGCTGAACCGCTACAACTGATCCTCACCGACGGCGGTTCTCGCCCCCGTCCGCGGGCAGCGAGAACCGTCGTCGGCCTGTGGGAGCGCCCGGGGCGCTCAGGTGGCGGGCGCGGCTGGAGAAGCTGGCGGTGAGCCTGTGTACGCCCGAAGCCTTCCCCTCTCGCCCCCGCTCGTCAGGGTGGGGGGATGTGCACGCACCACGTTCCCACCTGGGAAGTTACCGAGAGCAAGGGGTGTGAGACCTCCTGGGTCGAGTGTGACGGCAGCGTTCTGCGGGTCCGGGGCGGGCGGTCGGGACCGTGCTGGAGACGTACTGGATCTCGTACGAGCTCGAAACGGGGCGGGACTTCGTGACGCGGAGGCTGTGGGTGCGCGCGGAGACGTCCACGCGCACCCGCGAAATCGATCTGCGGCGCGGTGACGACGGCCGGTGGACGGTGCCGATGGGGCGCTCGCTGCGATCTGGGTCTGTGTCCGCTCACCAACACCATGCCGGTGCGCCGGCACGGGCCCCATCTGGGGCTGGGAAGCGGGACTTCCTGATGGCCTGGGTCTTGGTGCCGGATCTGATGGTGCGGCCGACGCGGCAGACGTTCACCCATCTCGCGCGTACCGAGCGTGGCGCGCGCGTCCGGTACGCGGCGGGTGACTTCCGCAGCGAGGTGGAGTTCGACGGGACGGGCTCGTCCTCGACTACCCGGGGCTGGCCTGCCGTCTGCCCGCCGCGCGGTGAGTCGGCCCCGCCAGTGTTATGCAGTGAATCGGCGGTGACGCTGTCGTGCGGTGAATCGGCCGCGGTCCACCGCCGTGCGGTGAATCGTCCCGTTCCCCTCGCCCGCGTACGGCCCACCGTGCCCACCGGTCACGCAGCGCGCGTCGTCCCACCGGTCACACCGCGCCCACCGGCCCGCCGCGCGCACCCACCGATCACGTCGTATGCAGCGCGGCCACGATCGTCATCCGCCGCACCCGGCGTGCCGGCAGGACGGCGGCGGACAGGCCGATCAGTACGGTCAGCGCCAGCACGCCGAGCACCGGCAGGACGGGCGGGCCGCCGACGGTGCCGACCGCGGAGGTGACCGACCGGGCGGCGGTCCAGCCGTAGCCGACTCCCAGGACGGTGCCGACCAGGGCGCCGGCCAGTGAGAGCAGGACGGCCTCCAGGGTGAGCATGCCGCGCAGTTGCCGCCCGGACAGACCGATGGCGCGCAACATGCCTATCTCCCGCGCGCGTTCGCTGACGCCGAGCATCAGGGTCGCCGCCACGCCGATGCCCGCGATGGCCACGGAGAAGCCGAGCAGCGCCATGGTGATCAGCATCATCCGGTCGAGCAGCGCCCGCAGACTCTCCACCTGGGCGGTCGTGTCGGTGACCTTGACCTGCGGGTAGGCGGCGAGTGCCCGGTCCACGGCCCGGCGGGCCGCGAGGCGGTCGGTTCCCTCGGCGGGGCCGATCCACACCGTGGTGACGGCCGTACCGGGGGCGAGCCGGTCCATGGTCGCCGGTGTCACATACAGGGCGGCGCCCGCTTGCAGGGAGAGCGGCAGCGAGGCCCGGCCGCCGTCGAACCTCAGGGTGGTTCCGGGGCGGCCGGCGGCGGTCACCCGGTGTGTGCCCGTATCGCCGCCGAGGACGGTCAGCGCGGTGCCGTCCGGCAGGTGCCCGGCCCGCTCGACGCCGTCGGCGGTGGGGTTGAGCAGCCGGGGATCGGCGCTGACCACGACCGTGCGCCGGCCGTCGACCGTCAGCGTGGCCGAGCGGACGGGCGTGACGTCGAGCCGGGGCTCCGCGGTGAGCGCGGTGAGCGCCCCGGCGGGCAGCGGGCCGCTGCCGCCGGTCGCCGAGAAGTCTGCCGGCTGCCGCGCGGAGACCAGCGGCACCAGTGAGTTGCCGGTGATCCCGAGCGCGGTGACCGCGGAGACCATCACGGTGACGCCGAGCAGCAGGGCGGCGCCGGTGGCACCGGTCCGGCCCGGATTGCGCCGCAGCTGCTGGGTGGCGAGGCGCCCGGTGGTGCCGCACGCCTTCCGGGCGAGGAAGCCGAGCGCGCCCACGATCGGCGGCAGCAGCCGGTGGGACAGGCGCAGCACACCGAAGAAGGTGCTGATGGCGCCGGTCGTCGCGGCGAGCAGGGACAGCGGGGGCCCGGCGAGGGCCCCGGCGGTCAGCAGGGCGGTGCCGCATACCAGCAGCAGGCCGGAGAAGACCGCGGCGCGCCGGGCCGCCGGGCGGGAGGCGGCCTGGTGCGCGCCGCCGAGCGCGGCGATCGGCGGTACCGCCGAGGCGGCCTTCGCCGGGCCGCGGACGGCCAGGACGGTGAGCAGTACGCCGAAGAGTCCGGCCAGTACGCAGACGACGGGGGCGGGGGTGAGCGAGAGCCGCACCGGGCCGAGATCCAGAGTGCCGAGCAGCGCGGTGCCTGCGGCGCACAGCGCCGTGCCGAGCAGCACCCCGGCGGCGGAGGCACCGGTGCCGAGCAGCAGGCCCTGACGGAGGATCACCCGCCGCACCTGCGTCCGGTCGGCTCCGATGCAGCGCAGCAGGGCCAACTGGCGGGTGCGCTGGGCCAGGACGACCGAGAAGGTGTTGCTGACCACCATCCGGGCCACCGCGAGGGCGATCAGTACGAAGGACAGGGCGGCGATCAGCACCACCCCGTAGACGGTCCGGCTCTGCCGGGTCGCCTCGGCGCGGGAACCGTCTCGGGTGCGGACCTCGGCCCGGCCGTCGAGGGCCCGGCCGACGGCCTCCGCGACCCGGCCGTGCGAGGCACCGGGGGCGGCGCGGATGTCGAGCTGGGTGCCGAGGATCCGGGTCGCGTACCGGCTCATCCGCTCGGCGGGTACGCCGATGACGGGGCGGCCGGCGAAGCTGGGCGCGCCCCGGCCGTCCAGGGTGCCGGAGAGCACGGCCGTGACGGTGCCGCCGTCGGCCCCGGTCAGCTGGACGGTCGCGCCGGGGCGGGCACCGAGCCGCTCCGCGGTGTCGCCGTCGAGCAGTACCTCGCCGGGGGCGCTCGGCCACCTGCCGTCCTTGAGCAGTTGCCAGCGCAGGCCCGGGTCGGCGGCGACGGAGCTGGCCACGGCGGTGTCGTCGAGCGGCCGGCCTGCCGGGGTGCGGACGCCGCCCTGGCCGGCCAGGCGCAGCGACACCGCGGCCACCCCCGGCACCCGCCGGGCCCGCTCGGCCGTCCCGTCGGTCAGGCCCACCGCCTGCCCCTGCGCCGTACGAGGGGTGGCCTGGACGTCCGCGGGCCCGACCTCGGCGGCGGCCGACTGGCGGTAGGAGTCGACGAGCGCGCCGCTGCCGCTGACCGACGCGATCAGGAAGGCCACGCCCACGGCGACGGCGGCGCCGGTGAGGACCAGCTGCCGTAGCTGCCCGGAGAAGTCGGCCAGGGTGTAGCGGTATGTCGTCATCGTTCCTCGTGCCGGTGCGGCCCGAGCGGCGTCGCGGTGCCGTCGGGGCTGTTCCTGAGCGTAGGAACGGAATAAGCGGCAGTCGTCAGATCACCGTCGGGTTCCGGGGTCGACCCCGGGAGGTACGGGACGGGCGGCCGTCATCCCGCGGAGGTACGGCGGCGCCGCGTCACATCAGGCGCGTCACATCAGGGTCGGGCCGGGGCCGCCCCCGTTCGCGCAGGTGGACGTCCCGGGTCGTGGGGCGGTGCGCGGCACCGGATGATCGTGCTGACCGCAGTGGGCCGGACGCGCAGGAGCGGGCGATGAGTGAGGACGCGGAGCACGGCGATCGCCGCCACGGCGGGGGAGGGCGCACCGCGCCGGACGGGCCGGCCCGCCGGCGCTTCCTCGGGGCCGCCGCGGCGGGGGCCGTCGGCCTCACGGTGGGACTGGCGGCCGGCTGCGGCTCCCCCTCGGGCGGTACCCCGGAAGGCGCACTGCGGGGGAGCCCCGACTGGCGGATCCGCTCGGTGGGCCCGCCCGACGCGGTCCAGGGCTACACCGACAAGGTGAGCGTCCTGCCCGGCGAGGAGTTCGGGCTGTACGTCTCGACCACCGCACCCGGTTTCCGGGTCTCGGCCTACCGGGTCGGCTGGTACGGCGGCGCGCAGGCCCGGCTGGTCTGGCGCTCAGACCGGACGGTGGGGCGGCGGCAGCGCCCCGCGCGGCTGCTCGCCGGTACCCGGAGCGTCCGGGCGGACTGGCAGCGCACCCTCGGTGTGCGCACCGACGGCTGGCCGCCCGGCGCCTACCTGCTCCGGCTGGACGCGGAGCACGGGCACCAGCGCTACGTCCCCCTGATCGTGCGCTCGGCGCGCGCGGCGGGCGCCACCGTGCTGATGCACGCGGCGGCGACCTGGCAGGCGTACAACACCTGGGGCGGCTACAGCCTCTACCAGGGCGCGGACGGCGGGTACGCGACCCGGTCGCTGGCCGTCGCCTTCGACCGGCCGTACGACGCGAACGGCGCCGAGAAGTTCCTGGTGTACGAGCGGCCGGCGGTGGTCCTCGCGGAACGGCTGGGCATCCCGCTGGCGTACACCACGGGGCTGGACGTGCACGGCGCGCCCTCGGCGCTGCGCGGGGCCACGGCGGTGGTGGTGCTCGGCCACGACGAGTACTGGACCCCGGAGCAGCGGCAGCATCTGACCCGGGCGCGGGACGCGGGCACCAACGTGGCCTTCCTCGGTGCCAACACGTGTTTCCGCCGCGTCCGGCTGGCGCCGGGACCGTCCGGCGCGGGCCGCACCGTGGTCTGCTACAAGACCGACTACCGGGACGACCCGCAGTTCGCCGCGGACCGCGCCCTGCCGACCCACGACTTCCGCCAGGCGCCCGCCGCCGACCCGGAGTCCGCCCTGACCGGCGTCCTCTACGAGGGCTACCCCACCGACGCGCCCTATGTCGTGCACAGCGACGACCACTGGCTCTTCGCGGGGACGGGGGTGCGGCGGGGCGACTCCTTCGGCCATCTGGTCGGGGTGGAGTACGACCGGGTCACCCCGGGGGCGCCCACCCCGGAGCAGCTGGAGATCGTGGCCCACTCGCCGCTGGTCTGCAAGGGACGGCGCAGCCACGCGGACTCCGCGTACTTCACGGTGCCCGGCGGTGCGGGCGTCTTCGCCTCCGGGACGATGCGCTGGGTCGAGGCGCTCACGGCGGGGACGCGCGAGAATGGCCGTAATCACGGTATGGACGCGCGGACGGGAGCCTTCGTCATCCGGACGACCGAGAATCTGCTCCGTGCCTTCGCCGCGGGCCCGGCCGGGCGGACACAGCCGGCGCCGAGAGCCAACGTACGGCGCGTGTACGCGACCTGACCGGCGGTTCCCCGGCCCGGCGGCGAAAGGCGCCGCGACGGCGGTGGCGGCGGCGGACGCCGGTGGCGGCCCGGCCGGGCCCGGCGACCGGGCCGGGATGCCTCCCCGTGGCCGACACTGCCTACTGGCCGTGCCCCCGGGGGTGGGGTTCACTGACCGCTGGTGTTGCCGCGCACCTCTGTGCACAACGGCTCCCCCCGTGGCCCGTGCGTGGGACGGCGGGCCGGGCGGGACTCCGGACGGTGCGCGGCCCGGCTCGCACGTCGGCGATGAGGCGAGGAGAACTGCTGATGGGTAGGAGCACGCTGCGGCGGGATGATCTCAGATCGTTGTTCACCCCGCCGGCGACTGCGTCGGAGCAGGTCGGGCTGGAGATCGAGTGCGGTGTCGTCGACCCGGAGACCGGTCTCGGGGCCGCCTTCGGGGGCCGGCGCGGCATCAAGGCCGTGCTGGCGGCGCTGCTCGCGGAATGGGAGGGAAAGGCCCAGTACAACGACGGGGAACTGATCGGTGTGGAACTGGCGGACGGAGGGCTGATCGGCCTCGAACACGGCGGACAGTTCGAGTACTCGGCGCCCCCGGCGGCCGATGTGGTCACGGCGGTGGACGAGCTGCGGCGCACCATGGAGCGGCTGGCGGAGCTGCTGGGGCGCTTCGGCCTGGCGCTCCTGCCCGGTGCGACCCTGCCCTTCGACCGGGTCGAGAGCGCGCCCCTGATGCCGCTGAGCCGCGGGGTGCCGATGCGCGCCTACTTCGCCGGACTCGGCGCGGTGGGCAGCAGGGCGCCCGGCATCCTGTCCCTGTCGATGTCCACCCAGGTCCATCTGGACCCGCTCTCCGAGGAGGATTTCGCCCGGAAACTGCGGATGCTGACGGCCGCCTCCCCCGTGGTCGCCGCACTCTTCGTCAACTCACCGTTATACGCAGGGGAGTTGGACGGCCTGCTCTCGCACCGCTCATACGACTGGCTGCGGACGGATCCGCAGCGCTGCGGTGTCCTGCGGGCGGCCCTGGAGGGCGACGCGGACTTCGACGCCGTCATCGACTGGGCGCTGCGGCGCCGCATGATCTTCTACCGCGACCGCGCCGGGCGGCTCCGGCCCGGCCCCGACAAGCCGTTCGCCGCGGTCCTGGAGCAGGGCTTCGACGACGGCGGCACGGTGACGTACGACCACTGGGTCTCCCATATGACGCAGATCTGGACGCACGTCAGACCCCGCCGGACGCTGGAACTGCGCGCGCCGGACGGCCCCCCGTACCCGTACATATCCGCCGTACCGGCACTGTGGACGGGCCTGTGCTACCACCCGGCGTCCCGGGCCGCCGCCTGGGAACTGCTGGGGCGCTACGGCGTCGCCGAGCAGGAAGCGGCGACCGAGCAGCTGCCGGCCGAGGGGCTGCGCACCCTGCTGGGCGGCGACCGCGTCCACGAACTCGCGGCCGAACTGGTGCGGTTGGCGCGGGAGGGGCTGCGGGCGCGGGTGGCCGCCGGCCTGGAACGCCCGAAGGTGCTGGAGTACCTCGACCCGCTGGACGAGGTACTGGAGACGGGGCAGACCTTCGCCGAACGGTGCGCCGCACGCTGGGAGAGGGACCTGGCCCGCGATCCGCGGCGGTACGTCGCGGCGTACCGGGTCTGAGGAATCGGACCGGGACGGGCCGGGGCTGCCGGTGCGGCGGCTCGGCTCGGCCCGGTCCGGCCGGTGAGGGCCTGTGACCGGGCCGCGGGCCCCGCCCGGACTCAGCGGTAGTACACCGCGGTCCGCTTCCCGTCCACCTCATGGACCTGGACGGGGGTGTCGAACACCTCGCTGAGCACCTCGGCGCGCATCATGCCCGCCGCCGTGTCCGACGCGGCGATCAGCCCGTCGCGCAGGGCGATGATGCGGTCGGAGTACGTCGCGGCGAAGTTGATGTCGTGGATGATCAGGACGACCGTCTTGCCCAGTTCGTCGGCGGCGCGCCGCAACTGGCTCATCATGCGCACGGAGTGCTTCATGTCGAGGTTGTTGAGCGGCTCGTCGAGCAGGACGTACCGGGTGTCCTGGGCCAGCACCATGGCCACGTACGCACGCTGGCGCTGACCGCCCGAGAGCTGGTCGAGGTAGCGGTGCTGGAGTTCGCCGAGGTGCAGGAAGTCCAGCGCGTCGTCGACATGCGCGATATCGCGTGCGGTCAGCCGCCCCTTGCTGTGCGGGAAGCGCCCGAACGAGACCAGTTCACGTACGGTCACCCGGGCCGTGAAGTGGTTCTCCTGCCGCAGGATGGACAGCACTCGTGCCACGTCCTGCGACGGGGCCTTGTGCACATCGAGCCCGTCGACGGTCACGGTGCCCTCGGTCGGCTCGGTGAGCCGGCCCATGATGGTCAGCAGCGTGGACTTGCCGGCGCCGTTGGGCCCGACCAGCGAGGTGATACCGCCCGCCGGAATCCGGCCGGAGACCGGCCCGAGCACCACCTGCTCGCCGTACGCCTTGCGGATGCCGGTGAACTCGATCACAGGGTGCCCTTCCGGAGCAGATGGACGAGGAAGACCGCCCCGCCGAGGAATTCGATGACGACGGTGAGCATGCCGGAGGCGTAGAAGACGTGCTCCATGATGAACTGCCCGCCCACCAGGGTCAGCAGTCCGATCAGGAAGGCCATCGGCAGCACGATGGTGTGCCGGTGTGTACCGGCCATCTGGTAGGCGAGCATCGCGGCGACGAACCCGAAGAACGTCATGGGGCCCGCGAGCGCCGTCGACAGCGAGATCAGTACGGAGATCAGCAGCAGCATCAGCGTCAGCTCGCGCTTGTGGTCGATGCCCAGGCCCGTCGCGGTGTCGCGGCCGAGCAGCAGCGTGTCGAGCAGGTGGCGACGCCGCCAGAGAATGATCCCGGCGATCACGCAGACCGCACCGGCCAGCGGCAGATGGGTCGCCTCGGCGCTGCTGAGCCGCCCGAACAGCCGGGCCGAGAGCACGTCGTACTCGGCGGGTGACAGCAGCCGCTGGAGAAAGACGGACAGACTGCCGAAGGCCAGGCCGAGCACCACGCCCACCAGCAGCAGCACATGCAGGCTGCCGCGCCGCCCGGAGAACAGCCAGCGGAACAGCACGGTGGTGAAGCCGACCATCAGCACGGTCTGGGTGACGAGTTTGGGCAGTCCGTCCGTGGCGGCGAGCACGCTGCCGCCGAAGACGAAGGCCAGCAGGGTCTGCATCAGGGTGTAGACGGAATCGAACCCCATGATCGACGGGGTGAGGATCCGGTTGTGGGTGAGGGTCTGGAACACCACGGTGCTCACGGCCTGGGCGAACGCGGCCACGGCCATCGTGCCGAGCATGGTCAGCCGGCGCTCGATGGCGAACTCGAACGACCCCTGCACGAACAGGAAGAGGAAGCACACCACGGCGACGGCGACCAGGGCGCCGGCCACGCCGACCCGCGCACCCCCCGACAGCCTCCGGCGTCCCGCACCCGCCCCGGCCGACGGCGATCCCGGTGCCGTGGATGCCGCTGCCGCCGTCGGCGGGCCAGGCCGGTCCGGGGCGGCCGTCACAGGAGACTCAGACATGTGCCTTACCTCGCTGACGCAGAATCATCGCGACGAACACGACCGCCCCGACCACGCCGAGCACCACCGACGCCGGGATCTCCAGGGGGAACACCACGATCCGGCCGACCAGATCGCAGGTGATCATCAGGGCCACGCTGCTGAGCACCACCCACGGCAGGTTCTTGCGCACATCGTCACCGCGCACCAGCGAGACGATGTTGGGCACGATCAGCCCCAGGAACGGGATGAAGCCCACCACGACGGCCGTGACACCGGTCGCCAGGGCGACCATGGTGAGGCCGATGAACAGGATCCGCTTGTAGGGCAGTCCGAGGCTGGTGGCCATGTCCCGGCCGAGCCCCGCGATGGTGAACCGGTCGGCCGCCAGGTAGAGCACGACGACGATGATCCCGACCACCCACAGCGGCTCGTACGTACCGCGCACCACCGAACTGAACCCGCCCGACCGCCAGGTGGCGAGCATCTGCATCAGCTCGGTGGTGTTGGCGATGTACAGCGTCACCGCGCTGATCATCGCCCCCAGCATGATGCCCACGATCGGCACGATGACCTGCGACTTGAGCGCGATGCGGCCCAGTACGCCCAGGAAGACGAGCGCACCGGCGAACGCGAACGCGCTCGCCGCGGCCATCTTCACCAGCACCGGCGCGCCCGGCATGAGCAGGGTGAGCAGCAGGATGCCCAGCGCCGCCCACTCACTGGTCCCGGTGGTGGTCGGTTCGACGAACCGGTTCTGTACGAGCATCTGCATGACCACACCGGACACGGCCATCGCCGCGGCGGCGAAGACCAGGGCGAGTGTGCGCGGCACCCGGGAGATGACGAACATGTTCCGGGCGTCGGGGTCGGTGAACAGGGCGGGTACGTCGATGTCGTAGCCGCCCACGAGCAGCGAGGCGATGATCAGCGCCAGCACACAGAGTGCGGCCAGCGCGAGGGGGAGTCGGCGCATGGGGCTTCCGGGCGGGGGTGCGGAGGGAGCGCGTGGCCCCCGGACCGTGACGGCCGGGGGCCCGCGCCTGCAAGGGGGGAGTCTCAGCCGGCCTTGGTGAAGGCGGTCGCCACCTGGTCGAAGGCCGCGGTGTAGGACTGCGCGCCCTCGGTCACGTAGAAGTCGGCCGGCAGGTAGATGACCTGACCCTGCTTGCGGAACGTGGTCTTCTCCCACGCCTCTATGCCGTCCACCAGCTTCTTCGCGGCGACGGTCTCCTTGCCCGGGTCGGTCACGGCGGCGTCCCGGTCCATCAGGATCATCCAGTCCGGGTTGAGCTGGGCGACGGTCTCGGGAGCGAGCCCGGAGTTGTTGTGCACGGAGTTGCTGTCCTGGCCCTCGGCGCTGAGCACGTTCTTCAGCTTGAGCGGTTCGATGAGCCGCCCGATCCGGCTGGCCCCGTTGTCGATCTTCCCGGCGCTCGCGACCCCGAGGAAGACCTTCTCGCCCTTGGTGGCCGCCGCGGCGGCGTCCTTGGCCTTGTCGAGTGCGGCGACGATCTCCTTGGCCTTGGCTTCCTGCCCGAAGATCTTGCCCAGTGCCTCGGTCTGCGTCTTGAGCGAGTTGACGTACCCGCCCTTGGCCTCGTCGGACGGCGCGACGTCGACGGTCTTGGCAATCTTGGACAGCTTGTCCTGGTGGCTGGAGAACCGGTACCCGCCGACGATCAGATCCGGCTCGGCCGCGTTGATCGCCTCGAACTTGGGCTCACGGTGGCTGCCGGCGTCGCCGATCGAGGAGTCGCTCTTCCAGTCCTCGAACCCCTCCTTGGGGAGCAGCGTCTTCGGCACGGCGACGGGCTTGACCCCGAACGCCTTGAGCGTCGCGAAGGAGGTGTTGTCCAGCGCGACCACCCGAGCGGGCTTGAGCGGCACCGTCATCTCGCCCTTGCTCGTGGCGACGGTGACGCTGCCCTTGGCCTTGTCCGCGTCGGACGTCTTGTCGCTGCCGGATCCTCCGCAGGCGCTCAGCGCCGCACCCGCGCACAGAATCGTGCCGGTCACGGCGAGGGACTTACGGAAGCGAAGGGAACGCACGGCGGATGACTCCTAGGTCTGACTGGCAGCCGACAATGCCTCCAACGGCGACGGCTGCTTGCTGCCCCTGACTTCGCTTAGCCTAACCTAACTTTTGGAAATATTGATCCATTCATTACCAAACATCGCGACGGAGGGGCTTGCGTCGGCCACGGGGTGGCCGGAATGCGCCGGGTGTGTGGCGCTCGCGACGGACCAACGGCCGGTGTCAGAGGTCTTTGTGAAGCCCTGTGCGTGCGTTCCGGCCTCAGTCCCCGTACTCGCGCGGTCGCTCAGGGGGCCGGCCGCGGCGCCACCGACCGGGTCGGCCACCTGCGCGGCGGCGGGGCCGGCCGGTCGGCGGCCTGTCGTAACTGTCCGGCAGGCAAAGGGAGTTCGGTGAGCGCTTCAGGGGCGCGCCCGGCTGTTCAGGAGCTAGAGGGAGCGTCTCCCGCACCGTTCCACTCCGCCCCGCCGCGTGCGGGAACGGTGTGTACGGGACGGAGGTCCGGACGTTTCGCGGTGCGCCCGTCGCCGGAGGACTGGCCGCGCAGGCGCCTGCCGAGCCAGGGCCCGAGGAAGGAGGCGGCCCACCGCAGTTCGTCCGCCGCCGTGCGCCATCCGGTGGGGGTGGCGGGACGCGGGCCGGCCACCGGTCGGGTCCACGAATCGTCGCTGCCCGGCAGGTCCAGGGCGTGGGCGACGGCGGCGGCGATCCGCTCGTGGCCGAGTGGGCTCGCGTGCAGCCGGTCGGGGCTCCAGAGGCGGGGATCGGTGACCACGGGGTGGTGCGCGGTCTCGGCGAGGGTGACGCCGTGCCGGTGCGCGGCCTGCCGGATGCGGTGGTTCAGGGCGCTGATGCGGGAGCTGACCGGGCGGGCGAGCGGGGTGATCCGCGCCATGTCGGGGAAGGTGAGCGTGGCGACGCGGGCGCCCTGCGCGGTGAGCGCCGCGAACATCGCCTCCAGCTCGCCGGCGACCTCGTCGGCGTCGAACCGCGGCCGCAGCAGATCGTTGACTCCCGCGACGACGGTGGCCAGGTCGGGGCGGAGGGCGAGGGCGGCTGCGAGCTGCTCTTCCCGGACCTGCCGGGCGAGACGGCCGCGTACGGCCAGATTGGCGTACCGGACGCCGGAGTTGTGGAGCGCGAGCTGCTCGGCGAGCCGGTCGGCCCACCCCCGCAGCCCCACGGTGTCGTCGCCGTCGCCGAGGCCCTCGGTCTGGCTGTCGCCCAGGGCGACGAACCGCAGAGGGCTATCGCCGGGCACGGGCCGCCTGCCTCTCCCGCAGGACCTCCGCGGTGCGCCGGCACCAGTCCCGGTTGCTCCGCTCGAAGTCCAGACCACGCCGGCAGGTCAGATAGGGCCCGATCCGCTCGCCGTGCCGCAGGAACTCCTCCTCGTCGCGGTCGCCGCGCATCTTCCGCAGCAGTACGTCGAACAGCTCGGCCTTGGCCTCGGCGAAGACGGCCCGCTCGGTGAGCTGGGCGACCAGCACATCGGTGTCGAGGTGGTCGGCGGCCTGGACCTTGACGAACAGGTCGTCACGGATGAAGGAGGGCTTGGCGGTGGCCGTCGCGAACTCGTCCAGCTCGGCCAGCCCCGCATCGGTGACCTGGAACAGGCGCTTGTTGGGCCGGGTGTCCTGAACCACTTCCCGCCCGGCGACCAGCCCTTCCTTCTCCAGCTTGGCCAGCTCGGCGTACAGCTGCTGCGGCAGTGCGTGCCAGAAGTTCGCCACACCCGTGTCGAACGCCTTGGCCAGCTGGTACCCGCTCAACTCCTCGTCGAGAAGCGCCGCCAGCACGGCATGACGCAGCGCCATCGGCCCGCCCCCTCTCACCTCTGTCCACGGAACCCGCCTCATGATAGTACTCATGAATCTGACTAGTCACATTCATGACTATCAACTGTCAATCACTGTCGAGGAGTCTCAATGATGAAGTCAAGCCGCCTGCGTGACCGGCGGGGCGGAGGTGAAGAGCCGCCCGTCACGCAGCAGGGCCCACAGCACACTCG
>JOEL01000072.1 GCA_000720995.1 Streptomyces celluloflavus
CCACCCCACCCCACCCCACCCCACCCCGCCCCGGCGAAGGAGACTCGGCCCCGGCGAAGGGGACTCGGCGGCGTACAACCAGCCGAGGAGGGGACCTAAACCCTGGCGGACTCGGACCGTAGGCCAATCAATGTGCCGATCGCGGTGCACGTACGGCGTCTCCTAGGGTTGGTGACCAGGCCATGCCCATAGCCGACGAGCAAGCGCGCTTCGGCGAAGAGGCGTGCCGACGATGAGCGTGTCCACAGGAGGAAGCAGCGCCATGACAGATCCCGGTTTTGCCTGGGGCGGAGACCAACTGGATCTCGATGCCTACCTCGACCGCATCGGTTACGAGGGCGACCGCGAGCCGACCCTGGAGAATCTCCGGAAGCTGCACGCCGGGCACACCGCGTCGATCGGCTTCGAGAACATCGACATCGTGCTGGGCCGCCCCATCCTGCTGGACCTGGCCTCGCTCCAGTCCAAGATGGTCGAGCAGCGCCGTGGCGGCTACTGCTACGAGCAGAACCTGCTCTACGCCGCCGCCCTCGACCGCCTCGGGTTCGCCGTCTCCGGCCTCGGCGCCAGGATCCGCATGGGCGAGGACAAGACCCGCGCGGTCACCCACGCGCTGCTGAAGGTCGAGGTGGACGGCGCCGACTGGATCACCGACGTCGGCTTCGGCGGCGAGGCGCTGCTCGAACCGCTTCCGCTGCGGGCGGGGACCGAGGCGCGGCAGGGCAACTGGACCTTCGGCCTGGCCTACGAGCAGGAGACCGGGGCTTGGGTGCTGCGGTCACTCCACGAGGACGGCTGGTTCGACCTGTACGCCTTCGGCACGGAGCCACGCTTCGCCGCCGACTACACCGTCTTCAACCACTACATCTCCACTCACCCGCGCTCACCGTTCACGGGCCGGATGGTGGTCCAGCGCCCGCACCCCGAACGGCGTAGCGCGCTGATCGGCCGGGAGTTCACCCGGACCCGCCCGGACTGGTCGCGTGAGGTGCGCGAGGTGACGCCGGAGGAGATACCGGACCTGCTGGAAACGGAGTTCGGGATCTTCCTGGCCGCACGGGACGCCGAGGCGCTGGTGGCGTTCCACCGGGAGTGATCGGTCGGCCCGGCCCGGACCGGGCCCTACTGGTCGTCCCGCCGGTGGACGACGGCGATGCCTTCGAGTTCGATCAGGGCGTCCTCGTCCCACAGGCGGGTGGCGCCGATGACGGCCATGGCCGGAAATTCGCTGCCGACCAGGCGCTTCCAAACCCGTCCGATGTCGTGGGCGTGGCGGCGGTAGTCGGCGATATCGACGGCGAAGACGGTGAGCTTGGCGAGGTCGGACGGGCCCGCGCCGGAGGCCGCTGCCACGTCCAGGAGATTGGTCAGCGCCCGCTCGAACTGCTCGACGATGCCGCGTCCGACGATCCGGCCGGAACCGTCGAGGGCAGTTTGTCCGGCAAGGAAGACCATGGTGCCGGAGGCGGCGCGGACGGCATGGCTGAATCCGGTCGGCGGCGCCAGATGCGGCGGATTGATACGTTCCAGCCCGGATCCGCCTCGGCGGCCACTTGCGTTTTCGCTTCCGCTTCCGCTTTCGCCTCCGCGTCCGCCTCCGTCTCTGCTTCTGCCTCCGTTTCGCCTTCCGGAGGCGGCGGACTCTTCTCCTTCTATGCCCCCATCGGTGCCGCCGGTAGCGCCGCCATCTTCGCTGCCGCCTTTGTGGTTGGGGCTGGGGCTGTGGCCGTCGCTGCCGCGGCTGCTCTTGCTGTCGCGAGCCTCGTCCGGACCGTCCTGATCACTGGGAGCACTCCGCCCGCCCAGCTCACTCGGGTCACCTGAACCACTCGGGTTACCCAGACCACCTTCTCCGCCTACACGATTCGTGCTGCCAAGGTCACTCAGGTCCCTCAGGCCGCCTGTGCCGCCCGCGTCGCGCTCTCCGCCCGCGCTGCCGCTTCCACCCTCATCGCTCACGGTCGATGGTCTCCCTCCTCCGCTAACTCACGTCACACGCACAGGGATTGAAGCGCGCCCTGTTCCTCCTGCGGAAGCAGTTCGTCGGAGGTGACGTGAGCGAAGTCGGCCAGCGGCGCCGGCTGCAGAGCATCTACCCCGCCCGAGACATCAGGAGCCTCTCCGGTGTCGGTCAGCGCTGCTCCCTTCCCGGACCGGATATCGGCCCGCCCGTGGCGCGAACCCCTGCTCGGGGATTTTAGGGCGTACGGGACGGATCGGGACGGGCCTCGCCGCTCGGCATGCCCGCAGGTTATGGGGGCCACCAAACCGGATTGGCACCCTTGCGGCGGTCTCCGGAACCGGTCCCGGGGCGATGCCCAGAAGTGCAGCCCTGGGCGACCGTGGCGCGCCCAGCCCGCGGCCTCACCCGGACAGCCGCACGAGCCGAAGAGCCGCACGGGCCACACGGGCCGCGCAAGTCACACGAGGCAATCAGACCGACAAACACAACCGCGCCAGGCACACGGACATGGACCAAGCCGCCATCACGCACCCCCCTTCCGCAGCGCCGCGATACGCGGGGCGCGGCTCTTGGGGGAGTCGAGGCTGAAGCTGCGGGCATCGCCGAGCTGGTCGCGTATGAACACCTCGGTCGTGGCGACCGCCGCACGGAGCGCGGAGTCGGGCCGTATGAACGAGGTCCAGACGATGGCCGCCGTATCCGGGTCGTACTCCCACAGGCCCACCAGGCGGCCGCGGTCCAGGATCATATGGGTGGGGGAGTCGGACAGGGTGCCGAGCACGCTGCCCGGTTTGCCGCCCGGTACGGCGCGGTCCGCGTCCGCCGGATCCAGCAGGCGGCCGAAGTCGCGGTGCAGCAGATGGATGCTGTCGTTACCGGCGAGCAGCGCGTACTGAGGCTGCTCCGGGACGGTGAAGTCGGCCAGCGCGGCGGCTTGTTCCGGCGTGGCGAGGAGCACCGCGCCGGTGGGGGAGTCGTCAGGAACGGGGGTCGGATCCGGGAGGGAGACCAGCCCCAGCCCGGCCACCGCCGTCTTGGCGGCGGCCGCCGTCAGGTTCGAGAACCACCGGAAGTGCCGGAGCGAGGCCGGCCCCGCCCACGCGAAGTACCGCCGCGCCAACTCGGCCCGCACCCGGTCCGCTGCGGACCGCGCGGCATCCCGGCCGGCGTCAGGGACGGCCTCCATGCCCCCGCCGGGGCCGGCAGCCGGAGCAGGAAGAGAGACGGGTGCGGCCCCCGCCCGAACCGGTCCGGTGTCGCCGGAGAGCCGTTCCGGAACGTCGCCCGTCCGTCCGGGTACCGCACTCGTCCGCTCCCCCAGAGGCGACGGCGACCACCGTGCATACCCGTAACGCTGCTGGTCCAGGCGGCCGTTGACCGGCACCCGGCGGATCGCGCCGCGCGCCTGGAGGAGGCCGAGGGCGAGGGGCAGCGTCGTCGTCACCCCGCGTTTCCTGCCCGCCTCGCCCAGGGAGCGTACGGCCGGACCGACCGCCTTCTTGAGCGCGGCGGGGTCGAGCGGCGCCCCGGCGGCCGTCAGCGCGCCGAGCACCGCTATACCGAGCGCGTCGATCTCCCGCTCGGTCACCCCCAAGTGCTTGACGGCGGCGGCGAGATCGGCTTCCGGCGCGCTCGCACCGGCGCGCAGCCCGAGCGCGTAGTCGGCGGCGGGCAGGACATACGTACAGCCGCGGGCGGACGGCAGTTCGTGGATCTCCAGGCGGGCGACGGCTTCGTCGACCGCCGCCCGGTCCGTCCCGGCGCGCGCGAACAGCCCGAGATAGGGACCGGAACCGCCCACCGAGCGCGCCCAGCCGGTCTCGGCCAGTACGGCGTCAGGACGGGCGCCCCGCAGCCGGCCGTCCAGCCCCTGCCGGTGCCACCACCAGGCACGCAGTCGCGCCATCTCCGCCCCGCCGGCCGTCGCCGCTGGCTCGCCCGCTCCGCTCACGCCACTCATGCCTCCACCTTGCCGCCACCCACGGCGCGCCGCCCGTCCAGCGCGCACGCCCGCCACGACATCGCCCTGCCCCTCCCAGACGGGGTCCCGCTCGCCCGTTCCTCCCCGACGGGCCCAGAGCCCCTCCGCCCGCGCCTCCCGTTCTTCCCGCTCCGCAGCCGACCCCCGGCCGGAGCGCCGCCCCGGCGCCCCCACCAGGGCCGCCCATAACTTCCCCACCAGCGCACGCAGTCGATCCGTACGATGCACGGCGCCCCCCTTTGCTCTCCCGCCGCGGCGGCCCCGAGTCCGCCGCCCCGGTCACTGCATCCCCCGTCGCGGTCCCCCGTACCGCCCCGTCACCCCCGATTCCTCCCCTACTCCCACCCCGAGGCCACCCTCACTTCGCGTCGGCATAGCAGTTCACCACCGCCGTCGTGAACGGAAAGCGGACCGGTGTCTCCCCGAACGCGATCCGGCCCGCCGTCGCGGCCGCCGCCGCGATCGCGGCGGACACCGTCCCGGCCTCCTCCGCGGGGCAGTGCACGATCACCTCGTCGTGCTGGAAGAAGACCAGCTCGGCCCGGAGCCCGGCCTCGGACAGCGACTGGCGCAGCGCGGCCAGCATGAGCAGCGCCCAGTCCGCGGCGCTGCCCTGCACCACGAAGTTGCGGGTGAAGCGGCCGCGGGCGCGGGCCGCCGAACTGCTGCCGTAACCGGTGGACGGGGCCTCCTCCTGAGGCAGTCCCGCCTCGTCGGGTGCCGTCACGGACGCGGGCGGACTGGTGCGCCCCAGCCAGGTGCGCACCAGCCGGCCCTCCTCGCCCGCGCGCGCCGCCTCGTCGACGTACGCCACCGCGGCGGGATAGCGGCGGCGCAGATCGGCCATGTGCTTGAGCGCGTCGCCGGACGTCTGGCCGTAGACGGCCCCGAGCAGGCCGAGCTTGGCCTGGGCGCGGTCGCCCCCGAACGCGCGGGCCGCCAGACCCGCGTACAGGTCCTCGCCGCTGGCCGCCACCTCCATCAGACCGCGGTCACGGGACACGGCGGCCAGCACCCGCGGCTCCATCTGGGCCGCGTCGGCGACCACCAGACGCCATCCCGGGTCGGCGAGCACGGCCTGCCGGATCACCTTCGGGATCTGGAGCGCGCCGCCGCCGTTGGTGATCCAGCGGCCGGAGACCGTACCACCGGGAAGGTACTCGGCCCGGAACCGGCCGTCGTGCACCCACTGCTGCAACCATGCCCAGCCATGGGCGGTGTGCAGGCGGTACAGCGTCTTGTACGCCAGCAGCGGCGCCACCGCCGGATGGTCGATCTGCTGAAGCTCCCACTTACGGGTCGACGTGAGCGAAATCCCGGCGCCGGAAAAGGCTTTGATGATGTCGTTCGGCAGATCCGGACGCACCCGCGCCCCCGCCCCGAAGGCCCGCGACACCTCCTCCGCCAGCTCCGCCATCCGGCGCGGCTCCAGCCCACCCGGATAGCGCTCGCCCAGCAACTCGGCCAGCAGCTCGCGGTGCACATCCGCCCGCCAGGGCACCCCGGCCCGCCCCATCTCCGCGGCGACCAGCATCCCCGCGGACTCGGCGGCGAGCAGCAGTCGCATCCGCTCCGGATGCTCGGTCCGCGCCGTACGCGCCACCTGGTCCGCGTATACGTCGAGCAGCGCCGTGAACTCGTCCGTGCCGGGCGGCAGCGGCACCGGGCCCGGTTCGAACAGGGACGGCTGGGGTTCGGCGGCCCGCACCGGTGTGTCCTCCGGGACCGGCAGACCGCGCAGCCGCGCCCACGCCGCGGCCAGCGAGCGCGGCTGGCCCGACTGCCCCTCCTCGTGCCCGATCAGCAGAGCCTCGGCGGCCTCGACGTCGTAGCAGCGCTCGACCCGTACGTCCGCCGCCAGCAGCCGCCGGTACGCCTCCTGGGTGGAGCGCCACACCCACCGCTCCACCTCGGGACGCGCCCGCACGGCCTCGGCGAACGAGGACTCCCGCAGCACCGGACCCGCGGGCCTGCCGTCCGGAGCGAGCGGGCAGAGACGGACACCCCCGTCGCCCGTCTCCGCCACCGCCCATCTCATGCCCCCGAGTCTTCCACCAGGGTCTGACAATGGCCCTGACCAGCGCTTTTGGCGCGTTCTCCGGCCATCGCAGCACTCCGTACGCACCCGCAGCACCCGCCCACGTCCCGTGCAACGGGTCAACTGGGCGACCTCCGCTGCCAGGCCCGCCCGCAGAACCTCGCCATGCTCCGCGAAGACCGCCACCGCCTCATCGCTGAGCTCCCACACCCCGGCCACTCGGCCCCCGTGGACCACCGGCGAGATCCAACCAGCCGCCCGGCTCACCGCCGCCCGCCGTCGGCAGCAGACGTGGCGTGCCGCGCATCCCCCAGGCCCCGACCACCGAACCCGCCACCCGCACGGCACCGGCGGCCGGCTCCGTCCGCCGGGTTGCGAGGGCCGGTTCGGCGGCGGAGGGCACCTGCCGCCTGGACCCCGGCGAGCCGCTCGACCAGTTCTTCGGGGGCGGCGGTCGTACGCGGCGCCAGCCTCTGCCGCGGCAGCCGCCAGGCCGGCACCTGGGCGTGAGTCACCTGCACCAGTTCGTCGCACCGCCATTGCACATGCCGCCGCTGACAATCGAACCGTGCGACGATGCCGGGGAACGGCGGCGGCCCAGGGCGACGGAGCGATTCGATATCACCGCTGCCACCCCTGGCACAAAGGGGAGCAGGTTCACTCGATTGGGCCGCTACCTCCGCCCCGGTTGTTGCGTTGAGCAGCTTGTCGCTCTAAGCGACGCGTTCCAGACCCTGATCGCTGCTCAGTTAAAGAGGTTTGCCGTGAAGATTGTCTCCAAGGCTGTTGCCCTGTCCGCCATCGCGGGCATCGCCGTCGTCGGCGGGGCCGGCATGGCCTCTGCCACCAGTGGACCGCACGGCCACGGCGCCGGCGCGATCGGTGGCGCGTACGGCTCCCCGGGTGTCATCTCCGGCAACACCATCCAGGTCCCGATCGACGTCCCGATCAACCTCTGTGGCAACTCCATCAACATCGTCGGGCTGCTCAACCCGGCGTTCGGCAACACCTGCATCAACAACTGACCACCGCCCGTGGCTGAGGCCCGTCGTTTTCGGACGGGCCTCTCGGCACAAAGGCCGGTACGCGCATGCGTATCGGCCTTTTGGCATGCCCAAGGTCAAAAGGCCCACGGCTGCAAGCCCGGATGCAGTGATATGTGTCTATGGATTCGTGGCATTTGGGTGAATCGGCGAAACCGCACCCCCTTAAGCGAGTTGACCAGTGCGCTCCGGATACGGGCACTCCGCTTCAAGAAGGGCAAATCGTGATCAAGAAGGTCCTGGCCACGACGGCTGTAGCCGCGTCCATCGTCGGCATCTCGGCGACGGTCGCCCCCCAGGCGATGGCGGTCGGCAACGACTCCGGCACCACCACGGTCAACGGCAACGGCGCCAAGACGGCGTACGGCAACTCCACCACGCACGGCAGGATGAGCCCGCAGCTGGAGCTCATCCAGGGCACGCTGAACAAGCCCTGCATCGGTCTGCCGCTCAAGGCGAACGTCGGCTCGCTCATCGGCCTCATCCCGATCACCGTGCAGGATGTCAACGTCCTGGCGTCGCCGCAGAACCAGCAGTGCACCGAGAACTCGACGCAGGCCAAGGGCGACGAGCCGCTGTCGCACATCCTGGACGGCATCCCGGTGCTGTCCGGCAACGGTGTCGCCAACCGCTGAGCCGGCTATCGGCCGCAGGTTCGGAGCGCCGGCTCTCTCTACCCGAGCGATCCGGGCCTGCGGCACCGCGTTACGAACCGTAGGGCCGGGAATTCTCGATCCCCTTTTCGGTAGGAATTCGTATTCGGCGGTCCCTTGTTCATTCGAACTGCGATGGTTTTCCCGCGTCCTATACGCGGTGGTGATCTCCTGAAATGTTTTTGTATTATTCAGGCGATTTTTCCGAAAACTTCCCCGCAGGAGTTTCGTTGGCGAGGGGAAATCGTTATCCACATCGACAGCGGAGTTACGGGCGAGCAGGTTTCGCGCCGTGCGGCACGAAGGACGTGTCCGCTACTGACCCGCTGCGGGAAGGACTGAAAGTGAAGTACGCAAAGGTCGCCGCAGTCGCTGCCGGCACGCTCATGGCGGTGGGGTCGGCTGCGCCGGCGTTCGCCGACTCGGGTGCCTCGGGTGCTGCCGTCGGATCTCCCGGTGTCATTTCCGGTGACGTCATCCAGATCCCGATCGCCATTCCGATCAACCTCTGCGGTAACACCATCGACATCATCGGGCTGCTCAACCCGGCGTTCGGCAACAACTGCCTCAACACCTGATTCGGAATAACCCCAGCCGCGTCGTTCCGAACCGGCCCCGGTATGCAGACCATGCGTGCCGGGGCCGGTCGGCGTCCGGGCCGGTACGCAGCAAGCGGCGAAGGGGCGCACCTTTCGGGTGGCGTCGCCAAGAACCGGGAACTTCGGAGTTTCTCCGGGCGGCAGGTCTCGTTAGTCATAAGGAAAGCGGTGATCAGAGCAGCGAAGTGCATGCTCACGCGGCGTTGACGCCGCGATCCCAGCAAGCACCGCCCGAGAAGGGACAGTTCAAGTGAAGTACGCGAAGTCTGCCGCGGTTGTTGCCGGTTCCGTCATGGCGCTCGGCGCGGCCGTTCCCGCTTTCGCCGCCGATACCGCCACACCGACCATGAGCCTCAACGGCGGGCTGACCGACGCCCTGAACAGCAAGCAGTTGGACGGCCACCAGCTCCAGCCGCTGGTCAAGTCGGTCAAGGGTGCGGCGGACAGTGTCAAGGCCGACCCCAAGGGCCTGGTCGGTGCCGCCGCGGGGGCCACCAAGAGCGTCCCGCTGCTCGGTGGAATGCCGCTCGGTAAGTAATTCCCGGCGGGCCGTCGGCCGGTGGGCGCCATCGCCGCTCGGCCGTATGGAATTCGATGCCGTGAACTTCACTGTTGTGGGGTGATTCCCGGTGGCCGGGCACGGATATCGCACCGCATCGGCCGTATACCGGTGCGCCGCGAGAGCCGGCCGAACTTCAGGCCGCCGGTGCCGTTTGGCCCTACCCGGTGAATCGTTCCGCACGTCCCATGATGATTGCCCGGACCGGCAAGACGGATCAGGGTACAAGCTCATTTGAGTGAATGGGCACAACCAAACTAGCCCTTGCGAGTTGGGCATAATGCCCGGCCCAAGGGCACTCCGAAACACGAAGGATCAATAATGATCAAGAAGGCTCTGGCGACCGCGGCTGCGGCTGCGTCCATTGTCGGTGTTGGCGCTGCCGCCGCTCCGCAGGCGATGGCGGTCGGCAACGACCACGGAACCACTTCCGTGAACGGCAACGGTGCGATGCAGGCATACGGCAACTCCACCACGACCGGGTACATGAGCCCGCAGATCGGTCTGATCCAGGGCTCGCTCAACAAGCCCTGCATCGGTCTGCCCGCCAAGCTGAACGTCGGCTCGCTCATCGGCCTCATTCCGATCACGGTCCAGGACCTCAACGTCCTGTCCTCGCCGCAGAACCAGCAGTGCACCGAGAACTCGACCCAGGCCAAGGGCGACGAGGCGCTGTCGCACATTCTGGACCGGATTCCGATCCTCTCCGGCAACGGTGCCGGCAACCGCTGACCGGTTGCACATCGCCCGGGTCGCCCAGCCCTCCTTCTTCTGGGCGGCCCGGGTTTCCGCTGCCCGCGGCGCGCAGAGATTGCCCGGGATATTCGCCGGAGGGACGGACGCCGCATAACGTATGCGGGATGAGGGGCCGCGAAAAGGCGGATGACGTCTTTTCGGAAGACGGAATTCCATCTGTTCGGGTGATGGTGCGGAACCCGGACCCTCGTAATCGGTTATTCAAACAGGGCTCCCGAGTCGGGAGTTCATTCTCCTGAAGGGTTGCACGATGAAGAAGATGATGGCGGGTGCGGCTGTGGCCGCATCGCTGGTCGGGTTGTCCGCTGCGGCCGCTCCGCAGGCGATGGCGGTCGGCAACGACCACGGGACCACCACTGTGAACGGCAACGGCGCCAAGACGGCGTACGGCAACTCCACGACGCACGGCACGCTGAGCACCCAGCTCGGTGCCGTCCAGGGCTCTCTCAACGACCTCTGCGTCGGCTTGCCGGCGAAGGTGAACGTCGGCTCGCTCATCGGCCTCATCCCGATCACGGTTCAGGACGTCAACGTCCTGGCGTCGCCGCAGAACCAGCAGTGCGCCGAGAACTCGGCTCAGGTCAAGGGCGACGAGGCGCTGTCGCACCTCGTGGACGACATCCCGGTGCTGTCCGGCAACGGCCGCGGCAACCACTGAGGCCATTCGGCCCGCTACGTTCCACCGCTTGTGATCCCGGGCGGCCGGCACCGCGTTCGCGCTGCCGGCCGCCCGGTCGTGCGAGTACCTCCCGTCGGGCTGCGGGCGCCCGGTCCGGGTGGCATGACGTGCAGAGGAGAGCTAAGGCATGAGACAGAGCCTGAAGAGAAGCGTGCTCGTCGTGGCGGCGGCCTCGGGGGCGCTCGGCGTGAGCGGCGGGCCGGTGTACGCGGACGCCGGTGCCGTCGGGGGCGCCGCGCGCTCGCCAGGGGTGCTGTCCGGGAATTCCGTCGAGGTGGCGGTGCACGCGCCGGTCACGGTGTGCGGCAACTCGGTGGCGGGCGTCGGCGCGCTGAACCCGGGGATGGGCAACTCGTGCGGGGACGGCGGGCGAGGTACGGGCGGCGGGCGGCACCGGCGGCCCGGGGGCGACGCGGTGCACGGCGGGCCGCGTGGGGCCACTGCCAGAGGCGGCGCCGCGCGCTCGCCCGGGGTGCTGTCCGGGAACGCCGTCCAGGCGCCGGTCCATCTGCCGGTCGGCGTCTGCGGCAACACCGTCGCCGTGGTCGGGCTGCTCCAGCCCGCCGGGGGCACATCCTGCGGCAACGGAGAGCGGTCCGGGCCCGCCGCACGGCGTCCCCCGGTGGCGCAGCATCCTCAGGTGGTGCAGGGCCCTCAGGTGGTGCGTGGGGCGACCGCACGGACGGACCGGCCGGGGCCGATGGCGCGTGCCGTGCGCGGGCCGGAGCGGGGGCCGGGGGCGACTGCGCGGGCCGCGGCCAGAGCCGGGGCCGGGGAGGCGGTAGGACAGGTGGGGCCGGTGCTGGCGGAAACCGGCGCGTACCGACCGGGCGCGGTGGCCGGTGCGGGCGCCGGGGTGCTGCTCGGCGGGGCGCTGCTGCTGCGGAGATGCCGTACGCGTCGGAGGTGAGCCGGGACCTCGACGGCCGGCCGAGCGGGTCCGGCGGGCCGCTCGGCCTGGTCCGCCCGGCCGGTGCGGCCGCCGGCGATACCGGCGGCGCGACCGTGCGTCGTCGTACCTCTGCTGCCCGGCGGCGCTGCGGCTGGAAGCTGCCCGATGGGCCGTACGACGGATATCAGGACCAACGCGGGGAATTCGCGTCCGGTACGGGAGGGCCCGCGCTTTCGCTCATTGGTGGGGACCGGCGGGCCGGGGGGTTTGAAGCGGCGCGGTGAAATGCGCGGTGAAGTGCGGTGACGCAGGTGACGGATGGGGTGGCGAGCCCGGTCGCGGGGGACCGGACCGGCGTACCGGCGCCGTTGCGTGACCGGGCCGGCGGGCGGGGCATGGCGCGACCCGCCGGGGCGTTCGCGGGCCATGGACCCGTGGGGTGCGGCGCAGGCGCGCCCGGGGGAGAGCCCGCGCCGGACACCGTCGACGTCCAACTCGTCGCAGTCGCAGTCGCAGTCGCAGTCGCACTTGCCGTGCCGGGCGGGCGCGTACCCGGAGGTCAGTGGGTCGGCGTCGACTCCGGGCGGGGGTGCGGCGGCTGGGCCGCGGCCGCGGCCTCGGGCTGCGGTTCGGCGGCCGGGCGGTCGTCCTTGAGGGCCTTGGCCTCGGACTTGAGGATGCGCATCGAGCGGCCGAGGCCGCGCGCCATGTCGGGCAGCTTCTTGGAGCCGAAGACCAGCACCAGGACCGCGACGATCAGGATCAGGTGCCAGGGTTCGAAGGCGTTCCGGAACACGGCGCTCTCGCTTTCGTCAGGTATGCCTGCGGGCAGTCTGTCCAGTATTACCCGAACATCCGGCCGCCCGGCCAGGGGGCGGTCCCCCGGGGCGGACGGCCGGTGCGAGGGCCGGTCGGGCCGTCTACCAGCTGGACTTGCGTACGCCCGGCAGGTAGCCCGCGTGGGCCTGCTCGCGCAGCCGTACGCGGGAGAGGCCGAAAGCGCGGAAGTAGCCGCGCGGGCGGCCGTCGACCGCGTCCCGGTTGCGGACCCGGGTGGCGCTGGCGTCCCGTGGCTGGCGGGCCAGCTCGCGCTGGGCGGCGTCCCGTTCCTCCCGCGGGATGTGCGGATCGCGGATGACGGCCTTCAGGAGCGCCCGCCGGGCCGCGTAGCGCGCGACGGTCGCCCGCCGCTTCTCGTTCTTGACGATCTTGCTCTGCTTCGCCATCAGACCCGCCCTCCTCGTGCGCGGATGCGGGCGACGGCCGCCTCGATCCCGATCAGGTCCACGGTCTTGATGCCCTTGGCGCTCAGCGTGAGCCGGATGTGCCGGCCCTCGCTCTCCAGCCAGTAGCGCTTGCGCTGGATGTTCGGGTCGAACCGGCGGGCGGTGCGGCGGTGCGAGTGGGAGACGGAGTTGCCGAAGCCGGGCTTGCGGCCGGTCAGCTGGCAGTGGGCGGACACGGTGCGGTCCTTCCGGTCAGGGGCCCTGGTGAGGACCTATTGAAAATGGAAACCATTTCCGTATACTAACCGCATGGCCCGCAACGAACTACGCCCGGTCGTCAAGCTCCGGTCCACCGCCGGCACCGGCTACACGTACGTCACCCGCAAGAACCGCCGGAACGACCCCGACCGCCTGGAACTGCGCAAGTACGACCCGGTCGCCGGTCGGCACGTCACCTTCCGAGAGGAGCGCTGAGCCCCATGAAGCCCGGTATCCACCCCCCGTACGGTCCCGTCGTCTTCCGCGACCGGGCCGCCGACTTCGCCTTCCTCACCCGCTCGACCGCCACCAGCGACCGGACGGTCACCTGGGAGGACGGGCGGAGCTACCCCGTCATCGACGTCGAGATCTCGTCGGCGAGCCACCCCTTCTACACCGGCACCGCCCGGGTGCTGGACACCGCGGGCCGCGTGGAGCGGTTCGAGCGCCGCTACGGCGCGCGCGAGAAGCGCTGATGGAACGGCTCAGCGTGGTCCTGGTGGGCGGCCTGCACGCGGATGCGCGGCGGGCCGCCGTGGCGCGGCTGCTGCACACCGTCCCGGGCAGCGTCGCCCTCCACCACGACCTCGCCTCGGCCGCCGCCGGCACCGTCCGGCGGACGGTCCGGGACGCCGGGGGGACGCTCGACACCGGCGAGGCCCCGCTCGTCAACGACTGCGCCTGCTGTGCGCTGCGCGAGGACCTGGTGCCCGAGCTGGAGCGGCTGGCCGCGGGCCGGATCTGCCGGCTCGCGGTCGTCGAGCTGTGGGACTCGGTCGAGCCGAAGGCGATGGCCGAGGTGGTCACCGCGTGCGGCAGCGCGCATCTCGCGCTGACCGGAGTGATCACCGCCGTCGACCCCGCGCTGCTGCTGCCCTACCTCGGCTGCGGCGACGACCTCGCCGAGGCGGGGCTCGCCGCCGCAGCCACCGACCGGCGCACCGTCGCGGACACCTGGGCGCGGCAGCTGGAGTACGCGCCGGTGCTGGCGCTCGCCACGGGGGAGGAGACGGCCGAGCCCGCCGATCTGGCGCTGCTCGCGCAACTGCACCCCACCGCGCGCCGGATACCGGTCGAGTCGCCGGAGCTGGCGGCCGTCGCGATGGGCGGCTTCGACGTCGAGGCGGCCGCGGCGCGCCAGCATCCGGCCTGTGCGCTGCTGCCGCAGGAGGCCGACGCGGACGGCGTCACCACGTTCGTCTGGCAGCACACCCGGCCCTTCCACCCCGAGCGGCTCTATACGGCGCTGGAGGACCTGACCTGTGCCGCGGCGCGCAGCCGGGGCCGGTTCTGGCTCGCCGACCGCCCGGACACGCTGCTGTCCTGGGACGCGGCGGGCGGCGCGCTGTGCGTGGAGAACGCCGGGCCGTGGCTGGCCGCGCTGCCGGACGCCGCCTGGGAGCTGGTGCCGCCGATGCGGCGGGCCGCCGCCGCGCTGGACTGGCATCCCGAGCACGGCGACCGCGCGCAGCATCTGGTCTTCACCTCGCCGGGGCTGGACCGCGAGGGGCTGGCGTCGCTGCTGGCGTCCTGTCTGCTCACCGATGCGGAGTTCGCGGGCGGCCCGCCGGCCTGGAAGCGCCTGCCGCCCGCGTTCGACGAACTCCTCGACCCCGTCCCGTAATTCCGGCCGCCGGCACGGCGCCCCCTCGCGCCCGTCCCGCCCGCCTCCCGTCCAGGTAAGGAAGCTCTCCGCCATGCCCCGTCGGCACGACCCCCGCGGCAAGCCCGTGCACCGCCCCAATCCGCTGGACGCGGCGGGGATCACCTATATCGACTACAAGGACACCGATCTGCTGCGGAAGTTCCTCTCGGACCGCGGCAAGATCCGCAGCCGCCGGATCACCCGGGTCACCGCCCGGCAGCAGCGGCAGCTGGCCCGCGCGGTCAAGAACGCCCGGGAGATGGCGCTGCTGCCGTACCCGTCGCGGTGACGGGGGCGGGGCGAGCGGCGGAGGGGCGGCGGCGATCAATGCGTAGGAGGATCCCTACGTTTGACGCGTAGGATATCGCCTACGTATCGTGGTCCGGGTGAAAGCCACTCCCGTACCGCCCGCCGTCCGCTCCGTATCCGGCCAGGACCGGGTCTTCGCGGCGCTCGCCAACGGCACCCGGCGCGAGGTGCTGCGGCTGCTGCGCGAGGACGGGCCGCAGCCCGTCCAGCAGCTGGCCGAGCGGTTCACGATGCGCCGCCCGAGCCTGTCCGAGCATCTGAAGGTGCTGCGGGAGGCCGGGCTGGTGAGCGAGGAGCGGGCCGGCCGGCAGCGGATCTACCGCCTGGAGGCCGCGCCGCTCGGCGAGGTCCAGGACTGGCTCGGCCCCTACGAGCGGTTCTGGCGCGCGAAACTCGCGGACCTGGGTGAGCTGCTCGACCGAATCCCCGACGAAGAGGCGCAATGAACACCTTCGAAGCCACCGGCGACGACCCGACGACCATCCGGGTCGCGCAGTTCCTGGCGCATCCGCCCGCGAAGGTGTGGCGGGCGCTGACCGAACCCGGGCTGATCGCGCGGTGGCTGATGCCCGGCGACTTCCGGCTGGAGGTCGGTCACCGCTACGAGATGACGGCGCTGCCCCGGCCGAACGCCAACTTCTCCGGCACCGTCATCGCCGAGGTGGCGGCGTACGAGCCGGAGCGGATGCTGCGGATGCGGTGGCGGGACGCCGACGAGGGGCAGGGCAGCCTCGCCGACTGGACGATCACCTGGACGCTGGAGCCCGAAGGGCGCGGCACCCGGCTCTTCCTGGTCCACGAGGGCTTCGACCCCGACGACCCGTATCAGGTGCAGGCGCACCGGGTCATGGGGGGCGGCTGGCGCACGATTGTGACGGAGGCTTTGGGGAAGGTGCTCGACGAGCTGTGACTGCGCCGGTACCCCCTGTCGTGCACGTGCATATGCGCATGCATCTGCATGTGAACGCGGCTATGATCCCGGGCAGTTGACACCAGTTATCACCGGGAGAACCTTGTGACCCACGCATACAACGGCATGGCCGCAACGGATCTCCATGGCGCGTCCTGGCAGAAGAGCCGGCACAGCAACTCCCAGGGGTCGTGCGTGGAGTTCGCGAAACTTCCGGGCGGCGAGATAGCGGTACGCAACTCCCGCTTCCCCGACGGCCCCGCGCTGATCTACACGCCGGCCGAGGTGGCGGCGATGCTGGCGGGCGTCAAGGACGGGGAGTTCGACCACCTCGTACGCGACTGACCGCCGCGTACGCGACCGGGGCGGGCCGCGGCCCGGGGCCGGGGCGGGCGGATGCCGCCGCCCGGAGCCGGGGGCGGTCCGCCTTCGCGCGTTCCGGCCGCCCTACGGCAGCCGGAAGAGGGCCCACACGATCTTGCCGTGCGCGGTGCCGGACAGTGGGTGCCAGCCCCAGCTGTCGCTGAAGGAGTCCACGAGGTACAGCCCGCGCCCGGACTCCGCGGCCGAATCGGCCTCCCCGGCGACCGGTGAGGCGTCACTGGGGTCGCGCACCGCGCACACCAGCCGGGAGGACCAGCGCATCAGGTGGAGCCGGGCCGGCAGCACGTCGGCGCCGAGCGCCGGTGCGTCGAGGACGGCATGCCGCAGGGCGTTGGTGACCAGCTCGGAGACGACCAGGGCGACCCCGTCGAAGAGTTCGTCCAGCTCCCAGCCGTGCAGTGTTTCGCGGGTGAACTTCCGTGCGCCGCTGACCGATTCGTACCGTGGCGGGAGGGCGCAGGACGCGGATCCGGAGACGGCCAAGGGGTCAACGGCAGGTAGGCCCTGCCATAACGGCGCGAGCATGGTCAAAACCTTGGTCCCCATGCGAGGCACTCCTGGCGTTCGCGGACGTCATGACCCTGGCCGGTCAGCCGGATCTGGCGGATCTTTCACGAGCGTGCATGCGTGCGACGCCCATGGTTCCCAATGCGTACGTCAGATGCAAGGGCAGATGCACGTGCACGCGCCTCGATTGCGTAGGGCCGGGCGGATTAGCGCGTAATTTTTCCTACGCCTTCTTGCGGAGGGATCGCAGGTGCTCTCACATATCAGTAACCGGATGAGCACTCAACGAAGCCTGAACGTGGCAGACTGCGGCCCACTGTTGGACGGGGTGGGGCCACGGGAGGGTCGGAGAGGTGTCCGCAAGTGAGTCGAGCGGGTCGGTGGTGCGGCGGATCCTGCTGGGGTCGCAGCTCCGCCGGCTGCGCGAATCCCGCGGGATAACCCGCGAAGCGGCCGGCTATTCGATCCGTGCGTCCGAATCGAAGATCAGTCGCATGGAGTTGGGCCGGGTGAGCTTCAAGGCACGCGATATCGAGGACCTCCTCACGCTGTACGGCGTGGGCGACGAGAAGGAGCGCGAGGCGCTGCTCGCACTGGCCAAAGAGGCCAATGTCGCGGGCTGGTGGCACAGTTACGGCGATGTGCTGCCCGGATGGTTCCAGACCTATGTGGGGCTGGAGGGGGCCGCTTCCCTGATCCGGGCGTACGAAGTGCAGTTCGTGCACGGGCTGTTGCAGACCGAGGAGTACGCGCACGCGGTCGTCAGTCGCGGCATGCCGGGCGCACCGGCCGCCGACATCGAGCGCCGGGTGGCGCTGCGCCAGGAGCGGCAGAAGCTGCTGATCGCGGAGCGGGCACCGCAGTTGCACTGTGTACTGGACGAGGCCGCGCTGCGCCGTCCGTACGGCGGCCGGGCCGTGATGCGCGGTCTGCTCAAGCACCTCATCGACATCTCCGAGCGGCCCAATGTCCGGCTCCAGGTCATGCCCTTCAACTTCGGCGGGCACGCGGGTGAGAGCGGCGCCTTCACCATGCTGCGGTTCCCGGAGTCGGACCTCTCCGACCTCGTCTACCTCGAACAGCTCACCAGCGCCCTGTACGTGGACAAGCCGGACGAGGTCAGGCAGTACGAGCGGGCGATGACGCGGCTCCAGGAGGACAGCCCCAACCCCTCGCAGAGCCGGGATCTTTTGCGCGGTCTGCTCCAACTGACCTGACCCGCCGGTAGGATGACGCCGGATCAGCCCCCCCCGCAGTGCCGCACAGAGTAGGGATGTCATGTCCTTCTTCGCCGACCTTGCCCACCAGTTCATCGACGGTGAGTGGCGGGCCGGCAGCGGCTCGTGGGACATCATCGACTTCAACCCGTACGACCAGGAGAAGCTGGCGTCCGTCACGGTCGCCGGTGTGGACCAGGTCGACGAGGCGTACCGCGCCGCCGAACGGGCGCAGCGCGACTGGGCGGCGACGAGTCCCTACACCCGGCGGCCCGTCTTCGAACGGCTGCTGCGGATCATCGAGGAGCGCGAGGACGAGATCGTCGAGGCGCTCGTCCTCGAACTCGGCGGCACCTGCGCCAAGGCCGGCTACGAGGTGCGCCTCGCCAAGGAGTTCGTGCGCGAGGCGATACAGCTGGCGCTGCGGCCGGAGGGGCACATTCTGCCCTCCCCGGTGGACGGCAAGGAGAACCGCGTCTACCGGCGGCCGGTCGGCGTCATCGGCGTCATCAGCCCCTTCAACTTCCCCTTCCTGATCACCATGAAGTCGGTGGCCCCGGCGCTCGCCCTGGGCAACGCCGTAGTGATCAAGCCCAACCAGAACACCCCGATCGTCGGCGGCGGACTGATCGCCGCGCTCTTCCGGGACGCCGGGCTGCCGGCCGGGCTGCTGAACGTCGTGATCACCGATATCGCCGAGGTCGGCGACGCGCTCATCGCGCACCCGGTCCCCAAGGTGATCTCCTTCGCCGGTTCGGACAAGGTGGGCCGGCATATCGCCGCGGTCAGCGCGGGGCACTTCAAGCGGGTCATCCTCGAACTCAGCGGCAACAGCGCGCTGATCGTGCTGGACGACGCCGACATCGACTACGCCGTGGACGCCGCGGTCTTCAGCCGGTTCATCTACCAGGGCCAGGTCTGTACGGCGGCCAACCGGGTGCTGCTCGACCGCTCGGTGGAGGCCGAGTTCACCGAGAAGTTCGTGGCCCGGGTGGCGGCGCTGCGCACCGGCGATCCGCGCGATCCGCGCACCCAGATCGGTCCGCTGATCAACTCCTTCCAGGCGGAGGCGCTGACCGCGCTGGTCGACCGGGCGCTCGCGGAGGGGGCGACGGCCCTGCTGCGGGGCCGTACGCACGGCAACCTGGTCGAGCCGAGCGTGCTGACCGGGCTGCCCGCGGACTCCGGTATCCACCTCCAGGAGATCTTCGGCCCGGTGGTGGTGCTGGTGCCGTTCGACGGCGAGGACGAGGCGGTACGGCTCGCCAACGACTCCCCGTACGGGCTGAGCGGCGCGGTGCACACCGGCAATGTGGAGCGCGGTGCGCGGTTCGCGCAGCGGATCGAGACCGGCATGATCCACATCAATGACGGCACGGTCCAGGACGAGCCGCTGGTCGCCTTCGGCGGCGAGAAGTACTCGGGGCTCGGCCGGCTCAACGGCGAGTCGACCGTCGAAGCCTTCACCACGCAGAAGTGGGTCTCCATCCAGCACGGGCGGACCGAGTTCCCGTTCTGAGGCGGGCGGGTGGGGCGGCTCGCCTCGTGGCGCCTGCCGCTCCGCGGGCCGTGTCCGCTGCCGGAGCGTTTCGTCGCCCGGTCCCGGCGGAATGCGGACAGCCGCTGTCCG
Source organism: Streptomyces celluloflavus (assembly GCA_000720995.1). Taxonomy (GTDB): domain Bacteria; phylum Actinomycetota; class Actinomycetes; order Streptomycetales; family Streptomycetaceae; genus Streptomyces; species Streptomyces celluloflavus. Next base: position 19,250 of record JOEL01000072.1, read on the forward strand.
CCATGGCTCGTAGCGTGCGTGAGGTCGGAAGCGGGACGGCGTGACGCCGGTCCGCGTGTGGAGGTCACGGAAGGCGGCTCTCATGCCCACTCATGTTCTCGCCGAGGCGGACGGTGACGAGCGCGGTGCGCTCCTGGCTTTTCTGGAGGCGCAGCGCGGCGGTCTGCGGCGCGCGGTGCTCGGACTGAGCGACGAAGAGGCGTCGCGGCGGCCGACCGCCGGCGAACTGTCGCTGGCCGGGCTGGTCAAGCATGCGGCGGAGACCGAACAGGGCTGGGTCGAGAGGGCGCGCCAGGTGCCGCGCTCCGTCGCACGGGACGAGACGACCTGGCACCTGAGCTTCCAGCTGGAGGAGGGGGAGACGCTGGCGGGCATGCTGGCGCTCTGGGACGAGGTCGCGCGGGGGACCGAGGAGTTCGTCCGCTCCGTACCCAGCCTGAACGACACCTTCCCGCTGCCCGAGGCGCCCTGGTTCCCGCCGGGGGGTGAGCAGTCGATGCGCTGGCTGATGCTGCACCTGATCGAGGAGACGGCCCGGCACGCCGGTCACGCCGACATCATCCGCGAGACGCTGGACGGCAAGACGGCCTTCGAGCTGGTGGCGGAGGAGCGGGAGCAGGCCGAGGGGTGAGCACGCACGGGAGCGTTAGTCAAAATTGAATAGGGGGCGTCGTAGGGTGGCCGCAGCGGTGCCCGCGCGGTCGGGCCGGGGCCGTGTGAGGGATTGAGGAGACGATGTCGGCGATCCGGCTGCTGGTACTGGGCGCCGTGCGGCAGCACGGACGGGCACACGGCTATCAGGTGCGCAACGACCTGGAGTACTGGGGCGCCCACGAGTGGTCCAACGCCAAGCCGGGCTCGATCTACCACGCGCTCAAGCAGATGGCGAAGGAAGGGCTGCTACACGCCCACGACATCGCGCCGAGCACCGCCGGCGGTCCGCCGCGTACCGAGTACGAGCTGACCGCGGCGGGCGAGGCGGAGTTCTTCGCGCTGCTGCGCGCGGCGCTCTCGCGGCACGACCAGAAGGCCGATGTGCTCAGCGCGGGCATCGGGTTCCTCCTCGATCTGCCGCGGGCCGAGGCGGTGGCGCTGCTCCAGGAGCGGGTGCGGGCGCTGGAGGCGTGGCGGAGCGAGGTCACCGGGTACTACACACCGGAGGGCGGGCCCGGTCAGCTCGGCCACATCGGCGAGATCATGCATATGTGGGTGCACTCCGCGGACAGCGGCGCCGCGTGGACGCGCGGGCTGATCGAGCGGATCGAGGGCGGGGCGTACGTCTTCGCGGGGGAGGGGGCGCCGTTCGTCGGCGTGCTCGCGGACGGGGAGGAGAACCCGTACGCGACGCGGGACGGGGGTGCGGACGGCGGCCGGGAGGGTGCGGGCGGCGAAGGGGACGGCGGCGAGGGGGACGGCGGCGAGGGGGACCGCGGGGGCAGGGGTTAGCCATTGGGGCGGTGCGGGCGGGCCAGGGGCTGGTTCCGGGTCCCGGCGGACGGGACCTGGCCGGCGGGCGCTCAGGGGCTGTCGTTGGGCCCGTCGGCGCTGTCCCGCCCCATGACGTCGACGGCCGGGCCGCCCGCGGTGGGCGGCCCGGCCGCGGTCGCTCAGTGGTGGAAGGCCGTGGCCATCCGCTCCGGGCGTTCCAGCGGGTGCGGCTGGCGGCGGAGTTCGGTCAGCAGCTGCTCCAGGTCCGTGAGGAAGAGGTCGGCGAGATCCTGGGAGAAGCCGTTGCGGCAGACCACCCGCAGCACGGACAGGTCCTCGCGGTTGGCCGGGAAGGTGTAGGCCGGGATCAGCCAGCCGCGCTCCTTCATCCGCCGGGACACGTCGAAGACGTCGAAGGCGGTGACGTCGTCGGCGGTGGTGAAGGCGAAGACCGGCAGCTCGTCGCCGCGGGTGAGGAGGCGGAAGTCGGCCAGCGCGCCGATCCGTTCGGCCATCGAACAGGCCACGTCCCGGGTCGCCTGCTGGACCGCGCGGTAGCCGTCCCGGCCGAGCCGCAGGAACGTGTAGTACTGGGCGGCGACCTGCGCGCCGGGCCGGGAGAAGTTGAGCGCGAAGGTCGGCATGTCGCCGCCCAGGTAGTTGACCCGGAAGACCAGTTCCTCGGGCAGTGCCTCGGCGTCGCGCCACAGGGCCCAGCCGACGCCCGGGTAGACCAGGCCGTACTTGTGCCCCGAGGTGTTGATGGAGGCGACCCGCGGCAGCCGGAAGTCCCACTCCAGGTCCGGGTCGAGGAACGGTGCGACCATGCCGCCGGACGCGCCGTCCACATGGACCGGGATGTCCAGGCCGGTGCGCTCCTGGAGGTCGTCCAGCGCCGCGCAGATCTCGGCGACCGGCTCGTACGACCCGTCGAAGGTCGAGCCGAGGATCGCCACCACGCCGATGGTGTTCTCGTCGCAGAGGGCGGCGGCGGACGCCGCGTCGAGGTGGAAGCGGTCGCCCTCCATGGGGACCTGACGCGCCTCGATCTCCCAGAAGTTGCAGAACTTCTCCCAGCAGACCTGGACGTTGGCGCCCATGACGAGGTTGGGCCGGGCGGTGCCGGGGTAGCGGTCCGCGTTGCGCCGCATCCAGCGGCGCTTGAGGGCCATCCCGGCGAGCATGCACGCCTCGCTGGACCCGGTGGTCGAACAGCCGACGGCGGTCGCGGGGTCCGGCGCGTGCCACAGGTCGGCGAGTATCGCCACGCACCGCTTCTCCAGCTCCGCGGTGCGCGGGTACTCGTCCTTGTCGATCATGTTCTTGTCCTGGCACTCGGCCATCAGGACGCCGGCCTGCGGCTCCATCCAGGTCGTGACGAACGTCGCCAGGTTGAGCCGGGAGTTGCCGTCGAGCATCAGCTCGTCGTGCACGAACTGGTAGGCGGTGTGAGGGGCGAGCGGGCCGTCGGGCAGGGTGTGGCGCGGCGGTGCCGTGGCCATGCCGGCGACCGGATCGGCCTCGCCGTAGAAGGGGTTGACCGCGTGTCCGGAGCGTGCCCGGTCGCTCTCGGATGCGCCGCTGTGGAGTGTCATGTGCTGGGGCTACCCTCAACCGGCCATTGAAAGACCGGTTTTGATGGCTTTGGTGAATTTCACGACACGTTCCGCCTGGATCCGGGCAGCGGTATGGGCGTCCTCGTCGACCGGGGTCTCCGGGCCGCCGACGTGCGAGGTGCCGTACGGATTCCCGTCGACGAACTTCGCCGGGTCCGTGTAGCCGGGCGGGACGAGGATGCCGCCGAAGTGGTGGACGGTGTGGTAGAGCGCGAGCAGGGTGGACTCCTGGCCGCCGTGCCGGGTCGCGGACGCGGTGAAACCGCTGTAGACCTTGTCGGCCAGCCGGCCCTGCTGCCAGAGCCCGCCCAGGGTGTCGATGAACTGCTTGAGCTGGGACGTCACATTGCCGAAGCGGGTGGGGGAGCCGAAGATCACCGCGTCCGCCCAGAGCATGTCCTCGTGGGTGGCCTCCAGGATGTCGGCGGTGGCGGCGGCGTTCGCGGCCCAGGCCGGGTTCGAGTCGATCGCGGCCTGCGGCGCCAGTTCGGCGACCCGGCGCAGCCGCACCTCGGCGCCCGCGTGCTCGGCGGCGTCCGCGATCTGCTGGGCGAGCCGGGCGACGGTGCCGGTCGAGGAGTAGTAGATGACGGCGACGTTCACGTGGGCGGGCACGGGTGTATCGGGCATGGGCATACCTCCTGAGGGCCGACAATACGGGCATAGGGGGTATGGAGGGCTTTTTGGTCGTCTCGCGTCCGGGTGTCCGTCCGGCCGGGGGTGAGTTCCGGCCCCGGGCCTCGGGTGTTCGTCCGGATCCGGGACCGGGCGCGGGACCGGACGCCCGGCCCCGGACATCCGGGCCGCTTCCGGTCGCCCCGCGTCAGCCCGCGCCGGCCAGTGACAGCTTCGCCGCGAAGCCGAGGAAGGCCGCGCCGGCCCCCGCCGACAGACCGGCCGTCAGCCGCTTGCGGCGGCGGAAGGTCGCCGCCAGGAACGTCCCGCTGAAGATCAGGACCGACAGATAGGTGAAGCTGAACAGCTGCGCCCAGGCGCCCAGCGTCAGGAACGACAGCACCGGATGCGCATAGGCCGGGTCCACGAACTGCACGAAGAACGAGATGCAGAAGAGGATTGCCTTCGGGTTGAGCAGGCTGACCACCAGCGCCCTGCGGTACGGCCGCTCGACGGCCCCCTTCGGTGCCGGGGCCCCGGCCGCGGGCCGCTCCCCGGCGGTGGCGGCCGGGGCCCCGGCACCGAAGGGGGTCGTACCCGCCGCGGTCTCCGCGGTCTCCGTGGCCTCCGCGTGCCGGGTGTCGCGCCCCCGCCACAGCTTCCAGGCGCCGCGCAGCATCCCGAACGCCAGCCACGAGAGATACCCCGCTCCGGCGAACTTCACGATCGCGAACAACACCGGGCTGGTCTGGAGCAGCGAGGCCACCCCGCCCGCCGACAGCGTCATCAGCACCGTGTCGCCGCAGAGCACCCCGGCCGCCGCCCGGTACGCCACCCGCGGCCCGAGCCGGGCCGCGACCGAGACGACGTACAGCGAGTTCGGCCCCGGCAGCAGGATGATCAGGGCCAGTCCGGCCAGGTACGTAGAAAGATCCGTTATCCCCACCATGAGCGGCAGGATCCCACCCCTGGAGCGGCCGCCCCACCCGCTTTTCACCATCCGGACGTGCGCCTCACGCGGTGTGAGGGCGCACCGTGGCGCGCGGACGGGTCGCGTACGGGTCGGGGTGCACGGGCCGGAGTGCCTGCCCCGGCCCGTGCACCCGCGCCCCGGTGGTTTCAGCTCTTGGGGGCCAGCACCACCGCGGTCCCGTAGGCGCATACCTCGGTGCCCACGTCGGCCGCCTCCGTGACGTCGAAGCGGAACATCAGCACCGCGTTCGCGCCGCGCGCGCGGGCCTGCTCCACCAGCCGTTCCATCGCCTGGTTGCGGGTTTCGACCAGGGTCTTGGTCAGGCCCCGCAGCTCACCGCCGAGCATCGACTTCAGGCCCGCGCCGATCTGGCTGCCGAGGTGCCGCGAGCGCACCGTCAGCCCGAAGACCTCGCCGATCACCTGCTGCACATGGAATCCGGGGACGTCGTTGGTCGTCACCACCAGAACGTCGGCCTGGGGCGGCTGCCCGCCGCTGTACTCCTCGATGCCCATGGCGCGCACCTCCTTACGGCCAGCATCACCCGGCCCGGCGGGACCGGCCACCGGTCGCGGTGCGCGGGGCAGCGGACCGGGAGGAGCGGCGGGGCCTGACGCAGGGGCGGGAGGGGCGGGGGAGAAACCCGGGAAAGGCGTGGCGGCGGGGGGGGGACGGGGGCGGGGGGTTGCGCCGAGGCCCCGCGGGACAAAGGCCTTCACCCCGTGAATACTCTCGCGCTCGGCCCCCAGTGGCTGGACCCGGACTATCTCATCGCGACATTCGGCCTGATCGGCGTCCTGATCATCGTCTTCGCGGAGTCCGGTCTGCTGATCGGGTTCTTCCTGCCGGGCGACTCGCTCCTGTTCACCACCGGCCTGCTGGTGACGGCGGGCAAGCTGGACAAGCCGCTCTGGATGGTGTGCGGGCTGGTCGTGCTGGCCGCGGTCCTCGGTGACCAGGCGGGCTATCTCTTCGGCCGCAAGGTCGGCCCGTCGCTCTTCAAGCGCCCGGACTCCAAGCTCTTCAAGCAGGAGAACATCGAGAAGGCGCACGCGTTCTTCGAGAAGCACGGCCCGAAGTCGCTGATCCTGGCCCGTTTCGTGCCGATCGTGCGGACCTTCACGCCCATCATCGCGGGCGTGAGCCGGATGAACTACCGCTCCTTCCTCGTCTTCAACATCATCGGCGGCACCCTCTGGGGCGCCGGGGTGACGCTGCTCGGCGCCGCGCTGGGCAACATCGAGTTCGTCCACAAGCACATCGAGCTGATCCTGGTCGCCATCGTGCTGATCTCCGTGGTGCCGGTCGCCATCGAGCTCCTCCGGGCCCGCGGCAAGGCGAAGAAGGAGGCCGCGGCGGGGACGCCGGGGCCGGTCGCCGACGAGTTCGCACCGCGGCCGGCGGCCGTGTCCGACGGCCGCCGCGGCCGGCACGCCAAGCGCTGATTCCCGGGGGTGCGCCGGACCGCACCCCGTGCGCCCCACACTCCTCGCCCGCACCCGTGCACGCCCGCACATCTCAACGGGTACCCCCCGCCCCGCGCGCTCGCCCCCGGCATCAGGCATCGTGTCCTTGACGGTCTGCGGAGGCGTACGAGGAGCGGAGAGACGTGGCGTCGGACCCAGAGCGCGGGCAGCACGGTACGAACGGCAAGAACGGCACGCCGCCCTCCGGCAAGGACGCGAAGCGTGCGCGGAGCGGCGGCGCCCGCGGCGGTACCGCGGACCACGGCGGCATCCCCGAGGAGCGCCGGCCGGAGGAGGTGCGCAAACCGCACCCCGAGGAGGTGCGCAGCGCCTTCACCCCGCCCCTGGGCGTGCCGTACCCGCCGCTCCCCGAGGACGAGAGCCCCACCTCCGAGTTCGCGCTGCCGCAGGGCCTGCGGCCGGAGACGCCCGCCGAGGAGGAGGGCTCGGCGTTCGCGCCGCCCGGCAGCACCACCGGCCAGACGCCGCTGCCCACCACCACCGGCGGCTTCGCCTTCACCCCGCCGCACGGCGTCCCCCTCATCAGTCTCACCAAGGAAGCCCCTTGGCAGGACCGGATGCGGACCATGCTGCGGATGCCGATCGGCGAGCGGCCCGTCCCCGAGCGGGCCGAGCGCGCCGACGAGACCGGCCCCGCCGTGCCGCGCGTCCTCGACCTCACGCTGCGTATCGGCGAGATCCTGCTGGCCGGCGGCGAGGGCGCCGAGGACGTCGAGGCCGCGATGTTCGGCGTCGCGCACGCCTACGGGCTGGAGCGCGTCGAGCCGACCGTCACCTTCACCCTGCTGTCGATCTCCTACCAGCCGTCGCTGGTCGACGACCCGGTGACGGCCAGCCGGACGGTACGGCGCCGCGGCGTCGACTACACCCGGCTGTCCGCGGTCTTCCGGCTCGTCGACGACATCACCTCCGAGGGCATCACCCTCGAAGAGGCGTACCGCGGTCTCGCCGAGATACGCCGTAACCGGCACCCCTACCCGAGCTGGGCGCTGACGCTCGCCTCCGGGCTGCTCTCCGGCGGCGCGAGCATGCTGGTCGGCGGCGGGCTGCTGGTGTTCCTCGCGGCGGCGGTGGGCTCGATGCTCGGCGACCGGCTGGCCTGGCTCGCGTCCGGCCGCGGACTGCCGGAGTTCTACCAGTTCGTGGTCGCCGCGATGCCGCCCGCCGCAATGGGCGTCGCCTTCGGCCTGGTGCACGCCAATGTGCAGGCGTCCGCGGTGATCACCGGCGGGCTGTTCGCGCTGATCCCGGGACGGGCGCTGGTCGCTGGTGTCCAGGACGGTCTGACCGGCTACTACATCACCGCCTCCGCCCGGCTGCTGGAGGTCGGCTACCTCATCGTCGGCATCGTCGTCGGCGTCCTCACCGTGCTCTATTTCGGTCTGCAACTGGACCCCGGACTCAAGCGGCTCAGCCCGCAGCAGTCACTGGCGGCCTACAACGAGCCGGTGGTGCAGATCATCGCGTCCATGCTGCTGGCGCTGGCGTTCTGCGTGCTGCTCCAGCAGGAACGTCACACCGTGCTGTTCGCGACCGTCAACGGCGGTGTCGCCTGGGTCGTCTACGGGGCGCTCGCCAACGTCGCCCGGGTGAACGCGGTGCCGGCCACCGCCATCGCGGCCGGTCTGGTCGGCCTCTTCGGCCAGCTGCTCTCCCGCTACCGCTACGCCTCCGCGCTGCCGTACGTCACCGCCGCCATCGGCCCGCTGCTGCCCGGTAGCGCCACATACTTCGGGCTGCTCAACTTCGCCCAGGGCAATATGCAGGACGGCCTCACCTCGCTGATCAAGGCCGTCTCGCTGGCCCTGGCCATCGCCGTCGGGGTCAACCTCGGCAGCGAGACGGCCCGGCTGTTCCTGCGGGCGCCGGGCATCGAGGAACCGGGCGGCGGGCGCCGCGCCGCCAAGCGCACCCGGGGCTTCTGACGGGCGCCGGCCCCGTGCGCGGCGGCCGGCACGCACGACGGGCGGCACCCCGAGTGGGTGCCGCCCGTTCGCGTACGAAAATCAGCGTGCGTGGCCCGGCGCGCGGCGGTCGGGAAGAGCCGCCGGACGCCCGGCCACCGGCCGCGGTGTCAGTGCGCGCCGCCCTGCGCCTCCAGGCGCTTGTACGACGCCTCGATCTCGGCCTCGGCCTCGGCGCGGCCGACCCAGTCGGCGCCCTCGACGGACTTGCCGGGCTCCAGGTCCTTGTAGACCTCGAAGAAGTGCTGGATCTCCAGGCGGTCGAACTCCGACACGTGGTGGATGTCCCGCAGGTGCTCCACGCGCGGGTCGGACGCCGGGACGCACAGCAGCTTGTCGTCGCCGCCGGCCTCGTCGGTCATCCGGAACATGCCGATCGCGCGGCACTTGATGAGACAGCCGGGGAAGGTCGGCTCGTCCAGGATGACGAGGGCGTCCAGCGGGTCGCCGTCCTCGCCCAGGGTGTTCTCGACAAAGCCGTAGTCGGCCGGGTAGCTGGTCGAGGTGAAGAGTCGACGGTCCAGGCGGATGCGACCGGTCTCGTGGTCCACCTCGTACTTGTTCCGCGAACCCTTCGGGATCTCGATGGTGACGTCGAACTCCACGGGTGGCTCCTCCATGATCAACACATACGTCTGGTGGTTAAGTGTCCCCCACGCAGGTGTGTGGTGGCGAAAGGGGCTGGTCCGAAGTGCCGGAGACCGGATCGTGGCAGGTCAGATGGCAGTCGGCGCAGCGATCGGCGCGGGCGGCGGGGGACGCGGCGCTCCGGAGGTGGCGCGCCGCTCCCCGCCGTACGCGCCAGACCTGGCGGCTGACGGCGGTGTCCGCCGCCACCGGTCTGGCCGTCGCGGGCGGCGCGGTGGCGGTGTCCGGGCCGTGGGACGCCGGCCAGCGTACGGCCGAGCGGGCCGCGGCGGCCGGGTCCGGGTCCGGGTCCGGCGGTGAACGGCACGGTGCGTCGACGGATCCGGTCCGCAGCGCGCCGCCGGTGCTGTCCGCGCTCGGCGGGTCCGCGCCCGGCGGCCCCGGCCGCGCCGGGGCGCCCCTGCCCACCGGCGCGGGGCTGGCCGAGGTGCTCGCGCCGCTGCTGAAGGACCCGGCGCTCGGCCCGCTGCGCACCGCCTCCGTACGGGACGTCGCCGCCGGCCGCGAGGTCTTCGGCGTCCGGGCGGACGAGCCGGCCACCCCCGCCTCCACGGTCAAGCTCGCCGTCGCCGTCGCCGCGCTCTCCGCGCTCGGCCCCGACCACCGCATCGCCACCACCGTCGTGGACGGCACCGGGAAGTCCGGGAAGTCCGGGAAGGCCGGGCAGGCCGGGCAGGCGGGGGAGGCGAGGGACGGCGGGGACACGGGGGACACGGGGAAACACAGCATCATCCTGGTCGGCGGCGGCGACCCGACGCTCACCGCCCGCGCGCCGAAGCCGGGCCCCGCCGCCGACCGGCCCGCGAATCTGCGCACCCTCGCCGAGGACACCGCCCGCGCCCTCAAACAGCGGGGGACCACCACCGTCACGCTCGGCTATGACGCCTCGGCCTACTCCGGACCGGACCAGCACCCCATCGGCCCCAACGAGAACATCGCCCCCGTCAGTGCCCTGATGGCTGACGAGGGCCGCCTGGACGACAGCGAGTACGGCACGGCGCCGCGCGACGCCGCCCCGGCCGTCGCCGCCGCCCGCGCCTTCGCCGGGCAGCTGCGCGAGCGCGGCATCACCGTCGACGGCGACCCGGCCGCCGCCCACGCCCCCCGGCAGGCCGGTGAGATCGCCACCGTCCGCTCGCTGCCGCTCGCCGCCCTCGTCGAGCGGATGCTCACCCACAGCGACAACGACATCGCCGAGGGCCTGGCCCGGCAGACCGCCATCGCCGCGGGCAAGCCCGCCAGTTTCGCGGGCGCCGGCACCGCCGTACGCGACGCGCTGGCCGCCCGGCACCTCCCGCTGACCGGCGCCGTCTTCGCGGACGGCAGCGGCCTGGACCGCGACGACCGGGTCTCCGCCGGGCTGCTCTCCCGGCTGCTGCTGGACGCCTCCTCGGACCGCCACCCCGAACTGCGCTCCGTCGTCACCGGCCTGCCGGTGGCCGGTTTCACCGGCACCCTCAGCGGGCGCTATCCGGACAAGAGCTCCGGCGCCGGCGCCGTACGCGCCAAGACCGGCACCCTGACCGGTGTGAACACCCTGGCCGGCACCGTCGTCGACGCCGACGGCCGCCAGTTGGTCTTCGCGTTCATGACCAGCGGCACCACCGATCCCCAGGGCGCCCAGAAGGCCCTGGACACCCTCGCCTCGGCGGTGGCGGAGTGCGGGTGCCGCTGACTCCCGCCCGCTCCGCGGCGTGAGTGACGGGAGTGACGGGAGGGCACGGCCCCCGCCTCGGCCTGCGGCGCCGGGCCCCGATGCCGGCGAGTACCCCAAGTCGGCTACCCCCAGGCGGAGCGGCCACGTACCGTGAACTCATGACGAGCCTTGGTGGTGCGGAGATGGTCGACTGGAATCTCGCGGTGGCGACCGCGACCCGGTTCGTACGGCCCGGTCCAGAGGTGAGTAGGGACGAGGCGCGGGCGATCGTCGCCGAGCTGCGCAGGCACGCCAAGTCCTCCGAACAGCACGTCCGCGCGTTCACGCGGATGGCGCAGCCCGGCGCGACCGGCGAGGCGCCCCACGACACCCCGGTCCTCGTGGTGGACCGGGCCGGCTGGATCAAGGCGAATGTCGCCGGTTTCCGGGCGGTCCTCAAGCCCCTGCTGGCCAAGATGGCGGACCGCCGCGCGACGGTCCCCGGCGGTGCGGTGCTCGGCGCGGTCGGCGGCAAGGTGACCGGCGTCGAACTGGGCATGCTGCTGTCGTTCCTGTCCTCCCGGGTCCTGGGCCAGTACGAGACGTTCGCGCCCCCCTCCCGCGATCTGCCGGCCGGGGCCCAGGGCGGCCGGCTGCTGCTCGTCGCGCCGAACATCGTGCACGTCGAGCGCGAGCTGGAGGTCGACCCGCACGACTTCCGGCTGTGGGTCTGCCTCCACGAGGAGACCCACCGCACCCAGTTCACCGCCGTACCGTGGCTGCGCGACCACATCGAGGGCGAGATCCAGTCGTTCCTCGGCGAGACCGACATCGACCCCGGCGCCCTCCTGGAGCGGCTGCGTGAGGCCGCCCAGTCGCTGGTCGGCGCCAAGCCCGAGGGCGAAGCGGGCGAGGAGGACGAGCGCAGCTTCACCGACCTCGTCCAGACCCCGGCCCAGCGCGAGATCCTCGGCCGGCTGACCGCCGTGATGTCGCTGCTCGAAGGCCATGCCGACTACGTCATGGACGGTGTGGGCCTCGAGGTGGTGGGCTCCGTCGCCGAGATCCGCGAGAAGTTCCAGAAGCGCCGGGCCAGCGGTGCGGGCCGGCTCGACCAGGCGCTGCGCAAGCTGCTCGGCCTGGACGCCAAACTGCGCCAGTACCGCGACGGCGAGCGGTTCGTCCGCGCCGTCGCCGAGGAGGTCGGCATGGACGGTTTCAACCGAGTCTGGACCTCGCCGAACACCCTCCCCACCAAGCAGGAGATCGCCAAACCGGCGGACTGGATCGCGCGGGTGCATCGCAAAGCGGATGGGGCACCGTAAGGCAGCGGCGTGAGCTGGGCACACCGCACGGCAGAAGAGCGCCCCTTTTATCACCCGTCTGAGGGACCGTGACCGATGGATAGCCGTGCAATGCTCGGGGAACTGCTCGCCTCTGTCACCATCTAGGCACTCTGTGTGACGAATCCGCGTCCACGGCCCGAGGCACCCCAGCTGAACGATTGGAATCGGACATGGGTCCCCATCCAGCGGTCGCCGCGATACGCCTGGCGGTCCGCCGCGTACTCCACGACGTTCTGAACCAGCACTGCACCCAGGACCGCCGCGACCCCCCGCTCGTGCTCGTCGCGTGCTCCGGCGGCGCCGACTCCATGGCACTGGCCTCCGCCCTCACCTTCGAAGCCCCCCGGCTGGGCGTACGCGCCGGGGGCATCACCGTCGACCACGGCCTCCAGGAGGGCTCGGACCTCCGCGCCGCCGAGGTCGCCCTGCGGCTGCGGGCCCTGCGGCTCGACCCCGTCGAGGCCGTCACCATCCGCGTCGGCAGGGACGGCGGCCCCGAAGCCGCCGCCCGGGACGCCCGCTACGCCGCCCTGGACGCCGCCGCGGAGCGCCACGGCGCCGCCGCGGTCCTCCTCGGCCACACCCGCGACGACCAAGCCGAAACGGTGCTGCTCGGCCTCGCCCGAGGCTCCGGCACCCGCTCGCTCTCCGGTATGGCCGCCACCACCGGCCGCAACGGCCGCTACCGCCGCCCCTTCCTGGAACTGGACCGCCAGACCGCCCGCAAGGCGTGCCTGATGCAGTCCCTGCCCGTCTGGGACGACCCGCACAACGCCGACCCCGCCTACACCCGCTCCCGGCTGCGCCACGAAGGACTGCCCGCGCTGGAGAAAGCGCTCGGCAAGGGCGTCGTCGAGGCGCTCGCCCGGACCGCCCAGCTCTCCCGCGACGACGCCGACGCCCTGGACGCCTGGGCCGCCGACGCCGAGCGCACCGTGCTCGACGACGCCGGCACCCTGGACGTCGCCGCCCTCTTCGCCCTGCCCGCCGCGGTACGCCGCCGAGTGCTGCGCCGGGCCGCCATCGGCGCCGGTTCCCCCGCCGGTTCCCTCTTCGCCCGCCACATCGAAGAAGTGGACCGGCTGATCACGGCCTGGCGCGGTCAGGGAGCCATCAACCTCCCCGGGCGAGTAGGTGTGCGACGCCAGGGTGGCAGACTGGTGATTCGGCAGGGCTGAGCCGCAGGGCGCCGCCCCGCTTTCATGAGTCTGACGACTGGCATGAACACCGAACCAAACGAGAGTGGCACGGGTGGACGACAAGGACATGGGCGCCGACCTTCAGTCGGTACTCATCAGCAAAGAAGAGATCGACGAGAAGCTGGCCGAACTGGCCGCGAAGATCGACGCGGAGTACGCGGGCAAGGACCTGCTCATCGTCGGTGTCCTCAAGGGCGCCGTGATGGTGATGGCGGACCTGGCGCGCGCGCTGTCCACCCCCGTCACGATGGACTGGATGGCCGTGTCCTCCTACGGCGCGGGCACCCAGTCCTCCGGCGTGGTCCGCATCCTCAAGGACCTCGACACCGACATCAAGGGCAAGCACGTCCTGATCGTCGAGGACATCATCGACTCCGGCCTGACGCTGTCGTGGCTGCTGTCCAACCTCGGCTCGCGCGAGCCCGCCTCTCTTGAGGTCTGCACGCTGCTGCGCAAGCCGGACGCCGCCAAGGTCGCCATCGACGTGAAGTGGATCGGCTTCGACATCCCCAACGAGTTCGTCGTCGGCTACGGCCTCGACTTCGCGGAGAAGTACCGCAACCTGCCGTTCGTCGGCACCCTCGCACCGCACGTGTACGGCGGCTGAGGCGGCACCACCACTCGCCGGTCACCGTGGCCGGCCGAGGGCCCGGACCCCGGCCCTGCCGGGCGGCGGGAACCCCCCGGGGGCTCCGGCCGTTGGAACAGGGAAGGACGGAATCCCAGGCCGCTTTGTTCACCGTGGGCGGCGCCGTCGGGTGACAATGCTGGGGTACCGTCCGATGGCAGTCTTTTTTCGGGCCAGTAATACACCGTACGCACGACCAGCTCTCCGCAGGGCTGTTGTGCCTCACTGTGGCAGGAGGGACGGGGCCTCAGCGGCTCCGTATGGATGGACGTGAAGCGATACTTCCGTGGGCCGGTCATGTGGATCGTGCTGGCCGTCCTCGCCGTGGTCGTGTTGATGCAGGTCGTCGGCTCGTCCGGCGGCTACAAGACGGTGGACACCGGTCAGGTCGTCAAGGCGATCGCTGACAACAAGGTGAAATCCGCCGAGCTGACGACCGGCGACGAGAACAAGATCAAGATCGAGTTGTCGGGTGACAACAAGATCGACGGCTCCAACAAGCTCCAGGCGAGCTACATCGGCGACCAGGGCGTCGACGTGGCGAAGAACCTGCAGGCCAAGTACCAGACGGGTGAGATCAAGGACGGGTACACCGTCGCCCCGTCGAAGCAGAACCCGTTCGTCGGCGTGCTGCTCTCGCTGCTCCCCTTCGTCCTCATCGTCGTCGTCTTCCTGTTCCTGATGAATCAGATGCAGGGCGGCGGCTCCCGGGTCATGCAGTTCGGGAAGTCGAAGGCGAAGCTGATCACCAAGGACACCCCCAAGACGACCTTCGCGGACGTCGCCGGGGCCGACGAGGCGGTCGAGGAGCTCCACGAGATCAAGGAGTTCCTCCAGGAGCCGGCGAAGTTCCAGGCCGTCGGCGCCAAGATCCCCAAGGGTGTGCTGCTGTACGGCCCGCCCGGTACAGGCAAGACGCTGCTCGCCCGCGCGGTGGCCGGCGAGGCCGGGGTGCCGTTCTACTCGATCTCCGGGTCCGACTTCGTCGAGATGTTCGTCGGTGTCGGTGCCTCCCGGGTGCGCGACCTCTTCGAGCAGGCCAAGGCGAACGCCCCGGCGATCGTCTTCGTCGACGAGATCGACGCCGTCGGCCGGCACCGCGGTGCGGGCCTGGGCGGTGGCCACGACGAGCGTGAGCAGACGCTCAACCAGCTCCTCGTCGAGATGGACGGCTTCGACGTGAAGGGCGGCGTGATCCTCATCGCCGCCACCAACCGCCCGGACATCCTCGACCCGGCGCTGCTGCGCCCCGGCCGCTTCGACCGGCAGATCGCCGTCGACCGCCCGGACATGCAGGGCCGTCTCGAAATCCTCAAGGTCCACCAGAAGGGCAAGCCGGTCGCGCCGGACGTCGACCTCTCGGCCGTCGCCAAGCGCACCCCCGGCTTCACCGGCGCGGACCTGTCCAACGTCCTGAACGAAGCCGCGCTGCTGACGGCCCGCAGTGATGCGAAGCTGATCGACAACCACTTCCTGGACGAGGCGATCGACCGCGTCGTGGCCGGACCGCAGAAGCGGACCCGGATCATGTCCGACAAGGAGAAGAAGATCACCGCGTACCACGAGGGCGGACACGCCCTGGTCGCGGCGGCTTCCCCGAACTCCGACCCGGTCCACAAGATCACGATCCTGTCCCGCGGCCGGGCCCTGGGCTACACCATGGTCCTGCCCGACGAGGACAAGTACTCCACCACCCGCAACGAAATGCTCGACCAGCTGGCATACATGCTGGGCGGCCGCGCGGCGGAGGAGCTGGTCTTCCACGACCCGACCACGGGTGCCGCGAACGACATCGAGAAGGCCACCGCCACGGCCCGCGCGATGGTCACGCAGTACGGCATGACCGAGCGGCTCGGCGCGATCAAGTTCGGCAGCGACAACTCCGAGCCCTTCCTGGGCCGCGAGATGGGTCACCAGCGCGACTACTCGGAAGAGGTCGCCGCGCTGGTCGACGAGGAAGTCAAGAAGCTCATCGAGACCGCGCACAACGAGGCGTGGGAGATCCTGGTCGAGAACCGCGATGTCCTCGACAACCTGGTCCTGACGCTCCTGGAGAAGGAGACGCTGGGCAAGGACGAGATCGCCGAGGTCTTCAAGCACATCGTGAAGCGTCCGGCCCGCCCGGCGTGGACCGGCTCCTCGCGCCGTACGCCCTCGACCCGCCCGCCGGTGCTGTCGCCGAAGGAACTGGGCCCGGCCAACGGCTCCGTCCCGACGACCGCCACCGTCTCCACGGAGAAGAAGACGGACACCACCGAGGACAGCAGCTCCGAGAGCTGATCCGGAGCCGTCACCGGCCCCGGAATGAATGCCGCGCCCCCCAGGTTTTAGCCTGGGGGGCGCGGCATTCCGCGTTTCGAGCGGGCGCAGAAGGAGCGAGGCACCACATGACGGACCCCGTGACGCTGGACAGCGACGGCACGATCGGCGCATTCGACGAGAAACGAGCCGAGAACGCCGTGCGCGAGCTGCTCATCGCGGTAGGCGAGGATCCCGACCGGGAGGGGCTGCTGGAGACGCCGGCCCGGGTCGCCCGCGCGTACAAGGAGATCTTTGCCGGGCTGTGGCAGGAGCCGGCGGACGTCCTGACGACGACGTTCGACATCGGCCATGACGAGATGGTGCTGGTCCGGGACATCGAGGTGTTCTCGACCTGTGAGCACCACCTGGTGCCCTTCCACGGCGTCGCGCACGTCGGCTACATCCCGTCCGCCGACGGAAAGATCACCGGGCTCTCCAAGCTCGCCCGCCTCGTGGACGTCTACGCCCGCCGCCCGCAGGTGCAGGAGCGGCTCACGACGCAGATAGCCGACTCCCTGATGCAGATTCTGGAGCCGCGCGGCGTGATCGTCGTCGTGGAGTGCGAGCACATGTGCATGTCGATGCGCGGTATCCGCAAGCCGGGCGCCAAGACCATCACCTCGGCGGTCCGCGGCCAGCTGCGGGACGCCGCGACCCGCTCCGAGGCGATGAGCCTGATCATCGGCCGCTGACGGGCGCGGGACCGCTGAACACAGGGCCGGGGGCCGTGGCTGATGCCACGGCCCCCGGCCCTATGGGGTGTCACCTCAGACGCTGAGACGGCCGCCGAGCCATTCCAGGGCGGCGGGGATCTCGCGGCGCCAGGTGTTGAAGTTGTGGCCGCCGCTGTCGAGGATGATCGAGGAGATGCGGGACGGCGACTTGGTCTGCTCGATGAACCTGAGCGTGTCCTTGTAGTTCTCCTCGCCGTGCTTGCTGCTGGTGACCAGCAGACTGACCGGCGGGGCGGGCAGATGCTTCTGGCGCCACATCAGATCGTTCTCCCGCTCCAGCTTCTTGCTGCCGCCGAAAAGATCACCGGTGGTGGGATCGATCGGGGCCTTGTAGGCGCCGGAGAGGGCGACCGCGGTGGAGAAGTCATTCGGGTGCCGCATGGTCATCTTCAGCGCGCAGTAGCCGCCCGTCGAGTCGCCGATGATGCCCCAGCTCTTGGCTTTCTCCCCTATTCGGTAGTGCTCCGAGAGGTTCGCGCGCAAGTCCTTGGTGAAGAACGTCTCGGTCTGCGGCCCATTCGGTATGTCGACGCATTCGGTGTCCCGGGGCGGCGCGACGGTCGGCCGCATCATCACCAGGACCGTCGGCTGCATCTTCTTTTCCCGCAGCAGATCATGCTGCGTCTGCGGGAAGTGCAGCTTCTTGTAGAGGGCCTCGGCCGTGCCCGGGTAGCCGGTCAGGACCACGGACGCCGGGAACTTCTTCTTCGCGTACTTCGGCTGGAAGTACTGCGGCGGCAGATAGACGAACGCCGGACTGGTGATCTTGGACTTCGCACCGCGCACGAGGACCTTGTCGATCCGGCCGCCCACCTCGGCGCGGGAACCACCGGGAACGCTGACGCGCTCGGTGCCCAGCATCTTCAGCTTCGTTCCGTCCGGCCCGGACTCGTAGTTGGTCACTACGCCCGGCTGCTGCTCCTGGCCGAAGAGGTCGGCCCAGGAGGCGTAGAAGCCGAAGGAATTGTTGGCGAACAGGCCGATCGACGCGAAGAGGGAGAGCTGGGTGGCGAGCAGCAGCCCGACGCGGCCGAGGACGGCGCGCCAGTTTCCCTTCGACAGACGGGGCCAGAGCCAAATGGTGAGGACGAAAAGTGCTACTGCGAGGAGGACGGCAAGAAGCAGCACTTTCTTGCTGGTGAGACCCATGTGGTGCTTTCTGCCGGGCGGCCGGTCCAACCGTGGCCGCTAATGGAACCCCGAGCCCTGAAACGCCGTCATACAGGGCGCAAAAAGTCCAGATGCTGCGACAAGGCTCGCATGTTCTCTCGACCGGGGCGACGGGAAAGTGATGTCTGACAGGCTAGATGGCGAAAAGTCGGAGACGGTTGCGTGGCGCACGCCACGCTGGCTCCGTGGACCTCGACCCGAATCGGTGCCGACCCTGATCGGTACGGCCGGAGTGGTCGTCGGCCTGCTGAACCTCGCGGCCGGTATGTTCCCGCGGTTCCGGCACAGCCGGATGCACGCGCTGGCCGAGGTGCTGCCGGGCGCGGTGAGCCCGCTGGCGGCCGCCGCGTCGATCGTCGTCGGTATCCTCCTGCTCCTGCTGGCCCATGGCCTCAAGCGCCGTAAGCGGCGGGCCTGGGTGGCCGCGGTGGCACTCCTCCCGGTGGGGATCGCCGCCCAGCTGGTGTACCGCCACTCCATTATCGGCGCGGTGCTCTCCCTCCTGTTGCTGGTGTTCCTGGTGTGGCACCGAAGCGAGTTCGCGGCCCTCCCCGACCCGCGCAGCCGCTGGAAAGCCGTCGCCAACTTCATCGTCCTCGGCGGTGTGAGCTTCGCCATCGGCATGGTGATCGTCAGCGCCCACCCCCACAAGATCGTCGGCTCGCCCTCCTTCTGGGACAAGGCGCAGCACGTGCTGTGGGGCATGTTCGGCTTCGAGGGCCCGGTCGGCTACACGCACAAGGTCGACTACACCGTCGGCTACTCCCTCGGCGCACTCGGCCTGCTGACCGTCGCCACCACCGCGTACCTCGCCTTCCGCCCCGAGCACCCGGTGGCCCGGCTGACCGCGGACGACGAACAGCGGCTGCGCGAGCTGCTCGCCAAGCACGGCGGCCGGGACTCGCTCGGATACTTCGCGCTCCGCCACGACAAGGGCGCCGTCTTCTCGCCGACCGGCAAGGCCGCGGTCTGCTACCGGGTGATATCGGGGGTGATGCTCGCCAGCGGCGACCCGATCGGCGACGTCGAGGCATGGCCGGGCGCCATCGAGCGCTTCATGGAGGAGGCGCGGGCGCACTCCTGGACGCCGGCCGTCACCGGATGCAGCGAGACCGGTGGCCAGGTGTGGACCCG
Organism: Streptomyces celluloflavus; assembly: GCA_000720995.1. Lineage (GTDB taxonomy): Bacteria > Actinomycetota > Actinomycetes > Streptomycetales > Streptomycetaceae > Streptomyces > Streptomyces celluloflavus. Next base: position 38,129 of record JOEL01000072.1, read on the forward strand.
GGAGACCGGTATGGACGCCCTGGAGCTGGGCGACGAGGCGATCGTGGACGTCCCCGACTTCACCCTCTCCGGCCGCGCGATGCGCAACGTACGGCAGATGGTCAAGCGCATCGAGCGCAACGGCTACGAGACCCGCGTACGCCGGGTGCGGGACCTGGAGCCGGCGGAGCTGGCCCGCATCCAGCGGGCCGCGGACGCCTGGCGGGACACCGACACCGAGCGCGGCTTCTCCATGGCGCTCGGCCGTATCGACGCGGTGACCGACGGTGACGCGGTGATCGCTACCGCGCATCTGGCCCCCGCGGAGGGTGAGGCGGACGGCCCGTTCGGCGATCTCAAGGCCATGCAGCACTACGTGCCCTGGGGCACCGACGGGATCTCCCTGGAGCTGATGCGCCGTGACCGCGACGCCGACCCGGGGATGAACGAGCTGCTGATCGTCGCCTCGCTGCAGGCCGCACCGGATCTGAAGATCAAGCGGGTGTCGCTGAACTTCGCGGTGTTCCGCTCCTCCCTGGAGCGCGGCGAGAAGCTGGGCGCCGGACCGGTCATCCGGATCTGGCGCGGAACGCTGGTCTTCCTCTCCCGCTGGTACCAGATCGAGTCGCTGTACAAGTTCAACGACAAGTTCCAGCCCCGCTGGGAGCCCCGCTTCGTCGTCTTCCGCAACAGCCGCGACATCCCGCGCATCGGCCTGGCGACGTTGCAGGCCGAGGGCTATCTGGAGCTGGGCCTGCCGCGCGTGCTGCGCCGCCGGAAGGGGACGGAGCCGCAGCCCTGCGCGCACACCGCGGAGGCGGCCCCGCCCGCGGTCGAGAAGGTGGCCTGAGGGCCGTGCGCCGGGCGGCCGGAGAGCCGTCCGGCGGAGCGGGCCGCCCGGGGGGCGTACGGAGCCGGTTCGGGTTCCGTACGTCCCTCGGGCGCGTCGGCACGGTGGCGCCTGCCCCGTGGCGCCCGGCACGGCCTTGCCCTGGCTGCCGCTGGGAGATACCCGCACGTGGCGTTGCCGGGGGTGCCCAGGTGAACCCGGTATCGGGGCGCCCCGCCGCCGTGCGGCGCACCGCACCGGCCGCCGGAGGCCCCGCCCTCCGGGCGAACGGCGCCACCCTGACGACACGCCCTAGGCTTGTGCCATGAGTACCTTGCGTGGCCGGGTGGCCGGATTGCCGGACTGGGACCGCTGCGCGGTGATGGGCGTCGTCAACGTCACGCCCGATTCGTTCTCCGACGGCGGCGAGTGGTTCGATCCGGAACTCGCGGTCAAACACGGCCTCGACCTGGTGGCCGAGGGTGCCGATGTGGTGGACGTGGGCGGTGAGTCGACCCGGCCGGGCGCGGCGCGGGTGGACGAGGCCGAGGAACTGCGCCGGGTCGTCCCGGTCGTCCGGGAACTGGCCGCGGCCGGAGTCGTGGTGTCCGTCGACACGATGCGCGCGAGCGTCGCCGAGCAGGCCGTGGAGGCCGGTGCGCGGCTGGTCAACGACGTGAGCGGGGGCGCCGCCGACCCGGCGATGGTGCCGGTGGTGGCCGCGGCGTACGTCCCGTTCGTGGTGATGCACTGGCGCGGCCGGTCCATCGACATGAACAACCGCGCCGTCTACACCGATGTCGTCGAGGAGGTCGTCGACGAGCTGGCGCGGAGCATGGAGCGCGCGGTGGCCGGCGGCGTGGACCCGGAGCGGATCGTGATCGACCCGGGCCTCGGCTTCGCCAAGGACGCCGGACACGATCTCGCCCTGGTCGCCCACCTGGCGCGGCTGCGGGCGCTGGGCAGGCCGCTGCTGGTGGCCGCATCGCGGAAACGGTTCCTGGGCAGAGTGCTGGCGGGCGGCACGGGAGCCACCCCGCCGCCCGCGCGCGAACGGGACGCCGCGACGGCGGCGGTGTCGGCGATCGTGGCGCGCGAGGGGGCCTGGGCGGTGCGCGTGCACGACGTCCGGGCCAGCGCGGACGCCGTACGGGTGGCCCGTGCGGTGGAGGGCGCGGCGGAGCGCACGGTGACCGGAACGGCCGGCACCGGTGGTACGGGAGCACGGGGGGTACGACAGGAATGACGGGCACGGTATCTACGACGGGCACGAGACGGACGACGGGCACGGCGCGTACGGCGGCGGCCCCGGCGGACACGGCAGTCGACGCGACCAACGTGACGGGAACGGTGTGAGCGGCTTGGGCCCACTGACGGACATCGAGCTGGTCGAACGGGCGAACACGACCCTGTACGAGACCATCGAGCGCGGCGATCACGAGGCGCTGTCCGAGCTCTGGCTGGAAGGCCAGGTCAGCGTGGTGCACCCGGGGTGGCCGGTGCTGCGCGGGCGCGGCGAGGTGCTCCGTTCGTACGCCCTGATCATGGCGAACACCGAGTACATCCAGTTCTTCCTGACGGACGTGGAGATCGACGTCATCGGCGACACCGCGCTGGTGACGTGCACCGAGAACATCCTCAGCGGCGGACCCGCCGAGGAGGACGGCTCGGTGGGCCCGCTGATCGGCCAACTGGTCGTGGCGACCAATGTCTTCCGGCGCACGGAGGAGGGCTGGCGGGTGTGGTCGCACCACGGGTCGCCGGTGCTGGCGGACCGCGAGGACGACGGGAACGGCGACGACGAGGGGGAGGACGGGGACGCTTCCGGTCCGGCAGGCGGGGCGGGGGCGCCGGGCGGGGTGTGAACCGGCCCTCTTCGCCGGGCCCGCGCCGCGCCGTCCGGGGTGCCCGGGGCCTGCCGTCCCGGGGCCGCGTACCGGTCAGCGGCAGAAGTCAGCGGGGTGAGCGGGGCGCACCCGTTCGAGCCAAGTCGGGGACGGGCAGGGGTGGGGTGTGGGGACAGGGGTAAGAGGCCGCGCGGGCGACCTCCCGGCCGGCTAGCAGCACGACGGGGCCGTTGTCCATAGCCCCCACGGGCGAGCGTTGTCAGTGCTCGCAGGTAGATTCGATAAACGAGAGGGGCTGTGCGCCGGGTTTGACTGGTGCGTGCCCGGAATTTCCGACGATTCAGTGGTGCGGAAGTGCCAGTGAGACCAGTGGGAGTGATTCGCGTGGATCGTGTCGCGCTGCGTGGCCTGAAGGCCCGAGGGCACCACGGAGTGTTCCCCCGGGAGCGCGAGGAGGGCCAGACCTTCCTCGTCGATCTGGTGCTGGGTCTGGACACCCGCCCGGCGGCGGCCTCCGACGACCTCGCGAAGACCGTGCATTACGGGATCGTGGCCGAGGAGGTGGTGGCCGTCGTGGAGGGCGAGCCGGTCGACCTCATCGAGACCCTTGCCGAGCGGATCGCCGATCAGTGCCTCAAGCACGAGGGGGTACAGGAGGTGGAGGTGGTGGTGCACAAGCCGGACGCGCCGATCACCGTCCCCTTCGACGACGTGACCATCACCATCACCCGGAGCCGAGTATGAACACCAGCAGCGACCCGACCGTACAGCCGGTGCCCGCCTCCGTCGTGGAGCGCGTGGACGCCGCGGATGTGACGCTCTCCAACCCCAAACGCGCAGTGATCTCCCTCGGCAGCAATCTCGGCAACCGCCTGGAGACGCTCCAGGGCGCCATCGACGCCCTGGAGGACACCCCCGGCCTGCGGGTCAAGGCGGTCTCCCCGGTGTACGAGACCGAGCCGTGGGGCGTCGAGCCCGGTTCGCAGCCCACGTACTTCAACGCCGTGGTGCTGATCAAGACGACCCTGCCGCCGTCCTCCCTCCTGGAGCGCGGGCATGCGATCGAGGAAGCCTTCGAGCGGGTACGGGACGAGCGCTTCGGCCCGCGCACGATCGACGTCGACATCCTGGCCTACCAGGACGTGATCTCCGACGACCCGCAGCTGACACTGCCGCACCCGCGCGCCCATGAGCGCGCGTTCGTCCTGGTGCCGTGGCACGACGTCGACCCCGAGGCGGTGGTCCCCGGGCGCGGCGCGGTCGCCGAGCTGCTGGCGGCGGTCGGCCACGAGGGCGTGGTGCCGCGCGCGGATCTGGAACTGCGGCTGCCGGAGTAGCCGTTAAGGATGTGGGCCGCCCGCGTACGGCGCGGGTGCCCGCGGATGCGTACGGAACGCCTCCGGATGGCATGCATACATGGAAACGGCACACATGTATGGGGAACGGACGGAACGGCCATGACGGTGCGAAGGGCGATCGCTCGGTGAAGCAGCTACACATCAAGGTGCTGGTCGGGCTGTTCCTGGCGGCCGGGGCGCTGGCCTGGGCGGGCGCCCGGCTGTGGGACTCGCTGGGCACGCTCCCGAGAGTGCCGGTGGCCGCGCCGATCGTGCTGGCACTGATCGCCGCCGTGCTGACCGCCACCGCGCTCTCGATCCGCTCCCGGCTGCGCGCACAGCGTGAGCGCCGGGAGGGCGCCAAGGGCGTGGATCCGCTGGTGGCCGCCCGCGCGGTGGTCTTCGGGCAGGCCAGCGCCCTGGTGGCGGCGCTGGTCGCCGGGCTGTACGGCGGCGTCGGGATCTTTCTGCTGACCGCAGGGCTGGACGTCGCCACGCGCCGGGACCAGGCGATCTACGCCGGTTTCTCGGTCCTGGCGGGCGCGGCGGTGGTCGCCGCCGCACTCTTCCTCGAACGGGTCTGCAAGCTTCCGGAGGACGACGACCAAGCGGGCGCGACGCCGGCCTAGCGGCGCCCGAGGCCGGTGCGCCTGACGCGGGCCGCGGTGGTGCCGTGGCCCGCGTCCCCGTATGCGAGCCCCGTGCCCGCTGTCCGTTGTCCGTTGCGCGCCCGCGTCGGCCGCCCCGGGGCCGCCCGGATCAGACGTCGTGGACGGTGTGGAGCGACACCTCGTCGCGCGCGATGTTCGCGGCGTCCGCGGTGGTGGAGCGGCGCAGCGCCTCGTGCAGCCTGGCGGGGGTGAGGACGCCGAGGAAGCGGTCGCCGTCCAGGACGGCGATCCAGCCCGCGTCGTACTGGAGCATCGTGCTGAACGCCTGCTTGAGCGGGGCGCCGAGCGGCAGCCACGCGTCCATCCGCCGGGCGTGCGCACGGACGGTGGCACTCCGCGGGGCGCCGTCCGCTGCGGCGGTGTCCTTCCCGGTGGCGGTGGCGTCCCCGGCCGCGGCCGCCCCGGTGAGCGTCGCCGCGGAGACCCAGCCGTGCAGATTGTCGTCGGCGTCGAGGACGACCGCCCAGGGGGCGCCGTCGGCGGACAGCCGGTCGGCCGCGTGGCGCACCTCGTCGTCGAGGTGGACGATCGGGGGCTGTTCGAGGTCGCCGGTCTCGACGGGGGTGACGGAGAGCCGCTTGAGCCCGCGGTCCGCGCCCACGAATTCGGCGGCGTACGGGGTCGCGGGGGCGCCCAGGACCGTCGCGGGGGTGTCGAACTGCTCGATGCGCCCGGCCCCGTAGACAGCGATGCGGTCACCGAGCCGGACCGCTTCCTCGATGTCGTGGGTGACGAAGAGCACCGTCTTGTGGAGCGTCGACTGGAGCCGCAGGAACTCGTTCTGGAGGTGCTCGCGGACGACCGGGTCGACGGCGCCGAACGGTTCGTCCATCAGCAGCACGGGCGGGTCGGCGGCCAGCGCGCGGGCGACGCCGACGCGCTGCCGCTGACCGCCGGAGAGCTGGTCGGGGTAGCGGTCGCCGTAGGTGGCGGGGTCCAGGCCGACCAGGTCGAGGAGTTCGGCGGCGCGGGCGCGGGCCTTCTTGCGCGGCCAGCCGAGGAGGTGCGGGACGGTGGCGGTGTTGTCCAGGATGGTCTTGTGGGGGAAGAGCCCGACCTGCTGGATGACATAGCCGATGCGGCGGCGCAGTTCGACGGGGTCGATGGCGGATATGTCGTCGCCGTCGAGGTAGATCGTGCCGCTGGTGGGCTCGATGAGCCGGTTCACCATCTTCATCGTCGTGGTCTTGCCGCAGCCCGAGGGGCCGACGAGCGTGACCAGTTCGCCCTCGGCGACTTCGAAGGAGAGATCGTCGACGGCGGTGGTGCCGTCGGCGTAGCTCTTGGTGACGTGTTCGAAGCGGATCATGATTCCCCATTGTGGGCAGGCGGTCGTGAACGCGGTGTGTCGAGTGGATGGCGGGCCGGGCCGATTGTCAGTGGTGGGGGATAGGGTCGCAGACAGTCACCGAAATTGTGAGCGACAGGGCGGGGGAGGTGACGACGGTGGACGCCGGACCGAGCGCTCTCACGGTCGCGCAGGCCGCTGAGCAGAGCTGTTTGCAGGCCAACGACTGGATCTGCGGTGAGTACGTCCGCACCCGCGGCCACGAACTGCTGGACGCGACCGTCCAGCACATCGGCATCACGGCCATATCCGTGATCATCGGCCTGCTGGTGGCCTTTCCGCTGGCGCTGGTGGCCCGTCGCCGGCGGGCCGCGGCAGGACCGGTCCTCGGGTTGACGACGGTGCTCTACACCGTTCCGTCCCTGGCCATGTTCGCGCTGCTGACCCCGGTCTTCGGGGTCTCGGCGGCGGTGGTGATCACCGGTCTGGTGATGTATTCGCTGACGATCCTGGTGCGGAACATCCTCGCCGGGCTGACGTCGGTGCCGGACGAGGTGCGGGAGGCGGCCCGCGGGATGGGGTACGGCGCCGCGCGGCTGCTGTTCGAGGTGGAACTGCCGCTGGCGCTCCCCGCGATGGTGGCCGGGCTGCGGATCGCGACGGTCTCGACGGTGGCCATGACGACGATCGGCTCGGTCGTCGGCTACGGCGGCCTGGGCAATCTCATAGCCAGCGGTATGGAGGGCTTCTTCAAGGCGGAGGTCCTGACGGCGACGGTGCTGTGCGTACTGCTGGCGCTGGTGGCCGACCTGCTGCTGATGGGCCTGCAGCGGCTGCTGACGCCCTGGACACGGACGCGGACGCGGGCGGGGACGCGGTCCCGGCGCGGGGCGGGCACGACGAAGGCGGTGGCCTGAGCGATGGACGCGATCACGGGCGCGTGGCAGTGGCTGACGACGGCCGCCAACTGGGCCGGGGAGAAGGGCGTATGGCACCGGCTGGGCGAGCATGTCTACCTCAGCGCGCTGTGCCTGGTCATCTCCTGCCTGATAGCCCTGCCGGTGGCCCTCTGGCTGGGGCATATCGGCAAGGGCGGGGCGCTGGCGGTCAACATCTCCAACGTCGGGCGGGCGGTACCGACCTTCGCGGTGCTGGTGCTCCTGACGCTCAGCCCGCTGGGGACGCACGGGGACTGGCCGACGATCATCGCGCTGGTGCTGTTCGCGGTGCCGCCGCTGCTGACCAACGCCTATGTGGGCATGCGGGAGGCGGACCGCGATGTGGTTGAGGCCGCCCGGGGGATGGGCATGTCGGGGCCGCAGCTCCTGCTGCGGGTCGAGATACCCCTCGCCTATCCGCTGATCATGACGGGTCTGCGGTCGGCGACGGTGCAGGTGGTGGCCACGGCGACGCTGGCGGCCCTGGCCGGCGGCGGGGGGCTGGGCCGGATCATCACCGCGGGCTTCGGCAACTACGACACCGCGCAGGTGGTCGCGGGCGCGCTGCTGGTGGCCGTACTGGCGCTGGCCGTCGAGGGCGCTCTCGTCCTGGCGGACCGGTTCTTCGACCCGATGCGGGGGCGGCGGCGCGGGGCCCGTACGGCGGGGAGAGGTACGGCAGGGGGGACGGGGCGCGGCGACGCGGGTTCCGGGGCGGGCTCCGGTACCGGCTCCGGTGGGGCGGGCAGGGCTGGTGGGTCCGGTGTGTCCGAGAGGCCGGGCGGGTTGGGCGGGGTTGGTGCGGCCGGTAGGTCCGGTGAGCCCCGCGGGCTGGGTGTGACCGGTGGGTCCGGTGGGTCCGGCCGCGGTGGGGACGCGGTCGCGTCGGGAAAACTCGCCTGACGCGGTGCCCCGACTTTGCCATGCTGCCGAGCGGTCCGGTCCGGAGTGGCCCGGTCCCCGGTGGCCTGATCAGGGCCTTGATGCCGGGTCTTCGACACCGAGTCTCCATTACCCGATTACCCGGCCTCCGTTACCCGGCCCTGTACCCAGCACCGTTACCCGGTCCCGATACCGATCCCCGTTTCCGGGCGTCACCTCACCCACCCGATCGCACTCGGCACGCTCCACCCAGCACCAGACCAGAGCAGATCTGACCGAACGAACTGAATGGTGAATTCCATGAGCAGCAAGTCACGTGTGGCGCGCACCGCGCTTGTCGCGGGCACAGTGATCGCGCTGGCGGCCGGGCTGGCCGCGTGCGGTGGCGAGAGCCTGGAGGACAAAGGCGGAAGCAAGAGCAAGGGCGGCGGGAAGGGCGAGATCGTCGTCGGCTCGGCCGGTTTCACCGAGTCGAAGGTGCTCGCCGAGATCTATTCCAAGATCCTTAACGAAGCGGGTTATCGAACGCGCGTTCAGACGCTGGCCAATCGGGAGCTGTATGAGCCGGCTCTGGAGAAGGGTCAGATCGATGTCGTGCCGGAATATGCCTCGACTCTCGCGGAATTCCTCAACGCCAAGCAGAACGGCCCCAAGGCGAAGCCCGTCGCCTCCAGTGACATAGACAACACCGTGACGGCGCTCAAGAAGCTCGCCGAGCCGCGCGGCCTCAAGGTGCTGCCGGTGGGCGAGGCCACGGACCAGAACGCCTTCGCGGTCACCAAGGAATTCGCCGAGCAGCACAAGCTGAAGACGCTCTCCGACCTGGGCGCGTCGAAGCAGAAGATCAAACTCGCATCGGGCGAGGAGTGCGAGTCGCGGCCCTTCTGCAAGCCGGGCCTGGAGAAGACCTACGGCATAGACATCGCGGGCCTCGACCCCAAGGGCGTCGGCACCCCGCAGTCCAAGCAGGCGGTCAAGGACGGCACGGATCAACTGGTGCTCACCACGACCACCGACGCCACACTCGACAACTTCGGTCTGGTGCTCCTCCAGGACGACAAGAAGCTCCAGAACGCCGACAATGTGCTGCCGGTGGTGAATGCGAAGAGCGCCGGTGACAAGGAGATCGAGACCGCTCTCGGCAAGCTCACGGCGGTGCTGACGACCAAGGACTTGATCGACTTGAACCGCAAGGTCGATGCCGAGCGACTCAAGCCGGCAGATGTCGCACAGGCATATCTGAAGTCCAAAGATCTGATCAAGAAGTAACCACAGGGAAACGGATCGGTGTGCGGGGCCCCATCGGCCCCGCACGCACGGTAAGTTTCTGGCCATGCCACGAGGACGCCACCGCCATTCACCAACCCTCCACCGGCTGCTTCCTCCCTCGACGGTCGCCGGTGCGTCGATCGCGTGCGCCACGGGAACGTGGTTCGCCGGCGACGACCTCACACAGCGTGTGCTCGCCGCGGGCGCGGCGGCCGCCGCGGTCGGCGGCGCGGTCCTGCTGCGGACCTGGGACCGCAGGGCCGGCAAGCAGGTCGCCGAGCTCAGCCGCGCCCGGACGCGCGACGAGTGGCGGACCGAGGAGCGGGTGGCCGAGCTCGAATCGAATGTCGAGGAGGCCCGCGAGATCCGCACCGCGCTGGATACCAAACTCCGGGCCAAGCGTGCCGAGTTGGCCCGGCTGCGCAGCGAGCACGCCGAACTGCTGCGCCGCTACGCCACCGCGGAGACCGAGCGGGCCAGCGCGCTGGAAGGCCGTCGTCTCCTGGAGATCGAGGCGGCGGCCCCGGCCCCGGCCTCGGGTTCCTCCTCGGTCCCGGCGTTGCCGTCCGCCAAAGCCGACGGTCCGGCGCTGGACGGCGCGGCGCAGGGCGGTCCGGCGCAGGGCAACCGGGATAGCTCGGGGAGTCTGGCGTCGGACGGCCGGCTCGGCACCGCCGCGTTCGCGCAGGCGGACCAGGCGCTGCGGCGGCTGGTCGGCAGCGCCGCCCGCCAGCGCGATCGGGCCCAGGAGGCCCTGCGGACGCCGGACGGTGCGGAGGCCCGGGGCGGCGCGGCCGGTCCGGGCGGTGGGGTCCCTCGCGATGACACGGCCTCTCGCGATGACACGGCCTCCCGTGATGACATGACCTCCCCTGATGACATGGCCTCCCGCGACAGTGCGGCCCACCTGGACGGTGCGGCCGGTCGGGCCGCCGACCTGGTTCGTCCCGATGGTCCGACGCATCGTGCCGATGGCGCGGCCAGTCGTGAGCGTGGAGCCCGGCCCGATGGCGCGGCCCCTCGTGCGGGTGGAGCCCGGTTCGACGGTGCGGGCCGGTCCGATGACGCGGGTCGGTTCGACAGCACGAGCCAGAACGACGGCGCGGGCCAGACAGACGGCGCAGGCCGGTCTGACGGCGCGGCCGGTTCCGGTGGTGCGGCGGGTGCCGAGGGCGGGGCCCGTCAGGACGTATCTGGCGGCCGGAGCGGTCGCGGTAGCCGTAGCGAGTTGGGCGGCCGCACCGAGCCGGGCGGCCGTACCGAACACGAAGACCGGCGTGAGCAAGAAGGCCGGAGCGGTCGGGGCAGCTCGGACGTTGCGGAGGGTACGGGCGCTGCGGAGGGTGCGGGCGGCCAGGAGAAGTCCGGGGCGGTCGCCGCACGGCTGGCGAGCGGTGCGCGGCACGCCCGTACGAACACGTCCGCCGTGCCCGCGCTTCGCCGGATTCCGGCCGCAGCCGCCGTCATCCCGGCGCCCGCCGTGCCCCGCCCCGCCACTTCCCGTGCGCTCGGCGGCTTCGACTTCTTCGGCAACGCGGCCGCCGAACGGCGTCAGCTGACCGCGCCGCTGGAGGACGATCTGGCCGATGTCGTCGGCGACGAAGCACTCGCCGAGCAGTCGGCCCGCGCGCAGGCTCGTACGCCGGCCGCCCTTACCGAGGCTCGTACAGAGGCCCGCACAGAGGCCCGTGCGGACGCGGTGAGTGCGCAGGCGAGTGTGGACGCCCGGGGGGACGGGCGTGAGCCGGACGCCGCCGTGGCGGACGAGGACGTGGCCGCCGGCGACGAGGAGACGGCAGCCGCGGCATCCGACGGTAAGGCGTCCGGCGGTAAGGCTTCCGGCAACAAGGCGGCCGATGGTGTCGGTGAGGTCATCGACCTGACCGCGCATGACGAGACCGAACAGTTCGACGTCGCCGTACTGCGTAGCGCCATCTCCTGAGCCCTCGGCTCTGCACCACATCCGCTCTCCACCACCCCAGCTCTCCACCACTTCCGTCCGCCGGTCACTTCCGTCCGCCGGTCACCTCCGTCCGTCGGTTCTCTCTTCAGGTCTTCAGGTCTCCGGGTCTGCCTTCCGGCCCCCGCCGGGTACTCCTGTGGAGGGTGGGGGCCGGGGCGGTGGGACCAAAGGCATACGGGCAAGAACCTCCCCCGTTAGCACGGTCGGTCGCCGATCCGCCGCAAGGATTGAGGCACACGCCGCCACTTCCGGAAGGAACCCCCGTGCCGAAATCCCCGCGCACTGTCTCCCGCGCCCGCGCCCGCGTATTCGTCCGCCCCGTCGCCCGTCCGCTGGCCGTGGCCGCCGTGACGCTGGCCGCCGGTGCCATCCTGACCGGCTGCTCCGGTTCCGATTCGTGGAACCCCTTCGACCATCACGAGCAGCGGTCGGAGTACGCCACCGGTGCCGAGGCGAAGAAGGCCCGCACCTCCATGCCGCGCTGGCTGCCGGACGACGCCACGGACATCAAGTACGTCCTCTCGACGACCGGTGACGACCGGCTGATCGCGGCCAAGTTCAAGGACGCCGAGCCGCCCGCCGAATGCGTCACCGGCAAGGGGGCGGCGAAGGCGCAGGGCAATCCGAAGCTGGAGGCCGACTGGTTCCCCAAGGACCTCGCGGCGAAGGTTGATACGCAGTGCGGCACCTGGTCGGGCGCCACGGTCGACGGCACCTTCTACGCGTGGCAGGACCACGACGTCGTCCAGAAGTCGCCCCGTACCGAGCAGCCCCGGTAGTCCGGGCAGCCCCCAGGAAGCCCGAGTGGCCCTATCGGTCCCAGCCGTTCTGGAGGACCCCGCGGTCCCCGTAGCCTCCGTAGTCCTTGCAGCCCCCGTAGTCCTTGCGATCCCAGAAGTCTTGGCAATCCCAGCGGTCTTGGCAGTCCCGGCAGCCCGAGCAACCTGAGCAACCCGAGAAGTGACGGCGGGGGAGCGCTGCCCCCACGCCTCCTGTTGGCGGAACGGTGCCGCACGGGTGCGGACGAGCTCGTCCGGGCGGGACCTTCGCGCGGGCGGGGCCTTCGCCGGGCGGAGCCTTCGCCGGGCGGCGCCCCCTGGATGCCCCCGGAGCCCCGTTATGTTTTTCGCGGTCCTGCAAGAGGGCCGCTGGCCTCCGGGCCTGGCATGACTTTTGCCCCCTGTCGAACGGATGACCTGGGGGGTGGTGT
>JOEL01000073.1 GCA_000720995.1 Streptomyces celluloflavus
TTCGGCCGGTCCTTCCACCGCATCGGGCGGTTCGAGCCGACCTCACAGGTCTGCTGCGTGTGCGGCGTCAAGGACGGGCCCAAGCCCCTCCACGTCCGCATCTGGGCGTGCGGGGCGTGCGGGTCCGTCCTCGATCGCGACATCAACGCGGCGGTCAACGTCGCCAAGGCCGCCGGACTGGCGGTGTCAGCCTGTCGAGCGCAAGTAAGACCGGTACCCGTACCGGCACAGCGCGGTGAAGCAGGAACCCACCGAGACGGTCAAACGACCATGGTAGGAATCCCCGCCCTTTAGGACGGGGAGCGGAAGTCAACTGTGCGACTTCTACTGCTCGGACCGCGACTCCAACATCACCGGTTCGGGCACCCCGGCCCTGGACGAGGAGATCCGCGCCACCACCGGGATCGCCGGCCTCGGCGAGCAGGCCGCGGCGGTCAACAAGGTCGAGCGGAAGGCGCTCCAGCAGTACGCCTTCCTCCCGCTGTTCAGCGGCCCCTCGACCTACGGCGTGCAGAAGGGCCTCGCCAACGTCGGCGCGACCATCTTCCACACCCCCCTCCCGGAGACGGTCGGCTGGGAGAAGTGACGGGCGCTCCGCGGGCGCGCTGCCACAACAGGGCTGCGCGCCCGCGGACGGCACCGGCCGGGATCAGCCGGCGGTCAGGACGCGCCAGTCGCGGGTGCCGATATCGGCGGGGGTGCCGTCGAGGACCCTGGCGGTGCGCGTCGCCGGTTCGAGGGTGACGGTCGCGAGGCTCGCCCAGCGTTGGCCGAGCGGCTGGTCCAGGTCGGGTACGCAGGTCACCGGCGGTTCGCCGGCCCCCGTCACGAGGCAGGCCGCGAGCTCGTCGGGGGTGGCCGGCGGCTGCGTGCGCGCGAGACGGGCGCGGACGAAGTCGTAGCGCTCGCCCGAATCGGGCTGGTAGAGCCACGACTTCTCGTCCGCGGCGGGTTCCGGGGTCAGGAAGTGGTTGGTGCGCAGGAGCATGCCGTGTTCGGGCCGCATGGCGAAGACGCCGACGGGGCTCAGGTCGAGGAGGACCGCCTCCGTCGCGTCGAAGAGCGCGAACGACCCGGACGAGGCGAGGGGCGCACCACGGATGATCTCGACGGCCTCGGCGACGCCGCCCGCCTCTTCGAGGACGATCTCCGCGAGCACGTGCATGGGGATGCCGCCGATGCCGTCGCGGGCGTGCCCGAGGATGTTGAAGTGCAGAGCGAGACCGGCGCTGTTGACGCCTATCTTGCCGAGGATGCCGTTCTCGGAGAGACCGACGTAGCCGTGCCGGCCGCCGCGGGTGTCGAGCGTGTGCCACAGCGCGCTCAGTTCTATGTGCCAGTCCCATGTCTGGACACCGAAGGTGCGCGGCGTCGAACCGCTGTCACCGACGAGGTGGCGCACGATCGTGGTGCATTCGCCGGGCGGCACGGTGGCGCTGCGGGCCAGGATCTCGGTGCGCGCGTTGAGGGCGGCGATCCGCCACGGCTCGGTGCCGGACCCCCGTGCGATGCCCTCGATCTCGGCGCGGGCTCCCGCGCGGAACCGTCCGATGGTGTCGAGGGCGCGCTCGGCGTCCTCGCGTACCTGGGCGGGAGTGATGCCGCCGAGCGCGAAGAGCCGGTCGTACACCTCGATCGCGGCGGGGATGCCGTCGCGCAGTTGCGCGCCGCGGGCGACGCCGCGCTCGTGCGGATCGGCGTCGGCGACCTCGATATGGCGGCGGTGTGCGGGGCGGGGGATGGAGGTGGTGGTCACGAGCGTCCTTTCGCGGTGTTCGGGTGGAGTTGCACCGCACCGCCGACGACTGTGGCGAGGACGGCGTTGCCGGGCTGTGCTTCGGGGGCGAGGCCGAGGGGGTTGGCCGCGAAGACGGTGAGGTCGGCGAGGCGGCCCGGCGCGATCCGCCCGAGCTCGTCGGACGCGCCGGCGGCGTAGGCCGCGGCGGCGGTCATCCCGGCGTACGCCTCGCGCGCGGAGACCGCCTGATCGGGCTGTACGGGCGCCACCTGCGGTTCCTCGACCGGGCGGCGCAACTGGCAGTCGGCCAGGCCGATGCGCGGGTCGCCGGGGCCGATCGGCCAGTCGGAGCCGAGTGCCACGACGGCGCCGTGGTCCAGGAGGTCGCGGGTGCGCCAGCCGTGGGCGGCGCGGTCGGGTCCGATACGGCGCGACCAGTTGTCGGTGCCGTCGGCGCGCGTGTGGCGGGTCCCGTGCACGGGCTGGAGGCTCGCCACCACGTCGAGTTCCGCGAACCGGCCCAGCAGATCGTCGGGGAGGGATTCGATGTGCTCGATGCGGTGCGGGGCGCGGGCGGTCCGGCCGGCCTCCTCGATGACGCGCAGGGCGAACCGGACGGCCCGGTCGCCGATGGCATGGGTCGCGGTCGGGATGGAGCGGTCGGTGAAGAACCGCATCGCGGCGCGGTAGGCGTCGAGGTCGCGCCAGAGCGGTTGGCGGTTCTCGCCGTGGGTGTCCGGGGTCTCGAACCACGCCGTGCCGTTGTCGGCCGTCCCGTCGAGCATGAACTTCGCGCCCTCGACGTGCCAGCGCCGCCCGCGCCGGCCCTGGAGATCGGCGATCTCCTGCCATACGTCCGGGGACGAGTCGGCCGGCACCAGCGGAGAGCAGCGGATGCGCAGCGGCAGGTCCCCGTGTTCCTCGATGTGCCGGTACACCGCTTCGGAGGGGTCGGCGAAGTCGAGGGCGTGCAGGCCGGTGAGGCCGCTGCGGGCGAGCTGTTCGAGCTGGTGGCGTACGTATGCGGCGGCGGTGTCCACGGGCACCTCGGGGTAGTGGGCGAAGACCAGGTCCATCGCCTGGAGTTCGACCACGTAACCGGTCGGGCGGCCGTCCGGTCCGACCTCGACCGATGAGGCGTCGGTGAACGTCTCGCGGCCGGTCAGACCGGCGAGTTCCACGGCGCGGGGGCTGACGACGAGCGCGTGCGCGTCGCGCGTCATCAGGGAGACCGGCCGTCCGGGGAGGTGCTCCGCGAAGACGCTCCCGGCCGGGTCGCCGTCGAAGACGTTCACATCGAGGTCGTATCCGGTGAGCCACTCGTCCGCAGGCCGTGCGTCCGCGGCCTCGGTCAGGCGGGTGCACACCTGGGCGAGAGTCGACGCGCCGGACAGATCCACCCCTCTGCCGATCTCGATCGACCCCCATACGGGGTGGGCGTGGATGTCGGTGAGGCCGGGCAGGATCGCGGCGCCCGGGAACTCGTGGACGACCGTGCCGGGACCGCGCAGCGGTGCGAGGGACGACGCGTCGCCGACGGAGATGATGCGGCCGTCGGCGATCGCGACCGCGTTCGCGGGCGGACCGGTGGTCTCCCCGGTCAGATTCTCGACGTGGTGGGCGAACAGGATGACGTCGGCGTGCACAGGTTTCCTTCTGGTCTTGCTGCGGTCGATCGGTCGGGTCTTGCCGCGGTCGGTGTGCGGATCCGGTGCAGGGGTGCGGCTCCTTCGCGCGGGACGGTACGCGGCGCGACGGTGCGCGCGCGGGATCACCCGGAGGGCGCGTGTCCGTCGCGGGGGATGCTGCGCAGGGCGCGGGCCAGCGCCCAGTAGACGGCGGCAGCGGCGGCCATACCGGACGGAATCGCCAGGTCGATGCCGCCCAGCGCGGTGGCGATCGGGCCGGTCCAGAGGCTGGTGTGCGCCCACATCGCGGAGGTGAGGCCACCGGCGACGAGCGCGAGGACGCCGGCCCGGTGGACGCCGCGGTGGTACCAGTACGGGCCGCCGCGCCGCTGTCCGAGGAGGTCGGCCCCGTGGTACCGGTTGCGCCGCAGGAGCAGGTCGGTCACGGCCACCGCCATGGCCGGTCCGGTCACCACGACCACGAGTTGGAGCATGGCGTTGACGCTGGTCAGGAAGTCGAAGACGAGGATCGCGTAGAGCGTCCCGGCGGTGCCGAGGACGCCGATGATCAGCACCGCCGGGATGCGCGCGAGGCGGACGCCGACCGACTGGATGGACAGACTGGCGCTGTAGGCCGTCATGCCGTTGTTCGTCATGGTGTTGACGACGACCGCGATGACGAAGACGGGGATGAACCAGCCCGGCAGGATGCTCTCCAGCGCGGCTTCCGGATCGCTCATGTCGAGGTGGGTGGCGGCGAGCGCGCCGACGGTGGTGAAGACGGTGCTCGGCAGGTACGCGCCGAAGGCCGTCCACCCCGCGATGGCGAACGGGCTGCTGCCGCGGGGGAGATAGCGGGCGAGGTCGGGGCTGTTGCTGTACGAGAGCGGCGTGGAGGCGATGATCGTGAACCCCGCGCCGAGCGCCGCGGCGAGGGCGGTCCCCTTGAGCGGCTCGGCCGGCGCGTAGGACCAGTCGGCTCCGGCGAGCACGTACCCCGTGACGACGACGAACACGACGGTCAGCAGAACGCTGAGTGCGGTGTAGAGGCGGACGATCGTCGTGTACCCGAAGATCGCGATCAGGAGCGTTCCCCCGGCGATGACGCAGATGACGGCCGCGTCGGTGGCCGAATTGCTGCGCAGGCCGAACCGCCCCGCCAGGCCGATGCCCGCGACCGAGGCGGCCGACCAGTTCAGGGCGAGGTAGGCCGCGGCGATGAGCCAGCCGGTCAGGACGAGTACGAACTTGTTGCCGACGACCCCGTACATCGCACGCGAGATCACCGACCCGCTCGTACCGGCCACCGGGCCGCTCGCCGCGACGGTGCCGGTACAGATCCACAGCAGGTTCCCGGCCAGGATCACGCCGATGGCCTGCGGGAGCGTGAGCCCCATGAGGATCAGCGTGGCGCCGACGACGAAGCTCAGGTAGCTGACGTTCGGCGCCGCCCAGACCGCGAACAGCTGCCGGGGCCGCCCGCTGCGCTCGTCCGCGGGGATCAGGTCGATGCCGCGGGTTTCCAGCTGTCCCGCGCGCTCGGCGCCGTGCTCGCCGACGGGCCTCGTACAGCAGGTGGGTGGTGTCGTCGTCATCGGGGCCTCTCGGAGGGCGCCGACCGTGCAGCGCTATTGGGCATTCGGCCAACTGTGTGTTGGTCGATTACCCAATACGGTGTCCCCCATGACGTCAAGACCTCAGGCGACACGAATCCGGAAGCCGCCCGCCGAGCGCCGCGCGGAAATCGTGCGGACCGCGGCGGCCATCGCGCTGGCGGAGGGGCTGGAGCGCATCACGCTCCGGCGCATCGCCGACGAACTCGGCGTCCGCCCCGGACTCATCGGCCACTACTTCCCGGCCGCGGACGACCTCGTCAGCGAGGCGTTCACCCACGCGGCGACGGACGAGCGCGAGTCACTTCTGCCACCCGGCGAACACGAACTCCCCCCGGTCGAACGGCTCGCGCGCTTCCTCGTACGCCTCACCGACGGTGCGTACCGAGACCTCAGCCGCCTGTGGCTCAACGCGCGGCACCTCAGCAGGTTCAAGCCCGGACTGAGATCGGCGGTGAACACCCAGGAGTCGGCGACCCGCACCGCCCTCGCGGACCTCGTCGAGGAAGGCCACCGGGCCGGCGACTTCACGACCGACGACGCCCTCGGAGTCGCCCTGCACCTCCTGATCACCATCGACGGTCTCGGCGCCTACGCCAACGACGACACCCAGCTGGACCACCCGGCACTCGACGATATGGCGATCGCCACGGCGGAACGCCTGCTCGGCCTCGCCGAGGGCACCCTCCGCCGCCGCGCCGTGCCGCCGGACCCGGGGGAACGGCCCGATCCGCGGGGACGCGGGACGCGGGGGAAGCCGACAGGCTCCTGAGTCCGGTGGCCGGATAACCCGTTCGCCACCGGCCGGTGGCCGACGGACCCGGAGGCCCCCACGATGGCGAGGAGAGCTGCGCCCGCACCAGGGGCCGGGCACCCGCCGGCTTCGAGCCGGCCGATGCGGGCGGTCCGCTCCGGATCATCCGTCACTCTCCCCGGAGGCCGCGGTGGGACATGCAGTCGGTGAGGTGCTGGGCCTGGCCGCCGGTGTCGCGGTCAGCCCACTCCCGATCGTGGCGATCATCCTCATCCTGGCCACCCCGCGGGGTGGCCTCAACGGACCGCTGTTCGCCCTCGGTTGGGTTCTCGGGCTCGCGGCGCTCGGCGCGATCATGCTGGCCGTCGGAGGCACCGGCGGAGCCGCCGGCCACAAGCATCCGGCCACCTGGGTCGGCGCCCTCAAACTCGCCCTGGGCGTGCTTCTTGTCTTCTTCGGCGCCCGTCAATGGCGGCGCCGCCCCAAGGACGCCACTCAGGCGCAGCTCCCGAAGTGGATGGCGGCGATCGACCGCTTCACCCCGGCCAAGATCCTCGGCCTGGGGCTGCTGCTTTCGGCGGCCAATGTCAAGAACGCGCCCCTGACCATCGCCGCGGGCGCCTCGATCAGCTCCGCCGGGCTCCCGGTACCCCAGCAGATCGGAACGCTCGCGATCTTCGTGGTCATCGCCTCCCTCGGTGTGCTCGCACCGCTCGCCGTCTACCTGGTCATGGGCGAACGGGCCAGAACCGTCCTCGGCAACTGGCGGGACTGGGCCGCGCTGCACAACGTCGCGGTGATGGCCGTCCTGTTCTTCGTGCTCGGCCTCAAACTCCTCGGCGACGGCGTCGGCATCCTCGCCTGAGAAGCCGCGCGAGAAGCCGCGCGTACCGGGCCGGACCCGGCACGCCGGCTCGTCGCCTCATCCCGCACTCCGCTCGACGTGCAGATGGACCGGACCGCGAAGAATGGGGCTGCGCCGGTACGGCGGCGGATCGTCGACCAGCCTGATCCCGTCGAGGCGGCGGACCAGCTCGGTCAGCGCGATCTGGGTTTCCCGCCGGGCCAGCGGGCCGCCGAAGCACAGGTGGATGCCGCTGCCGAACCCGAGGTGCTGGTTGTCACGCCGATCGGGGTCGAAGCGGTCCGGATCGTGGAAGCGGTCCGGATCGCGACTGCCCGCGGCCAGCATGAGCATGATCTGCGAACCCTTGCGTATCTCGGTGTCGGCGACGGTGATGTCGCTGTACGCCGCCCGCCAGGGAATGATGTGCACGGGCGGCTCGTAACGCAGCAACTCCTCGACCAGCGGTACGACGAGGTCCGGTTCACCGCGCAGGCGTTGCAGCACCTGCGGGTGGCGCAGCAGCGTCAGCATGCCGTTGGTGATGAGGTTGACGGTGGTCTCGTGGCCGGCGATCAGCAGCAGGTTGGCGGTGGAGACGATTTCCTCGTCGGTCATCCGTCCGTCGGGCCCGTCGTCGTTGGCCAGCCGCGACAACAGGTCCTCGCCCGGCCGGCCGTGGCGTTGCGCCAGCAGCCCGCCGAGGTACTCGCGCAGGTCCATGCGGGCCTGCACACCCTTGTCCAGCTTCTCCTTCGGATCGGTCTTGGGGTCGTAGTCGATCGAGTTGATGAGGTCGTTCACCCACAGGTGGAACCTCGGTTCGTCCTCGCGCGGCACGCCGAGCAGGTGGCAGATCACGGTGACGGGGAACGGGTAGGCGAAGTCGTCGACGAGGTCGATCCGCTCCTTGTCCGTGAGGTCGTCGATCAGGCCGCCGACGGTGGTGGCCAGGACGGGTTCCATGCCGGTCAGCAGCGCCGGGGTGTGCGGGGGGCCGAAATGGCGCATCGCCATACGCCGCAGGCGGTCGTGCTCGGGCGGGTCGAGGTTGATGAACGCCGGTGCGGTCTGCCCCTCGGCGCCGGCCATCGGCTGCGAGAGATTGCGGGTGTCCGAGCTGAGGTGCGGGTTGTGCAGGATGTCCGTGAGCTCGCGGTAGGTGCTGATGACGTAGCTGCCGTCGTCCTGCCGGGCCACCGGTGTCTTGCGCAGCTCGGCGTACAGCGGGTACGGGTCGGCCCGGGAGGAGTAGTCGAGGATCCGGCGCAGCAGGCCGGGCGTCTCGGTCGTGGTCATCTCGCTTTCCCTCCTAACGGTGCTGGCGCACGGCCGTGACGCGTCGCTCGCTCGGGTCGTGACCGGTGACGACCACGGTGGCGCCCTGGGCCAGCAGGACGGGCCCGGGGAAGTCGACGGGCACCGGTTTCATATCGGCGGGCTGGTCGGGCGCGGGACAGGGCGGCGGGAAGGGGGCGGCCGTCTCGATGAGCCGCCGGTAGTGATCCAGCCACTTCGCGTTGTTGAAGCTCACCGCCGCGGTGACGCGGCCCCGGTAGCCGTATGCGGCGACGAAGCGGTGGTCGGGCACCGATCCCTGGGTGACGACCACCTCGTCGGCGAAGGTCGGCACGCCGACGGACTTGATGTTGACGCCGAACTGGATCGACCAGAACAGCGGAATGGTCAGGTGGGGCCAGCGGTCCGCCTGGGCACTGACCATGTTGTGCGCCGCGACCCCGGCCTGCTCCACGGCGTTGGCCCAGTGCTCCAGCGAGATGAGCCGGTACTCGTAGATCGGGTTCGGGCAGCGGGCGACGTCTCCGGCGACGAAGATGTCGTCGGTGACCAGGCCGTTGAGGTCGAGGGCGCGACAGCCCGTATCGCAGGCGATTCCCCAGACCCCCGCCGCCAGTCCGGAGCTCCGCAGCCAATCGGTGTTGCGGATGCCGCCGAGTGCCACCACCGCCACATCGGCGTCGATCGTGGTGCCGTCCTCGAAGTGCGCACGGCGCAGCCGCCCCTGCGCGTCGCCCTCCAGCTGGGTCACCTTGACGCCGCAGCGCAGGTCCACACCGTGAGCGCGCTGCAGGTCCGCCGCGACCTCACCGATCATGGCGCCGAGCGCCCCGACCAGCGGGGCCGGCGCGAGTTCGGCGACGGTCACCGGGATGTCCCGCTCGCGACAGATGGAGGCGATCTCGGAGCCGGTGAATCCCGCACCGATGACCAGTACGCGGGAGGGCCCGGCGGCGAGGGCTCGTTGCAGGCCTTCTGCGTGTTCGCGGGTACGCACCACGAACACCCCGTCCAGAGCCGCTTCGCTCTCGACGAACCACGGCCGGGCCCGCACCCCGGTGGAGATCAGCACCCGGTCGAAGGGAACCTCGCGTCCGTCGGCGAGATGCACGTGGTTGGCCGCCAGGTCCAGCCCGTCGGCCGGTACCCCCAGCAGCCACTCCGCATCGATCTCGCGGCGTCGCGGCAGCTTGGTGTTCCCGGCCGGTACCCACCCGGTCAGTACCTGCTTGGACAGGGGAGGCCGGTCGTAGGGCTCGCCCAGCTCGTCGCCGATCATGGTCAGCGAACCGGTGAAACCCTCCTCGCGCAGCGTCTCCGCGGCGCGCAGCCCCGCCAGCGACGCCCCGACGACCACGATGCGGCCGTCGCGCCGGAACGCTTGCAGATTCTCGGCGCTGGTCATGACGGCGACGCCTCCGTCGGTGCGTCCCGTCCCTCCAACCGGTCGACCAGGATCGCCTGGACCGGGCAGGCCGCCGCGGCGCGCAGTATCCGGTCGCGCTGGGCGTCGTCGGGGTTGGAGTCGTACATCAGCGCTTCCTCGCCGTGCATCCGGAACGCGTCCGGAGCCAGGAAGGCGCACTGCGCATACCCCTCACAACGGGAAAGATCAACGACAACTCTCATCTCGACCACCACCAGGGACTGCGAGCTGCGGGCCCGGAAGCCGGCGCCACTGCGGCGCACGAGGCGCGAGACGGCAGAGAGTGGGACGGTGCGAGTGAAGGGACGTGGCCGTTGCCCAGCCTCCGCGGACGCGAGGAGGGGCACCGCCCTCGTCGGGTCACCGCAGAAAGATTCGGTTATCGCGTACAGGGCGACCGGCGGGTGAAACCGCTCCAGAGATCCTGACCTTCTTCCTGCTGTGACAAGCGTATCCCCCGCATACACCGCCCGCACCCGGGGAAACGGCCGGCCGGCGCCGGAGCCATCTGCCCTGGCCGTCCGGCCGCGTTCGGCCGATCGGCGCATTCCGCCCGCGCCCGGCGTGTGGCCCCGGCCCCTGGATGGTTTCGTGTCGGCAGAGGCCGGACCGGGCCCGCATGAGGTCGTGAGGGCAGTCACTGGAGAAGGAGAACCGCCGTGAGCGTGATTCAGGGAGCCCCTCGGGGCGTTATCCCCGGACATCTGCTGAAAGGCCAGAAGGCACTCGTCACGGGCGCGAACTCGGGTATCGGCAAGGCGACGGCCATCGGCCTGGGGCGGGCCGGAGCCGACGTGGTCGTGAACTACGTCGCCGGGCGCGGGGAGGCCGAGCAGGTGGTCGAGGAGATCTCCGGGTTCGGGGTGCGCGCGATGGCGTACGAGGCCGATGTGTCCCAGGAGGACCAGGTCGTCGCGATGATCGAACGGATGGTGCAAGAGTTCGGGACCATCGACATCCTCGTGGCCAACGCGGGGCTGCAGCGCGACGCTCCGTTCACCGAGATGACGACGGCACAGTGGCAGAAGGTGCTGGACGTCAACCTCACCGGCCAGTTCCTGTGCGCGCGGGAGGCGACGAAGGAGTTTTTGCGAAGAGGCGTCGTCCCTGAGGTGTCGCACGCGGCCGGGAAGATCATCTGCATGAGCTCGGTGCACCAGCTCATCCCGTGGGCCGGTCACGTCAACTACGCGGCCTCCAAGGGCGGCGTGCAGATGATGATGGAGACCCTCGCCCAGGAACTCGCCCCCCACCGGATCAGGGTCAACGCCATCGCTCCGGGAGCCATCAGGACGCCCATCAACCGCAGCGCCTGGGACACTCCCGATGCTGAGAAGGACCTGCTGCAGCTGATTCCCTACCGGCGCGTCGGTGACCCGGAGGACATCGCCCACGCGGTCGTCGGGCTCGCCTCGGACCTCATGGACTACGTGGTGGGCACCACCCTCTACGTGGACGGCGGTATGACCCTCTTTCCCGGCTTCGCCACCGGCGGCTGAACCGCCACGCGGCCCCGGGCGGCAGCCGGGACCGCGGTTCTCAGACACGCTGCTGGTCGAGGGCGTCGTCCAGGGTGGTGGCGGCCATGATCAGCGACAGATGCGTGAAAGCCTGCGGGAAGTTCCCCAACTGCTCGCTACTGGGCCCGATTTCCTCGGCGAACAGGCCGACGTGGTTGGCATAGGTCTGCATCTTTTCGAAGGCATAGCGTGCCGGACGAATCCGTCCCGCACGGGCGAGAGCGTCCACGTAGAGGAAGGTGCAGAGGCTGAAGGTGCCTTCGGAGCCCTGCAGACCGTCCGGGGAGGCCGCGGGGTCGTAGCGGTAGACGAGGCTGTCCGATACCAGCGTGCGCTCCATCGCGTCCAAGGTCGACAGCCAGCTCATCGTCCTGGGCGCCAGGAACCCGACGCGCGGAATGAGCAGCAGCGAGGCGTCGAGGACATCGCTTCCGTAGTGCTGGACGAGGGCCTGCTCCTTCTCGTTCCAGCCCCGCTCCATCACCTGTTCGAGGATCGTGTCGCGAGCGGCGGTCCAACGAGGAGCGTCGGCCGGGCGGCTGTACTCCCTCGCCAGGCGCAGCCCCCGGTCGAAGGCCACCCACGCCATCACCCGGCTGAAGGTGAAGTCCTGGCGCCCGCCGCGGGTCTCCCAGACGCCCTCGTCGGGGCGGTCCCAGGAATCGGCCAGCCAGTCCAGCGTCCGCGCGAGGTTCTTCCAGCCGTGGTAGCTGCCTCCTGCCGCGATCTCCTGCCCCTCCGACAGGGCGTAGAGCGCCTCCCCGTAGATGTCCAGCTGCAGTTGGTCGGCCGCCGCGTTCCCCGCCCGCACCGGATACGAACCCCGATAGCCCTCGAAGTGCGAGAGGACCTCTTCCGACAGCTCGGGCTCCCCGTCGACGCGGTACATGATCTGCAGCGGCTCGCCGTCGACGCCCTCCCGGGCCTGGAGGCGGTCGCTCAGCCAGCGCGTGAACTGCGTCGCCTCCTCGGCGAACCCCAGGTCGAGCAGGGCGCGCACGGACAGGGAGCCGTCGCGGACCCAGGTGTAGCGGTAGTCCCAGTTGCGTTCACCCCCGATCTGCTCGGGCAGGCCCATGGTGGCGGCGGCGACGGGAGCACCGGTGGGCGCGTAGGTGAGCAGCTTGAGCGTGATGGCCGAGCGGTGCACCACACCCGGCCACCGGCCGCGGTACCGGGAGGAGCGCACCCAGCGCTGCCAGAACTGCACCACGTCCCAGAACCCCTCCATCGCCCGCTCCGGGGTGACCGGCGGCGGGGGACCGGCATCGGGTCCGGCGACGGTGAACACCGCGGCGGCCACCTCACCCGCCCGCAAGGTCACCGTCCCCCGCACGTCCGTGCCGTCCTGCTGCAGGGGGAAGGTGCTCTGCAGATGGGCGGTGACGTCCGGTGCCCGGAACGTGGCATTGCCGTCCTGCACGTCGAGACGGTGGGTGGCCCGGCCGTAGTCGAAGCGCGGACGGCACTCCAGAGTGAAGCGCACCGTTCCGCGCACCGCTCGCACACCGCGTATCAGCACATGCCGGTCGGTGGGGGTGCCGGTGCGATCCGGTGGCATGCAGTCGAAGACCTCGCCGACCCCGTCCGGCGACATGAACCGCGTGACCAGGACCGCGGTGTCGGGGTAGTAGAGCTGCTTGCAGGTGGTGTTCCGGCTTTCCGGTGCGAACAGGAAGTAGCCGCCGCGGTCGTGATCGAGCAGGGCGGCGAAGATGCTGGGCGAGTCGAACCGGGGAGCCGCGAACCAGTCGACGACCCCCTGGAACGACACCAGGGCAGCGGTCTGCAGGTCGCCGACGAGGCCGTGGTCGGCGATGGGCGGATAACGGTCCATGATGACCTCGCTTCCCTGTCGCCCCTGATTCCACTGTCCGCCCGGTGCGACGAGGCCGCAACGAGATGTGGCCGCGAGCCCGATCGGGGGACGCGTCCGCCCCGTAGACCGACGACCGCACCATCCCCCCGCATGGCTAGCCTGGCGGCATGGAAGCAATCCTGGTGAGCGCGTGTCTGCGCGGGGTGCCATGCCGGTACGACGGGCGTCACAAGGTGTCGTCGGAGTTCGAGGAGGCGGTGGCCGGTCGCGAAGTCATCGCCTTCTGTCCGGAGGTCGCGGGCGGGCTCGCGACACCGCGCAGGCCCGCGGAGCTGGTGGGCGGCGACGGACACGACGTGCTCGACGGGACGGCGCGGGTCGTCGAGGACACCGGGCGTGACGTGACAGCGGAGTTCGTGGACGGAGCACAGCGCGCACTCGCGGCGGCGCGGCACGGAGGCTGCACGGAGGCGCTGTTGATGCCGCGCAGTCCGTCGTGCGGACGGGGTGTGGTGTACGACGGATCGTTCGCCGGAGAGCTGGTGCCGGGAGACGGGGTGACGGCGGCGCTGTTCGAGCGGAACGGGATCGCCGTGCGGCCCGCACCCGGCGTGTGACGTCGCGCGCCTACGCGACCCCTTGCCAAGGAGGGGGTCGCGCGTAGGCGCTGAGGCGAGGAAGCGCCGCACAGGGCTGCGTACGCGCTTGACCTGCGGCTTTGTGTGATCCGTAGGCGGTGCGAGCGGCGCGTACGCGGTTTCGGCAGGGGAGACCGTAGGCGGGGGCGCGTACGGGACGGGCGGGTCGGGAGACGGCGCTGATGTGGGGGCGGCGGTGGTCTTGAGGGCCGTGCCCCCGGTCCAGGCCCTCGATCTGCCGGCCGGCGCGCGGCAGGTGCCCGGTTCTCCTCCCTCCCCCCGGTGGCCGGGTTTCAGTCTTCGTGCAGCAGGCGTTGCGGGCCTGCCCCGTCCAAGGCGAGGGCGTCGGCGGGGTTCAGTGCCTTGCAGGTGCTGAGGGACAGGCAGCCGCACCCGATGCAGCCCTCAAGTTCCTTGCGCAGTCTCTCGATCTGGTCGCGGCGCTCGCTGAGCAGGGCGGACCACCGTGCCGAGATACGAGCCCAGTCGCGTTTGCCCGGCATCCGGTCGCTGGGGAGGGGCTTGAACACTTCCGCGACTTCGTTCAGCGGGATTCCCAGACGCTTGGCGAAGACGACGATCGACAGCCGCCGCAGCGTGTGCCGGGGATACCGGCGCTGGTTGCCGGACGTTCTGACCGCGGAGATGAGACCTTCGCTCTCGTAGAACCGCACGGCGGAGGTCGCGATGCCCACGCGTCTGGCGACCTCCCCGACCGTGAGCAGCTCGGTCGCCGCTTTTCCCTCCGGCATGGCGCCTCCCGTCGCGTTGACTTCAAGTTGACTTGAAGTTCTAGCGTAGCTGCACATGACCTCCGCAGATCCGGAACCCGCTGTTCTCGCACCCCCCGTCCAGGCGCGGCTGTTCAGCCGTGCGCACCGCACGGCGGTCACCGTCCTCGCCGGGGGTGTCGCGCTGTACGCGATGAACCTCTATTTCACCGCTGCCCTCCTGCCCTCCGTGGTCGACGACATCGGTGGCGGTGACCTGTACGCGTGGGTGGCGACCGGCTTCCTGCTCGCCGCCGTGCTGGCCTCCGTGCTGGTGAGCCGGACACTGGCCCGGATCGGCTCGCGCGGCGCGTATCTGCTCGGCTTCCTGGGCTTCGCCCTCGGCGCCGTCATCACCGCACTCGCCCCGGCGATCGGCGTGCTGATCGCCGGGCGCGTCGTCCAGGGACTCGGCGGGGGGCTGCTGGCCGGTCTCGGCTACGCGGTGCTGCGTTCCGCCCTGCCCCGGGAGCTGTGGGTGAAGGGGGCCGGCCTGATCTCGGGAATGTGGGGTGTGGGCGCGCTCATCGGTCCCAGCGTGGGGGGTGTGTTCGCGGAGATCGGCGCGTGGCGCCCGGCCTATGTCCTGCTCGCCGTGTGTGCGCTGCTCCTCGCGGTGGCCAGCGTGCGGGTGCTGCCTCCCGGCGGGGGCACAAGGACGCGGGCGGAGCGTATGCCGGTCGCCTCGCTCGGCACCCTGGGGCTGAGCGTGGCGAGCTTCAGCCTGATCTCGGCGTTCCCCGGCACCGCGGCCACCGCTTCGCTGCTGAGCGCGGGCGTGGTGTTCCTCTTCGCGTTCCTGGTCGTGGAGGCCCGAAGCCGGGCGACGGTGTTCCCCCGGGCGACGTTCGAACACCGCAACCCACTGAAATGGATCTACCTGCTGGTCGCGACCCTGTGCGCGGGCGTCATGGTCGAGACGTATGTCCCCTTGTTCGGACAGGGGCTGGGCCACCTGCCCCCGCTCGTAGCGGGCTTCCTCGGCGCCACGCTGTCTCTCGGGTGGGTGCTGGTCCAGCTCTTCAGCGTGCGGTTCAGACCTGCCGCGGCACGGGGGTCATTTCTCGTCGCCCCGCTCCTCCTCACCGCGAGCATGCTCGCCTTCGCGTTCATCCAGGCCGCGGACGCGCAGCCGGGCAGGCTGATCGCCTGGACCCTCCTCCTGGTCATCGGCGGTGTGGCGATCGGCGCGGCCTTCCCCCATCTGAGTGCCGCCGCACTCGCCGCGACGAGCAACGAGGCGGAAGGCGCCAAGGCCGCCGCCGCCCTCAACATCACCCAGCTCATCGCCTACGCGATCGCGTCCTCGCTGGCCGGAGTGTTCGTGCACACCGGCGGACCCGAACTTGTCGACTCCGCCCGGTCGCTGGGCATCGGGCTCGCCGCACTCTGCGCCATCGGTGTCCCCGCCGGCTGGTTCCTCTTCCGCGCACCCCGCCATTCCACGACGGACGCATAGGGAACGCGTGACGCTCTCGTACCGCGCACGGCCGACGCCTCGGGTGGCGACCGGAGACTGAACAGACGGCCCTGGCCGACGGGTTTGAGGATGCTGCCGACCGCGCCGAGTTTCCACCAGCCGCTCCCCGCACGGCAGTTGGTATGGCTGAGGTCACATGAACCGGGTCTCGGTACGGGAGATGACATTGGACCGAAAGTTCGACCAGATGCCCAGCGGGGTGTTGGCGCCTGCCCTCGGGGTCCTGGTGGTGCGCGGTCCCAGGATTGGGCTGCACCGCCCTGGCCGCAGCCGCCACACCTGCGCCGGTGTTCCCCCGCCGCAGGTCCTACGCGTCGGATGCGGCCGGGTCGAGGGAGTCGACCTCCTCCATGAAGCTCAGCATCCGGGCGTTGACCACGTCGGGATGGTCGATCTGGGGTCCGTGGCCCGTCGCGGCGATGATCTCGGCGCGGGCCCCGGGGATCAGGCGCGGCACCCGCTCCAACTGCCGTTGCGGGTGCACCAGAAGGCTGCGCTTGCCCATGATGACGTAGAGCGGGGTCCGGATGGAGTGCAGCGCGTCCTCGGTCAGCGGCAGCGGTGCGGGGCGGCGGATCCGGAAGGCTCGGGCGCCCGCCTGGACCCACTTCCGCAACTCGGGAACGGCGATGACCGGCTGCTCCAGCCAGGAGGCGAGGCGGGGGCGCAGCGCCTTGGGGGCGAAGCTGGCGAAGAGGCTCACGAAGACCCAGGCGAAGAAGCGCAGGCCCACCTTCTCCAGGCCGCCGGGGTCGAGGGCGGTGACGGA
Organism: Streptomyces celluloflavus; assembly: GCA_000720995.1. Taxonomy (GTDB): domain Bacteria; phylum Actinomycetota; class Actinomycetes; order Streptomycetales; family Streptomycetaceae; genus Streptomyces; species Streptomyces celluloflavus. Next base: position 16,299 of record JOEL01000073.1, read on the forward strand.
GGCGAGCCGTCCGGGCCGGCGGTGCGCCTGGTTGAGCACCAGCCAGCCGCCGTATGAGGAGCCGACGAGGTGGACCCGGTCCAGGCCGAGCGCGTCGAGGGTCTCGTCCATCCACTGGGCGGCACGCTCGGGCTGCCACATGGGCTCGCGGTGGACGCTGCGCCCGGCGTCGCCGGGGGTGTCGAGCGCGTAGACGGGTCGTTCGCCGCTGAGCGCGGGGGTGTTGGGGTACCACATCGCCGAGCAGTAGCCCGCGCCGTGGATCAGGACGACCGGCGTGCGGGATTCGGCGGCGGGGTCCGTGGGGCCGTACCGGTAGACGTGCGTGGTGCCGAAGCTCGTCTCGACGTCCGTCTCGGAACGCACGGGTGCGCCCATCGCGTAGAGGGCGTCGCCGGCGGCGAAGTAGCGGTCGCGCAGGGTGTCGTTGACGTAGAGGCCGACGTCGCGGCGCACACGGGTCGTGTTCTCGGGCACAGGGTACCTCCGGGAGATCCGTTCTTCGTGATACGACCGTACCATGATGGTGGTACGGCAGTACCATAAAGGTGTCCGGGGAGAGCGGACGGCGAACCCCACCACCGACGGGCGGAGACACCGGCACATGCCGAAGCGTGTGGATCACGAGGAGCGGCGCACCCAGATCGCCGATGCGTTCATCCGGGTCGCGGGGCGGCGGGGACTGCACGCCGTCGGCATGCGCGATGTGGCCGCGGAGGCCGGAGTGTCACTCCGGCTCGTGCAGTACTACTTCGAGACCAAGGAGAAGCTGCTCTTCTACGGGGTCCAGCACCTGACCGATCGCTTCACCGCACGGGTGGGCACCCGCCTGGCTGCCGCCGGTACGGACCCGGGCCCCCGCGCGACCATCGAGGCGATCCTCCTGGCGTCCCTCCCCACCGACGAGGAGGGCCGCACCTTCCACCTCCTCTACAGCTCCTACTCGATCCTGTCCGTGACCGATGAGGCGCTGGCCGCTCAGCCCTTCCTCGACAACCCCGACGCCGCGGAGAACGCCCTGACAGGCTTGCTCGAACAGGCCCAGGCGTCGGGCCTGGCCGATCCCGGCGCCGACGCGCGCACGGAGGCGATCAGCCTGCTCGCGATGACGGCGACCATGGGCACCGGCATCCTCGTGGGCCAGCGGAGCCCGGAGTCGGCCATCGGGGTACTCCATCACCACCTGGACCGGATCTTCGTGACCGCCGAGACGGCGGTGGCTGAGGAGGGTCCGATCTGACGCGCCGTTGCGGCACTTACGGCACGCGGATAGCGCGCGGCTCTGAAGGATTCAGGCAACTCGGCAGGCCACAGGTCGCTGACCGGGGCCTTCGTTCAGGAGCGGATGGCAGGAATCGAACCCGCGGTACAGGCTTGGGAATCGCCCGGCACTTGGGTCCCTTGGGTCCGTTCATAACCCCTGACCTGGGGAAACGTCGGCTTGGCGCCGCCAGCGGCTGGGCCGCCATCGCTGGACCGCGGAGCGGACGGTGCCGTGGCCGGCCGGCCGGCTGGTTGCCGCCGCCTCCACCGCCGCTACGAGCGCAAGGCGGAACACGTCCTGGCCTTCGCCGGGAGCCGCGCGGCGCTCCTTTGCTTCCGGCGCTACGCGCGGCAGGCGTGCGGCAGCGGGCTGCCGCTACGGAACGTTCCAGGCGGCGATGAAGGGCTGCTCGTCCTCGGTGGCCAGGAAGCCGAGCGTGCCCGGATGCGGGTGGCCGAGCAGTCGGCCGGCGGACGCGTCGAGGCCGAGCCAGCGCACGGTGAGCACACGCGCCAGATGACCGTGGGCGACGATGGCGACGTCGCCATCGGCCAACAGCGGCCGGACCCGGTCCAGCACCGCGTCCGTGCGCGCGGCCACCTGTCGGAGCTCCTCGCAGGGATGGGCTGCGTCGCCGGGAATCACGCCGTCCCGCCACAGGTCCCAACCTGGCCTTCTCCCCTGGATCTGCGCCGCGGTCAGGCCCTCATACCCTCCGTAGTCCCACTCCATCAGATCGGGATCGGGCCGGACGCCGGTCAGGCCGGCCAACTCGGCAGTCCGCATGGCACGGCTCAGCGGGCTGCTGAACACGGCGACCGGACGGCGTCGGGCAAGCCTCGGAGCAAGCGACGTGGCCGCGGCCTCGCCCGCTTCGGTCAGCGGGATGTCGGTGCGGCCGGCGTGCCGGCCCGACAGGCTCCATTCGGTCTGGCCATGCCTGATCAATATCAGTTCACCCATGGCTGCGCCCGTATCCGATCACGCGGAACCCCCGAACACTTCCTTGCCGCCACCGGCTGCACCCTCATCTACTACAGCCGACTCACCGGATGAGACGACTGCCGAACCGGTGAGCAGCTTGAGGGCGCCACCGCGGTGTCCGAGGAGCATGGAGGCGCCTTGCGCGATGACGAGTGCGGCGATCAGGAGGACGACACCGAGCAGCGGAACGCTGTCGACCGGAAGGGTGTAGGCCATGAGTACGCGGGCACCGGCGTCGAGCAGAAAGGCTGCGCCCCAGGCGAGGCTCGCGGTACGTATCCATCGGTGGAACACAGCACTGTGTTGCCACAAGTGGGCAACGCGCTCTGCGAGTTCCGGCGCACTGAGCTTGATGACGATGTCCAGAAGGAAGGGGCGGGACGTAGCCAGAGAGCCGATGACCCACACACCGAACAGGCCGGTGATCCAGCTCTCGCGCGCCAGGAGCGTGCGCGGGTCACCCGTAACGAGCGCGACCGCCAACGACAATGTCATTGCCGCGATCACGAAAGTCCCCATCGGGTCCCACCGGCGCTGACGCACCCAGGTCACGGCGACAGTGGCGGCCGGGGCCAGTGAGGCGAGCACGAGAGCCAACCACTGATTCACTTGCGCGCCCCGCAAGCCGTAGAAGGCCACGAGTGGGATCACCACGTCTCCGGCCAGCGCGCCGGCCATCTTCGGCCAGGACGTCCCTGCGTGCGAGGGCTTCGACTCGGAGCGAGCTCTTATGGTCTCGGCGGGGTGCTCGGTCACGTGTCCTCCTTGGCCTCGGTCCGGCGGGTGGCCAGGTCGAAGAGCGCCGCCAGTTCATCGGCGTACGCACCGGGGTCCAGGTCGGGTTCGTGGGCGAAGTACGCCGGTGCGGCATCGATGGCCGCTCGGATGGACACGGCCATCGGCCTGGTGGCGAAGTCGCGGAAGTCTCCGCTGCGTTGCCCCTCGCGCAGCATCTGCTCAATGGCTTCGATGTTCGGTTGGTTCGTCGCAGCCCCGAAGACCAGAGCTCCGTCCGCGTCGCGCAAGTTCTGGATGACTTCCATCGCGGCGCCGATCCAACGGGGGTGAGCGGAGGCGAACAGGACGCAGCTGCGGATGTACCGGATGAGCATCTGACGCGGCCCGTCCGCGGTGGCCATGTCCTTGACGATCTCCTGGGCCGCGAGGGCGTAGAGATCGCTGACGACGGCTCGCAGCAGTTCGTCCTTGTTCTTGAAGTGGTAGAAGAGCGCGCTCTTGGCGATTGAGGCACCGCGGGCCACCTCCGCAGCAGAGGTGCCTGAGAAGCCGAGCCTGTCGAGCGTTTCGATCGCACTGTCAATGAACTGACGGCGCCGTGCTTCCTCGATGAAGGTTCGCCCTGTTGTAGTTTCAGACCGCATGGTCAGATATTAGACCATGCGGTCTGAGACCTCGCCTCAAGTGTCACGCTCCAGCCGCCTCGACGGTCAGCTGCCCCGACGGGACGGCCGGCCGTTCTGCGTTCGCGGTCATGCCGGTGCCGTCATCCCTCCTCGGCATTGACGACCCGGTTGATCACCAAGCGCCTCCGGAACCCACCGGCGAACGCTGCTTCTAAGGGAAGCGGACGAAGCCGGCCGCATCGACTCGGCGGCCGCCCCCGCGGCCCCCATGCCGTACCCCTCCGATCCTGAGCCCTCGGTGCCCTTGAGGTGGGTGCCGGTGTCCTGGTCGAGTTCAGTGGGGCCTGTGTCTGTCCGAGCCTGTGGGACGCCCGGGAAAGGCTGATGGATTGAGGTTCCTGCTGGGCGAGCGGGGGCCGACGGGCCTCGTCGGCTCCCGCTCGGGGGAACCGCCCAGCCGAAAGGAAACGCGTCTCGACCTCACCGGCCCCGACCGTGATCGAACGCACGGCAGGTCCCGAGGTGCGTCCGCCCCCGGGATCTCGGAGGGCGGACGCCCGGCCCGCTCCGGAGCAGCCTGCGGGCTATTCGAATATTTGTTTCAGTCTTCACCCGTGAGGGTGTTGATCCGGGTGATCGCGTGGTGGCACTCCGGCTCGGTGGTCAAATCAGCGCTACGAGTGGGGTGTTGGCCAGAAATGGCGCAGGCGCCGTGCCGGATGAGGCGGGGTGCGAAGTCTTGGGCTTTGCCCTGTCCGCGTCATGGTGCACGGCCGAACCGCAGCGCGTAGGGCCCGGGGCGGCAGCCGTCCAGGGTGGGACGAATGTGAGGTAGGGCTGTGCACCTGACTCAACACGAGCAGGAACGCTTGATGATGCACCTGGCGGCAGAGGTCGCCGAAAAGCGACGGGCCCGAGGGGTGCGGCTCAACTACCCCGAAGCCATGGCGATGTTGATCGTGCATGTCCTTGAGGGAGCCAGGGACGGGAAGACCGTCGCGGACCTCATGTCCTCCGGGCGGAAGGTGCTCTCCCGGGAAGAGGTCATGGAGGGCGTCCCCGAGATGATCGAGAACGTGCAGATGGAGGCCACGTTCCCCGACGGCACGAAGCTGGTCACCATTCATGACCCCTTCCCCGAGGCGGGCAAGGACGAGGAACCGGTCGTCTGGCCGGGGAAGACGGACTTCTCCCCGCTGGACGGGGACGAGGTCGTGGTCTTCAACGAGCGCAACAGGGACAACGACGAGATCACGAAGGTCAAGGTCGAGAACCGGTCCGACCGCCCCGTCCAGGTCGGTTCGCATTACCACTTCGCCGAGGCCAACACCGAGCTGGTGTTCTGCCGCCGCGAATCGTGGGGCAAGCGTCTGAACCTCCCGGCCGGCAGCTCGGTGCGGTTCGAGCCGGGCTTCGACGAGGAGGTCGAACTCGTGCCCATCGAAGGCGCGAAGGTGGTCCACGGCCTGAGCCTGAACGCCCCGGGACTGCCCAGGAAGATCAACGGATCCCTCACGCATTACGAAGGGTCCATCGAGGACGAGGGGTGCCCGATCCATGGCTGAGTGCCCGGACCGCTGTTCCTGCTGCCAGGAGCAGCCCAATCCCCATGCCCCGCTGGCCCGTGCCGACTACGCGGACCGGTTCGGCCCCACGGTCCGTGACCGTATCCGCCTCGCCGACACGGCGCTGAAGATCAAGATCGAGGCCGACTGGTCGGGCGGCCCCGGAATCAGCGGTAACGAGCTGGTCTTCGGTGGCGGCAAGGTGATCCGCGAATCGATGGGGCAATCCGTCGTCCCGCGTGATTCGCGTGCGCCCGAAGAGGACGCCGAGGCGTCGGCTCGTAGCGTGCTCCCGCCCCCGGACACCGTCATCACCGGCGTCGTCGTGCTGGACCACTGGGGCGTCGTCAAGGCCGATATCGCCCTCCGGGACGGCAAGATCATGGCGCTCGGCAAGGGGTACAACCCCGAGATCATGAGCCCCGTGCACGAGGGAGCCGGACCCCACAACGGCATCGGCCCGACGCCCACCGACTTCGTCGTCGGCGCGGAGACCGAGGTCATCTCGGGCAAGGGCCGGATCCTGACGGCGGGCGGGATCGACACCCACGTCCACTTCATCTGCCCCGACCAGATCGGCGAGGCCCTGGCCTCCGGTGTCACCACTCTCATCGGCGGCGGCACGGGACCGGCGGAGGGCTCCACCGCCACCACGGTCACGCCCGGCTCCTGGCATCTGGACCGCACGTTCGAGGCACTGGATTCCTTCCCGGTCAACGTCGGACTGCTCGGCAAGGGCGCCACCATGTCGAGGGACGCATTGCTCAACCAGGTGGACGCCGGTGCCATCGGGTTCAAGATCCACGAGGACTGGGGGGCCACCCCCGCCGCCCTCGACCACTGCCTTCAGGTCTGCGAGGAGACGGGCGTACAACTGGCGCTGCACGCCGACTCGCTGAACGAGGCCGGTTTCCTCCAGAACACCATCGCCGCCATCGGCGACCGTCCCCTCCACGTCTTCCACGTCGAGGGTGCGGGCGGCGGCCACGCCCCCGACATGATCAAGATGGTCAGCCTGCCGAAGGTCCTCCCGGCCTCCACCAACCCCACCCGGCCGCTGACCGTCAACACGGTCAAGGAGCACTTCGACATGGTGATGGTCGCCCATCACCTCAACCCGCAGGTCGACGAGGACCTGGCCTTCGCGGACTCCCGTATCCGGCCCTCCACGATGGCCGCCGAGGACATCCTGCACGACCTCGGCGCCATCTCGATCATGTCGTCGGACGCCCAGGCCATGGGCCGCATCGGCGAGATGATCATGCGTACCTGGCAGACCGCGCACGTCATGAAGGTGCGCCGGGGCTTCCTGGCGGAGGACCTGCCGCGGAAGAGTCCGCAGAGCGGGACTGCGAGCTCCGGCGAACCGGAGGACACCACGCCGACGCCCGAGGAGCCGTTCGCCGACAACCGGCGCGCCCGCCGGTACGTCGCGAAGTACACGATCAACCCCGCCCTCGCCCACGGTATCGACGGCGTGGTGGGGTCGGTGGAGACCGATCGGCTCGCCGATCTCGTGCTGTGGGAGCCGAAGTTCTTCGGGGTCAAACCGCATCTGGTCCTCAAGGGCGGGCAGATCGCGTACGCCCAGGTGGGCGACCCCAACGCCTCGATCCCCACCCCGCAGCCGGTACTTCCGCGCCCCATGTGGGGGTCCACCGGCCTGGCCCCGGGCGCCATCTCCTACAACTTCGTCACGCAGCGGGCCATCGACGCGAGCGCCGCCCGGAGGGCCGACGGCCCGGCCTCGTCACCCGGCGACGGCGACCGGCCCCAACGCCGCGAACTGAACAAGCCGTTCAAGGCCATCACGGACACGCGCGGTGTCTTCAAGGAACACATGAAGGAGAACAACGCCACCCCCAAGGTCGAGATCGACCCCGACACCTATGAGGTCATCATCGGCGGCGCGAAGGTGACGGACGTGACGGCCTTCGTCGAGGACCGGATCGTCGACCGCGCCTTCGTCAGCGAACTGCCCATGGCTCAGCGGTACTTCCTCTTCTGATGCGCCGACCAGGGTGCCACCCGGCCGTCGCGGAAGCTGAGCAGCAGAGGGAGGAAGGTGACCCGCGCACGATGAACCGTGCCGCACTGTTCGTGCTGGCCGACGGCCGGTTCCCCGCCGGAGGCCATGCGCACTCCGGCGGGGCCGAACCAGCCGTGACCGCGGGCCGTATCAAGGATGCGGACTCGCTGGAGCACTTCTGCCGGGGACGGCTGCACACCGCCGGGCTGGTCACGGCGGCCCTGTCCGCCGCGGCGGCCGGCGGCCACGATCCGCTGGCCCTCGACGACGCGGCCGACGCCCGCACCCCCGTCGCGGCGTTGCGGACCACCGCCCGCCGGCTGGGCCGCCAGATGATGCGGGCGGCGCGGGCGGCCTGGCCGTCGGCGGAGCTGGATGCGCTGGCGGCCGCGCGGCCGCGCGGTGCCCACCAGCCGGTGGTGCTGGGTGTTGCCGCCCGCGCCGCCGGGCTGACGCCGCTGGATGCCGCGTACGCCGCGGCGTACGAATCCGTCAGCGGTCCGGCGACCGCGGTGGTCCGGCTGCTGAGCCTGGATCCCTTCGAGGCCACCGCCGTCCTCGCCCGCCTCGCGCCCGAGCTGGACCGGGTGGCCGCCGCTGCCGTCGCCGCCGCCCGGCGCGTTCCCGAGGAGGGGGCCGACGTTCTGCCGGCCGCGTCGGCGCCGCTGCTCGACATCACCGCCGAGCAGCACGCCGCCTGGCCGGTCCGCCTCTTCGCCTCCTGATCCACCGCCGCCGGGAGCCCACTCGCTCCCGGCGGCCCACCGCGCCTTACGCGCACACGACTTACGGAGTGTGTATGCACCTCGACCACGAACTCGACGAGATCTTCCCGCACCGCCACAGCTACAGCGCCGCGACGCCGACCCGCCCCGACGGCTCCCGCCGCGCCCTCCGGATCGGCCTGGGCGGCCCGGTCGGCACCGGCAAGACCGCCACCGTCGCGGCCCTGTGCCGCGCCCTGCGCGACCAGCTGTCCCTCGCCGTCGTCACCAACGACATCTACACCCGCGAGGACGCCGAGTTCCTGCTCCGCGAGGCCGTACTGCCCGCCGAGCGGATCAAGGCGGTGGAGACCGGCGCCTGCCCGCACACCGCGATCCGTGACGACATCTCCGCCAACCTCGAAGCTGTCGAGGACCTGGAGGACGAGGTCGGCCCGCTCGACCTGATCCTCGTCGAGTCCGGCGGCGACAACCTCACCGCCACCTTCTCCAAGGGCCTGGTCGACGCGCAGATCTTCGTGATC
>JOEL01000074.1 GCA_000720995.1 Streptomyces celluloflavus
CACCCCCACCCCCACTGCCACTGCCACTGCCACTGCCACCCCCACAGTCCCTCTGGCCCCCGCGGATGCCCCGGCCAACCGACCGCGGACGGCGGCCGCACGGACGCGTACGACGGGGGTCAGGGCCACCCAGGCAGGTACGACAGCCACCGATAGGCGCACCGCACCGCACCCGGACCGCCTCGGAACAACCACGTCCCAGGGCCGCCCCGCCGACATCCGGCACCCGGCTCCCGGGGCCGCACCCGCGGCCGACCCGCAGCCGAGCGCCACCGCACCCACCAGCCCTGTCGGCCCTGCGGGCCCTCCCGACGCCACCGACCACATCAAGCTCACCGACTCCACCGCACCCACCGGCGGCCTTACCGGCGCCCCCACCGGCAGCCCTACCGGCCCCAGCACCCCCCTCACCCGCCGCCCTCCCCGCCGCCCCACCGGCGGACCCGGACGCGCCCCGGACCGCACTCGGCGCCCAGCCGCCCCCGCGATCACCACCCGCACCACCCCGGGCCGCCCCACCCCTGACCGTCCCGCCACCGGCACACCGGCCCCGGACCGCACCGCACCAGGCCGCCCGGCCCCCAGCGGCCCACGCCCCGCCGGCCCGCGCCCCAGCGGCCCGCGCCTCACCCGGCCCGCCGCAGGTGCCGCCTACGCCCCTGCCCCCGCGTACACCCCGGGCGACACCTACCCCGACCGGACCACGCGGGACCGGCCCACCGCCCTCACCGACATCGCCGCCGCCACGGCCGCCGCGGGCCGCCGGCCGGACGCCGGCGGCGCTCCGCTGCCGACCGTGGGAGCCCGGCGGCGCGCCCACCAGCACCGGCCGCACCACTGGTTCGCGCATCAGCTGCTGCTCACGCTCAGCGGGCAGCGGCCGGTGCACGCCCTGCTGGGCCACGCGCTGCCGGCCGCCTACGACCGGCTGGTGGAGCTGGCCCCGCAGGCACCGCTGCGGCCCGCCACCGGCCCGGGGCGCCGCGCGCCCGCGCCGTCCGTCCGCGACTGCGGGCTGTGCCGGCCGCGCGGCGGCGTCATCGAGGCGTTCGCCCGGATCGCGGCCGGGGAACGGCTGCGGGCCCTCGCGTTCCGGCTGGAGCTCGGCGCCGACTCGCGCTGGCGCTGCGCCGCCCTCGACATCGGCCCGACCTGCGCGGTCCGGGGCCCGGTCGGCTAGCGGGCACCGAAAGCGACAGGGGCGCCCCGGCCGATGACCGGCCGGGGCGCCCCTGTCCGGTGCGGTCCGTCCCCGGACCGCACCGCTGAGCTCAGCTACGCGGCGCTCACTTCTTGCGGCGGCGCCCGCCGCTCTTCTGGGCCTTGCGGCGCTCCGCGCGGGTCAGGCCGTCCGCCTCGGAGCGGGCCGGGGAGCCGTCGTTCTCGTCGCTCGCGAAGTCTCCCTCGACGACACCGCCCTCGCCGTCGACCGTCGGCGCCGAGAAGTGCAGCCGGTCCGGCCGCTGCGGCGCGTCCAGGCCCTTGGCGTGGATCTCCGGACGGGCACCGGCCGGCACCGCCTCCGGTACGTCCTTCTCCAGCGACGTCCGGTCCGCGGAAGCCTGCACCGGCACCTCCTCGACCTGCTGCTCGACCTGGACCTCCAGGTTGAACAGGTAGCCGACGGACTCCTCCTTGATGCCCTCCATCATCGCGGTGAACATGTCGAAGCCCTCGCGCTGGTACTCGACCAGCGGGTCCTTCTGGGCCATGGCCCGCAGGCCGATGCCCTCCTGGAGGTAGTCCATCTCGTAGAGGTGCTCACGCCACTTGCGGTCCAGGACGGACAGCACGACCCGGCGCTCCAGCTCGCGCATGACCTCCGAGCCGAGCTGCTCCTCACGGGCGGCGTACTGCTCGTGGATGTCGTCCTTGACGGCGTCCGCGATGAAGTCGGCGGTGATCCCGGCGCGGTCGCCGGCCTCCTCCTCCAGCTCCTCGATGCGCACCTTGACCGGGTAGAGCTGCTTGAACGCGCCCCACAGCCGGTCCAGGTCCCATTCCTCGGCGAACCCCTCGACCGTCTCCGCCTGGATGTAGGCGTCGATGGTGTCGACCATGAAGTGCTTGACCTGGTCGTGCAGGTCCTCGCCTTCGAGGACGCGGCGGCGCTCGCCGTAGATGACCTCGCGCTGGCGGTTGAGGACCTCGTCGTACTTGAGGACGTTCTTACGCGTCTCGAAGTTCTGCTGCTCGACCTGCGACTGGGCGGACGCGATCGCCCGCGTCACCATCTTGTTCTCGATGGGCACATCGTCAGGGACGTTGGCCATCGCCATGACCCGCTCGACCATCTGGGCCTTGAAGAGCCGCATCAGGTCGTCGCCCAGGGAGAGGTAGAACCGGGACTCGCCGGGGTCGCCCTGACGGCCGGAGCGGCCGCGCAGCTGGTTGTCGATACGGCGCGACTCGTGCCGCTCCGTGCCGAGGACGTAGAGCCCGCCGAGGTCCTTGACCTCCTCGAACTCCGCCTTCACCGCGGCCTCGGCCCGCTCCATGGCGGCGGGCAGCGCGGCCGCCCACTCCTCGACGTGCTCCACCGGGTCCATACCGCGCTGGCGCAGCTCCGCCTCGGCGAGGGTGTCCGGGTTGCCGCCGAGCTTGATGTCCGTACCGCGGCCGGCCATGTTCGTGGCGACGGTCACGGCGCCCTTGCGGCCGGCCTGGGCGATGATCGGCGCCTCACGGTCGTGCTGCTTGGCGTTGAGCACCTCGTGGGCGACACCGCGCTTCTTGAGCTGCTGCGAGAGGTACTCGGACTTCTCGACCGAGGTGGTGCCGACCAGGATCGGCTGGCCCTTCTCGTGCTTGTCGACGATGTCCTCGACCACCGCGTCGAACTTCGCGGGCTCGGTGCGGTAGATCAGGTCGGCCTGGTCCTTGCGGACCATCGGCCGGTTCGTCGGGATCGGCACGACGCCGAGCTTGTAGATCTGGTGGAACTCGGCGGCCTCGGTCATGGCCGTACCGGTCATGCCGGAGAGCTTGTCGTAGAGGCGGAAGAAGTTCTGGAGGGTGATCGTGGCGAGCGTCTGGTTCTCGTCCTTGATCTCCACCCCCTCCTTCGCCTCGATGGCCTGGTGCATGCCCTCGTTGTAGCGGCGGCCGGCGAGGATACGGCCGGTGTGCTCGTCGACGATCATGACCTCGCCGTCGATGACGACGTAGTCCTTGTCGTTCTTGAACAGCTCCTTGGCCTTGATCGCGTTGTTCAGGTAACCGACGAGCGGGGTGTTCACCGACTCGTACAGATTGTCGATTCCCAGCCAGTTCTCGACCTTGCTGACGCCGGACTCGTGGATACCGACGGTGCGCTTCTTCTCGTCGATGTCGTAGTCGCCGGTCTCCTCGACCCCGCGCTGCGGGTTGGCGGTCTCGCCCTTCTTCAGGCGGCGCACCAGCTTGGCGAAATCGCCGTACCACTTGGTGGCCGAGTCCGCCGGGCCGGAGATGATCAGCGGCGTACGGGCCTCGTCGACGAGGATCGAGTCGACCTCGTCCACGATCGCGAAGTTGTGGCCGCGCTGGACGAGTTCATCCTGCGACCAGGCCATGTTGTCGCGCAGATAGTCGAAGCCGAACTCGTTGTTCGTGCCGTACGTGATGTCGCAGCCGTACTGCTCACGGCGCTGGGTCGGCGTCATGTCGGCGAGGATGCAACCGACCTCCAGGCCCAGGAACTTGTGGACCCGGCCCATCATCTCGGAGTCACGCTCGGCCAGATAGTCGTTGACCGTGATCAGATGGACGCCCTTGCCGGAGAGCGCGTTGAGATACGCCGGGAGGGTGCCCACCAGGGTCTTGCCCTCACCGGTCTTCATCTCGGCGACGTACCCGAGGTGAAGGGCCGCGCCACCCATCAGCTGGACGTCGTAGTGCCGCTGGCCGAGCACGCGCTTGGCCGCCTCGCGGACCGTGGCGAACGCCTCGGGCAGCAGGTCGTCCAGGCTCTCCCCGTCCGCGTACCGCTCTTTGTACTCATCGGTGAGCGCCCGCAGCTCCGCGTCGGAGAGGGCCGCGAAGTCCTCCTCGATGGAGTTGACCTGGCCCGCGATGCGGTGCAGTTTGCGCAGGATCTTTCCTTCGCCTGCACGCATGAGCTTGTTCAAGACGGACACTTGGACTGGTCTCCTTGCCGGTCGGGCCTGCACTGTCGGGTGCGCGGGCGCGGCATTTTTCCAAGGGGGCAGGCCCCGCCGCAACGGCCATCGTAAGGGAGGACACAGCTCCGCCGGGAGGTCCGCCGCCGCGAAGGCCGGTATCCCCCTCCCCACGAGAACGCGCCGGGCCGCGAGAAGGTGCCGGGGCCACCGCGAAAATCCCTCGCCCCGCTCTCCGCCGCCCCGCAGACTCTGTTCATGGAGCCTCTGACCCTCACCACCGACCGCCTGGTCCTGCGTCCCTTCGAACCCTCCGACGCGGCCGCCGTGCACGCCGCCTGCCAGGAACCCGACATCCCGCGCTGGACGAGCGTCCCCTCGCCGTACGGCCTCCAGGACGCGGAGCGGTTCGTCGGCACCGCCTCCTCGGAAGGCTGGCGCGATGACACCACCTACGGCTTCGCCGTGACCGCGAAGGCCGACGGATCGCTGGTCGGCGCCATGGCCCTGGTCCGCCTCGCCCAGCTGCGCACCCCCGAGCGGCAGGCCGAGCTCGGCTACTGGACCACCAAGGAGCACCGGGGCCAGGGGTACACCGTCGAGGCGGCCCGCGCGGTGGTGCGCTGGGCGTTCCACGACCTCGGGGTGGAGCGCCTGGAGTGGCTCGCGGAGGCCGGCAACCACGGCTCCCGGGCGGTCGCCCGCAAGGTCGGCTTCCGGATGGAGGGCACTCTGCGCGCCCGTCTGCTGCACGAGGGCACCCGCCGCGACTGCTGGATCGGCTCGCTGCTCCCGTCGGACCTGCCCGAGCCGCCCGGCGCCGCCCGCACGGCGGCCGGGGACACCACGCCGTACCTCCCGTACCCCGGCTGAGCGGCCGCGACGGGCCCGGTCCCGGCCGCTTCCGGTGGCCCCGAAAACCACCACAGCCGCCGGCCCCCACCACGCCCGGGGCCGTTGTCAGTGCCCGCCCTTAGCCTGTCCCGCATGACCGCCGCGACACAGCTCCAGCCGAAGCCCGTGACCGCCCTCTCCCATGACGACGCCCGGCGCCTGGCGCTGCGGGCTCAGGGCCTGCTGGGTTCCCCGGACCGCCGGGGCGGGGTGCGCGGGGTGCTGCGGCATCTGGGCTCGGTGCAGCTGGACACGATCTCGGTGCTGGCCCGCTCGCACGAGCTCGTCCCGTACGCCCGGCTCGGCGTGGTCGGCCGCCCCGCCGTCGAGACCGCCTACTGGGGCGACACCCGCAGCTTCGAGTACTGGTCGCACGCCGCCTGCATCCTGCCCATCGAGGAGTGGCCGCTCTTCGCGTTCCGCCGCCGCGCCTACCGCGCCCGCACCACCTGGCACCACGACCTGCCGCGGGCGGCGTACGACGCGGTGCTGGCGCAGCTCACGGCGGAGGGGCCGCTGACCGCCACGGAGCTGGGCGGCGCCAAGAACGGCGGCCCGTGGTGGGACTGGAGCGAGGCGAAGATCGCCGTGGAGCGCGCCCTGATGCTCGGCGAGGTGGTCTGCACGGAGCGCCGCGGCTGGAAGCGGGTGTACGACCTCGCCGAGCGCGCCGTCCCCGAGCCGCTGCGCGCGGACGACCTCGACGACACCGAATGCGTCCGCCGCCTGGTCGCCCAGGCCGGCGCCGCGATGGGCGTGGCCACCCGTGCCGACCTCGCGGACTACCACCGCCTCAGGGGCGAGCAGGTCGACTCCGTCCTCGCGGACTCGGGGCTGCTGCCGGTCGAGGTCGCGGGCTGGTCGAAGCCCGCCTGGGCCGACCCGGCCGCACTGGCCGCACCGCCCCGCGGCCGCCACCGCACGACCCTGCTCTCGCCGTTCGACTCCCTCATCTGGGACCGGCCGCGCACGGAGCGGATCTTCGGCTTCACCCACCGCCTGGAGGCGTACGTCCCGCGCCCGAAGCGGATACACGGCTATTTCGCGATGCCCCTGCTGGCCGGCGGGCAGCTGGTGGGCCGGGTCGATCCGGCCCGCGAGGGCACGACGCTCGTCGCCCGCCAGGTATCCGTGGCGGACCGCAAAGCCGTCCGCCCGATGGCCCGCGCGCTGTACGAGGCCGCCGGCTGGGTCGGCTGCGACACCGTACGGCTGATGCGCTGCGACGACCCGGCCCTGGCCACCGCTCTGCGCGCGGAACTCACCGCGATCGGCGGGTGACCGAGGGCCTACCGGTGGCCGCCGGTCATCCGGTGGTCACCGGATCTCCAGGATCTTCTCCCGCATCGCGTACACCACGGCCTCCATCCGGGAGTGCAGCTGAAGCTTCTCCAGGATGTTGCGGACGTGGTTCTTGACGGTGTTCTCGGAGATGAAGAGTTCCTTGGCGATATCGCGGTTGTTCATCCCCGTGGCGACGAGCTTGAGGACCTCCAGCTCACGGTCGGTGAGCCGGGGCGCGGGCACCAGCCGGCGCTCGTCCGTGCGCTGGATCATCGACTTGAACTCCGTCAGGAGCTTGGACGCCATCGACGGGCTGATCTGCGACTGGCCGTCCGCGACGGCCCGGATCGCGGTCGCCACCTCGTCGGTGGAGATCTCCTTGAGGAGGTAGCCGGTGGCCCCCGCCTTGATCGCGTCGTAGAGGTCCGCCTCTTCATCGCTGATCGTCAGCATGATGATCTTCGCGCTGGGGGCCACCTCCTTGATGGAGGTACACGCCTCGATGCCGCCGCGCCGGGGCATCCGGACGTCCATCAGCACGATGTCGGGCAGCAGATCCGCGGCCTTGTCGACCGCCTCCGCGCCGTCGCCCGCCTCGCCGACGACCTGGATGTCCTCCTCCTGGGCGAGCACGATCTCCAGACCCCGTCGGAAGAGCGCGTGATCATCCACCACCAGGACCCGGATCGGCTCCTTGCGCGGCACGCCCGCGCCCGCTCCGTCACACCCGGCACCGACCGGGTCGTCGTCCACGTGGTCACGCACGGGCCCGAAGCTGTCCCCCATCGTTCCTCCCCGTCAACTACTCGGCCGAAGGGCCGGAGCTTGGAATAAGGCTGGTTGACAGCAGCCCCGTGCGGCCAGCCCGATCAATGCCATACGACCGTCTCCCCGGCAACTCGCCGTTTCGTGCCCGTGTACTCCCTGGCCGGCACGCACACTATACGGCTTCAACTCCTGCCCTGTGCAGGCACGATGGTGCCCCCGGCGTACGCCGGGGGCACCGGGCGGACGGGTGTCAGCCGCCGAGCGCGCCGCCTGCGCCGCCGGGCTCTTCCTCCCCGAACGAGTCGGAGTTCAGGTGGATGACGCCGTAGTCGTAGGCGTGCCGCCGGTAGACGACACTCGGCTGCTTGGTCTCGGCGTCGACGAAGAGATAGAAGTCGTGACCGACCAACTCCATCTCGTAGAGCGCCTGGTCGAGCGCCATCGGGGCCGCCGCGTGGGTCTTCTCGCGAACGACCAGGGGGCCTTCGCCCTGGACGTCCAGCGAGCCCATCTTCGTGGTCGGCACCTTCTGCTCGCCCGCGCTCTCCGCGGCGAGTTCGCCGTTGGTGTTCAGGCGCGCGACGCCGGGGACGCTGTCGGCGACCTCACTCGCCGGGATCCGGCCGTTGCCGCGCCGTGAGTGGCGCTTGTCGTTCTGCTTCCGCAGCACCGCTTCCAGCTTGGCCGTGGCCAGATCGAGCGCGGCGTACGGGTCGGCGGCGGCCGCCTCGGCCCGGACCACCGGGCCACGGGAGCGGAGCGTGATCTCCACTCGGTCGGAACGGTCTGCCTGCCGGGGGTTGGGCTCCTTGGACACTTCAACGTCCAGGCTGATCGCCTTGCCGTCGAGCTTCTGGACTTTCTCCAGCTTCAGCTTCTCGGCCACGTGCTTGCGGAACCGCTCGGGCACCTCGGTCTTGCGGCCCTTGACGACGATGTCCACGCAGAACTCCGTTCCCGGATCGCCCCGCTCAGCGGGCGGAGCGATTCCTTCTTGCACCAGGCTCCGGTGAGTGCCGAAGCCGCGGACTTGGCGACTTTCACCTCCTCCTCCCCCAGGGGCAAGCTCTCCACTCCAGCGTTTCGGGGTTGCTGCAAATACCCCTTAACGCATGCATCACGACATCCGAGGCAAAGCGTCTGCCAAGTCCTCACAACCGAACATAGCTCTCCTGGACGGATGTCGGCACCCCCTCGGGGCCTCCAGCTCCGTTTGGGTGACTTTTCGCCCTCGTTACCTGCAACGATGATTTTTCTCGGTCAGTTCCAGTTGATTTCGAAAGCACTGCGCGGCGCCGCCACCACGGCGGCACCGGCCACCCGGCCGCCGGCCGCCACAACCGCCCGCGCCGCCTCGGCCAGCGTGGCCCCCGTCGTCACCAGGTCGTCCACCAGCACCGCTGGTGCGGCCGCCAGTGGCCTGTCGGCCCCGCCCCGCACCACCAGGGCACCCGCGACATTCGCCAGCCGCTGCCGGGCGCTCAGCGCCGCCTGATCGGCCACGACCCGGCGCTGCCGCAGCGCCGGGAGCACCCGCACCGCCGCGCCCGCCCGCCGCAGCTCACCGGCGGCCGCCAGCGCGACCCTGCGTACCGGGTCATGGCCCCGCCCGGCCACCGCTCCGCGGGCCGACGGCACCGGTACGAGCAGCAGCGGCCCGCCGCCGGTCCGCAGCCCGCGCACCGCCGCGGCCAGCGTGGCCCCCAGCGGCTCGGCCAGCCACAGCGCACCGCGCTCCTTGTGGGCCAGCAGCACGGCCCGTACCGCATCGGCGTAGACCGCACCGGCCCACACCCGCGGCAGCCCGGCAGGCGCCGGCTCCGGCCGCACCCGCCCCGCACCGCGCCCGCCGCGCGCGAGTGCCAGGCGGCACGCCGCGCACAGCGCCGTACGCGGCCGGCCGCACCCCGCGCAGTCGACCGGCAGCACCAGATCGGCCAGCTCCCGCCACACCCCCCGCATGGCCTTACTCTTCCGTCACCCGGACCCGGCCACCACCCCTGTGGACAACGGCGGCTGTGGACAACCCGGGCACCCCGGCCCGGCGCACCGCACCGCGGCCGGAGCGGCGTCACCCCGGATAGACCGGCGCGGATCCTTCCTTGACCACGGTCTTCCAGTTGGCGTCCGGGGGCAACCGCACTATCCCCTCGGTGGCGTCGGCGATCAGCGGCCGGGTCTCGTCCTCCGACGCCGCCACCGCTTTCACGCCGTTGACGCCGGGCAGGGTCTGCGCGCTGGACGCCGAGCCGTCAGTCTCCATGAACCGCATCTGCTGCACCCCGCCGGACTCCCGCCCGACGACCAGCAGCCGGCTGCCGCCCGCCCAGGACGCGGCCACCACATCCTCCAACTGCGGTGCGATGGGCCGCAGTTCCCGCACCGACAGCGCCGGGTGCGCCGACGAACCACCGCGCTCGACCCGGCCGAGCTGGAGCGTCGTATGCCCCTTGTCCTCCACCAGCATCGCGATCCGGATGCCGTCCGAGGCGACCCTGATCGCCTTGATCCGCCGGTCTCCGAGGCCGGGCACCGCGACCTCCTCCGGGTCGCCCTTGCCCTCGCGCATCCGCAGCAGCCGCGAACCCTGCGCACCGCGGTCCGCGACCCACAGATCGCCCAGCCCGTCCCAGCTCGGCGCGGACAGCCCGTCCTCCGGCTTCGTGGACGCGCTCGCGCTGGTCACGAGCGGACCGCCGCGTTCGGTGCCGTCCTCCAGGGCCGCCACGTACAGCGACCGGCCGTCGCTCGACACCCCGGCCGCGGTGGTCTCGGCGCGCGAGATGGCGACCGAGCGCAGCGAGGTCTTCCCCGTGCCGAACGGCCCGCGCACCGGCGCCGGCTTGGTCGCGAAGTCCGACATGGTGACGACCTTGTGGCCGGCGTCGATGAAGTACTCCTTGGCCGAGTGCCCGGAGTGCCGGGCCGGGGTGAAGTCACGCTCGGCCTGATCCTGGGTCAGCGCGCACAGCGAGTTGCCGCCGTCGTCCTGCAACTCCACCTCGCTGATCTTCGACGCCCGGGTCATGTCCTGGACGGTGAAGAAGAGTTGCGCCGCCATCCGTTTGCACTGGGCGATGCCGGTGACCGCCTGTCTGCTGAGCTTCACCCGCAGTGCGTTGGTGTCGTCCAGCGCCAGATCGCGGGCGGCGAGCCGGGTACCGGGCGGGAACGCCGAGGACGTCACCTGGTTCAGCCAGTCGGTGGGCCCGGCCAGCAGCGCCTCCACACTGGCCGTGACCGGCTCTATCCGCTGCCGCAGATAGACCGGGTCGGCGACGAGGACGTTCTTGCCGGCGTTCGGCTGCTGCGACTCCGACTGGTAGGACGCGAAGTAGTACTTGTTGACGGAGCGGTAGATGCGCTGGAAGTCGGACAGCCCGAGCACCAGCCCGTCCGGCAGCCGGTCGATGCGCCACTGATCCCCCTCCTTGATGAGGTGGATCGTCTGGTGGTACGGCTTCTCCTGCGGCGTGTAGGCGTGGTTGGCGCCCACCGTCGCCACCTGGCTGCCGGAGAGCGTGACCGTGTAGCCGGTCGCGTCCTCGCGGCTGGGCTGCGCCGTCGGCTCGGGCTTCGGGCGCTCCTGGAGCACATTGGTGACCAGGAACGGCCGCCAGGTCCGCTTGGCCGACTTGGCCAGATACTGGCTGGCCGTACGGAAGTCCGCCTCGTCGCTGGTCGTCGCGTCGAGGAAGCTGCGGACGATGTTGGTCGGCTGCGCACCGTCCTGCGGGGGCACGCCGTAGACCCGCACCTGCGAATCGCCGTCGGAGCGCGGCGACTGGTCGACGGCCTTGACGTCCCCGCTGTCCGGCATCGACGCGCACCCGGCGAGCAGCAGCCCCGCGCAGCCGAACAGCGCGGACTTCCGCACCACACGGGCCCGGCCCCGGGCCGCGGCCCCGCCCCGCGTACGGGCGCGCAGCCATCCCCGCACCCCGCTCCCGCCTCCACGCTCAGCGTCCACGCAGCTCGTCCTCCCGGTCCGCATCCTGTCCGGCCTGCGGCCCCGCACCGTCCCGGACCGGTCCGTCGGCGCGCACCCCCGGGCCGCGCGCCGCCTCCCCGCTCCGTACGCCGCCGGACCGCGACACCGCGCGGGCACCGCCGCCGCGCCGCGCCACCGGACCGGCAGTCGGCCCGGCCGCGACGGCTGCTTCCGCTGCGGACGTCTCCGGGGCGCGCGGCCCGGCCTCGACCGGGGCGGCCCCAGGGCTCGTACCGGAGCGCGACAGCCCGGCCTCGCCCAGTCCGCGGTTGCGACGCGAGTCCTCCGGCTCCAGCGGTATCGGCGAGCCCCGCAGCGGCTCCCCGGCCGTCCGCGGCAGCGTCAGCCGGAACTGCGAACCGCCGCCCGGCTCACCCCACGCCTGCAACCAGCCGCCGTGCAGCCGGGCGTCCTCGACGGCGATGGACAGGCCCAGACCCGTACCGCCCGTCGTGCGGGCCCGCGCCGGGTCCGCACGCCAGAAACGGTTGAAGACGCGCGTCGCCTCACCGGGTTTGAGCCCGACGCCGTAGTCACGCACCGCGACGGCCACCGCGCCGCCACTCCGGCCGCCGGCGGACGCCAGCCGTACCACCACGTCCCGGCCCTCGCCGTGTTCGACGGCGTTGACGACGAGGTTGCGCAGCACGCGCTCCACCCGCCGGGGATCGGCCTCGGCGATCACCGGCTGCTCGCCGCCGCGCACCATGATGCGGGTGCCCTTGCGCTCGGCCAGCGGCTCGGCGCCCTCGATGACGCGGTGCACGACGTCGCGCAGGTCTATCGGCTCGGCCTCCAGCGCCGCCGCGCCCGCGTCGAACCGGCTGATCTCCAGCAGCTCGGCGAGCAGCGACTCGAAGCGGTCGAGCTGTCCGCTCAGCAGCTCCGCGGAGCGCGCGGTGGTCGGGTCGAAGTCGTCGCGCGCCTCGTGGATGACTTCGGCCGCCATCCGGACGGTGGTCAGCGGCGTCCGCAGCTCGTGCGAGACATCGGAGACAAAACGGCGCTGCATCCGGGACAGCTCCTCCAGCTGCTGGATCTTGACCTGGAGGGTCTGCGCCATCTTGTTGAAGGATTCGCCGAGCCGCGCGATGTCGTCCTCGCCGGTGACCTTCATCCGCTCCTGGAGGAGCCCCGCGGCCAGCCGCTCGGAGATCCCCGCGGCCATCCGTACGGGCGTGACGACCTGCCGCACGACCAGCCAGGCGATCGCGCCGAGCAGCACCACGACGAACACCCCGGCCGTCGCGAGCGTCGTCGTCACCAGCTTCAGCGACTCCTCTTCCTGGTTGAACGGGAAGAGGTAGTAGAGCTGGTACTGGTTGCTGTTCACATCGTTGAGCCGCTTGCCGATGATGATCGCCGGCACGCCCTCGTTGGACCCGATGCGCTTGATCTGCGTGTACTCGCGGAACGTGCCGGTCTTGGTGTCCAGCTTCCGGCGCAGATCGGCGGGCACGCTGCGCTCGGGATCGACGTCCCCGGAGGCGCGCGGTCCCCGGGTGCCGGGGCTGGCGTCGCCGAACGGCTCGTCGGAGTCCGAGCTGAGCGCCACGACGGAGAAGACGCCCTGCCCGCCACTCGCGAGCTGCTCGACCACGCTGGTCAGCCAGGTCGCGGAGTCCTGGGTGCCACGGTTCCCGGTCCGGGTGCTCTCGTCGGCGCGGGCGTCGCCGGCACCGTCGGCCAGCTTCTGGGCGGACGCGAAACCGCCCACGGCCTGGCTCTGCGCGGCCTGCGCCTTGGCGGTGAGCAGGCCGTTGCGGACCTGTCCGACAACCACGACACCGAGCAGCAGTACCACGGCCAGCGACATCAGCAGGGTCGTCGCGACCACCCTGAGCTGGATGTTGCGCCGCCACAGCCGCAGGGCGGACAGCAGCGGCCGCCGCACCCAGCGGCTGAAGAGCCGCAGCAGCGGGTGGACGGGCCCGCTGACCGCGCCATCGGGCAGCAGCTGGCCACCCCGCAGCAGCCGGGCGGACAACCTCCCCGAGAAAGACATTTCGTCCTGCGGGCCGGCGGTACGCCCCCGCTTTCCTTCCGGGGCCGCACCGTCCCGGCTCATCTCAGCTGGGTCCGGCCTTGTAGCCGACGCCACGGACGGTCACCACGATCTCCGGCCGCTCCGGATCCTTCTCGACCTTGGAACGGAGCCGCTGCACATGGACGTTGACCAGCCGGGTGTCGGCGGCGTGCCGATAGCCCCAGACCTGCTCCAGCAACACCTCACGCGTGAACACCTGCCACGGCTTGCGCGCCAGCGCCACCAGCAGGTCGAACTCCAGCGGGGTCAGCGCGATCGACTGCCCGTCGCGCTTGACCGAGTGGCCCGCCACATCGATGACGAGGTCACCTATGGCCAGTTGCTCGGGCGCCGGCTCCTCCGAGCGCCGCAGTCGGGCCCGGATCCGGGCCACCAGTTCCTTGGGCTTGAACGGCTTGACGATGTAGTCGTCCGCGCCCGATTCGAGCCCGACCACCACATCCACCGTGTCGCTCTTGGCCGTCAGCATGACGATCGGCACCCCGGACTCGGCCCTGATCAGCCGGCACACCTCGATGCCGTCCCGGCCGGGCAGCATCAGGTCGAGCAGGACAAGATCGGGCTTGGTCTCGCGGAAGGCGGCGAGCGCCTTGTCGCCGTCCGCCACGAACGACGGTTCAAAGCCTTCGCCACGCAGCACGATGCCGAGCATCTCTGCCAGTGCGTGGTCGTCGTCGACGACCAGGACGCGTCCCTTCATTCGGCCATCATCCCATTACCTGATCGTGACTTACTCCATCGTGACGTGGAACACATGGCTGCCAGCCCGTCCCGGGTGACCGGCGACACCACCCCGGCCTCCGTCACGATCGCCGTCACCAACTCCGGCGGCGTGACGTCGAAGGCCGGGTTGTACGCCTGCGCGCCCAGCGGCGCCACCGCCGTTCCGGCGCCCGCCTCCGCCCCGGCCCCTCGCACGTACGGCACCGGGAACTCCGTCACCTCATGGCCCGGCCGCTGCTCCACCTCTATGTCCGCCCCCTCCTCCGTCGCCAGATCCACCGTGCTGATCGGCGCCACCACCACGAACGGAATGTGGTGATACCCGGCCAGAACCGCCAGCGGATAGCTACCCACTTTGTTGGCCACCGCCCCGTCCGCCGCGATCCGATCCGCACCGATCAGCACTGCGTCCACCTCCCCCGCGGCGAACAGCGAACCCGCCGCCCCGTCCGCCAGCACCGTGTACGGCATGCCCGTACGCGCCGCCTCGTAGGCGGTCAGCCGAGCCCCCTGCAGCAACGGCCGTGTCTCGTCCACCCACAGCCGCCGCAGGTCACCGGCCCGGTGCGCGGCCAGCGCCACCGCCAGGGCGGTCCCCTCACCCCCGGACACCAGCGCACCCGTATTGCAGTGCGTGAGAATCCGATGGCCGCCGCCCGGCAGCAGTTCCCCCAGCAACGCCAGACCGTGCGCCGCCATCCGCTTGCTGGCCTCGGCATCCTCCGCGTGTACGGCGCGCGCCTCGGCCAGCGCCGCCGCGGCGGCCGCCTCGGCCCCGGCCCCGCCGGCGGCCGCCGCGCGGTACGCGGCGGCCGCCCGGCGCACCCCGTACCCCAGGTTGACCGCGGTCGGCCGGGCATGCGCCAGCGCCTCCGCCGCGTCGTCCACGTCGAACCCCCGCGCCGCGGCCAGCGCGACGCCGTACGCACCCGCGATGCCCAGCAGCGGAGCCCCTCGCACAGCCAGCGTCCGGATCGCCTGCACCAGCGCCGGCACGTCCGTACAGACCAGTTCGGCCTCCTCCGCGGGCAGCCTCGTCTGATCGAGAAGGACCAGTACGGGCCCCTCGGGCGGCTCCTCCCAGCGCAGTGACGGGACTGCGAGCGACGCGGCGCCCGCCTCGAATACCTCGTGCTGATCGGCCATCCGCCCAGTCTGCCGTCCACACCACCGCGAACAGAAGGTGCCTTACCGCTCAGGGCACGGGCACGCAGCGCGACACGCCATGACACGATGGCTGACACCGCGGACCCCGGACCCCGGTCGCCGCGGCGACCGGGCAGCAAGAAGGAGCGACGATGAACAACTCTCCGGGCTGGGCCTCGCCCGGATCCGCCCCCTCCGACGAGCCGGACCGCGGCACCACGGAGCAGCCCACCCAGCCGCCCGCCCCGGAAGACCGGCCGGCCTCCGCCGAGCAGCCGCCTCCCCCTAACTGGTCCGCGCACCAGCCGCCCGCCGGCCAGTGGTCGGCCCCCGCCCGCATTCCCGGCCAGAGCGGCCCCGGCAACCGCGAGCGCGCCACCTCCGGCAAGGGCGGCCCGGCCGGACCTCCCGGCCCCGGCCATCAGCCCGGATGGGGTGGCGGCCCCGGATGGGGTGGCGGCTGGGCCCAGGCACCGCAGGCCGCCAAGCCGGGCGTCATCCCCCTGCGCCCGCTCGGCGTCGGCGAGATCCTCGACGGCGCGGTATCGGCCATGCGCGCCCACTGGCGCGCCGTGCTCTCCATCACGCTGCTCGTCGCGATCGTCTCGCAGACCGCCGTCACCCTCGTCACCAAAGTGTGGCTCCCGAGCGCCGGCCGCTTGCCCTCCCTGCAGAACGGCGACGACCTCCGGCCGGGCGATGTTCTGCACGAAATGGGCACCGCGCTCGCCGGCTCCGGCGTCGCCTGGCTCATCAGGCTGCTCGCCACCCTCATCGCCACCGGGCTGCTCACCATGGTCGTCAGCCGTGCCGTCCTCGGCCGTTCGGTGACCACCGCGGAAGCCTGGCGGGACGCCCGCGGCCAGCTCCCGCGCCTCCTCGGCCTGCTTCTCCTGCTCCCCGTGATCATCGGGGCCGTCACGGTGATCGGCCTCGCCCCCGGCTTCATCCTGGCCGTTCTGGCCCCGTCGCCGATCGCTGTGATCCTCACCCTGCTGGGCGGGCTGGCGGCCGTCGCCGTCAGCATCTGGCTGTGGGTCCGCTACAGCCTCGCCGCCCCCGCGCTGATGCTGGAGAAGCAGGGCGTCATCACGTCCATGCAGCGCTCCGCCAAGCTCGTACGCGGCTCCTGGTGGCGCGTGCTGGGCGTCCAGCTCCTCGCATACATCCTGATCTTCGTCGTCGAGCTCATCGTCCAGATCCCCGCCACCTTCGTCGCCGTCCTCTTCGGCGGCGAGAGCCTCATCGACTGGGCGAACGGGGCCGGCGCCGACACCGGCTGGACGTTCCTGATCGTGCTGGGCATCGGCGCCGTCATCAGTTCCGCCATCACCCTCCCGATCAGCGCCGGCGTCACCGCGCTCCTCTACATGGACCAGCGCATCCGCCGCGAGGCGCTCGACCTCGAACTCGCCCGCGCCGCCGGCCTCCCCGGCTACGGCACGAACACCCCCGCGGACGGCCCCGGGACGCAGCCCACCGACACCGCGCCGGGAAGCTGATGCGGTGACCACGGCGGGGAGCACGACCGCGCTCGGACGCCTGACAGCGCGCTCCGGCGACGACATACCGGTGAGGATCCCGCGCGTCCCCGCCCGCGAGGCGGCGGAACGCGAACTGTCCGACCCGCGGTACCACCAGCACGATCCCAGCCCGCTCCAGCGGGCCCTGAGCTGGTTCTGGGAACGCATCGACGAGCTGTTCCGCGCGGCCGCCGGGGTCACACCGGGCGGCTGGATCGGGCTCCTCGCCATCGCCGCCTTCGTCCTGCTGCTCATCGTCGCCCTCCGGCTGCGGCTCGGCGCGGTACGCCGTACCCCGACCACCAGCGGCGCACTCTTCGCCGACACCCACCGCACCGCCGCCGAACACCGGTCTGCCGCGGACCGGCACGCCGCAACGGGCCACTGGAGCCAGGCCGTCCAGGAACGCATGCGCGCCCTCGTCCTCGCCCTCGAAGAACGAGCTCTGCTCACCCCCGGCCCGGGGCGCACCGCCGACGAGGCCGCCGCCGAAGCCGGCCGGGCACTGCCGGCGCATGCCGGCCGACTGCGCACCGCGGCCCGTACCTTCGACGACGTCACATACGGCGGCCGCTCCGCAACGGAGCCGGAGTACGCCTTCGTGAGCGCCCTCGACACCGAGGTGCAGCACGCCAAGCCCCACCTGGTCACCGCCCGGCCCGGGAGCGGCGGATGACCACGGCCGCCTCGGGTCCCGCCTCGCTCTCCCCGACCGCCCGCCGTCTGTGGACCCGGTCCCGAGGACTGCTGCTCGCGCTCCTCCTGCTCGTCGTCACCGGTGTGGTAATCGCGGCCCTGCAATCCGGCGAGCGGCACGGCCGGCTCGATCCCCGCTCCCCGGACCGTGCGGGCAGCCTGGCGCTCGCCCAACTGCTCGCCGCCCACGGCATCACCACCCAGGTCGTCACCACCGTCGAGGAAGCCGCCGCGGCGGCCGGCCCGCTCACCACCCTCCTCGTCACCGACCCCGACCTCCTGACCGCACGACAGCTGACCGGTCTGCGGACCGCGACCGCTCACACCACCGGCCGCACCGTCCTGCTCGCCCCCGGCCCCACCACCCTCGGCGCCTTCGCACCGGGTGTACGGGCCGAATCCAAGGCCGGTGTCTCGACGCGCCGGCCCTCCTGCACGCTGCCCGAAGCCCGCCGCGCCGGCGACGCCTTGATGGGCGGCCTGCGCTACGCGAAGCCCGACGGCACCGCCGACCGCTGCTACTCCAGCGGCGGTCTGCCCACCCTGCTGCGCCTGCCGGCCCCGGACACCGGTCGCGACACCGTGCTCCTCGGCGCTCCCGACTTCCTCTACAACCACCGTCTCGCCGAGCGCGGCAACGCCTCGCTGGCCCTTCAGCTCCTCGGTGCTCATCAGCATGTGGTCTGGTACCTCCCCTCTGTCAGCGACCCTTCGTCCGCCCCGGCCGAACAGCACGGATTCCTGGACCTCGTCCCGTCCGGCTGGCGCTGGGGGCTGCTCCAACTCGCCTTCGCCGCCACGTTCGCGGCCCTGTGGCGCGCCCGCCGGCTCGGCCCACTCGTGACCGAACGTCTCCCGGTCACCGTCCCGGCCGCCGAGACCACCGAGGGCCACGCCCGCCTCTACGAGCAGGCCGGCGCCCGCGACCGCGCTTCGGCCGTCCTGCGTTCCGCGACCCGCACCCGGATCGCGCCCCTCATCGGCGTGCCCCCCGCACACGCCCACACCCCCGACGTCCTCCTCCCGGCCGTCCACGCCCACCTGACCGCCGCCACCGGAACCGAACCCGGCCTCCACGCCCTGCTCTTCGGCCCGGCACCCGCGGACGACAAGGCTCTGGTGCACCTGGCCGACCAACTCGACGCACTCGAAACCTCGATCGTTTCCCAAGAGAGGCACGCCCCCCGTGAGCACCCTGACCGCTGACAGCGCCCGAGCCTCGCTGGAGGCCCTGCGCACCGAGATCTCCAAAGCCGTCGTAGGCCAGGACCCCGCCGTCACCGGCCTGGTCGTCGCGCTGCTCTGCCGCGGGCATGTGCTCCTCGAAGGCGTCCCGGGCGTCGCCAAGACCCTGCTCGTACGCGCCCTGTCGGCCGCTCTCGAACTCGACACCAAGCGCGTCCAGTTCACCCCCGATCTGATGCCGAGCGACGTCACCGGTTCCCTGGTCTACGACGCCCGCAGCGCCGAATTCTCCTTCCAGCCGGGCCCTGTCTTCACCAACCTCCTTCTCGCCGACGAGATCAATCGCACGCCCCCCAAGACCCAGGCGTCCCTGCTCGAAGCGATGGAGGAGCGCCAGGTGACCGTCGACGGCACCCCTCGTCCGCTCCCCGACCCGTTCCTCGTCGCCGCCACCCAGAACCCGGTGGAGTACGAGGGCACCTATCCGCTCCCCGAGGCCCAACTCGACCGCTTCCTGCTGAAGCTGACGGTGCCGCTGCCCGACCGCCAGGACGAGATCGACATCCTCACCCGCCACGCGGACGGCTTCAGCCCACGCGACCTGGACGCCGCGGGTCTCCGCCCCGTCGCCTCGGCCGCCGACCTCGATGCGGCCCGAGCCGCGGTCGCCAAGACCACCGTCTCCCCCGAGGTCACCAGCTACATAGTCGATATCTGCCGTGCCACCCGCGAATCCCCCTCACTCTCCCTCGGTGTATCCCCCCGAGGAGCCACTGCCCTGCTCTCCACATCCCGGGCCTGGGCCTGGCTCACCGGCCGCGACTATGTCACTCCTGACGACGTCAAGGCCCTCGCTCTCCCCACGCTCCGGCACCGCGTCCAGCTCCGCCCCGAAGCGGAGATGGAGGGAGTCAGCGCGGACTCCGTGATCAACGCCGTGCTCGCCCACCTCCCCGTTCCCCGCTGAGACGACGCCGTGGCCCTGACCGGACGCACCGCCCTCATCTCCGCACTCGGAGCCCTCTTCGTCGGCTTCGTCCTTCCCAGCTGGCTTGGCCTCCTCACCGTCCAACTCGCCCTGCTGATAGGAATTTTGTGCGACTTGGCCCTCGCCGCGCCAGTGCGGAAGCTCCAGTTCACCCGATCCGGTGAAACAACCGTTCGACTATCTGGTGAAGCCCACACACACCTCACCATCACCAACCCGGACCGCCGCACGCTGCGCGCCCTGATCCGCGACGCCTGGCCCCCCAGCTCCTTCCAGCCTGGCTCGGACCTCCCCCGTTCCCGCCACACCGTCCGCATCCCCGGCGCCGAACGCCGGCGCCTGACGACCACGCTCCACCCCACCCGCCGCGGCGATCACCACGCCGTCCGCGTCACGGTCCGCTCGTACGGCCCGCTCGGCCTGGCAGCCCGGCAGGGCAGCCACCGGGTCCCCTGGACCCTGCGCGTCCTGCCGCCCTTCACCAGCCGCAAGCATCTGCCCGCCAAGCTCGCCCGGCTCCGCGAACTCGACGGCCGCACCAGCATTCTGACCCGCGGCGAGGGCACCGAATTCGACAGCCTCCGCGACTACGCCCCCGGCGACGATACCCGTTCCATCGACTGGCGGGCCACCGCCCGCCGACAGGCTCTCGCCGTCCGCACCTGGCGCCCCGAACGCGACCGCCGCATCCTGCTGGTCCTGGAGACCGGCCGCACCTCGGCCGGCCGCGTCGGTGACATCCCCCGCCTCGATGCCTCCATGGACGCGGCCCTGCTGCTCGCAGCCCTCGCTGCCCGCGCCGGCGACCACGTGGACCTGCTCGCCTACGACCGCCGCGTACGAGCCTCCGTCCAGGGCCGCACCGCCCGCGATCTTCTCCCGGCGCTCACCGACGCCCTCGCGCCCCTCGAACCCGAACTCGTCGAG
The DNA here is from genome assembly GCA_000720995.1 of Streptomyces celluloflavus. Classification (GTDB taxonomy): domain Bacteria; phylum Actinomycetota; class Actinomycetes; order Streptomycetales; family Streptomycetaceae; genus Streptomyces; species Streptomyces celluloflavus. The sequence goes on from JOEL01000074.1 coordinate 20,273, forward strand.
GCGGACGCCCGTGGCCTGGCCGCCGCGATCCGCCGCCGCACCCCGCGCCGGTCCCTCATCGTTCTCTTCACCGGCCTCGACGCGGCCCCCGTGGAAGAGGCCCTGCTGCCGGTCCTCCCCGGCCTCACCCAGCGCAACGAACTCATCGTCGCGGCCGTGGCCGACCCCCGTATCGAGGAAATGGCCGCCGGCCGCCACACCCCTCAGGCCCTCTACGCAGCCGCCGCCGCGGAACAGACCCGCGCCGCCCGCCGCCGCACCGCTGACCGCCTCCGCCACCACGGCGTCACGGTCATCGACTCCACCCCCGCCCACCTGGCACCCGACCTGGCCGACGCCTACCTCACCCTGAAGTCCGCCGGCCGCCTCTAACCGCGCTCCGGCAGACGCCACAAGGCGGCACGGCAGCCCCTCTATGCCCCTGGGCCTGGTGGAACGACCAGAGCCCGAACCCCGGACGAGCACCGGCCCACACAGTCCGGCTCCGCTCCCTCTGCGTCCCCGGGGACTTCCTTCTGCCGACTCCCACGACCGCCTGTTACAACCGCCGCAGCGTTACGAATGCCGCTACGACCACCGACAGCCAATCGGCGCCCAGGTCCAGAGGGTTCTACGCACCGGTCTACAGGGACGACAGCAAAGCTGTAGGGGCTCGCTCCATCTCCCACAACTACCCTGGAACGCAAGAACGCCTCGTTCCCCGAGACGAAACTCGGGTAACGAGGCGTTCTTCCAAAAAACGGAATAAAAAAAGCTCCGATCTCTGAACCAAAAGGTTCAAAGACCGGAGCTTAAAATTTGTTCGGCGGCGTCCTACTCTCCCACAGAGTCCCCTCTGCAGTACCATCGGCGCTGAAAG
>JOEL01000075.1 GCA_000720995.1 Streptomyces celluloflavus
TCCGCCCCGACCGAGCACTCCCCGCGTGACACTGGTCGGACCGACCAAGACCAGACCCACCAGCCGGAAAGCCACCTAAATCACCGGTATTGCGTCTAGCGGGGCGGGCGCACGTTCCAGATACGAGGCCGTACCGGCGGGGATTCGCCGGTACGGCCTCGTATGCGTTCCGGGGTGGCGGCGCCGGCGGGGTCAGGACGCCGGCTGCGGTATCGCGGTGCCCAGGTACGGGGTTAGGGGGCTTCTGACGGATCTCCGCGGCGTCGCGGCGCCTGGCACGCACGCTCGCGGCGTTGCCGAAATGCCCCCATAGCTCCGCTATGAAGACATCCCGGCGCCTTGCGATCGCACGCACCAGACACCGCTCCTTCCTCCACGGAGATCCGTCAGAAGCCCCCCAGCGCCGCGGCCACCTGCCGGGCGGCGTCCTCCGCCGGGGCGGCCAGGGCCACATAGCCGTCGGGCCGGATGAGGTAGACGGCGGGGTCGGTGCCGTAGGCGTCGGCGAGGTGGCCGTCGGGGTCGAGCAGATCGGGGGCGGGGCCGCCGGCGCGGACGGTGCGCAGCAGGGGCGGGCCGGCGGGCAGGGAGGTGAGGGCGGACAGGCCCGCGAGGTCGACCGCGCCGAGCGCGAGGAGGGTGAAGTGCGGGCCGCGGAAGGCGTCGAAGAGGCGGGTGGGGGTGCCGTCGGGGGTGGTCAGGGGCGCATCGGGGGCGCGGTCGCCCGCGTGCGGTGCGCCCTTGGGGATCTCCGGACGCAGCTCCCGGGTGAGCGGGCTGTCGGGGTAGCCGATACCGAGCTGGTGCAGATCCCGGCCGCGGCGCAGCTCGCCGGAGCGGTGCAGCCGGGTGCTGGTGGCCAGGATGCTCGCGGCGATCGGGCGGCGCTCGCTCTCGTAGCTGTCGAGGAGGCTGTCCGGGGCGCCGTGCCGTAGTACCTGGCCGAGCTTCCAGCCCAGGTTGTAGGCGTCCTGGACGCTGGTGTTCAGGCCCTGGCCGCCGGCCGGGGAGTGGATGTGCGCCGCGTCGCCGGCCAGGAAGATCCGGCCGATCCGGTACCGGTCGGCCATACCGGCCTTGGGGCGGAAGACGGAGGCCCAGCGGACCTCGCGGATCTGCTCCACGGCGAGGCCGGTGTGGTCCGCGATCCGGGCGCGGACGGCGTCGGGCGCGGTGTCCGGCTCCGGCGTCGCCACGACCATGGTCTGGAAGAGGTCGGTGTGGACGAGCGGGAGGGCGGCGGTGAACGAGCCGTCCGTCCCCATCCAGCGGTGCCAGTGGTCCCGGTCGAGGCCCTCGATCACCACATCCGCGAGCAGCGCCGCCCCCTCGGGCAGGGCCGGGCCGCTCATGCCGACGCCGAGTTCCTTGCGTACGGTGCTGCGCCCGCCGTCGGTGGCGACCAGATAGCGGGCGCGGACGGTCCGTATCCCGCCGCCGGGGAGGCCGCACCGGGCCGTGACGCCGTCCGCGTCCTGCTCGAAACCGGTCAGCTCGGTGCCGAAGAGCACGCCGCCGCCGAGCTCCGTCAGCCGTGCGTACAGCAGCTCCAGATTGCGCCACTGCGGGACCATCAGGGTGTTCGAGTAGGGGATGGCGGGCGTCGGTTCGACGCGCTCGACCATCTCGACCTCCCGGGCGATCCGGCCGTTCTCCCACAGCGCCACACGCGGGTACCTGCCGCCGGCCGCCCGGACTGCGGTGAGCACCCCGAGGTCGTCGAAGACCTCCTGGGTGCGCGGCTGGAGGCCGGTGCCGCGGGCGCCCTGCGAGAGGTGGTCCTGCCGCTCGACGACCAGGGCGTGGACGCCGCGCCGGGCGAGGTCGATGGCGAGCGCGAGGCCGGTCGGGCCCGCGCCGGCGATCAGTACGTCCACGGGGGCGCCGGGGGTGGTGGCGACGGGGCCCGCGGCCGCGGTGTGGACGTCCTTAACATTGTTAAGTTCCATGGTTCCGAGGATGACCTTAACGGTGTTAAGTTGTCAACATGGCTTCGCGACTCGACCGGAAACTGGTGGTGGACACCGCCCTGCGGCTGCTGAACGAGGTGGGCCTGGACGGGCTCACACTGCGCCGCATCGCCAAGGAACTGAACGTCCAGGCGCCCGCGCTCTACTGGCACTTCAAGAACAAGCAGGCGCTGCTGGACGAGATGGCGACGGAGATGCTCCGGCGGATGATCGCGGACGGGCCGGACGGGCCGGACGACGCCGCCACGGCGGAGGCGCTGGGCATGGGCTGGCAGGACATGGTCATCGGTGCCTGCTCGGCGCTCCGCCGCGAACTGCTCGGCTACCGCGACGGCGCCAAGGTCTTCAGCGGCACCCGGATGACCGACGACAGCGCCGCCCAGCCGCTCGAAATCTTCCTGGGCCGCTTCGTCGACGCGGGGTTCACCCCGGACGACGCGGCGCGGTGCTGGTGGACCGCGTACAACTTCACCATCGGGCAGGTCATCGAGGAGCAGTCGGTCTACCCCGTCCCCGGCGCGCCGGAGCAGCGCTCCGCCGCCGTCCGCGACCCGGCCTACGACCTCACCGACCGCGAACGGCGGCTCGGCGCCGACTATCCGCTCGCGGCAAAAGCCGGGCGGGAGATGTTCGACGAGATGGACCGCAGCTTCGAGGTTGGGCTGCGCGTCATCGTCGCGGGGATCGAGGCGACGATGGCCCCGCGGAAGGCTACGGCCCCGCGGCAGGAGGCGGGAGCGGAGCCGCCCCGGCGGGCGGCCGCTTCGGGTCGACCGACCGCTTCAGGAACGGGGTGAGCGGGCGCTCCACCCAGCGGTGCAGCAGCCACGCCAGCAGCAGCATCAGGCCGACGGTCAGCGCGAACGTCGCGTACGAGGGCACGCCCAGCCCGCGGTGCAGCGCGTGGACGACGACCCAGCCCAGGTGCTCGTGCACCAGATAGAACGGGTAGGTCAGTGCCCCGGCGACGGTCAGCCAGCGCCAGTTCGCCCACCGCAGGGCGCCCAGCGCGACGGCCGCGACCAGCGCGAAGCCGAGCGTGACGACCGCGACGATGCCGGCCGCGGAGCGGTAGGAGAAGGCGGTGGCGGACGGCGGGTGCCAGAGCCCGGCGACCGCGTAGTGCTGGCCGATCAGCCAGCTGACCAGCACGATCGCCCAGGCGATCGGATCGCGGGCGCCGTAGCGGTGCAGCAGGTAGAGGCCGACGCCGCCGATGAAGAACGGGGCGTACTGCGGCATCAGGACGACATCGAGGAACGGCTGGTGCGCGGCCTGCGCCAGCGCCGCGGCCAGCGTCCAGCCCGCGCAGAACAGCACGACCCGGCCGCGGGTGGCGCCCGGCAGCACGACGCAGAGCGCGAAGAGCGCGTAGAACCGCAGCTCGGCCCAGAGCGTCCAGCACACGCCCAGCACCCGGGGGACGCCCAGCGGCAGTTGCAGCATGGTCAGATTCGTCAGCACCTCGCTGGGCCCCAGCGCCCGGTACGCGACCCAGGGCAGCGCGAAGACCGCGGTGACGAGGAGGACCGCGACCCAGTAGGCGGGGTAGAGGCGGGAGATACGGGAGGCGGTGAAGGAGCGCAGTCGTGACAGACCGGGCGAAGCCCGGCCCGCTGAAGGGTGGTGGTGGGAGACGGGTGGGACCCAGCCGCTGAGGCAGATGACGAAGCCGCTGATCACGAAGAAGATCTGGACGCCGAGGCAGCCGTAGGCGAACAGGCCGGAGAGGCTGGGGAACTGGTGCGCGGGCGAGCTGCCCCATGCCCGGGATATATCGCCCCCGCGGCCCCCGTAGTGGTACGCGGCGACCATCAGGGCGGCGAGCAGCCGCAGCCCGTCCAGCGCGCGCAGCCGCGGCCCCCGGGTGCGGGGCGGGGGAGGCGGGGCGGCCGTTTCCGTCCGGCCGGGCGCCGTCAGCTCGCTCGTCATCCGGTCACGGCCCGCTTCCGCAGGCGCCGCCGCACCGCCCGCGCGCGGCGCGCCACCCGGCGGACGGCGGCGTTGCGCGGGATGAACGACAGCTGGGCGGGGAGCGCGCCGGGCAGTGCGAGCGCGGTCAGCCGGCGGCGCTTGAAGTAGCGCCAGGTGTGCTCGTCGAGGTGGGCGGCGAGATAGCGCTCGGCGGCCGGCCGCAGCCCCGGATGGATCTGGTGCTGCATCGCATAGCCGACGGCGGTCACCAGACCGCCGATATCCGGGGCATCGGCGGTGGCCGGACGGTGGGTGTCGTCGTCGGCGGTCAGTCCGGGGACGAGCGCGTCGACGAGGGTGACCGGGACGCGGTTGCTGTTCTGGTACGGCGTCAGCCGCTCCAGCAGCAGCCCGGTGCCGGTCCGCGCGGTCGGCAGCCCGTAGAACGTGGCCGCCGTCAGCAGCGCGGTGGAGAAGCAGCCGACGACCAGCGCCGGCCGCATCCGCCGGTAGAGGACCTCGGCCGGCACCGGGCGCTCCAGCACGGTCAGTTCGACGCCCAGCGCCGCGGCCTCCTGCTCCAGCAGATGGGACCAGCGGGCGGGCGCGGACGGATGCGGTTTGAAGACCACCGCGCGGTGGCCGCGCCCGACGGCGCCGCGCACCATCCGCACATGCAGCTCCTCTTCCTCCTGCGGGGTGAGGATGCCCAGCGCGGAGAGGTACTGGCCCAGCAGCAGCGCGCCGCCCTCCGGTACGTCCAACTCGCCGCTCGCGTCGGCGAGTTCGTCCAGCACCTCGGTGAACGCCCCGGTCGGTACCGTCTGCGGGGCGACCCCGAACTCGGTCAGCAGCAGCGGGGTCAGGCCCGGCACCAGGTCCAGGTGGAGCAGCTGGCCGATGCGGGTGCCGATGAGCGGATCGAGTTTGCTGCGGGTGGGGCCGTAGCTCATCAGGCCGTCGGCGTAGACGTCGAGGGGCGCCTCGGGGAAGAGCTGCGCCAGCGCCAGCGCCGGGCTGACCTGGATCGACTCCACGACCAGCGCGATGCGGTCCGCGCCCAGGTCCCACAGCAGCCGCAGGTAGCGCTCCCACAGCGGGACGTCGTCCGCCCGCGGGGACCAGCCACCGGGATGGAACGGGCGGATCGCCTCGTTCCACGACACCACCCCGTCGAAGCGGGCGCGGACCCGGTCGAAGCCCGGCATCGTGTCCAGCGCCGGGGTGGTCTCGGGGACGGCGGCGTTGTTGCTGATCACCAGCAGCCGGCGGCCGGCCGGCGGGAAGCAGCCGGCGTCCAGCGCGGCGGCGAGCGTCGCCGCGCCGTACAGCGTGGACGCCAGGAAGATCTGGGTCTGCGGTCGGCCGGGCATCAGACGGCGACCTCCGCCGTGGCGGAGGGGCGCCGGCGCAGCCGCCGCAGCCGGGACGCGCGCGCGGCGTCCATCGAATCCAGCGCCTCTTTCAGTACATCCTGCGGCATACGTTTCATGGCCGCCGAACTCATCGCCCGCAATTTCCGCGCGACCGGTGGTTCGAACCGTTCCATCGAGCCGAGATGGTGGGAAATGATCGCGCAATACGTCCGTACCGCCTTCGGCAGCAGCCGGTCCGCATCCCGGTCCCGCGCCGTTTCCTCGATCACCTGGTCAAAAGCGCGAATGAAGTCCAATTGCCGCACATCTCCGATCTGGGTGAGCGAGGACGCCACACCGCGCCGGTAGAAGACACCGAGCAGTCCGACCACCGCCATCGACGCCGCCTCACGGTGCAGCCGCCAGATCCACGGACGGTCCTCCGCGGTGCGCAGCCCGTCGGTGAAATGCAGTACACCGTCGTCCAGCAGCCGGCGGTGGTAGATACCGGCCCAGGCGTACGCGTAGTCGACCGAGGTGGAGCGGTCGGCGGGCAGGATCGCCGCGCGCGGGTCCAGCACCACACCGCGCCGCCCGTGCGGGACGCGGTGCACGGTACGGGTCCGCGCGGTGCACTGGACGTGGTCGGTGCGCACGAAATCGCAGCCCAACTCCTCGATCACGGACAGGAGTTCCGCGAAGTAGCCGGGCGCGAGCCAGTCGTCGCCGTCCAGGAAGGCCAGATACTCGCCGCGCGCCGCGTCCAGGCCGGTGTTGCGCGCGGTGGCCAGGCCGCCGTTCCGCTCGTGCCGCAGCACCCGGGCGCCCGGCAGTTCGCGCTCGGCCTGCGCCAGGAGCCGCGGGGTCTCATCGCGCGAACAGTCGTCGACGAGCAGGAATTCAAAATCCGCACGGGCATTCGCCGCCAGACTTCTCAGTGTGTCGGGCGCGAATGTCTGCACGTTGTAGAACGGCACGATGACGGAGAGCTTGACCACCCGCGAGACGTTATGCGGGCCGCCGCCATACGTCTTTACCGGGCGCGGGCTTCGATATGAACGACGAATGGCGGGATGGTTAACCCGGCCGGGGGCCGTCGTGGTTCTTCCTTCGGCGATGCGCTGTTAACCGACTGTTGCGGCCGAGTTGGCCCGCCCCGCGGAACGCCTTTCTAGCGTCATCGTCGTGCCATCACGTACCGCTTCTTCGCCGCGGATCGCCGTACTCGCTGATTCGGATACCCGGTGGAAATGGGGCGCTTTGACAGCGGACCGCATCCAACCGGACAGCCGCCTCGACGGATATCTGCTCCGCGGCCGCGCCACCCCCACGGTCCGCCAGCTCGACGAGGTCGGCGCCCGTGCGGACGCGCTGCGCGAAATCCGCGGCGCCGACTTCCTGGACCTGATGACACCGGATCCGGGGCACGGCGGCGCCCGGTCCGCCGACGCCGCCCCCTACGACGTCGTCGTACTGGCCTGTGTCGGCGGCGCGGTGCAGGCCATGCTGCACGGTCTCGCCCGCACCTGGCAGGGCGCCGGCCGCCGCCCCGTCGTCGTCACCGGTTACGTCGGGGTGGTCTACGAGAAGCTCGCCGACGGCCTGCTGCTGCGGCACGGCGCCGATGTCGTCCTCGCCAACTCCCGGCACGACGCGGACCGGTTCCGCGGCGTCTACCGGGGTGTCGGCGCCGACGACGGCAGCGTCGTCGAATGCGCCCTGCCCTTCCTCGGCGGCGCGCCCTACCGCGGTCGGCCCGGCCCCCGCACCGTGGTGTTCGCCGCCCAGCCCTCCGTACCGGAGAGCCGCGCGGACCGCACGTACCTGCTGGGCCGGGCGGTCGCGCACGCCCGGCAGCACCCCGGCCGGGAGGTGCTGATCAAACTCCGCAGCAGACCGGGCGAGCACACCACCCACATCGAGGAACTGCCCTACCAGAAGCTCGCCGCCAAGGTGCCCGGCGGTCTGCCCGCCAACTGCCGCCTGGTGTACGGGAACATGGGCGAGGTCCTGGACCGCACCGACCTGATGGTGACCGTCAGCTCCACCGCCGCCCTGGAAGCCCTGCACCGCGGCATCCCCACCGCCGTCCTCACCGACCTCGGCATCCGCGAGGCCCTCGGCAACCACCACTTCCTCGGCTCCGGTTGCCTGGCCTCCTGGGACGAACTGGACGCCGGCGCGCGCCCGGTGGCCGACCCGCAGTGGCTCGCCCGGCAGGGCCTGCCGGGCACCGCCGCCGACGGCACGTACGAGCACGCCTTCGACGCCGCCCGCGCCCGGGTCACCGCACTGCGCGACGCCGCCCGGCTGCCCCCGATCACCCCGTACTACACACCGCGCACCGCCCCCGGCTATCTCCCCGGCATCCTCGCCCGGTACGGCCTGGACCCGCACGGCGCGCCGCTCGCCGGACCCGCCGCCGCCCCCGAGGAGACCGGCGCACTGCGCCGGATCGCCCGCGACACCGTCCGCGAGGCCGCCCGCGGCGCCTACCGCCACGGCGTCCAGCGCATCGCCCCCGCCATCCGCCGCTGGGGGCAGCTGTGAGCACTCCGCACGGCCCCCGGAAGGAGCCCGCAATGCCGTACCACCCCCCGCACCGGCCCGGTCCGGACACCCCGCCGCACCGGCCGGCCGTCGTGGCCGTCATCCCCGCCCGCGGCGGTTCCAAGGGCGTACCCGCCAAGAACCTCGCCGCCGTCGGCGGAGTGCCCCTGGTCGTCCGCGCGGTCCGCGCCTGCCGCGCCGCGCGCCTGGTGACCGATGTGGTCGTCTCCACCGACGACACCGCGATAGCGGCCGCCGCGCGCGGCGCCGGCGCGCTCGTCGTACGGCGGCCCGCCGATATCGCGGGCGACACGGCCACCAGCGAATCCGCGGTACGGCACGCCATGGACGCCTACGAGGACGGGCACGGCACCCCGGTCGGCACCGTCCTCCTCGTCCAGTGCACCAGCCCCTTCCTGAACCGCGCGGACATCGACGCGGTGGCCGCCGCGGTCGTCGAGGGCGGCGCCGACAGCGCGCTGACCGTCGCGCCGTTCCACGGCTTCGTCTGGCGGGACTCGGCGGATGAGGCGGACGCGACGGACGATGCGGAGCACGGTGCCGCCGGGCACGCCGACGATGCCGGCGGGGCGTACCCCGTACCGGCCGGGCAGGCGCCCGCCCGCCCGCGGACCGCCGGAGGCACCGGCCCCACCGCCACCGGCGGCCACGGCGTCAACCACGACAAGTCCCACCGGCCGCGCCGCCAGGACCGCCCCCAGGACCTGCTGGAGACCGGCGCCGCCTACGCCATGGACGCCGCCGGGTTCCGCATCAGCGGCCACCGCTTCTTCGGCCGTACCGAACTCGTCCGCACCGACCCCGCCCGGGTCCTGGAGATCGACGATCCGCACGACCTCGACCGCGCCCGCGCACTGGCCCCGCTGCTGGACGGACCGCGCCCCGGCGAGCCCGCCCACCTCCCCACCCGCGACGACATCGACGCGGTGGTACTCGACTTCGACGGCACCCAGACCGACGACCGGGTGTTGATCGACGCCGACGGACGGGAACTGGTCGCCGTGCACCGCGGCGACGGCCTGGGCATCGCCGCGCTGCGCCGGGCGGAGCTGAAGCTGCTGATCCTCTCCTCGGAGCGGAACCCGGTCGTCGCCGCCCGCGCCCGCAAACTCCAGGTCCCGGTCCTGCACGGCATCGACCGCAAGGACCTGGCCCTCAAGCGGTGGTGCGAGGAGAGCGGTATCGACCCGGAGCGGGTGCTCTACGTCGGCAACGACGTCAACGACCTCCCGTGCTTCGACCTCGTCGGCTGGCCGGTGGCGGTCGCCGGGGCACACGACGTGGTGCGCGGCGCGGCCCGCGCGCTCACCGCGACCCCCGGCGGCAGCGGCGCCATCCGCGAGATCGCCGGCTGGCTCCTGGGCCCGTCCCTGCGGCCCGAACCGGCTCCGTAACTCCCACCCGTAGCACCCGACCCCCTTCACCTCTTCCCCCGACGCATCGCCACCCCTCCCCTTGATGACGAAGGAACCCTCCCCATGAGCAGCAACTCCCGCCTCCGCAGCCTCGGCGACCGGATCGCCGGCCCCGGCCGCCCCGTCTACGTCACCGGCGAGATCGGCATCAACCACAACGGCGACCTGGAGAACGCGTTCGCGCTGATCGACGCCGCCGCCGACGCCGGCTGCGACGCCGTGAAGTTCCAGAAGCGGACCCCGGAGATCTGCACCCCGCGTGACCAGTGGGACATCGAACGCGACACCCCCTGGGGCCGGATGACCTACATCGACTACCGCCACCGCGTGGAGTTCGACGCGGACGGCTACCGCGCCATCGACGAGTACTGCAGGAAGCGCGGTATCGCGTGGTTCGCCTCCCCCTGGGACGTCGCGTCCGTCGCCTTCCTGGAGACGTTCGACGTGCCCTGCTACAAGGTCGCCTCCGCCTCGCTCACCGACGACGAGCTGCTGCGCGCCCTGCGCGCGACCGGCCGCACCGTCATCCTCTCCACCGGTATGTCCACCCCCCGGCAGATCCGGCACGCCGTCGAGGTCCTGGGCAGCGACAACATCCTGCTCTGCCACGCCACCAGCACCTACCCGGCGAAGGCCCAGGAGCTGAACCTGCGCATGATCAACACCTTGCAGGACGAGTACCCCAACGTCCCGATCGGCTACAGCGGCCACGAGACCGGCCTCCAGACCACCCTCGCCGCGGTCGCCCTCGGCGCCGCCTTCATCGAGCGCCACATCACCCTCGACCGCGCCATGTGGGGCTCCGACCAGGCCGCCTCCGTCGAGCCCGGCGGTCTGACCCGGCTGGTCCGCGACATCCGCATCATCGAGGAGTCCCTCGGCGACGGCGTCAAGAAGGTCTACGCGAGCGAGCTCGGCCCGATGAAGAAGCTCCGCCGGGTCGCGGGCGTGGTCGCCGAGGCGGACCTCTCAGTCGCCGATGCCGACGCTGACGCCGATGCCCACGCCGACCGCACACCGGCCGGGGTCTGACGGCCCCGGCCGGACCACCGGGACCCACCCACCGAAAGCCCCCTCGACCGACGGACTGACGGGACGGCCGATATGAGCTCATCCGAGGGGACCGGCGCCGCGCCGTCCACGCCCGGCGCACCGGTCCCGCCCCAGGAGGAGGCGGCGCCCCCCGCCCGCCGCCTCCTGGGCATACCCCGGCAGCGCCGGCGCACCGGACCGGCCGGCGCGGAGCGCGCCACGGACACCGAGGAGCGCGGCACGCTCGCCTTCGTGGAGAGCCCGGTCCAGCTGCTGAACGTCCTGGAATGGGCGCACGCGGAACAGGCCGCCGCGCTCACCGTCGTCGTGCTCTCCCCGCACGACCCGATGACCCGCGGCCAGCTCCGCCGGATGGCCGAACTCGCCCGCGACGAGGGCCACACGGTGCGCTGGGAGGAGGCCCGCGCCGGGGCGAGCGCGCCGCTGCGCACCGTCGGCGGGCTCACCCCGCTGCTGCGGCGGGCCCACCGTGTCGTGATCGGCGACCCGTTCTCGCGCTACGTCCAGCTGCTGCTGACCCTCACCCGGGCCCGCGAACTGGTCGTGGTGGACGACGGCACCGCCACCATGGAGTTCGTCGGCCAACTGGCCCGCGGGGAGCGGCTGGTGCGCTGGCACCGGCACGGCCGCGGGCGCGGTGTGCGCGAGGTGGCCTTCGCGCCGTTCTCGGCCACCGCGCGCCGCCGGCTCACCCCGGAACCGGACGGCGGGCGGCGCACCGTGAGCGTCTTCAGCGTCTTCGGCTCGCTGCCCGAGGCGCCGCCCGGCGTCCGGGTCACCGCCAACGAGTTCGCCTGGACCCGTGGCCGCTTCGGCCCGCCCCGGCTCACCCGCGGCACCGACATCGTCGGCACCTCCCTCGTGGAGACCGGAGTCGTGGACGCCGACCGCTATCTGGACGCGGTCCGCGCGCTTGCCGAAGCGCACGGCGCGACCCGCTACTTCGCGCACCGCCGGGAGCGCACCGACAAGCTGCACCGGCTCGCCACCGAGACCGGCCTGGAGGTCGTCCGCCCCGATCTGCCGCTCGAACTCATCGCCCGGCGCGGTCCCATCGGCCGACTGGTCCTCAGCTTCCCCTCCACCGTCGTGCACACCCTGCCGCTCGCGCTGACCGGCACGGGCGTCACCGTGGCGGTCTGCGATGTGGACCCGGCGTGGCTGACGAGCAAGGCGTCACCGCGGGCGCAGGGGTTCCTGGACGGGGTCACCGGCACCGCCCGCGAGGTCCGCCGACTGCCCTTCACCCAGCGGATCGTCGCCGGATGAAGCCCGGAGTACTACCCGTTGGCCCAGCGGTCCATGCGCCGTGCGGCCCCATTTTCTCCCCCTGACGGGCTGAACTTTTGTTGATCGCGGGACAGTTGCCCCACCCGGCCACGTAATCTTCCCCAGGTGAACCAACTGAAGACCCGTGCCGCCGAAGCCGCCGCCGACACCGATGACGCCCGAGCCGGGGACCCTCTCCCCGGCACGCTGCCCGAGGCCCTGCGCGCCGAACTCATCGCCTTCCGCCGCGACTTGCATATGCACCCCGAGCTCGGCAACCAGGAGTTCCGGACCACCGCGGCGATCACCGCCCGCCTGGAACGGGCCGGTCTGGCGCCCCGCGTCCTGGCGACCGGTACCGGCCTGGTGTGCGACATCGGCACGGACCCGGCCGCGAGCGCCGCGGTGGACCCCGGCGCGGCCCCCGCCGCCGCCCGCCCCGCGCTGGCGCTGCGCGCGGACATCGACGCGCTGCCCATCCCGGACACCAAGACCGTCGACTACCGCTCCACGGTCCCCGGCCGCGCGCACGCCTGCGGCCACGACGTCCACACCACCGTCGTCCTCGGCGCGGGACTGGTGCTCGCCGGGCTCGCCCGCGAGGGCCTGCTGCCGCGCCCGGTGCGGCTGCTCTTCCAGCCCGCGGAGGAGGTGCTGCCGGGTGGCGCCGTCGACGCCATCGAGTCCGGTGCGCTGGACGGCGTCGGCCGGATCCTCGCCGTGCACTGCGACCCGCACGTCGACGCCGGCCGGATCGGGCTGCGCACCGGCCCGATCACCTCGGCCTGCGACCGGCTGGAGGTCACCCTGGACGGCCCCGGCGGCCACACCGCCCGCCCGCATCTGACCACCGACCTGGTCACCGCCGCGGCCCGGGTCGCCGTCGACGTCCCCGCGCTGCTGGCCCGCCGGGCGGACACCCGCGCCGGCCTCGCCGTCACCTGGGGACGGCTCGAATCCGGCCACACCTGCAATGTGATCCCCCAGCACGCCGAGCTGTCCGGCACGGTGCGCTGCCTGGACCTCGCCGCCTGGCGCCAGGCGCCCGATCTGGTGCATGCCGCGATCGACGAGATCGCCGCGCTGCACGGTGCGAAATCGCAGATCAACTATGTCCGCGGGGTGCCGCCGGTGGTCAATGAGGCGACCTCCGCGCAGCTGCTGCACGACGCGATGGCCGCCCGGCGCGGGGCGCACACCGTCGAGGGCACCGAGCAGTCCCTCGGCGGTGAGGACTTCTCCTGGTACCTGGAGCGCGTCCCGGGCGCGATGGCCCGGCTCGGGGTGCGCCCGCCCGGCCAGGCGGGGCGGTACGACCTGCACCGCGGCGATTTCGACGTGGACGAGCGGGCCATCGAGGTGGGCGTGGAGCTTTTCACCGCCGCCGCGCTGCTTGACGGCAACTGTCCGTAAGGCTACTTGCCACCTAGCGTTCGCGACGATCCGATAACGGCTTTCAAACACCCCTTTATCTCGCATCTACGCGCGTTACGATGCGGCGGAATCAGCGCCGACGGAGGCGCTGCGAGCCGAAGGGGCCCTCGTGCACCGGGTATCCAAGATCGTTGCCACGGGAGTGGCCACCGCGGCCCTCGCCGCCTCGCTGACCGCCTGTGGTGAATCGTCCACCGAGGCCGGCGGCGCGGACAAGGGCGTGGGCCTCGCCTTCGACGTCGGCGGCCGCGACGACCACTCGTTCAACGAGGCCGCGTCCCGTGGCGTGGACAAGGCCGGCAAGGAACTCGGCGTCAAGTCCAAGCTGATGACCGCCAAGAACGGCGAGACCGAGGCGGACCGCGAGCAGCGCCTGTCCTCCCTGGCCGAGGCGGGCTACAACCCGGTCATAGGCGTCGGCTTCAACTACGGCAAGTCCGTCAACAAGGTCGCCAAGGACTACCCGAAGACCACCTTCGGCGTCGTCGACTCCGGTGCCACCGCCAAGAACGTCTACGGCATGGTCTTCGCCGAGCACGAGGGCTCCTACCTCGCCGGTGTCGCCGCCGCGCTGAAGTCCAAGACCCACAAGGTCGGCTTCATCGGCGGCGTGAACAACGCGCTGATCCAGAAGTTCCAGGCCGGTTTCGAGCAGGGCGTCCGGGAGACCGACCCCAGCGCGAAGATCACCTCCGAGTACCTCTACGCCAACGACGACAAGGGCTTCAACGACCCGGCCGCCGCCAAGGGCAAGGCCAAGGGCATGCTCGATGCCGGTATCGACGTCATCTACACCGCGGCCGGCCAGTCCGGCAACGGCTCGATCGAGACGGTCGCCGGCAAGAAGGGCACCTGGGCGATCGGCGTCGACTCCGACCAGTACCTCCAGCCGGGTCTGGCCCAGTACAAGGGCTCCATCCTCACCTCGGTGATGAAGAACGTCGACGTGGCGGTCTTCGACCTCGTCAAGAGCGTCAAGGACAAGAAGCCGCTGACCGGCGACAAGCTCTACACCCTCAAGGACAACGGCGTGCGGCTGTCCACCTCGGGCGGTTTCATCGACGACATCCAGGCCAAGCTCGACGCGGCGAAGGAGAAGATCGCCTCGGGTCAGGTCAAGGTCGGCGAGAGCCCCAAGAAGTAGGGTCTCCGCCGGGCCCGGTGCGGTGGCGCTCAGCCGCCGCGCCGGGCCCGACGGCCGGTCACCCTCGGCGGCCGGCCGGCTTTTCCGGCGTCAACACTACGCGCGTAGCGTGAGGTTGACGCGTTATCGTCGCCTCCCCGCTCCTCCGTACCACTCCCTGTCCCCCGAGGAGAGTGCGCCATCAAAGCGTCCAGCAGCACCCAGGCAGACAGCGCCCCCGCCGTGGCACCGGCGGTGGAACTCCGCGGGATCACCAAACGGTTCCCGGGCGTCGTCGCCAACCACGACATCGACATCACCGTCCGCCGCGGCACCGTCCACGCCCTGGTCGGCGAGAACGGCGCGGGCAAGTCCACGCTGATGAAGATCCTCTACGGCATGCAGAAGCCGGACGAGGGCACCATCGGCATCGACGGCGAACAGGTCAGCTTCCACAGCCCGGCCGACGCCATCGCCCGCAACATCGGCATGGTGCACCAGCACTTCATGCTCGCCGACAACCTCACCGTCCTGGAGAACATCGTTCTCGGCGGCGAGAAACTGCACGGCATCGGCGGCCGGGCCCGCGCCGAGATCGTCAAGATCTCCGACCGCTACGGCCTCGGGGTGCGCCCCGACGTCCTCGTCGAGGACCTCGGGGTCGCCGACCGCCAACGCGTGGAGATCCTCAAGGTCCTCTACCGCGGCGCCCGGACGCTGATCCTCGACGAGCCGACCGCGGTGCTGGTCCCGCAGGAGGTCGACGCGCTCTTCGACAACCTGCGCGAGCTCAAGGCCGAGGGCCTGACCGTCATCTTCATCTCGCACAAGCTGGGCGAGGTGCTCTCGGTCGCCGACGACATCACCGTCATCCGGCGCGGCACCACCGTCGCCTCCGTCGTCCCCGGCGAGACGACACCCAAGCAGCTCGCCGAGCTGATGGTCGGCAGCGAACTCCCCTCACCGCAGACCCGCGAGTCCACCGTCACGGACGTGCGGATGCTGGAGGTCGAGGGGCTGCGGCTGGTCACCGCCGACGCGGAGGGGGTGCGGCGCACCGTCCTGGACGAGGTCTCGCTCACCATCCACAAGGGCGAGGTGCTCGGCATCGCGGGGGTGGAGGGCAACGGCCAGGCCGAACTCGTCGAGGCCATCATGGGCATGCGCCACCCCGACAGCGGCACCGTCACACTGGACGGCACCGACATCAGCCACGCGGCCACCCGCACCCGGCGCGAGGACGGTATCGGCTACATCCCCGAGGACCGCCACCGGCACGGCCTGCTGCTGGAGGCCCCGCTCTGGGAGAACCGCATCCTCGGCCATGTCACCGAACGGCCCAACGCCAAGGGCCGGCTGCTGGACCTGAAGGCGGCCCGCGCGGACACCGAGCGGATCGTCACCGAGTACGACGTCCGCACCCCCGGTATCGAGGTCACCGCGGCCTCGCTCTCCGGCGGCAACCAGCAGAAGCTGATCGTCGGCCGCGAGATGAGCCACCACCCCAAACTGCTGATCGCCGCGCACCCCACCCGGGGCGTGGACGTCGGCGCCCAGGCCCAGATCTGGGACCAGATACGCACCGCCCGCCGCGAAGGTCTCGCCGTCCTGCTGATCTCGGCCGACCTGGACGAGCTGATCGGCCTGTCCGACTGCCTGCGGGTGATGTACCGCGGCCGGCTGGTCGCCGACGCGGACCCCGCCACCATCACACCGGAGGAGCTGGGTTCGGCCATGACCGGCGCCGCCAGCGGACACCTCACCGCGTCCGGCGAGGCCGCGCACCAGGAGCCGCGCCCGTCCCAGGAGGGGGAGTCCGAGTGAAGAAGCTCGACAAGAACAAGCTGATCCTGGGCGTCGCCGCGCCCGTCCTGGCGATCGTCGCGGCGCTGGCCATCACCTCGGTGATCATCCTGGCCACCGGCAAGGACCCGATTCACGCCTACACCGTGATGGCCGACTTCGGCTCCAAGAGCGACAGCCAGGTCTGGATCGTCAACAAGGCGATCCCGTACTACCTGTCCGCGCTGGCCGTCGCCATCGGCTTCCGGATGAACCTCTTCAACATCGGCGTCGACGGCCAGTACCGCATCGCGGCCTTCTTCGCCGCGGTGGTCGGCGGCGCGCTGACCCTCCCCGGCTTCCTCCAGATCCCGCTGATCATCATCGTCGCGATGCTGGTCGGCTCCGTCTGGGCGGGCATCGCGGGCCTGCTGAAGACCACCCGCGGGGTCAGCGAGGTGATCACCACGATCATGCTGAACTCCATCGCGGCGGCGGTCATCGGCTACTTCCTTCAGGAAGGCCGGCTCGCGCAGAAGGACGGAAACCTCTTCCACACCCCCAACATCCCGTCCTCCAGCCACTTCTTCACCATCCCCACCACCCCCAAGCCCCTCGACGGCTTCCTCGTCGTCGCCGTCATCGTCGGCGCCCTGTACTGGTTCGTCCTCAACCGCACCCGCTTCGGCTTCGACCTGCGGACGGTCGGCCAGTCCGAGTCCGCGGCCGAGGCGAGCGGCGTCAGCGTCAAGCGCATGGTCGTCACCTCCATGCTGCTCTCCGGCGCCGCGGCCGGTCTGATCGGCATGCCGACGCTGCTCGGCGTCTCGTACAACTACGGCACCGACTTCCCCATCGGCATCGGCTTCACCGGTATCGCCATCGCCCTGCTCGGCCGTAACCACCCGGTCGGGATGGCGGCCGGCGCGCTGCTGTGGGGCTTCCTCGAACGCACCGGCACCCAGCTCGAATTCGAGGACTACCAGCAGGAGATCGTCGGCGTGATGCAGGGCGTCATCGTGCTGTGCGTTGTCATCGCCTACGAACTCGTGCGCCGCTACGGCCTCAGACTCCAGCAGCGGCAGGTCGGCGAGGAGCTCGCCGCCCAGGCCCGCAAGACCGACAAGGCGGAGGTGTCCGCGTGAGTGAGAACCTCACAGCCCCGGTCGCGAAGGGTTCCGACGGCACGTCCGCGCCGAAGTCCCCGCAGACCACCAAGGCTCCCCAGGCCCGCCGGACCAAGCTCACCTACCCCAAGGTGCTGCTGCTCATCGCGGGCGGCCTGATCCTGCTGTCCCTGCTGCGGATCATCACCGGCGCCAACAACCTGACCGAATCCGGCCAGTACACCGCCGCGCTCAACGCCGCCGTACCCATCGGCCTGGCCGGTCTGGGCGGTCTGTGGGCCGAGCGCTCCGGCGTCGTCAACATCGGCCTCGAAGGCATGATGATGCTCGGCGCCTTCTCCGCCGGCGCGGTCGGCTGGCAGCACGGCCCCTGGGCCGCGGCGCTGGCCGGCATCCTCGGCGGCGCGCTCGGCGGTCTGCTGCACGCGCTGGCCACCGTCACCTTCGGCGTCGACCACATCATCTCCGGCGTCGCCATCAACATCATGGCGCTCGGCCTGACGCAGTTCCTCGCCAAGCTGTGGTTCGGCGCGGCCGGCGGCACCGCCTCGGCGGCCGGCGGCAACGACAAGCAGTCGCCGCCGATGCCCGATATGCCGACCTTCACCGTCCCCGGACTCTCCGACTGGCTGCTCTCCGTCGAGAAGCACCACTGGTTCCTCGTCTCCGACCTGGCCGGCATCCTCGGCGCGCTGGTCTCCAACGTCTCCTGGCTGACCCTGCTGACCGTCGCCGTCTTCGTGGTGAGCTTCTTCGTCCTGTGGCGTTCCTCGTTCGGCCTGCGGCTGCGCTCCAGCGGCGAGGGCCCGGTCGCGGCCGAATCGCTGGGCGTCAACGTCTACCGCTACAAGTACGCCGCGGTGATCGTCTCCGGTGCGCTGGCCGGCCTCGGCGGTGCCTTCCTCGCCATCTACGTGCACATCTACCAGGACGGCCAGACCGGCGGCCGCGGCTACATCGGCCTCGCCACCATGATCTTCGGCAACTGGCGGCCGGGCGGCGTCGCCATGGGCGCCGGCCTGTTCGGCTTCATGGACGCGCTCCAGCTGCGCGGCGGCGGGCCCACCGTGCACGCGCTGCTGCTCCTGCTCGCCGTGCTGCTGCTCGGCCTCGCGGTCTGGAAGCTGCGCGGCGGCCACCGCACCCAGGGCGTCATCAGCCTGGTCGCGGCCGTGCTGCTCGCCGTCTGGTACGCCACGTCCGACACGGTCCCGCTGGAGATCGTCGGCGTCGCCCCGTACCTCGCTACGCTGCTGGTGCTCTCGCTGGCCGCCCAGCGGCTACGGCCACCGAAAGCCATCGGAAAGACCTACCGAAGAGGCCAGGGCAAGTGACCACAGCTCCCGACTGGGAGGCGCTGCGCGGGCAGGCCCGGGACGCGATGTCCCGGGCCTACGCCCCGTACTCCGGCTTCCCCGTGGGCGCCGCCGCCCTCGTCGACGACGGCCGTACGGTCACCGGCTGCAACGTCGAGAACGCCTCCTACGGCCTCGCCCTGTGCGCCGAATGCGGTCTGGTCTCCGCCCTGTTCGCCAGCGGCGGCGGGCGGCTGACCGCCTTCACCTGCGTCGACGGCGAGGGGCAGCTCCTCGTGCCGTGCGGCCGCTGCCGCCAGCTGCTGTACGAGCACGGCGGCCCGCAGCTCCCGGTCGACACCGCCGCCGGCATCCGCCCGCTCTCCGAGCTGCTGCCCGACGCGTTCGGCCCCCAGCACCTCGCCCCCTGAACTCCGGAGCCGCCCGGCCCCCGGCCCGCTCCCCGCACGTCCCGGCGCCGCTCCGCGTGCCGCACCGCCGCCACGCACCGCCACCCGTCTCACCGGGTGCGCGCACGGCGGACCCGTGCGCGCGTCCGCACACGCGGCGGCACGGAAGCCGGGAAACCCGTTCGTTCGAAAGGAAGCCCCCATGGACGTCATCTCCGTCATCCGCACCAAGCGCGACCGCGGTGAGCTGACCGCCGACCAGATCGACTGGGTGATCGACGCCTACACCCGCGGCGAGGTCGCCCACGAGCAGATGTCCTCCCTGGCGATGGCCATCTACCTCAACGGCATGAACCGCGCCGAGATCGCCCGCTGGACCGCCGCCATGATCGCCTCCGGCGAGCGGATGGACTTCTCCTCGCTGTCCCGCCCCACCGCGGACAAGCACTCCACCGGCGGCGTCGGCGACAAGATCACCCTCCCGCTCGCCCCGCTGGTCGCCGCCTGCGGCGCCGCCGTCCCGCAGCTCTCCGGCCGGGGCCTGGGCCACACCGGCGGCACCCTGGACAAGCTGGAGGCGATCCCCGGCTGGCGCGCCCAGCTCTCCAACGCCGAGATGCTCGACGTGCTGCGCGACGTCGGCTCCGTCATCTGCGCCGCCGGCGACGGCCTGGCCCCCGCCGACAAGAAGCTCTACGCGCTGCGCGATGTCACCGGCACCGTCGAGGCGATCCCGCTGATCGCCTCCTCCATCATGTCCAAGAAGATCGCCGAGGGCACCGGCTCCCTGGTCCTGGACGTCAAGGTCGGCTCCGGCGCCTTCATGAAGAACATCGAGGACGCCCGCGAACTGGCCGCCACCATGGTCGAACTGGGCACCGACCACGGCGTACGCACGGCCGCCCTGCTCACCGACATGGCCACCCCGCTCGGCCGGACCGCGGGCAACGCCCTCGAAGTCCGCGAATCCGTCGAGGTGCTGGCCGGCGGCGGCCCCCGGGACGTCGTCGAGCTGACCCTCGCGCTCGCCCGCGAAATGCTGGACGCGGCCGGCCTCCCCGACGCCGACCCGGCCAAGGCCCTCGCCGACGGCTCCGCCATGGACCACTGGCGCCGCATGATCCGCGCCCAGGGCGGCGACCCCGACGCCGCCCTCCCGGTGGCCCGCGAACAGCATGTCGTCACCGCCGCCGAATCCGGCACCCTCACCACCCTCGACGCCTACGCCGTCGGCCTCGCCGCCTGGCGCCTGGGCGCCGGCCGCGCCCGCAAGGAGGACCCGGTCCAGGCCGGCGCCGGCGTCGAACTGCACGCCAAGCCCGGCGACACCGTGACCGCGGGCCGGCCCCTGCTGACGCTGCACACCGACACCCCCGAGAAGTTCGGCTACGCACTGGAGGCCCTGGACGGCGCCGTCCGCATCGGCCCGTCGGACGCGGCGTTCACGGCCACGCCGGTGGTGCTGGAACGTATCGGCTGACCTGGGGTTTTCCCATTCGGGTGAACGGGACCTGTGGACTGCCACGGGTCCCGTTCGGCATGCTGGGATCGGTGACGTACCGATAAAGGAGACCGCCATGAGCGCACTCACCGTCGACCACGTTCAGGGCTACGGCCATGAATGGGACGACCTGGTCCGTATCTGGGAGGAGACGGACGCCCCCGAGGGCTGCAAGGTGGAGATCATCGAGGGGATCGTCACCGTGTCACCACCGCCGGACGGCATGCACAACGACATCGCTGAGGAATTGCATGCCTTTCTGCGCACAGCCATGCCGAAAGAGTGGGGGTGGGGGGTCTACCAGCAACTCGGTCTCGCTCTGCCGTCGCGCGATGGGCTGTACATCCCGGACGTTGTCGTCGCGCCGAAAACTCTGGTTCGAAGTGAGACCACCGGCTGTGTTCCCGCCGCAGCAACCGAACTCGTAGTCGAGATCACCTCGAAGTCCAACGCGGCCCACGACAGGATCGGCAAGCTCGCCGGATATGCCCTGGCGGATGTTCCGCTGTACCTGCTCATCGATCGCTTCGCGCCCGGGGGCCCGACCATCACCCTCTACGGCGAGCCCAAGAGCGACGTCTACCGCACGCTGAGCGCCGTGAAGTTTGGCGAGCAGATCCACCTTCCGAAGCCGTTCGACGTGACCGTTGATACGGATACCTTCTTGGCGGACTGACGGCCGCCACCCGCATCGACGAAGGGCCCGCTCCACCAGGGGCGGTTTCTAGGGGTCGTCGCAACACGTGGTTGTGTTGATCAGGTCGCGAGCAGTTTATGCAGGCGCTCGGCTGGGGTTTGCCAGCCGAGCGTTTTGC
>JOEL01000076.1 GCA_000720995.1 Streptomyces celluloflavus
GCCATCACCGCCCCCACCCGCGCCGGCCGCCGCGCCGAAGCCGAAGCCCACCCCGGCGCCGACGCCGCCACCGGCCCCGTCGAAGCCGCCGCCCCCCAGCCCGGCACCGCCGACGGCACCGCCGCCCAGCCCCGGTCCCACGCCGACACCCACTCCCACGCCCACGCCGACACCACCGGCCCCGGCCCCGTACCGCATCAACGCGCTGGCCTACGACTTCACCGGCGACGGCAGCCGGCCGGAGGTGCGCGCGGCCGAGAGCGACTGGCTGTGGCAGCGGAAGGCGCCTCGTATCGACGGCACGGCGTACCCGCACGGCGTGAGCGTGCACGCGCCGTCCTCGGTGGTCATCGACCTCAACCAGCCGTGCGCCGCGTACGACGCCGTCGTCGGCGTCGACGATCTCGGCCTGGGGCCGGGGGCGCTGCGCTTCTCGGTCTACGCGGACGGGGAGCGGCTGTGGCGCTCCGGTGTGGTGCGCGGCGGGCAGCCGGCGGTGCCGGTGCATGTGCCGCTGGCGGGCCGTAAGACCCTGCGGCTGGTGGTCACCCCGGCCGGGCCCGCCGGCCGGCTGGCGTTCGGGGACTGGGCGCGGTCGCAGATCAGCTGTCGCTGACCGCGCCGGGCGCGCGCTCCAGCAGTGCGATGACCGCGGCGGGCGCGAGCCGGGCGCCCTCGGCGCGCAGCGCCGCGTACCCGCCGTCGCCGTCCAGTACGGCGCGCAGCGCGTCGGCCGTCTCTTGTACGTCCTCCGCCTCGGGGACGGTGCGCGGCAGTTCACCGCGCCAGGCGTCCGCGGCGCCCAGCAGCCGGGCCGCGTCCCGGGGGCGGCCGACGCGGTGCAGCGCCGGGGCGGCGCTCTCCGCCACCGCCGCCATGACGGGTCCGGTGCAGTGCTGCGTCAGCCCCGCGCGCAGCGCCTCGCGGCAGCGGTGCAGCGCCTCGTCCGGCGCGCCCGACTCCGCCGCGATCCGGCCCGCCAGCCCGTCGAGTACGACGGTGAACTGCGGCGGCGGGGTCCCCAGCGCGGCGGCCGCGCGCGCCGCCTCGCACTCCTGGCGCGCCACCTCGGTGGCCCCGCGCCGCAGCGCGATCCGGGCGCGCAGCGAGTGGTTGAAGGCCAGCGGATCCTGGATGCCCCACTCGACGGCCTGGTCGTCCGCCCGCCGCAGAACCCGCTCGGTGGCCGCCACATCGCCGGTGGCGTAGTGGAGTTCGGCCAGCCGGAACAGGACGAACGGGGCCTCGGTGTGCGCGCCCAGCTCATGGGTGAGCACCAGCGCCTCCTCGTAGGCCGCGCACGCCTCCCGGTAGCGGCCGCGGATCTGCCGCAGCTCCCCGGTGACGGCGGCGACCTGGGCGAGCAGCCAGCGGTCACCGACCCGGCGGGCCAGCGCGGTCAGCTCCGCCTGGTCGGCCTCGGCGGACGCCAGGCCGCCGGGCAGGTCGATCGCGTTATGGGTCCGGAACAGCAGCGAGACGCCCAGTTCCCAGTCGCCGCCGTACGCCCTGGTGGTGGCGACCGCGTCCGCCAGCAGCGCCCGGATCCGGTCGTGGCCGCCGAGGAAGTACGCGGTGAACGGCCACAGCAGTCCGGGGAAGCGGGCGCTGCGCGGGTGCGGGCGGCGGTACTCCGTCAGGATCCGCTCGTTGCGGGCCCGGCTCTCCGGGGTGCGGAAGGTGTGCTCCGGCTGATGGTCCTGGAGCAGGAAGAACTCCAGCAGCCGCAGTTCCAGCGCCGCCAGATCCGCCGGTCCGCCTCGCGGGGTGTCCGCCTCGGGCGGCGCGAGGGCCAGCACCCGCGCCACCCAGGCGGCGCCCTCGATCCGGTAGTTGCGCAGCCACCAGAACCAGCCCATGGCGAGGACGACCCGCCGCGCGGTGCCCTCGTCCCCGTCGGCGACAGCGCGGTGCAGCACCGCCCGTACGTTGTCCAGTTCGGCCTCGACATGCGCCAGCCAGGACAGCTGCCCGGCGGAGCGGATCCGGGGCTCGGCGTCCTGTACGAAGCGTGCGAAGTGCGCGGTGTGCCGGGCTCGGGCGCCGTCCCGCTCGGCCGGCCGGTCGGCGGCCCGCTCCCGCGCGTAGGCGTGGATGGTCTCCAGCATCCGGTAGCGGGGTTCCGTACCCCGGTGGTCGACCACCAGCAGCGATTTGTCGACCAGCGCCCCGAGGCGGCCGAGGACGTCGTCCGCGCCGTCGTCGCAGACCGCCTCGGCCGCCGCGAGCGTGCAGCCGCCGGCGCACACCGACAGCCGGCGCAGCACGGCGCGCTCCGGCTCGTCCAGCAGGTCCCAGGACCAGTCGACGACCGCCCGCAGCGTCTGCTGGCGGGGCAGCGCGGTACGTCTGCCGCTGGTCAGCAGCCGGAACCGGTCGTCGAGCCGGTCGGCGATCTGGCGCGGTGAGAGCAGCCGCAGCCGGGCCGCGGCCAGCTCGATGGCGAGCGGCAGCCCGTCCAGCCGACGGCAGATCTCGTCCACCGGCGCCGGGTCGTCCGCCGCCCGGAAGCCGGGCCGTACCGCCGCGCCCCGCTCGGCGAACAGCTGGTGCGCGGGGGCCGGCCGCAGCGGCTCCAGCGGCCGGACGACCTCGCCGGGCACCCCCAGCGGCTCCCGGCTGGTGGCGATCACGGTCAGCCCCGGGCAGTGCCGCACCAGCAGTTCGGCCAGTTCGGCGGCGGCGGCCACCACGTGCTCGCAGTTGTCGAGGACCAGCAGCAGGCTGCGCTGTGCGCAGTGGTCGACGATCCGGGCGGCCGGGTCGCCGTGCTCGCCGGCCGTCCGGGCCTCCATGGCCGGTGAGAAGACGGTGGTGTCCCGGCGGCCGAGCGCGGACAGCACCGCGCCGGGCACCGCCTCCGGCGCGTCCAGCGGCGCCAGCTCGGCGATCCACACCCCGTCCGGATGGTCACCGGCCAGCGCGGCCGCCAGTTCCTCGGAGAGCCGGGTCTTCCCGGATCCCCCCGGCCCGGTCAGCGTGATCAGCCGCTGCCCGCGCACCGCCACCTCCGCGCGCAGGGAGGCCAGTTCGGCCTCCCGCCCGACGAACGAGTCCAGCCGCGCCCGCAGATTCCCCCGGCGCGGTACGGCGCGCACCGTCACGGCCCCGGCCGCCGCGCCGCCGTCCCCGGCGCTCGCCGCCAGCAACCGGGCGTGCAGCGAACGCAGTTCGGGGCCGGGGTCCGCGCCCAGCCGGTCCACCAGGGCGCGCCGGGTCTCCTCGTACGCGGCCAGCGCGTCGGCGCCCCGCCCCGCGTCATGCAGGGCGCGCATCAGCTGGGCCCGGAACGGCTCGTCCAGCGGATGGTCCGCGATCAGCTGCCGCAGCTCGGGCAGCACCTCCTCGGCGCGGCCGAGCGCCAGATCGGCGTCGAGCCGCCGGTGCAGCGCGGCCAGCCGCAGCGCCTCCGGGCCGCGGGCCGCCGCCACCCCGTCCGGCAGATCCGCGAGCGCGGACCCGCGCCACAGGCCGAGCGCGGCGCGCAATGTCTCGGCCGCGGCGGGCGCGTCCCCGTCCCGCAGCGCCCGCGTACCGGATTCCACCAGCCGTTCGAACTGGTGCAGATCCACCTCGTCCGGCTCCGTGACCAGCCGGTACGCACCCGGCAGCGATTCGACCGCGGTCCTGCCCAGCGCCCGCCGCAATCGGCCGACGAGCGCCTGCAACGCGGCCGGGGCGTCCTGCGGCGGCGCGTCCACCGCCCAGACCTCCCCGATCAGCACCTCGACGTTCACCGCCCGCCCACCACGCAGAGCCAGCGCCGCCAGCAGCGCCCGCACCCGCGGCCCGCCCAGAGGCACCGCCCCCTGCTCCCCCAGCGCCTCCGTCACGCCCAGAATCCGATATTTCACCCCACCATG
Source organism: Streptomyces celluloflavus (assembly GCA_000720995.1). Taxonomy (GTDB): domain Bacteria; phylum Actinomycetota; class Actinomycetes; order Streptomycetales; family Streptomycetaceae; genus Streptomyces; species Streptomyces celluloflavus. The sequence goes on from JOEL01000076.1 coordinate 3,864, forward strand.
CTCCCGCCCCACCAAATCCCCCATCACGTCCCCCTACCTCGTCCTCCCCCGTCAGCGCCGCCCGTGCTTCCGCCGGGCGCGCCTCACCCCCTCGCAAGGGGCGGCCGCACACGGTACGGGAGGAGGCGGGTCTCCGGGGTGGGTACTCGGACGTAAAGCGAAGCAGTCCGAGTACCCACCCCGGACCTGACCCCGTCCCAAAACGGCAACCGCGCGGCCGCCCCGCCCCGGTTTCACGTGAAACCGCGACCGCCCGCCTCCCGCCGAAGGCGGAACCCCGCACACCGCCGCAGCCGACGACGTAGGGCGCACAGGCAACCGCCTACGACGCCTAAAGCCGGTCGCGCGGAACCACTCCCCCCGCGACCGCCCGCTGACGCGCCCCCTCCCCCGTCCAGCACGTCCCCCGCCGCGTCAGCAGCCGCCGCAGCCACAGCTCCGTGGCGACCAGCTCCGCCAGCCCGTCCAGGGGCAGCGCGGCGCCCTCGGCCGCCGAGCGCAGCGCCTGGCGGACGACCCGGGCCTCCACCAGCCCGGCGTCGGCGAGCAGCGGCGCGTCGAAGAGGTGCAGCAGATCGTCGAGGGCGCCGCGCAGCCCGGCGCGTACCGCGGCCGCGTGGGTGGCGTGCGAGGTGGCGCCCCATCCGGGCGGCAGATCCCGTACCCCGGCGCCGGAGAGGACCGACCGCAGCACCGCGGCGCGTGCCCCGGGCTGGACCCGCAGGGTGTCCGGCAGCGCGCGGCAGGCGAGCACGACCTGGTTGTCCAGGAAGGGCGCGTGCAGCCGCTGGTTGCGGACCTCCGCGGCCTGTTCGAAGACGCGGTGGTCGGCGGCGTGGCGGGCGAGCGCCGCGCGGGCGCGCCGCTCGCCGGGGTGGCCGGCGCCGGGCGTGCGGGTCGCCGCGTCCGCGAGCCGGACCGATACCTCGGCCAGCGCCTCGCCCGTCAGCCAGCGCGCCGCGGGCCCCGGCCGGCACCAGGTGAGGGCGGCCAGTGAGGCGTCCACCGCCCCGCCGGTCACCGGTTCGTCGGCGAACCGCCGCTCCAGGAGGCGGCGCGCCGCATCGGCGATCCCGGCACCGTAGGGCGTACGGGCGAGCCGGCGGGCGGCGCGGTAGACGGTGAAGGGGACCAGCGCGGACTGCGCGGACCCGCCGTCGGCCTTGGCCAGCGCGGTGACCGGGCGCAGCAGATGGCGCCGGCGGCGGTCCATGAGGAGATCGGCGAGCCGGGCCGGGTGGGCGTCCAGGACCTGGCGCGCGCCGTGCCCGACGAGATGGTCCGCGCTGCCGGCCAGCAGCCGCCGGCGGTGGCGTGCCGCGCTGGTGAGGGAGGGCCCCGGCTCGTCGGTGAGCGGGCCGCGCCCCAGGTCCGCGTAGGGGAGCGCCTCCTCGCCCGCCGCGACGACGACATGCCGCAGCCGCGGATTGTCGGCGATGCTGCGGGCGCGCTCCAGCTCGGCCTCGCGGGCGGACCGGCCGCCTTTCGTGGCACGGTCGTTGAAGGTGACGGCCAGCAGGCGTTCGCCCTGCCCGTTGAGCGACCCGGGCGGGCCGGGGAGGCCGGCGGCCAGCAGCGCGAGGGTTCCGGAGGCGCTGCCCCCGGAGAGGTCGGCGCCGACGCCGGGGACCGGGCCGCCGCGCGCGGCGCGCCGCTCGGCCGGGCCCATACCGGGCACCGGGCCGGGGTCCAGACCGTCTCGCCCGTCCGGGTCGGGGGCGTGCCGCGGGCCGGCCAGCCGGACCCGGACGGCCTCGACGAGGGCCTCCCGGACGCCGTCCACGGCCTGTTCCGGGGCGAGTTGGGGCACGCCGACGGCGAGTGAGGCGGCCGGTTCGTAGGAGGTGATGTCGCCGGCGCCGCCGCGCAGTACGAGGGCGTGGCCGGGCGGCACCCGGCGGACCCCTTCGTACGGTGTGCCGGCGCCGAGCGCCTCGGGCGAGTCCGGGCAGGCCAGCAGCGCGGCGAGGTGGCCGACGTCGAGACCCGCCTCGATGAGGTCGGCGAGCGGGAGGGCGGCCGTGGCGTAGGCGGTGCCGCCCTCCCAGGGGGTGTGGAAGACGGGCCGGGCCCCGGCCAGATCTCCGGTGACCGTCAGGCGCCGTCCCACCTGGACGACGGCGGTGTAGCTGCCCGGCCAGGCGGTGAGATGGCGCAGCGCACCGCCGCGGGCCGCGAACAGACCGACGCGCAGCTGGTCGTCGGTGGCGCCGCAGACGCCGAAGACGGCGAGCCTGGTCTCCGGGTCGGCCTGGACGACGCGGACCTCGTCCGGCCGCCAGTCGCCGACCGCCCACAGCGGATCCGGGTCGCCCCACAGGAGTTGAGCGCCCACCGGCAGGACCGAACGGCGCTCCCTGGCGGCGGCCGGTCCCGTGGTGGCACTGCTCCACCCCACCAACCAGCGCATCGCCGCCTCCACCCGATTCCCCGTCCGCCGCGCGGCCGACGGCCGCCCGTACAGCGGATCGCCAAGCTGTTGTGCGGACCATGCTGCCATGGTGGGGACGCGCCGGCGGCGTCGGAGGATGCCCGGATGCGGGCGGTTCGTGCCCCGGGGCGGGGCAACGGCGGCGGTACGGGCCCGGGGCGGGCCGTGGGCGCGGCGGACCGGCGGCGGGGGTGCGGGGTACGGCGCGGCGGCCCCGGGTGACCCCCCGTGTGGCCCCCTGGCGAGCCGCGGCGCGAAACATTCCCCCGCCACATTTCGGCCAAAGTCCGTACCACACAGAGCAGTTGGCGGTGTCCGGAAGTCGCGCCAACCGGACGGCCGGCTGCCGCGATCCGCTCGCGCGACGGTCCGGGAGGCGGGCTACGCCCCCCGGACCGGACCGCCACCCGCGGGGAATGAGGTGGCGGTATCCCCCAGCCCACTGGATCCAGTGCAGCGGGCCGACCCACGCAGGACCCATCGAAGCGCTCCGGCCGGAGGGGGGCCAGCGCGCACAGCCGGGCGCACGGGCACACGTACCCGGAGCACATGCCAATTCCCGCACCCCTGTTTGAACACGAATCTCGCCATCCGGGACACCGGCCCTTAACGGTCGGGATGCGGCGAACTACTCTGGGTGGACGCATGCCCCGGGGTACCGGGGCGGCCGTCGCTGTGTCGAGGGGTGCGCATGTCCAGGGATATACGCGGGCCGAACGAGAAGCTCGGCACCGTTCTCGCCCTCGCGGGTATCAGCAATGCCGGACTGGCGCGCCGGGTCAACGACCTCGGTGCGCAGCGCGGACTGACGCTTCGTTATGACAAGACGTCGGTGGCCCGGTGGGTTTCCAAGGGCATGGTGCCCCAGGGCGCCGCGCCCCATCTGATCGCGTCCGCGATCGGCAGCAAGCTCGGCCGGCCGGTGCCGCTGCACGAGATCGGGCTCGCCGACGCGGACCCGGCACCCGAGGTGGGCCTGACCTTCCCCCGCGACGTGGGCGCCGCGGTGCGCTCCGCGACCGAGCTGTACCGGCTGGATCTGGCCGGACGGCGGGCCGGCGGCGGCGGTATCTGGCAGAGCCTGGCCGGATCCTTCGCCGTCAGCGCGTACGCGACACCCGCCTCGCGCTGGCTGATATCCCCCGCCGACAGCTCGGTGGCGCGGGCGGCGGCCGAGGCCCGCGACAAGGATGCCGCGGCCGCCGGGGACGCGGGGATCTTGCAGCATGTCGGCCACAGCGACGTCAGCAAACTGCGGGAGGCGGCGGAGGACGCGCGCCGTTGGGACTCCAAGTACGGCGGCGGGGACTGGCGTTCCTCGATGGTGCCGGAGTGTCTGCGGGTGGACGCGGCCCCGCTGCTGCTCGCCTCGTACAGCGACGAAGTGGGCCGGGCGCTCTTCGGGGCCACCTCCGAACTCACCCGGCTCGCGGGGTGGATGGCCTTCGACACGGGCCAGCAGGAGGCGGCGCAGCGGTACTACATCCAGGCGCTGCGGCTCGCCCGCGCGGCCGCCGATGTGCCTCTGGGGGGATATGTTCTGGCCTCCATGTCACTCCAGGCGACCTACCGCGGATTCGCCGACGAGGGCGTGGACCTGGCGCAGGCCGCGCTCGAACGCAACCGCGGACTGGCGACGGCCCGCACCATGAGCTTCTTCCGGCTGGTGGAGGCGCGCGCGCAGGCCAAGGCGGGCGAGGCGCGCGCCTGTGAGGTGGCGCTGAAGGCCGCCGAGGGCTGGCTGGAACGCTCCCGCGGCGGCGATCCGGATCCGTCGTGGCTGGATTTCTACTCCTACGAGCGGTTCGCCGCCGACGCCGCCGAGTGCTACCGCGATCTGCGGCTGCCGCGCCAGGTCCGCCGCTTCACCGAGCAGGCGCTCTCCCGGCCCACCGAGGAGTTCGTCCGCTCGCACGGCCTGCGCCTCGTCGTCTCCGCGGTCGCCGAACTGGAGTCGGGCAACCTCGACGCGGCCTGCGCGGCCGGCACCCGCGCGGTCGAGGTGGCCGGCCGGATCTCCTCGGCCCGCACCACCGAATACGTCCGCGATCTCCTGCACCGCCTGGAACCGTACGGCGACGAGCCCCGGGTGGTGGAGCTGCGCGAACGGGCCCGGCCGCTGCTGGCCGCGCCGGCTTAGACCGCGGCGCGGAGCGGGGGTGCGGTGGCCAGGCTGGCCGGTCGGTGCCAGGGCCCCGCGCCGTGGCACCGCGCTGCCGCCCGGTGCCGTGGCTCGGGGCCGTTGTCAGCACCACGCGGCATGATGGGTGATGGCGTCGGGATGATGCGCGGGTCCGCGGAGGGGTCGGCCCGCGGTCACGCGGTTGGGGAGGTGCAGTGGCGGCGTACGACTGCGATGTACTGGTGATCGGTGCCGGCATCGTCGGACTCTCTACGGCCCGTGCGCTCACCCGCGCCGCGCCGGGCACCCGCGTCGTGGTCCTGGAGAAGGAGTCCGGCCCGGCCCGCCATCAGACCGGGCGCAACAGCGGTGTGATCCACAGCGGCATCTACTACCCGCCCGGCTCGCTCAAGGCCCGCTTCGCCCTCCAGGGCTCGGCGGAGATGATCAAGTTCTGCGCCGAGCACGGCATCCCCCACGACGTCACCGGCAAGCTGATCGTCGCCACGGACCGCGGCGAGCTGCCCCGGCTGCACGGCCTGGTCCAGCGCGGCCGCGCGCACGGCCTGCCGGTGCGCGAGCTGGGCCCCGCCCAGATAGCGGAGTACGAGCCCGAGGTGCGCGGTCTGGCCGCCATCCATGTCGGCACGACCGGTATCTGCGACTTCGCCGCGGTCGCCCGGCAGTTCGCCCGGCAGGCCGAGGACGCCGGAGCGCGGGTCGTGTACGGCGCGGAGGTGACCGCCATCGGCCGCCGCCCCGGCCGCGTCGCGGTCCGCACGGCCGCCGGCCCGGTCTACCGCGCCCGCGCCCTGGTCAACTGCGCGGGCCTGCACAGCGACCGGATCGCCCGTCTGGCCGGCGACGCACCGGGTATGCGGATCGTCCCGTTCCGCGGCGAGTACGTCACCCTCGCCCCGGACCGCGCCGGGCTCGTCCGCGGCCTGGTCTACCCCGTGCCCGACCCGGCGTTCCCGTTCCTCGGCGTGCATCTGACCCGTGGCGTCGACGGCGCGGTCCACATCGGTCCGAACGCCGTCCCCGCCCTGGCCCGCGAGGGCTACGACTGGCGCACCGTCCGCCCCGCCGAGCTGGCCGGCACCCTCGGCTACCGCGGCACCTGGCAGCTGGCCCGCCGCCACTGGCGCCACGGCGCCGGCGAGCTGCACCGCTCGCTCTCCCACCACGCCTTCACCGAAGCCGTCCGCCGCCTGCTGCCCGCCGTCCGCGAGGAAGACCTGCGCCCCGCCCCCGCGGGCGTCCGCGCCCAGGCCGTCCTCCCCGACGGCACCCTCGTGGACGACTTCCTCTTCACCGCCTCCCCCGGCATCGTCCACGTCCTCAACGCCCCCTCCCCGGCCGCCACCGCCTCCCTCCCGATCGGACGTGAGGTGGCACGGCGGGTGCTGGGGATGCTGGGGGTGAGGAGGGGACGGGGATAGGGGTGCCCCCGGCCCGCGGGACGGTCAGCCGTTCAACACCTTGCACGTGTGGATGCCCGGCGGGTTGTCACGGCCGGGCCGCCTCCCGGACCGCTCCCCGTACCCCCTTCCGTAGAATCGACGCACTGTGTCCGAGAACCCCACCACCCCCGAAGCCCACGCACGCCCGGCCGGCGCCCGCGAAACCGACGACAGCGCGGCCGGCACCGCCGGTTCCGCCTCCGGGGCGCCCCGGTCCGCGTCCGGCTCCGGCGCCGGCGTCGCCGCCCGCCGCACCGAGCCGATGTTCCCCGACGGGACCGGCCCCGCGGCCGACCCGGCGGGCTCGCACCACGAGCGGCGGATCCGTTCCTTCCAGCCCCGTCGCAGCCGTGTCTCGCCCGGTCAGGCCGATGCGCTGCGCCGGCTGTGGTCCACCTGGGGGCGGGACATCGACGGGCTCTCCCGTATCGATCTGGACGCGCTCTTCGGCGGGCTGCCGGTCGTGCTGGAGATCGGCTTCGGCATGGGCGAGGCCACCGCGCAGATGGCCGCCGCCGATCCGGACACCGGCATCCTCGCCTGCGACGTCCACACCCCCGGCCAGGGCAATCTGCTCGCTCTCGCGGAGCGGAACGACCTGTCCAACATCCGGGTGGCCAACGGCGACGCGATCATCCTCCTGCGCGAGATGCTCGCCCCCGCCTCGCTCGCCGGGCTGCGCGTCTACTTCCCCGACCCGTGGCCGAAAAAGCGCCACCACAAGCGCCGCCTGATCCAGCCGGAGTTCATCTCGCTGGTCACCACCCGCCTCGCGCCCGGCGCCCTCGTCCACTGCGCGACCGACTGGGAGCCGTACGCCGAGCAGATGCTCGAAGTCCTCTCGGCCGAACCGACGCTGGAGAACCTCTACCCCTCGTACGCACCGCGGCCGGACTTCCGGCCACTCACCAAGTTCGAGGGCCAGGGCCTGGACAAGGGGCACGTCGTCCACGACCTGCTGTTCCGCCGCCGGGCGCTGTAGGGCAGCTGGCGGAGAAGCTCCCGGGCCGCCGCTCGGAGCGGTGGAGCCGCCAACGGCGGGCGCGCGGAGGGGACGATGGCGCGGGCGCCGCACAGGGCAGCAATCGGCGCGGGGCAGTAGCCGGCGCAGACCGCCCAACGGCGCGCGGGCGGTCCGGCAGTACGCGGGGCCGTCACTCTCCTGCGCCCCCTGCACCGCCCCGCTACGAGGCCGCACCTCGCCGCCGACCGGCGCGGCGCCGCCACCCTCGTTAGGGTCGATGGGTGCACCCGTCCCAGCCGTCCCCGCACCCGCCCCCACCGGCGTACGCGCCCGGCGTCTGCCCGTACACCCCCGACGCGCACACCCCCCACACCCCTCCGTACGGCTACGCGCGCCGGCGCCCCGCGCTCCGGCACAGCAGGACCGTCCGCGCCATCGCCCTGGTGTCCCTGCTCGCGCTCTCCGGCGCGGTCATCGTCGCGCTGGTCCGCCGGCAGACCGGCACCGAGGGCTTCCTCGTCGGGCTCGGCCTCGCCGTCTTTCCCGTACCGCTGCTGCTCGCGGCGTTCTGCTGGCTGGACCGCATCGAGCCCGAGCCCTGGCGCAACCTCGCGTTCGCCTTCGCCTGGGGCGCCTGCGCCGCCACCCTGGTCGCGATCCTCGCCAACGGCTTCGCCACCGACTGGCTGGCGGCCAATATCGCCTCGGCCTCCCCGTCCGACGCCGAGGCGTGGGGTGCGACCGTCATCGCCCCGGTCGTCGAGGAATCGGTCAAGGCCGTCGCCGTCCTGCTGCTCTACCGCTTCCGCCGACATGATTTCGACGGCATCACGGACGGCATCGTCATCGCCGGCATCACCGCCACCGGCTTCGCCTTCACCGAGAACATCCTCTACCTCGGCAACTCCTTCGGCCAGGACCGGTCGATGGGCCACTCCGGGCTGAACTCGCTCACCGCGGGCACCTTCTTCGTCCGGGTCATCGTGTCCCCCTTCGCCCACCCGCTCTTCACGATCCTCACCGGCCTCGCGTTCGGCATAGCCGCGACCCGCTACCCCTTCCGCCGCGCCGCACGGACCGCGCTGGCCCTCCTCGGCCTGCTCACCGCCGTCCTCCTGCACTCCATATGGAACGCCGCCGCCTCCCTCGGCGACCTCGGCTTCCTCACCGTCTACGGCCTCTTCATGGTCCCCGTCTTCACCGCCCTGACCTGGCTCGCGATCTGGGCCCGCCACCAAGAGCTGCTCTCACTGCGCCGCTACCTCGCCCCCTACACGGCCGCCGGCTGGCTCTCCCCGGCCGAACCCACCGCCCTCTCCTCCCTCAAAACCCGCGCCCTGGCCCGCGACATCGCCCGCCGCACCCACGGCCCCGCCGCCGCCCGCGCCGTCACCGAATACACCGCCCTCGCCACCGCCCTCTCCTTCCACCGCCGCCGCGCCCACCTCATCGGCCCCACCCCCGACTTCAGCAACCGCGAGGCGGCCCTCCTGCACCATCTGTGGCAGCACCGGGGGTGGGCGTATCCGGCGCTGGCGGGGGCGTTGGTGGTTACGCATCGGCCGGGTGCGCCGTCACCGACCGGTACGGGCCGGTGACGCGGGGGCCGCACCGGGCTCCCGCTCCACTCGGCAGCCACAGCTGACATCCGCAGGCGGTCCGCCTGCACAATGGCACCGTGCCCGCCACCCCCTCGTCCCCCGATGTCTCCGCTCGGATGAGCGCCCAGGCCCGTCGTGACACCGGCCCCGAAATGGCGGTACGGCGGCTCCTGTACGCCTCCGGCCACCGCTACCGGTTGCAGCGCCGCGTACCCGGCTTCCCCCGGCGCACCATCGACATCGCCTTCCCGGGGCTCAAGATCGCGGTCTTCATCGACGGTTGCTTCTGGCACGGCTGTCCCCAACACGCCACACACCCCAAATCCAACGCCGACTGGTGGCGCGACAAGCTCGACGGCAACATCGCCCGCGACCGCGAGACGAACGAACACCTCACGGAGGAGGGATGGACGGTGCTGCGGTTCTGGGAGCACGAGGAGCCGGCTGCCGTCGCGGAGAGCGTGGCAGCCACCGTCTGCGCGATGTATCGGCGCCGTCGATGAGCGGGGCCGCCAAAGGCTCCTCACCACCCCAAGGTGACACCGGCACCGGACGGGCACCGGTCCTCAACGCGGTCCGCGCAAGGCGGATCCCCGCCGTCCGCCACGCCGGCCGCACCTTGAATTCGCCCCTCATACATGACGTCCGCTCATGTCAGGACGCGGAACGCACACACGCTTCACCAGGACGTCCCATGCCACCGTCGACCGGCGCGACCGGGCGTACGCTCGGTGGAGTCGTCCCCGATGTGGAGGTTTCCGTGATGGCCGGCGTACCGACAAGTGTGGTTGCGGCAGGTGGGCTGGTGGCCGGATACGGCGTAGCCCGATGGACGAAGAAGCGGCCGCTGGGTGGGGTGGCTCTGGCGGCTGCCGGGGTGGTGGCGGCGCGGGAGTGGCAGCGGAAGGCCGGGAAGGTGACGGCTGTGGCGTTGAGCGGGGCCTATGTGGCGGCGTTTGCCGGGTCGCATCCGTTGGCGAAGAAGATCGGGGCGTGGCCGTCGGTGTTCGCTGTGGCGGGTGGGGTTGCGCTCGCCTCGTGGGTGGCGGCCGATCGTCGCTCGTAAAGCCGTAGAAAGCCGTCGCACGAAGTCGTGCGCCGAAGCCATGCGCCAGGGCCGCAAGTCGTCGAGGCGGTGGGCAAGGGCGTACGGATCACGGGCGTATGGATCAAGGGCGTATGGATGTGGGTGCGGGCCGGGGCGGTGATCGTCTCGGCCCGCTTCCCTCTCTTTACCCCGCCCCGCCCTGCGCCTCGCGCCTCGCGCCCCGCCCCGCCTCGCGCCAGGCGGTCAGGCGGTCAGGCGGTCAGGCGGTCAGGCGGTCAGGCGGTCAGGCGGTCAGGCGGTCAGGCGGTCAGGCGGTCAGGCCGAAGCCTCGTTCAGCAGGGTGAGTTCCGGGGCGGTGAGGGTGAGGTCGGAAACAGCCAGCAGGGCCGGGAGTTGGGCGGTGGTGCGGGCGCTGGCGATGGGGGCGGTGACCGTGGGCTGGGCGCCGAGCCAGGCGAGGGCGACGGTGGCGAGTTCGGCGTTGTGGGCCGCGGCCACGGAGTCCAGCGCGGTCAGCACCTTACGGCCGCGCTCGGTGGCCAGGTACTCCGCCGCCTTGCCCGAGCGGGCGCTCTCCACCGTTGTGCCGGGACGGTACTTGCCGGTCAGGAAGCCGGACGCGAGGGCGTAGTACGGGATGGCGGCCAGGCCGTTGCGGGCGGCGACATCGGCCAGTTCGCCCTCATAGGTGTCGCGGGAGACCAGGTTGTAGTGGGGCTGGAGGGCGACGTAGCGGGCCAGGCCCTCGCGTGCGGAGAACTCCAGGGACTCCGCGAGACGGGCGGCCGAGATGTTGGAGGCGGCGATCTCGCGGACCTTGCCGGCCCGGACGAGGTCGTCGAGGGCGGTGAGGAACTCCGAGACCTGGACCGACTCGTCGTCGTAGTGGGTGTAGTACAGGTCGATGTAGTCCGTGCGCAGCCGGGTCAGGGAGGCGTCCACGGCGCTCTTGATCGTGGCGGCGGACAGGCCCTTGTGGTCCGGGTGGGCACCGACCTTGGTGGCGATGACGACGTCGGCGCGGTTGCCGCGCGCGGCCAGCCAGTTGCCGATGACGGTCTCGGACTCGCCGCCCTTGTTGCCCGGCACCCAGGCCGAGTAGACGTCGGCGGTGTCGATGAAGTTGCCGCCGCCCGCCACGTACGCGTCGAGAACGGCGAAGGACTCGGTTTCGTCCGCGGTCCAGCCGAAGACGTTGCCGCCGAGGCAGAGCGGGGAGACGGAGAGCGAGCCGAGGGGCTTCTGTGTCGCGGTCATGCGTGGATTCAGCGTGGGCCGGAGGGAAGTTATTCCGAGGGAGGGGGATGGAGGAGGAAGGCCGGTTGCTCCGGTTGGGTGGAGTGCGGTGGGTGGGGGTGCAGGGCGTCGGGCATGGGGCCCGCCTCGGGCTCAGATGTTCAGGCCGCGGTCGCGGAACCAGGACGTGGGGTCGATCGGGCTGCCGGCGTCCGGGCGGACCTCCAGGTGGAGGTGGGGGCCGGTGACGTTGCCGGTGGCGCCGACGCGGCCGATGACGTCGCCCGTGGTGACCTCGCCGGCGGTCTTCACCATGGAGGACAGATGGCAGAACCAGAGTTCGGTGCCGTCGTCGAGGGTGAGAACGATGCGGTAGCCGTACGAACCGGCCCAGCCCGCCTGGGTGATGGTGCCGGAGTGAACCGCTCTGACGGGAGTGCCGGTCGGTGCGGCGAAGTCCTGCCCGGTGTGGTTCGCCGCCCAGCGGTCGCCGACCTGGCCGAAGCCGGCGGTGAGGGTGTACGAGGAGACGGGGACGACGAAGTTCTTCGCCAGTTCGGCGAGGTGCGCGGCCTCCGCCTTCTTGCGGGCCGCTTCCTCCTCCTCGCGCTTGGCCTCCAGGTCCGCCGCCTTCTTGGCCGCCGCGGCCTTCTCGGCCTTCTCTGCTTTCTCCGCCTTCTCTGCTTTCTCCTGCTGCGCGGCCGCGTCCCGCTCGGCCTGCTGCACGGCGGCCCGCTCCGCGGCTTCGTGCGCTTCCTGCTCCGCCGTGCTCTGCTGCGTGTCGGCCTGCTGCAGGATGCGGCTGCGCAGCGCCTCGCCCGCGCCCTGCCCCTGCCCCTGCCCCTGAGCGGCCTCGTCCGGGCCGAGGCCGGCTTGGACGAGAACGGAGCCGGCGCCCGCGTCTGCCTCCGCGCCCGCGCCCGCATCCGTCTTCGCGCCCGCGTTCCCGTTCGCGTTCCCGTTCGCGGAGTCCGTCGAGCCGTCCGTCGAGTCGTCCGACGACATGAGGGCGCCGATGCCCGGGAGGGAGGCGGGGTCCGGCAGTTTGTCGACGATGCCGTCGGCGATGCCGCCCAGGTCGGGCATGGAGATCGGGAGCGGCGGCTTGTCCTCGGCCGATGCCATCCCGCCCGCGCCGACCGCCGCGATGACGCCGGCGCCCAGGACCGTACCGCCGCGGGCGAGCCCGCTGCTGCGCTGCTTTCCCACCCGGTGCTTGCCGCGGACCGTACGGAGGGATTCCTCGGTGGGATTCCACTCGTCCCACGGCCCGTCGCCCCCGCCATCGACACCGCCGATGCCCTCGCCGCCACCATGGGCGCTGACGCCGCCATCGGCGGCAGTGGAACGGTCGCCGCTCCCCCGGACGCCCCCGGCTATCCGTCCGTCGGCGGAACCATCACCACGGCTGTCGCCGAGACCGGCCCCGCGGACATCGGACGGGCCGTCCATACGGACGTCGAAGGGGCCGGCGAACGGGCCGTCAGTAGGGCCTCGGTCAGCGAGGTCGTAGGCGGTCGGAACCTCGGAGGCAGAGCTGTTGGACGCCACGGGGGCGCACTCCTTTCCTTCCCTCTCGCCTACCGGGTTAGCTGACGGGTTCGGAGCAGGAAGGTCTCCTACGGGCGCCCACTGGCGGGAGGCGTCCGATTCACCCCAAGGTGGTGGTTCCCCGGTTCCCTCGGCGCGTTCCGTACACATCGACGCGGTGCTCTGTGCTGCTGTGTGGTGCTGTCCGACGTGCGGTACTGGGGTGCCTGACGCGTCTGACGTGCCTGAAGTGCGCTTGCGGGATTCGGCGTCGGCGCGCGGGGCCGCCTCTTGCGACGGCTGAAACGACCGCGCTCCGTTATCGGACAGTAATAGAGACGGCAGCCGATTTCCAAGCGTTCCCCCGAATCCGCACGGACTCCAGGTCGGTTTTGGCCTGGACTTTTTCACCCATGAAGGCGCCAAACAGGGCGAGTTGACCGGACGTCGGCAAACGAACCTTCGGCGATTGTGCGCCAGTCGTTATGCAGAGGGGTGCGCGATGGCTACGGAGCGTAAGAGCGCTACGGTCTGATCATGGTCGTCAACGTCGTGAACGTCGTCAACAACGCGCAGACAGTTGCGGATCGGTACCGGGACTTCTCCTGGCGGCAGGCTCGGGGACGATCCGAGGCCCACGAGGAACTGACCGCACGCATAAGCCAGGACCCGGAATTCTGCGATCTCCTGTCGGGGTCGCTGCCCGCCGGCAACAAGCAGCAGCCGAACCTCCTCCTCGCCGCCGTCCGCTATCTCGACGGTCCGCACGCCGAACAGGGCCCGCGCGGCGAGTCGGCGTACGGGCGCTGGCGCGAGTGGACGATCCGGCACTGGGACGAGGTCCGGACGGTGATCATGCGGCGCGCCACCCAGACCAACGAACCGGGCCGCTGCGCCACACTGCTGCCGCTGCTCGCCCGCCTCCCGCAGCCGCTCGCGCTGCTGGAGGTCGGCGCGTCGGCGGGCCTGTGCCTGCACCCCGACCGCTATCGGTACCGGTACCGGAATGCCGTGACCGCGGAGGCCGGGACGGAGGTGGGGGCGCCGGAGAGCCCGGTGACGTTCGAATGCCGTACGAGCCGGGAGGCCGGAGCGGCGGAGCCGACGGCCCCGGCCCCCGGGACGGCGGACGGTCTCCCCGAGATCGTCTGGCGGGCGGGCATCGACCTGAACCCGCTCGACCCGGCCGCCGAACCCGACGACATCCGCTGGCTGCACGCCCTCCTCTGGCCGGGCGACCCGGACCGGGCGGCGCGGCTGTCGGCCGCCGTCGAAGCGGTGCGGACGGCGCCGCGCCCGCGGATGGTGCGCGGCGATCTGGTCGAGGAGCTGCCCGCCCTCGCCGCCAAGGCCCCGCCGGAAGCGACCCTCGTCATCTTCCACACCTCCGTGCTCACCTACCTCCCGCTCGACCGGCGCGAGGAGTTCGCCCGGCTCGTACGGTCGCTGCTCGCGGAGCGGCCGGGCCCCGGTCACTGGATCTCCAACGAGCACCACAGCGTTCTGCCGTGGATCACCACGCCGGCGCACGACACCCTGCGCCCCGAGGACGGGCAGCCGCTGACCCTCGCGCTGGACGAGCGCCCGGTCGCCCTCACCGGCCGGCACGGCGAGGCCCTGCACTGGCTCCGGGAGCCGGCAGCCGGGGAGTGAGGCGCGATGGCGGTCCGGGCGTCCGGGCCGGGCCACGGTCACGTACGGCCTTCCCGTCACGTACGCCCCTCCCCTCACGTACGCCCCACCTCACATACGCCCCCGCTCCACCCTCCGTCCCCTCCGTCCTCTCCCTCCCCTACGCCCCCAGCGGCCGCCGCACCGCCAGCAGGGCCATATCGTCCGCCGACGCCCCACCCGAATGCCGGGCGACGTCCTCGACCAGCGCGTCCAGGAGGTCGTCCGGCCCGGTGAAGCGGCGGCCGCGGAGCCGGGCCGCCGGATCGTAGAACTCCCCCATCCGGTCCCGGGCCTCCGTCACCCCGTCCGTGAACAGCAGCAACAGGGACCCGGCCGGGAAGAACGTCTCGTCCGCCCGGTCCGGCCACCCCGCCACGTCGCTCATCCCCAGCGGCAGCGCGTGGGACGCGGGGGTCAGCTCGCGCAGCCCGCCGTCCGGACCGATCAGCAGCGGGGCCGGGTGGCCGCGGTTGAGGACGCGCAGCGCGGCGCGTTCGTCGGCGGGGACCTCCGCCAGCAGGGCCGTGGTGAACCCCTCGAACTGGTCGATTCCCTCGCGCCGCCCGCCCTCCCGCTGGAGCGCCCGTTCCAGCCGGCCCGCCACCGCCTCCAGGGTGGCCTCCTGCTCCGCCGCCTCCCGGAAGGCACCGATGACGACCACCGCGGCCTCCACCGCCTCCAGCCCCTTGCCCCGGACATCGCCGACGATCATCCGTACGCCGTGCGGGGTGTCCTGCACCGCGTAGAGATCACCGCCGATCCGGGCGTCCGCCCGCGCCGCCACATAGCGTGCGCCGACCGCGAGACCGCCGATCCGGGCGGGTGGCGTGGGCAGCAGGGCCCGCTGGGCGGCCTCCGAGACATCCCGTACGGACGCCAGCTGGGCATCGCTGAGGCGTACGACCCGGTTGATGCCGAGCGCCAGTACCGCGACGACGAAGACCGTGGAGGCTTCGGCGACGGTCTCGTTCACCGTCGCCCCACGGTGGTACGTGACGACCCAGAGCTCGCCCGCGACGGCGGTGACGGCAGTGATGGCAGTGGTACGCAGGGAGTAGAGGGGCGCCGCGACCAGGGGGGCGGCGGAGAAGAACGGCGAGGCGGTGTAGCGGGGCGGGGTCCCGATGTCGAAGAGGAGGCCGGCGGCGATCAGGATGGCGGGCAGCCAGCGCGCCAGCCGACGGCCGAGCGGGGACATCCGGGCATGCCGCGCCTTCCGTTCCCGATCGCCGATACGGTATTTGCCGCCTCGACCCATCCGCACCGGCCTCTTCCCGCTCCCACCCGTCCGTAGGGACAACGCCGTCCGGGAACACCGCCATCCGCGGACACGGACACGGACATGGATTCGGCTCCCGGCTCCGGGTCCGCGCCGCCGCACGGCGCCCTCGACCTCCCAAGGCTTTCCGGTACGGGGCCGCGCGGCGAATCCTCATGGGCCGGACGGGTCACGGGGCGGGCGCGGCGGGTGAACCGGGTACGGGGGTGAGCCGGGGGGATCGAGTGAACCGGGTGAATCAGCGTGAACCGGGTACGGCGGGCCGGTCCGGGAGGGTAGCCGCACCACCGGCGGCGCGCCCGCCCTCGCACTGCCCCACCGTGGCGCGCGCATGGGCGATGAACCGGGGCGTCAGCGGATGTGCGTGGTGCCGGGGAAAGACGATGTGCAGCGGTACCGGCGGTGCGTCGGGGATCGCCACAAAAGAGATGAACGGGTGGATGTGCCGTCGGCCGATGGACTCGGGGACGACGCCGACGCCACGGTTTCCGGCCACGGCCTCCAGCCAGTCGTCAAAGTTCTCGCAGTACGCGGCAACTTCGGGCCGCGCGCCCACGGGCCAGTCCGCCAGGTCCGACGTACCGCTGACCCGGTTCACCACCAGGCGTCGGCGGGACAGCTCCGACCAACTGATCTCGTCTTGTCCGGCGAGCTCCGAGCGCACCGACACCGCGGCGATGCGGGGCTCGTGCAACAGCGTGACCGTCTGCATACCGGGAGCCGTGACCCGGCCCCGGAGGATCGCGATATCGGCCGTACCGCTGTCCACCCCTGCCAGCGCGGCATCGTGCCGGTGGACGCGTACACCGACGCCGGTCTCCGCCTCGAACCGCTCGATGGCGGCCTGCGGCCAGGTAGCAGGGAATCCCCAGGCGAAACCGATACGGAAGAAGGAACCGTCCGCGACCGGCCGCAGCGCCGCGTCCAGACGAGGCAGCAGCATCCGGAGTTCGTCATACAGCCGGTCGCCTTCCGGCGTGAGCGTGACCTGCCGGGTCGTACGCTCCAGCAGGCGGTAGCCGATCAGCTCTTCCAGCCGCCGGATCGTACGGCTCACCGTCGGCTGGGAGAGCGCCAGCCGCTCGGCCGCCCGCGTGAAGTGCTGCTCCTCGGCCAGGGTCACGAAACAGCGCAGATGGTGCAATTCGATCCCCGCAGCGGGCGGCTTCCGCGCACCCGGGGCCGTCTGGACACCGGGCGCCGTCCGCACACCCGGCACGCCGGGCACACCCGACACGATCGGCACACTCTGCGCGTTGCCCACGACTTGTGCACTCCCCACGCCCTGCGTGTTCCGCATGCCTCGAATCCTAGACAGGGTGTCGAATGGCGCCTTGGCGGTGTCGGTCGTCGTCCGTCATCCATCGGGCATCGGGCATCGGGCATCGGGCATCAGCCTTCCGCGGACTTCAGCGGCCTTACGGACCCAGCGGTCTCAGTGACCTCGGCAGCCTGGGCATTCCCAGCAGCCCCGCCCGCCCCGACACTCTCCCCCAC
>JOEL01000077.1 GCA_000720995.1 Streptomyces celluloflavus
GACCCCGCCGTCCAGCTCACCGCCCTCGGACGGGGCGACGACGCCGACGTCCGCTTCGACCTGGCCACCGGCAGCCCCGGTGCGCTCACCCGCTTCCTCCACCCCCGCCCCCCGGGCGGACGCCGCAGCCGCGACCGGAGCCGACGCACTTCCACCGATCCGCCTTAGGAGCACGAGACATGAACGTCCACCGCATCACCCACCACGGGGACCGGGGGGTCACACGATGAGGGCGCTGCTCATCGGCGCGAACGGCTACCTCGGCCGCTATGTCGCCGACCGCCTGCTCGCCGACCCCGCCGTCCAGCTCACCGCCCTCGGACGGGGCGACGACGCCGACGTCCGCTTCGACCTGGCCACCGGCAGCCCCGGTGCGCTCACCCGCTTCCTCCGCAGCGGCTGCGGCGCCCGGCTGGTGCACCTGGGCTGCGCATCGGAGTACGGCCCCTCGCAGCCCGGCTCCTCCACCGCCGAGGACGCGGTGCCGCGCCCCGGCGGCCCGTACGGCGTGAGCAAACTCGCCGCCACCGAACTCGTCCTGGGCTCCGGCCTCGACGCCGTCGTGCTGCGGGTCTTCTCACCGGTCGGCCCCGGCACCCCGGCCGGCTCACCGCTCGGCCGGCTCGCCGAGGCGATGCGCCGCGCCATGCAGTCCGGCGACAGCGAACTCAAGCTCGGCGGGCTCGGCGTACAGCGCGACTTCGTCGACGTACGGGACGTGGCGCGCGCCGTGCACGCCGCCTCGCTCTCCGCCGCCCAGGGCGTCGTCAACATCGGCACCGGCCGCGCCGTACGGCTGCGCGAGGCCGCCTCCGTGCTCGCCCGGGTCGCCGGCTTCGGCGGCTCGCTGCACGAACTCGACTCCCCGCCCGCCCGGTTGGTCATCCCCGGCCCGTCCGGCGACCACCCGATGGGCACCCAGCCCACCACCTACCCCTACCCGGACGGCTGCGGCACCTGGCAGCAGGCGGATGTGCGCACCGCGCGCGACCGCCTCGGCTGGCGCCCGCGGATCGGCCTGGAGGAATCCCTCGCCGATATCTGGATGGAAGCCGCATGCCGCATCTGACCGCCCCGGCCGGGAAACGGACCGCCGTCCCACGGACCGGACACCACCGTCCCGAACCCGGGTGACCGGCACCGCTCCGCGGGCCAGCCTCGACGGCGTCCGGCCCGTCCCGGCGGCGCGGCGCCCGCCCGCACCCCGGCCACGCCGAGGCCGCCGGCCGGCTCGTCCCCCACACCGGCCGCCGGTCCCGGTATCCGCTGGTCAACCACGCCTGGGTGGAGCGCCGGACCACCACCGGAGAGGCTTCGCCGGCCCGTCCACGGGTGCCGCGGATACCTCCGCACGGCACGCCGCGGACCGTCCGCCGGGAGGGCGCGGACACCGCACACCGCACCGGCCGCCGGGACCGTCACTACGGTGCCGGGGAGTCGCTGCCCGGTGACTGGGACGATTCCGTCTCGCACATCGGAACGGGTGTCTCGGAATGAAGAAGGGCGTGGCAGTGTTACCGCAGGAACAACTGTACTGAGATCGACCAACCCCCTTGTTGAGGTCTTCTGTGTCGCTGCCACCCTTGGTCGAGCCAGCTGCTGAGCTCACCGTCGACGAGGTCCGCAGATACTCCCGCCACCTGATCATCCCGGACGTCGGGATGGACGGGCAGAAGCGGCTGAAGAACGCCAAGGTGCTGTGCGTCGGCGCCGGCGGCCTGGGCTCGCCCGCGCTGATGTATCTCGCGGCGGCGGGCGTCGGCACCCTGGGCATCGTGGAGTTCGACGAGGTCGACGAGTCGAACCTCCAGCGCCAGGTCATCCACAGCCAGGCGGACATCGGCCGCTCCAAGGCCCAGTCCGCCAAGGACACCGTGCTGGGCATCAACCCGTACGTCACGGTCAACCTGCACGAAGGCCGCCTGGACTCCACGAACGTCATGGAGATCTTCGCCGAGTACGACCTGATCGTGGACGGCACGGACAACTTCGCCACCCGCTATCTGGTCAACGACGCCTGTGTGCTGCTGGGCAAGCCGTACGTCTGGGGCTCGATCTACCGCTTCGACGGCCAGGCGTCGGTGTTCTGGAGCGAGCACGGCCCCTGCTACCGCTGCCTCTACCCGGAGCCCCCGCCGCCCGGCATGGTGCCCTCCTGCGCCGAGGGCGGCGTCCTGGGTGTGCTCTGCGCCTCCATCGGCTCCATCCAGGTCAACGAGGCGATCAAGCTGCTCGCCGGTATCGGCGACCCGCTGGTCGGCCGCCTGATGATCTACGACGCGCTGGAGATGACCTACCGCCAGGTCAAGGTCCGCAAGGACCCCGACTGCGCGGTCTGCGGCGAGAACCCGACCGTCACCGAACTCATCGACTACGAAGCCTTCTGCGGCGTCGTCTCCGAGGAGGCCCAGGAAGCGGCGCTGGGCTCGACGATCACTCCCCGGCAGCTCAAGGAGTGGATCGACGCCGACGAGAAGATCGAGATCATCGACGTCCGCGAGCCGAACGAGTACGAGATCGTCTCCATCCCCGGCGCCAAGCTGATCCCGAAGAACGAGTTCCTGATGGGCACCGCCCTCCAGGACCTCCCGCAGGACCGGAAGATCGTCCTGCACTGCAAGACCGGCGTGCGCTCCGCCGAGGTCC
The DNA here is from genome assembly GCA_000720995.1 of Streptomyces celluloflavus. Lineage (GTDB taxonomy): Bacteria > Actinomycetota > Actinomycetes > Streptomycetales > Streptomycetaceae > Streptomyces > Streptomyces celluloflavus. The sequence goes on from JOEL01000077.1 coordinate 2,647, forward strand.
TCGCCGTGCTGAAGTCCGCGGGCTTCGCCGACGCGGTGCACGTCGGCGGCGGCGTCATCAGCTGGGTCCACACCGTCGAGCCGGAGAAGCCCGTCTACTGAGCCCCGGCCCGTAAGGAGAGCGCGCCCCGGCCCCTACGGGAGCGCCGCCCGCGCACGGGAAAGGCGCCGGTCCGCACTGCGCGGACCGGCGCCTTCGCCGTCTGCCGGGTGCGCCCTGCGCCGGGCCGCCCGGTGTCTCAGATCTCGCCCTTGCGGGTCAGATACGTGAAGGCCAGCCAGCCCGGCAGCACCGGCAGCCAGAAGACCATCAGCCGGAACAGCAGCACCGCCGGGAACGCGGTGTCGCTGGCGAGCCCCGCGAACGTCAGCGCACCGATCAGGGCACCCTCCACGGCGCCCACCCCGCCCGGGGTGGGCGCGGCCGACCCCAGCGCGTTGCCCGCCAGGAAGGCGACCGCGATGCTCGCGTAGCTGAGCGTGTCGCCGCCGCCGAACGCCCGGATCGACGCGTCCAGGCACAGCACGTTCGCCGCCGTCAGGAAGAGCATCCCGCCGATCCCGGTGATCAGCTTCCGCGGCCGCTGGAGGATGTCCAGCATCCGCGGGACCACCCCCGCGAACAGCGACCGCACCCGCGTCGAGACGAACTTGCGCAGCGCCGGGACCGCCGTGACGACCAGCACGAGCACGGCCACCGTCAGCAGCCCGGCGATGACCGTACGGGACGGCGAAAGCTGCGGAGTGCGCTCGGTCCCGGTCAGATAGCCGAAGGTCAGCAGCAGCAGGATGTGACTGCCCAGACCGAACAGCTGGGACGCGCCGACGCTCGCCACCGCGAGACCCGGCCGCACCCCGGCACGCTGCAGGAACCGGGTGTTGAGCGCCACCCCGCCGATCGCCGCGGGCGCCACCAGCTTCACGAAGTTGCCCGCGATCTGCGCCAGCACCGTCCGCACGAACGACACCTTCTCGGTGACGAACCCCAGCAGACTCATCGCCGCCGCGATGTAGGTGAGCGCCGAGAAGAACATCGCCGCCGCCACCCAGACCCACTGGGCCTCGCTGATCACATTGCCGAGGTCGAAGTGGGTCAGCTGGGAGAGCAGCAGATACGCGGCGAAGGCACCGGCGATCCAGCTGAGCAGGATGCGCGGACTGAGCCGCTCGATACGGGCCGGCTGAATCACCGCCGTCGGCCGGATCAGCAGCACCTGCTGACGGATCTGGGAGAGCAGATCCTCCTCGCGGGCCCCCTCCGACGCCTCGTCCAGCGCCCGCTTCTCGGCGCTCTTCTCGGCGTTCCGCTCCGCCCGCAGCGTCTTGCGGTCCTTCGCCGCGGCCTCGGTCTGCGCCGCCTCCCGTGCCTCCTTGGCGGCCTCCGCCGCCGCCAGCACCGCCTCCCGCTCCCGCTTGGAGCGCTCGCGGGCCAGATGGCGCAGCGTCGCCCGGGTCGTCCGGCTGAGCGCGATCGGCTGGAGCATCGGCAGGCTGTCGGCGACCGCGTCCGGACCCAGCACCGACACGGCCGCGGCGACCGCCCGCTCGGCGCCGACCCGCAGCCCGCAGGTCGTCAGCAACTGGGCGACATCCATCCGCAGCACCAGATCACCGGCCGCGATCTCACCGCCGCGCAGATCGGTCAGCACGACGCCGCCGTCACCGTCCACCAGGAGGGCGTCACCGACCAGCCGGCGGTGCGCGATCCGGCGCGACTGGAGCGCCTCCACCTGCCGCCAGGCGCTGTGCATCAGCTCGTCGGTGATCTCCTCGTCGGGCAGCGAGTCCAGGGTGCGGCCGCTGATGTGCTCGTAGACCAGCATCACCGCGTCGGGCCCGAGCTCGGAGGTGGCGATCAGCTTCGGGGCACTGGCCCCGGCCGCGATGGCCGCGTACGCCAGCAGCGCCTCCTGCTCCAGCGCCTGGCGCAGCGACAGCAGGCTGCGGCGCTGGTTGATACCGCGCAGCGACAGGCGGCGCCAGACCCGGTAGAAGAAGCCCTGCGCCTGCTGCTCGCGGTCGACGACGGTGACGTCGATCGGCGGGCCGTCCTCCAGGGAGACGAGGTAGCGGCGGCCCCGGTCGGCCTCGGGGTGGTCGGGGCTGGTGAGGTCCTCGGCGCGCATCGCGCCGACCGGGCGGAAACCGACCCGGCGCAGCCCCGCCAGGAGGTTCTGGCCGGTGGGGCGGACGTTGGGGGAGCCGACCGCGTAGAGGGTGCCGAAGGCGACGGTCCAGCCGATCAGCACGGTCGTGGCGATCGCGAACGGGGTGGTGTAGCGCCCGACGAGCACCGCGAACGCGTCCAGCAGCAGCACGAACCACATCGCGACCCGCCAGCGCGGCCGCCGGGACATGCCCACCGCCGTCATATAGGCGATGACGGGCGCCAGATAGCTGTGCACCGGCGCGGTCAGCGCGCCGTTCCCCAGCGGCTGGGTGAGCGCCTCCCGGATGGAGTCGGGGGCGGCCTGGGCGACCCACAGATCGGTGGCCAGGGACACCCCGTGGGCGAGTACGGCGGCGAGCACACCGTCCGCGATCCGCAGCCCGTCCCGTTTGATCAGCCGCTCGACGGCGAACGCCACCGGCACGACCAGCACCGCGACGCTGGACGCCAGCCCCGCGAAGTTGATCAGCAGCGGGGGCGCCTGCCCGGCGCCGTAGCCGATGTCGTTCTTCAGTCCCTGGGTGGTGCCGTGCGCGAAGTTGGCCAGCGCCAGGACCAGCGCGATCCCGGCGATGCCGAGCAGCAGCCGCAGCAGATCGGACGGGCGGTGCACCCGGGCGGGCAGCAGGGGCTCGTCACCCGAGACCCCCTCGACGGGGAACGCGCCGTCCGCGCAGCCGTCCGCCGCACGGTGCGAACCGGTCCGGGGCGGGGCGGCGGCGGGTCCGGCCTCGTCGGCCTCCCGGGCACCGTTCGCCGCGGGCCGCCGTTCGGCCGGCTCGGACTCCGGCTCCTCCTGCCGCCGCTCACCTGGCTCGGGCTCCGCGGGCCTGGCCGGCCTCTTGGGCGCCTCGGGTCGTTCGGCCTTCTCGATCGTGCTCGCCTTTTCGGTAGCGGAGACCGTGGCCGGCCTCCGATGGTGCGTCCCCTGGCGCGCCGCCCGCCGCCGTCGCGGCCGCTCGGTGCGCGCGGTCGGCTCCGGGGCGGCGCCGACGGCCAGCACGTCAGGGGTGCCCGCCTCCCGTGGAGGCGCCGCACCCTGCTGCTCGGCCGTCTCTTCTTGATCTCGTATCACCAGTCACCGTCCGGAAGATGGTGGCACGGCCGAGCGGCGGAGGGGGGCATCAGGGTGCATTTCGGGGGCTCGGGAAGCGGAACGATCACCACCGCGCACGGTCTCCCGCGCACCGCCGCCCGCCGCGCCGGGCCCGCGGGACCGGCCGCCGGCGGCCCGTTGTCGGTGGGGTGCGGCAGGATGGGCCGAATGAGTGGGAACGGAGACACGGCGGAAGACCGGGACGGCGGCGCCGGGACCGCCGCGGCCGACGTCACACTGCCCGACTACGCGGAGCGGGTGCTCGGTGTGGCCGAGCTGATCCCGCCCGGCCGGGTCATGACCTACGGCGATGTCGCGGAGTGGCTCGCCGGCCAGGCACCGGCCGACGGGCCCGCGGCGACGGGCGGCCCCCGGCAGGTGGGGCGGGTGATGGCGCTCTACGGCGGCGCGGTGCCCTGGTGGCGGGTGGTGCGCGCGGACGGCACCCTGCTGCCCGGCAGCGAACTGCGCGCACTGGCGCACTACCGGGACGAGGGCACCCCGCTGCGCGAGGCGTCGCGGGCCGCCGAAGGCCACATACCGCGGCTCGACATGCGGCGGGCCCGCTGGGACGGGAGCCAGGACGGTGGCGAGGGCGGTGGTGACGACGGCGGTGAGGCCGGTGGCGAGCCGGCCGCGCACCGCCGCCCCGGGCGCGGCTGACCGCACCACCGGCCGGGCGGGCGGCCGTACCGCCGCCGGTGTGGGGCGACCGGACGTGACCGGCCGTCCCGTTACGGCCGACCACCCGGCCATGACCGCCCGCCCGGCCGCGGTACGCGCTGCGGCGCGGGTGCCACCTGGCGTACCGTCGAGGACTGCCGCGGCCACCGCCCCGGCCCCCGGCGCACGGCACGGCACCACGGCCCGCACCGCCGCACCACCCGCCCGACGCGGCACCACGCACCGCATCACGCACCACATCACGACAAGTACGCACCGCATCACGATCAGTACGCGCAGCACCACGAACAGCACCTCCACCAGGACCGGCGACCCACGTGAGTTCCTCCTTCTCGGCCATCCCGCCGACGCAGCCGCACCGGGCGGCGCGGCGGGCCGCCGCCGGCGCGTACCGGCTGGTCCGCACTCCGCCGGGACCGGTGGACCCTCCTCTCCTGGACGCAGCCCAGCAGAGCGTGGTTGACCACCGGCACGGCCCGCTGCTGGTGCTCGCCGGACCGGGGACCGGAAAGACGACGACGCTCGTGGAGTCGGTGGCGCGGCGGGTGCGGACCGGCGGCGACCCCGAACGGATCCTCGTCCTCACCTTCAGCCGCAAGGCCGCCGTCGAACTCCGCGACCGGCTGGCCGCCCGCCTCGGCGGCAGCACCGTCCCGCAGGCGACCACCTTCCACTCCTTCTGCTACGCACTGCTCCGCGCCCACCAGGACGCCGAACTCTTCGCCGAACCGCTGCGGCTGCTGTCCGGCCCCGAGCAGGACCTCGTCGTCCGCGAGCTCCTCGAAGGACAGGCGGAACTGGCCGGCGCCGGCCGCGCCCAGGTGACCTGGCCGGACGAACTCCGGGCCTGCCTGACCACCCGCGGCTTCGCCGACGAGGTCCGCGCGGTACTCGCCCGCAGCCGCGAACTGGGCCTGGGCGCGGACGCCCTCGACGCCTTCGCCCGGCGCACCGGACGGCCCGACTGGCAGGCCGCGGCCGCCTTCCTCGCGGAGTACCTGGACGTCCTGGACGCCCAGGGCGTACTGGACTACGCCGAGCTGGTCCACCGCGCGGTACTGCTCGCCGAACGCGCCGACATCGCCGCCGCACTGGCCCGCACCTACGACGCGGTCTACGTCGACGAGTACCAGGACGCGGACGCCGCCCAGGTACGGCTGCTGCGCGCGCTCGCCGGGCACCATGGAGCGCCGGGTGCCCCCGGGACGCCCGGCCGCACGCTCGTCGCCTTCGGCGATCCCGACCAGTCGATCTATGCCTTCCGCGGCGCCGACGTCAACGGCATCCTCGACTTCCCGGAGACGTTCCCGCGCGGCGATGGCAGCCCCGCCCCCGTGGCGGTACTGGGCACCTCCAGGCGCTCGGGCGCCGCCCTGCTGGCGGCCACCCGGCTGCTGGCCCGCCGGATGCCGCTCACCCGCCTGCCCGCGCGGAAGGTACGCGCCCACCGCGAACCGGCGCCCGTACGGGACGGCGGCCGGGTCGAGGTGTACACGTACCCGACACCGGGCGCCGAACTGGACAACGTCGCGGACATCCTGCGGCGTGCGCATCTGGAGGACGGCGTGCCCTGGCGCGAGATGGCCGTCCTGGTACGCGCCGGAGGGCGCTCGATCCCCGCCGTGCGCCGTGCGCTCACCTCCGCCGGGGTACCCCTCGACATCGACGGCGACGACCTGCCACTGCGCCACGAACCGGCGGTCGCGCCCCTCCTGACGGCACTGCGAGCGGCGGCGGGAGCGGCGCTGCGGGCGACGGGGACGGCGGGAGCGACGGGGGAGGCGGGAGCGACGGGGGAGGCGGGGGATACGGGGGATGTCTCGGCGGCTGCCGGGGGAGCGGAGGCTGGGGAAGCGAGCGGGGCCGGGGAGGTCGTTGGAGCTTCGGGAGCTTCGGGAGCTTCGGGAGTCGTTGACGTCGGTGAAGCTGCTGACGTTGTTGAGGACAGTGAGGACGCCGGGGCCACCGGGAGCGTGGAAGCCGCCGAGGTGCTGATGGCCACCGGGGGCGGCACGGCCGACGAGGTCGCCGGGGCCACCGCTGCGGCGGAAGCCACCGGGGATGACGGGGACGCCGGGATCGCTGAGGCCGCTCAGGCCACCGATGCCACCGAGGCCGTTGAAGCCATCGAGACCGCCGAGCCGGAGGCCGTAACCGATCCCGCGCCCCCCGGGCCGTCCGCCGCCGGTCCCGCCCCCCTCGCCCCCGACTGGATCGGCGCCGAGGCCGCCATGGAGCTGCTGACCTCGCCGCTGGGCGGGATGGACTCCGCCGACCTGCGGCGGCTCGGCCGCGCACTGCGCGAGGAGGAGCGGGCCGCCGGGCAGCCGCTGCCCCGGCCCTCCGACGAACTGATCGCGCGGGCGCTCGCCGAACCGCAGCGCCTGGTGGCGCACGATCCCGCGTACGCCCGCGGCGCCCAGCGGCTCGGCCTGCTGCTGCGCAAGGCGCACGAACTGCTGGCCGGCGGCGGCACCGCGGAACAGGCGCTCTGGGAGCTGTGGAACGGCACCCCCTGGCCGCAGCGGCTGGAGCGGGCGACCCGGCGCGGCGGCGCGGCGGGCCGCAACGCCGACCGCGACCTGGACGCCGTCGTCGCCCTCTTCGAGACCGCGGCCCGCGCCGAGAAGCGCACCGGCGGCCGCGGCGCGCTCAACTTCCTGGCGGACCTCGACTCCCAGGACATCGCCGCGGACACACTGACCCGCCGCACCGTCCGCCCCGACGCCGTACGCCTGATGACCGCGCACCGCGCCAAGGGCCTGGAATGGCACCTCGTGGTGGTCGCCGGGGTCCAGGAGGGCCTCTGGCCCGACCTGCGCCGCCGCGGCTCGCTCCTGGAGGCGGACCGCATCGGCCGCGACGGTCTGGCCGAGCCGCTGCCGCCGGGCGCCCTGCTCGCCGAGGAACGGCGGCTCTTCTACGTGGCCGCGACCCGCGCCCGCGAACGCCTGGTGGTCACCGCGGTGCGGGCCGCCGCAGACGACGGCGACCAGCCCTCCCGCTTCCTGACCGAACTGGGCGTCGCCCCGCAGGACGTCACCGCCCGCCCCCGCCGCCCGCTGTCCGTCGCCGCACTCGTCGCCGAGCTGCGGGCCACGACCGTCGACCCGGCCGCCACACCCGCGCTGCGCGAGGCCGCCGCCCGGCGGCTGGCCACACTGGCGGCGCTGCGCGACGACGACGGCCACCCCCTGGTCCCCGCCGCACACCCGGATCGCTGGTGGGGCCTGCACGAACCGACCCACAGCACCGTCCCGCTGCGCGACCGCGACCGGCCCGTGGCCCTCTCCGGCAGCGCACTGGACCAGCTCGCGAACACCTGCGCCCTCCAGTGGTTCCTGGGACGCGAGGTCAAGGCGGACACCCCGGCCACCGCCGCCCAGGGATTCGGCAACGTCGTGCACGTCCTCGCCGACGAGGTCGCCGCCGGCCGCACCCCCGCCGACCTGGCCGCCCTGATGCGGCGGCTGGACTCCGTATGGGACGCGCTGGCCTTCGACGCCCCCTGGAAATCCCGCCAGGAGAAGGACAACGCGCGCGCCGCCCTGGAACGCTTCCTGCGCTGGCACGTCCTGGAACGCGAGACCCACGGCCGGGACACCGTCGCCACCGAGCACGGCTTCGACGTCACCCTCGAAGCCGGCGCGTACGAGGTTCGGATCCGCGGCAGCATGGACCGCGTCGAACGGGACGCACAGGGCCGCGCCTACGTCGTCGACTTCAAGACCGGCAAGCAGAAACCCACCGGACCCGAGGTCGCCCGCCACCCCCAGCTCGCCGTCTACCAGCTCGCCGTCCGTGAGGGCGCCGTCGACGACGCCTTCGAAGGACGCACCCCGCAGGCGGGCGGCGCCGAACTGGTGCACCTGCGCCTGGGCGCGCCCCGCAAGGAGGGCGGCGACGCACTGCCCACCGTCCAGACCCAGCAGCCACTGGACGCGGCCGGCACCCCGGTGGAACCGGGCGGCGACTGGGTCGGCGACCTGCTCGCCACCGCGGCCGGCCGCGTCCTGGAGGAACGGTTCACGCCCACCACCGGCACCCACTGCACCCACTGCGCCTTCCGGGCCTCGTGCAGCGCCCAGCCGGAGGGCCGGCACATCGTGGAGTGAGCCCCGGAACCACCGGAGTCCCGGCAGCCCCCGGAGCAACGGCGCGGGGCGGGGCTAGGCGGCCCGTGCCGGCGCCCGCGAGGCCGTACGCCATCCGGCGGAACCGCGATTGTCGGTGCCGCCCGCTACGGTTTTGGATGTGCCAGCTCATATCACCGACCCCGAACAGCTCAAAGAGCTGCTCGGCATCCCGTTCACCCCGGAGCAGACGGCGTGCATCACCGCCCCGCCCGCCCCGCAGGTCATCGTGGCCGGAGCCGGCTCGGGCAAGACGACGGTGATGGCCGCCCGCGTGGTGTGGCTGGTCGGCACCGGCCAGGTCGCCCCCGAACAGGTCCTCGGCCTGACCTTCACCAACAAGGCCGCCGGCGAACTCGCCGAACGGGTCCGTACGGCACTGCTGGCCGCCGGCGTCACCGACCCCGGCACACCCACTGACCCCGGCACACCCACCGAGGACCACCACACCCCCGAGCAGCCCCCCGGCGAACCCCGGATCTCCACCTACCACGCCTTCGCCGGCCAGCTCCTGAAGGACCACGGCCTGCGCATCGGCCTGGAACCCAGCGCCCGGCTGCTCGCCGACGCCACCCGCTTCCAGCTCGCCGCCCGGGTACTGCGCACCGCCCCCGGCCCCTACCCGGCACTCACCAAATCGCTGCCCGCCCTCGTCGAAGACCTCCTCGCCCTCGACGGCGAGCTCGCCGAACACCTCGTGGAGCCCGCCCGGCTCCGCGCCCACGACCAGGAACTGCTCAGCACCCTCGACGGCACCGCACTCACCAACGCCGACCTGCGCAAAGTCCCCGAAACCACGCACGGCCGCCTCGACCTGCTCGACCTCGTCGCCGCCTACCGCACCGCCAAGCGCCACCGCGACCTGCTCGACTTCGGCGACCAGATCGCCCTCTCCGCCACCCTCGCCACCACCCGCCCCGAAGTCGGCCGCATCCTGCGCGACGAATTCCGCGTCGTCCTCCTCGACGAGTACCAGGACACCTCCGTCGCCCAACGACTGCTCCTCTCCGGCCTCTTCGGCACCGGCACCGGACACGCCGTCACCGCCGTCGGCGACCCCTGCCAGGCCATCTACGGCTGGCGCGGCGCCTCCGTCGCCAACCTCGACGACTTCCCCGACCACTTCCCCTTCGCCGACGGCACCCCCGCCCGCCGCTTCGCACTCAGCGAGAACCGCCGCAGCGGCGGCCGGCTGCTCGACCTCGCCAACCACCTCGCCGCACCACTGCGCCGGATGCACGCCGGCGTCGAGGCACTGCGCCCCGCCCCCGGCGCCGAACGCGACGGCACCGTGCGCTGCGCCCTGCTGCCCACCCACGCCGAAGAACTCACCTGGCTCGCCGACTCCCTCGCCCACCTCGTCCGCACCGGCACACCACCCGGCGAGATCGCCGTGCTCTGCCGGACCGCCGGCGACTTCGCCCGCATCCAGGGCGAGCTCGTCGCACGGGACATCCCCGTCGAGGTCGTCGGCCTCTCCGGACTGCTCCACCTGCCCGAGATCGCCGACCTCGTCGCCGTCTGCGAAGTGCTCCAGGACCCGACCGCCAACGCCTCCCTGGTCCGCCTGCTGATCGGCCCCCGCTGGCGGATCGGCCCCCGCGACCTGGCACTCCTCGGCCGCCGCGCCCGCGCCCTCGTCCACCACGGCGACCCCTCCCAGGACCCGGAACAGCGGCTCGCCGAAGCCGTCGAAGGCACCGACCCGGCCGAGACCATCGCCCTCGCCGACGCCCTCGACACCTTCCTGGAGACCGACGCCCCCGACGACGGACTGCCGTTCTCCCCCGAGGCCCGGTCCCGTTTCGCCGCTCTCGCCGAGGAACTGCGCGACCTGCGGCGCTCACTGAGCGACCCGCTGATGGACGTACTCCACCGCGTACTGGCCACCACCGGCCTGGAGGTCGAACTCTCCGCCTCACCGCACGCCCTCGCGGCCCGCCGCCGCGAGACGCTCTCCACCTTCCTCGACACCGCCGCCGGATTCGCCGCCAAACAGGGCGGCGCCGCCCTGGACGGCGAACCCACCCTGCTGGCCTTCCTCGGCTTCCTGCGCACCGCCGTCCGGTACGAAAAGGGCCTCGACAGCTCACTCCCCGGCGGCGACAACACCGTCAAGGTACTGACCGCGCACAAGTCCAAGGGCCTGGAATGGGACGTCGTCGCCGTGCCCGGCCTCGTCGGCAAGCAGTTCCCCAGCGAACAGGCCCGCGAGTCCTGGATCACCCAGCCCAAGGTCCTGCCGCACACCCTGCGCGGCGACGCCGCCACCCTCCCGGACGTCACGGAGTGGGACAGCCGCGGCCTGAAATCCTTCAAGGAGGCGATGAAGCACCACCAGCAGACCGAGGAGCTCCGCCTGGGCTACGTCACCTTCACCCGCCCCCGCTCCCTGCTGCTCGGCTCCGGCCACTGGTGGGGCCCCGACCAGAAGCGGCCGCGCGGCCCGTCCGCCTTCCTGGAGGCGCTGCGCGCACACTGTGAGGCGGGACACGGCGAGATCGAGGTCTGGGCGGACGCCCCCGAGGACGGCGCGGAGAACCCCGCCCGCCACCAGGACACCGAAGCACAGACCTGGCCCCTCCCCCTGGACCCCACCGCCACCGCCCGCCGCCGCACCGCGGCCGCCACGGTCCGCGCGCACCTGGCCCGCCAGGAGCCCCCGCAGCACCCAGCCGTCCCCCGGCCGCGCAACGGCACCACAGCCCCGGGGCACGCCGACGCCACGGACGCCACCCAGCCCCCCGCAGCCTCCGCCCCGCCGCCCGCCCACGACCCGGAATGGCCCCCGCCACCGGACGAGGACCCGGAGACGGCATACGACGAGGACCCGGAGGCGGTATACGCGGCGGACCCGGAAACCCCCTACGGCGAAGAACCGCACCCCGGCCCGCCGGACACCGAGCCGTACCCCCACGACGGACCGCACCCGTACGAAGAGCCGGACCCGTACGACGAGCCGTACACCGAACCCGTCGGCGACCCGTACACCGACCCGTACGACGAGCCGTACACCGAGCCCGCCGACGACCCCGGAACCACCCCCGCCGAGCCCGCCGGCACCACCCCCCACACCCTCCTCCCCGAGGAACGCCGCACCGTGGGGTCCTGGGACCGCGACCTGGACGCACTCGCCGCCGAACTGCGCCGGGCCCGCGCCACCGTCCGCGACGTCCCGCTCCCGTCCTCGCTCACCGCCACCCAACTGCTCCGCCTCGCCGCCGACCCGGACGGCCTCGCCCGCGAACTCGCCCGCCCCATGCCACGCCCCCCGCAGCACGCCGCCCGCCTCGGCACCCGCTTCCACGCCTGGGTCGAATCCCGCCACGAAGAACTCCCCCTGCCGCTGCTCGACCCCGACGACCTCCCCGGCGCCGAACCCGGCCGGCACCCCGACATCCAGGACGAGCACGACCTGGAAACCCTCAAAGAAGCATTCGCCCGTACCCCGTACGCCCACCGCACCCCCCACCGCGTCGAAGCCCCGTTCCAGCTCACCCTCGCCGGCCGGACCATCCGCGGCCGGATCGACGCCGTCTACCGGGACCACGGCCCCGACGGCGACCACTTCGAGATCATCGACTGGAAAACCGGCCGGACCGGCACCGCCGACCCGCTCCAGCTCGCCATCTACCGCCTCGCCTGGGCCGAACGCCACGGCCTGCCGCCATCGGCCGTCGGCGCCGCCTTCCTGTACGTCCGCAGCGGCGAAGTGGTCCGGCCCACCCGGCTGCCGGGCCGCGCCGGACTGGAGCGCATCCTGCTCGGCGAGACCGCCGATGGGACACCCTCCGACGGCCCGATAGGCTCGGTCGTATGAGCACCACCCCGGACAGCGCCGTCCGCGCGTACATCGCCGGCCACCGCGACACCTTCCTCGAAGACCTCGCCGACTGGCTGCGCATCCCCTCCGTATCGGCCGACCCGGACCACGCCGCCGACGTGCGCCGCAGCGCCGAATGGCTCACCGCGAAGCTCACCGCGACGGGCTTCCCGACCGCCGAGATCTGGGAGACCGACGGCCTGCCCGCGGTCTTCGCCGAATGGCCCTCCGGCGACCCGTCCGCGCCCACCGTGCTGGTCTACGGCCACCACGACGTGCAGCCCGCCGCCCGCGAGGACGGCTGGCACACCGACCCCTTCACACCACAGACCGTGGACGGCAAGCTCTACGCCCGCGGCGCCGCCGACGACAAGGGCCAGGTGTTCTTCCACACCCTGGGCGTCCGCGCACACCTCGCCGCGACCGGCCGCACCGCCCCCGCGGTCAACCTCAAACTGATCATCGAGGGCGAGGAGGAGTCCGGCTCACCGAACTTCCCCGCCCTGATCACCCGGCACGCCGACCGCCTCGCCTGCGACACCGTCATCGTCTCCGACACCGGCATGTGGTCCGAGGACACCCCGACGGTCTGCACCGGCATGCGCGGCCTGACGGACTGCCAGATCGACCTCTACGGCCCCGACCAGGACATCCACTCCGGCTCCTTCGGCGGCGCGGTCCCCAACCCCGCCACCGAGGCCGCCCGGCTGGCCGCCGCACTGCACGACACCGACCGCCGCGTCACCCTCCCCGGCTTCTACGACGGCGTCATCGAGCTCACCGACCGCGAACGCGAACTCTTCGCCGAGCTGCCCTTCGACGAGGCCGCGTGGCTGCGCACCGCACACTCGCACGCCACCCTCGGCGAAGCCGGCAGCACCACCCTGGAACGCCTCTGGGCCCGCCCCACTGCCGAGGTCAACGGCATCGGCGGCGGCTACCAGGGCCCCGGCGGCAAGACCATCGTGCCGTCCACCGCCCAGCTCAAACTCTCCTTCCGCCTGGTAGCAGGCCAGGACACGGACACCGTCCAGAAATCCGTACGCGACTGGGTAGCAGCCAAGCTCCCGGCCGGCATCCGCCACGAGATCACCTTCTGGGGCGCCACCCGCCCCTGCCTCACCCCGCTCGACCACCCCGCGCTCCAATCCGTCGTACGCGCCATGGGCAGAGCCTTCGGCCGGCAGATCCGCTTCACCCGCGAAGGCGGATCCGGACCCGCCGCCGACCTCCAGGACGTACTCGGCGTCCCGGTGCTCTTCCTCGGCATCTCCGTCCCGTCGGACGGCTGGCACGCACCGAACGAAAAGGTCGAGCTGGACCTGCTGATGAAGGGCGCCGAAACCGCCGCCCACCTGTGGGGCGACCTGGCGGAGAACTGGCACGTCGCTTGACCCGCGCTCGTACCGCCGGAACTCTCACGCCCGTACGCAGCAATCACCCACGTCATAGGGGGAGTTGGAAGCAGCAGTGACCACCTGGACCGACCACAGCACCGATCGGCCGCTCACCTTCAGCGCACCGAGCGGAATTGACCGCTCCGCCCACCACCGCCTCGACGAGGCATGGCTCGCGGCGGCCTGGAGCCACCCGACGACGCGCGTCTTCGTGGTGTCCGGCGGCCAGGCGCTGATCGACGACACCCCCGACGGACGCACCGAACTGATCATGACGCCGTCCTTCGAGGCGCCGATGACCGAGGCGCACCGCTACTACCTCGGCACGGACGAGGAGGGCATCAGTTACTTCGCCCTCCAGAAGGACTCGCTGCCCGGCCGCATGGACCAGTCCGCGCGCCCGGCGGGCCTGCGCGAGGCGGGCCTGCTGCTGGCACCGCGGGACGCCGGCCTGCTCGTCCACGCCGTCGCCCTGGAGAACTGGCAGCGGCTGCACCGCTTCTGCTCACGCTGCGGAGAGCGCACGGTCATCGCGGCGGCCGGCCACATCCGCCGCTGCCAGGCATGCGGCGCCGAACACTACCCGCGCACCGACCCGGCCGTGATCATGCTGGTCACCGACGAACAGGACCGCGCGCTCCTGGGCCGGCAGGTCCACTGGCCCGAGGGCCGCTTCTCCACCCTCGCGGGCTTCGTCGAGCCGGGGGAGTCCGTCGAGCAGTCGGTCGCCCGCGAGGTCTTCGAGGAGGCGGGCGTGGTCGTCGGCGATGTCGAGTACATCGCCAGCCAGCCGTGGCCCTTCCCGTCCAGCCTGATGCTGGGCTTCATGGCGCGCGCCACCTCCGCCGAGGTCCACGTGGACGGCGAGGAGATCGAAGAGGCCCGCTGGTTCTCCCGCGAGGACCTGCGCGCCGCCTTCGAATCCGGCGAGGTACTGCCGCCGTACGGCATCTCGATCGCGGCCCGGCTCATCGAGCTCTGGTATGGCAAGCCGCTGCCGAAGCCGTAGGGCGTGGGTCGGCGGGTGGCAGGCAGCGGGCCGTAGGGGGGCAGGTAGTAGGCGGCAGCTGGCAGGCGTCCGGCGGCCGTGGTGGGACGGGGGCCGGGTGGCCGCAGTGGGTCGGGTGCTGGGCGTCGGATGGCGGATGCCGGGTGGCTGTGGGGCGCCGGGCGCACGATGCCCGCAACGCACGCGGCCGTCGGCCGGATCCGTCATCCGGATCCGGCCGACGGCCGTGCGGCACGGCTCAGCCCAGGGGCACTCAGACCGCGAACTTCTGCCTGACCTGCGCCAGGGACGGGTTCGTCAGCGTCGAACCGTCGGGGAAGAGCAGCGTCGGCACCGTCTATAGACTTCCCTCCGGTTGGGGGCGGCCAGGGAGGCCGCCCCATGTCTTGAGGAGGGGTGAGGGTGAGCGACAAGCCCAGGGCTCTTGGCGTGGTCCGCCTGTCTGTCGGCAACGAGAACCAGACGGGGGAGGAGACGCAGCGGACCCGCATCAGCAAGCGGGCGGACGCCGAAGAAATGGAGTTGGTCGACTTCGCCGTCGACATCGACGTGTCCGCCTCCATCTCGCCGTGGATGCGCCCATCCTTGGGGGACTGGCTCAACAACAAGAAGGACCAGTTCGACCACATCATCATCCTCAAGATCGACCGCATCGCGCGGTCGGTCCGCCACCTCTCGGACATCATCGAGTGGTGCGAGGCGAATGGTAAGGGCCTGATCTCCTGCGAGGAGGGCTTCGACCTCTCGAAGCCGTGGGGAAGGACCATCGCCAAGATCCTCGCCGTGGTCGCAGAGGCTGAGCTGGACGCCATCAAGGCCCGTAACAAGGCTTCTCGCGAGACGATGCGAAAGACCGGCCGCTGGCCGGGCGGCCTTGTCCCGTTCGGGCGTAGGGCGGTGAAGGGTGAGGATGGATTCACCCTCGAACTCGACCCGGAGTACGGCCCGACGCTCATCGAGATGATCCGGCGGTTCATCAAGAAGCCGAGCTTCTCGGCTGTGGCCGACTGGCTGAATGACCAAGGTGTCCCCACGGTCCAGGACATCGCCCGCATTCGTGCGGCAGCGGGTGAGAGCACGACCCGGCTGGCTGACCCGAAGCCACGGGGAAGTCGGTGGACGCCGACAACAGCGCAAGCTGTACTGACGAGCCGGTCACTGCTCGGGGAGTACGTACGCGCCAACGGAACCGTGGTCCGCAACGACGACGGCTCACCTGTCATGAGGTCAGAGCCGGTGCTGAACGACGAGGAGTGGACGAAGTTGACCGAGGCCGTCACCTCGGTCAAGTACAAGAAGCAGAAGGGCTCTACCTCTCCAACGGTTGGCGTGACCTTCTGCCTTCTGTGCAAGAGCCCCATCTACTACGTCAAGGGGGACCCGTCCAAGAGCAAGCGGGAACGGTACCGCTGCCATGGAAACAAGAGTCAGGGAATCAAGGCGTGCCCGAAGCTCACGTTCTGGGCCGATGACCTCTACCCCTGGCTCGAATCCGCGTTGCTCGGAGAGATCGGCCATCTCGAAAGGATGGAGTCCAGCACCACCATCGACGACAGTCGGGCGGCGAAGCTTGCGGTCATCGACGGCAAGATGAACCAGCTCAACAAGGAGTTCCAACAAGGCCAGATGAACGCCACTGCCTACGCCTCCCAGATGACCAGCCTCGCGCAGGATCGAGAGAAGGTCACCAGTCAGGAAGGCCCCAAGCCTGTGACTGTCTGGGCCTCGACCGGCGAGAGCTACGCGGATTGGTGGCAGCGGTCCACCGTGGATGAGCGTCGCGAGTGGCTGAAGAAGCACAAGGTGAGGGCGTACTTCGGGCCCGACGTGATGGCCATTGACCCCGGTGACCTGATCGAGAATCTGCGCCAGCAGGGAATCTCGTGGTGGGACACGCCGGCCAAGGCATCCCAGGTGCTGGCGCCGATCACTCCTATCTCGCTGCCTGGAAAGCCCTACGAGAAGCCCAAGACACTTACGGGCGCAGAGTGGGAGATCGTCAGCCGCTGGGAGGACTTCGAGGCAGAGCGAGCGGCGGAGCAAGCGAAGGCCGAAGAGGAAACCGAGATCGCGCTGGTTCAGGTCTGACACCTGGCGAGTAAGCGAGGAGGCCCCCGATCTGGGGGCCTCTCCCATTTTCGCGCCCTGTACGATGCGTGACAGGTCGTCGCCGTCGCTCCCGACTGCACGAGACCGAGTCCGGGCCCGAAGCCCAGGGCGCCACCTGTGAAGAGAGACCGTGCCAACCGTGGTCGGTCCACCCCCGCGAAGAAAGGGAGGCACATGTCCCGCCATCCGGCGGGGGTAACTGGCGCACTCTGCGCCACACAGGAAGGACCACGACTCAGTGCGTATCGACTTCGGACCCAGCGTTGAATGGGGCGGCATTTCTCAGGCTCATTGCGAACTCATGGCCAGGAACGACGGGCACCGACTTCACTACCGCGTCTACTTCGCCGCCCTCTGGCGGGCGAACCAGATAGGTCACGCCGAGTTCCGCATGGGTGAGCTCGCCAAGGTCCTTGTCGGTGATGACGGGGTCATCCCGTCCAGGCAGAGCGTCACGAACGCGGTCGCGCGAGCCAAGGCGTTGGACCTCATCGGGCACGACTCAACGGTCCGGTGCCTCACCCTGCCCCATCATCATTTCCAGAAGGGCGGCCGGGGTGGCCGCAAGTGCAGCGTCCACGGTGACGCCACACCTTGGGCATAGGCGTTCCCGAACGCTCGCCCGCCCAAGCCGACACGCGTCAGGTGTACAAACACGCGGAACGTACACGCCCGGCGTGGCGGAGGGACACGCCCCCCGTGTCGTGGCACGTCACCTGACCTGCGCAAACGTTCGCTCCTCTTTATCTATCTCAGTAGGTTCTTAGCCTCACAAGCCTTGAATGCCCGGCCCCTGCCGGGGCCGACAGAACGAAGCGATTCACGCACGTACGTACAGACGCAAGCCGAAGGGTCTACGTCATGAGCGGCCCCGAAAGGGGCCGACATCGTGAAGCCACTTACGTGCAGCGGCGAAGGGAAGCGGGGGCGCGACAGCGCCCCACAGTGGCGAGTGCAACGGCGAAGAGATGAGCCAACGGGGGCGGCCTTCCGGCCGCCACATCGCCAAGCCGTGAACGTCAGTCCGGCCCCGAAAGGGGCCGACAGCATGAAGCCACATACGTACTTACGTACAGCGGCGAGTGCGACGGCGAAGAAGTAGGCAACAGGGGCGGCCTCTGGCCGCACAGGCGGAAGCCGCTCCGACAGAGCGGCCCCGCAGGGGCCGACATCAGGAAGCCCAGGAAGCTAGCCAGGTGGGGCGCTGCCGCGCCCCCATAGCGTGAAGCCCCTTCGACTTGCGGCAGGGGGAGTGGGCCGCTTACGCGGCCACAGGGCGAAGCCACTTACGACAAGCCCCGAAGGCTTCATTCCTGTGCAGACTCCGAGTGCCGGCCAGGCTAGGC
>JOEL01000078.1 GCA_000720995.1 Streptomyces celluloflavus
TCAGCGTACTGCGGTGGGTTTATGGCCGAATATCAGAACATTCGAACTGGTCGTCACTGCGCTTTCATCCTCCACGCCCACGTGGTTTTCGTGACGAAGTACCAGCACAAGGTCTTCAAAGGCACGCACCTGACGCACATGGAGGAGATCAGGCACGCCGTGTGCGAGGACTTCGAGTGCAAGCTGGTGGAGTTCAACGACGAGAACAACCACGTGCACCCGCTGGTGAACTTCCCGCCGAAGATGGCCCTGCCCAAGCTGGTCAACTCACTGAAAGGCGTCAGCTCCCGCAAGCTCCGCCAGAAGTATCCCGACCTCGTCCGGCACTACCGGCGGGCTCAGCGGCTGTGGTCCCGTTCCTACTTCGCCGGATCAGTTGGCGGCGCGCCACTGTCGATCGTCCGTCAGTACATCGAGCAGCAGAACCGTCCACTCCAGCCTGCAGGTCAGAGCAACGCTCAGAATCGCTTCACCTCCCCCGTGAACGGGCCGGGTCAAGGGGTCTTGTCGGTCTCGCCGTCCTTACCGGACGGCGCGACCGGCGCCTCCTCGATCGCGGCCAGTGCCGGATCGAGGATGATGTCCTCGTCCCGCGCCGCGGTCGTCGGTTCTTCGGGGAAGTGGCAGGCGGTGAGATGGCCCGCCGGGTTCCCGGTGATCTGGACGAGCGGCGGCTCCTCCGACGCGCACTTGTCCTGCGCCTTCCAGCAGCGGGTGCGGAACCGGCAGCCCGACGGCGGGTTGACGGGGGAGGGCACGTCGCCGGCGAGCCGGATGCGCTCGCGGTCCTCCTCCTCGGACTCCACGAGCTTGGCCTCGGGAACGGCCGAGAGCAGCGCGTGGGTGTACGGGTGGCGCGGCCGGTGGTAGATCTCGTCCCGGGTGCCCACCTCGACGATCTTGCCGAGGTACATCACCGCGACCCGCTCGCTGAAGTGCCGCACGATCGCCAGGTCGTGGGCGATGAAGAGGAAGGCGATGCCCAGGTCGCGCTGGAGCTGCTGGAGCAGGTTGACGACCTGCGCCTGGATGGAGACGTCCAGCGCGGAGACCGGCTCGTCCGCGACGATCAGCTTCGGCTCCAGGGCGAGCGCACGGGCCACGCCGATGCGCTGGCGCTGGCCGCCGGAGAACTCGTGCGGGAAGCGGTTGTAGTGCTCCGGGTTGAGGCCCACGGTCTCCAGGAGCTCGCGGACCCGCTTCTCCCGGCCGCCGGGCGGGTTGATCCCGTTGATCTCCATCGGGCCGCCGATGATGGTGCCGACCGTCTGCCGCGGGTTCAGCGAGGCGTACGGGTCCTGGAAGATCATCTGGATCTCGGAGCGGACCGGCGCGAGTTCCTTGCGCTTGGCGTGGGTGATGTCCTGGCCCGCGTAGGTGACCTTGCCGGAGGTCGGCTCCATGAGCCGGGTGAGCAGCCGCCCGGTGGTGGACTTACCGCAGCCCGACTCGCCGACCAGGCCGAAGCTCTCGCCCGCGTGCACCGTCAGGTCGACGCCGTCGACCGCCTGGACCGCGCCGACCTTCCGCTTGAACGGGAAGCCGCCGTAGATCGGGAAGTGCTTGGTGAGCCCCTCGGCGGTGAGCAGGGGCTCGCCCGGTGTGGGCGCGGCGTCGCGGGGCGCGGGGAGGGTGACGTTCTCTGTCATGGTGGTGGCTCCCTAGCCCAGCCGGGGCTTGATCTGCTCGGTGAAGAGGGTCTGCTTCTGCTCGGCGCTGAGGTGGCACGCGGCGGCCCGGCCGAGCTCCAGCAGCGGCCGCTCATCGGTGCAACGCGCGGCGCCGACCGTGTCGGCGAACCCGCAGCGCGGGTGGAAGGCGCAGCCCGACGGCGGGTTGAGCAGGCTCGGCGGGCTGCCGGGGATCGGGTGCAGCGACTCGTTGACGTCCGAGGAGAGCCGCGGCATGGAGCTCAGCAGACCCCAGGTGTACGGGTGCCGGGGCTGGGTGAGGATCTCCTTGACGGAGCCGCGCTCCACGGCCCGTCCCGCGTACATCACCAGCAGGTCGTCCGCGATGTTGGCGACCACCCCGAGGTCGTGGGTGATCAGGATGATCGCGGAGCCGAACTCCTGCTGGAGGTCCTTGAGCAGGTCCAGGATCTGCGCCTGGACGGTGACGTCCAGGGCGGTGGTCGGCTCGTCCGCGATCAGCAGCTCGGGGTTGCAGACCAGCGACATGGCGATCATGGCGCGCTGGCGCATACCGCCGGAGAACTGGTGCGGGTAGTCGTCCACCCGCAGATTCGGCTGCGGGATGCCGACCTTGGTCAGCATCTCGATCGCGCGCTGCCGGCCCTCGCGCTTGCTCGCGCCGGTGTGCTTGATGAACGGCTCCGCGATCTGCCGGCCGACCGTGTAGTACGGCGACAGCGCGGTGAGCGCGTCCTGGAAGATCATGGCCATCTTGTTGCCGCGGAGCTTCTCCAGGGACTTCTCCCGGGCCCTGGTCAACTCCTCGCCGTCCAGGGTGATATCGCCCGTGATCTCGGTGGACTTGGGGTTGTGCAGCCCCAGGACGGCGAGGTTGGTGACGGACTTGCCGGATCCCGACTCGCCGACGATACCGAGCGTCTTGCCGCGTTCCAGATCGAAGGAGAGGCCGTCGACCGCCTTGACGATGCCGTCCTCGGTGGAGAACCGCACGTGCAGGTCGCGGACGGAGAGGAAGGGGGCCGATCCGGTCGGGACCGGTGCGCCCTCGGTCGTGGTGAGTGTGGTCACTTCAGGCTCTCCTAGGACAGGCGCACGCGCGGGTCGATGAAGGCGTACGTCGCATCCACAATGATGTTGAACACCAGGATCAGGGCCGCGCTGAAGATCAGCACGCCCAGCACCATGGGCAGGTCGAGGGTGGTGACGGAGTTGATCGCGAGCCGGCCGACGCCCGCCAGCGAGAAGGTGAACTCGGTGATCATGGCGCCGCCGAAGAGCGACCCCAGGTCCATGCCGAGGATGGTGACGATGGGGATCAGCGAACCGCGCCAGGCGTACCGCAGGAAGACATAGCGGGCGGGCATGCCCTTGGCCTTCGCCGTGCGGACGTGCTCCTCCTGGAGCTGCTCGATCATCGTCGAGCGCGACATACGGGTGTACTGCGCGGTGAAGATCGTCGCCATCACCAGCCAGGGCAGCAGCAGGCCCATGAACCAGCCGGCGGGGCTGGAGGCGAAGGGCACGTACTTCGGGGATTCCATGACGCCGCTGTAGACGAAGAGGCCGAGCACGATCGGGCCGAGGATGTAGATCTGCACCGAGCTGAGGACCATGGACACGCCGGTGACGGCCTTGTCCAGCACCGTGCCGCGCTTCCAGGCGGCGAGCAGACCGGCGCCCAGGCCGATGACCAGGAAGGCGATGGCACCGCCGAGGGCCAGCGACGCCGTGGTGGGCAGCCGGTCCATCAGGGTCGACCAGACGTCCTGCTTGGTCGCGAAGGAGTAGCCGAAGCAGGGGGCGCTGCAGTGGCCGATGCTGTAGTCGCGGCCCGTGAAGATGCCCGCGAGGAAGTCCCAGTACTGCGTCGGCAGGGGCTTGTCGAGGCCGAGGTTCTGGTGGATCAGCGCGATGTTGTCAGCGGTGCAGTTCTTGCCGCAGGACATCATCGCCGGGTCGCCCACGGAGAAGAACACGAAGAAGGTGAAGGCGCTCAGCAGGATGAGGGTGACGACCGCGCCGAACGTCCGGCGAAATAGGAATTGAAGCATGGCAGTTCGCTGCTCTCAGGACGGCGGCGGCAGTGGGTAAGAGGGGTTGCGGTGAAGGCCCCGGAGGGCACGCGTTCCGCCGTACGCGCGCGCTCCGGGGTCCCTTCTGCGGTGCCTGGTGAAGTGCCTACTTCTTGAGGAACAGCGTGTTCGGGTCCATGTAGCTGATGTCGCTGCTGTAGCGGGTACCGCCGACGTTGGAGCCGTACAGCTGGAGGGTCTTGGTGTAGAACACCGGGGCGGCCGGGTTGACCTTCTCCACGATGTACTTGTGCAGCTTGACCCACTCCGCGGTCGCCTGCGTGACGTCCGTGAGCTTGCTGATGCGCGCGATCTCGGAGTTCACGTGCGGGTCGTTGATGTGCGAGTAGTTCGAGGAGCCGTCCTGGATCTGGGTGCCGTCGTACGACGGCGGGATCACGGTCGACGCGTCGGCCCAGTCCTGGCCCCAGCCGGTCATGTAGATGTCGAAGCCGTTGTCGACCTTGCCCATCTGCTCGTACCAGGAGGCCGAGTCGACCTCCTTCTTCTGCACGTCGAAGCCGGCCTTGTTCAGCGCGTCGACGATGACGACGGCTTCCTTCTGGCGGGCCTCGGTGTTGGAGTACGCGTAGACGAGCTTCATGCCCGTCTTGCCGGCCTCCTGGAGGAGCTTCTTGGCCTTCTCCGGCTCACCGTTCGGGTGGCTGAGCTTGCCGTAGGGGTCGTAGCCCTTCTCGTAACCGGCGACGGTCGGGGCGAGCAGACCGCCCGCGATCTCACCGCCGTAGCTGCCGCCGTTGACCCGGACGATCTGGCCGTTCGGCAGCGCGTAGGTGATCGCGTCGCGGATCTTCTTGTCCTTGAGGCGGTCCATGTTCATGTTCATCTGCCAGACGTAGGGCTGGTAGCCCTGCACCAGGCGCTTGCTGGCGTTGGGGTCGTCCAGCACCTGCTTCGTCAGCGTCGGGTCGACCGCGTTGGAGAAGCTGATCGCGTTCTTGGCCTCGCCCTGGTCGGCCTCCAGACGCTTGGTGGAGTCCGACGCCTGGTGGTTGAAGGTGATGTCGAAGCCGTCGACGTACTGGTGGCGCATCGCGTCGGTCTTGGGGTCCCAGTTGGTGTTCTTCACCAGCTTCATGGACTTGCCCGACTTGAACGAGGCGATCTTGTACGGACCCGTGCACACCGGCGCGACGTCGTACTTGTCCTGGGTGTCCTTCGCACCGTCCGGGACGGCGCTGTAACCCGGCATGGTCAGCGCGTACGGGAGCTGCGACTGCGGCTCGTTGAAGTGGAAGATGATGGTCTTGTCATCCGGCGTGTCCAGCACCGTCTTGGGCAGGTGGTCACCCTTGTACGGACCGTCCGGCAGCGCCTTGCGGTACGCGGTGCCCTTGCCCGACAGCCACTGCTGCACATAGGTGGGGCCGTCGGTGATGAACTTGGCGTAGGTGCGCTCGATGGTGTGGCGGATGTCGGCCGAGGTGATCGGCTTGCCGTCGTCGAACTTGACGCCGTCCTTGAGCGTGTACTTCCAGGTCTTGCCGCCGTCGGACATCTGGCCGGAGTCGGTGGCGAGGTCGCCGACCACCGTCTGCTTGCCGTTGTCGTCCTGCCGGAAGCTGGTCAGACCGCGGAAGACCAGGTTCGCCAGGACCTTCATGTCGCTGACGTACATCTGGGCCGGGTCGAGGTGGTTGAAACTGTCACGCTGGTAGACGGTGATGGTGCCGCCGGACTTGGCATCCTTCACCGCGGGCGCGGGACCGGTGGACTCGGCGGCCGTGCCGAACGCCACCGCCGTGGACTGCGACGCGGCGTCCTTGTCCGACTTCGACTTGTCCTTGCTGTCCTTGCCGCCGCCGCTGCTGCATCCGGTCAGTGCGAGCGATCCGGCCGCGAGGGCCACGATCGCCGCACGCGCTCTGCGCGTAGAGAAAGTGTTCATGACGTTCCAAGCACCTGCCTGTCAGTTGTTGTCCAGATGTGCTGTCTGACGCATCCGGTACCAGCCCGGCGCGGGGGTGACAGCAACCCCCCTCAAATGGACGATCAACGCCCGGATTTGGGATCGAAGGCGTCCCGGACCGAGTCCCCGAGAAGGTTGAAGCACAGCACGAAGATCACCATCGCGGCGCCGGGGAAGAGCAAGTAGGTCGGGTCGTTCTCGTACACGCTGCCGGCCGTGTGGAACATCCGGCCCCAGTCCGGGGTCGGCTCCATGATGCCGACGCCCAGGTAGGACAGACCGGCCTCCGCCGTCACGAACAGCGGGAGCATGTAGGTGGTCTGCACGAGGATCGGGGTGACCACGTTGGGCAGCAGTTCCTTGCGGATGATCCGCCAGGGGGACGCGCCGGTGATCTTCGCGGCCTCGACGAACTCCCGCTCGCGCAGCGACAGCACCTGGCCGCGCAGCAGACGGGCCAGCCCCATCCAGCCGAGCGCCCACTGGACGATGACCAGTGCCGTCACCCGGATGTAGGTGGGGGTCTCGTCCGACGGCGGCACGAAGATCGCCACGACGACGGGCATGAACGCCACGAAGGTGAGCTGGCTGGGGAAGGCGAGCAGGAAGTCGATGACCCGGCCGAGCCAGTAGTCGGTCCGGCCGCCCACATAGCCGGCCGTGACACCGAGGATGGTGCCGGTGATGACGACCAGGATGGTCACCGCCACCGAGATGCCCAGGGAGGTGCGCATGCCGTACAGCAGCTGGGTGAACACGTCGCGGCCGAGCGACGGTTCGATGCCGAACCAGAAGTCGCCGGAGATGCCGCCGTTGGAACCCGCCGGATAGCCGAACTCGTCCAGCAGGTCGAAATTGTCGTTGCCGTAGAGCGTGTACGGATTCTTCCCGTACAGCTTGGCGATGACCGGAGCCAGTGCGGAGACGACGAAGAACGCGAGCACGATGATCGCGCAGATCATTCCGGTGCGGTCGCGCTTGAAGCGCGTCCACATCAGTTGGCCGGGGGAACGGCCGACGAGCTCACCGCCCTTGCGGTCCTTCTCCTTCTTCAGACCATCGGTGCCAAGCCCTGGGGTGTCGGTCTTGGTATCCGAGGTCTGGGATGGACTAGTCATCGCGAAGTGCCCCCGCGCCGAGTTCTCTTGGAACGTGAAGCGGCACCGATTCGTACCGCTGGATGAGCGGACTTTCGCAAGTGATTTATGGCGGAGTCAAGGGGATGAGGAGTGCGGATGCGCAGGTGGCCCGCTTCTTGAGCGAACATTACGCAGATTGACGCACAGGCGTGCTTGACAGCCGGCCGCGATATACGGCATGGGGGACATATCGCAACCAACTGTGTTAACGAGACGGCAACTTGCCTGTCGCGACACCGATATACGGACGCAGCATGCTGGACACCGTACGGCCGTGCGGGTGCCGTGGACCGGCCGGGACGCCGTCGAGCGCCCCGGCCGGTCGCCGTTCACCCCCGCCGCACCGGGCCCGCCGGAGCCCCCTCGGTGACGACGCGGCCCCGCCGGAACGACACCGCCGCCCGGCCCGCGAGAGGCGGACGGAGGCGGCGGTCGTCATCGGCGGGGCCTTAACAGATGCGATGACGCGGCGTCAGGCCATTCCCAGATGCCGCTTGAGGAAGTCGACCTGGAGGAGCAGCAGGTTCTCCGCCACCTGCTCCTGCGGCGTCATATGCGTCACCCCGGACAGCGGCAGCACCTCGTGCGGACGGCCCGCCGCGAGCAGCGCCGAGGAGAGTCGCAGGGAGTGCGCGACGACGACGTTGTCGTCCGCGAGACCGTGCACGATCAGCATCGGGCGGTGCTGGTCCGCCGCCCCCGAAAGCCCCTCGTCGGTGAGCACCGAATTGGCGGCGTAGACCGCCGGCTCCTCGTCCGGGTGGCCGAGGTAGCGCTCCTGGTAGTGGGTGTCGTACAGCCGCAGATCGGTCACCGGCGCGCCCACCACGGCCGCGTGGAAGACGTCCGGGCGGCGCAGCGCGGCCAGCGCCGCCAGATAGCCGCCGAAGGACCAGCCCCGGATGGCGACCCGCGTCAGGTCCAGGGGGAAGGATCCGGCCAGTGCGTGGAGGGCGGCCACCTGATCCGCCAGCACGACCTCCCCGATGGTCCTGGAGACCGCCTTCTCCCAGGCGGGGGAGCGGCCCGGGGTGCCCCGGCCGTCCGCGACGAGCACCGCGAACCCCTGGTCGGCGAACCACTGGGACGTCAGATGCGCGTTGTGCGCGGCGACCACCCGCTGGCCGTGCGGACCGCCGTACGGGTCCAGCAGCACCGGCAGCGGACCGTCGCCCTCCGTGTAGCCGGACGGCAGCAGCACCGCGCACGGGATCTCCCGCTCGCCCGCCAGGACCAGCCGGGGACGCGCGGTCAGTACCGGCTCCTCCGCGTACGAACCGATCGTGGCGAGCGTCTTCTCGCTGCCGTCCGCGGCCAGCCGCACCACCTCCGCCCGGACGCCGGGCCGCTCCAGCGACGCCTGGGACACCACCGCCACCTCGCCGGAGCGCACCGCCGAGGAGACCGTCGGATGCGGCCGCTCGCCGACCCGCTCCCAGCCGCCCTGGTCGCCGCTGCCGCGGAACCAGGCGCGGTAGACGCCGATGTCGTGCGTCTGGGTGCCGCTGGCGGCGAAGAGCACATCGTCCTCGCCGATGTCCAGCACGGCGCGGACGTGCAGCGGCGCCGCGGTCAGCGGACGGTCCCCGACGAACAGCTTCCGGGCGCCGCCCTCGTCCGCGATCCGCACGAGCCGGCCGTCCGGCGTCCAGGCGGGCGACCCGGGGAACAGCTCCAGCCACACCGCGTCCTCCTCGGCGTGCACCGTGCTGGTGGCGCCGGTCTCGGTGTCGACCGTCAGATAGCGCTGGGCGCGCTGGTCACGGGACTGGACCAGGAGGAGCGGCGGCCCGGCCGCGGACCAGTGCACCCGCGCCAGATAGGGGTAGCGCTCGGTGTCCCACGTCACGTCCGTCCGGGCACCGTCCAGCCCGAGGAACGCCAGTGTGACCTTGGCGTTGGGGGTGCCGGCCGCCGGATAGGCGATCCGCGCGGGCTCGCGGTCCGGATGGGCGGGGTCGGCGATCCACCAGCGCCGCACGGGCGATTCGTCCACCCGCGCGGCCAGCACCCGGTCGCTCTCCGGCGACCACCAGAAGCCCCGGTGACGGGCCATCTCCTCGGCCGCGATGAACTCGGCCAGGCCCCAGGTGACCTCGGGCCCGTCCGGCTCCGCCAGCGCGCGGTCCCCGTGCCCGTCCGCCGCGCCGTCGACCGCGATCACCCGCAGCCGGCCCTCGGCCGCGTAGGCGACGTACCGGCCGTCCGGCGACGGCCGCGGGTCCACCACCGGTCCCCGGGCCGGGAGTTCACGCGTCGTACCGGCCCGCAGCTCGGAGACGAACAGCCGGCCGGAGAGGGTGAAGGACGCCAACTCCACGGCGGAGTCCACCGCGTAGCCGATGATGCCGGCCGAGCCCTCGCGGGACCGCTCGCGGCGGGCCCGCTCCTGCGGGGAGAGCTCCTCGTCGGCGCCGGCGAGCAGGGCCGACGGGTCGGCGGCGGCGAACTCCCGTCCCTCGTTCAGGTTCAGGACCCACAGCCGCTGGGCGCGGTCGGTGCCCGACGGCGAGCGGAGGAAGACGACGCGCGCGCCGTCGGGGGAGACGGCGTAGTCGCGGGGCGCGCCGAGCGTGAAGCGCTGGGTGCGCGCGTGCTGCCGAGGAAACGAGAGCTGTCCGGTCATGCCACCGAGCCTACGGCGGGCCGCGGTTCGCGGGGGTGGTGTCCGCCCGTCGCGAAACCGGTGTGCGCCCCCGCTCTGCTTCCGTGCACCGACATATGCGCGCGCTCGGAAAGTTATGATCCCATGCGCGTAGGTGGGTACGGAGTAACGCGTAGTGGGTACTGGGTAAAGAGCCCTTGGCATACCCGGGACGCGGAACCGCCGACACGGTCCGTGCCCCGTCAACCCTGTCCGGTCCGTGCGTACTTGGAGGTGAGCCGCCGTGGCACTCTCGATTTCGGTGGTGCTGCTGCTGGTGATCATCGTCGTCCTGCTCGTCAGGAAGTCCGGACTGAAGGGCGGGCATGCGTTCGTCTGCATGCTGCTGGGCTTCTACCTGGCCAGCTCGTCCATCGCTCCGACGATCAAGCAGCTGACGACGAACGTCGCCGGGATGCTCGGAGGCATCAAGTTCTGACGGACGGGTCGCTCCCGCCCGGTCCGCCGCCGCACCGTGACCGCCCGCCCGGCCCCGTGGCCGGGCGGCTGCGCCGTGCCCGCCCTCGGGTGCCGGGCCCGGTCCGGGCGGCTCGTACGCTGTCTGCATGACCGATCTACCCGCCCGCCGTCTGCTGCTGGTGCATGCCCACCCGGATGACGAGTCGATCAACAACGGCGCCACCATGGCCAGGTACGCGGCCGAGGGCGCGCTGGTCACGCTCGTGACCTGCACCCTGGGCGAGGAGGGCGAGGTCATCCCGCCCGAGCTCGCGCATCTCGCCCCCGACCGGGACGACACCCTGGGCCCGCACCGCGCCGGTGAGCTGGCCGCCGCGATGGCGGCCCTGGGCGTCACCGACCACCGCTTCCTCGGCGGAGCGGGCCGCTACCGCGACTCCGGGATGATGGGCGCCCCGCAGAACGACCGGCCGGCCGCCTTCTGGCAGGCCGGCCTCGACGAGGCGGCCGCCCATCTGGTGGCGGTCATCCGGGAGGTCCGGCCGCAGGTTCTGATCGCGTATGACCCGAACGGCGGATACGGCCACCCCGACCACATCCAGGCGCACCGCGTCGCGATGCGCGGCGCCGAGCTCGCCGCGCAGGCCGACTTCCGGCCAGATCTTGGCGCGTCGTTTGCGATCGGGAAAATCTACTGGAACTGCAACCCCCGGTCGGTGGTCGAGGAGGGCTTCGCGCGGCTGCGCGCGGCCGGCCGGGCCTTCCCCGGAGTGGCCTCCGTGGACGATGTGCCGGGAGTGGTGCCGGACGCCGAGGTCACGGCGTCGATCACGGCGCGCGCGGAACACGCGGCGGCGAAGTCCGCGGCGATGCGCGCCCACGCCACCCAGGTCGCGGTCGACGGGCCGTTCTTCGCGCTCTCCAACGACCTGGGCCAGCCGCTGTTCGCCACCGAGCACTACCGGCTCGTGCACGGCGTCCGGGGTGCGGCGGACGGCGAGCGCGAGGACGATCTGTTTGCGGGGGTCGCGGGGACATCCGGGAGCACGGCGACGGCGGGCAGTGCCCGGAACGAGGAGGCGGCGACATGAGCGAAGCGAAGGGCGGCGCGGCGGCGGGCAACGGAGCCCGGCGGGCGCGGGCGGGCGCGGGCGGTACCTCCGGGCCACGGCCGGGCGCCTCGGCGGCACCGGCGCCCGCACCGGCCCCGCGGAGCACCCCGGCCCGGGTGGGCACGTACGCGCTGTTGCTGATCACGGGCGTGCTGGTGGCGATCGCCGGGGCGCTCGTCCAAGCGGCATGGTTCCCGGGCGGGTTGGCGCTGGCGCTGCTCGCCCTCGGCGGACTCTTCCACGGCGGCGCCCTGGCGACGGGCACCACGGCCGGTGCGCTGGTGCCCGGCGCGGCCTGGCTGGTGACGGTGTTCCTGCTGATCAGCGACACCCGGCCGGAGGGCGACTTCCTCTTCGGGGCGGGGACCGGCTCGTATGTCTTCCTGGTGGGCGGCATCGTGGTGGCTGTGATCTGTACCACCGCGGCCCAGATGCGCGCTACGGGTGCATCCCCCGGCCGAGTTGGCGGATGACGTGGCCCATACCAGGACGCAAGGTGTGCCGGACCGGGTGACCTGCGCCGCTGCCGGGGGTCCGTCCGGACCCCGGGTGCCAGGACGCTCCCAGAGTGCCGGCCTGCGGCGGACAGTATGGTGGTGCGCGCCGCCGCGCCGCCCTGGGGGCACCTGCCGGCGTCAGGCCGGGGATCATCTCTGACGAGCGGCGGAGCCAACCGGGAGAACCTGCTTTGAGTCGTGAATCTGACAGTTCGTCCTCCGGCCTCCCAGGCCGTGGCGCAGCCGCGTACCCCTCGGGCACGCCGCCGTACGGCACGCCCCGGGGAGATGCCGACGAGGCGCCGGCGCCCGGTGCCGCGGCCCGGCCGGAGGAGCCGAAGACCGAGACCACGCTGACGACGCGGATCAAGATCAATATTCCGGGGTCGCGCCCCATCCCGCCGGTCGTCGTGCGCAAGCCCGTCGGTGAGGAGTCCGGCATGAACGGATCAGCTGGTTCCGGCGGTTCCGCCGGTCCCGCAGGTACGCCGCGCCCCGCTCGTGGAACCGAGCGGAAGGCGGAACGTACCGCCAGTACCCCGCGCCCCGAAGCGCCGGCCGACGAGGCCCCCGCGGCCGGTCCGGCCGAGAAGACCAGCGACTGGTTCGCGCCGCGCAAACCGCAGACCGGGCCGGCCGGCCAGTCGTCGACGACCGGGGCCCACCCGGCCCCGACCCCGCTCAGCGCGACCGGCCCGACACGGCCGCGCGGCCCGTCCGGCGCGACGCCCCCGCACCGCCCCGACCTGCCGTACTTCTCGGACAGCCAGGGCCCGCCGAGCGGCGGCTCGCCGTTCGACGGGGGAGCGCCCAAGGGGTTCGACGGCGCGGCCCCGCTCGGTGGCGGCTCGCCGTTCGACGGCCCTACCGGGCCCGCGCCCGACCTCAGCCCCTTCGACAGCCCCTTCGGCGCCCCCACGGGCGCCGGTCCGAGCGGTCCGACGGCCGGCCCCGCGTCCGGAGGTACCCCGCCCGGTCTCTCGCTCGGCCTCAGCGGCACCGCCATGGGCGGCGCCGCCCCGGCGGGCGACGACACCGCGCTGCTCACTCCGCAGGCGCCCGCGCCGACGGGTCCCGGCGGCGGCCTCGGCGGCATCGTGGGCGGTGCCCCGGGCGGTGCGAACGGTACGGCGCCCGGCGGCCCGAAGTCCGGCCCCAAGGGCGGTCCCAAGACCGGCGCGGCGCAGGGCGGCAGCGGCGGCTCCCGGGACCGGCTGTCCGGCGACACCCTGGTCAGCGGCATCCCGGCGATCTCCGCGGACGACGCCCCGCCGTCCCCCGCACCGTTCCCGCCCGCCGGCACCGAGAGCCCGGCCCCGGCCCCGCTCCCCAAGATCCCCGAGCCGATCAACCCGCCCAAGAAGGGCCGCAACAAGATCGTCCTCCTGGGCGTCGGTGTCGTGGTCCTGGCCGGCGTCGCCTACGGCGCGGGCCTGCTGCTCGACCACGGCGATGTGCCCAACGGCACCACGGCGCTCGGCGTGGACATCGGCGGCAGCACCAAGGACGACGCCGTCAAGACGCTGGAGGGGGCCCTCAAGGACCGCCGCACCCAGCCGCTCAAGCTCACCGTCGACGGCAAGCCGCAGACCCTCGACCCCGCCAAGGCCGGTCTGGACGTCGACGCCCAGACGACGGTCCGCGACGCGGCCGGCCGGGACTATAACCCGGTCTCCGTCATCGGCTCGCTGTTCGGCGGCACCCGCACGGCCAAGCCCGCGATGATCGTCGACGACGAGAAGCTGGAGATCGCGCTGCGGAACGTGGCGGGACCGGCCGGCGCCGCCAAGGACGGCGGGATCACCTTCGAGAACGGCAAGGCGGTGCCGCACTACGGCGCGCCGTACAAGTCCCTCGACGTCGAGGCGTCCAAGAGCAAGGTCGCCGAGGCGTACCGCCAGCGCGTCACCGGCGGTACCGACGCGCCGGTGGCGCTGGCCGCCGTCACCCAGCAGCCGAAGGTCGACAAGGCCACGGTGGACCGGGTGCTGAAGCAGTTCGCGGAGCCCGCGATGTCGGGCATGGTGACGGTCCGTACGGACGCCGCGCACGCGGTCTCCTTCAGCCCGCAGAAGTCCATCCCGAAGTTCCTGTCCTTCAAGGTGGTCAACG
This sequence comes from Streptomyces celluloflavus, assembly GCA_000720995.1. Lineage (GTDB taxonomy): Bacteria > Actinomycetota > Actinomycetes > Streptomycetales > Streptomycetaceae > Streptomyces > Streptomyces celluloflavus. Next base: position 13,582 of record JOEL01000078.1, read on the forward strand.
GCGACCTCGTGCCGTACTACGACCGGCCGGCCCTCCAGCAGCTCTACGGCGAAACCTTCAGCGGTGTCCTGGTCGCCAGGGGCGACGGCTCCAAGAAGCCGGTCAGTGTCGAGGACGTGGCGGGCGCGGTCGGCAAGGCGCTGCTCGGCACCACCTCCGCCGAGCGGATCCAGACCATCGCCACGAACGGCGACTGACCGCACGACCGGCCACCGACCGCACGAAACCGCAGGTGGAGGCCCCCGCGGGCGATTTCCTCAGGGAATCCCCTAGGGGGTCTCACCCATGACATCTGTCATCGCACAGTGCATACAGCTGACACTGCCGCGCGGTCCGCCGATCCGTGATGATTATGGACATGACGACCACAGCCACCACCACAGCCGTCGCGGGGCACCGCGCGGGCCCGGCCCCCGTGGTCAGCTTCCAGCAGGTCAGCAAGAGCTACGGTGCGGTGCGCGCGGTGGACGATCTGAATCTGGAGCTGCACCCGGGCGAGACCGTGGCCCTGCTCGGCCCGAACGGCGCGGGCAAATCCTCCACCCTCGATCTCCTCCTCGGCCTGCGCACCCCCGACTCCGGCACCCTGACCCTCTTCGGCACGACACCGCAGCAGGCCATCGCGCAGGGCAAGGTCGGCGCGATGCTCCAGAGCGGCGGCCTGATGGACGGCGTCAAGGTCCGGGAACTGGTCCGGCTCGCCAGCGATCTGCACCCGCGCGGCTACCCCGTCGACCAGATCCTGGCCACCGCCGGTATCACCGAGATCGGCGACCGGCTGATCGGCAAGCTCTCCGGCGGCCAGGAGCAGCGGGTGCGCTTCGCCCTCGCCACCGCCGGGGCCAACGACCTGATCGTGCTGGACGAGCCGACCACCGGTATGGACGTCTCGGCCCGCCAGACGTTCTGGGGCACGATGCGGGAGCAGGTCCAGCAGGGCCGTACGGTCCTGTTCGCCACCCACTACCTCGAAGAGGCCGACGAGATCGCCGACCGCGTGATCGTGCTGCACCGCGGCCGGGTGCTGGCCGACGGCACCGCGGCGGAGATCAAGGCCAGGGCCGGTGCCCGCCGGGTCACCTTCGACCTCGACGAGCCGATCGACCGCACCGCGCTGCACGGCCTGCCGTTCCTGACCGCCCTGGAGATCTCCGGCCACACGGTCCGCATCCAGTCCCAGAACGCCGACGCGACCGTGCACGCCCTCTACGGTCTCGGCCTCTACCCGCACAACCTGGAAGTCTCCGGCCTCGGTCTGGAGCAGGCATTCATCGCCCTCACCACGGCGTCCGACGCGACCCCCGCCACCGCCGAGGAGGCGGCACGATGACCACGCTGATCAAACTGGAGATCGTCCGCGCCCTGCGGAACAAGAAGTTCCTGTTCTTCTCGGTGATCTATCCCGCGGCGCTGTATCTGCTCATCGCCGGCGGCGCCGACGACAAGCCGCTGCCGGGCATGCAACTGAACATGCCCCTCTACTACATGGTCTCCATGGCGGCGTTCGGTGCCATGACGGCCGTCCTGCTGGGCAACAGCGAGCGCATCGCCAAGGAGCGCGAGAGCGGCTGGGTGCGCCAGCTGCGGCTGACCGCCCTGCCCGGCCGCGGCTATGTCGCCGCCAAGATAGCTTCGGCGGCGGTCGTCAGCCTGCCCTCGATCCTGCTGGTCATGATCGTCGCCGCGGCGGTCAAGGGCGTCCGGCTGGATGCCTGGCAGTGGATCGCCATCGCCGTCGGCACCTGGCTCGGCAGCTTCGTCTTCGCCGCCCTCGGCGTCGCCATCGGCTACCTCGCCACCGGCGACGCGGTCCGCCCGATCTCGATGCTGCTCTTCTTCGCCCTGGCCTTCCTCGGCGGCCTGTGGATGCCGATGACGCTCCTGCCGCAGTGGGTGCAGAACATCTCGGAATGGCTCCCGACCCATGCGTACGCGGCCCTCGGCGCCGCCGTCGAGGTCGGCACCGCACCGCACGTCAAGGACATGGCCATCCTGGCGGGCTATCTGCTGATCTTCGCCGGCGGCGCGGCCTGGCTGTACCGCAAGGACACCCGGAAGGCGTGACACGGGTGCGGGCGAAGAGCGTGCCGGAGGACTTCAACCCGGTGAGGATCGGGCAGGCCCCTCTCAACCGGCGGCAGGCCATCGGCAAGGTGATGTGGATCGTCATCTGGGTGATCTACTTCGTCGGCCCGGTGACGGAGCTCTTCGCCAACCGCCATTCCACCGCCGACCGCGTGCTGGGCGGCCTGGGCGTCGGCCTCTTCGTCGCGACGTACTTCACCCTGGTGTTCCGGCACATGTGGCGGACCCTGTCCGCCCTGGGGAAGTACCTCGCGCTGGCCGTGCTGGCGGTGCTGTCCTGTGTGCTCGGCACGGTCCTCGGGCCGAGCTGGCTGGTGCTCTTCATCTTCACGTCCGTGGCCTGCGGCGTGGTGCTGCCCTGGCGGCAGTCCAGATGGCTGATCCCGGTCGTCACTATCCTGCTGCTCATCGTCGGCATGCGGTACCCGGAGGCCCGCAGTTACTACCTCTTCGCCTTCGGCCTGCCGGCGATGGTCAGCGGCTACACCATGGTCGGCGTGCAGTACCTGATCACCACGACCAAGGAACTGCGCGCCGCCCGCGAGGAGGTCGCCCGCCTCGCGGCCAACGAGGAGCGGCTGCGGATGTCCCGCGATCTGCACGACCTCCTCGGCCACTCCCTCTCGCTGATCACGCTCAAGAGCGAACTGGCGGGGCGGATGCTGCCCGGCCGGCCGGCGGACGCCGCCCGGCAGGTCGCCGACATCGAGCGGGTCAGCAGGCAGGCGCTGGTGGACGTCCGGGAGGCCGTCACGGGCTACCGAAGACCGCGGCTCGCCGTCGAGCTGGCCGGGGCACGGGCCGCGCTGCACGCCGCCGGGGTGACGGCCGCGGTCGACCCGGCCCTGGAGCGCGGGCACCACGGTCTCGCGGGCGAGGCGGAGGGCGCGCTGGCCTGGGCGCTGCGCGAGGCCGTCACCAACGTCGTACGGCACAGCGGTGCGCGCCGCTGCGAGCTGCTGCTCAGCGAGGAGTGGGCGGCCGACGAGCGCCGCTGGCTCTGCCTGTCGGTACTCGACGACGGCGCGGGCCCGCCCCGCCTCCAGCACGACGGCAACGGCCTCGCCGGTCTGCGCGAGCGCCTGCTGCTGGCCGACGGCCGCCTGGAGACCGGCCCCGCCACACACGGCCGGGGCTTCGAACTCCGCGCCTGCGTCCCACTGACCGCCGTCACCCCGACCTCCGAGGCACCTGCGGCATCCGCGTCGCTCGACGATCCGGCTTGACGACGTCTCAGGCGACGTCTTAGGTGTGTCGTCCCGGGCCCCGCTCTGCAGCGTTTGGTACGCAGCTTCTCCGGCTGGCGCTGGGGGGACCGCGAGTGGCGTTGTCGGGGTCGTCTCGGTGCGTCTGGTGTCGGGGCGGCCGTTTCCGCTGTGTGGTGCGTTGTGTTGGACGCTGCGGGGCCGACTCTCTGCTGTGTGGTGTGCCGCGTTGGGTGCTGCGGGCCCGTGCTCTGCTGTGCGGTGTGCCGTGTTGGGCACTGCGGGATCTGCTCCGGGGCGTCTCGGTGCGTCCGGTATCGGGGCGGCCCTTTCCGCTGTGCGGTGCGCCGCGCCGGGCGCCGCGGGACCTGCCCTCTGCCGTGCGGTCTGCCGCGTCGGATACCGCGGACGCGTCCTCTGCTGTGCGGTGCGCCGTGTTGGACACCGCGGGATCCGCCCCGGGTCGCTTCGGTGCGTCCGGTATTGGGGCGACCCTCTCCGCCGTGCGATCCGCCGCACCGGACATCGCGGGACCCGCTCTCCGGGCGAACGGCACCACCCTGACGGCGCGCCCCGGAAGACCCGGACGAGAGCTCTCGCCGCCGGTCAGGATCCGTCGTGCTCGGCGATCTCGATCCGGACCCCGGCCGCCGTCACGTCCGTGACCACCTGCGGCCAGCATTCCCACGTCGCGCGCATCCGGTCCCGGATGGCGCGGCCGGGGATGACCAGTACGGGAATGCGCTGCTGGGACAGGAAGGCCGCGAGGGCGTTGGCAGGTTGGCGGATCGACCAGATCTCGTGGCCGCTGAGCTGGTAGCCGCGTTTCGTCACCCACGCCTGGATCAGGCCCAGTTGACCGTCCCAGTCCTTCTCGAAGTCGGTGTAGACGGGCGGTCCGGTGTCGGTGTCGTCGATCTCCCGGGCGCCGAACACCCAGCCCCACGCGCGCAGCCTCGGTTCCGCTGCCGCTACCGCTTCCCGGTGTTCTGAGTCGGCCATGCGGCCGACGCTAGCCGCTCGGCGGGGACGCCGTGAACCGCGCGAGGTGGCGCGGAGCGGGCGCGGGTACGGGAGCTGCCCGCCCCGCGCGGGGCGCCGTATGCGGGCCGCCGAATGCCGGGCGTCGCATGCCGCATGCCGCATGCCGCGAGCGTGCGGTGGATGGTGCCGGTCCCGGGACGGCGGCGCGTCGGCTCCAGACCGGTCCCGTATCGTTCCCGCGCCGGGTGCCCGGTCGTTGGTCGGCCGTTGACCCTGGGCAGGTACGGCCCCCGAGGCGGGTAGGGCCGGTACCGCCGGTACGACGGGGCCGCCCGCCTCGGAGTCTCCTGCGGAGGCTCTCCGCCGGGCATCGCTCCCGCGCCGGACGCCTGGCCGTCGGCCGTCCGCTGACCCGAGGTGGATACAGCCTCCGAGGCGGGAACGGCCGGTACCGCCGATATCCCGGGTCCGCACGCGCCGGGTCCGCACGCGCCGGGGTCGCGTGTGACAGCGCAGCCCGCCCCGGGACCGCCCGCCCCCGAGCTTCCTGCGGCGGCCGATCGCCGGGCCTAGCCTCCCGCGTCGGTCCCGTCTCGTTCCCGTGCCGGACGCCCGGCCGTCGGCCGTCCGCTGACCCGAGGTGGATACGGCCCCCGAGGCGGCAACGGCCCGTACCGCCGATACACCGGCGCCGCCCGCACCGGCGCAGCCCGCGATGGGACCGCCCGCCCCGGGCCCCGTTACCTTTTCCGTGGCCCCGCAACGGGGTGCCTGGCCCCCGGGTCCGGTATGGCTGTGTGCCCCCTGTCGAAGTCGATGACCTGGGGGGTGTTGCCGCCGGGCTTCGGGGCACCGCTTGACCGCTGATGAGGGGCCTGACGACCACTCGGGTTCGGTGCAACGCCGGACCGTTTCACGGGTGGCATGTCTGCGTAACGTGGTTGCCGGCGTGTGGTGCCGCAGGGATGGCCGGGAGCTGGGGAGACGAGAGGCGAGGGGCACGCGCACATGGTCGACACGACCGCGACAGATCTCTTCCTCGGCCTGGACCTGGGCAAGGAGTTCCACCATGCCCACGGCCGGACCGGGGATGGCAGGACCGTCCACGACAAGCGGCTGCCCAACACCGAGCCGAAACTGCTGGAGCTGTTCACCAGGCTGGTGGCGAAGTTCGGCACCGTTCTGGTGGTTGTGGACCAGGTCGCCAACATCGGCGCGCTGCCGCTGACGGTGGCCCGCGCCGCCGGGTGCCGGGTGGCCTACCTGCCGGGGCTGTCGATGCGGCGGGCCGCCGACCTGCATCCCGGTGAGGCCAAGACCGATGCCCGGGACGCGTTCGTGATCGCTGAGACCGCCCGGTCCATGCCGCACACGCTGCGCGCGGTGGACCGTGACGACGAGGTCCTGGCCGAGTTGACCATGCTCACCGGCTATGACAACGACCTGGCCGGCGAGGTCAACCGCACCACCAACCGGCTGCGCGGCCTGCTCTCCCAGATCCACCCCTCCCTGGAACGCGTGCTCGGCCCGCGCCTGGCCTACCCCTACGTCCAGGCCCTGCTTCAACGGCACGGCTCCCCGGCGAAGCTGAAGAGACTCGGCCGGGCCCGCTGCGAGGCCCTGCTCAAAGCGCACGGCTCGCGCAAGGCGAAGCAGCTGGCCGGGGAGATCTGCGACGCGCTGGCCGAGCAGACCCTCGTCGTTCCCGGCACCGAGGCGTCCGCGCTGATCGTTCCGGGACTTGCCGCTCAGCTCGCCGCCGCCCACACCCAGCGACAGGCCACCGAGCAGGAGATCGCCGCCCTGCTGGAGGCCCTCCCTCTTTTTCACCTCCTGACGACCCTGCCCGGCATGGGCGTCAGGACCACCGCCGCGGTGATCGTCGCGATCGGTGACGGCACCGGCTTCCCCACTGCCGGACACCTCGCCTCCTACGCCGGACTAGCCCCTGCCACAAAGTCTTCGGGCACCTCCATTCGCGGCGAGCACGCTCCCCACCGCGGCAACCGGCTCCTCAAACGCGCCTTGTTCCAAGCTGCGTTCGCCGCGATCGGCTGCAAGAGCGACCTGTCCTCGCGGATCTACTACGACCGTCAGCGAGCCCGCGGCAAGACCCATACCCAGGCGATCCTTCGCCTGGCCCGGCAACGCGTGAACGTCATCCACGCGATGATCCGCAATAGCACCCTCTACGAACCCCGCACCCTCGACCTCGCCGCCTAACACCCACCCCACCTCCTGCACGCCGGGCACCGGGCTGCCCGCACCGCACCCGATCCACCGGGAACATCCCGCTTCGCGGGACGTTCCCGGAAACCAGCCACGAACCCCTATGAACCAACCCCGCCAGGGTTGACCAAACAGATAGGGGCACCCCGTTATGTTTTTCGCGGTCCTGCAAGAGGGCCGCTGGCCTCCGGGCCTGGCATGACTTTTGCCCCCTGTCGAACGGATGACCTGGGGGGTGGTGTC
>JOEL01000079.1 GCA_000720995.1 Streptomyces celluloflavus
GGTGCGGTCCACCGGGGAGCGGGGCGGGGCGGGGTCGGGGCGGAAGCCGGGGCCCGAGTCGGTCACTTCGATGCGGCAGGTGTCGCCGTCGATGAAGGCCGTGACGCGGTAGTCCTCGGTGGTGGCGTCGCCGCCGTGCTCGACGGCGTTCGCGCATGCCTCGGAGAGGGCGACCGAGAGGTCGTAACAGATGTCCGGGTCGACGCCCGCCGTCTCCATCGTGCCCAGCAGGAGCCGGCGGGCGAGTGGCACGCTCGCGGGCTCGCGGCGCAGATGGAGGGACCACCAGATGCTCATCGCTCCAGCCTCCTGGCCACGGCTCGACATACCGATACCTATTGCCGCCGTGCAAGGTCCGTAAGCATGTCCGGGACGTGACTCCGCTCATTCGGCGGATGCGGGGACCGCGCGCACCGGTGTAGGCGGAACGACCCGCATGCGCCCCCACGCGCCGGGCCGGACCCCGGTGCGGCCCCGGAACGCGGCACTGAGCGGCGCCCTGCCGTAGGCAGTGGTGGCGGGCAGTGGGATGATGGCGCGGCCATGAATGCCCCGCCCGCCCCCACCGTGCGCGCCGCCGCAGATCTGCGGCTGCTGAGGGCCGCGGTTTTCACCGCGGTCTGTGTCGCGCTGTCCGCGGCCGGGCACATGGCGGCCTCGTTCGCCACCGTTCCGCTGTGGACGCTGGGCGTCGCCTGCGCCGCGGTGTTCGCGGTCGCGGCCCCGCTCGCCGGGCGGGAACGCTCGCTGCCGGGGATCGCGGCGGGGTTGGCCATGGGCCAGCTCGCCCTGCACTCGCTCTTCGCCATCGGCCAGCAGCCGATGCCCGCCGTGTCGCCGCCGGCACCGTCCGGCGGCGCCGGCGGCCTCTCCGACCAGGTGGCGATCGCCCTCGCGCGGCACCTCACCTGCGGGCTCGGTAGCGGCGGTCTGGACGGCGCCGAGGCGCGCCGGATCCTCGGCTCGGGCGGCTTCGACCCGTCCCTGGCGTCCGGTCCGGCCGGCCGCCCGACGGTCGTCGGCGCCGCCGCCCCGGAGATGGCGCACGGTCTGGTGCCGTCGCTGCCCATGCTGCTGGGCCATCTGCTCGCGGCGCTCGCCGCCGGATGGCTGCTGCGGCGCGGCGAGGCGGCGCTGTGGCGGCTGGTACGGCTGTCCGCTCCGGCGGCGCGGGAGGCCGCGGCGCAGGCCCACGTCGGTGCGCTGCGCCGGGCGCTCGCGCTGGTCCGCGCCCTGCTCGCGGGGCTCGTCACGGCGTACGAGGACGGGCCGCGCGCCGCCGTTCCGGCCGGGGACGACACGCCCGGTCCGCAGGAGCCGTCGCTCCGGCACAGTGTCGTCAGGCGCGGTCCGCCCGCCCTCGCCCTCGCGGCCTGACAGCGAAGCACGCCCCGCGGGACGGGTGCGGGCTCTCGCGCCGTCGCCGCACGCGCGCCAGACCCTCACTCAACTTCTCTCCTGCCTTGGAGTGCTTTCGCGATGACGAAGGTGACGGATATGTCAGCTATGACGAATACGCCGGATATGACGGATGCGGCGGGCGCAACCGCTGGAGCGGACACCGCGGGCGGTGCCGGCCGGGGACGGCGGCTCGCCCGGCGGCTGCCGGTGGTCGGCGGGATCGCCGCGGGCGGGGTGCTGCTGCTCGCCGTCCCCGCGTTCGCGCACGTCAGCGTGCAGCCGGGGACGGCTCCGAAGGGCGGTTACGCGACCGTCAACTTCAAGGTCCCCAACGAGCGGGACAACGCCTCGACCGTGAAGCTCGAAGTGTCCCTGCCGACCGACCACCCGCTGGCGTCCGTGATGCCGCAGCCGGTGCCGGGCTGGCAGATCGAGGTCACCAAGGCCAAGCTCGCCAAGCCCATCGAGATGCACGGCGAGAAGATCAACGAGGCGCCCTCGAAGATCACTTGGACGGCCGACGGCAAGGGTGTCGAACCCGGCCAGTTCCAGCAGTTCCCGGTCTCCGTCGGCCAGCTCCCGGACAACGCCGACCAGCTCGTCTTCAAGGCCCTCCAGACGTACGACAACAAGGAGGTCGTGCGCTGGATCGAGCCGGCGAAGCCGGGCGGCCCGGAGCCGGAGAACCCGGCGCCGGTGCTCACCCTCACCGCGGCGGACGGCGCCGACGGCGCGGCCGCCAAGAGCGGCGCCCAGGCCAAGGACACCGCCGCGGACGCCGGTGCGGTGTCCGGCAGTGACACCACGGCGCGTGTCCTGGCCGTCGTCGGCATCGTCGTCGGCATCGCCGGAGTCGCGTTCGGCGTGCTCGCCGGCCGGCGCCGCAGCGCCTGATCACCGACCGGGCCGCGCCCGTACGGCGGCGGCCCGGCACACCGATTTCCTGGACCCACGGGATATATCTGCAATGCGTAGAAGGACCATGTTCGCGGCCGCCCTCGCGGCGACCGCGGCCCTCACCCTGACCGCCTGCGGCAGCGACGGCGACAAGCCCGCCGCCGAGGTCTCCGGCACCACCTCCAAGCCGATCGTCACGCTCGACAGTCCGATGGAGAAACCGGACCTCGTGCTGACCGACTCCGACGGCAAGAAGTACGACCTGCTGGAGAAGACCAAGGGCCATCCGACCCTGATCTACTTCGGCTACACCCACTGCCCGGACGTCTGCCCGCTGACGATGGCCAACATCGCGGTCGCCGTGAAGCAGCTGCCGAAGGCCGAACAGGACGACCTGCGCGTGCTGTTCGTCACCTCCGACCCGGAGCGGGACACCGCACCCGTGCTCAAGAAGTGGCTCGGCGGCATCAACAAGGAGTTCACCGGTCTGACCGGCGACTTCAACACCATCCAGGCCGGTGCCCGCAGCGTGAACATCGGCATCGAGAAGCCCGTCAAGAAGAAGAACGGCGACGTCGTCTCGACGCACGGCGCCCAGGTTCTGCTCACGTCCGCCAAGGACGACCGCGTCCACTGGATCGGTATGCAGGACGCGACCTCCGGCAACTACACCTCCGCACTTCCGAAGATCATCAAGGGACAGAACCCGTGAACCGCCGCACCGCCATCGCCGCCGCCCTCGCCCTCACCTCCGCGCTCGCCCTGGCGGGCTGCGGCGGGGACAGCGCCCCCAAGCTCTCGGTCGCCGACGCGTACATGCCGCAGCCGGTCACCCAGGACATGGCCGGGGCGTTCCTCGTCATCAAGAACAGCGGCTCCACCGCGGACCAGCTCACCTCGGTCACCAGCGACATTTCCAAGGACATCTCGATCCACAAGACGGTCGGCAGCAAGATGGAGGAGGTGCCCTCGCTGGACGTACCGGCCAACGGCGAGCTCACGCTCGCCCGCGGCGGCAACCACGTGATGTTCATGGGGCTGAAGAAGAAGCCGGCCGAGGGTGACAAGGTCGCCATCGAGCTGCACTTCAAGACCGCCGGCACGGTCAAGGTGGACGTCCCGGTCAAGTCCGCCACCTTCGCCCCGAAGAAGTAGTCCGCACCGGAGAAGTGAGGGGAATCCCGCCATGGCCACCACCGTCCCCGGCCGCCGACGGTCCGCCGCGCTGCGCCTGCTGGCCGTCGCGGCGGCGCTGTTCGGCGCGCTGCTCGGCGGCGCCGTCCCGGCCGCCGCGCACGCCGCGCTGACCGGCAGCACCCCCGCACAGGGGTCGGTGGTGGACCGCGCCCCCGAGCAGGTGTCCCTCACCTTCTCGGAGGGCGTCGCCATGGGGGACGACTCCATCCGCGTCCTCGACCCGAAGGGCCGGCGGGTGGACCGCGGCAAGCTGCGCGACCTGTGCAGCGGCGACACCGTCAAATACGCCGCGGGGCTGCCCCCCGGGCTCGCCGACGGCACCTACACCGTCGCCTGGCAGGCCGTCTCCGCCGACAGCCACCCCGTCTCCGGCGCCTTCACCTTCTCCGTCGGCGCGCCCTCCGAGACCACCGCCGCGGTCCCCGAGCAGGAGGCCGGCGGCGGGCTGGTCGGGGCCCTCTACGGCGTCGCCCGCTATCTCGCCTACGCCGGTTTCGTGCTGCTGGCCGGCGGTGCCGTCTTCGTCCTGGCCTGCCGGCCGGCCGCCGCCGGTGTGCGGTCCGTCCAGCGGCTGATCGTCCAGGGCTGGGCGGTGCTGACGGGCAGCACCGTCGCGATGCTGCTGCTGCGCACCCCGTACACCGGGTCGGGCGAACTCGCCGATGTCTTCGATCTCGGCGGCCTCCGGCAGGTCCTGGAGACCAAACCGGGCGTGGCGCTGGTGTCCCGGCTGCTGCTGCTCGCCGTCGCGGCGCTGTTCGTGGCGGTGCTCTTCGGGGCGTACGCGCGGGCACAGGGGGCGGGGTCCGGCGCACCGGACCCCGGCTCCACCGCACCCGCCGAGGACGGCAGGCGGCGCACCGACCTCACCCTCGGGCTGGCCATCGGCGGGGTGATCGTCGCCGTCGGCCTCGCCGCCACCTGGGCGATGGCCGAGCACGCCTCGACCGGTCTGCAACCCGGTATCGCGATGCCCGTCGACGTGCTGCATCTGCTCGCGGTCGCCGGCTGGCTCGGCGGGCTGGCGGCGCTGGTGGTCTCCCTGTACTGGGGGCCGGCCGTGGAGCGGACCGCCGTACGCCGCTTCTCGCGGCTCGCGTTCTGCTCCGTGCTGGTGCTGGTCGCCACCGGGATCTACCAGTCCTGGCGGCAGGTCGGCACCTGGCGGGCGCTGACCGACACCACCTACGGGCAGCTGCTGCTGCTCAAGACGGGCCTGGTCGTGCTGCTCGTCGGCATCGCCTGGACCTCGCGGCGGTGGACGGCCCGGCTCACCGAGCTCCGGACCTCGGCGGCGGAGCAGGCATCCGGGACCGCGGCGGTGGACGCGCAGGTGTCCGGGACCGCGGCACCGGAGGCAGCGTCGTCCGGCACCTCCACGCCGGAGGCACCGGTATCCGCGACCACGGCATCGCAGACGCAGGCACCGGCCCCCGAGGCCGCCGCGCCGGACGACGACGAGGGCGGCGCCGACCGGGCCGCTCAGCTCGCCCGGCAGCGGGCCGCGTTGAGCACCGCCCGTACCAAGCGCATCCGGGACGCCGACCCCGAGCGGCTGGGGCTGCGCCGGTCCGTGCTGGCCGAGGCGTCGGTCGCCGTGGTGCTGCTCGTGGTGGCCACCGTGCTGACCGCCACCGAACCGGCCCGTACGGAAGAGGCGGTCAAGAGGACGGCCGGGCAGTCCGCCGCCGCCAACCAGCCGCAGGTGCTGACCATCCCGTTCGACACCGGCGGCCCGCGCGGCAAGGGCACCGCCCGGCTCGACCTCGACCCCGGACGCAGCGGCAGCGCCAACGAGCTGCATCTGCGGATCTCCGACCCGTCGGGCAAGACCATGGACGTCGCCGAGGTGAAGGTCTCCTTCACCCAGCGGGCCCAGCGGCTCGGACCGCTGCCGGTCGTCCCCGGCCACGTCAGCGAGGGCCACTGGAGCGCGGCCGGTGTCCAGCTGCCGGTCCCCGGGCAGTGGGAGCTGTCGCTGCTCGTACGGACCTCCGATATCGACCAGGTGACCGAGACCAGGAACGTGAAGATCGGCTGATGAGCAACCAGACCTCCGACAGGAAAGCCCCCGAATCCCGCACGGCGAGCAGCGGTCCGGCAGGTGCCCCCGCCCCCGCCGCCGCGGACGCCCCGGCCCTGACGCTCTCCCGGCGCCGGCTGCTCGGCACCGTCGGCGCGGCGGGCGCGGCCGGACTCGTCGTCGGCGGGGCCGGCGGCGCGATAGCCGACGCCGCCGTACGGGGGGACGCCCCGACCGCCCTGACCAGCGTCGGCGCGACCGAGATCCCGTTCCGCGCGGAGCGCGTCAAGCACCAGGCGGGTATCACCAGCCCGTTGCAGGCCAGCGGCCATATCGTCGCCTTCGACCTGGCCCCGGACGCGGACCGCAAGGCCGCCGCCGCGCTGCTGCGCCGCTGGTCGCGGACGGCCGAGGAGCTGATGGCCGGCCGGACCCCGGACGCCGACACCGCGATCGCGCTCGACGCGGGGCCCTCCTCGCTCTCCGTCACCTTCGGCCTCGGCCACAGCTTCTTCGACCGTACGGGCCTCCAGAAGCGGCGCCCCGTACAGCTCGACCCGCTGCCCGACTTCTCCGCCGACGAACTGGACCCCAAGCGCAGCAACGGCGATCTGTGGATCCAGATCGGGGCCGACGACGCGCTGGTCGCCTTCCACGCGCTGCGCGCGCTCCAGAAGGACGCGGCGGGCGGCGCGCGGCTGCGCTGGCAGATGAGCGGCTTCAACCGCACGCCGGGCGCCACCGCGCGCCCGATGACCGCCCGCAACCTGATGGGCCAGATCGACGGGACCAACAACCCGCAGCCCGCGCAGAAGGACTTCGACGAGCGGATCTTCGTGGGGCGGGACGCCGACCAGGAGTGGATGCGCGGCGGGTCGTACGCCGTGGTGCGCCGGATCCGGATGCTGCTGGACGACTGGGAGAAGCGCTCGGTGCACCAGCAGGAGAAGATCATCGGCCGCCGCAAGGACAACGGGGCGCCGCTGACCGGCGGTTCGGAGACCACCCCGATGGATCTGGACAAGAACGCCGCCGACGGGCTGCCGGTCATCCCCGCCGACGCGCACGCCAGGATCGCGGCGCCGGAGTCCAACCAGGGCGCCGCGCTGCTGCGCCGGCCGTTCTCGTACCACGACGGGTTCCGCGACGACGGCGCCCCGGACGCGGGCCTGCTCTTCATCTGCTGGCAGGCCGATCCGCTGCGCGCCTTCACCCAGCTCCAGCGGAAGCTGGACCGCGGCGACGCGCTGTCGCCGTTCCTGCGGCACGAGGCGAGCGGGCTGTACGCGGTGCCGCCCGCGGCGACGTCCGGCGGCTATGTCGGCCAGCCGCTGCTGGAGGGCTGAACCGGGCGGGCCCCTAGGGGGAAGCCGGGCCGCCGTCGCGTGGCGGCGCCCGGCGGTGCGCGGACCGGTCGGCCGCCGCGCGGGGCCTGGGTATCGTGACCGGACAGGGAGATCGGCGGGGCGCCCCCGCAGGAACGCGAGGGAGTCACCCGCATGTCGGCCAGCAGCTACACCTATCTCGGGCCCGCGGGCACCTTCACGGAGGCCGCGCTGCGCACGCTGCCCGAATCGGCCACCCGCGAGCTGGTGCCGATGGTGTCCGTACCGGCCGCGCTGGACGCGGTGCGCTGCGGTGACGCCGCGGCCGCGCTGGTGCCGATCGAGAACTCCGTCGAGGGCGGTGTGACGACCACCCTGGACGAACTGGCCTCCGGCGAACCGCTGATGATCTACCGCGAGGTGCTGCTGCCGATCGCCTTCGCACTGCTCGTACGGCCCGGTACGAAGCTGTCCGAGGTGCGGACGGTGACCGGGCATCCGGTCGCCCAGCCGCAGGTGCGCAAGTGGCTCGCCGCCCAACTGCCGGACGCCGTATGGGAGTCGGCGGCCTCCAACGCGGACGGTGCGCGGCTGGTCCAGGAGGGCCGCTACGACGGCGCGTTCGCGGGCGAGTTCGCGGCGGCGACATACGGTCTGGAGCCGCTGGTCACCGAGATCCACGACGCGCAGAACGCGGCCACCCGCTTCGTCCTGGTGGGCCGCCCGGCCCGGCCCGCGGCGCCCACCGGCGCGGACAAGACGTCGGTCGTGCTGTGGCTGCGCGCGGATCACCCCGGCGCCCTCCAGGAACTGCTCCAGGAGTACGCGGTCCGTGGCGTCAACATGATGCGCATCGAGTCCCGGCCGACCGGTGAGGGCATCGGCCGCTACTGCTTCTCGGTCGACGCCGAGGGGCACATCACCGACCGCCGGGTCGGCGAGGTGCTGATGGGGCTCAAGCGGGTCTGCCGCAAGGTGCGGTTCCTCGGCTCGTACCCGCGGGCGGACCGGGTGGCGGCGACGGTGCGGCCGGAGACGACGGACACGGCCTTCACCGAGGCGTCGGACTGGCTGGCGCGCTGCCTGGACGGGCGGGCCTGAAACCGGGCCCGGCAGGCCGCGGCCTGCGGCTTCGCGGGGCCCCGAGTCACCCCCGGAGTTGTCCACAAAGTTATCCACAGGCCGGGATCTCGACCTGTGGGTAAGTCGACATGCGAGACGGACAGAGTCGACAAATCCCCCTACCGACCTTGCGCCGCTCCCCCTTATCCCCCCTCACTCCACACCGCTCCACAGCCCGCCGCCTCGGATCGCGTCAGCGCAATCCGGGCGGCCCATCCTTTAGAGAGCGGCATTCCCACACGAAAGAGTGGGTGCGCCGGGTTTGACGGGAGAATCCACGGCCCGGCTTTCCGGAGTCGGAATGATTGATTCCGACTTCCACAGATTTCACACACAGCCTGTGGATAAGAAGTGCTGAACCCCCCGGCCCTGTGGACAACTCGGGGGACAACTCAAGGCTCGGGCCCGGAGATCCACTCCCTCACACCCTCTCCCCAACTCCCCCACCCCACGCCGCGAATCGGTCAGCACGGATGACGCGAATGCCCCATACCGGGGAATGTGCGTGAATTCCGTTGACGGTTTTCACCGGCTCCCGAGCGGCCTTCCCCGGCATTACCAACTTCGGAATAATTGACCCCATAACGGACAAATCGACACGCGCGGGAATATCACGTCGAGTGCCGGGGCGACGCCCGGTAGCCTGGTGGGGTGATTGACCTTCGCCTGCTTCGTGAGGACCCCGACCGTGTGCGCGCCTCCCAGCGCGCCCGTGGAGAGGACGTCGAGCTCGTCGACGCGCTGCTCTCCGCCGACGAGCGGAGCAGGTCGTCCAGCATCCGCTTCGACGAGCTGCGCGCCGAACAGAAGGCGCTCGGCAAGCTCATCCCCAAGGCCGCGGGCGACGAGAAGGCCGCGCTGCTGACGAAGGCCGGCGAGCTGTCCGCCGCCGTCAAGGCCGCCGACGCCGAGCAGGACGCGGCCCGCGCCGAGGCCCAGGCACTGCTGCTCAAGCTCGGCAACATCGTCCACCCGGACGTACCCGTCGGCGGCGAGGAGGACTTCACCGTCCTCGAAACCATCGGCACCCCGCGCGACTTCGCGGCCGAGGGTTTCGCGCCCAGGGACCACCTGGAGATCGGCGAGCTGCTCGGCGCGATCGACGTCGAGCGCGGCGCCAAGGTCTCCGGCTCGCGCTTCTACTACCTCACCGGCATCGGCGCGCTGCTGGAGCTCGCGCTGGTCAACGCCGCCATCGCGCAGGCCACCGCGGCCGGTCTCACGCCGATGCTGACCCCGGCGCTGGTCCGCCCGCGCGCCATGGAGGGCACCGGCTTCCTCGGCCAGGCGGCCGAGAACGTCTACCACCTGGAGAAGGACGACTACTACCTGGTCGGCACCTCCGAGGTCCCGCTCGCCGCGTACCACATGGACGAGATCCTCGACGCGTCCCGGCTGCCGCTGCGCTACGCCGGTTTCTCGCCGTGCTTCCGCCGCGAGGCCGGTACGTACGGCAAGGACACCCGCGGCATCTTCCGGGTGCACCAGTTCGACAAGGTGGAGATGTTCTCCTACGTCGCGCCGGAGGACGCGCAGGCCGAGCACCAGCGCCTGCTGGACTGGGAGAAGCAGTGGCTGACCAGCCTCGAACTGCCCTTCCAGGTGATCGACACCGCCACCGGCGACCTCGGCTCCTCGGCCTCGCGCAAGTTCGACTGCGAGGCGTGGATCCCCACCCAGGGCAAGTACCGCGAGCTGACCTCCGCCTCGAACTGCGACACGTTCCAGGCCCGCCGGCTCTCGGTCCGGATGCGGGACGGCAAGAAGGTCACGCCGCTGGCGACGCTGAACGGCACGCTCTGCGCCGTACCGCGCACGATCGTGGCGCTCTTCGAGAACCACCAGCAGGCGGACGGCTCGGTCCGCGTCCCCGAGGTGCTCCGCCCCTACCTGGGCGGCCGCGAGGTCCTGGAGCCGGCCGCCAAGTGACCACCTCCGGCTCAGCTCTGCCGCTGCCCTACAAGCTCATCGCGACGGATCTCGACGGGACGCTGCTGCGGCGCGACGAGACCATCTCCGAGCGCACCCGTGCGGCGCTCGCCGCGGCCACCGCGGCGGGCGCGGCGCACCTCGTCGTCACCGGCCGGTCGGTGCCCTGGACCCGGCACATACTCGACTCCCTGGACTACCAGGGCCTCGCGGTGTGCGGACAGGGCGCACAGGTCTACCACGCCGGGGAGCACCGGCTGCTGACCTCGGTGACGCTGGACCGGCAGCTGGCCGGGCTGGCGCTGGCCAAGATCGAGGCGGAGACCGGCCCGCTGTTCCTGGCGGCGAGCCGGGACGGCCTGGCGGGCGAGGTGCTGATCACCCCCGGCTACCGCATCCAGGAGGGCCCGCTGCCCAGCGTCGAGGTCGACGACCCCGCCGAGCTGTGGGCGGCCCCGCTCAACAAGGTCTACCTCCAGCACCCGAGCCTCGGCGACGACGCGCTGGCGCGGGCCGCACGCGAGGTGGCCGGGGATCTGGTGGGGGTGACGGTGGCCGGTGAGGGCATCGTCGAGCTGCTGCCGCTGGGCCTGTCGAAGGCCACCGGACTGTCGCTGGCCGCCCGCCGGCTGGGCGTCGCGGCCAAGGAGACCGTCGCCTTCGGCGATATGCCCAACGACATCCCGATGTTCGCCTGGGCCGCGCACGGCGTGGCGATGGCCAACGCCCATACCGAGCTGAAGGCCGTCGCCGACGAGATCACCGCCTCCCACGAGGACGACGGCATAGCGCGCGTCCTGGAGCGCCTCTACGCGTCCTGAGCCGCGTCCCCCCGCTCCCGGGGCCCGTCCCCCGTACCGTCCGGATGCCCCGGTTCGTCCGGTGGCCTTGGCCCGTTCCGGGCCTCCGGGGTCAGCGGCCACGCGGCGAAGCCGAGGGCCAGCGCGATGGCGTGCCCGAAGTCGGTGAAGGTCGCGCCGGTCAGCAGCGGAACGCCGAAGAAGAGCAGGACGCCGACGCCGTAGACGTACGACCAGGGCCTCCGCAGCCGGTACGTCAGCACCCCGGCGGCGGCCGCCAGCCCGTACGAGACGCCGATGTCCACGACATGCGCCATCGAGCGCGGCATCCGGTGGCCCTCGATGGCGAGCAGGACCAACTCCTGGCTGATGAGGGTGGCGGCGATATGGGCGCAGCCGACGGTGAGCAGCCAGCGCCAGGTCCCCAGCCAGCGTTCGACGTTGGCGTGCACCAGCTCGAACATCACCACGTAGAGCAGGAAGGACTGGGGCTGCTCGATCCAGAAGCCGCTGATCAGCAGCGACGGGAGGGGATGCTCGTTCAGCTCATGGATGTTGCTGCTGGTGCGGTGGAGGAGGAAGTGCTCGAACCCCGCGGAGGCGGAGGCGACGACGAGGCTGGTGATGCCGATGATCAGCAGCCAGATGTGGGTGCCGGGCGTGGACCGGACCCAGGCGGACACCCGGTGGAAGGGATGCCGTAGCGGTAAGGGCGTGGCCGGCGGCACCGGTTTCATCAGTGTCATCGCCCGGACCGCCTTGATGACCTCGATGACCTTGATGACCTTCATGGTCTTCACCGCCTTCGCCGGCTTCCGCACCTTGACCGACTTGACGCCCTCTCCGCCGGTTTCGTTCCCCCGGCCGGGTCTCATCGGCGGCGCCCCGTGGTGGCCGGTGCGGGGGCGACGAGCGGGCCCGCGCCCTTGATGTGGCGGATCCGCGGCGCGGTCTCCATCGTCCGCACACTCGGCAGTGCCGCGATCTTGGTGGTCAGATACGTGTAGAGCGCCCGGACGTCCTCGCACACGACGGACGCGAAGAGGTTGTTCGGCCCGGTGGTGGCGCAGGCGAAGGCGACCTCCGGGTGGGCGGCCAGCGCCTCGCCGGTGGCGGCGAGTTCGGCGGGCGCGACGGACAGCCAGAGGGCGACCATCACCCCGTGGCCGAAGAGCCGCAGATCGTAGTTGACGTCGTAATAGAGGACGCCGTCCGTGCGCAGTTCGGCGAGCCGGCGGCGGACGGTGGTGGGCGACCAGCCGGTGACGGTGACCAGTTCGGCCAGCGGGGTCCGGCCGTCGTGGGCGAGCGTGTCGAGCAGCCGGCGGTCGCCGTCGGTGAGGGTGACCGGGGCGGCGGCCGGATCCGGCGGCGGGGTCCGCAGCCGGGCGGCCTCCGCCTCGCTCAGCGCGCCGGACTTGTTGACCAGTCCCTGCGGGCCGCCGAAGAACATGTGCAGCCGGCAGTGCGCGGTGACGCCGACCACGCTCGGGGTGCGCGGCAGTTTCTGGAGCAGCAGCGCGTCGGTGTGCTCGGTGCCCGACGCCCGGCAGACCGCGGTGATCTCGGTGCCGCCGGACATCAGGCCCACCCAGGCGGTGTCCGGGCGGCGGGCCAGCGCCTCGGCGACGGGGAGCGCGGCGTCCGGCGCGCACTGGACCCGTACCAGCCATTCCGTCTCGCCCAGGGCCGACGGATCGGTCAGCCCCAGCACCTTGACCGCGCCGGTCGTCCGGTGCCGGGTGTAGCGCCGGGCGACGGTCTGGTCGGAGACGCCGAGCACCGCCGCGATCTTGCTGAAGGGCGCCCGTCCGTCGAGCTGGAGGGCGTGGATGAGCCGCCGGTCGAGGGCGTCGAAGCCTGCGGCTTTCCCGTCGGTTTTCACCATTCGAGGCTAACGGGTGTCGGATTGCGCCGCCGTATGCGGCGTGGCTGGGAGATCGGGGGCCGCGGAACGGACGGTGGGGCGGCACGACAGCGGCGCCGGTACCGGCCTGCACGACCTGTGAGACAACGGAGGATTTTCATGCGCAGCGGACCGGAGAGGGGGACCGCGGTGGGCGACGCGCCGGGCGCCCGCGGCAAGTGGTGGCCCCTGGTCGCCATCACCCTCGGCAACTTCATGCTGCTGGTCGATGTGACGATCGTGAACACCGCGCTGCCGCGGATATCCGACGGCCTCGGCGCCTCCTTCACCTCTCTCCAGTGGGTGATGGACATCTACGCGCTGGCGCTGGCCGCGCTGCTGATGGTGGCCGGTTCGGCGGCGGACCTCTTCGGACGCCGCCGGATCTACGTGGCCGGACTCGCGCTCTTCGCGCTCTCCTCGCTGGCCTGCGGGCTGGCCCCCGACGCGGGCACCCTGATCGCGGCCCGCGCCGTACAGGGCGTGGGCGCGGCGGCGATGTTCGCCACCAACACCCCGCTGCTGATGGCGGCCTACCGCGGCCGGGACCGCGGTGTGGCGTTCGGCATCTGGGGCGGGACCAGCGGCGCGGCCGCCGCGGTGGGGCCGGTGCTGGGCGGTCTGCTCACCGAGTACGTCGACTGGCGGGCGATCTTCCTGGTCAATCTGCCGCTGACCGCCTTCGCGGTGTGGATCACGCTGGCCCGGGTCCAGGAGTCGCACGGCGACCGCACCGCCCGGATCGACTGGCCGGGTGCCGCGTGCTTCACGGTGTGCGCGGGCGCGCTGACGTACGGGCTGATGCGCGGCGGCGAGGAGGGCTGGACGGAGGCCGGGACGCTCGGCTCGCTGGCGGTCGCGGTGCTTGCGTTGATCGCGTTCATCGCCGTGGAGCGGCGGGTGCGCCGGCCGCTGCTGGATCTGCGGCTGCTGCGCCGGCCGTCGTTCGCGACGCTGATGGCGGCGGCGCTGCTGTTGCAGGTGGCGGCCTTCCCGTACCTGACCTTCGTGGGGCTGTGGACGCAGAACGTGCTGGGGCTCAGCCCGGTGCAGGCGGGTCTCGCGGTGACGCCGCTGGCGCTGATGTCCCTGCTGGTCGGCGCGGTCGGCGGCCGGCATCTGCAACGCCTCGCACCGCAGCTCCCGATCGGCGTCGGCCTGCTGCTGACCGGTGCGGGCGGGCTGCTGCACGCCCTGCTGCTGGGCGACGGCGCCGGCTGGGCCGTCCTGGTCCCCGGGCTCGCGATCAGCGGGCTCGGCATCGGTATGGCGATGCCGGTACTGGTGTCGGCGGCGCTCGGCGCGGCGCCCCCGGAGCGGGCGGGCATGGCGAGCGGTGCGGTGAACACCTTCCGCCAACTGGGCTTCGCGTTCGGTATCGCGGTGCTGGGCACGGTCTTCGCCACCGCGCTGCACGGCGCGGCCCCCGGCGCCGGGCCCACCGCGCTCGGCGCCGCGTACATCACCGGGCTGACCCGCGTCACGCTGATCTCCGGTCTGGTGGCGCTGGCGGCCGGGGTGCTGGTCCTGGCGGTCGTACGGCGCACGGAGCACGGCGAGGAGCCGGGGGCCGGGGGCGCCGACGCGCCGGGAGCCGACGCAACGGGGTCTGACGCGTCAGGGGCCGAGGCGACGGCGGGCGGCGAGCGGACGGCCGGGGCGGGCGAGTCCGCCGGGGGTGCCGAGCCGGTGCGGACGGGCGCGCCGGCCGGGAAGTAGCGGCGCGGCGGACGGGGCCGGGGCGGCGGGCGTACGCGTCCACCGCCCCGGCCCCCGTCGTTCCGCCGCCCCGCCGTCCTCAGGCGGGGATCACCGGCTCCTGGATCTCGGTGATCCACTCCGCCCGGTCCTCCGGGCATTCCAGATACAGCTCGCGGGCGTACCCGGCGGAGCGGTAGCCGTTGTCGTCGATCCAGCGCGCGAGCTGCTGCACGGTGGGCAGGATCCGGCTCATCGGACCGCGGTGCACGACGGTCGCGGCGCGGTCGAGGGCGGGCACCGTCACGACGTCGAAGCCGAGGGCGGCGCGCTCCCCTCGGCCCGCACCGGCACCGGCCTTCGCGAGCGCCTCCGGTGTGATCACGAGGGCCGCGTGCACGAGCACGGGATCGCCCTGGCCGCTCTCCGCGCACGCCGGGCGCTCCTTACCCTGTTCGCCCGGGGCGTCCTCGTAGTAGGCCAGTCCCGGTCCCGTCGGGGTCACGTCCGCGGCCCGCAGCCGGCGCCACAGTTCGTCGTAGAGCGGCTGGATGACCGGGCCGATGTCCTCGGGCTCGTAACTGGCGGCGACCCCGCTCAACTCCGCGACCAGTACCGTTTCGGTGCGCTTGAGCACCACGTCGTCGGCAGGCATATGTCCCTCGCTCTCGATGGTCCGGAGCCTCGTCTCGACCTGGGCCAGCCGCGCGCCGGCCGCGGCCAGTGCCGCCGCCAGCTCGGCCTGCCGCAGCCGCAGCATCCCGCGCAGCTCCGCCGCGCTCACCTGCTCGTCCAGGATCGCCGCCACCTGCTGGAGGGTGAATCCCAGCTCCTTGAGGGCGATGATGCGGTTGAGCCGGGTGAGCTGGCCGCCCGCGTAGTAGCGGTAGCCGCTGGCCGGGTCGGTGCGGGCCGGACGCAGCAGCCCGATCGCGTCGTAATGGCGCAGCATGCGGGCCGACACACGTCCGTACCGGGCGAAGTCTCCGATGGTGAACATGACGCCTTCCAGTGGAGGGCTTGTCACGGTGTCAAGGTCAAGCCCGGTCGAGGTGCGGCTACCGCCAAGGTCAAAAGCGCTGGTCGGCGAGGTGGCACGGCAGCATCGCGTCAAGTACCGGCCACAAGCCGTCAATGATGCGTCAGGACGGCGGGAGCTGCCCCCGCGAGCGGGCATAGCGTCAGTGCCGAGCCCCGGCGCACGCATCTTCGACCGGTCCGGGGCCGCCGTCCTCTGCGAGGAGCAACGCCGTGTCCCACACCCTCTACGCGGAAGATCCTGAGCCTGCCGAACGTGTCCCGGCCGGGCCCCTCTTCGTCCCCGTCCGGCCGGGGCCCGCGGGCTGTACGGCCCGCCTGTTCCGCACTCCGTTCGGCGGCCGTACCGCGGTCGGCTTCACCTCGCCGCAACGCCTCGCCGCGGCACTCGGCGGCGGCCAGCCCTGGATCCGGCTCTCGGAGCACGCGCTGCGCGCCCTGGCCGAACCGGTCGGGGCGACCGGCCTCACCGTCGATCCGCGGCTCGCGCCCACCGTCCCGCGGATGAACCGCCGGGACGCCCCGCCGGACCGCCGCGACGCCCCGCGTACGCACCATCTGCTGGCCGTCTGAGGAGGGGCACCACCATGACGCACAGCACCCTGCCCGGCGCCCCCGCGGCCACCGCCCCGCATACGGTCCCGGCCCCGGCCGCCGCGGCGGCGCCGGACGGAACCGGCCCGCTCGCCATCTGGCCCCGTTCCACGACGCCGCTGGCCCACGACGACCTCGCCGTCGGCGGCGTCCCGCTCACCGAACTTGCCGACCGCTTCGGCACCCCCGCGTACGTCCTGGACGAGGACGAGGTGCGCCACCGCTGCCGGGCCTATCTGCGGGCCTTCCCCGAGGCCGATGTCCTCTACGCGGCCAAGGCGTTCCTCTGCCGCGCGATGGTGCACTGGGTCCAGGAGGAGGGCCTCGGCCTGGACGTCTGCTCCGCGGGCGAGCTGGAGCTGGCGGTCACCACCGGCTTCGCGCCGGAGCGGATCGTGCTGCACGGCAACGCCAAGAGCCCGGACGACCTGCGGACCGCGCTGCGGCTGGGCGTCGGCCGGATCGTCATCGACAGCACCTCCGAGATTGCCCGGCTGGCCGCCGCGGTCCCGGCGGGCGCCCGGCAGAAGGTGCTGATCCGGGTCGTCCCGGGGATCGCCGCCGGCGGCCATGCCAAGATCCGTACCGGCACCGACGACCAGAAGTTCGGGCTGTCGATCGCGGACGGTTCCGCGCTGCACGCCATCACCCGGGTACTGGGCCAGCCGCGCCTCGAACTGGTCGGCCTGCACTGCCACCTGGGCTCGCAGATCACCACCGTCAAGCCGTATCTGTCGGCCGTCCGGCGGCTGGTCGGACTGCTGGCCCGGATCCACGAGCAGCACGGCGTCACGCTGCCGGAACTCGATCTCGGGGGCGGCCACGGCGTCGGCTACCGCCCCGGCGAACCCGCCCTGGACATCGCCTGCCTGGGCACCAGGATCCGCGCCGAACTGACCGGCAGCTGCGCGGCGGCCGGTCTGCCGGTGCCCCGGCTCGCCGTCGAACCCGGCCGGGCCATCGCGGGCCCGGCCGGGGTCGCCCTCTACCGGGTGCTGTCCGTCAAGCAGACCGGCTCGCACACGTTCGTGGCGGTGGACGGCGGTATGAGCGACAACCCGCGGCCCGCGTTGTACGGGGTGCGCTACGCGCCCCGGCTGATCGGCCGCCGCTCGGCCGCCGCACCGGAACCGGTCACGGTCGTCGGGCGGCACTGCGAGGCGGGCGATGTGCTGGCCTCCGACGTCCCGCTCCCGGGCGACATCCGCCCCGGCGACCTGATCGGCGTCCCGGTGGCCGGGGCCTACCACCTCTCGATGGCCTCCGGCTACAACCTCGTCGGCCGTCCCCCGGTCGTCGCGGTCACCGACGGCCAGGCCCGCCTCCTGGTCCGCCGCGAATCCCTGGCCGACATCCAGGAACGGGACATCGGGCTGTAGGCCGGCCGGCGGTTCCGTCTGCGGAGGCGGGGCCGGGGGCGGGGTGTGCGGGCGTTCGTCCCTCCCCCGCCTCCGGCCCTCGGCCCGTGCACCCCCGTCCCACGCGGTCCGTCCGCCGGCTCCCTCCGCCATATCCCTGTACGATGCATGCATCAGTCAGTTGTAGGATGACTGGGCAACCGGGCAGCGGACGACGACACATCGGCAGACGGACGGACGGGCGGACAGGACATGGCGTTGCAGGCAGCGGGGCGGCAGTCCCTGGTGGACACCGTGGTCGAGGCCCTGCGGTCCCAGCTGGCCGCCGGGGAGTGGCAGATCGGGACCCGCATCCCCACCGAGCACGCGCTCGCCGAACAGCTCCAGGTCGGCCGCAACACCGTCCGCGAGGCGGTCCGGGTCCTCGTCCACGCCGGGATGCTGCGCTCACGTCAGGGCGAGGGCACCTTCGTGGTGTCCACCGCCGACCCGGGCGACATCATGCGCGGCGTCCAGCGGGCCGGTATCCGCGACGTGCTGGAACTGCGGATCGCACTGGAGGCGGAGGCCGCCCGGCTGGCCGCGGAGCGGCACCGGCCCGCCGACCTGGAGCGGATGCGCGCGGCGCTGGACGCCCAGGCCGCACTGGAGGACGCGGCGGGCCAACCCGCCTCCGGCAGCCTGGAGTTGTACGCCAATCACGACATCGCCTTCCACAAGGCCGTCGTCGACGCCGCGTACAACACCGCGCTGACGGCGA
Organism: Streptomyces celluloflavus; assembly: GCA_000720995.1. GTDB lineage: Bacteria > Actinomycetota > Actinomycetes > Streptomycetales > Streptomycetaceae > Streptomyces > Streptomyces celluloflavus. The sequence continues at coordinate 18,049 of JOEL01000079.1, forward strand.
CCTACGGCTGGTTCAGCAACTCGGTACGCGAGGCGCTGGTCACCGCGCTCGACGACCACGCGATGCCGAAGATCGTGCACGGCGATCACCGCGCCGTCCTGGACGCCATCGCCGCGGGCGATCCGGAAGCCGCCGAGCGGGCCATCCGCGATCTCCTGGAGAAACCGAAGCGCGCCGTGGAAGCACTGCTGGCGTCCCGCTGACCCGTTTCTCGCCCGCTCGCTCCTCCCGCTCCTCCCGTTTCCCCTTTCTCTCTTCCTTTCTCTCTTCCCCCCTCTCCCCTCCTTCTGCCGCTCTTCGCCGGCCCGTGCCCTCATGGACCGCGGCTTCGTGGCACGCACAGCCATCCCCCCGTAACCGCACACGATTGACGAGGTACGCAGCCATGCCAGGGACCAGGTCCGAAGCACCCCTGATCGATGCCGAGGAGGATCTGGCCGCGGCACCGCCGGTCGCCGCGGCCCGCCGCCGGCTGCGAGCGCATCCGGCGCTCCTCCTGACCGGGATCGTCCTCGCCTCGCTCAACATGCGGGCGGCGCTGGCCGGGGTCTCGCCGCTGCTCGGCGAGATCGGCGGGCACTTCCATCTGGCCGCCACCGCCAGCAGCCTGGTGACGACCATTCCGCTGATCTTCATGGGCCTCGGCTCGATCGTCGCCCCGAAGCTGGCCCGCCGGTGGGGGACCGAGGCGGTGCTGTGCGGCGCGCTGCTGCTGCTCTGCGGCGGCATCGTGCTGCGGATCGCGCCGCCGGTGGTCGCACTGTTCGCCGGATGCGCGGTGGTCGGCACCTCCATCGCCCTGCTGAACGTGCTGATGCCCGGCCTGATCAAGCGGGACTTCCCGGAGAAGGCCGCCGGCATGACGGCGCTGTACTCCACGGCGATGATCATGGGTGCCACCGTCTCGGCCGCCACCGCCGTCCCGCTGGAGAACGCGCTCGGCAGTTGGCAGGGCTCGCTGGCCTCCTGGGCGCTGCTGGCCGCCGTCGCCGCCGCCGTCTGGATCCCGCAGGCGGCGATCGCGCGGCGCGGTACGCACCACGGTGAGGCCGCCGCGACGGTCGTGCACACCGTCAAGACCGGCCCGAAGCTGAGCCGCTCCCCGCTGGCCTGGCAGGTCACGCTCTTCATGGGGTCGCAGTCGCTGATCGCGTACGTGGCCATCGCCTGGATGCCGACGATCTTCACCGACCACGGCATGGGCAAGAGCGAGGCGGGGCTGGTCTTCGCCTTCAGCACGCTGGTGCAGATGGCCGGTTCGTTCGTGGTGCCGGTACTCGCCGGGCGGATGCGCAGCCAGCGGCTGCTGGGCGTGGCCGTCGCCGCGCTGATGGCCTGCGGTGTCACCGGGCTGCTGGTGGCGCCGGTGGCCGGTGCCTGGCTGTGGGCCGTACTCCTCGGCATCGGACAGGGCGGTGCGCTGGGGCTGGCCCTGACGATGATGGTGCTGCGCTCCGGCGACGCCCACACCGCGGCACGCCTCTCCGGTATGTCCCAGACCGGCGGCTACCTCCTGGCCGCGGTCGGCCCGCTGGCCCTCGGCGCGGTCCACCAGCTGACGGACGGCTGGACCGTCCCGATCGTCCTCCTGCTCGCCGTCTGCGCCGGTCTGGCCCTGCTGGGACTGGGCGCGGGCCGCGACCGACGGATCGGGGACGGGGTGTAGGACGTGGGGGTGTAGGACGTGGGGGTGCAGGACGTGGGGGTGCAGGACGTGGGGGTGCAGGACGTGGGGGTG
>JOEL01000080.1 GCA_000720995.1 Streptomyces celluloflavus
GGGGGGTGCCTCTATGTCCTTCGTCAAGCGAGGCGGGGTGCTCGGTGTTCGTAGAAGGTGCCGTCGCGGAGCATCGCGAACAGCACGCTGATGCGGTGCCGGGCGAGCCGGAGAAGAGCCTGGGTGTGGGTCTTCCCTCGGGCTCTGCACTTGTCGTAGTAGGTGCGGGAGGCGGGATCGTGCAGGGCTGCGAACGCGGACAGAAACATCGCCCGTTTGAGCTGCCGGTTGCCTCCCCGTGGTGCGTGTTCGCCGTGGATCGAGGTCCCCGACGACTTTGTGGTCGGGGCGAGTCCGGCGTAGGAGGCGAGGTGGCCGGCGCTGGGGAAGCTGGTGCCGTCGCCGACGGTGACCAGCAGGACTGCCGCGGTCCTGACCGCGACCCCAGGAATCGAGGTCAGGACCGGCGAAAGAGGGTGCTCCTCCAGCAACTCGTTGATCTGCGCTTCCAGGGCCCGGCGTTGGTCGTGGACGGCCCCGAGCGAGCGGGCCAGCGACGGCACGACGATGTCGAGGGTGCCGGTCCCTGGGACGACGACGGTCTGTTCGTCGAGAGCTTCGAAGACCTCGTCGATCAGCCGGTTCGCCATCCGGGGTGCCTTGGGCCGGATCGCTTCCACGAGCCTGCGGTGGCCGGCTTTTCGCAGGGCGGCCGGCGATCCGTAGCGCTCCAGCAGCCAGGTCACGGCGGGGTGGTCGAGGCGGGGCCCGAGGACGCGTTCCAGGCTGGGGTGGAACTGGGTGAGCAGGCCGCGTATCCGGTTGCTGGTGCGGGTGGCCTCAGCGGCGAGGTCCTGGTCGAAGCCGACCAGGACGGTCAGCTCGGCGGTGATCTCGTCGGCCAGCGCCAGCGAGCGCAGGGTGTGGGGCATGGTGCGTGCGGCGTCCGCGATGACGGCTGCGTCCTTCGCGTCAGTCTTCGCCTCGCCGGGATAGAGATCTGCGATCCGTCGCATGGCGAGTCCGGGCAGGTAGGCGACCTTGCAGCCCGCGTCGCGGGCGACCGTGAGGGGGAGGGCGCCGATGGATGCTGGCTGGTCCACGATCAGCAGCACGGTGCCGAACTTCGCGGTGAGCTTGTCGAACACCGCTCTGAGCTTGGGTTCGCTGTTGGGCAAGGGCTTGTCGAAGACCTTCTTCCCGGCCGGGGTGAGTCCGTGGCCGTGGTGGGCGGTCTTGCCGACGTCCAGGGCGAAGAAGACGTCCACGTCGCTGGTGTCGAACATCGTGCTTTCAACTCCTTCGGTGCGACTGGCCTGGGCGTCGGTGTCGTACTCGCGCATCCACGTTATGCAGACCTGCCGCCCGTCAAACTGCCTGGCATTGCGCCAGGGCCAGGCGGTGGTCGGACCTCTGATCAGCGTCTCCGACAACACCTCTCGGGCCCGGTGAACACCACCCCCCAGGTCATCGACTTCGACAGGGGGCAACAGCCATGCCGGGCCCGGAGGCCAGCGGCCCTCTTGCAGGACCGCGAAAAACATAACGGGGAGCACCGAGAGCATCCAGAGAAGCCGGAGCAGAGACCGGAGCAGAAACCGGAGAATCGCCCCGCGAACCACGGATCAGTCGTCGATGCCGGTGCGCTCCACCCCCGCGACGATGTAGCGCTGGAGCAGCAGGAAGACCAGTACCAGCGGGGCGATCGAGACGGCCGCCGCGACGAACAGTTCGTGCAGATTGAGGTTCTGCGCGGTGGTGAACGTGGACAGTGCGACCTGGACCGTCCAGGACTCCTGGTCCTGGCCGATGACCAGCGGCCACAGGAACGCGTTCCAGGCGCCGATGAAGACGATCGTGCCGACCGCGGCGAAGACCGGCCGGGCGTTGGGGACGACGATGCGCCAGTACGTCCGCCAGTAGCCGAGCCCGTCCACCCGGGCCGCGTCCTCCAGTTCCTTGGGGAAGCCGAGGAAGTACTGCCGGAAGATGAAGCAGGCGAAGGCGCTGAACAGGGTCGGAATGACCAGACCGCGCAGCGTGGAGATCCAGCCGAGGGACGAGACCAGGACGAAGCTCGGTACGAAGGTGACCGCCGCCGGGACCATCAGGGTGCCCAGGATCGCGTAGAAGACGATGCCGGAGTGGCGGTAGGGGATCCGGGCCAGACCGTATCCGGCCAGCGAGGCGAGCAGGACCGTGCCGACGGTGGTGGCGACGGCGATCAGCGTGGAGTTGAGCAGCGCTCGTCCCATGGGCAGGTTCGGATCGCGGAAGACCTCGGTCAGATTCGACCACTGGAGGTCATGCGGGAAGAACGTCCAGTCGGGCGCGGTGATGTCCTGCTCCGTCGCCAGCCCGTTGCGTACGAGGAGGTAGAAGGGGATCAGGAAGAGCAGCGCGAGGGCGATCAGGAGGACGATCCGCAGCGCGCGGCCGGCCCTGGTCAGCGCGTCGTGAGCGTCATGCATCGGCGGTCAGTCCTCCTTGCGGCCGAGGCCGAACCAGCGGGCCTGGACGACGGTCGCCACCGCGATGATCAGCGCCAGGATCACCGCGCCCGCACTGCCGAGCCCGAGGTTCTGCTCCCGGCCGAGCGCGGTGTAGTAGAGGTAGACCAACGGCGGTCTGGCGTACGGCGGATAGCCGCGGGCGTCGCTCAGCAGGTTGTAGAACTCGTCGAACGCCTGGAACGCGTTGATGACCAGGAGCAGCACCACCGCGACGGAGGTGGCCCGCAACTGGGGGAAGGTGAGGTGCCGGAAGACCTGCCAGCCGGGCCGGGCGCCGTCCACCGCCGCGGCCTCGTACAGCTGGGGGGAGATCCGCTGGAGTCCGGCCAGGAAGAGGATCATGTAGAAGCCCGCTTGCAGCCACAGCCGGACGGTCACGATCACCAGCCAGTACCAGGGCGGATGCGTCGTCGACAGCCAGGCGGTCTGATCGCCGCCGAACCACCCCAGCACGGTGTTGGCGAGCCCGAACCGCACCCCGTTGAAGATCGACAGCTTCCAGATCAGCGAGGCGACGACATAGGAGCAGGCGGTCGGCAGGAAGAACACCGACCGGAAGAACGCCTGGGCGAACCGCAGCCGGTTGACCATCAGCGCCAGGCCGAGCGAGAGCGCGAAGGTCGCCGGCACGATGAAGACGGTGAACAGCAGGAACGTGCCCAGACTGCCGAGGAACGCGTCATCGCCCAGCATCGACGTGTAGTTGTCCAGCCCGACGAAATCGGTCGGGGTGACGGTGTTGTGCGCGTCGAAGAAGCTGAGATAGACGCTCCAGGCCAGCGGTACGTACGTGAACAGCCCCAGCCCGACCGCGAACGGGCCGACGAAGACCCAGAACCAGAGGTTGCGGCGCTGCGGCCCGAGCATCCGGGCGCCGAACGAGGGCCTGGGAGCCGGCGAGGCCGGCTGGGGGGACGTCTCGGCCCCGGCCCCGGCCCCCTCCGTCGTCCGTACGCTCATGTCTCCACGCTCACTTCTCCCTGCTCACTCATCCACGCTCACTTCTCCCTGCTCACTCATCCACGCTCATTTCTCCCGGCTCATCTCTCCACGCTCATTTCTTCTTGACCCGCTGGAGCTCGGCGTTGACCTGGCGGATCACGCTCTTCAGCTCGGTCTCCGGATGCGCGCCGTCCTTGATGATGCGGCTCAGCGCGTCCTGGTAGGCCGTACGGTCCGCGGTGGTCCACAGCAGCGGCTCGGCATAGCCGTACTCGGTCGCGAACCGGACCGCGTCCGCGGCCGGGCCCGTCCGGAGCTGTTCGGCCTTCTTGGCGAGCGAGATCCGGGCCGGGATGTGGAAGCCGTACGAGAGCGCGAAGTCCTGCTGGTAGTCGGTGCGGTCCACCCACAGCCACTTCGCGTACGCCTTCGCCTCCGCCATGCGCTTACTGCGCGCGCTGACCGCCGCCCCGTACGCGCCCACCGGGACCGAGGGCTTGCCACCGGACCCGTCCTTCGGGAACGGCAGTACGCCGAAGTCGTCGCCGAGCGCCTTCTTGACCTGCGGCAACGCCCACAGCCCGGACCACTGCATCGCGGTCAGCCCCTGGATGAAGGCGGACGGGTCCGACCAGTCGGTGGGGGCGCCCAGCAGCAGCGACCGGTCGGCGTACAGCTGGTGGATCTTGCCGAGCGCACGGGCGGCGGCCGGATCGTCGAACCCGGCCTTGCCGTCGTCGCCGATCAGGCTCAGCCCGGCGGCGAAGAGGGGGGTGCCGCCGAGGACGCCGACGCCGCCGTCGTTCCCCAGGAACAGCCCCTTGACGTTCTTCGTGGTGAGCTTCTTCGCCGCGTCCACCAACTCGTCGAGTGACTGCGGCGGTTCGACACCGGCATCCTTGAGGAGGCTCTTGCGGTAGTAGAGCAGCTGCATGTCGATGGTCTGCGGGATGCCCCAGATCTTGTCCTGCCAGATCTTCGGGGCGAGCACGGCCTGGTTGAAGTCGTCCTTGACGGGCTCGACCTCGGCGGTCAGATCGGTAACCTGGCCGCCCCGGATCTGGTCCAGGAGCGGCCCGTTGACCTCGAAGACGTCGGGCCCGGAATCGGTCAGCAGCGCGGCGGCGGTCTGCCGGTCGTAGTCGCCGGGCCGCCACTGCACGGTGACGGCCGCCTTCTGATAAGCGGCGGCGTACCGCTTGACGGCCTGCTCGGCGCCGGCCTCGCCGTACTGGTGGTACCACTGGCTGATCGCCGGCCCCGAACCACCGCCGCCCCGCCCGGTGTTCGATCCGCAGGCCGCCAGCACCCCGGTGAGCGCGATGCCACCGGAGACGGCGAGCAGCCGCCGCCTGCCGATGCCGTGGTCGGTACCCGTCATGGCCCAACGCCCCCTGTGCTCGTAGCTGAGTGGTGATCGACGATCGCCACGCGGTGCGGCGACCACTGTGCCGCACGAGCGTGAAGAACGCATTGCACCTTTACGAACCGGGCCGGCGTGGCGGATGTTCCTCCCCCGTGGCTACGTCTGGTGTCGCGCGATCCTGTTTGCATCACTTCGAGTTATTTGCAACGAGTTTCTTGGTGTGGTGTGGATGAGGTGGGGATTGGCCAGGAACTCTTCGGCGGTGGTCGTCCAAGTGGGCGGGTTGGCGCCGGAGTTCCAGGTGCCGGTGTAATTGCGGATGGACGTGATCAGGACACTGGCGCCGGGTGGAGGTGGAGGCACGGATACTTCGCCAACTCGCTTGTCAACCAGGGGAAAGGGATGGCGGAAGCCGACGGTGTCATCAGCGCTAGTGCCAATCGCCAATCGCCCGCACTTGCGCGGACGTTTGTTTCTGGGCACCGCCGCGCGAGGCCACAGTCACAGGTACATGCCGATGTGCCCAACTCCCGCGACTCTGCGACCTGTTCCACGGAGAGATCCCTTGCCAGCAGCAACGAGGAACACGAGATCTCGCAATGCCGACGGAATCGCGAACTACTAGAAAGATTCCGAGGTAGGCAAGCCACTCGCGTCGTTCCTCCTGCGGACGACTTCCTGGTGATTCATTCCATTGTGGAGCTCATCGAAGTCAACGAGGCCGGCGAACTCCAGGAATGCTTCCCGGCATCCACGTCGGCGGCTGTGCCACCGGGCGGCGAAGCCCGTTGGCTGCTTGTCGGTCAGACGCCCTGAGTCTCGGGAAAAGAGAGGGCCAGCACGCCAACGCCTTCGACGTGCTGGCCGCCCGCTGTCCCGCAACGGCCGCCGGTGCAGCGGAACTCAAGCTTTCCGCGGAAGGGCGAGAGCCTCGGGCCATTACCACCATGCAGTGTCAGCGTGACGGATGACCAGCTCAATATCTCACCGCTGATCACGCATGAACTCATCAGCTCAAGGGGTCGGTGAGTTTCTGGTAGAAGCACTGAGCGGCCTGGGTCTCGGCGGTGTAGCGGGCGAGGATGCTTTCTTGACCCCGTTCGGTGAAGACGACCTCCCAGTGGTCCGCGCGGTGGCGGAGGGTGTAGAGCTCGGTGGCCGGGGCCTGGGGCTCGTGGACACCCTCGATGCGGTAGAAGTCGTCCGCCACATGGGCCTGGCGCAGACAGGTACGTACGGTCTTGCTGTCCACAGGGCCCTTCAGGGGGTCAGCGACGGGGAGGAGAGTTGAGGGGTTTGGGCGGGGGGAACTTCCTTGAGGTCGCCTGAAGTGATGTGGTTCTGGACGCTGTCATCCTTCGCCAGCACCTTTTGCGTGCCGCCGCCCTCCTGGCCGAACCACTTGGCAATCTTGCCGGTTTGGACGGTGAATGGGTTGACCACCTCGTAGCGATGGTAATTGCATTCGACGTCGTTGGGGTACGTCCGTAGGTTCGACGGAGGGATGGCCCGCTTGGCGTAGTTCGTCTTGAAGGGAGAGAGAAATCTCCCGGAGGACTGGCCAAAACGGTCGAGTTGCGTGCCCTTGGTCAACTTCTCCGGCTGGGGCTTACCGTCGAAACCGTCATTGTCCGGATAGCGCCAGTCCTTGCCGTCAGCCGTACGCCACTCCTTGAGGAACGCGTCACCGCTCGCGGATCCCTTGATGCGATTCCACCCCGAAACGATTTCCTTCAACGGGGACTTGGTGGGCAGCGGATCCGCACCGAGGAGCCAGTTGTTCTCGTACGCCGTCGTGCACTCTTGCTGGAGCTGTGCCGATGGCGAGGACTTCTCCGGTGCGGCCTGAACCGGTGCGGCCAAGGCCGCGCTGGAAGCGAGCGCGGTGCACAGAGCCAACGCCATACGGGTAGTGGATTTCATACCATCCTCCTGGTAGCTGGTACGAACCCGGCCCGCAGATGAATGGGCCGGTCAGCATCCGGAACGTAACAGCGGAGTGCGGCGCGGTGAAGACGGGCATTGCACCGAATGAGCCATATCCGGCGGATACTTGAGTCAGTCGGATGGCTTGCCGGAAGGGGAAATTGTCAGTGACCGCTGCCGTAGAGAACGACTGGATCACGCCGTACCGTTTGGTGCATTGGGTATTTCTGGGCGCGAAGAGATCGGGCGCGCGCGGGTCGGGAACTGGACATTGAGCTCCCTAGCGTCTCGTGATTCCATCGGCGTTACTTGAACTCGGTTGGGTCATTCTCTCGGTACGGAGCTCTCTGTGGAGCAAGGCGCCAAATCAAGGGAGTTGGTGGACAGTCGGGACGTGCCCGCGAATATGGTCATGCGGGCCCGCATCGTCCGGTGGTCAGGCGAGGGGCATCGACGCAAGGAGATTTCCGGGCTGCTCGGGGGTGTCGCTGCCGACCGTGGACCGCTGGAAGACCTCATATGCCGAGCACAGGCCGGCTGGTCTGGAAGGTGCCCGTCCCGGTGCTGTCCGGGGGCAGGTTCCGGCGTGGGTTCGCTCGGGTGATTGCTCTGACGCACATGACGCGGCCGGCTGTCGCCAGTCTTTCGCACTGGTCCATGGGCGAGTTGGTGAAGTATCTGAAGCGGTCCGAACGCGTTGGCTACGTCGCGCGGGTCTGGCGTGAGGAGAATCTCAAGCCGCACCGCAAGGGCACGAGGCCGGACCGTTCACCTGGACTGCATCTGCTGAAGAGATCCTGACGAAGGTCCGTCTTGCCCAGATGCAAACGGGATGACGAGACAGTGACGCGGGCGACTCCGTTCGAACTGTCCATCTGTGATGGCGCGGTGGAAGGCGGTCCAGGCGGTCGGGGTGAGCGTGAGCGCGGGACCGCCGAGGTCCTTGGAGTCGCGGACGGCGACGGTCCCGGGGATGTTGGTGGCTACTTCGACGCACTCGTTCTCGTGGTCGCTATAGCTGGACTTGTGGAATCTGAACTCCGGCATGGGTGCGCGGTCCTTCGTTGAGGCTACGGAGGACTCGCTGTCATGGCGTTGCTTCGAGTCCGTCCTGGGAGACAGCGAGCTGGAAGGCGGTCCAGGCGGCCGAGGTGAGCTGGAGTATCGGGCCGTCGGGGTCTTTGGAGTCGCGGATGGCGACGGTGTGGGGGAGGTTGGTGGCGACCTCGACGCATTCGTCCTCGTGATCGCTGTAGCTGGACTTCCGGTAGATGAAATCGACCATGACTTAAAGTCCCTTGCTCAGGCTGCTGATGAACGCTCGGGAATCGCTCTCGCTGAGGGCTTGCTGTGCGATTCCCTCGAACAGTTCATCATGGTCGGCCACCCCCTCTCCGCCTTCCAACCACAACGGATGACGGGGGACCTGCATGTAGACCAGGTCCATCGCTCCGGGTTCGGCGAATGAGATGAGGCTGAAGCCGCAGCCCATGCCCAGTTGGGCTCCTGCGCTAAAAGGGAGCACCCGAACGCTGACGTTCGGCTGCTGGCTTACGGAAACAAGGTGCTCAAGCTGTTGGCGCATCACCTCCGTGCCACCGACGAGGTTCCTCAGCACGGCCTCGTAGACGAGGGCGTTGAGCTGGAGCGGCGGGTCGTCAACCAGGCGTCGTTGACGGGCCAACCTCGCTTGTACGAAATGGTCATCCGGGTTGAGTGCGCGAACGTAGCCGGAGGTTTGCAGCAACCCTGGGATGAAAGCGACCTGCCAGGTCTTGATGGCTCTGGCGGCGCTCTCCAGGATGGCGTACTCCTTCATCGGAGGGGAAAACGGTGCGTCGTTCCACCACCCCTTGGCCTTGCGGCGCTCGCGGTCGATCCGCGCCAGCTCCAGCAGACCGCCGACGACCGCAGGGTCGTCCACGTTGTACAGGTCGCACAAGGCCCGGATGTCCGGATCACGTATGGGAACCCAGCCACCCTCCATCTTTGCGATCTTGCCGGTGGAGGCGCTGAGCGTCTTGGCGGCCTGAGTCTGTGTCAAGCCTGCTGTCGTGCGGAGTCGCGTGAGCTCTCCGCCCAACCTGCGCCCCAAGACGGTTGAGGTGCTGTTGCCCTGTGTTGGCTGACTTGCTGTCACGTGATCAGTCTGAAGGCGAGCGGACCACGTCTGCAAGCACGTGCGGATGAATTCAACCAAAGAGAATTGAAATGATCACCGCGGCGTCGCTACCGTCCGTAGGGAACTGATCGCGCAGCGACTCCAGTTGGCATGCTGATGCGCGCTGCTCAAATCCGGAGGTGGCCGACGGTGATCGCCCCACAGGAACCGGCGGAGAAGACGGAAAAGGTCCTTCACGAGGACGTGCTCGACTACATCTCGCGCCCCGAGAGCGTCTCGCTCGCCCGCAACCGTGCCGCCCGCCTCGTCGGCGAATGGGGAGAGGTGCAACTTACGGAAACGACACGCTTGTTGGTGTCCGAGCTGGCCACGAACGCCGTCCAGCACGGCGCCGTACGCGGCCGATTTCTTCGGGTTCGAATCACCCTCACGGAGTCCGTACTGCGGATCGCCGTAACCGACGCGCGTGGTGAGCGCCTGCCCTGCGAGGGCGTGCCCGCGTCGGACGACACGCACGGGCGCGGCCTGCTGCTGGTGCGTACGCTCTCGGCCCGTTGGGGTGTGGGCGTGCTCGCCGTCGGTAAGACGGTGTGGTGCGAGCTGGATGTGACGGAGGGTGGCGCCATCCCGTCCTGAGCCACCGGACCTTGGGTACGTGGGTACATGGGTGCGAGGGCGGAAGTGGCCGGGGGCGTACGGGAAGCGGAGCCCCTGTGGCCCGGTGACCGGCGTCGGACCACCGTACGGGCCCGCTCCCCCCGGGGCTCGATTGCCGAATGCGAATGCGAATGCGAATGCCGAATACCGATTGCCGGATACCGAATGCCGCATGCCGTACGCCCGGGTCTCGGGCGTACGGCACGCGTGTCAGGGGGCCGGGGCCACCGCCGGGCTATCGCCCGCAGCGGCCGAAGGCTTCGGGGCTTTCTGGATTACCGGGGATCCCTGAGTTTCCGGGATCGGCGAGGGCGCCCCGGCCGCCGCCCACCGGGCTGCTGATGCGTCCGGCGCCCGTACCTCTGTTACCGGTGCTACTGGCACTGGCGCCACTGGTACCACCGGACCCGCCGGACCCACTGGCCCCAATGGGCCCACCGGCCGATTCCAACCGGAAGCGGAGCCGGCAGATGACGGCATCGGTGTCGCGGCGGACCGCACGGGCGACAACCGCGCCGCGCTGGTTCTGGAGCAGCCGCTGCCACAGGTGGGCCGGTTCGGCCTCCGGGATCAGGACGGTGACGCGGGTGGCGGGATGGCGGCCCGCCAGGTAGCTCACGTAGGCGGCCACGGGGCGGCCCACTGAGCGGGTGGTGGAGGGGAGTTCGAGCAGTTCGACGCCGGGGTTCCACAGTTCCCAGTCGCGGCGCAGCGCCTCGGCGGCCTGGCGGTCCTCGGGTGCGTCGTAGGTGACGGTGACGGCCACCACCTCGTCGCCCAGTGAGACCGCCGCGTTGAGGGCCTCGCAGGTCAGACGGGAGAGGTTCGAGACGGGGACGATGACGAGGGAGCGGGCGCGGCGCGGCGCTTCGGGGATGCGGCCCAGGCCCAGGCTCTCGCCTATCCGGCCGTACGCGCGGTGCACGGCCTCGAAGGCGAGGACCAGGACCGGCGCGATGACGATCAGCCAGGCGCCCTCGGTGAACTTGGTGGCGGTGACCACGACGGCCGAGACACCGGTGAGCAGGGCGCCGAAGCCGTTCAGCGCGATCTTGCCGCGCCAGCCGGCGGAGCGCGCGCCGAGCCAGTGCCGCACCATGCCCACCTGGCAGATGGTGAAGCCGACGAAGACGCCGATCGCGAAGAGCGGGACGAGGGTGTTGACGTCACCGCCGGAGAAGACCAGCAGCGCGGCGGCGATGGCGGCCAGCGCCAGTACGCCGTGCCGGTGGACCTGGCGCTCCGCCTTCAGCCCGAAGACGTGCGGCAGGTAGTTGTCCCGGGCGAGCAGCCCCATCAGGACCGGTAGCCCGCCGAACGAGGTGTTGGCGGCCAGCGCCAGCAGCACCATCGTCGCGAACTGGACCACGTAGAAGGCCCAGTTGTGGCCGAGCGCGCCGTCCGCGAGCTGGGCGAGGACGGTGACGCCCTCGACCGGCTGGAGGTGGAAGCGGCCGATGAGGACCGACAGGCCGATCAGCATCACACCGAGCAGCGCGCCGAGCGCGATCTCGGTGCGCTGGGCGCGCTTGACGGCCGGGGCCCGGAAGGACGGCACCGCGTTGGCCACCGCCTCGACACCGGTCAGCGCCGAACAGCCGGACGCGAACGCCTTGAGGAGCAGCAGGGCGCCGACGGCGGTGGCGTTGTGGGAGACGACGGAGGCGTGGCCGTCGGCGGTGAGGGTGGAGACGGGCGCGTCCCGGAAGAGGCCGACGACGATCATCGTCAGGATTGAGCCGACGAAGACGGCGGTGGGCAGCAGGAACGCCTTCGCCGAGTCGACGATGCCGCGCAGGTTGATGCCGGTGACCAGGACGAGCACCGCCAGGCAGATCCAGAGGCGGTCGCCGTAGAGGGCGGGGAAGGCGGAGGTCAGGGCGGCCACGCCGGCCGTGACGGAGACCGCGACATTGAGGACGTAGTCGAGGACGAGGGAGGCCGCGGCGACCAGTGCGGTGCGCCGGCCGAGATGGGTCTTGGCCACCGCGTACGAGCCGCCGCCGTTGGGGAACGCGGCGATCACCTGACGGTACGAGGCGACCAGGACGGCGAGCAGCGCGGCGATGGCGAGCGTCACGGGGAGGGTGAAGCCGAGGCCATGGGCGCCCGCGGCGGCCAGCACCAGGACGATCGACTCGGGTCCGTACGCGACCGAGGCCATGGCGTCGAGCGAGAGGGCGGCGAGGCCCTGGACGGCGGTGAGGCGGTGCCGGGCGTCGGCCTCCGGGGCACTGTCGTCGCCGGTGCCGTCACCGCCGCTGTCGGCGGTGTCGTGGTGGGGGGCGGAGGGCCGTCCGGACAGGGCTTCGGTGGCGGTATTGGGGGGTTCCTCGGGCCGGCTTGCGGGCTGGGACACCATCGACATCTTTCGTCGTACCTCCGTGCGGCACCGTGCGTGGAAAGGCCCGCCCGGGGCGCCCGGCGCCCACGACGGCGGACGGCCGGGCCCGGTGACGGGGTGCGCCCAGCGTGGGGGGTACGGGATGGCCCGGCCGTGACCTTGGCGGGGCCTTGGCGGGTAACCGGGGGTTCTTCACGGGTTCTTGACGAGGACGGCCGTGTCCTCCGGTGTGTGCGACGGCGCGTCAGGAGTGCATCAGGGGCGCGTCAAGGTTCCCGCACGCCGTATCAGTGCCGTATCAACGCATCGGCCGCCCCGGGAACACCGCCCTAGCTTCGTCTCCATGGGACGACGACGAGACCTGGGCCCCGAGTTCACCACGGATGGCGGGGGAGACGAGGGGGACGGGGGCGACGGGAGCGGCAACGGTAGCCGGGAGAGACGGGCGGGGGATGTACGCGGTGCGGATGCGGCGGGTGCTGCGAGCGCCGCGAACGCTGCGGGTGCGACGGGGATGACAGGTACGCCGGGTGTGACGGGTACATCGGGTGTGTCGGGTGTGACGAGTACGCCGAGTGCGATGAGCGCGACCGGAGCGACGGGCGCTGTGGGCGCGACGGATACGACGGGAGGGGCCGGGCATGCGGGAATGGACACCTGGTCGGCGATTCCACCACCGGTGCCCGGTGGCGCGGCTCATGACCGGACCTGGGCACCGGAACTCCGGGCCGCGGTCCGGTGCACAGCCGGACTCTTCGCCCTCATGCTGCTGGTCGACCTCGCCAACCGGACTCTCGAACCGGGCCGCATCGCATGCTGGACGGCCGTCGCGCTGGTGCTCTTCGCGATCCTCTACCCGCCACGGGTGACGGCCGGCGAAAACTGGCTGGCCTCCCGCGGCCTGCTGCGCACCCGCCGGGTCCGTACCGATCTGCTCGTCCTCGTCCGCCGCAGCGACGGAATGGCGCCCCGTCTGGTACTCCGCGATGCCCTGGGCGGCCGCGTCGAACTGGACCCCAAGGTCTTCACCGCGAACCCGCTGCTCTGGCACCACCTCGACCAGGGCGTACGCCGCTCCCGCGCCCGCGGCCTGCTCCGCTGCGGCGCGGCCCCGCTCCAGGAGCTGGCGGAACGGATCGACCACGACGGCGCGCGGGCGGTGTTCGACGCGTCGGGGCTGTAGTCCGCCGTGCGAGGGCGGCGGGCGGCCGGTGCGGCGTGGACCGGGTTCTGTCGGATCGCGGTGCTGTCAGAACGTGTTGTCGTCAAACCGCGGTGCCGTCAAACCGCGGTGCTGTCAGATCGCGGTCCCGGGATCGTGATGCTGACACGTTGTGGTGCTGATACCTCGCGGCGTTGTCAGATCGTGGTGCTGTCAGATCGTGGCGGGCCGGGTGAAGTCGTAGCGGACATCGGTGAGTTGTTCCGAGGCGACCCACAGCCGTTCCGAGGTCGTGTCCTTCTTCGTCCACGGCGCGCGGAAGGACCGGGCCGGGGCGCCACGCAGTCCGTTGCGCGGGCCGATGAACGAGTCCGGCTTCATGTGCGGGGCGGTCGCCGCGCAGAGGGTGCCCAGCGCGCCGCCTTCCGGGGACTGGGCGATGACGCGGTTGGCCAGCCCGACGATGCGTTCGGCGGACCGGCGGCCCTCCATCCGCACACCGGCGGTCTGCAAGTTAGTGGCGGCGTAACCGGGGTGCGCGGCGGCCGCGATGACCTGGGAACCGACCGCCGCCAGTCGCCGGGAAAGCTCGTGGATGAACAGCAGGTTGGCGCTCTTCGACCGGCCGTATGCGATCCAGCGGCGATAGGAGTGCTCACTGTTGAGGTCGCCGAGGTCGACGTCCGCGAGGGCGTGGAGCGTGCTGGAAACGCTGACGACGCGGGCCCCGGGGGTGGCGAGGAGCTTGGGGAGCAGCAGTCCCGTCAGCGCGAAATGGCCGAGATGGTTGGTGCCGAACTGCATCTCGAAACCGTCGGCGGTCGTGCGGTACGGCAGTGCCATCACGCCCGCGTTGTTGATCAGCAGATCGAGCCGGCTGCCGTCGAAGTCGTCGAGGGCGGCGGCGAAGTCCCGTACGGAGGACAGATCGGCCAGATCGAGGCGCCGGAACTCGGCCTCGGCGGTGGGAACCTCGGTCCGCAGCCGCTCCAGGGCGGCGACTCCGCGCGCCTCGTTGCGGCAGGCCAGCAGCACGCGGGCGCCACGGCGCGCCAGTTCGCGCGCGGTGACATAGCCGATGCCGCTGTTGGCGCCCGTGACGACCACCGAACGGCCCGTCTGGTCGGGGATGTGGCTGGTGTTCCACCGGGTCACGCGTGCGCTCCTCCGTAGGGGAGTCCAGGGTACGCCTCAGGGGAGGCCCGATCCGGTTCGGTTCCGGAGATCGCTGTCGGTCCGCAGGGCCTTTCGTCCGGCCTTCCGGCCGTTGTTCCGCCGGGCCCTTCGGTGGGCCTTTGATGGTCCTTCGACGGTCCTTCGGCGGTCCTTCGGTGGGTCTCCGGACTGACCTTCGGACTGACCTCCGGTGGGTTCTTCGCCTCGCCTTCTGGTACGCCGCCGGCTGGTGGCGTTACGGCGGTGGGTTCTTCGGCTATGGGGTCTTCTTCGACTATGGGGCCTTCGGTTGTTCGGATGCTCGGCTTTCGGCTGGTGGGGTGTCGGCTGCCGGATCTTCGGCGAGCTGTTTGATGACCGAGAGGCGCGTGTCCCAGTCGGCGGCGAGCCGGTCCATCCAGCGGGCGGTGATCCCGAGCCGCTCCGGTATGACCCGGTATCGCGCCTCGCGGCCCGCCCGATGGCCGGCGACGAGTCCGGCCTGATCGAGAACCCCTAGGTGTTTGACGATCGCCTGGCGGCTGACCGGCAGCTCCGTGGCCAGGACCGTGGCGGTCGCCTCACCGTGCGCGGCGAGGGCGTCGAGTATCCGGCGGCGGGTCGGATCCGCCAGCGCGGACAGCACCTCCGCCACCGGGTCCCGGCCCTCGCCCCGGCCTTCGTCCCGGACCCGACCCTGACTCCGGTCCTGGTCCTGGCTCTCGTTCCGGCCCTGGCCCTGGCCCTGGTTCCGCTTCGGGGGCGACGTCATGCCGCGAGCCGCTCCGCGTACCGCCGGATGTTGTCGACCTGGGCGGACCAGCCCTCGGAGTGGCTCTCGTACGAGGCTCCCGCGGCCGTCTCCGCCGGAATGTCGAGATCGGCGAACCCGGTCTCCGTCACCCGCAGCCGGGTCCCCTCGCCCTCCGGGGTGAGGGTGAACTCCACGAGGGTGGAGTTGCCCTCGATCGCCACCTCACCGGGGAACCCGCTCGCCCAGCGGTAGGAGAAGCGGTGCGGCGGCTCGACCGTCACGATCGTCGTCGGGAACTGGCGCCCCGCGCCGTGGTCGAGATGCATGATGCCGCCCGGACGCAGGTCGACCGGGGTCGGCTCGCCCTGCCCGAACCACGAGCCGACATGTTCCGGCTCCGTGAGCACCGCCCATACCCGCTCCACGGGCGCCGCGATGCTGATCTCGCGCTCGATGCGGTTCTTGTCCTGGCCGCCCTCCGGAACTGTGCTGCCGCCGGTGGCGGTGTTGTCGTTGGTGCTCATGGGGTGAACCTCCCGCCGTGCGTCGTTGTGATTTATGCGGTCGTGCTACTCGATGGTTGCACGTTGGGGTGGGTCGTGCAACCTGTGGGTTGCGTGTGTGGTGTCCGTGTGACTGCTGCCGACTACCGACTGTGTGCATGTACGGGATATGTGTGTCCCGCCCGTCCGCCCGTCAGCCCGTCCTCACGTGGCCCCCGGTATCTCGTCGCCTCGTCGTCCCGACATCGGCAGTCGGCGGGAGTCGGCCTGAACGGCTCCAACGCCCCTGGTGTCTTGCGCTGTTCAGATGGCGTGGACCGGGCCGCATACGGGTCGCGGGGCGGCCCTAAAACGAGTGGCACAAGGTCATGCGCTCCGCATAGCTTCTGCGCTCGTGACTGATGATCCGACGCGTTCATCCAGCAGTTCGCCCGCGATATCCACGGAGCCGACCGCGGTGGTCTCCGACGGGCGGGCAGCGACGGCCGACCGTCCGGCGGAGTCGTCCGGACCTGCCGAGGCATTGTTCTCCGGGACGTATGCGGCCGCCTCCTCCAGTTTCGCCGCGGTGATGTTTCTGACCGGGCTCGCCGCGCTGGCCGTGGTCCCCACCTTGCCGACGGCCGCCCGGGATCTGGACGGGGTGGCGCTCTTCCCGCTGGTGGCGGGGTGCTTCGTGGCCGCGAGTCTGCTGGGCGGGGTACTGGGGGGTCACTGGGCGGACCGTTCCGGGGCGCACCGACCGCTGGCGGCGGGCATGGTGCTGGCGGTCGCCACCCTGCTGGTCTCGGCCGCCAGCACCTCGATCTGGCAACTGGCGGCCGGGCGCTTCCTGGACGGACTGGCGGGCGGAATGGTCGCGGTGTCGATCAACGCCGCCATCGGCCAGGCATACCCCGACCGGCTGCGGGCACGTGCTCTGGCGCTGATGAGTGCCTGCTGGATCGTCCCGTCACTGGTCGGCCCTCCGCTGGCGGGGCTGGTGGCCGGCTGGTGGTCCTGGCGCGCGGTGTTCTTCGGTCTGGCCGTTCTCACCCTGGTGCCGGCGCTCGTGGTGGTGGCCCTGCTGCGCGGCCGTTCCTGGCCGCCCGCGCCCGCATCCGCGCCGTCGGCGGACCGGCCGCGGAGCCCCGCGCTGATGGTCGCGACCGCGGTGAGCGCGGGTGCGGCGTTGGGGCAGTACGGCGTCTCGGGCTGGGACATGCGCCATCTGCTGTTCGTGGCGGGTGGGCTCGTTCTGCTGGTGGTGTTCGCGCCACGGCTGCTGCCACCGGGCACCTGGCGGGCCGGGCGCGGGCTGCCGGCCACGGTGCTGCTGCGCGGCCTGGGTTCAGGGGTGTTCTTCACGCTGGAGGCATTCGTGCCCCTGCTGCTCGTCACCGACCGGGGCGCGCCTCCTGTGCTGATCGGCCTGGCCTTCACGGGTGCAGCCGTGGCCTGGGCCGCCGCCTCCTGGGCGCAGAGCCGCCTGCTGGAAGACTGCCCCCGCCACCATCTGGTCGTGGCCGGTGCGCTGGTGCTGGCGGCGGCGGTCGTGATCGCCGTCGCCGGGACCCTTTCCGCGATGCCTGCGTTCGTCGCGGCGTCGGCCATGGTCGTCGCGGCCATCGGCATGGGCATGTTGGCCCCTTCCCTCACCGTGCTGTCGCTCTCCCACAGTCCGGCCGATCGCCAGGGCTATGCCAGCGGCGCGATGCAGACGGCCCAGAACTTGGGCCAGATAACGGTTTTGGGCCTCTCCTCCGCTCTGCTCAACGCCTGCCTGGGCGCAGGCTCGACCGACTCCGTCGGTTACGCCGCAGCCTTCGGGCTACTCCTCGCGCCGTGCCTTCTCGCCACCCTCCTCGCCGCCCGCACCCGCATCACATGAGGGGACCACGTCCCCGTAGGCATGCCGCCGTCCACTGATACGCCGGACGTCTACGCAGCCCCGGCCCCCGCCCCCGTCTTCGGGTCCGTTCCCGTCAGTCGTCGGGCCGCCAGCTCCGCGTACACCGCGGCTCCGTCCGCCAGCACCGCATCGTCGAACTCGGCCAGTGGTGAATGGTTGTTGGGGCTGCGCTCGGGGTCGGCACCGGCGGGCGGGGCCCCGAGGGTGAGCATCGCGCCGGGGATCTCGTCCAGTACGCGGGAGAAGTCCTCCGAGCCGGGCAGCGGCTGCGGCAGCGCCCCGTAGCGTTCCTCGCCGAGCGCGTCGCGTACGACATCGGCCGCGAAGGCCGCCTCGGCATGGTCGTTGACGGTCACCGGGTACAGCTCGGCGAAGTCCGCGTCCACGCTCACCCCGAACGCCGTCGCGATACCGCGGCAGACCTCCACCGTGCCGTCCTTGACCAGCGCCTGTGCCTGCGGCGAGAAGCTGCGTACCGATGCCTCGAAGACCGCGGTCTCGGGAATGATGTTCTGCTGGGTGCCGGCGTGGAAGGTGCCCACTGTGAGGACCACCGGGTCGAAGATGTCGAAGGTGCGGGTGATCCACGCCTGGAGGGCGCCGACCATCGCGCAGGCGGCTTGCACCGGGTCCTTGGCGCGATGTGGCATCGAACCGTGTCCGCCCTCGCCGCGTACGGTCACCCGCAGTATGTTCGCGGCGGCCAGCACCGGCCCGCCACGGGTGCCGAAGACGCCGCTGGGCAGCCCCGCGGACATCACATGGATCGCGTACGCCGCGTCCGGCCGCCGACCTGTCGCGTTCAGCAGCCCTTCGGCCAGCATGTGCCGCGCGCCGTCGAAGCCTTCCTCACCGGGCTGGAACATGAAGAGCACATCGCCCGCGAGCCGTTCGCGGTGCGCGGCGAGCAGTCTGGCGGCGCCGGTGAGCATCGTGGTGTGCAGATCGTGGCCGCAGGCGTGCATCCGGTCGGTGTCGGCCGCGAAGTCCAGACCGGTCCGCTCGGCGACCGGCAGCGCGTCCATATCGCCGCGCAGCAGCACGGTCGGACCCGGCTGCCCACCGCGCAGTACCGCCGTCACCGAGCTGATTCCCTCGCCGGTCCGCACTTCGAGCGGCAGACCGTCCAACTCTGCCAGCACCGCGTCCTGCGTACGGGGCAGTTCCAGCCCGACCTCGGGAATGCGGTGCAGTGAGCGGCGCAGCCGTACGAGGTCGTCGGACATGGCGCGGGCGTCGTCACGCAGGTTCAGTGGGTTCATCTCGTGCTCCTTGTCTGGTGCTCCTTGGTGGGAGGGGCGGGTGGGGAGGGAGAAGCGAGGCGTTGGGGGAGGGCCGGGTGATCGGGTGGTGGGGCGAGTGGCTGTCGGAGGGGTTGGGGGAGGGGCTG
The DNA here is from genome assembly GCA_000720995.1 of Streptomyces celluloflavus. Taxonomy (GTDB): domain Bacteria; phylum Actinomycetota; class Actinomycetes; order Streptomycetales; family Streptomycetaceae; genus Streptomyces; species Streptomyces celluloflavus. The sequence continues at coordinate 18,666 of JOEL01000080.1, forward strand.
AGGGAAGGATGCCCAGGCTTCGGGCCGTCTGCGCCTGATCCAGCCCTGACTTGACCCGGGCATGTGAGGCAGGGAGCTCTCAGGGCTCGGCTCGGTGCCTGAGGGGAGGAGGGGAACGAGGGGGAGAAGGCGAGTGAAGGGACGAGAGGGACGGTGGTCTGGGGGCTGTGCGACCGGCGAGGCGGGTTGCCCGGAAGTCCCGCCGTCACTCACCGGCCTGCGGTACAGGGGCGGTGCTCCGGGGCAGCCCGGCGGTCCGTCCGCGCAGCAGGAGGTTCTGCGTCCCCAGACCGATCGCCAGGTACGCGTACAGCGATGCGGTGCCCAGCAGCCCGGCCCCGGCGGCGTGGTCGATCCACAGGCTCAGCCCGATGTGCACCCCCACCGAAACCAGCCAGAGCCCGGTGGTGGCGGCCGTCCCCTTGCGCAGCACCTCGCCCTGGGGACCGCGCCACATCCGTACGGTCCGCGCCCTGGCCACGCCGAAGCCCGCAGCGACGGCCAGGCTCACCACCAGGAGGATCACGGGCAGGGTGGTCAGCGCGTGGTACTTGAGGACCGAGGCGATGCCGAACGAGATCCCCAAGGCGCCGAGGACGCCGAGGAGGGCCGGGACGATCAGCGAGCCGATGCGCCGCACCGGGCGGGTACGCAGCTGCTGTCGTGCGACCAGACCGACGGCTACGACGGCTATGACGAGGGCAGTCTCGCCCCCGTTGTTCGCGCTGTACATGAGCCAACTCCCCGTTGTGGCGCCGCTTGTGCGCGGAGCCGTACCGCCCATTGTGGGCGAACGCCTACGGGGGCCACGTACCGGATGCCGGTCCGTACGGCCCCTCCGCCGACAGCGCTATCCCCGCGATCCCGGTCGCATGTCGGTTCCCGGCCGGCGTGCGGGCGAACCCGTACGGGAGGGGCAGCAGGACGGGGCTGGAGCAACACGACGGGAAACGGAACGGCGCGCCGGGGCGCTCGGCTCGTTGTGCCGTCAGCCGTCAGCCGTCAGCCGTCAGCCGTCAGCCGTCAGCCGTCAGCCGTCAGCCGTCAGCCGTCAGCCGTCAGCCGTCAGCCGTCAGCCGTGCTCTGCCTGGCGGCCCTCGCGGCGGGCTGGATCGACGCCGTCGTGGGCGGTGGCGGACTGCTGCTGCTTCCCGCGCTGCTGGTCGGACTCCCGCACACGCCCGCCGCGTTCATCCTCGGTACCAATAAATCGACCGCCATCGTCGGTACCACCGCGGCCGCCGTCACCTATGTCCGCAAGGCTCCGATCGATGTACGGAACGGGCTGCGCATCGGTCTGGCCGCGCTCGGCGGATCGCTGGCCGGGGCGTTCTTCGCGGCCGGGATCAACAGTGAGGTGCTGCGCCCGCTGATCATGGCCGTACTGCTCGCGGTGCTCGCCTTCATCCTCTTCCGCCCCTCCTTCGGGACCGCGCCCGCCCTCTCGGGCCCGGTCACCCGGCAGCGGGTACTGGCGGCGATCCTCATCGCGGGCCTGGGCCTCGGCTTCTACGACGGTCTGATCGGGCCGGGGACCGGAGCCTTCCTCGTTATCGCGCTCACCGCCATCCTGCACATGGACCTGGTCACCTCCTCCGCCACCGCCAAAGTCGTCAATGCCTGCACGAACGCCGGTGCGCTGGTGATGTTCGGGATTCAGGGCACGGTGCTCTGGCAACTCGGCGCACTGCTGGCCGTGTTCAACCTTCTGGGCAGCCTGGTGGGAGCCCGGATGGCACTCAAGCGCGGCGCCGGGTTCGTACGGGGCGTGCTGGTGGTCGTGGTCGTCGCGCTGCTGTGCAAGCTGGCCTTCGATCAGTGGATCGCGGCCTGAGCCCGGCCTGGCCCCGGTCCGGTCCCCGGCCTGGCCCCGGTCCGGCCTCCGTCCGGCCTACCGGTCCGGTTCTGGCACCGCCCTGGCCAGCCCCCTTCTCGCGCTACCCCGCTACTCCGCTACCCCGCGCTTCCCCGTCAACCCGTCACCCCCGTTGCTCCCGATTCCCCCGGCTCCCCCGACTCGCCCGACTCCCCGGGTGTCTCCGTCACCCCCTCGAAGCGGCAGCGATACATCCGCGCCAGGTCCCTCATCGCGGGTATCAGCGCCGCGACCCGGACGGTCAGCCGGTAGGCCGCCGGCAACTGCTCCCACCCCGGTATCTCCACGGCGCTGATGTTCTCGACGATCTCCAGCCCGGGACTCAGCCGCGCCACCCCCGCCGTGCCCGTGCCCCAGTGCAGTGTCGCTCCGGTCCTCGCGATGATGCGGTTGTGCCGCTGTGTCCGGATGGCGAGGCGACCGAGCGCGTCGAAGACCAGCTCTCCGCTGGGTACGTGGGCCATCAGCCGCCGTAGCAGCGCCGTACCGTCCTCCTCGGTCAGATACATCAGCAGCCCCTCGGCCACGATGATCGTCGGCCGGTCCGACGGCAGCCGCGCCGTCCACGCGGGGTCGGTGACGGACGACGGGATGGTGGTGTACCCCGCGCGCTCCGGATACAGCTCCCGGCGCAGCGCTATGACCTCCGGGTAGTCGACGTCGTACCACCGCACCCCCGGGCCCGGGTCCAGGCGGTAGACGCGGGAGTCGAGACCGCAGCCCAGATGCACCACCGTGGCGTTTTCGTGCGCGGCGAGGAAGCGCGCCGTCCAGACGTCCAACTGCCGTGCGCGCAGGGCGACCGCGGCCGACTCGCCGGCGCCCAGCCGGATCTTCCCGAAGTCGTAGTCGAGCCGGCGGACGGCGTCGACGGCCATGGGGTCGCCGAGTATCGGGTTCTTGGAGCGGCTGTCCACCGCCCGGCCGTAGAGCGTGGCGAGGAGAGTCTCCTTCTCCTCGGTCAGGTGCACCTTCAGTCGCATCTTCGGATTCGAACTGGCCATATACCGAGAGTACGGAACATTCAGAAAAATGTGAAGAGTTTGCTGGGCTGGGCCGTGCGAGTGGCGGACGGGAGTGGGTGGGAGGTACGCGCTCAGCCGCGGGTGGCTGTGATGATCCCTGAGTCCTGCGCCCGGTCCGGCACCTTCGTGACTGCCGTCAGCAGTACCGCCGAGTCTTCGACGGCGTGCAGTGCGTGCCGCTCGTGCGGGATCGCGGTGATCTGGCCGGCGAACAACTCGTGGTTGCCGCTGGGTGCGGTCAGCCGGACCCGCCCGTACAGGACCTGGAGGCTCGCGGCCGGGGGCGCGTTGTGCTCGTCCAGTGCGGAGCCCGTGGTGAGCGCGATCACGGTCTGCCGCAGTGGACCGTCGTGCAGGAAGAGGTGCGCGCTGCGCCCGTGTGCGGAGGCCCTGGCGTCGTCGATCTGCTGACGGGCGAGGGTGTTCAGGTTGTCCATGTACGGGCCTTTCGGGTGCGGACCGGCGGCGGGGACCCTTTTCCATCCTTGCCGGTGCCCTGGTGGGCGCAACCGGGGCGTGCGGCGCCGAACAGGGGCGTTCGACGGCGGTCGGCGCGTCCGGGTGCATGCCCGTACGGGTCGGCCTCGTCGCGGTCGGGGTGATCGCCGCCGTCCGTACGATGCGAGCGATCCCCGCGGCGCGGGCGAGCCGTGCGCCGTCCCGCTTCCGCTCCCGTTCTCGCTTCCGTTCCCATGCCCGTTCGCGACCCTGGCTCCGCCCACGCCCACGCCTATGCCAGCGCCCCCGCTCCTGCCCGGCTCCTCTTCATGTCCCTGCCGGCTCCTGGCTGTCGGCTCAACCCCAGCCGCCGTCCCGCCCTTTCCCGTACGTCTCCCTCCGCGAAGGGTGCACAACCGTGGCCGACCCCACCACCCAGAATGACCCGTCGGACCCGTCGGACCCGTCGGACCCGTCGGTGACCTCGGTCTTCCGCCGGGAGAACGCTGTCGAGGCCATCCGGGAGTGGCGGCAGGTGCCGTGCACAGCGGCGGCCGCGCCGTACGCGGCGCTGGAGGCGTACCTCCCCGCGGCGCACGATGACGGGACTCGCGAGATCACCGCCACCCCGATCAGCCGCGGCGATGCCGGACACCTGTCCTGGATCGCCGAGGGGATGGGCTGACGTGCGGTGGCGAAGGGGCGAGGCGGCCGCGGTGGCGCTCGGTCTGGCGCTGTGCCTCGCGGCCGCATCCGTGAGCCGCGCCGCCGATGCGGCCACCATCCGCCCCCACCGAACCCGCGCCGCCCCCCTCTCCACCTACGCCCCCACACCCACACCCACACCCGCCGCCGACCCCGAAACCGACCCCGGCCACCATCCTGACCCCGGCCCCAACTCCCACCCCCCCCCCCACCCCGACCCCCCTTGGAC
>JOEL01000081.1 GCA_000720995.1 Streptomyces celluloflavus
GATCCGATCCGAAAGCCGCTCGTCCGCTGACGACTTCACCTGTCCGGGCCTTGGCACACCCCACCCAACGACCCCAAACCACCAAAGTCACCGGTATTGGCTCTAGGCCGTCTATCGAGCCATTCTTGACGCTCGGGCGGCGAATCAGTGCCGCAGCCGACAAAGTGCCGAACGACATGAACGCCGGACGACATGAACACAGGACGAAATGAACACAGGTCGGCAAACCGCACAGGACCGTAAGCCGCACGACGGCAACGGCCGGAGCGAATCCCGCCGTCGGCACGTGTTGCTGACGGGGAGGCATATCCCGATGTGATCGGCGTCACGGGAACCTGCATGTCCGGTCAGGGCAGAGCTAGGTATGGATCCAGGAATGCGGGCCCGTATGCGGGCGGGTGACGAGAGCGCGTTCGGTGCGCTGTTCCGCGAGTACGGAACAAGGCGGTACGACCGCTGCTTCCGCCTCGTGGAGGACTGGTCGGCGGCGGAGGAAGGACTGCACGTCGTCACCGGTATTCCTGGAGGCGGTGCAATGGCTGCGGTCGGACGCCGAGGTGGACGGCGGCGGTCTGCGGTCCCCCGGCTGCTGCGGATCGGCCCCCATGTGGTCCGCCGGCGCCGCCCGTCACCGATGACGAGCGAACGCTCGCCGAGACCGCCAACAAGCGGGGCGCCCCCGCTCCGTCCGTGATCCCGTACCCCGTCTCCCGCGAAGCCGACACCCGGCCCGTGCCGCCCGCACGACGGCCGCCCGCACGATAGACGACCGCTCCGGCCACGCTCTTCCCGTTTCTCCCAGGGCTTCGCTCTGCATACGGCGAATACGGCGAACACAGAGAACACAGAGAACACAGCGTGTACGGGTGTGCCACGCATGCAGCGCTTCGATTCGCCGGGGCGGCTGACACCCGCCCGGACCTGTCGGCTGCCGCCGAGGCACCGCCCCGGACCGAATCGAGCCTCCTCGGCACCACGCGCCCCTCTCACCTCGCCCCGCCCCGCTTCCTGCGGAAACGCCCCCACACCCCGCGACAGGAGTTCCTCATGCCTGCCCTCATACACACAGCCGACCGCCGGGCGGCACCCGTAGGGGTCGGCGTCCCTATGGCGCTGACGACGCAACGAAGCCGTCGGCAGGAGACCCCGGCGCCACCACATCCCGGTCAGCTCCCGTCACTGACGGGGATGCGGTGGGTGGCCGCGTTCGTGGTCTTCGTCTACCACGTCCGTAACTTCGGTTACTTCGGTCCGGACCAGAGCGGACGCCTCGTCAACTGGGCGTTCGGTGCGGGTGCGGCCGGTGTCTCCTTCTTCTTCATCCTCTCCGGCTTCGTGCTGGCCTGGACCGCCCGGCCCGGAGAGCGGGCCCGCACCTTCTGGCGGCGGCGCCTGGCCCGGATCTACCCCGTCCACCTGGCCACCGCCGCGGTGGCGCTGCTGCTCGCGTACACCCTGGTCCCCGGTCTGCGGCCCAGCGGTATCAGGGAAGCGGTGGCGAACCTGCTGCTCGTCAGCTCCTGGAATCCCCAATGGTGGCAGGCGCTGAACCCGGTCAGCTGGTCCCTGACCTGCGAGGCGTTCTTCTACGCCGCCTTCCCCGCCCTCTACGCGGTCCTGCGCCGCCTCGGCCCCCGCGGACTGACCGTCCTCGCCCTGTCCGGCGGCGCAGTCGTCGTACTGCTGCCGTGGGCGAACACCCACCACGCCCTCGGCTGGACCCTGTACTCCTTCCCCCTCGCCAGGCTGCCCGAGTTCGTCCTCGGCGCGGCCCTCGGCCTCCTGGTCAAGGCCGGCGCCTGGCGCGGCCCCGGGCTGGACGTGTCCCTGGCGATCACCTTGACCGGCTACTTCCTGACCGCGCAGCTCCCCTACGAGTACGGATACGCCGCCTGCACCGTCACCGGCCTGGCGCTGCTCATCCCCGCCGCGGCCACCGCCGACCTCACGGGCACACCGTCCTTCTGGCGCCACCCGCGTATGGTCCGGCTCGGCGAATGGTCCTTCGCCTTCTACCTGATCCACATCCTGGTCATGCGCACCGGCGAGGCCCTGTTCGGCGCCCGGCCCCACCTCGCCGCCGTGCCCGCTCTCGTGGCCACGGTGGCGGCCCTCGCCCTCTCACTCGTCCTCGCCTGGGCCCTGTACGAAGGTGTCGAACGCCCCGGCCGACGTCTTGTACTCCGGTCACGGCGCCCGGCGACCGGTCCGCGGCCGACGGGTGCCCGCCGGTTCGGCCGGGGCGGAAGAGGCTGACGTGACCATCAGCCTGCGGCTGCGTGCGGGCGGCTTGGCCGTCGCCCTTCTCGTCACGGAGGCCACCTTGACCGGCTGCGGCACGGCAACCCCGGCCGGGTACCCGCGGACCTCCGCCGACCTGCACCCGGCATCAGCCCACCGGTCCGCCCAGCCCCCGGCCGCCGGGCCCCCGATTCCCGCTGCGACGCCCCGGACCACGGCAGGTGTCGTGGTCATCATCGGGGCCTCCGTCTCCGGCGGTTTCCGCGCTTCACCGGGCGCGGACTGGCCCAGCGAACTCGCCGGCCGCCTGCACCGAGCCGGTCACCCGACGCCGGTCGTCAACGCCAGCATCTCCGCCACCCGCCTGCTCACCGACAACGGACCCGGCCTGCCCAGTTCCCTGGCCCGTGAAAGCCGGGACGCCCTCGCTGTCCCGGGAGTCGGCACCATCGTGCTCACCGACGTCATCAACGACATCCAGCAGACTCCCCACCAGTACGCCCCTGCCGCGATCACCACCGGACTGCGGGCCTTCGTCGCCACGGCACACGCCAAGGGCGTCAAGGTCGTGGGCACCACCATCCCGCCCTACGGAGGATTCGAACGCTACGAGGCAGCCGGCGAACACTGCCGCCGGGCCGTCAACGACGCCATCCGCCACACCCGCCTCTTCGACGGCGTCCTCGACTTCGACACCGCCCTCAAAGACCCCGCCGACCCCACCCGCATCCGACCCGCCTACGACTCCGGTGACCACCTCCACCCCAACGACGCCGGCCACCACGCCATGGTCCAGATCATCGACCCGGCCCGTCTCACTCCGTAGGCGCGAGCACTGACCGGATCGCCGTAGCCCTGGGCAGGGCCCGCCTCCTCGGCGGCGTCTGCGGCTGTCCCGTCTCAGATGACCTGGCATCGGCCCAGTCAGTGCGTTGAGTCAGCCGAACCGCTGGGACGGGGGACGGTGATCGCGAGTAGTCGGCACCGCGCTTCAGTCCAGGGTGACTCGATAGACAGTGGACTCTCTCCGTTGAAAACCCGCCCGCTCATACAAGCGGTTCGCGGCCTCTCGCGAAGGCCGCGAGGTGAGGTCGACGGTTCGGGCTCCTGCTTCCGCGGCCAGGCCAAGGGCCTTGTTGATCAGGACTCTGCCGACCCCGTGGCCACGTGCGGCGGTATCGACCACCACGTCCTCGATATGGGCCCGCAGGCCGGACGGCAAGGGGGAGATCACCAGCATCAACGTCCCGACGATCACGCCCTCGACACGGGCCACCAGCAACGTGTTGGTACTCGTACCCGTCAATCTCCCCACTGCTTCATGGTCCAACGGCTTTGCCTTGGACGACAGCTGTGGAAGGAGACGAGCAAACGCCTCCACCACTTCGTCAGTTGCCTCGCGAACGGCCTCAGTCTCCACGCTCATGCTCGGGAACCTATCGCTCCTGCGAGTTGCCGATCGGCGGAGGAAGATGCCCGTCCTGGTCGTGTTCCGGTCCGCTATCCGGCGGCGGTGAGGTCCACCCACGCCGTCACCGCGTCGCCCTCACGGGTGGGGGTGATGTCCAGTGCGGCGAGAAGTCGGTGGACGGCGGTGTTGTCGGGCTTCGTGTTCACGAGCAGTGAGGCGAAACCGGCGGTGCGTGCGAGGGCCAGCAGATGCCGGAACACCGCACCGCCCACGCCGCTACCGCGGTGGGACCGTCCGATCCACACTCCCGCTTCGACCGCATGCCCCGCGTCCTTCATCGGACACAGCCGGGCAGCCCCCACCACGGTCTCTCCCACGACGATGACATAGGTGGTCTCCACCGGCTCGGCCGACAGGGACCTGGAGTGATGGAACCGCAGGAACGCAGCCTTCCGCTCGGCGGTCCAACCACCGGGACCGGCCACCGGGGGCATCACCTCACGGGGATCGGCATCGGCCACGGCAGCATCCAGCAGGGTGAGCAGCCGATTCTCATCAAGGGGCCGCAGCGTGACGTCAGATCGCATGTTCGCATCCTGCCATCGGGACCGGGCTGTTCCCCAATGGTTTCCGTCCTGGGCAGCGGCATATCCGGCACGTTCGCCGACCGGCCGCACACAGCGCGAGGACGGCCGGGACAACAACGCGTCCCCAGGCTGACGGACACCCGACACCCGACACCCGACACCCGATACGCGTCCCCCGTCGCCCAAGGCGGCCGCGCGCTTCGGCACGGAGGTCCGGCCCGTCACGTTCACCCGCCCTCCGCAGGCGGTACCCGTCGGCGCAGACGCATCGCCGCCACCCCGAGGAGGACGAGGGCTGCCGCGCCGAAAAGTACGTTGCCCAGCAGCGCCGTGCCGTACGGGACGTCCATCTCCCGCGCGTGCGTGAAGCCCAGCCAGACGTAGGTCAGCGGGGCGCCGGCGGTGAGGGCCAGCCGGTGGTCCGGGCCCCAGCCGTGGGTACGCGACCAGCGGGCGCACAGCCACGCGATCCCGCCCGCCAGGACGAACCAGAGGGCCACCGGCGCCCAGGGGGACGCGTTGTCGGGGAGGAAGGTGTCGTGGGCCCAGTACAGGCTGCCGGCCGCGAACGCCGCGGTGCCCACGATCCACGGGGCGGGGGTGGCCGCGTCCCGTGGCGGCAGCGGGCGCCGGACCACCGCGAAGGCCCCGGCGAGCAGCGCCACGATGGCGGCGGACACCCCGGCGAACTGGGCTGTCGAGCCCATGAACCTGCCGCTCTGGTACTGCGCTTGGGCGAGAAACACCGAACCCGCCACGAAGACCACACCGGTCACCGCCAGCCCCGGCCCGCCGAGCCACGGGCGGGTGCGGTCCGCGCTGAACGTCTCGATGAGAGCGATCGGGACGCAGATGCTCCAGACCGTGTGCATCGACAGCACGTCCTGCACCATGGCCGCGCTCGTGCCGAGCCAGGGCACCTGGGTACCGGCATAGGCGAGGCCCATGTCGACGCCGCCGTAGTGCGGGTTCCACAGCATCTGGTCGATCGGCCCCTCCTCCAGCAGCGCGTACGCCGCGGCGAGCAGCAGCATCGTCGGCCAGCCGCCCCCGGCCCGCCGCGCCGCCTCCCGGATCAGCAGGGCGCCGCATCCGTACATGGGCGCCAGCATCAGTACCGCGGGCAGTGCGGTGACCGGCTGGTTGCCGAGGAGGAATTCCCCCACCAGCGGCGCCAGCACCACCAAGGCGAACGCCAGGCGGAGGCGGTGGCGGGGGCGGGGTGAGGCGATGCCGGGAACCATGCTGCCGATCGTACGGACGGCGGCGTCCGCTCCAGGGCGTTATCAGCCGAGACGCAGCCGAGACGCAGCCGGCCCGCTCCTCAACCGAGGGGCGGGCCGGATGCCGTGGATGGCCGGATGTCATGGCCGGCCTGGGGCTTCATCGACGGGACGGTGCGGTACGGGGTGCCGTATCGCTCGGGAACCCGGCGCTGGTCAAGCTCTCAGGCCCAAGGGTGCAAGGGTCCAAGGAGCCAATGGGCCGGGCTTCGCGGGGCGGCCGTCAGGAAGGGGAAGACGGCCGGGCGGGGTGGGCGGTGGACGGTCTGCTGTTTTCGCTACGACTTGCCGCACTTCTCCTGGTGCTTGACCACGGTCAGCGTGACCTTCTGGTTGTTCAAAGGGGTTCCCGGGGCCGGATTCTGCTCGCAGACCTTCCAGTTGGCGGGCCAGAGCACATGGCGGTGCGCGCCCAGGCCGTCCTTGAGCTGGATGGACTTGTTGTGGTTCAGGTCCTTGTAGGCGACGGACAGACCCTTGCCCGTCACATTCGGCATGGGGGTGCCGTCGGCGTGGGCCGGGCCGGTCAATGCCAGGGCGGACAAGGCCAGGAGTGCGGCGGCGATGGTTTTCTTCATGCCGGGACGAACGATCACGGTGGGCGCCGGTCACGGCGTAGTGGGCCCCCGGGGTGGCTAGCGGGCGGTGGCGCGTCCGGCGCGGAGCACATGGCCGCTAAACGCGTCGGCGTCGGGGGTGGGCCCGTCGAGGTAGCGGGCGAGCAGTTCCGGCCCCGGGAGGTCCTCGATGTCGGTCAGCTGCATCGCGCGCAGCTCGTCGGCGAGGCCGTCGGGGGTGAAGTAGCTGAGCCAGGGTTCGCCGAGCTCTGCCACGCGCCGTGTCGCGGCCTCGTGGGCGGTGCGGAGTTCCGGTGCCATCGCCGAGGGCGGTTCGAGGTAGTAGTCGAACACCACGTGTACCGGCGCGGTGTGCTCGGCCACGAAACGCAGCGTGGTGAGGACGGCGTCCCGCGTCAGGTACGGCGTGACCCCGAGCCAGATGAAGAACGCCGCCCGGGTGCGGTCCAGTCCGGCCGAGTCCAGCGCCGCGGCGAGGGTGTCGCGTTCGAAGTCGACCGGGGCGAAGGCCAGCGACGGTGGGACGGCCATCCCGGCCGCTGCCATCCGATGCCGCTTCCACTCCTGGGTGTCCGGGTGATCGACCTCGAACACCGTCAGGCCGGTGTGGGGGTTGCGGCAGGCGAAGGTGTCCAGGCCGGCGCCGAGGATCACGGCCTGTTGGGTGCCGGCGGTCACGGCGGAGGCGAGTGAGTCCTCGGCGAAGCGGCTGCGGGCGGCGACGAACCGGATGTTGTACCGGGCGACCGGGTCGTCGGGCGGCGGCGTCAGCTCGGCGGGACCGAGGTGGAGGATCTTCGACGCCAGCGGGTCGGTGAAGACCCGCTGGGGATCGGCCTGGTGGCGGGCACGGGCGTGCGCCGCCCGCATCGCGGTCCGGCTCGGCCGACCGGCTTCCATATGGCCTCCTGGAGCTTCCCGGAACGTCCTGGGCAAGGGCCTCACTATGTCCCGGGTGACGCCTGCCCGTGCGGCTTTCCCGATCAGCGGGCCGGATTCGGCCATCCGGTCTCCCCGTTGCGCCGGCCAGGGCACGGGCACGGAGGCGCGGCACCGGGGCCTGGCCGCGCCGGTGGTGCGGTGTACGAGAAAGGGGAAGCACGGCGCATGCCGAAGGAGGGAGCAGGGGCGTGGGGGTCAGGCGCCGGCGGTGAGGCGCTGGACGCGGTCCGCATCGCAGGTGCGCGGGCAGGTGACGCAGGTGTCCTCGGGGCGCAGGGTGTAGTACATGCAGCAACTGGCGCGGTCCCGGGTCGGCAGTGCCGCGCCGTCCGGCCCGGTCAGCGAACGGAACGCCGCGTTTCCCACGTACGGCGCGGTGGCACCCGGCAGCAGCCGTGCCAGCTCGGCCACCGCGCGCGGCTCCTCGCCCAGCAGATGCCCGAGGTACCACAGGCCCTCGACGAGCTCGTCCGTCGCCATGCCCCACAGTGCCCGGGGACCGCGTCGCATCCGGGGGCGGAAGCCGTCCAGGACGGGCGCCAGATGCTCGGCGACCGCGGCCCGTACCTCGTCGCGCAGGGCCTCCTCGTCCGCCACGACCCGGGCGCCGGGATGCGCCGCGGCCGGGTCGTCCGGCAGGCACGCGAACGAGTGGACCCGCACCGCCATCCGGCCCAGCTCCCGCTGGTAGAAGACGTCCGGTACGGGCAGCCGCGGCACCCGGCGGTACAGAAACCAGGGGATGGTGAACAGCAGGCAGGCGGGCCAGGCGTAGCGGTGCAGGGCGAAGCTCGCGACGACGTCCGGCCGGGCGCGCTGCCCGTAGTCCCGCAGGAGCTGGGCGTCTTCCCAGGCCAGAAAGGCGTCCAGGGGGGCACCGCCGGCCGCGAGGGCGGCCGCGCGCACCCAGCCGTCACCGCTGGGCGGCGTCGCGGCCCATTCGGTCACGCGCAGGCCGGGGAACACCTCGGACAGCCGGGCGTACGCACCGGTGAGGGGCGGAGTGAGGGATGGGGTGAGAGGCGGCGCGGGGCGGGCAGGAGTCATGCGGAAGACCACCGAATCGCGTCGTTGCAGGTAAGCCTTACCTTACCCGAAGGTTCCGTCCGTACCCGCTGAGGTTTGAACTGCCGCCGAGGACGCCTAAGGTGCTGGTGACGTCAGGAGGAACCGTCATGGAGCAGGCCCGAGTGGCACCGGAGCCGCGTACCCGGGTGTGGGTGCCGGCACAGGCCGGTCCGGCCATGCCGCACGGCGAATCCGTCGTCCATGAGCTTGCCACGCCCGACCCCGGCGCGCCCGCCGAGGCGGCGGGCAGCACCGCACCCGCGCGGCAGCCGGTACGGCGCCCGCAGCCGCAGCGGCACTCGGTCCGCGGACAGGTGCTGGCCGCACTGCGCCATGCGCTGGTCGGCGGCGAACTGACCCCCGGCCAGGTCTACTCCGCGCCCGCGCTCGCCGAGCGCTACGGCGTCTCCGCGACGCCCGTGCGCGAGGCCATGCAGCAGCTCGCCGGTGAGGGCGCCGTCGAGGTCGTGCCCAACCGCGGTTTCCGGGTCGCCGAGCGCAGCTCCCGCGACCTCGCCGAACTGGCCGAGGTGCGCGCGATGCTGGAGGTGCCCGCGGTGGTCCGGCTGGCCGGGGCGCTGCCGGCCGAGCGCTGGGAGGAGTTGCGGCCGCTGGCCGCGGCGGGGGTCGCGGCCGCCGCCCGCGGCGACCGGGTCGGCTATGCCGAGGCGGACCACGCCTTCCATCACGCGCTGCTCGCCTTCACCGGAAACCGCCAGCTCGTGCAGGTCACCGACGATCTGCTGCGCCGCACCCAGTGGCCGTCCGGCGGCTCCCGGCTGCGTACCGCCGAGCTGCTGGCGGACGCCTCCGAGCACACGGCGCTGCTGGACGCGCTGATCGCCGGGGAGCTCGCGGTCGCGGAGCGCATCGCGCGCGAACACCTCTCGGCGGCCCGTCACCCGCACTGAGGGGATGGCGGTCGGCGCCTGCCTGTACTGACGGTCCGTCGGTCTGTCTGCTCACGCGTACTGACGGTATGTGGGGCGTGCTTGCTCGTACTGACGGTTCGTGGGGGCGCGCACCCCGTACAGACGGTCCGTCGGTTCGCGCTCGCCAGGGCTTACGGTCCGTGGGGCCGTGCCGCCCCCCTGCACCGGAGACTCGTCAGTCCGCGCCGCCTGGTGGGGCGGGCCCCGTACCCGGCCGCGTACGGGGCCGACTCCGGCGGGCGCCGCCAGGTCTCAGCCGGGCAGCAGGTCGGCCAGGGGCAGCGCCGCGATATCGGCGGCGGGCCGGGAGAGGAACAGCTCGGCGTGGTAGAAGCCGTCGGCTTCCTTGCCCGCCGTGGACAGCCCGTGCCCGGTCAGCGCGTCGAACGCGGCCCGCCGCTCGGCGCCGTCGGCGAACCGCCGCTGCCGGAACGTGCGGCTCGTGAGCTTCTCCGTCACCAGGCCGGCGCGGTCGAGCAGCCTGGCGACCGGCCGGTAGGACACCGTCCGCAGGACGAACGCCGCGACCCAGGGCGGCGACGACAGGCAGTCGAAGAGCCGGGCGAAGGTGCGCGCGGAGATGTAGCCGACGCCCCCGGTGACGGTGATCAGGTCGGTGCCGGCCAGCGCGTGCCGCAGGGCCGCGCTCGGCTCGTCCCGCTCCAGGTTCTCCGGGAATCCGCGGTCGAGCAGGCCGACGTCGCGCGCGTAGTCGACCGCGCGCCGCGCCGCGTCGATGCCGGTCACGCGGGCCGCCTGCGGTCGCCGCAGGGTGGCGAAGAACGTCCGGTCCGCGTGGACGAGTTGCGGGGTGCGGGAAGTGGCGTGGCCGAGTGCGGCGTACCGGCCGTAGAGATCGTCGAGGGTCAGCCGGTGGTTGAGCAGCGCGGCATTGACCCCGTATGAGCAGCAGAGATCGACGACATCGAGTGGGGTACGGCCGGGCCGGCGCTGCCGGAGGGCATCGGCGACGGTGCGGAAGACCGCCTGTCCGTGGTGCGGGATCTGATAGTCGAGAGGTTGCAGCGTGGTGAAGTACCGCCGGGGATCCGGGCAGTTGTAGATCGCCTCGAAATCCGCCTTGCCCCAGTCGGATCCGGTGGTCGTACCGGTCGCTCCTGATGCCACGGGTGGCCTCCTGAAAGGCGCTGCCAAGGGGGAGTCGGGTGGGTTCCCGGACCAGCATCCTGGCCCCGTCACCGCCTCGCAGTGCGACTTGCGGCCATTCTCGGGGTGCGGGGGACGGGTGCGGCGCCGCGGTCCCGCGTCATTCGCCGCTCCCCTCACCTCGCGGTTCATCCGTCGTGGCGCTGCACCGCATGCGCCGGACGGCGTTGCGGGGCGCTGGTGCGGGGGCGCGGCGGTGAGCGGATAGCGGCTGATGGGGTCGCCGCCCGCCGCCGCCCCCGCCGGGGGCCGGGACCCGCCGCGTCCGGTCCGCGGCCACCGCCCGTCGCACCGCGGCCGCTCCGGCGCCGGGGTGCGGGACGCCAGGATCCGGTCAATTGATGCCGGGAGACGCATGGCTGACGGCGGGGGGTTGACGACGGGGGGTTGACGGGCGGCGGCTCCGTGGACGCGGCGGCGGTCGACGACCGGGGGTCAAACGCCAACGGGCAACGACCCAGCGGCCGTTGCCCGTTGCCCGTTGACGGCCCGCGGGCTGCGGTGCGCCGCCCGTCCTCCGCGCTACGTATCCGCCGGAGTCGTCGTCAGATGGGCGGCGAGCCAGGTGGGGACGCCGTCCATGAGGCGGTGGAGCCGGGCGGCCTCGGTGCGTAAGCGGTCCGCGTCGGCTTCCGGGGCGGCGTCGGCCAGTGCCGCGAGCGCCGGCGCCGTACCGATCAGGAAGCCCAGCTCCTCGCGGATCCGCAGCGACTCCGTGAAACCGTGCCTGGCCTCCGCCAACTCGCCGTCCCGCAGGGCGAGTCCGGCCAGCTGGCGCCAGGTGGAGGAGAGCAACAGATCGTCGCCGTGGGCGGTGGCGCCCGCGTGTGCGCGGCGGTAGGCGGCGCGCGCCGAGTCCGGGCTGTCGGCGACGTGTTCGGCCATCAGGCCCCGGCGGAAGTCCAGCAGCGCCCGGCCGGCCGCCGCCGGGGCGAGCAGCGCGGCGGCCCGGCCGAACGCCGACCGCGCCTCGTCGGCCCGGTCGCGGACGCCCAGGACCGTGGCGGCGTAGGCGAGATGACCGCGCTCGCAGGCCGCGCCGCCCCGCTCGTCGTCGTCCGCGGCCAGTGCCTCGGCGGTGCGCAGGGCGTCCTCGGCGGCGGCCCAGCCGGTCGCGGTGTACATGCAGCGCTCCACCAGAAGTGCCGCCCGCCGCAGTGCGGCCGGGGCGTCCCGGCCGGCGTGCGGTTCCAGCAGGGCGGCCGCGTCGTCCCAGCAGCCGCGGGACCTCAGTCGCCATACGGCGCGGTCGAGGGGGTCGTCGCTCTCGACCGTCCTGGGCGCCGGCATCACCGGTGCCGGTGGTGGTGCCCCTCCCGCCGACCGGTGGGAATCCGCGGAACCTGACATGGCGGTGTCCGCCACATTGCCCTCCCCGAGCGCACCTTTGAGCTGGAAAATGGAAGCAGTGGGCGAATCTCAGCACGAATTCCGGGGTGCGGCCAAGGGGGTGGGTGAATGATTTCACAATCGTCCGCGGGCCGACTGTGCCCGGGGGAGCGGCCTTGATCGACCGCGCCGCGACCCGGTGCGGTCGTGGATGCCCCGGCTCGCGCGACCAGGATGCCACCCGATCGGGTTACCCCGAATGGTGGACAACTGACCGTTCGGACAACCGTGGACGGGGACGAATCGGCCAGCGGGGCGAATCGGCGGGGGAGTTATCCGTGTCCGCGTCCGATCAGGTGGGTGGGACGGGAGGCGCCCGCCCGACCGGCCCGGCCCGCAGCCCCTGGCGCTCCTCCCCGCCCCCGTCTCCCGTCCCCCCGTCCGCCCCGCCCCTCAGCTCATCCGCAGGGCGAGGAAGAAGTCGAGTTTGTCCTCCAGGCGGGACAGGTCGCGGCCGGTGAGCTGTTCGATGCGGCCCACGCGGTAGCGGAGCGTGTTGACGTGCAGGTGGAGGCGGGTGGCGCAGCGGGTCCAGGAGCCGTCGCAGTCCAGGAACGCCTCCAGGGTGGGGATCAGTTCGGCGCGGTGCCTGCGGTCGTAGTCGCGCAGCGGGTCCAGGAGACGGGCGGTGAAGGCCCGGCGGACGTCGTCCGGTACGAACGGCAGCAGCAGGACGTGCGAGGCCAGCTCCTCGTGGCCGGCGGCGCAGACCAGGCCGGGGCGGGCGGCGGCGACCCGGCGGGCGTGCCGGGCCTCTTCCAGGGCGCCGCGCAGCCCCTCCGCCGAATGCACCGCGGCGCTGACCCCGACCGTCAGCCGGCCGTCGTCCGCGAGACCGCGGCCGAGCGGTTCCGCGATGACGGTGAGCAGGTCGGCGGCGTGCAGACCGGACGCGGGGGAGTCGGTGGACTCGTCCGGGACGGCGGGCAGCGGCACCAGTGCCACCGCCTCGTCGCCGGTGTGGGCCACCGCGATCCGGTCGGCGGGTTCCGGGCCGAACGTGCCGGGGTCCACCAGCACCTCTTCCAGGAGGGACTGCGCCACCGCGCCGCCGGGGGCCTCGCCGCCGCCCCACTCGACGCTGGCCACCACGATCTGCCAGTGCGGGGCGGTGACCGGACCGGGCAGCAGGACCGGGGCCGCCACCCGCAGCCGGGCCGCGATCTCGGCGGGCGGCGCACCGGTCTGGACCAGTTCCAGGATTTCCTGGGCGAGCCGCCGGCGGACGGTGCGGGCCGCGTCGCGCCGGTCGCGTTCGACGGCGATCAGCTGGGTGACGCCGTGCAGCAGGTCCAGCCGCTCCTCGGGCCAGTCGCCGGCGTCGGCCTCGACGGCCAGCAGCCAGTCCGAGAGCAGCGTCTCGCGCGGTGCGCGGCCGTCGCGGCGGACCGGGAAGAGCGAGTACGTGACGCCGTCCAGGGTGACGCGGTGCGGGCCGGGGCGCCCGGCGCGGGCGGCGGCCAGATGCTCGCCGGCGAGCCGGGCGCCCAGCCCGCCGGGGAGCTCGGGCCCGGCGTCGGCCAGCGTCGAACCGGCGATCTGCCGGCCGGTGGGGGAGAGCACCCAGGCCCGCAGGTCCAGGTCGGAGCCGAGCAGGTCCAGGACCACTTCCGGGCCGCCGCCGGCCGGGCCCGTCATCAGCCGCCGGTGGCGGTCCACCACGGCGGCCAGATCGCCGGCCCGCTCGCTGGAGACCTGGCGGACGACATGCTCGGTGATGGACGCGAAGGAGACGTCCTCGACGACCGAGAACAGCGGCAGCCGGTGCCGGACGCATGCCTGCACCAGATCGTCCGGCACCGCGCCCAGCTCCGCCTCGCCCGCCGCGAGCCCGGCGACCCCGGCCGCGGCCAGGATGCGGACGAACCGTTCGGAGTCCTCGGCCTCGCGCCGCCAGGCCAGACCGGTCAGTACCAGCTCGCCGCCGGAGAGGTACCGGCTGGGGTCGCGCAGGTCGGTGGTCATCACGCCGCGCACGGTGCGGTCCAGCTCGTCCTCGCCCCCGAGCAGCCGCAGGCCCAGGGTGGGGGTGTCCAGGAGTGCGCGGAGCCGCATGACTTCGCCCGCCGATCTTTGCTGTCTGTTGCCGGTGGAATACCGCGAGGTTTCGGAGCCTCGACTTTCGTTCGAATCTACAAGACAGGTGCCCTGGCCAGCCAACCGCTTCATGGCTTCGGTGACTGCACCGGGTGGTGCAGGGGCGCGTTCACTGGGCCCCACCGCGTGCAGACGACATGAACAGCTCAATGGCGTAGCGGACCGGAGGTCCTCACCATGAGCAGCGAACACCTCGACTCCGCCGCCCGCCTCGACCCGTAGCGAGTGCCTGCCCCGATTCCGTAGCACGTAGAACCGTAGAAGAGGCCCCCATGGACTTCCTGCGCCCCGCCAGCTGGGAGGAGGCGCTCGCCGCGAAGGCCGAGCACCCCACCGCTGTGCCCATCGCGGGCGGCACGGATGTGATGGTCGAGATCAACTTCGATCACCGCCGCCCCGCGTACCTGCTCGATCTGAACCGCATCGGCGACCTGGCGGAGTGGGAGGTCGGCGAGCGGACCGTGCGGCTGGGCGCCTCCGTCCCGTACACGCGGATCATGGAGAACCTGCGCACCGAACTGCCGGGTCTGGCCCTGGCCGCGCACACCGTCGCCTCCCCGCAGATCCGCAACCGCGGCGGCGTCGGCGGCAACCTCGGCACCGCCTCCCCGGCCGGTGACGCGCACCCTCCGCTGCTCGCCACCGGCGGCGCGGTCGAGGCCGAGTCGGTGCGCGGCGTCCGCATGATCCCGGTCGACGACTTCTACGTCGGCGTCAAACGCAACGCCCTGGCCCCCGACGAGCTGATCCGCGCGGTGCATCTGCCCAAGGCCGACGGCCCGCAGCAGTTCTCCAAGGTCGGCACCCGCAACGCCATGGTCATCGCGGTGTGCGCGTTCGCCCTGGCGCTGCACCCCGAGACCCGCACGGTACGGACCGGCATCGGCTCCGCCGCGCCCACCCCCGTACGGGCCCGCGCTGCCGAGGAGTTCCTCACCGCGGCGCTGGCGGACGGCGGCTTCTGGGAGTCCGGGCACCCCCTCCCGCCGTCCGTAGCCCGCCAGTTCGCGCAGCTCGCCGCCGGCGCCTGCAATCCGATCGACGATGTGCGCGGCAGCGCGAGGTACCGCCGCCACGCGGTGGGCGTCATGGCGCGCCGCACCCTCGGCTGGACCTGGGAGTCCTACCGCGGCCGTGCCCACGGCTCACAAGGAGGTGCCCAGTGCGCGTGACCTGCACCGTCAACGGCCGCGAACAGCGGGCCGATGACGTCTGGGAGGGCGAGAGCCTGCTGTACGTGCTGCGCGAGCGGATGGGTCTGCCGGGCGCCAAGAACGCCTGTGAGCAGGGCGAATGCGGTTCCTGCACGGTCCGTCTGGACGGTGTGCCGGTCTGTGCCTGCCTCGTCGCGGCCGGGCAGGCCGAGGGCCGCGACGTGGTCACCGTCGAGGGCCTGGCGGACTTCGCCCGGCAGCGCGACGGCAGCGGCGAGCCGGGCGAACTCGCCCCGGTCCAGCGGGCGTTCATCGACGCCGGCGCGATCCAGTGCGGATTCTGCACCCCGGGCCTGCTGGTCGCCGCCGACGAACTGCTGGAGCGCAACGACTCCCCGTCGGACGCCGACATCCGCGAGGCGCTGTCGGGCAACCTGTGCCGCTGCACGGGCTACGAGAAGATCCTCGACGCGGTCCGGCTGGCGGCCGCCCGCGGCACGGCACGGACCACCGGACAGGGGGCCTGACCGCCATGAGCACACCTTGGCCCAGGGCGTCCGCGCCGGGCCGCACCCCCACCGGCCTCACCCAGGGCGGCCGGACCGGGGCCGGTATCGGCGCCTCCACGCTGCGGCCCGACGGCACCCTCAAGGCGACCGGCGAGTTCGCGTACTCCTCGGACATGTGGCACGAGGACATGCTGTGGGGCTGCACCCTGCGCAGCACCCTCGCGCACGCCGAGATCGTCTCCATCGACACGTCCGAGGCGCTCGCCCAGCCCGGAGTCCGTGCCGTGCTCACCTACGACGATCTGCCGACCGAGGTGAAGCACTACGGCCTGGAGATCCGGGACACCCCCGTCCTGGCGCACGGCAAGGTCCGCCACCACGGCGAGCCGGTGGCCCTCGTCGCCGCCGACCACCCGGAGAGCGCCCGCCGCGCCGCCGCCAAGATCAAGGTCGAGTACGCCGAACTGCCGGTCGTCACCGACGAGGCGTCCGCGACCGCCGAGGGCGCGCCACTGGTCCACGAGGACCGCCACGACCGCCACGCGCACCATGTCCCGCACCCCAACATCCTGCACCGCCAGCCGGTCATCCGCGGCGACGCGGACGCGGCCGCCGCGCGGGCGGACGTGATCATCTCCGGCGAGTACGTCTTCGGCATGCAGGACCAGGCGTTCCTCGGCCCGGAGTCCGGCCTGGCGGTGCCCGCCGAGGACGGCGGTGTCGATCTGTACATCGCCACCCAGTGGCTGCACTCCGACCTCCGCCAGATCGCCCCGGTCCTCGGCCTGCCCGAGGAGAAGGTCCGGATGACGCTGTCCGGCGTCGGCGGCGCGTTCGGCGGCCGCGAGGACCTGTCGATGCAGATCCACGCCTGCCTCCTGGCGCAGCGCACCGGCCGGCCCGTCAAGATCGTCTACAACCGGTTCGAGTCCTTCTTCGGCCACGTCCACCGGCACCCGGCGAAGCTCTGGTACGAGCACGGCGCCACCCGGGACGGCAAGCTCACCCATCTGCGGTGCCGCATCGTCCTGGACGGCGGTGCCTACGCGTCCGCCTCCCCGGCCGTCGTCGGCAACGCCGCCTCGCTCGCGGCCGGCCCGTACGTCGTCGACGACGTCGACATCGAGGCGCTCGCGCTCTACACCAACAACCCGCCCTGCGGTGCGATGCGCGGCTTCGGCGCGGTCCAGGCGTGCTTCGCCTACGAGGCCCAGATGGACCGGTTGGCGGCCGCGCTGGACCTGGACCCGGTGGAGTTCCGGCAGCGCAACGCGATGGAGCAGGGCACGATCATGCCGACCGGCCAGCCGGTCGACGCCCCGGCGCCGGTCGCCGAACTGCTGCGCCGCGTCAAGGCGCTGCCGCTCCCCCCGGAGCGGCAGTGGCTGGCGGCCGGTGCGGGCGCCGATGTGCGCGCGCTGCCCGGCGGGCTGTCCAACACCACCCACGGCGAGGGCGTCGTGCGCGGCGTCGGCTACGCCGTCGGCATCAAGAACGTCGGCTTCTCCGAGGGCTTCGACGACTACTCCACCGCCCGGGTGCGGATGGAGGTGGTGGGCGGTGAGGCGGTCGCGACCGTGCACACCGCGATGGCGGAGGTCGGCCAGGGCGGTGTCACCGTCCACGCCCAGATCGCCCGCACCGAACTGGGCGTCCGGCAGGTCACCATCCAGCCCGCCGACACCCGGGTCGGCTCGGCCGGTTCCACCTCCGCCTCCCGGCAGACGTATATGACCGGCGGCGCGGTGAAGAACACCTGCGAGGCGGTGCGCGAGCGGGTCCTGGACATCGGCCGCCGCAAGTTCGGCACGTACCACCCGGCGTGGGCCACCGCCGAACTGCTGCTGGAGGACGGCAAGGTCGTCACCGACGGCGGCGAGGTCCTCGGCGAGCTGGCCGACGTCCTGGAGGGCGAATCGGTCGATCTGGAGCTGGAGTTCCGGCACCGGCCCACCGAGGCGTTCGACCTGCGCACCGGCCAGGGCAACGGCCATGTCCAGTACTCCTTCGCCGCGCACCGCGCGGTCGTCGAGGTGGACACCGAACTCGGCCTGGTCAAGGTCGTCGAGCTGGCCGTCGCCCAGGACGTCGGCAAGGCGCTCAACCCGCTCTCCGTCATCGGCCAGATCCAGGGCGGCAGCACCCAGGGCCTGGGCATGGCGGTCATGGAGGAGATCCTCGTCGACCCCGTGACGGCGAAGGTGCGCAACCCCTCCTTCACGGACTACCTGATTCCCACCATCCTCGACACCCCGACCATGCCCGTCGACGTGCTCGAACTCGCCGACGACGCGGCCCCCTACGGGCTGCGCGGCGTCGGCGAGGCCCCGACCCTCTCGTCCACCCCGGCCGTCCTCGCGGCGATCCGGGACGCGACCGGGCTGGAGCTCACCAGGACGCCGGTACGCCCCGAACACCTCACCGGCACCTGAGAGGCGGCGCGGGCGCCCGGCCGGGCCCGCGCCGCACCCCGACGTTCGCCTCGGGCCGTCCCCCGGGTCGTGTCGCCGCAGCAGTCCCAGAACTCGCGATGGCGCGAGGGTCCCTTTGAACCTTGGGAGTCCAGGCATCATGACCCAGCAGTCCACAGCGCGGGAGTCCACGGCGGGCGATGCCGGGGACGGCCCGCGCCGGTCCGCCGGACGCGGACGGCTCGACCGGTACTTCCACATCTCCGCCCGGGGATCGACGATCCCGCGCGAGGTGCGCGGCGGGATCACCACCTTCATGGCGATGTGCTACATCCTGCTGCTCAACCCGCTGATCCTGTCGACGCCCGACGTGGCACACCACACCCTCGCGCGGGCGGGCGTGGTCACCGCGACGGCGTTCGGCGCGGCGCTCTGCACGCTGCTGATGGGCCTCGTCGGCAAGGTGCCGCTCGCCCTGGCGGCCGGGCTCAACGTCTCGGCGGCCCTGACCACCCAGGTCGTCCCGCAACTGACGTGGCCGCAGGCCATGGGCATGTGTGTGCTGTACGGCGCGGTGATCATGCTGCTGGTGGTCACCGGCCTGCGCGAACGGGTCATGGACGCCATCCCGCCGGCCCTCAAGCACGGGATCACCATGGGCATCGGCATGTTCGTCGCGCTGCTCGGCCTGGTGAAGGCGGGCTTCGTCGGCAAGGGCGCCGGCGGCGCCCCCGTCACGCTCGGCGCCACCGGACAACTGACCGGCTGGCCGGTGCTGTTCTTCGCCGTCACGCTGCTGCTGATCTTCATGCTCCAGGCCCGCAAGGTGCCCGGCGCCCTCCTCATCGGCATCGTGGCCGGCTCCGCGCTGTCCGTCGCCGTCACCCGGATCGGCGGGCTGACGGACGCGGACTGGGGCGGCGCCACCCCCGCGCTGCACGGCAGCGCCGTCTCGGCACCCGACTTCAGCCTCTTCGGGCACGTCGCGTTCGGCGGCTGGGGCGCGGTCGGTACCCTCGGCGTCGGCATGATCGTCTTCACCCTGGTACTGGCCGGCTTCTTCGACGCGATGGCGACCATCATCGGCGTCGGCACCGAGGCCGGGCTCGCCGACGGCAAGGGCCGGCTGCCGGGCCTGTCCAAGGCGCTGTTCGTGGACGGCGCGGGCGGCGCGATCGGCGGGGTGACCGGCGGTTCGGGGCAGACCGTGTTCATCGAGTCGGCGAGCGGTGTCGGCGAGGGCGCCCGGACGGGGCTGTCGGCCGTCGTCACCGGACTGCTCTTCGGCGCCTGCCTCTTCGTCACCCCGCTCACCCGGCTCGTGCCCGCCCAGGTCGCCGCGGCCGCCCTCGTCGTCATCGGCTCGATGATGATGGGCGCCGCCCGGCACGTCGACTGGCGCGACCGGTCGGTATCCGTCCCGGTCTTCCTGACCGTGGCGCTGATGCCGTTCACCTACAACATCACCGCGGGGGTCGGCGCGGGCGTCCTCGCGCACACCGCCATCAAGACGGCCCAGGGCGAACGGCGCGAGGTCGGCGGCTTCATGTGGGTGCTGAGCGCCGTCTTCCTCTGCTACTTCGCGCTCCATCCGATCGAGCGGTGGCTGGGCGTCGCCTAGTACTGCAACGACACTCCGTGATGCCCTCTGCGTTGGTAATGGCTGATGCGGGCTCGTGCTTGGGTCTTTCTTCGCCATAGTGACCATGCGAGTA
>JOEL01000082.1 GCA_000720995.1 Streptomyces celluloflavus
AGCCCACAACAAAGGCTGCAACACCTCAGCACCCTCCAGCACAGGCGCACCCACCACCCCCGCCAACACCTCATACGGATCCCACTCCACATAAGACCCAAGCGCCCCCGCACACCGCGCAAAACACGCAGCAAACACCGGCGACTCCACCAACAACTCACGCCCCATACCAACCCACTGACTCCCCTGCCCCGGGAAAACGAACACCGTCTTCCCGGGACCACCGGTCGGCACAGCACCGGGTGCGTGCTGCCCGCTCATCAGGGCGGTCAGCGCCTCGGTCAGTTCGGTGCGGTCGGCGCCGATGGCGACGGCCCGGTGCTCGAAGCGGCTGCGGGTGGCGGCCAGCGACCAGGCCACGGCGGCGGGGGTGGAGGTCTGCGGCGCGGTGGCGGCGAACTCGCGGAGGCGGCCCGCCTGGGCGGCGACGGCCTGGCGGCCGCGGGCGGCGATCGGCCAGGCAGTGACGTCCACCTCGGATGACAGCAGCGGTGGTGTGCCCGCACTCGCGCCGTCCACGCCATCCGCACCGTCGGCGTCGACAGTCGCGACGGGCGTTTCCTCCCGTTCCGTCACTTGCTCAAGCAGGACGTGCACGTTGGTGCCGCTCATGCCGAAGGCGGAGACACCCGCCCGGCGCGGGGCGCCGCCCTCCGTCGTCCAGGGGCGCTGCTCGGTGAGGAGCCGCACCGCGCCCGAATCCCAGTCGATCTCCGGGGACGGCTTCTCGGCATGCAGCGTGCGCGGCAGCACACCGTGCCGCATCGCAAGGACCATCTTGATCAGGCCCGCGAGGCCCGCCGCGGTCTGTGTGTGGCCGATGTTCGACTTGGCCGAGCCGAGCCACAACGGGCGCTCGGGAGAGCGCTGTTGACCGTAGGTGGCCAGCAGCGCGTGCGCCTCGACCGGGTCGCCGAGGGGGGTGCCGGTCCCGTGCGCCTCCACCGCGTCGACCTGGTCGGGCGCCAGGCCCGCGGCGGCCAGGGCAGTGCGGATGACGCGCTGCTGGGACAGGCCGTTGGGGGCGGTCAGGCCGTTTGAGGCACCGTCCTGGTTGATCGCCGTGCCGCGCACCACCGCGAGCACCGGGTGTCCGAGCCGCCGGGCGTCCGACAGGCGCTCGACCGCGAGGGTCGCCGCGCCCTCGGCGAGGCCCATGCCGTCCGCGCCCGCGCCAAAGGGCTTACAGCGGCCGTCGGCGGCCAGGCCGCGCTGCCGCGAGAAGCCGACCAGCTGGTCGGGCGTGGCCATCACCATCGCGCCGCCGACCAGGGCGAGCCGGCACTCGCCCGCACGCAGCGCCTGGCCCGCGAGGTGCAGGGCGACCAACGCGGACGAGCAGGCGGTGTCGACGGTGACGGCGGGGCCTTCGAGGCCGAGCGCGTAGGCGACGCGGCCGGAGATGATGCTGCCCGAGTTGCCGGTGACGAGGTAGCCCTCGGCACCGGCGTCGCCCTGGGCCAGGCCGGTGCCGTAGCCGGCGGCGGTGGCGCCCGCGAACACGCCGACGGGGGCGCCGCGCAGCGTCTCGGGGTCGATGCCCGCGCGCTCAAGGGCCTCCCAGCCGGTCTCCAGGAGGAGGCGCTGCTGCGGGTCCATGGCCAGGGCCTCGCGCGGGTTGATGCCGAAGAACGCCGCGTCGAACTCGGCGGCGTCGTAGAGAAATCCGCCGTGCCGGGTCGTGGACTTGCCCTGCCGGTCGGGGTCCGGGTCGTGCAGCTGGGGGTCCCAGCCACGGTCGGTGGGGAAGCCCGAGATGACGTCGGCTCCGGCAGCGAGCACGTCCCAGTACTGGTCGGGCGTGGCGATGCCGCCGGGGAAGCGGCAGCCGATGCCGACGATGGCGAGGGGTTCACCGGGGTCGGCGGCGGTGGCCGCGGCCGTGCCCGCGGGTGCGGCGGCCTGCTCGGTGCCGAGCGAGGTCGCGGCCAGGTGCGCGCCGAGCGCGGCCGGGGTGGGGTAGTCGAAGACGATCGAGGAGCGCAGTTTCAGGCCGGTGATGACGGCCAGGCGCTTGCTCAGCTCCACGGCCGTCAGGGAGTCGAAGCCCAGGTCGCGGAAGGGGCGGTTGCCGGGCACTTCGTCGGCGCCGCGGTGGCCGAGCACGGCGGCCGCCTGGGTGCGCACCATCTCGGCGGCCAGCCGCTCGCGTGCGGCCGGTCCGGGGGCGGCGGCCAGGCTGCGGGCGAAGGCATGGGACGGGGCCGACGCGGTGGCGGCGCCGCGGCTGTCCGCCTCGTCGAGCGCCCGTCGGGCCTCCGGTATGCGATCGAGGAGGCGGCGGGACCGGGCGGCGCAGAACACCGGCGCGAACCGCGCCCAGTCCATGTCGGCAAGGGCCAGGTAAGGGGCGTCGTCGGCGTCGGCGAGTACCCGCCCCAGGGCGTCGAGTGCCGGGCGCGGCGCCAGGAAGCGGGTGCCCTGGCGGCGCAGGCCGGCCGGGGTGACGGCAGTGGGGCCGTGCGGCCCGAAGGCGTCCGGCGCGTCCCAGTCACGGGTGTCCCACACGCCCCAGCCGAGGGAGAGTGCGGCTGCGCCGCGCGCCCGGCGCCGCTCGGCGAGCGCGTCCAGGTGCGCGTTGGCGGCGGCGTAGGCGCCGTGGTCGGCGCTGCCCCAGGCGGCGGCGATCGAGGAGAACAGCACGAACTCGTCCGCGTGCTCGGCCAGTTCGTCCAGGTGGTCGGCGCCCGCGGTCTTGGCGGCGAGCGAGGCGGCCAGGCCGTCCAGGTCGGTGTCCTCGATGCGGGTGAGGTGGAAGACGTTGGCGGCGTGCAGCACCGTGCTGAGCGCGGGGCCGGCGTCGGCCACCCGCGCGAGCAGCGCGGCAACGGCTGAACGCTCGGCCAGATCACAGGCCACTACGTCAACCGCCGTTCCGGCGGCGGCGAGTTCGGCGGCGTGCGCGGCAAGGGCTGCACTCGGTCCCGAGCGGGTGGGCAGTACGACGCGGGGCGCGCCGCGCTCGGCCAGCCAGCCGGTCAGGTGCGGGCCGATCGAGCCGGTGCCGCCGGTGACAAGGACGGTGCCGCGCGGGGACCAGGCCCCGGCCGGTCCGCCCGCGCCTGCGGTGCGGGGCGCGCGCTCCAGGCGGCGGCCGAGCACCCCGGTCGGGCGCAGCGCCACCTGGTCCTCGGCGCCTTCGGCGAGCACGGCCGTGAGGCGGCCGCCGGCTCTCTCGTCCCAGACCTGCGGCAGGTCGATCAGTCCGCCCCAGCGCTCGGGGTGTTCGAGACCGGCCACCCGGCCAAGGCCCCAGACCTGCGCCTGAGCCGGGTCGGCAGGGGCGTCCCCGGGTGCGGCCGATACGGCGCCGCGGGTGAGCACCCACAGCGGGGCACCGATCCCGGCATCGCCGAGGGCCTGCACAAGGGCCATGGTGGCGACGGTGCCGCGAGGGACGGCGGGGGCCTCGGGCAGCCGGGCCGTGTCCAGGGCCAGCAGCGACAGGATGCCCGTGACCCCGGCCACGTCGGAGGGGAGTTCAGCGGCCAGGGCGTCGCGGTCGGTTGCCTCGGTGCGCAGCACCACGGCCTCGGCGCCGTGCGCGGCCAGCGCGCGCACGCAGTCCTCCGGGTCGGCACCGCCCGTGACGACGAGCCAGGTCCCGCCCTGTACGGGGGCGACGGGAGCGGCAGCGACCGGCTCCCATGCGGTGCGGTAGCGCCAGGCGTCCTCCGGGAATCCGGGTCCGGTGAGCGCGAGTTCGGCCCGGCGCGGCCAGTAGCGGCTGCGCTGGAAGGCGTAGGTGGGCAGCTCGACGCGGTCGGCGGCGGGCAGTACGGCGGTCCAGTCGACGGGCACGCCCTGGACGTATGCCTCCCCGAGCGAGGCGAGGAGCCGGTCCGTGCCACCGTCCTCACGGCGCAGGGTGCCGACGACCACCGGTTCGCGGCCCTCAAGGCCCTCGCCGACGGCCATGGTGAGGACCGGGTGCGGTGACACCTCTATATAGGTGTCATGCCCGTCCTCGCCCAAGGTGCGTACGGCGCGAGCGAATTCGACGGTCTCCCGCAGACTGGCGTACCAGTACGAGGCGTCCAGCTCGGGACCATTCAGCATCTCGCCCGTCATCGCCGAGATCATCGGGACGGACGCCTCGCGCGGGGCCAGGCCGTCCAGAACCGCCAGGATCTCCGCGCGCAGCTCATCGACGTGTGTGCTGTGCGAGGCGTAGTCGACCGGGAGGATCCGGGTACGGGTGTCGGCGTGCTCGTCCGCGAGGGCGCACAGTGCCTCCAGGTCGCCCGACACCACCGTCGCGGTCGGCCCGTTGACCGCGGCGACCGCCAGCCGCGCGCCGTACGGCGCCAGCCATTCGCGCACCGTGTCGGCCGCCTGCTCGGCGGCCATCATCCCGCCGCGGCCCGCCAGGGCGGTCAGCGACTTGCTGCGCAGAGCGACGACCTTGGCGGCGTCGTCGAGGGAGAGGATCCCGGCGACGGCTGCCGCCGCGATCTCGCCCTGCGAGTGGCCGACGACCGCGTCCGGCTGTACCCCGGCCGCCTGCCACGCCGCGGCCAGCGACACCATCACCGCCCACAGCGCGGGCTGCACCACATCCGCGGCCTCGAACCCGTGCCGACCGGCGAGCACATCCTCCAGCTCCCACTCCACATACGGAGCAAGAGCCGACGCGCACTCCGCCAACCTCGCCCGGAACACCGGCGAAGCCGCCGCCAGCTCCCGCCCCATCCCGACCCACTGGCTGCCCTGCCCGGGGAAGACGAACACCGTCCGGCCGATCCCGCCGCCCCGCAGCCCGCCCGTCACGACCTCCGCCGCGGGCGCGCCCCCGGCCAGCGCCGCAAGCCCTGTCAGCGGTTCCGGTCCCACCACCACAGCCCGGTGTTCGAGCGCCGTACGCGTCGTGGCCAGCGACCACACCACATCCTGCGCCGTCAGCCCGGTTCGCACAGCCAGGTGTTCGCGGAGCCGGTGGGCCTGCGCCGCAAGGGCCGCAGGGGTGTGCCCGGACAGGACCCACGCCTTCGCCTCCGGCAGCAGCGGAGCGCTCTTCGCCGTCTCCGGCTCGGCAGTCTCCGGCGCGGGCGCCTCCTCAAGGACCAGGTGCGCATTGGTCCCGCTGATCCCGAACGCGGAGACGGCGGCGCGGCGCGGCTGGTCGTCCTCGCGCTGCGCCCAGTCCACCGGCTCCTGCAAGAGTTTCACGTTCCCGGCGGACCAGTCCACGTACTCCGACTGCTGCTCGGCATGGAGCGTCTTCGGCAGAATGCCGTGTCGCAGCGCCATCACCATCTTGATGAAGCCCGCGACGCCGGCCGCCGCCTGGGTGTGCCCGATGTTCGACTTCACCGAGCCGAGCCACAGCGGCCGGTCCGCCGCCCGCGCCCCGTCCGCGCCGTACGTGGCGAGCAGTGCCTGTGCCTCGATCGGGTCGCCAAGGGTGGTGCCGGTGCCGTGCGCTTCCACCGCGTCCACATCTGCGGCAGCCAACTGGGCGTTCTCCAGGGCCGCTTCGATGAGGCGGCGCTGCGCGGCCCCGTTCGGCGCGGTCAGACCGTTCGACGCCCCGTCCTGGTTGACGGCGCTGCCGCGGATCACCGCGAGGACCGGGTGGCCGAGCCGCCGCGCATCCGAAAGGCGTTCAAGAAGCACCATGCCGGCGCCCTCGCCCCAGCCCGTTCCGTCGGCCTTCGCCGAGAACGGCTTGCAGCGGCCGTCGGCGGCCAGGCCCTGCTGCCGGGAGAACTCCTGGAACAGCATGGGCGTGGACATCACGGTGACGCCGCCGGCCAGCGCCAGTTCGCACTCCTGCGCACGCAGTGACTGCGCGGCCAGATGCAGCGCCACCAGGGAGGACGAGCAAGCCGTGTCCACCGTCACGGCCGGTCCTGTCAGACCGAGCGTGAAGGAAATGCGGCCGGAGAGAACGCTGTTGGCGGTGCCGGTCAGGAGATGGCCCGTGGCCTCGTCGAAGTCCAGGTCACCGCCGCTGCCGTACCCGGCGGACGATGAGTAGAGGCCCGCGAACACGCCGGTGCGCGACCCCTTCAGGCCGGACGGGTCGATGCCGGCCCGCTCCACGGCCTCCCAGGCGGTTTCGAGCAGCAGCCGCTGCTGCGGGTCCATCGCCAGGGCCTCGCGCGGCGAGATGCCGAAGAAGGCGGCATCGAACTCGGCGGCGTCGTAGAGAAATCCGCCCTCGCGGGTGGTGGAGCCGCGATGGTCGGGATCGTCGTAGAGCCCGGCCGCGTCCCAGCCCCGGTCGGCGGGGAAGCCGGAGATCGCGTCGGTGCCGTCGGCGACAAGACGCCACAGCTCATCCGGCCCGGCCGCGCCGCCCGGATAGCGGCAGCCCATGCCGACCACGGCGATCGGTTCGTGCATGCGCTTCGAGAGATCCAGCAGCTGCGTGCGGGTGGTGCGCAGATTGGCAGTAACCAGCTTGAGATAATCGCGAAGCTGCTGTTCGTCAGCCATTCCCCCACCATTCTCAGATTCGCCCGTGCCCCGCCCGTCAACAATCGCGCACCGGCGGTTCTGTCAGGATTCTGTGGCAATTCGGGCAGGAGGCTCTAACGGCTTGGGAGCGAACTGCAGAGATTTCCAGCCGTCAACATCCCGACTCCTGAGGGTGTTGACAACCTCTCGCCCGGAGCACGGGAGCGCAGCGCAGCACTGGAATCAATCATTCACAGTGCGCGTCGAACCCCCGTTGCCGGAGCACCTAATCACACTGACGGGCGATTAACTAGACCCATTTCATGAGTGGTTCGCCGCACGTCACCTGGGACGACTCGACTTAACGATCTCCTGGCACCTGAGGCGCCACTCGACTCGGCGCCCCACCCACCCCGACCCTGTGCGTCCAGCCGGGAGTTGAGACGGAGTCCTCAGAATGACTCTTGAGAGATGACTTGTGCTGCTGCTAGGTTTCGCGGCGGTCAGCAGATTGGCCGGATTCCCTTCCGATTACGAGGAGTGACCGACTGTGACGCACCGTTTCTCGCTAGTCCTCAACCGGGAAGTCACCGAGCAGGAAATCGCGGCCCTCAAGGCAGCGAGCTGCGCCGACATCTCGTTCGCCGCCGACACCCTGCCAACGGACGCCGAAATTCCGGTTAGTCGCCTGGAATTCGAAGACGCCGTCACACCGACCCTCGCCGAGGCCATCGAAGCCGGTTTCGAGACCGTCAAGGTGATCCCGGAATTGTCTATTCCGGGCTTGAGCGTGCCCGCACAACCGGCCGCCGCCCAGGACGGCACGGCGGACAGAGAGGCCACGAAGGAGACAGCCGAGGCCACTTCGTGACGGCGCGGGAAACCCTTTCGGTCGACGAGCTCAAGCCGATACCCGAAAAGGACCTCTACAAGCGCTACCGCCCGGTGACCCCGGCGGGTTACGAGGACCCGGCCGAGGAGCGCCGCTACCGCAAGGAGCGGCTCGCCGCGGCCCTGCGCCTCTTCGCCCGGTTCGGCTTCGATGAGGGCGTCGCCGGCCACATCAGCGCGCGTGACCCCGAGTTCCCGAACTACTTCTGGGTCAACCCGTTCGCCGTTCCGTTCGCCCAGGTCAACGTCAGCAACCTGGTTCTCGTGGACGAGCACGGCAGCGTCGTGAAGGGCGGGTACCCGGTCAACAAGGCCGCGTTCGTCATCCACGGCTGCATCCACGAGGCCCGCCCCGAGGTCGTCGCCGCGGCGCACGCGCACTCGATGTACGGCAAGGCTCTGTCCGCCACCGACCAGCACATCGAGGCGCTGACCCAGGACGCCTGCGTGTTCTACCAGGACCATGCCGTGTTCGACGACTACACCGGCCTGGTCGAGGACCTGGAAGAGGGCAGGCGCCTGGCGCGCACCCT
Organism: Streptomyces celluloflavus; assembly: GCA_000720995.1. GTDB lineage: Bacteria > Actinomycetota > Actinomycetes > Streptomycetales > Streptomycetaceae > Streptomyces > Streptomyces celluloflavus. The sequence continues at coordinate 7,827 of JOEL01000082.1, forward strand.
CGGCACCAACAAGGCGCTGATCCTGCGCAACCACGGGCTGCTCACGGTGGGCAAGTCGGTGGACTCCGCCGCCTACTGGTTCATCGCGGCGGAGCGCTCCGCGCAGGCCCAACTGGTCGCCAAGGCGGCGGGCCGGACCCGCGAGATCGATCCGGAGTACGCCAAGTTGACGTACGACCAGTCAGGCATGGACGAGGGCGGCTGGGTGCAGTTCCAGCCGCTGTTCGAGTACATCGCCCGCGAGGAACCGGACCTGTTCGACTGATTCGTCGGACGACAACCGACGAAGGATCCGGACCCGGACCAGGAAGAGCCGAGAACCGCAGCCATGTCGCAGCCCCCGCCCGAGCGCAACCGCACCTTCCGACGACCCGTCTCGCCCATCGAGTGGTGGTTCCTCGGCCATCCCGAGAGCATGAGCCCCACTCTGGGCGTCGTGGTCGAGGGCGACGGCATCCTCGCCCCGGAGCGCCTGGCCGCTGCGATCGCCACGGCGTCCGAGGCATGCCCGGGGGCACGGCTCGTGCGGGAGGAGCAGACCTGGGTGGACGGCGGCACCCCGCCGCCGCTGCTCATCGTGGATGCCGCGGCGGGCGAGGACCTGCTGCGGCTGCCCCAGCTCCAGGCTCCACTCGCCGGATCGGGCGTGCCGTATTGCCAGGTGATCCTGGTCCGGCGGGACGGCGGCGGCCGCACTGCCGTGGCCTTCCGCGCCCACCACGCGGTGATGGACGCCAAGGGCCTGCTGACCTGGACCGCCGACGTCTTCCGCGCGCTGCGCGGCGAGCAGCCGCTCGGCGCGCCCGACCCGGTCGGCGACCGCGAGGTCTATGAAACGCTCATCGACCGCGAGGTGAGCGACTATCCGCTCAGCGACAAGGCCCCGATCATGGGTGCCTGCGAGCCCACCTCCCACACCCGCACCGTCACCGCCCGCCGCACCCTCCAGGGCACCCACCCGGGGCTTGCGGCCCGACTGGCCGTACTGCTTGCCGAACTGGTCGCCGAGCAGGTCGGGGACGCCCGCCCCGCCGCCTTCTACGTGCCCGTCAATCTGCGGCACTACCGGCCGGAGGTGCGCAGTACCGCCAACTTCTCGCTCGGTCTGACCCTTCGGGTCACGGCGGGCGAGGAGTGGGAGACCGTGCACGAGCGGCTGCTGCGTGCCATCCAGGAGCGCGAGCAGCTGCGCACCGTGCCCTCGCCCGAGCTTCTCTCGGCCCCGCTGTCCGGGGTCGAGGCCATGCTGCTCGAAATCAACCGGCGGGTGCGGGCCAAGGAGTCCTTCCCGACGGACGCGGTACTCTCGCACACGGGCCGCGTCGAGCTCGCGGAGCTGCACGCCCCGGGGTTCACGGCACACACCGCGTTCCCCCTGGTCCGCCCGACGCCGGGCGGGGCACCCGACCTGAACATCCTTGAGGTCGGGCGGCACACCGAGATCACGCTCTCCTGGTGGGACGGGGATGCCACCGGCGCCCGTATCGAGGCCCTGCTCGATCGCATCGCGGCGGGCCTCGCTCCACACCGGGTATCCCGTCCCGCCTCGCCACCCGCTGCTCCTGCCGCCGCCTCATCCGCCGGCACGTCGACGGACGGCAATCCCGCCGCTTCACCCGCCGACAGGACGACGGACGGTGCTCCCGCCGGCCTCGTCACTCGTTTCCTGCGCCGCGCCGCCGAACACCCCGACGCCCTCGCCCTTGACGGCGGCCCCGGCGAGCGCCTGACGTACCGTCAATTCGAGCGACGCACCGCGGTGGTGGCCGCCGCCCTTAGCGAGCGCGGCGTCGGCCCCGAGACCGTGGTCGGCGTGCTCGGCGAGCGCTCCGTCCCCTCCGTCGTCGCCATCTGGGGCGTGCTGCGCGCGGGCGGTGCGTACCTGCCGATCGACGCGCGCAACCCGGACCCGCGCATCGCCGACCTGCTCGCCGACTCGGGCGCACCCCTGTGCCTGCTGCCGCGGATGTACGAGGAGCGCGCCTGCATACCCGAGGGGTGCACCGCCCTGACCCTCGACGACCTGGACTGGTCCGGCGATCCGCAGGTCCCCGACCCGGAGCCTTGCGAGGACCAACTCGCCTACGTCATCTACACCTCCGGGTCCACCGGCCGCCCCAAGGGCGTCGAGGTCGAGCATGGCGCGCTGCGCGTGTTCACCGACTGGACGCTGCGCGATCTCGGCATCGACGCCGGCACCCGCATGCCGCTTCTCACCTCGATCGGTTTCGACCTCGCCGCGAACGCCTTCTACCTGCCGCTGCTCGCAGGCGGCACCACGATCCTGCGACCGGCCGAGGTCAGCCACGCGATGCTGCGCGAGCTGCTGCTCGAATCGGGCGCGAATACCCTCACACTCACCCCCTCCCACCTGGTGCTGATCAACCGGCTCGGGCTGCGTCCTGCCGGTTTCCGCTCGGTGGTCGTGATAGGCGAGCAGCTGCACACGTCGGTGGCGCGGGAGACCCGCGAGGTCTTCGGCCCCGACTGCCGGATCGTCAACACCTACGGCCCGACCGAGGCGACGGTGATGATGACCCGGCACACCTTCGACCCGGCGGCGGACACGGGCCCTGTGGTGCCCATCGGCGTACCCACCGACGGAACCGAGATCATCCTGCTCGACGAGCACGGGCGGTTCACCGCCGATGGCGAGGCCGGCGAGCTGTGCATCGGCGGCGCCCAGCTGGCCCGCGGCTACCGGGGGAGCCCCGAGCTGACGGCGGACCGTTTCGTCCGCCTCGCCGACGGCACCTCCGTCTACCGCACCGGCGACCTGGTCCGCCCGCTGCCCGGCGGTTCCTATGAGTTCCAGACCCGGTTGGACGACCAGGTGAAGATCCTCGGACACCGCGTGGAGCCCGCGGAGGTCGCCCAGGCGCTGCGCGCCCACCCGTTCGTGGCCGACGCCGTGGTGCTGCCCCGCACGACCGGTGACCGCAAGGCCCTTGCCGCCTACGTGGTCCGCGCCCCCGGCGCGGACCACGCCACCGCGGAGGCCCTGACCGCGCACCTCGCCAAGAGCCTTCCGGCCTATCTGGTCCCGGCCGCGACGGTGTTCGTCGACGCCATACCGCAGAACATGAACGGCAAGACCGATCCGAGCCGCCTGCCCGACCCTTTCGCCCGCGACCACTCAGGCGAACAGGGAGCGCCCGCGCATGCTCCCGCGGACGACCTCGCCGCAGCCGTCGCCGAGATTTGGTCCGAGATCCTGGGCCTCGCCCCCGATCACCTCTCCGACGACGCCGACTTCCACCGTCTGGGCGGCAATTCCCTTGAGTTCCTCACCATGCTGGCCACCGTCGCCGACCGCGTCGTCGGCGAACCGGCCCGCCCTCACTTCGATGCCGCCCTCCCCCACCTCATCCGCAACCCCACCCTCCGCCACACGACAGCCGCGTCCCGCGAAGCGCGCGAGGCCCGCCCGGATCACGTGATCGCGTGACCAATCCCCCGCGTTCCGCGCACCTACCCGCCGAACCACGCCTGTTGGCGGTCAGCGATCTGCACGCCGCCGTCTCCGACAACCGGCAGATCGTCGCCGGCCTGCGCCCCGAGCACCCCGGCGACTGGCTGCTCGTCGCGGGCGACGTCGCCGAGTGCACTCCCGACATCGAGCGCACCCTGACGCTGCTCGCCGACCGCTTCGAAACTGTCGTCTGGACCCCCGGCAACCACGAGCTGTGGACCCACCCGGACGACCCCACCCAGCTTCGCGGCGAACACCGCTACCAGCACCTCGTGGCGATCTGCCGCGGCCTTGGTATACACACCCCCGAGGACCCCTACCCGGTCTTCCGCGGCGAGGGCGGCCCCGTCCGCGTCGCACCGCTCTTCCTGCTCTACGACTACTCCTGGGTGCCGTCCGGTTTCGCCACCAGCGCCGAGGCTCGCGAATTCGCCCACTCCTCCGGCCTGGTGTTCACCGACGAGTTCCTGCTGCACCCCGACCCGTACCCGACCCGCGAGGACTGGTGCGCGGCCCGGGTCGCCGCCACCGAGCAGCGCCTCGCCGAAGCCGACGACCCCGAACTGCCGCTGCTGCTCGTCAATCACTACCCGCTGGTCCGCCGGCCCACCGACGTGATGCACCACCCGCATCTCGCGATGTGGTGCGGCACCGCCCGCACCGCCGACTGGCACCTCCGCTTCCACGTCGCGGGCGTCGTCTACGGCCACCTGCACATTCCGCGCCGTACCGTCCACGACGGCATCCCCTTCACCGAGGTCTCCGTCGGCTACCCGCGCGAGTGGCGCCGCCACGGCCACCCGCACGGCATCCTGCGCCGCGTACTCCTCTCCCCGGAGCCCGCCATATGACCGCCGCCACCCTCCTGACCGAGCTCCTCCCCGCCACCGCCCACAGCGCCGAGGCATTCAGCGACATGCCGGACCTCGACCTCTTCCCCGCCGAAGAAGCCGTCGTGGCCCACGCGGTGGACAAACGCCGCCGCGAGTTCGCCACCGTCCGGCACTGCGCACGCCGCGCGCTCGCCGCGATCGGCCGGCCCCCAGCTCCCCTGCTCCCCGGCGAACGCGGTGCCCCCGGCTGGCCCCCCGGCGTGGTCGGCAGCATGACCCACTGCGACGGCTACCGCGCCGCCGCCATCGCCGAGCAGTCCACTCTCGCCTCCCTCGGCATCGATGCGGAGCCCCACGCCCCTCTCGTCGAAGGCATCCTGGAAGCCGTCTCCCTCCCCGGCGAACGCACCCACCTCGCGTCTCTCTCCCACCACCACCCCGGACGGCACTGGGATCGGCTTCTCTTCAGCGCCAAGGAATCCGTCTACAAGACGTGGTTCCCCCTGACCCACCGCTGGCTGGGCTTCGAGGAGGCAGAGATCACCTTCGCCCCGGAGGACGGCACCTTCCGCGCCCGCCTCCTCACGACCCCCGCCGGCCACCCCCTCCACACCCTCCAGGGCCGCTGGTGCATCCGCCGGAACCTCGCCCTCACCACGCTTACGCACCCGGCCTGAGCAGAGACGTCCGCGCAGACCGCCACGTCACCCGCGGTCTGGCCGCCGCCGGATGGAGCCGGCCTGCGCGCGGAGGGCCGCCACCATGCAGCGGGCGAGTTCGGGCCACTCGGTGAAGAACGCCTGTGCTCCGGGGGCGAGGAACACCAGACGGGCGTAGTTGTCCCTGGGCTCCATCCCTTCGTGGAGAAAATCGCCGAGTACGTTGCTGCCCACGATGTCGAGCCATCGGTTCACCAGCAGGGCGGGCACCGTCATGGAACCGAGCAGCTGGTTCACGGCCTCCAGGCGATCCGCGCCCATACGGGGCGTCTCCCCGCCCACGGCGGTTCCTGTAATGGTGAGTTCCCGCAGGTAACGCGCCGCGACGGTGTCCAGCAGCAGTGCGTGACACAGGCCCTCCACCACCGCGGGGGACGGCCGGCGTTCCCTCCCCTGTTCAAGGCGCACGTAGTAGTCGGTGCTGATCCCGGCCAGGAATGCCACTTCGTCCCGCCGCAGCCCCGGCACCTGGCGCTGTGCCCCCACGGCCAGCCGGTGTTGTTCAGGCCGCGCCCCGTTCCGCCTGGCACGCAGGAAGGCCGCCAGTGGTCCGCCTCCGCTGTGCCCCCTTGAAACCTCCATACCACCAGGGTAAAGACGCGGGCGTTCACTGTGGTGAGGAGACGGCCGTGAGCTGCGCCGCCACGGCCGCCCGGCTCCGGCTTCGCCGCGCAGTCCGAGACCGACATGCGCAGAGCATCGATGTCGCCCGAAGCTACGGGCAGAGCACGCGCGCCGAGCAAGCCGTCGAGTCGGCCCCGCGGCCCTGGTGGCCGTATCGCCCTCGCCCGAACGAAATGTGCCCGGCCCTTGACGAAGAGGCCCGGCCGGTGCCGGCCGGCGCGGCTGGGGTTCCGGGGTGTGGGGTGGGTGCGCCACTCCTACCCGCCCGCTTCGCCGGAGGGCTAACGTCCCGAATGCCTGCCGAGGGGCCCGGATCCCAGCCGGGCGACGGCCTTGCTTCCCCTGCCCGCCCCGGGACCTGCCCCGGGAAGAGGCGTCAGGGAGGACACCGTGTGCGCACGGCCGGCTTCCCAAGCACCGGTACAGAACGCCAAGGAAGAGAGATACATCGATGTTCGTCATCACCGGCGCCAATGGCCGCACCGGGCGGGCCGCCGCTGTGCACCTGCTCTCGGCCGGATACCCCGTCCGAGCCGTCGGCCGGTCGGCCCGGCGGCTCGCCGATCTCGCCGCGCGGGGTGCCGAGGTGTGGGAGGCCGACCCGACCGACTCGGCCGCGCTGACGGATACCTTCCGTGGCGCGGACGGCATCTACGCGGTGATCCAGCCCAACTACATCCCCGATCACCCTGACTTCGGTGCCTTCCAGGACCAGGTGGCGGCCTCCCTGACCAAGGCGGTCACCGAATCCGGTGTGACCCGCGTCGTCGGACTCAGCAGCTGGGGAGCCCGGCACCCCCAAGGCACCGGACCGGTCATGGGGCTCCACCGCTTCGAGCAGCGCCTCTCGGCCGTCCCTGGAGTCGACACGCTGTGGCTGCGGGCCGGCTACTTCATGGAGAACCTGCTGGACCACGTCCACACCGCCGCGGCCCACCACCGCATCAGCGCCCCCTTCGAGCCCGGCCTCCCCCTCCCCTTCGTCACCACTCGCGATGTCGGGGCCCGGGCCGGGGAGGAACTCGCCAACGGGACCTGGCACGGTACGGAGGTCATGGAACTCCAAGGGGAACGCGATGTGAGCATGCGGGAAGCCGTGAGCGTGATCGCGAAAGCTGTGGGTGCGGACGACTTCACCTATGAGCAGACCAGCCTCGCCGAATTCCACGCGGAACTCCGCAGCAAAGGCGTGTCCCTCAACGTCGCGGACATGATGGCCGAGGTCGGCGAAGCCATTAACTCCCGGCACACGCGGACGGAGCAGCCGCGTACCGCTCGCACCTCCACCCCCACCTCCATCGAACGGTTCATCGAGGAGGAATTCGCCCCTCGGTACCGCGCGGCCCGACCGGATTGAAAACCCTGGCGGGGCCCACCGCGGCGCAGAGCGATGAGCGTGACGAGGGCCTGCCAGGTCTCCCGCCAGCCGTTCCACAAGCTTCGGATCGACGGCGTACGGAACCGTCGCCCCTGCGCTCATCGAGGCGCCCGCGCGGGCGCCATCCCGCACCGCTGAACGACCGGCCGCACCTTCGATGCCGCCCGCCGGGCGCGGGCAACCCAGCACGTCAGGCAGGGCCGGCCGGGGCCGCCTCGTCCTGCGGGTTCCGCGGGCCGGGCAGGACGAGGCAGCCACAGCCCCGGCGTGACAACCGGTTCCGGGCCGGACCTACCTCGTGAGGGGCTCCACCCCGAGGAGGGCTGCGGTTTTGGTGTAGACGGTCCGGGCGAGAGCGTCGTTCAGGGCCAGGTGCGAAGGGATGTCCGGCTGGGACTCGCTGAAGAAGCCGCCGCTGGGGCGCGGTGCGGGCGAGGCGCCGGCAAGCCAGACCGGGGTCTGCACACCTTCGTCCGGGGTGATGGCGAACGGACGGAACAGCGGGGCGGTCAGCCGCATCAGACCACCGGCGTTGCTGTTCATCGCGGTGCCCTTGACCATGCCGGGATTGGCGTTGTAGAGGCTCATGCCGTCAGGTAGGCGGTGTGCGAGTTCTCGCGCGGCCAGGAGGCTGACGAGTTTGCTCGTCGCGTAGACGTTGATCTGGTGGTAGAAGCGCTTGCTCCACGACGTTCCCGCGACATCCGGATCGGTGGCATCGAGTCTGCCGCGCTTTTCCACGAACGAGGACATGTTGATGATCCGCGCTTCGCGCGTGAGCACTCCTTCGGCCAGGAGGGCGTTGGTGAGCAGGAACGGGGCGTGGTGATTGAGCGCGTAGGTGCGCTCCACGCCGTCCGGTGTCTGCGCGTACCGGGGGAACGCCGCCCCCGCGTTGTTGATGAGGGCGTCCACCGGGTTTCTGTCGGCGGCCAGTTCCGCTGCCAGTGCCTGTACCTGCGACCACTGTTCCAGATCAGCGGTGTACGTCCTCGGCGGTGCCGCGTCACTGCCCGCAGGAGCCAGGCCGCGCAGGCTGTCGGCGGCGGCCCGGGTGCGCGTCGCGTCCCGGCCGACGAGGACGACGCTCTGACCGGCCTTGATCAGGTGGCGTGCCGTCACCAGGCCCAGGCCCGAGGCTCCGCCCGTGATGACCGCGGTCCCGCTGCTCATTGCTGCTCCTCTTTCGCGGTGTCCTTGACGCCGGCGGCCTCACCTGTCGGGCGGGGGCCGTCGATCACTTCGCGGAGAAGCGTGTGCAGGCGCAGCCTGCTCTCGTGGCCGAGGCGGGCGAAGGGTGAGTGCTCGGTGGTGTGCTGGATGACGCGATCGCGCAGCGCGCATCCCTCGGGGGTGAGCTGGATGACTTTCGCACGGCGGTCCATGGGGTGGGGCACCCGGCGGACCAGGCCGCGCTTCTCCAGCCGGTCAATCATCGACGTGGCGGTTGAGGCGTCGCACTGCAAGAGGTCGGCCAGACGGCGCGCGGTCATCTCCCGCCCACGACTCAGCCTCCACAGCGCATCGGCCTGAGTGTCAGTCAGCCCCGCGTCCTGGGCCAGCTCCTTGAGCTCGGCGTGCACCTGGGTGCGGATCGCGAACAGGTAGTCGTAAAGCTCTTCGGTCAGCTGCCGATCATCCATGACCCACAAAGTACATGGATAATCCAATCATTGGAAAGTCCATGCACTGCGTGGAGCCCTCCATTGTGCGGACTGGCCCACCGTGACGCTCAAACCACCCCGCCCCGTCGACTCCTGGGTGCAGTGGCCCGACTCCCGGGCCGCCCTCTGCCAGGCGCTGCTCGACGGCCGCGCCTGGTCAGCGGGCGAGCTCGCTCGGCACGCGGGGGGTGCGGCCGTCCACTGCCGGCGAGCAGCCCTCCCGGCTGATCGCGGGAGCTGCTGGGCGCCGAGTTTCAGCCACGTCCCTCGAAGCCGGACTTCCTGATCAGGTGCGCGAGTTGTTGCACGCCGGGTACGAACGATGACTCGGGGGTGTTGCCGTATCCCAGGACGAGCCCGTTGTGGGCGGAGTCCGCGAGCAGCGAGGAGCGGGACAGGGGCCAGGGGGCCATCCGGTGCCGCCGGGCGGCCCGGGCCACGCGCTGATCCGGGAAGTCCGCCGGCAGCCGGACCGTCAGGTGCATGCCGCTGTCGCCGCCGGTCACGGTGTGCGGCACGTCGAGGTGTTCGGCCAGCGCCGCCCTGAGCGCGTCCCGGCGGCTGCGGTACAGGCGGCGCATGCGGGCGAGGTGCCTGCTGTACTGGCCGCTCTCCATGAAGTGCGCCAGGGCCAGCTGCTCGCAGCGGTGCCCACCGCGCAGCATCTCGTCCACGACCGGTGCCGCCTGGTCGACCAGTACCTCGGGCAGCACGAGGAATCCCAGGCGCAGCGAGGGGAACAGCGTCTTGCTGAAGGTGCCCACGTAGAGCACGGGTGCATTCGGCGTCATGCCCTGCATGCAGGCCAGGAGTTCTCCGCTGTGGCGGAATTCGCTGTCGTAGTCGTCCTCCATGATCCAGGCACCGTGGTCGCGGCACTTCTCGATCAGGTCGAGGCGTCGGGAGGCCGTGAGGACCGAACCCGTCGGGTACTGGTGCGCGGGGGTGGTGTAGACGAGGCGCGGTGGGCGGTCCCTCCAGTCGGCCGCGGAGATGCGCAGGCCCTCCGCGTCGACCGGCAGGGGGAGGAGGTCCAGGTCGCCGGAGGCCAGTGCGGTCTGTGCGCCGCGGTAGCCGGGGTCCTCGATCCAGGCGGTGTCTCCCGGGTCGGTGACCAGCCGGACGCACAGCGAGAGCGCCTCCTGCGCTCCCTCCGTGATGACGACCTGCTCCGGGGCGCAGCGCACACCGCGGGCCAGCGCGAGGTGGCGCAGGACGGCGGTTCTCAGCGCCGGCTCCCCCTGGGGCGGGCCGTAGCCCAGCAGACCCGTTCCGCCCTGCTGGAGCGTCCGGTCGAGGGAGCGTCGCCAGGCCGCCAGCGGGAACTGGGCCAGGGCGGGCACCCCCGGCGTGAAGGCGAGGGAGTCGACGCCTTCCAGGAGGGGCTTGCGGATCCGGGCGCTGCGCTGCGACAACGTGGGTGGGGCGGGGGCGTGGTGGGCGTGACCGTCGGGCTCCGGTCGGGCCAGCGCGGCGACCCGCGTTCCTTGTCTGCTGAGCTCGATGTAGCCCTCGGTGCCCAGCACGTCGTAGACGAGCGTCACGGTGTTGCGGGAGATCCCGAGCCCTCTGGCGAGGGTGCGCGAGCCCGGCAGGCGGCTGCCGGCGGGCAGCCGGCCGTCGAGGACGGCGGTGCGGATGCGGTGCAGGAGCTGCTTTTGCAGGGACTCCCCGTCGCGGGCTCGGGACAGCGGTTCCTGCTGGAGGAAGTCGAGTTGCGGCCCCAGGGCCTCGCTGCTGGAGGTCGACACCGCTCCGTCTCCCCTCGTACGACGCCCGCCTCCCCAGGGGCCGGGCCGGATCTTGTGGATCCATGGAATGTGGCTCCATGGAATGGCCCCGTTGTGGACCTTATTGGGGATCCACACCAAGCCTAACCTGGCAGGGGCGACACGCACAGGGAGAAGAGAATGTCCGCACGTCTGAACGACTACGTGAACGGCAGTCAGTCCTCAATCCTTCGCCGCATCAGCCGGGTGGTGGTCGGTGTTTCCGGTTCGCCCGGCAGTCCGGCCGCGCTGACCCGAGCCGTTCAGGAGGCCCGGCACTGCGGGCACCTGCTGGTGCCGGTGAGCGCCTGGACCCCGAGGGGCGGTGAGGCGGCAGCACGGTGCGCACCCTCGCCGGGGCTCGACGCGCAGACGGAGCGTGCCGCCGAGGAGCGCCTGAAGCGCGCCATTGCCTCCGCACTCGGGGGCATGCCCGAGGACGTACCGGTCGCGCCGACTGTGGTACGCGGCTCGGTCGCCGACGCCCTTGTCTCCCTCGCCGCCCACCCCGGCGACCTGCTCGTCCTCGGTGGCGGCCCGCGCCACCCGCTGGTCAGGCTGGTGCGGGGCGGGATACGCCGCCAGGTGACAGCCCGGGCGAAGGCGCCCGTCCTGCTGGTCCCGGAGCCGACCGTGCCGCGCGGGACACGCCGCTGGCTGCGGGACCTGACCGCCGACGACTTCCGCCGTAGGGCAGCCGACGGCTTGGCCGGCTAGAGGCAATACCGGTGATTTAGGTGGCTTTCCGGCTGGTGGGTCTGGTCTTGGTCGGTCCGACCAGTGTCACGCGGGGAGTGCTCGGTCGGGGCGGATCGTGG
>JOEL01000083.1 GCA_000720995.1 Streptomyces celluloflavus
TCTACACAAGGAGTATCGTCGGCAGCGTCAGATGTGTATAAGAGACAGACCCCCCACCCCGACCCCCCTTGGACCACCCACGACGCCGCCGCCTACTGGACGGCCGGACGGATGGCCGACGCCGCCCCGCCCCCGCGCCGCCCCGACCGTCCCGCTGGAAACCCCCAACCCGCCTCCACCGCCCGCCACTTCGAGGGCATCCCGTCCGTCGGTGTGCTGTTCTCCGTCGGCCGGGACGCGCGGGCGCACCACTGCACGGCCAGCGTCGTCCACAGCCCGCACCGCAATCTGATCCTCACCGCCGGTCACTGCAATCCGGGGTCGCACGCCGCCTTCGTCCCCCAGTACGCGTCCGGGGCGGCCGCCCAGCCGTACGGGGTGTGGGCGATCGGTGAGACCTTCGCGCATCCCGGCCGCGGTACCACCGGCGCCGCCGCCGACCTGGACTTCGCGTTCGCCACCGTCGCGCCGGACCAGGACGGCCGCCTGATCGAGGCGGTCACCGGCGGCAACGTCCTCGGCCCCACGCCCGGTTACACCAACCAGGTCACGGTCATCGGCTATCCCACCGTCCGCAACGACCCGCAGGACCGGGCCGTACGCTGCGACACCCGCACCACCCGGCTGCCCGGAACCCGTCAACTGCGCATGGAATGCGGCGGGTTCCACGGCGGCACCTCCGGGAGCCCCTGGCTGACCCGCTTCGACGAGCGGACCAGGACCGGCTGCGTCATCGGCGTCATCGGCGGCCTCAATGGCGGCGGGCCGCCCGGTCCCGGCAGCGACCGGATTTCCTACAGTCCGTACTTCGGAACGGAGACCCTGGACCTCTACTCCCGTGCGTCCCAGGCGCGATGACCCGCCGCGGGCCGCCGTCCGTCGACCGACCGCCGCTCGCCGACGACCGCCGGAAGACCGGATGCCTACTCGGGCGTGCGCGCGCCACGTCGACGCGGTCCACCGAGGACCGTACGGCTTCCGCGCCGCCCGATCTATCGTCGGCGACGGAACACACGGCCCGGCGCGGAGGAGCAGGGATGAACGCTTCAGGTCTGTCGACGGCACGGCTCGGGCGGCTGCGCGAGGTGCTGACCGGGCATGTCGCACGGGGCGAAGTGCCGGGCCTGGTCGCCCTGGTGGCCCGGCGCGGGGAGGCGCACGTGGCGGCGATCGGCACGACCGAGGCCGAGGGCGGCGGCGGGCCGATGCGCGGCGACGCGATCTTCCGTATCGCCTCGGTCTCCAAACCGGTCACGGCCGCCGCGGCGATGATCCTGGTGGAGGAGTGCCGGCTGCGGCTGGACGACCCGGTGGACGAGCTGCTGCCCGAACTGGCCGACCGCGAGGTCCTGCGGCGGCCCGACGGGCCACTTGACGACACGGTTCCCGCGCACCGGCCGATCACCTTGCGCGATCTGCTGACCTTCCGGATGGGTTTCGGTGCGGTGTTGGCGCCGCCCGGGACGTACCCGATCCAGCGGGCGATGGACGAGGCCGGGCTCACCCCGGGCCCGGAGGCCGTACCGGTCGGGCCCGACGAGTGGCTCGCACGGCTCGGCGACCTGCCGCTGGTCCACCAGCCGGGGGAGAAGTGGATGTACCACACCGGCTCCGACGTCCTGGGCGTGCTCATGGCCCGCGCCACCGGGCGGCCGTTGGCGGAGTTCCTGAAGGAGCGCTTCTTCGAGCCGCTCGGTATGGCGGACACCGCGTTCCATCTCCCCGCCGGCAAGCTGGACCGGCTGCCCGCCGCCTACCGGCCCGACCCCGGGACGGGAAGACTCGTGCGCATCGACGACCCCAGCCGTACCAGGTGGGCACGGCCGCCCGCCTTCCCCTCCGCGGGCGGGGGACTGGTCTCGACCGCCGACGATCTGCTGGCCTTCTGCACGATGCTGCTGAACAAGGGCCGGTACGGCGGGGAACGCATCCTGTCCAGGCCGGCGGTCGAGGTGATGACCACCGACCAGCTCACCGAGGAGCAGAAGGCGGAGAACGCCGTGTTCTTCGGCGGCAACAGCGGCTGAGGGTTCGGCGTCAACGTCGTCACCAGACGGGACGAACTCGCCGCCGTACCCGGACGGTTCGGCTGGAACGGCGGCTCGGGCACCTCCGCCTATATCGACCCGGCAGAGGGACTGATCGGGATTCTGCTGACCCAACGGGCGTTGACCGCCCCGACGCCACCCGCCCTGTTCCGCGATTTCTGGACCTGCGCCTATTAGGCCATCGACGACTGAGCGGCCCAGCCCCGGCAACGGAACGGCGCCGGACCCGTGGACGGCGGCGGGCCGCACCGGGTCCCGCGTACGCCAGACCCCGCGTACGCGCCCAGCTCCGTCCGGCGGAGGCGCTACCGCAGTGCCTCCGCCAGCCCCGTCTCACGCGGTCCGAGGAAGTGCGGATCGGGCCGCAGCAGCGCTTCCGCCGTAGCCTTGCCCGCCGCGAAGATCTCCCGTACGCCGCCGTACGTCCAGGTCACATCTTGGTGGGCGGCGACCCCGACCCCGTACGACTCGATACCGGCCGCCGCGCAGAGCGACAGCGCGCGCCGGATGTGGAAGCCCTGGCTGACCAGCACCGCCTTGTCCACGCCGAAGACGCGGTGTGCGCGGCTGCACGAGTCCCAGGTGTCGAAGCCCGCATGATCGCTGACGATCCGCCCGGCCGGGATGCCGTGGCGCAGCAGATAGCCGCGCATCGCGGCCGGTTCGTCGTAGTCGCGGCGGCTGTTGTCACCGGTGACCAGGATGGCCCGCACCGTGCCGCGCTCGTACAGTTCGGCGGCCGCGTCCAGCCGGTGGGCCAGATACGGCGACGGTTCGCCGTCCCACAGGCCCGCGCCGAAGACGACGGCGACCGGTGCGGCGGGCACGTCCGCGACCGTACGGACGCGCGGCCCCGCCGAGGCGTTCAGCCACGTCGCGGGCGCCAGGGCGAGCGCGGTCAGCACCACGACGGCCTGGTACGTACGGCGCCACCCCCGCCGGGTCCGGGGCAGCCGCAGCCGCCGGGCGGATCCCCTCCCCGGCCCCGGCACCGGTCGCGGTCCCAGCCCTCGCATCTGCGCTCCTCACATCCGTACATCCGTACCGGCGGAGCCGTTCCCCAGCGGTGTCCTGTCCGCTCCGGATCCGTGATCGATCTCGTCGGCTGCGACGCCCGACGGCGGGTGCCCGGTTGCGGAGGGAAGAGAACATCACTGACCAGAGCTTTACGGTACGGAAGGAAGAGTCGCGAGCCGGAACGGCCGCGGAAAGGATCCCCCGCCCATGATCACCGAGCCCGAGCCCCAATCCGGCCCCGGTCCCGGCCCCGAGCCCGACCCCGTCCGCCTGCCGTTCTTCGTCTACGGCACGCTGCGCCCCGGCGAGGCCAACTACGGCTGGGCGCTGCGCGGCAGGACCGTCACCGAGGAACCGGCCCGGATCGGTGGTGTGTCGCTCTACGACGGTCCCGGATACCCGTACGCCGTCGCCGGGCCGGCCGACGCCGTGGTGTACGGCGATCTGGTCCTGCCGCGCGACACCGACTACGACGAGGTGTGCGCGGCGCTGGACCGGCTGGAGGGCTGCGCACCCGGCGACCCGGGGAGCGTCTACGAGCGGGTGGCCACCGAGGCCGGGTGTCCGGACGGCAGGACCGTACGGGCGTGGGTCTATCTGGCGGCCGGACCGCTCGCCGCCCGGCTGCGTGCCACCGGCACGCCCGTCGCGGGCGGTGACTGGCGGCGCGCCCGCCGTCCCGCCGGACCCGGTGCCGCCACGGCGCCCGACCGCACCCCCGCTAACCTGAACGACTACTTCCGCACGGATCCATGACGCCCCGGCCGGTCCCGGACCGGCTGAACCCATACCGCAAGAACCCGTACCGCAGAACAGGTGTGACCCGCGTGCCTTCCACCCCCGCTCCCTCGCCCTCCACCGGCGCTCCCCGGCCCCCGCTGCCCAAGGCGGAGCTGCATCTCCATATCGAGGGCACTCTGGAGCCCGAACTGGCGTTCGCGCTGGCCGAGCGCAACGGCGTCAAGCTGCCGTACGCCACCCAGGACGAGCTGCGCCGGGCCTACTCCTTCGCCGACCTCCAGTCCTTCCTGAACCTCTACTACGCCCTGATGGCCGTGCTGCGCACCGAGGACGACTTCGCCGACCTGGCGGACGCCTACCTCGCCCGCGCCGAGGCGCAGGGCGTCCGGCACGCCGAGATCTTCTTCGACCCGCAGGCGCACACCGCGCGCGGTGTGCCGATCGGTACGGTCATCCGGGGGCTGGCCCGCGCGCTGGACGGGGCCCAGGAGACGTACGGCATCAGCACCCGACTGATCATGTGCTTCCTGCGCGACGAGAGCGCCGATTCGGCCCTGGAGACCTTCGAGGCGGCCCGCCCGTACCTCGACCGGATCACGGCCGTCGGCCTGGACTCGGCGGAGGTCGGGCACCCGCCGTCGAAGTTCAAGGAGGTCTACGCGCTGGCGCGGGAGGCCGGGCTCAAGTGCGTGGCGCACGCGGGGGAGGAGGGGCCCCCGGCGTACGTGTGGGAGGCCCTGGACGTCCTCGGCGTGGACCGGATCGACCACGGGGTGCGCTCCATGGAGGACGAGCGGCTGGTGGCCCGCCTGGCGGCGGACCAGGTGCCGCTGACGCTCTGCCCGCTCTCGAACGTCCGGCTCCGGGTGATCGACGACCTCGCCGCCCATCCGCTGCCCGCGATGCTGGACGCCGGACTGCTGGTCACCGTCAACTCCGACGACCCGGCCTACTTCGGCGGCTACGCGGACGACAACTTCACCGCCGTACGCGATGCGCTCGGCCTCGGTGAGGAGACCCTGCGCACTCTCGCCCGCAACTCCTTCCGCGCCGCCTTCCTGGACGAGGCGACGCGTGCGAAGTACCTCGCGGAAGTGGACGCGCACTAGCCACGGCAGCCACTCCGGCCCCTCCTCTGGCGCCGCCTCCTGGTCCCACCGGGTGGCGGCGTGCCGCCGCCGGTTCCGCGCGGCGGTACGCCTCCACCCGGTGGCCACCACCATTGGTGGCCACCCACCCCGGTGGCCACCGCCGCCCCGTTACCGCGGCCCGTCCAGCCCCGCCCCCGCCGGCCGGCTGCTCCCGGCGCGTACCCCATCCGGCCCCGAACCGCCGGGGCGGTTACCGTCGCGGTATGACGGGCACACCACCGACCCACGGCCGGGACGCGGGCGCCACGGGCGGCGGCGCCTCCGCGCCCCCCGACGCTGCCCCCGGCTACGCCCCCACCACCCCCGGATACGCCGCCGCCGACGCCGAACGCTGGGTCTCCGAGCCCGACAAGCGGCCGGGGCGTACCGCCTTCCAGCGCGACCGCGCGCGGGTGCTGCACTCCGCCGCGCTGCGCCGCCTCGCGGGCAAGACCCAGGTCGTCACCCCGGGCACGCTCACCCACGCCTGGGACGCCAGCCCGCGTACCCGCCTGACCCACTCGCTGGAGTGCGCCCAGGTCGGCCGCGAGCTCGGCGCCGCCCTCGGCTGCGACCCGGACCTCGTCGAGACCGCCTGTCTCGCGCACGACCTCGGCCACCCGCCCTTCGGGCACAACGGAGAGCAGGCGCTCAACGAAGTCGCCGCGGCCTGCGGCGGCTTCGAGGGCAACGCCCAGTCGCTGCGGCTGCTGGCCCGCCTGGAGCCCAAGCGGTTCCGCCCCGCCCCGGACGGTTCGGCGGTCAGCGTCGGCCTCAACCTCACCCGCGCCGCCCTCGACGCCGCGACCAAGTACCCGTGGCCCCGGGGCGGGCACCCCACCGACCCCGCCTCCCCGAAATTCGGGGTGTACGAGGACGACCTGCCGGTCTTCCACTGGCTGCGGCAGGGCGCGCCCGCCGCCGCGCGCAGCTTCGAGGCGCAGGTCATGGACTGGTCCGACGACGTGGCGTACTCGGTGCACGACGTCGAGGACGGGCTGCACGCCGGACACCTCGACCCGAACTGCCTGCTCGCCGACGCCGAGCGCGCCGAGATCTTCGCCGTCGCCGCTGCGACCTACGCGCCCGGTGCGGACCCCGACGCGCTGGCCGCGGCGCTGGACCGCCTCCTGGACCAGGAGTGGTGGCCGCACGGCTACGACGGTTCGGCGCTCGCCCAGGCCCGCCTCAAGGACGCCACCAGCCAGCTGATCGGCCGTTTCTGCCTGGCCGCCGAGACCGCGACCCGGGCCGCGTGGGGGACCGGGCGGCTCACCCGCTACGGCGCCGAGCTGGTGGTTCCGGACGAAACACGGCTGGAATGCGCCGTCCTGAAAGCCGTCGCCGACCGGTACGTGATGCAGCGGCCGGACCAGGAGGCGCTCCGGGTGGACCAGCGGATCGTGATCGCCGAACTGGCCGAGGCGCTGCTCACCCGCGCCCCCGACGGCCTTGATCCGCAGTTCCGTTCGCTGTTCGACGCGGCCGCCGACGACACCGCCCGGATGCGGGCCGTCATCGACCAGATCGCGGCCCTCACCGACGCCTCGGCCCGTTCCCTGCACGCACGCCTCACCCGACCCCGGGGTAACGCGCGGGACAACCCAGGGTGACCCTGGAGGGGAAGCCCCCTTCCGCCCTCACGCTCCGTGCGGGACGCTCGAACCCGACCGTTTCGAACGGGGGGACCACGAGCACACCAGCGGGCGGGGGACACGGGGCACAACCGGGGGACCGAGGACGTTCACGGACGCGGACGCAGGCGCCGCAACGAGGAGGAAGCAAGTGGTCGACGCACACCGGACGTTCGTCATCGTCGGGGGTGGCCTGGCCGGCGCAAAGGCCGCCGAGACCCTCCGCTCCGAGGGCTTCACCGGCAGGGTGATCCTCATCTGTGACGAGCGCGACCACCCGTACGAGCGCCCGCCGCTCTCCAAGGGATACCTGCTCGGCAAGGAGGAGCGCGACACCGTCTTCGTCCACGAACCCGCCTGGTACGCCCAGGCCCAGATCGAGCTGCATCTCGGCCAGCCCGCCGTCCACCTGGACCCCGCGGCGAAGACCGTCCGCCTCGGCGACGGCACCCTGATCGCCTACGACAAGCTGCTGCTGGCCACCGGTGCCGAACCGCGCCGTCTGGACATCCCCGGTACCGGCCTGGCCGGTGTCCACCATCTGCGCCGCCTCGCGCACGCCGAGCGGCTGCGCGGTGTGCTGGCCTCGCTCGGCCGCGACAACGGCCACCTGGTCATCGCGGGCGCCGGCTGGATCGGCCTGGAGGTCGCCGCCGCGGCCCGCTCGTACGGTGCCGAGGTGACCGTCGTGGAGGCCGCGCAGACGCCGCTGTACGGCGTTCTGGGCCCCGAACTGGGCGGCCTCTTCGCCGACCTGCACCGCGAACACGGAGTCCGCTTCCATTTCGGCGCCCGCTTCACCGAGATCATCGGGCAGGACGGCATGGTGCTGGCCGTGCGCACCGACGACGGTGAGGAGCACCTCGCCCACGACGTGCTCGCCGCGATCGGCGCCGCGCCCCGCACCGCCCTCGCCGAACAGGCCGGACTGGCGCTGGCCGGCCCCGAGACCGGCGGCGGGATCGCCGTCGACGCCGCGCTGCGCACCTCCGACCCGTACATCTACGCCGCAGGCGACGTCGCCGCCGCGGACCATCCGCTGCTGGACACCCGGCTGCGCGTCGAGCACTGGGCCAACGCCCTCAACGGCGGCCCGGCCGCCGCGCGCGCCATGCTCGGCCAGGAGATCGGCTACGACCGCATCCCGTACTTCTTCTCCGACCAGTACGACGTCGGCATGGAGTACTCCGGCTACGCACCGCCCGGCTCCTACGACCAGGTGGTGTGCCGCGGTGACGTCGGCAAACGGGAGTTCATCGCCTTCTGGCTCAGCGAGGGCCGGCTGCTCGCCGGGATGAACGTCAACGTCTGGGACGTCGCCGATTCGGTCCAGCAGCTGATCCGTTCCGGGCAGCCGCTGGACACGGAGGCGCTGGCCAATCCGGAGGTTCCGCTGGAGTCGCTGCTCCCGTAGCGTGCGGCCATGAGCCCTCGCCCCACCGGCCCCGCCGGTCCTGCCAGCCCCACCGGTCCCACCGGTCCCGCAGGACCGGACCCGGACGTCCCGGCCGTCACCCTCGACGACGTCCGGGACGCCGCCCGGCGGCTGGCGGGGGTGGCACACCGGACGCCGGTGCTGCGCTCCCGGACCGTCGACGCGCTGGTGGGCGCCGAGGTCTTCCTCAAGTGCGAGAACTTCCAGCGCGTCGGCGCCTTCAAGTTCCGCGGCGCCTACAACGCCGTCTCGCGGCTGTCGGCCGGGCAGCTGCGCCGCGGGGTCGTCGCGTACTCCTCGGGCAACCACGCGCAGGCCGTCGCGCTGGCCGCCCGGGAGCTGGGCAGCAGCGCCGTCATCGTGATGCCCGAGGACTCCCCGCGGTCCAAGCTCGACGCCACCGCCGGATACGGCGCCGAGATCGTCACCTACGACCGGTACACCGGCGACCGCGCCGCCCTCGGCCGGCAACTGGCCGAGGAGCGCGGGCTGGCCCTGATCCCGCCGTACGACCATCCGCACATCATCGCCGGGCAGGGCACCGCCGCCCTGGAGCTGATCGAGGAGACCGGGCCGCTCGACGCGCTGCTGACGCCCGTCGGCGGCGGCGGGCTGATGGCGGGCTCGGCGATCGCCGCCACCGCGCTGGTCCCCGGTATCCGCATGATCGGCGTGGAGCCGGCGGCGGGCGACGACACCCGGCAGTCGCTGGCGGCCGGCCACCGCGTCACCATCCCCGTCCCGCACACCATCGCCGACGGCCAGGCCGTGGACGCCCCCGGCGAGCTGACCTTCGCCGTCAACCGCCGGCTCCTCGACTCGGTCGTCGTGGTCAGCGACGACGAGATCCGCGCCGCCATGCGGACGGCCTTCGAACGGCTGAAGATCGTCGCCGAACCCAGCGGCGCGAGCGCGCTGGCCGCCCTGCTGGCCCACCGCGTCGACCCGGTACCGCCCCGGATCGGCGTGATCATCTCCGGCGGCAACATCGGCCTGGACCGCTTCCTGGAGCTGATGGCCTGACCTCGGCGGGCGGCGTACCCGGCGGCGCCCACGGAGGCGTCCACGGAGCCGAGGAGACGGCACCGGGGGAGACGCGGGCGGACGCGCGGCGGGGACTGTCCGACCCCGGCCGTAGACTTCACGCGTGGCAGGCAGGATCAACGATGACGATGTGAAGGCGGTGCGGGACGCGGTCCCGATCGACGCCGTCGTGTCCGAGTACCTCCAGCTCCGCAACGCCGGCGGCGGCAATCTCAAGGGCCTGTGCCCCTTCCACGACGAGAAGTCCCCGTCCTTCCACGTCAGCACCACCAAGGGGCTCTACCACTGCTTCGGCTGCCAGGAGGGCGGCGACACCGTCGACTTCATCATGAAGATCGACCACCTCTCCTTCGCCGAGACCATCGAGCGGCTCGCCTCCCAGGCCGGCATCACCCTGCGCTACGAAGAGGGCGGCTACACCCCCGGCCGCCAGCAGGGCGAGCGCACCCGCCTGGTGGAGGCCCACAAGGTCGCCGCGCAGTTCTACGCCGAGCAGCTGGACGGCCCCGAGGCCGAGATCGGCCGTAAGTTCCTCGCCGAGCGCGGCTTCGAGCAGAGCGCCGCCCAGCACTTCGGTGTCGGCTACAGCCCGGCCGGCTGGGACCACCTCACCCGCTTCCTGCGCGGCCGCGGCTTCAGCGACCGGGAACTGATCCTCTCCGGCCTCTCCCAGGACGGCCGCCGCGGCCCCATCGACCGCTTCCGCGGCCGGCTGATGTGGCCGATCCGCGATATCTCCGGCGAGGTCGTCGGCTTCGGCGCCCGCAAGCTCCGCGACGACGACAACGGCCCCAAATACCTCAACACCCCCGAGACCCCCATCTACCGCAAGTCCCAGGTCCTCTACGGCATCGACCTCGCCAAGAAGGAGATCGCCAAGACCAGCCGCGCCGTGGTCGTCGAGGGCTACACCGACGTCATGGCCTGCCACCTGGCCGGCGTCACCACCGCCATCGCCACCTGCGGTACGGCCTTCGGTGAGGGCCACATCAAGATCCTCCGCCGGCTCCTGATGGACAACTCCGGCTCCGAGGTCGTCTTCACCTTCGACGGCGACGCCGCCGGCCAGAAGGCCGCCCTGCGCGCCTTCGAGGACGACCAGAAGTTCGCCGCCGAGACCTCCATCGCGATCACCCCCGGCGGTATGGACCCGTGCGATCTGCGGCTCGCCAAGGGCGACGCGGCCGTCGCCGACCTGGTCGAGTCCCGCACCCCGCTCTTCGAGTTCGCGCTGCGCCATGTCGTCTCCCGGCACAACCTCGACACCACCGTCGGCCGGGCCGCCGCCCTCGACGAAGCGGCGCCGATCGTCGCGAACATCAAGAACAGCTCCATCCAGCACGAATCGGCCGTCGCACTGGCCGGCATGCTCGGCATCCTGGACACCCAGTTCGTCGTCCGCCGGGTCGGCCAGCTCGCCCGCTGGGCCCGCGAGCGCGGCCGCGACGGCGGGCCCGGCCAGGGGCGTCCGCAGCGCCGCGGCCCGGCCCCCGGCGCCGAGGCCGCGCCCCCCGCGCCCACCCCCCGCGGCCCGGCCCTCAACCTCCGCAGCCCCGCCCACCGCGTCGAACGCGAACTGCTCAAGCTCGCCCTCCAGCGCCCCGACCTGGTCTCCCCGGCCTTCGACGCCTACGGCACCGACGAGTTCACCGCCCCGCCCTACGCCACGGTCCGCCGCTGCATCGAGGACGCGGGCGGCGCCACGGCCGGCGCCGCCGACAGCGCGTACGTCTCCCGGGTGCGCGAGGCCGCCCCCGACGACACGGTCCGCGCCATGGTCACCGAGCTGACAGTCGAGCCGCTGCACACCCGCCGCGACCCGGACGAGGCATACGCGGGCGTCCAGCTCGTCGCCGTCCGCCTCGCCGCCGTCAATCAGCGCGTCACGGAAATCCGCGGCGCCCTCCAGCGCCTCGGCCCGCGCGCCGACCCCGAGCACCTCACCGCCGTCCAGAACGAACTCTGGGTCCTCCAGCAGTACGGCCAGTCCCTGCGCGAACGCGGGTACGCGGCGCTGTAGCCCCCGCGCGGCCGGGCCCGTAACCGGACGCCCGTCGCCCGCTCTTGGCACCCCGCCGTAGCCGCCCGGTCACGGAACGGACTCAGAAAGTGGCCGCACGCCCCTCGTGGCGGGCGTGTGCCGTGCCCCACACTGAGAAGCGGTGCCTGAGTCCTCGGAGCGCGGCGGGTCCGGTCGCCTGGACCGTGCATCCCCCGCGGAACCGCTCTCGACATACGGGACGGACGGCGGCTCGGCCGCGGTCACTCCCGGCCTTTCCGCCGCCTCAGCAGAGATCACCCTGGAGGTCGCCCCCGTGCAGATCCAGACTCTCTCCGACGCGTCGGCCGGTGACGCGCCGACCGCCCCGCGAACGGCCGCCGCGGAACCGGTCACCGTGGTGCGGCAGGGCGCCGCGCCCGCCGCCGAGCACCTCGCCGAGGAGACCGCCCCGGAGCCACCGCGCCCGGAGCCGAACGGCCCGTCCTCCGATCTCTTCCGCCAGTACCTCCGCGAGATCGGCCGTATCCCGCTGCTCACCGCCGTCGAGGAGGTCGAGCTGGCCCGCCGCGTCGAGGCCGGCCTGTTCGCCGAGGAGAAGCTCCGCAGCACCCCCGACCTGGCCTCCCAACTCGCCGTGGACCTCGATACGTTGGTGGTCCTGGGCCGGATGGCCAAACGCCGCCTCATCGAGGCCAACCTGCGCCTGGTCGTCTCCGTCGCCAAGCGGTACGTCGGCCGCGGCCTGACCATGCTCGACCTCGTCCAGGAGGGAAACCTCGGACTGATCCGCGCCGTCGAGAAGTTCGACTACGCCCGCGGCTACAAGTTCTCCACCTACGCCACCTGGTGGATCCGCCAGGCCATGTCCCGCGCCCTCGCCGACCAGGCCAGGACCATCCGCGTCCCGGTCCACGTCGTCGAACTGATCAACCGCGTGATCCGCGTCCAGCGCCGGATGCTCCAGGAACGGGGCAGCGAACCGACCCCCGAAGAGGTCGCCGCCCACCTCGACCTCACCGAGCAGCGCGTCAGCGAGGTGCTGCGGCTGGCCCAGGAACCGGTCTCGCTGCACGCCCCCGTCGGCGAGGAGGACGATGTCGCCCTCGGCGACCTCATCGAGGACGGCGACGCCGCCTCACCCGTCGAATCCGCCGCCTTCCTGCTGCTCCGCGAGCATCTGGACGCCGTGCTGTCCACCCTCGGCGAACGAGAACGCAAGGTCGTCCAGCTCCGCTACGGCCTCGCCGACGGCCGCCCCCGCACCCTTGAGGAGATCGGCCGCATCTTCGGCGTCACCCGCGAACGCATCCGCCAGATCGAGTCCAAGACCCTCGGCAAGCTCCGCGACCACGCCTTCGCGGACCAGCTCAGGGGCTACCTGGACTGACCGGGAGCGGGCCGGCGTCCGCGGACCGGCCGGGTCCGGCGCGACCGGTGCGTACCAGCCGGTACGGGCCCGTACGGACCGGCCGGGCGGGTGCCCGCGCGCCCGGGGGCCGTCACTCCTCCCACTGCTGGAAAGCCCCCGGATGGCTCTCGTCACGGACCGCCGTGAACTGCTGGCGAACGGCCAGTCCGACCGGCAGCTCGTCACCCGGCTCGAAGACCTGACTGGCCGCGGCCGGCCATTGCGGCGGATCCACCCACGGGGTGCCGCCCGCCTGCCGGACGGCCTCCGCCCCCGGGGCCGGGGCGAGCGTGCCGTGCGCCACACCCAGCGCCCACGCCGCCTGTCGCGCCGCACCCAGCGCCGTGTACTCCGCGGGCTGCGGCACCACGACCGGCACCCCGAACAGCCCGGGTGCCGCCGCCTGTACCGCGCCCAACTCCGCGGCCGCGCCCAGCAGAAAGACCCGCCGCACCGCAACACCCCGCCCGCGCAGCACATCCAGCGCGTCCGCGAGCCCGCACAGCATGCCCTCCACGGCCGCCCGCGCCAGATGCTCCGGCTTCATGCTCTCCCGCCGCATCCCGTGCAACGACCCCGCGGTGTGCGGCAGATGAGGCGTCCGCTCGCCCTCCAGATACGGCAGCATCACCATGCCGTACGCACCGGGCGACGACGCCAGCGCCAGCTCGGACAGGCCCGCCAGATCCGTCCCGAGCAGCTCCGCGGTGCCGCGCAGCACCCGCACCGCGTTGCTCGTGTGCACCACCGGCAGATGCCGCCCCGTCGCGTCCGCGAACGAGGTGATCGTGCCGCTCGGATCGGCCAGCGCCTCGTGGTGGATGCCGAACACGGAACCGGACGCGCCCAGCGACACCACGGCATCGCCCACCCCGACCCCCAGCCCGAAGGCGGCCGCCATCGTGTCGCCCGTACCGGCGGAGATCAGCAGCCCCTCCGGTGTGAACCCGGCGGTCCCGGCCGGCCCCAGCACCTCCGGCAGCCGCACCTGGTGCCCCAGCGCCAGCTCCACCAGATCCGGCCGGTACGACTCGGTCGCCGCCGACCAGAAACCGGTCGCCGAGGCGCCGCCCCGGTCCGTCGTACGCCGCGCGGGCCGCCCCAGCAGCTGCCACGCCAGCCAGTCCTGCGGCTGCATGACCTCCGTGATCCGGACCGCGTTCGCCGGCTCGGTACGCGCCAGCCAGCGCAGCTTCGTCACCGGATGCGCCGCCTGCGGCACTGCCCCGATGGCCTGCGCCCACGCCGTACGCCCGCCCAGCGAACCGATCAGGTCCGCCGCCGCGCCCTGCGCCCGCTTGTCATTGCCGAGCAGGGCGGGCCGGACGAGATTGCCGTCGGCGTCCAGCGGCACCACACCGTGCTGCTGCGCCGCGACGCCGATCGCCTGCACCCCTTCGAGCAGCCCGTTGCCCGCGGCCTCACCGAGTGACATCAGCCACGCCTGCGGATCGACCTCGGGCCCCTTCTCGACGGGGTGCGGCGCATACCCCTGTCTGATGACGGCACCCGTGTCCGCATCGCAGACCACGATCTGTGTGCTCTCGGACGAGCTGTCCAACCCGGCGACTATCCCCATGGCTCCAGATGATGCCGCATCGCGGGCCCGGGGAAGGCGCCAGGGCTTGCTGGGGGAACCCCCGGACGGCCAGCCCGCCGCGGACCACGGCTCAGGTGTTGCTGGTGCCCCAGTCGTCCTCGTCGGAAGTGCGCTGCTCACGCAGCGAGCGGACCCGGTCGGTGACCGAGGGCGGCAGCCGGTCACCGACCTTGGCGGACACCGTCCCGAACGCCTTCGTCGCGGCCTGCCGCCCGCTCAGCGCGGCCGACTCCGCGGTGTTGCGGACCGCGGGGTTCTGCGCGACCCGCCGGACGCCCTTGCACAGCTGCTCGTACCGCTCCCGGCCGGCCCGGGTGCCGAGCACATATCCGATGGCCAGTCCCGTGATGAACGTGAGCCGGTAGCGCATCGCTCCGCCCTTCCCTCTCGTCGGTCTCGGTCACAGGTGCCACACCTCTCACGCCTGCCACACAGGCCGCGCGTCGGCGCCGCTCGCTCTCCTCCGGTACCGGTACGCACCGGGCCGCCGGGCAGTGCCGCGCGCCCGCGCTCAGGGCCGGAGACCACCCGAGGCGATACCGATTGGCGGAGCACCCCCCTGCTTGCGCTAATGTATGTGTCGCAGCGAGCGCACGCCGTCCGGAGGCCCGGACAGCAGCGCATTCGAGGCACACAGAGCAATCCCCTGTAGCTCAATTGGCAGAGCAGCCGGCTGTTAACCGGCAGGTTACTGGTTCGAGTCCAGTCGGGGGAGCTCGGTCCCCTGTAGCTCAATTGGCAGAGCATTCGGCTGTTAACCGGAGGGTTACTGGTTCGAGTCCAGTCGGGGGAGCAGGAAGAACGAGGACCCCGAAAGGGGTCCTTTTTCTTGTCCCGTGGAACCGAACCCCCGGTGGCCCAAGTCCTCTTGGGCATGCATGGTCGCGAGACGACGACCCTCACGGGCAGGAGATCGTATGAGCAGCTATGCTGCGGCAGACGGCGCGCACATTTGTGCGCGGCGCGCCGTGAGGGGGCGGTAGCTCAGCCGGTTAGAGCAGCGGACTCATAATCCGTCGGCCGTGGGTTCGAGTCCCACCCGCCCCACCACAGCCTGATCATGAAGAAACGATCTGACCAGCGCCTTAGCTGGCCAGAGGCGAGCACGGAAAGATCTTGGCGACCCATCCCGATCATGCAATCACGCATGTGGGGACGATGTTGGGACGCGGGTCACGCGGCGGGACGGAGTCCCTCGTCCGGCTCATCGCCCTCGGTGTCCGCGTCTGCCTCGGGCGCCGCATCCGCATCTTGCTTCTCCGGTGGCGTCGGGCTTGTCTCGCTGGGGGCGGCCTTCTTCGGGCGGGGTACGACCGTGCTGGTGGGATCAGGCTCGGTGGTCGGGGGGTGCGGTGGGCCGTGCTGGTGTGGGTGTCTGAGGTGTTCTGGTGGGAGCTGTGCCCCAGCCGCTCTTGGACGACCTTGATGTCCGCCTTCCCGCGCAGCGCCGGTGTCGCTGACAGATGCCGGGTGTCATGCAGTCGGATCGGAGGAAGCCCGGACTGTTCGACGAGCCGGCTGAACCGCCGACTGATCCAGCCGGGGTGGAGTGGCTCGCCGTTCTCGTGGGGCCGGACCTGATTGCTCTCAGCCCACACCTTCTCCTCACCGGGCCACTGCCGGCGCTTCCGTTCCCGGATATCCCGGTACTCGGCCCACAGCGTGCGTCTCAGAGCGTCGAGCGTGACGGTACGCACGCTGTCCTGCTTCGTCGCCTCGCCGTACATCCAGTAGGCGATCTCGATGACGGGCGACGCGGCGCGCCTCCCTGCGACTGCCTTCCGGTGGACGGTGCGAGCACCTGTGGCCACTGCCGCCGGCACCTCCAGGGAGCGCGGGCGAACGCCGACCCCCGGCTACCGCTGCTGCCCCGCGGACAAGGACGGCCGTGACGGATGCGGTGAGGACTGCATGTGCGCCGAACTCCTGGAGAACCACGTCGGCGAGTACATCGTGGCTGAACTTCTCAGGCCCGGCATCCGCAAGCAGACCCTCAGGCCCAAGCCGCCGCCCCTGCTCAGACCGAGGAGATGGAGACGGCCGTCGAGGACTTGGCGGGCCGTCGGAGCGAAGCGGCGGCCCTCTACGGGAAGCGTCAGCTCAGCAGTGACGCGTTCGTGAGCGCAGATCGCGAGATCACGGCCAACCTCAAGGACATCCGAGCGCGTCTTCGGTACGCCGAGCGGATGGCGAACTTCTCCCTCGGCGAAGCCGAGGATCTCGTGCGGTGGTGGAACACGGCGCTGCCCGCATCCAAGAGAGCCATCGCGAGGTTGCTTCTGGAAGACGTCGAGGTATTCCTCACGAGTGCCTGCGGTGTCCGCACTGTTGAGCCGGGCAGGGTAGTCCTGCACTGGCGCAAGCTGCCCGGCCTTTCAGACGGTCGCTGGGGTAGGCGCCTTGTATGACATGAGGCGCCTACCGGCCATCGCCAGGGCCGGTCCGGTGATCAGGGCGATCACGGCGAGTCCAGCCAGGGCGGACGAAATGATTTCCTCAGCGCGCAACGGCCACGGGTGGCCGAGGTGGTGGGGCTCCAGGTGTGACCCCTTTGCCGGCCGCGTAGGCAACGCCGAGGACGGCCGCAGCCGCCGACCCGCCCAGGCCCCTCACCGACCAGACGTGGCTGCCTTGCCTCGCGGGCAGAGCTATGCCGGAGCACAGGAATTGCTTCGGTGGAACTGAGCCGCTGTCGCCTGCGTGGACGCGGTGGTTCAGCGACAGGCAGGAGCAGTTCGGGGACCTCGAGGACGGCGATGTGGCTAGGTCCGTGACGTAGTCGGGTCTGACGAGCGACCTCAAGGAGTTCAGCAGCTCCAGCCTTGCCCAGGCCATGGATCAGCCGAAGCGCTGCACGGGCGTTTCGTTGTGCCTCATAGCCGGATAGAGAGGTCAGACCGCTACAACTGGGCAGTAGATGAACCACCGGACGATCGAGTGCGCGCGTGAGTCCCGAGGTTGCGCGATTGAGGGCTTCGATTTGACCCCGTTCATGGGGTTGTTCACGACACGATGGGTCCTCACGGGCTTCTCGCCGGGCTCCTCGGCCGTCGCGGCGGCCAGGGTGCGGGTGTTTGGGGTCTCGCGGTCCGGGGGCTGCGCGGGATGCGCTGGTAGCCCTGGCAATCGCCGACCGAGGGCAGGTCGACCGTGAGGCGGATCGTGGGAGTGCGGCGACATCAGGCGCATCTGAGCGAGCAGGCAGCGATCAAGTGCGCCTGTATGGCCGTTATGCGCCCGGAACCCACCGGACAGGGAAGCGAACGCCGGGTACAGCAGTGGAAAGCCGCCCTCGACGCCTTCGAGATCGCCTTCGACGGCCAGCTCTCCGCCGCCCGCCGCCGAACCCCTGACAAAACCAGAAACGCCGTTTACTTCGTGCCCCCAAGCCTCTCGCGGTCGAGCACTTCGGCCGGCAGTCGGGCGTGGAAGTGATCCGCTGCTTACTGTCGGCTTATGGCTCCTTTGAGCAGGATGGGCGAGGCTCAACAACTGTCGTGTGCCTTGAGGCATCTGAGGAAGGATCAGTAGTGCGCTTACTCTTCGCCCCGGTATCAGTCACTGTGTCCGCTTCGTCGGGCCGTCGGGGCTGATTGCCGTGGCAACCTCTTCCCGGCCGTCCGCACCGGTGACCGTGCCTCCGAAGCCCACTTGGAGTCCCGGGCCACAGCACCGTCCGGTGCCGTGGTTGCGGTCGACCATCCGAATAAGGCTCACGCTGCTTTATGGCGGCATGTTTCTGATGGCCGGCATCGTGCTGCTGACGATCATCTACATTCTGGCGGCCAACACCCTCAAGGAGGGCACCCCGGAGTTCAGAGTCTTCGGTAACAACATCAGGGTGGGCATTGTCGGTTGTCCTGATCTGCCGTCGGCCGGCACGGTCGACGAGATCAATTCGGCGATCAGCGCCTGCATCCGAAACCAGCGTGCAATGGCGCTGCACACCTTTCTGAACCGCTCCCTGATAGCTCTGGTGGGCCTGACCATCGTGGCTTTCGCTTTCGGTTATGCGATGGCGGGGCGGGTGCTGTCGCCGTTGGGGCGGATCACGCGGACCGCGCAGCGGGTGGCCGGTTCCGATCTGCATCGCCGGATCGAGCTGGGCGGTCCGGACGACGAGCTCAAGGAGTTGGCCGACACTTTCGACGAGATGCTGGACCGGCTGGACCGGGCGTTCGAGTCGCAGCGGCGTTTCGTGGCCAATGCCTCGCACGAGCTCCGGACGCCTCTGGCGATCAATCGCACGCTGCTGGAGGTCCAGCTCGCCGATCCGGAGGCGTCGCCGGAGCTGACGCAGCTGGGGAAGACGCTGCTGGCGACCAACGAGCGCAGTGAGCAGTTGGTGGAGGGTCTGCTGCTGCTGGCCCGCAGTGAGAACAAGGTTGTGGACAAGAAGCCGGTGGATCTGGCCGAGGTCGCCTCGCAGGCCGTCGACCAGGCTCGTACGGAGGCGCAGACCAAGGGTGTGGAGCTGCGTGGGGTGCGCCAGCAGGTCTTCGTGCAGGGCAATGGTGTGCTGCTGGAGCGGATCGCGCTCAATCTGGTCCAGAACCCGGTGCGCTACAACGTTCCCGAGGAGGGCTGGGT
>JOEL01000084.1 GCA_000720995.1 Streptomyces celluloflavus
CAACCTCACCGCCACCTTCTCCAAGGGCCTGGTCGACGCGCAGATCTTCGTGATCGACGTCGCGGGCGGCGACGACATCCCGCGCAAGGGCGGCCCCGGCGTCACCACCGCCGACCTGCTGATCGTCAACAAGACCGACCTCGCCCCGTACGTCGGTGTCGACTTGGAGGGCATGGCCCGCGACGCCAAGGCGCAGCGCGGTGCACTCCCGGTGGTGTTCACCAACGTCAAGTCCGAGGGCGGCGTCACGCCCGTCGTCGCGTGGGTCCGCGCCCGCCTCGCCGACTGGGCCGTGAGCGTCGCCGCATGACGCTCACGGACGAGAGGAGCGCCCCGGAGGTCCGGCAGGACCCGGTGGCCGGCGTACACGCCACCGCCCGCATCACGGCGGCCGACCGCGGCGGCGTCACCACCCTGCCCGTCCTCGACGGCGACGGCCCCTTCGAACTGCGGCGCCTGCGTGCTCGGGGAACCGAGGCGCGAGTATGCATCATCGGCGCCATGAGCGCCCCGCTCGGTGGCGACCGGCTCCGCATCGAGGCCACCGCGCAACAGGACACGGCGCTCCACCTCACCTCCGCCGCCGCGACCCTCGCACTGCGCGGCGCCACCTCCGCACCCGCCACCTACGACGTCCACCTGACCGTCGCGGACCGCGCCGAACTCCGCTGGCTGCCCAAGCCGCTGATCTGCGCGGCCGGGAGCAACCTGCGCCAGAGCTGGACCGTCGACCTTGCCGCCACCGCCCGGCTCGTCCTGCGCGAGGAGCAGATCCTCGGACGTACCGGCGAGCCGTCCGGCCACGTGGCCACCCGGCTCACCGTCCGGCGCGCGGGACGCACCCTGCTCGCCCAGGAGGCCGAGTACGGTCCTGGCGCACCCGGCTGGGACGGCCCGGCCGTCCTCGCGGGTCACCGCGCAACCGGTCAACTTCTGGTGGTCGACCCGGCCTTCGAGAACGCCCCTCCGCCCGTGCAACTCTTCGGCGACGCACCCGGCGACTGCCATGCGGTCCTGACCCCGCTGGCCGGTCCCGCCGTCCTGGCCACCGCCGTCGCCCCGGACGGCCTGCGCCTGCGCCGTCTCCTCGACACCGTGCGGGCCGCTGTGCCCCGTTCCGCCCCGGTGGGTCGGCAGTGACCGTCCAACCGCCCGGTCGGCACGGATGCCGAAGCACGGCGGTCGGTGGCGGACACAGCCTCCTGCCGCCGTACCGGTGTTCGCGGACGCCTCGCGCCGGCCCCGCAGCGGAGTGTGGCGCACGTCCCAAGGCCGACGTCTCGCGATGCGAGACGACGAGCCGGTGGGGCGGGCGGGGTGAGGTTTGCGCCCCAAGTCGTCGCGCAGACCGGTGCGCTATGGCAAGCGAATGGCACGTGGTCCGAAATTGGACTGGACAGCAAACAAGGCCCAGGTCGCCGACCTGGGCCTTCATCATGGAGCGGGTGACGAGAATCGAACTCGCGCTCTGAGCTTGGGAATCAAGGGCGCCTCGGGGCGCAATGGTGCTCTGAACTGCGACTATCTGGGCGCGGGAGCCTTGCCGGAGGTAGCCGGTTTGACCGCCGCTGACCCTGGTGTACCGCGCCAAAGGGCTGGGGTGGGGCTGGCCTGCGATGGGATGGGGGCGGAGGTGACTCGCGTGGGCCTGATCCGGATGTGGAGGGGTGCGGTGGGTCTGCGCCGGCGGTGAGGTGTGCATGAGCAAATGTGGTGGGCTACTGGATGAAAAGTCCCGACGGACACGTGACCGACGGTCCTACGCAGTCGGCCACAGTCCACTCATGCCAGGCCGGAGGACATCTGGCTGGCGTCGGGTCCACCGCCGGCCAGTCCGTGCCACGTCGTCCGCTCACGCATCGCTCACGCATGGCGGACGGCTGACCAGCCGTTTGAGGCGGTTGCCCGCGAATAGGCATCGCACCTTTGGCGGCGGCGGCCACTCGATCCGTGTTGCCAACGGCCCGGCGTACACCCGCCGGGACCGCACTTTCATGTCGTTGCACGTGAGTGTGCGCGGACCCGCCTCTCATACCATGCGTGAGGCGCTTTTACGGCATAAGGGCGATTACGTGGCAATGGGGTGGCTCGGCTTCCGGAAGCGGCCTTCGTGTCGCGTCAGCCCCGTTCCTCCTCTTCGGCTTCCAGGAGCCGGATTCCCTGGTGCGTCAGCGTGACCATCACGGGGGTGTTTCCCTGTGCCCAGTCGACGGTGACCAGCCCTTCGCCCACCAGGTATGCGCAGGCGGCGGCCAGGTCCTGCTCGGGGATCTGAAGATCGTCGCGCAGCTTCGCCCCGGTGACGCCAAGGAATCGATTGCCTTCCGTGGTCTCGTACAGAGCCTTCATGATCGTCTCGCGGTAGTGCTTCCGCTCGTGCGGTGTTGCCATGATTGCCGCTCACTCGCGCCGGGCACCGACTCGGTGCCTGTGAGCCAGGCGCGGTAGTACGCCTGCCCCACCGCCCTTGCGGGCTCTCGCTTCAGATTTCGTCTGTCTGTGTGCGGGCGTCCCCGGAGGATCGACTGGATACCAGCCAGGGCTGCGCCGGCTCTGGTCTGTGGGTGGTGTCGACGGTGAGGTGGAGGCGGGTTCCGCCTGAGTCGTCGACGGGGTAGCTGCGCTGTTCGGTGGCGGCGAAGCGACGACGGAGGGCGTCTGCGACCTGACGGGCGGCGTCGGGGGACGCGGCGACGATGCGTACGTCGGCGCGCCCCGCTGAAGGGTGTTCTGGCGACTTCATGCTGACCTCGCTCATGGGGACCTCGCTCATTGGGGGCGACAGGAGGACGTGTCGGTGGGTGTGATGCCGTCGCCTCACACCCACCGCCCCCAGCCAGAAACAGGTCGGTGTCATCCGCGGCCACCGGCGTGGCGCTCGTGGCGGTCGGCCGCGGGTGGTTCAACGGGCTCGGTCGGCCGTTTGCTGGTGCGGCTCCGCAGTCCGGATCCGGGCAGGGCGTCGCTGAAGGGGGAGGCGGCGATCCGCTCGTCGTGCTGCGCGTCGAGCCGATGGATCAGGAACATGCCCGCGACGATCGCGATGCTGATCACGGTCACGGTGATGATCGTCCCCACGCCCTCACATCCCTCGGGCGGAGGCCGAGAGCCCGCCTGGGATTCCTGGCGCCAAGGCGGCTCCGCCCTCGCTCTCCCACTCTTCTTCCCGCCACAGCGCCTCCTGCGCGTCATGGGTGGTGTGCTCGCTCGCCATGAGGGCGCTGGCGGTCAGGAGGCCGCCTGGGGTGGATGCAGCCGACATCAGCCGGGCCGCGGCAGTCGGATCGGTCTCCGGCGGGATCACCAGCAGGTCCCAGCGGCCCATGGTGCAGGAGAGGAGGATCAGCTTGTTCGGGTCCTGCTCTTCCGCGAACCAGCCCACGTGCACCGTGTGCCCGGCCACAGGCACCTTGCGCGGCACCACGGGCCAGTAGGTCGGGTTCACCGTGACATAAGTGATCCGGCCCCAGCGTGCGTCCAACACCGCTATCAGGGCGGGAAGTTCACGGAAGAGATCGCGAGAGCGGGGCCACCAGGCACCGTCCAGGAGACCCGGAGGCGATCCTGCCGGAGCAAAGGAGAGGCGGGCCGGTGACGAAAGTACGCGCCCGCTGACGCTCGTACGCTCGATGGTCGCGGTCATGGCGCGAACCTGTCCCCGGGGCTCGTCTTCGACGCCCCGGTGTTGTTGATCACCGAGAACGACAACGGCGTGGCAGCCGGCATGCGAAGTACTCCCGGTCTCTTCACCCTACTCCGGCCGGCGGTCCGTGAAGGTACGTGTGACCAGGAAGTTTCCCGGCGAACGCGGATCCGGCTCCGCGGCGCGCCCGCGCCCCGGCGCGCGGAGTACGGTGAAGTGACGAGGTCACCTTGCCGGGCGGACGCACCGCCCTGGAAGGCGGGCGAACACACATGGCCGACTCCGACACTCCCGGCGTCCCGCAGCTTCTGCCGGACGCGGTCCACCACGCCGTCAGGCCCGGGACGGCCCTCTTGAGGCTGGTGACCACGCAAACCCGCGAGCAGGTTCTCGACGGCGCGTGGTGGCCGCGGTCCCGCGACATCGGCGCCGAGCTCCCCAGCCTGATCGCCGCGCTGACCGAGCACCTCGGACCTGTCCTGCGCGTCGGCCTCGACGCCGGCGCTTGGGAAGAACTACCGACCCGCCTGATCATCGACGACCGGGTCGTGCACATCGACTCCTACCCGGTCGGCGACGACACCGTCCTCATCACCCGAGGCGACCAGGACTACTTCTCCCTGCTCGTGGTCCCGCCGCACGCGACACCTGAAGCCGCCCGCTCCGCGATGGCCAGGGCCGTCCAGGCCGACAACGTCACCCACGCCGAGCAGATCCTCATCGACACCGGCACCCATCGGGCATACCCGGTTCCCGCGGAAGAGCCTCGGACGGGCCGTGAACCCGGCGAGCGGTGAGGTAGCCGTCGAGGCTTCGACGCTCCTTTGACGACAGGGACGCAGGTCGCCTCGAAGGTGCGGTTCCGACGGACACCAATAGGTGACACTACGTCACATGTCACATGTGCAGAGTGATGGCGGTGGCGAGGGCCGGGACTCCGGTGCGCTGAGCCCTTCGGCCGCCCTGCCGGGGCTCGACGAGGAGCAGCTGGGGCTGCTGCGTCGGGTGGGGCGTGAATGGGGGCGGGTGTCGGCTCCCGAGGCGTGGCACCGGGCGCTGCCCGTGGATTCCGATCTGGGCCGTTTTCCGTCCCCCGCGGAGATCCAGCCTGTCGGGTGGGGTCGTCTGGTCAGCGTCTCGCCTCTCGGCGGGCGGCCGCCCGCCCCCGGCGAGGCCGCGGGAGAGCTGCCGCCCGGCCGACTGGGCCGCTTCGGCTACCACGTGCGACGCGTCGTCCTGGGGGCCGCCCTGAAAAGCACGGCGATCGCGCAGGAGCGGATGCGCAAGCTGGTGGCGTTGCCCGTCCTGTCCGCCGACGCGCTCTCCTCGGTTGCCTACGGGCCCGAGGCCATGCTCGCCGTCCTCGTGCTCGGCGGCGCGGCGGGACTGGCCTGCTCCGTGCCGATCGCCGCCACGATCGCCTTCCTGATGCTGGCGGTGGGGGTGTCGTACCGCCAGACGATCCGCGCGTATCCGTACGGCGGCGGCTCGTACATCGTCGCCAGCGACAATCTGGGCCGCGTTCCCGGACTGATCGCCGCCGCCGGCCTGATGACCGATTACATCCTCACGGTCGCCGTGTCGATCGCCTCCGGGGTGGCGGCGATCACCTCGGCGGTTCCCTCACTCGCCACCGACGCGGTCCCGATCGGCGTCGGTGTGATCGCCCTGCTGCTCGCCGGGAACCTGCGAGGCATCCGGCAGGCCGGCGCACTGTTCGCCGCGCCGACCTACGCCTTCATCATCGCGGTGTTCGCGCTCGTCACCGTGGGCCTCGTCGACGCCGCCGGCCGCGGTTTCCACCCCACTGCGGCTCCGCACCTGAACGCCACGGAGAGCGTCGGTGTACTGCTGGTGACGCGCGCCTTCGCCTCCGGGGCCACGGCGATGACCGGTATCGAGGCGATCTCCAACGCGGTGCCGGCATTCAAGCCCGTGGAGTGGCGCAACGCCCGTACCACGCTGACCTGGATGATCGGCCTGCTCATCGCGCTGTTCGCCGGCACGATCGCCATGGTCCGACTCGACGGCGTCGTGCCCGGCACCCAGGAGACGGTCCTCTCCCAACTCGCCCACCACAGCTTCGGCTCCGGACCGCTGTACGCCCTCACACAGGCCGCCACGGCCGCGGTGCTGCTGCTCGCGGCGAACACCGCCTACAACGACTTCCCCCGCGTGCTGTTCCTGCTCGCCCGCGACCGACACGCCCCACAGCTCTTTCTGCGCCTGGGCGACCGCCTCGCCTTCAGCAACGGGATCATTCTGCTGACGATCGCGGCGACGCTGGTCTACGTGGCCTTCAACGGCACGACCGCGTCCCTGATCCCGCTGTACGCCGTCGGCGTCTTCCTGGCCTTCACCCTGTCCCAGGCCGGAATGGTGGTCCACTGGTGGCGCCTGCGTGACCGCCACTGGCGCAAGAGCCTGTTCTTCAACGCCACCGGCGCCCTGCTGTCGGCCGTCGTCTTCCTCACCGCCGGCCTCACCAAGTTCACCGAGGGCGCATGGGTCGCCGTACTCGCCGTCGGACTGTTCCTCGTGGTGACGATGCGCATCCGGCACCACTACGAGACCGTGGGCAAGGCTGTTCGTCTGCACCCGCACGCCATCGAGCTGCCCACCCCCACCCTCCCGGCCCGCCCCGTTCTCAACGCGGCACCGCCTGCGGCGACAACTCCCCCGTCCAGCACGGCACTTCCCGACGCCCGGACGGAAGAAGAGGACGAGGAGACACCCCAGGAGATCCGCCACCTGTCGGTCGTCCCCATCGCGGCCATGGACCTGGCCGGCATGCGCGCACTGGCCTACGCCGCCTCGCTCCACCAGCCCGTACTCGCCCTCCACGTCAGCCCCGAAGAGGACGAGGCCGAACGCTTCCGCCAGTACTGGACCCTGTGGGGCGACCACCTCCCGCTGGAAGTCGTGGTCTCCCCCTATCGCGCGATCGTCGCACCACTCGTCCACTACATCGAAGCCCTGCACGCGAAGCGCCCGGACCTCACCGTGACGGTCATCGTGCCGGAGATCGTCACCATGCGCCGGCGTTACCGCCTGCTGCACAGCAGGATCGCCCCACGGCTGCGGCACGCCCTGCGCCCACTGCCGAAGATCGTCATCACCACGGTCCCCTTCCACGTGTAGCCACCTCCCCGTGGCTGTGTCGGTGCTTTGCGGCCTGCCGACCAGGACGTGCCGGTGACCTGAACGGTGTGCGATAACTCGGGCGGCCCATCGGGGGTGGAGGATGATGTGCTGGCCGGTGGCTCGCTGCGGGGGCATGGCGTTCTCCGCCCAGACGCATGTGCCGCAGGAGGTCCGGTACCCTCCAGCCGGCCCATTTCCGTGAGTTGGGGCACGCGGCGGGAACGGGGGTTCGCGGCGGAATTCCTGGCCCTTGTTGACCGCTGTTTACCGGTCTGTCTGGCACGGAAGTGGCACGGTGGCTCGCGGAGGCTGTGGTGTCGCGCGATCTGGGCCGTGCACAGGGCTTTTCAGGTGTTCGAGCCTGGCCGAACGGCTGTGGATCGCTGACGTGAAGGGGACCGCGCAGACTCCGTGTATCCCGGGCGCCGCGAGAAGCAGCAGCGGCGGGAGAGCTGGCCCGGTACAGCCATCGCATGGTGGTGCGGCTGTCGGCTCACTCCAGGACGGCGAGGTGGTCGGCGGCGCCCCCGCGCCACTCGATCAGGAAGAGGGTTGCGTCGTCGCTGGTACTCCCGCCCCGCTCCTGTTTCAGGGTGTGGGAGAGCGAACGCACCACCGCCCGCGGCCCCTTCCCTGCATGCTCGATGCGGTTGACCCAGTGGATGAGTTGTTCCTCGCCGAACTGCTCTTCGCCGGCTTCGTGCTCCTCGATCAGGCCGTCGGTGAAGCACAGCACCCGGTCGCCGCGTTGGAGCATCTGCTCGCTGATCTGGGGCTCTTCACCACCGAAGCCGACCGGCAAGGTGGTCGGGCTCTCCAGTTGCCGGACGACCTGGCGGTTGCGGATCAGCAGCGGTGCGGGGTGGCCCGCGTTGACCCACTGCAGGTGGCCCGTTGTGATGTTGAGGCGCATCATCTGCGCGGTGACGAAGTGGTCGGGTCCGAATTGCTCGGCGATGGCCCGGTCCATGAACGCGTAGATCTCGGACAGACCGACTTCGGCGCGTCTGGCGTGCCGGTAGGCGCCGATGGCGACGGTCGCCATGGTGGCGGCATCCAGGCCGTGGCCCATCGCATCGACCATGGCCACATGCAGGATGTCCTCGTTGAGGGCGTAGTCGAAGCTGTCGCCGGCGACGTTGTAGGCGGGCTCCAGGATTCCCGCCACCGCGACCTGCGGTACGGACATCGCCAGCGGCGGCAGCAGGGACCACTGGATCTCCGCGGCCAAGCTCATCGGTTCGCGGCGCCGGGTGAGGAAGAACTGGTCGGTGTAGCTGTGCTTGGTGACCAGCATGTCGGCGACGAGGCCGGCGAGTCTGCGCAACAAGCGCCGGTCATCGTCATCGACGGTGTCCATGGTGAGAGCCAGCACACCCACCTGGTCGCTGCCGTCCAGCAACGGCAGATACATCCGAACGCCGTCGTCCTGCGATACCTCGACAGGGGCCCCGCACAGGAAGGCCGTGCCCGCGTGCGAGTCATCGATCAGCTCGGGCCGGCCGACGGTCAGCCGCCTACCTGGCAGCGGCACCAGCAGCAACTGCGCATAGTCCTGGAGGAGGATCGAGACGTGACGGCCGCCGACCCTCGCCACCTCTTCCGCGACCAGCGGGGCGATCAACTGCGGCGGCATCTCGTGCGCCCGGTCCAGCAGCACCCCCAGCAGTCGCTCGCCGAACCCTTCCGACCGGTCCACCGCGCCCGTGTCCGCCGGCCGCTCACCTGCCGCCATGCCCATGCCCTTTCACCCAGCAGCCTCATTGCGACTTCACCCGGCCATGGCGGCCGTCTCCAACGGGTCGGTCACCGGGCAGCCTGGCGTACGACTTCGGCGGCTTGGCGCCGGTAGCAACGGTGCGCTGGTCTGGATGAGGGTGAGGGGATGGGGAACCGGTCCGTGAATGGCTGAGCGCAGGCGGGAGGCAACGAGGCCCTGCCGCACTCCACGGTCGGAGTGTTCGAGTCCGTTGCGGCCCTTCGGCTCCTCCCGCTCGGTGAGGGGCCGGAGCACAAGTTCACGCCTTGCTCGGCGGCCGCCGGCCGCGCAAGGACTGGCAGACCCCCTCATGCGACTGTGCACGCGGGCTCCGGAAACCACCGTGATCGACTCGCACAGAGTGACCCGGCCATCCGGGCCAGAGGGCTGATTAAGCCAGTTGCGGCGTGTCAGACCCCTTCAGGGCACTCGGCTGAACGGCGTGCGGTGGAAAGGTCCGGATAAGAGATAAGCCCCAGGCTGTTGGCCTGGGGCTTTCCTCTGGAGTGGGCTGCGGGACCGACTTCGCGCTCCCGATGACTGACACGATGCTCAGGCACCTTTCGTGGCATCTGGTACCTGGGCAATGGCTGCTTGGGCGGGCGAACGTGAGGTCGGCAGGCTTGCGCCATGGCCGCCTTCGGAGTCCCAGACCGAGACCAGGGACAGTTCCATCTCCTCCGCGATCCGGCGTTGCTCCGCTTCGTCCATCAGGGCGCTCGCGGTGAGGGTGCACCGCGGATCGGCGGCCTCGGCCATGAGCCGGGCGGCCGTGGCGGGGCTGGTCTCCGGAGGGATCACCAGGAGGTCCCAACGGCCGACGGTGTAGGAGAACAGCAGCAGCTTGTGGGGATCTTGCTCGGCCTTGAACCAGCCGACACTCACCACATGCCCGTCGACGGGCACCTTCCGTGGGATGACCGGCCAGAACGTGGGGTTCACCGTGGCATGGGTGATCCGCCCCCACAGTGGGTCGAGGACGGCCGTCAGTGCGGGCAGTTCCGCCGCGAGGTCACGGGAGCGGGGCCACCACGCACCGTCGAGCAGAGCCGGAGCACTGCCGGCCGGCGCCAGCACGAGTCGCAGGGGCAGCGAAGCGGTCCGGTCTTCGACCGCCGGCGTATACGCAATGGTCGTGGTCATGACGCGGACCCTGCCCCGGGCCAACCGTAACCGGCCCGGTGTCGTGAATCGCCGAAAACGACACGAGCATGGGAGCTGGTGTGCGGAGTGCCCTCGGTAATTCCAGCTTACTCCCGGTAAGGCCCGCTGGACCGATGCGGAGCGACGTGGGTGCACGACAGAGAAGACCTTGGAGCAGTCGGCCCGAGAATCGCGAAGGGGCAGAGCCTCCCGTGCGGGCAGCCGGACGGTCTCGTGTGACATCGGCTGCCAAAAGGGGGCTGTCAGCCGCAGGACGGCGTGGGCCGTCCGGTCATCCGAGGAAGGACAGCCGGACTCGGCGCTCGGGACTGTCCCGGTCGGTGTTCACCAGTACGACGGACTGCGAGGTCCCCAGCTCCAGCTCACCGTCGACTACGGGCAACGTGGCGTGTGGCGGGACCAGAGCCGGGAGTACGTGGCCGTTGCCGTGGCCTGGACCGCCGTGGCGGTCCCGCCAACGGCCGTCCGCGGGAAGAATGTCGCGAAGCGCCGCCAGCAGGTCATCGCCACTGCCCGCGCCGGTCTCGATGATGGCCAGGCCGGACGTCGCGTGGGGGGTGAAGACGTTCAGCAGTCCGTTTCGCCCGTGAGCGACCTCCCGGAGGAACGCGGAGCATGCGTTCGTCAGGTCGTGCATGGTCTCCGTGGCGCCGGTTGCAATGTCGAGGGTGCGGGTGGTGAAGGTGCCAGCCATGGTTCACCGGTACCCCTCGCGGAGGAAAAGCACTAACGGCCGGATGGGTTGTTCCTCCGGGCCTCCGCCGATAGGGGCACGTGCTCCCGGTTCGGACGCCGCCTGAGCAGGGCGTCAACTGCGCTCTTCTTCTTCGGCCTCCATACACCGGATGCCTTGGTGCGTCAGCGTGACCATGGCCGGCGTATTGCCCGCGGTCCAGTCGACCGTGATCAGGTCCTCGCCCACCAGATACGTGCAGGCGGCAGCCAGATCCTCTGCCGGGATCGCGAGATCTTGGGCCAGCTTGGCTCCGGTGACACCCAGGAGGCGGTTGCCTTCAGTGGCCTCGTACAGAGCCTGCGTGATCTTCTCGCGGTACGCCTTCCGCTCGGTCAGTGATGCCATGACTGCTACCTCCGGGGAGAACGGTGTCGCGCTCATCGCGGCGGAGAAGTGCCGGATGCCCGGTCGAGGGGCCGGCTCTGTCACAGCCGCGTATCTGAGGCCCGGCTTCCTCGGACCTCGTCCGCATGCGGACGGTCACGCGCGGCTGACTCGCTGGTCACCAGCCATGGCGCGGCCGTCGTGTTGGGCTCGGTTCTGATCTCTCCACACGGGGTGGCTCACCTTCCGGACGCGTGCAACCACCATCCGGAGCAGAGCCATCGAGACGCAGGGTGGGGATGGATCCCACAGCCCGCGAAGGGGCTGTGGGAGGACATAGGTCCAACGCGCCCTGTGCAAGCCACGGAGGGGGACACGACTCTCGTCGCCCATCGCCGGTGTGGCAGCCGCTTGTCATTGTCATCAGCTGCCACGGAGGGCCTCCCGGGTGTCACGGATCTGCGCCGGGTGCTCGCGATCAGGCCGCAGAGCTGAGGATATGCGCGTAACAGCCGACGAATGGCGCCCGTGACCAGCACGGCTTCCTACGCGTACGGTCGTCAGGGGCTTGCGGGCTGGGCCCAAACGGCGGGCGATAGCTCTGGCGGCCCGTCGGGGGCGGAGAATGAGCCGTTGACGGATGACTCGCTGTGGGGGCATGGCGATCTCGGCCCAGACGCATTTGCCGCAGGTGGTGTGCTCGGCCCCGTGGCAGAGGGACAGGCGGTCGATGAGTGCCATACCGCGCCCGGACTCGTCCTCCGAATCCGCCCAGTGCGGAACAGGGAGGACGAGCGAACCATCGTAGACCTCGACGAGGATTCGCCGTCGGCTGAGGTTGGCGGACACCGTGATGGTGAGCACCGTGCCGGTGCCGTGCCGCACCGCGTTGGTGACCAGTTCCGAGGTGATGACGGTCAGTGCGGTATCGGAGGACTCGTCGAGGCGGAGCCCCCACTTTTTCGCCAGACCCTGGAGACGGCGACGGCTGATCGGCACAGAGGTTGGATCGCGGACCAGAAGGAAGCTTTGGCTGTGGAGGCGCATGCCGGAGACCCTTCGACGGACTTCAGACCGGGGCTTGAGGCGAGGGGAGATCGCTGAGCGGCAGGCCGACGTGATTCACGGAGGATGCCTCCCTCAGCGGGGACGGCTGTGTGTGCGTGGGCGCCGCATGCCGACCGTTGTCGGTATGACAGCCCTCAGGGGGGAGTGCGGCCGGGGAGTTCGCTATCCGGGTGGTCTGTGGGCTACGTCATCGCTACTTCGTGGCGATGACGTAGACGCTTCCCCAACGGCGCTTCGGGTTGGCGACCGTGGGGTCGAAGGTCCACGGCTCCACGGTGGCGAAGCCGGCCTCGGTGAAGAACTGGACGAGCTTCTCGTAGTCGTAGGCCCAGAGGTGGGGGGTGTACTTGGGATCGTCGTCCTGGTCGCGGAAGACGAGGTTGACGAGGTCGAGCCGGGTGTTGATGTCGGTGCGGCAGTCGCGCTTGGCATACCAGCGCTCGACCATCTCGTCGGCGGGGTTCAGCGGCCCGGGGTACTGGCTGAGAGCGAAGGCAGCGTCGGGGACGCCCGTGATGATCTTGCCGCCCGGTGTGAGTGAGCGGTGGGCCTCGCGGACGTAGTTCTTGGCGGAGCGGGGGTAGTCGATGTGCTCCAGGAAGTGCTCGGAGAAGATCAGCTCGACGGTGTCGTCATGCAGGGGGATGCCTTCGCTGACATCCCAGAGCAGGTCGGCCGGCGGGACGGCGTCGATGTTGAAGAAGCCCTCGATGCGGTGGGTTCCGCCGCCGATCTGGACCTTGGAGGGCTTCTGGTCGATGCGGCCGTCGGGCCAGGCGCGCTGGCTGGCGTGGTGGTAGCGGTGGAGTTCGATCTCCTTGGCTGTGTGGCGGAGTGCTCGGGCCAGGCCGTGGGTGGTGGAGGGGTCGCTGAGCAGGGCGTCGATCTGCTCGCCGAGGAGGTCGACGGAGGGCAAGCCGAAGTAACTCATGGCGGGGCTCCTGGGAAGAAGAGGCAGCAGAGCAGCTGTTGGTGAAGGCGGCAGTGGTTACGCGGCGCTGGGCGCCGGGGCGGTCCACTGGTTGTTGCGCATGAGGGTGTACTTGATGTCCACCAGCCGCGGGGCGATGGTCAAGGAGAGCTGCTCGGCCGGATGGAGGTGGCCGGCGTCGTCCTGTTCGGCGCGCCAGACGCGGTAGTCGAGGTTGGGGTAGGCGGGGTTGATGCCGATCTCGCCCTTGGGCATCGTGCCGTTGAACGGGGCGACGATGTCCATGTGGTTCCAGTAGTTCCAGGCTTGCAGGGCCTTGTACTGGTCGAAGTAGAAGTAGAAGTCGGGGTAGCGGCCGAAGGTGCGCAGTTCCCGGTGGATGAGGTGGCCCAGCAGGGGGCCGAGCTGGGTGGCGAGGGCGTCGAATTCCCAGCGTTTGTGATGCCAGGCTTCCGGGGCCTCCCCAGGGGCGAAGAGTCGGGCTGCGATGAGGTGGCTGATGCGTTCGACCAGGTAGTCGGCCGCGTGGTTGATCTCGATGGTCGGGTCGACCTGGTGGATGAGGTCGGCCAGCTGGCCGGGCCCGGGGCGGAACCTCGCGAGGTCGAACTTGCCGGCCATGTTCGGGTAGGAGGCGAAGAGCATCTCCTTGTACAGCCAGTTGTTCAGCTCTCCGATGTCGGCCAGACGTCGCGTGTGCTGCGAGGTCGAGTGGAGCATCAGGTACTCCGCCAGTGCCTCGAAGTACAGGTAGCCGAGGATGGGTAAGCGGGGGATGGTCTCGTCGAGCAGGCCAAGGAAGGGCCTGGCAGCGATGTGTGTGCCTCGGTAGGCCACGGCTGCTGCGGTGGCGAGGAACGCAGCAGAGTTCTTCACCCGGGCCACGACGGTCTCGCGTAAGCGGTGGCGCTCGCTTTTGCTCAGCAGGTATTCGAGGTGGCAGTAGATCCGTAAGTGGATGAGGCCCAGTCGCAGATAGTCCACTCCGGCCAGCCCTTGGTACGCCTGCGGTGGGGTGTTGATCTCGAAGATCAGTGGGGTGGGTACCCGGTCGGTGACGCCGAG
The DNA here is from genome assembly GCA_000720995.1 of Streptomyces celluloflavus. Lineage (GTDB taxonomy): Bacteria > Actinomycetota > Actinomycetes > Streptomycetales > Streptomycetaceae > Streptomyces > Streptomyces celluloflavus. The sequence goes on from JOEL01000084.1 coordinate 13,835, forward strand.
CTTGGCCAGAAAGGCCGGCGCCTCCTTGGTCAGGACGTATGCGGCCAGGTTGTGCATCCGCAGGCCCCGGTCCGTAGCCGTGAGCGGGGCGCAGTAGATGCTGCCGACGAGGCAGCCGCCGGACGGGTAGAGGACGCCTTGCTCGTTGATCTGTTCAAGGGCGTGGGTGACGTGGAGGAGGTGCAGTCTGCTGTTGCCGTTGAGGGCCTCGAAGAGGGAGTTCTGCCGCAGCAGGTGCCCGTTCGGTGTGGCGGCCAGTCGCTCGTCCCAGGTTGCCGACCGCTGGGCCAGCGGGTCGTCTGTGTCGGCGGGGCTGGGGATGAGGGTGGTGTCGTAGAAGGCGTGGGCGTCGGCCCAGAGGTGGTAGGCGTCGAGGAAGTCCACGGTCACGCCAGCTCCTTCTCCGCAAGCGCGTACAGGACGGCCGCCGGGCTGTGGGCGCCGGCCAGGTGGGCCTTCTCGGAGATGCTCACGAGGTCGAATGCGAGGCTGCGGAACGTGTCGAAGGCGGGCTCTTTGACGTGCTGGGCGTTCGGCCACCACCTGGTCTTCGGCAGGCGGTATCTGTCCAGGGCATCGGCGGCCTTCACCACGTCGCAGATGATCTGGCTCCGCAGATAGTCGGCCTGGTCGTCAGGGCTGAATGCGCCGTAGGGCACGTCGTGCAGTCGTATGGCGGTGGCGGCCCTTGTGACGCGGCGCGGTGTGGCCGTGAGGTCGAAGCGGCCCCAGACGGTGTCCGCGTTGGCGGCGAGCCATATCGCCGCGCGTTCCCCGTGTCCGCGGTCGTCCTTGTCGTGATGGCGCTGGTAGTCGTGGACGGCGGCGGCAACGATGGCGGTGGTGGTGTCGGAATCGTCCAAGCCGTTCGCCTCGGCGAGGATGGCGGCCAGTGCTGCGGTGCGCATGGCGTGCCGAACGCCGTGGATCGAGTCGTACAGACGAGGCTCGGCCATCCAGTGGCGCGGTAGTGCGGCTCGCCGCAGGAGGTTCTGCGAGAGCATCCGGAGGACGGGCTGCGGCGACGGCAGGAGATCGGGCCGGTTCGTTGTGATCCAGTCGATGGTGGCCCGGTCCATGTACTGGTGGAGCGGCAGCTGCCCGCGGGCAGCAAGATCGATCAGGCTTGCGGTCGTTGGGGTCGTGCTCATCAGTGCCCACCCCCTGGTGGTCTCCGCGGTGACGTGCTCCTACCGGATGGGCGCGGTCTGCCGCTCGCGCTCCTTGCGTTCCTTCTCAGCGGCTTCGAAGGCGGCGGTGAACTCGGCCAGCTCCTGCTCGGTCATCAGGGTGACGCCCAGCTCATTGGCGACATCCGTGATCTTGGCGGCTGCCTCGGCACGAGCGGCGTCGGGGGCGTCGTCGTCCAGCAGGACCTCGAATTCGGCGTGGCATCCCCATGCCTCGCTCCACTTGACCGCGATCTCGACACCGTCGAAGCGGAAGTTGTGCCGAAGGTTGGACGCCTCGTGCATCTCTTCCTCGAACCCGAGAGCGTTGAACAGCTTCACCGCGGCGCCCACGTCGGCCGGGGCGATGGCGAACTCGGTCTCCGCGAATGCGGCGCCCTGGCCGATCTTGCTTCCCTTGAGGGTGATCTTGGCGGTGCCGGCAGCCGTGTTGTCGGTGACCTTCAGCAACTGGTCCGGCAGTACGTAGAAGTAGATGTGCTTGTCGTCGGGGCCCAGGTCCTCGCCGTCCCTGTTCAGACGGTCGACGAGCTGGTCACGGGCTTCCTTGCTGAAGCGGGCGCGCATCTCGATCTCGATGGGCATGGGCGTATCGCCTCCTGAATCAGGCATGACGGAGCCAGCCGGACCGGCGCCAAGGGGGTGGCCGGTTCGGGCGGCTGCTGCTTCTGCGGTTGTGGGTAAAGGGCGGGGCGGTGCGGCCGTCACTCGGCCTGGCTCACCACCCCGCCGGATGGATCACTGGTCAGTCCAGGTCGCCGAAACGTTCCCGAACCACGCCCTCGTGCAGGTAGGTCGGGAGCTGGATGCCCCCCACCGACGTGCGGCTGGTGGCCACCTGGTCTTCGGTGTCGCTGGGGAAGCCCTCCAGGAGTCGCAGGCACTGCTGCACCCACTCACGGGACTTGGGCCGGTCCCCCAGGTCGCGGTGGCGTACCGCCAGGGCGTACGCGGTCTCGGTGGCCGCCCACCGGTCGGTCGTCAGTTCACGCTGGAAGACGGACTCCAGCTCCTCGGCGGAGGCCAGACGGGTTTGGATGGTCATGGTTTCCCCTCTGAAGTTCGGTCGTGCACTGGTGGTGCTCAACGCATCGGCGTCCCCGCGGTGACGCCGTAACCCGCCGCTAGTAGGTGTAGATCTCCGCGAGGGTCTTGTAGTCGTGCAGCTCGTCCTTGTCGAACCACAGCTCGACCTCCTGCTGCGCTTCCTCCTTGTTGCCGGAGGCGTGCACGAGGTTCGCCACGGCCTTGCCCGAGGCGATGCTGCCGGCGGCGCTGTAGTGCGAGAAGTCGCCTCGCACCGTCCCCGCCGGCGCCTGGTTCGGGTACGTGCTGCCGACGATCTTCCGCACCGTGGCGATGGCGTCGAACCCTTCCAGCACCAGCGCGATGACCGGCCCCTGCTGCATGAACGTCGACGTGACGCGGTAGACCTCCGACCCCAGCCGCTCCTCCAGATCGAAGTAGTGGCGCCGGGTGAACTCCTCGTCCATCGACTTCATCTTGGTGCCGACGATCTTCAGTGCGGCTTCCTCGAAACGGGTGATGATCCTTCCCGCCAGGCCACGCACGAGCGCATCGGGCTTGAGCAGGACGAGCGTGCGCTCAACGGGGTGTGCCTGATCCTCAGCCATGAGTTCCCTTTCGCTTGTATGCACAGAGATTGACGGCGGATCAGCCGCCAGGTAGCTGAGGTTACCGGCGCCCATTTGCTCGACCGGGCGCTCGGACCTTCCCTCGGATGGCGCACACCGGAAGGCGGCACGATAGGGCTGAAAACAGGGATCCGTTTCAGCCAAGTTCATTGGCCTGACTACTCGTTGGGGTTGCTCACCTAGACTCTCCCTTTGGTCGACCGGCGCTCAAGGGCGCATTCGGTTGGCCGCTTAGGGCGATTCCTGCGACTCACTCCGCCCTGGTGACCATCATTCTTCCGAGTCACCTGCGGGACGGCCATGAACCGCCAGTGCAGCCGGAGTGCACCTTTAGTGCGCGAGTTCCTGCACTGAGAGCGCGACGAAGGCGGAGGGCGGACGTGGATGTGATCGAGCTCTGGAACGGCCGCCACGCCTGCCTGCTGCAGTCCGCCCTGCGCCTCACCAATGAACAGTTCGCGGCCCGGCTCGGCATCGCGGTACGGACCGTGGCGGCCTGGCACTCCGACCCGGCCGTAGTGCCGCGCAAGGAGATGCAACAGCTCCTCGACACCGTCCACGAGAAGGCCCCGCCAACGGCACGACAGCGGTTCGCGCTCCTGGTCTCCGCTGAACGCGGCTCGTCCGCACCGGGCCCAGCAGGTGCGCAGGCCCTGCGCGTTGCGATCGCCGTGGTGATACGTGACAGCGAGGTGCTGCTCGTCTGCCGACGAGACGATGACGCAACGGGCCTCAGCTGGCAGTTCCCGGCGGGCGTGATCAAACCAGGCGCCAGGGCCGAGACAGCGACCGTGAGAGAAACGCTGGACGAGACCGGTGTGCACTGCGCGATCCGGCAGCATCTCGGAAACCGGCTTCACCCGGTGACCGGCGTCCAGTGCGAATACTTCCTGTGCGAGTACCTCGCGGGCCAGGCCACCAACTCCGATGCCGTCGAGAACATCGACGTGATGTGGGTTCCCAGAAACGCGGTGACCCGTTTCATCCCCGTCGATACGATCTTTCCACCCGTGCTTGCCGTCCTGGAGGAGCAGACGTGACGCAGCAGACAGCCGATGAGCGACCCGGCATTGCGGCGGCCATCATCGTTCACGAGGGACGCGTTCTGATGGTCCGGCGCCGGATCAGCGAAGGGAAGCTCTCCTGGCAGTTCCCGGCCGGCGAAGTCGAGCCCGGCGAAACCCGCGAGGACGCCGCCGTGCGGGAGACCAAGGAGGAGACCGGACTGAACGTCTCCGCCGTCGAGCTGCTGGGCGAGCGTGTCCACCCGGCAACGGGCAGGCTGATGTCCTATACCGCCTGCGAAGTGCTCAGCGGAACCGCGCATGTCGCGGACACCGAGGAACTGGCCGAGCTTGCCTGGGTGGCTCACGGACAGATCCCCGAGTACGTCCCGTACGGCTTGTTCGGGCCGGTGCAGGAGTACCTGGATGCCGCTCTCGCCAGCTAGGACTTGTCCGGTCGATCATGTGACTGCTCTGTGTTCGGATCGTTGATGTGGGGTATGGGGCGGGGTGATCTGAGTGATGCGGAGTGGGAGC
>JOEL01000085.1 GCA_000720995.1 Streptomyces celluloflavus
GTAGTCAGCCGACGACACGGCGGGAGGTACCGCACGATCATCCGTCGACACAGCAGGAGGAAGGGCACGGTCAGCCGTCGCTGCCCCGGCCCGCGCCTCGGTCAGCGGCTCCGTCAGCGGCTCGGCCGGCACCGTCGGCACGACGGCCGTCTCGTCCCACGCACCGGCGGGCACCCGGCCAGGCGTCACCGTCGACTCGGCGGGAGTACCGGCGTGGTCAGCCGACGACACGGCGGGAAGTACCGCACCGTCAGCCGACGACACGGCAGAAGGGACAGCATGGTCAGCCGTCGACACAGCAAGAGGAAGGGCACGGTCAGCCGTAGGTGCTCCAACCCGCGTCTCCGTCAACGGCGCGGTCGGCACCGTAGGCGCGGCAGGGGCCGTGCCGGGCGCGCCGGAGGTGTCCGGTCGGGTGCCCGCGCCGGGTATGTCCTGGGTACCGGCACTCGTCGCGCTGCCCGCGCCGTCCGGCCGCTCCGCCGTACCGGCGCCCCGGGCCGTCGGCGCCGGGCCGGCTGCCGGGGTGTCGGCGGGGGGAAGCGGGGTGTGCGGCCCCGCCTCGGCGGACGGTTCCGTGCCCGGGGTGCGTCCCGGGCGGCTCCACCACTTCAGCTTCGGCCCGGCGGCCTTACCGTCGTCCATGCTCTCCCCACATTCGCCCGCCTCAGACGGGCCACCGCCACCTCGCGGCCCGCGCCCCGGCAGGGGTGCGCCGCCCGACAGCGATTCAACCAGTTCCGGGCGGGGGCGCGCAGGGCCCGGTCAGTGCTGAGCGGGGGTCTGGCCGGGGGTGGTGGGAGTCGCGGAGGTGATCAGCGGCCGCAAGGGCTCCAGGGGCGGGTGCGGACGCGGGGCGTCGCGGAGGAGGTGCCGGATGGCCTCGGCTGCGGCCGGTGTGAGGCGGTACGGCGCCTCCGTGGCGGCGGCCGCCGTCAACGGCGACAGCCCGAACCGGCCGGCCGGATCAAGGGCCGGTACGGAGCGCGGCGGGGTGGCCGTGACGGGACCGGACAGGCCCATCGGGCTGGGGGCCGGAGCCGCGGTCGGGGCGCCGGCGGACGGCCGGGGCCAGGAGTTCCCGACCGCGAGGAGGTCGTCGCCGCGCACCGGCGAACCGTCCCCCGCCGGGGAAGCGCCGAGCGGGGTGGCGGCCGTGCCGGTGCCTTCCACCCGTCCGCTGGGCGATTCGACGGCCGCCCCCAGCGGGAGGGCACCGCCGAGCGCGAACGCCGCGAGCGAGACCGCACCGGCCGCCGCGAAGGCGAACCGGCGCCGCTGCGGTGCGGGCCGCTCGGCCTGGTGGACGCGGAAGCCGCGCGCGCGGGGCTGCGGTGCGACACCGCCCATGGTGTGCCGGCCGGCCCCGGAGGGGACATAGCCGAACGATCCGCCGCCGGAGACGAAGTCGCCGGGACCGAGCCCGCCGCTGCCGAGCCGGCTGCCGGGGCCGTTCGCATCGCCGCCGGGCAATTGCTGAAGGCGCGCCAGCAGCCCTTCGGAGGGGCCGGGGGGCGCCATCTCGGCGAAGACGCTCTTCAGCCGGCGCTGGGCATCGGCCTCCGCCTTGCACTTTCCGCACGTCGCGAGATGCGCGAGCACCCGCTCGCGCGCGTCATGGCCCAACTCGCCGTCGACCAGGGCCGCGAGGCGGTCGCCGAGATGCTGCTCGGCGGGGGACGGACCGCCTGTACCGCTCACGCGATTCCGACCTCCCCCGTAGACACCACGGCCAGCGCCCGCTGCTGCTCACGCTCTTCGGCACGCGCCGCCGGGGAGCGGTGCTTGAGCGCCTTGCGCAGGTGGGAGCGGCCGCGGTGGATCCGGCTGCGGACCGTGCCGAGCTTGACGCCGAGGGTCGCGGCGATCTCTTCGTACGACAGGCCCTCAATGTCGCAGAGGACCACGGCGGCACGGAACTCGGGCGCGAGGGTGTCCAGCGCCTGCTGGACATCGGCGTCGAAGTGGGTGTCGTTGAAGTGCTGCTGGGGAGAGGGCTCGCGGCTGGGGAGCCGCTCGGCCGCGTCGTCACCGAGCGCGTCGAAGCGGATGCGCTGCCGACGGCGGACCATGTCCAGGAAGAGGTTGGTCGTGATGCGGTGCAGCCAGCCCTCGAAGGTGCCGGGGGTGTATGTCGACAGCGAGCGGAAGACGCGGACGAACACCTCCTGCGTGAGGTCCTCGGCGTCGTGCTGATTGCCGGTGAGGCGGTAGGCGAGGCGGTAGACCCGTGCACTGTGGGTGCTGACGATCTCCTCCCAGCTGGGCGGAGTCCACGCCTGGGGATCCGCGTCTGTGGCGAAGGTCGCAGTGGTCGCGGAGTCGGCGGCGGTGGCCCCGCCCCGGCCCTTGAGGCTCTGGGGACGGATACGGTCAGCGGTGTTGGTCACGGATTTCGGCTCGGCGAACGACCTTCGCAAGCGCCTCGGCACCCTTGGGTCACCCGCCGCAGCCGCACCTCCCCTGGTGGCTCTGGTGGTGTCCAGTAGAGCCCCTACCATATCCACCTCGCCCGTTAGCTCCGGATAAGCAGATTTGACCTTCATTTGGTCCTGCTTCTGGCGTTGTACCGCGCGTCGCTCGGTCTTCATCAGCACATCCCCCCTGCCCTCTGTGAACGCCCGGTCCCATCTGCGGGTTCCCGCACACAGCGGATACAGTCACGGTTGCGTCAACTACGGGGACAGGAGAAGGCCATTACCGGCAACCGGCAGACGAGCTTGGCTTTTGCCGAGGCGTACGGCGCCGGGACCATCGACGGCACCGCCGACGCCGCCTTGCGCTGGTCCCGTGACCGCGCGCGGGAGGCGGGCATCCGTACGGTGTCGACCGGCACCGGCGCGGCCCTGCGCCTGCTCGCCGCCACCGCGGACGCCAAAGCGGTCGCCGAGATCGGCACCGGCACGGGCGTGTCGGGCATCTACCTCCTGCACGGCATGCGGCCGGACGGTGTGCTGACCACCGTCGATCTCGAACCGGAGCGGCAGACCTTCGCCAAGCAGGCGTTCCGCGCGGCGGGCTTCGCCGGCAACCGCGCGCGCTTCATCCCCGGCCGCGCGCTGGACGTACTGCCCCGTCTCGCGGACGGCGGTTACGACCTGGTCTTCTGCGACGGCGATCTGACCGAGTACCTGGAGTATCTGGCCGAATCGTTGCGGCTGCTGCGCCCCGGCGGGCTGGTCTGCTTCGAGGGCGTCTTCGCGGACGGCCGTACGGTCGACGCCGCGGAGCAGCCCACCGAGGTGCTCCGGCTGCGCGAACTGCTGCGGTCCGTCCGGGAGAGCACGGCGCTGGTGCCGTCACTGCTGCCGGTCGGCGACGGGCTGCTCTGCGCGGTCAAGCGCGGCTGACCCCCCGCCCTGCCCCACCTCGCACCACACCACACCCCGCCCCGTCCCGTCGGCGCCCCGCCGGATGCGCCGGGACAACGAAGCGGCTCCGGCACACGGCGCGCAGTGTCTGCGCGCCGCCTGCCGGAGCCGGGGTATTCGGCTGGGAACCAGGGGTCAGCCCCCGGGGAACCGCAGCGGTTGTTCCGCCCTTGTCAGACGGTGACCTTGTCCAGAGCCTCGCCCAGGGCCTTGGCCTCGTCGGGTGTCAGCTCGACGACGAGTCGCCCGCCGCCTTCGAGCGGAACACGCATGACGATGCCCCGCCCCTCCTTGGTCACCTCGAGCGGGCCGTCGCCCGTCCGCGGCTTCATGGCCGCCATGCTCGTTCCCCTTCCTGAAACCAGCTCATCGCAGCCGACAACCCACGTGTCACCGGCATCGAACACATTGCTTCCAAGCCATTATCCCGCATCGAACGACCCGATGACCAACATCGGACAGCATCCCTTCGGCAACGCGCTCTCTCAAAACCACTCAATTCGGGGAGCGGGCTGCGATACTGCGCCACTCTTCACCGCCCGGCCCGCCCTCATTCTTTGATGTACGTCACATGCCGGTGGCCGGTGATCTCCGGCATTCTGAGCTCTGACTGACGCTGCCGCGCAGTCCGATCCGCTACGGAGAGGACCCTCACCATGGCCGACACCGTGCTCTACGACGTGACCGACGGGCTCGCGACGATCACGCTCAACCGCCCCGACGCGATGAACGCGCTGAACATCGAGGCGAAGGCCGCGCTCCGGGACACCCTCCGGGAGGCCGCCGCCGACCCCGCCGTACGCGCCGTGCTGCTGACCGCCACGGGGCGTGCCTTCTGCGTCGGACAGGACCTCAAGGAGCACATCGGGCTGCTGGCCGCGGACCGGGCGAGCGGTGCGGGCAGCACGATGACCACCGTGCGCGAGCACTACAACCCCATCGTCACGGCGCTGGCGGAGATGCCCAAGCCCGTGGTCGCGGGCGTCAACGGCGTCGCGGCGGGCGCCGGTGCGGGCTTCGCGCTGGCCGCCGACTACCGCGTCGTCGCCGACTCCGCGTCCTTCAACACCTCCTTCGCGGGTGTCGCGCTGACCGCCGACTCCGGGATGTCCTGGACGCTGCCGCGGCTGATCGGACACGGCCGGGCCGCCGATCTGCTGCTCTTCCCGCGCACCGTCGGCGCCCAGGAGGCGTACGAGCTGGGCATCGCCAACAAGGTCGTCCCGGCGGACGAGTTGGCCGACGCGGCCGCGGCCGTCGCCCGCCGGCTGGCCCAGGGCCCGACCGCCGCCTACGCCGCGCTCAAGGAGTCGCTCGCCTACGGCGCCGGGCACTCGCTCGCCGAGACCCTCGGCAAGGAGGACGAGCTCCAGGTACGGGCCGGGGCCTCGGAGGACCACCGGATCGCGGTGGAGGCGTTCGTGAAGAAGGAGAAGCCGGTCTTCCTGGGGCGCTGAACGGCGGCACCGGGCCGGGCGGCGCCGTCAGCCGGCCGCGACGCCCGGGGCCCCGCTCCGTCCGGCCCCGTCCCGTCTGGCGGCGGCCTCCGCGGCCGCGCGGACATGACAGCCCGCCAGATGGTCGTTGACCAGGCCGCACGCCTGCATCATGGCGTACGCCGTCGTCGGGCCGACGAAGCGGAAGCCGCGCTTCTTGAGGTCCTTGGCGAGCGCCGTGGACTCCGGGGTGACCGGTTGCACATCGTCGCGGCTGCGCGGCGCCGGGCGGTCGGCCCGGTCGGGGGCGTAGGACCAGATGAGCTCGTCCAGCTCGCCGGGGGCCAGTGCGGCGGCGACCCTGGCGTTGCCGATCGTCGCGGCGATCTTGGCGCGGTTGCGGATGATGCCGGGGTCGGCGAGCAGCCGGTCGGCGTCCGCGTCCGTGAACCGCGCCACCGCCGGAATCCGGAAGTCCGCGAACGCGGAACGGAAGCCCGGCCGGCGGCGCAGGATCGTGATCCAGGAGAGCCCGGACTGGAACGCCTCCAGGCTCATCCGCTCGAAGAGCGCGTCGTCTCCGTGGACCGGCAGGCCCCATTCGGTGTCGTGGTAGGCGCGGTAGTCCGCCATCTGCTCCGACTCCATCCCCCACGGACAGCGCGGGATGCCGTCGGGGGCCGTCACTACGTCGCTCATGCCCGCTCCTCGCCTTCGGGGGTGCCCGGGGCCTCCGGGGCTTTCGGGTTCTTCGGGGCGGCCGGATCCTCGGGGGTTCCCGGGGCTTCCGGGGCCTCCGGGGTTCTCGGGATCCCCGCGGTGCCGAGGCCGGGCCGGTGCTCCCGGGCCGGTCCCGGGCCGCCCATGGCCGCGGCGTGCGCACCGGCCAGGGCCGCCTCCAGCTCGGCGATCCGCGCGTCGCGCTCGGTCAGCTCGGCGCCGAGGCGGTCCAGTACGTCGTCGACTTCGGACATCCGGTAGCCGCGGACGCTCAGCGGGATGCGGACGGCGTCCACATCGGCGCGGACGACCGGGCGGTCGTCGGGCAGCGGGTCGTAAAGCCGGTCGGGCTCGGCGTCCCGCAGCCCACCGCCGTCATCGCCGCCGAGGACGACGAGCGTGACCGCGGCCACGACCACGACCATCGCGATCAGCAAGAACCAGAACACGACCAACTCCCCGGGCTATGTCTCTGTACCGATCGTGCCATGCGGGTGTGACAGTTAAGGTCGCTGGCGGACCACGGAGAAGGAGTCAAGGAATGCTGCGGCTGGGGAATCGCGAGTTCGGTGCGCACGAACAGGTGATCATGGCGATCGTCAACAGGACCCCCGACTCCTTCTACGACCAGGGCGCCACGTTCCGCGACGAGCCCGCGCTCGCCCGCGTCGAGCAGGCGGTGGCCGACGGCGCCGCGATCATCGACATCGGCGGGGTCAAGGCAGGTCCCGGCGAGGAGGTGAGCGCGCAGGAGGAGGCGCGCCGCACGGTCGGGTTCGTCGCCGAGGTCCGCCGGCGCCACCCCGATGTGGTGATCAGCGTCGACACCTGGCGGCACGATGTCGGCGAGGCGGTCTGCGAGGCCGGCGCCGATCTGCTCAACGATGCCTGGGGCGGTGTCGATCCGCGGCTGGCGGAGGTCGCGGCGCGGTACGGCGCCGGCCTGGTGTGCACGCACGCGGGTGGCGCCCAGCCGCGTACCCGCCCGCACCGGGTGACGTACGAGGACGTGATGGCGGACATCCTCCGGGTGACGCTCGGACTGGCCGAGCGGGCCGTGGAGTTGGGTGTCCGGCGTGACGCGATCATGATCGATCCGGGGCACGACTTCGGGAAGAACACCCGGCACAGCCTGGAGGCGACCCGCCGGCTCGGCGAGATGGCGGACACCGGCTGGCCGGTGCTGGTCTCGCTGTCCAACAAGGACTTCGTCGGCGAGACGCTCGACCGGCCGGTCAAGGAGCGGGTGCTCGGCACCCTCGCCACCACCGCCGTGTCGGCCTGGCTGGGTGCGCGGGTCTACCGGGTCCACGAGGTGGCCGAGACCCGGCAGGTGCTGGACATGGTGGCCTCGATCGCCGGCCACCGGCCCCCGGCGGTCGCCCGCCGGGGACTGGTCTGAGGTTCCGTCTCCGGGCCGGAGGTCAGGTCCGGTCCGGGCCCAGCCCGGCCTCCTTGGTCACCAGCGCGACGGCCTCCGCCACGTCGTCGGTGAGGTGGAAGAGGTCCAGATCGTGCACGGACGCCTTGCCCCCGGCGATGAGGGTGTCGCGCAGCCAGTCGATCAGCCCGCTCCAGTAGGCCGTGCCGAACAGCACGATCGGGAAGCGGGTGACCTTGCCGGTCTGGACGAGGGTGAGCGCCTCGAAGAGCTCGTCCAGGGTGCCGAGCCCGCCGGGCAGCACGACGAACCCGCGCGCGTACTTCACGAAGCAGGTCTTCCGGACGAAGAAGTACCGGAAGTCGACACCGAGGTTCACATAGGCGTTGAGGCCCTGTTCGAAGGGCAGCTCGATGCCGAGGCCGACGGAGACGCCGCCGGCCTCGATGGCGCCCTTGTTGGCGGCCTCCATGGCGCCTGGGCCGCCGCCGGTGATCACCGCGAACCCGGCCTCCACCAGAGCCTTTCCGATCCGCACCCCGGCGTCGTACTCCTCGGAGTCCGGTGCCGTGCGCGCGGAGCCGAAGACGCTGATGGCCGGGCCCAGCTCGGTGAGCGCGCCGAACCCCTCCACGAACTCCGCCTGGATGCGCATCACTCGCCAGGGGTCGGTGTGCAGCCACTCGGAGGGGCCTTGCCAGTCCAGCAGCCGCTGGTCCGTGGTACCCGTCTGCACCTGGTCGTGACGGCGAAGTACGGGGCCCAGCCGCTGCTCCTCCGGGGCCGGCACTCCCTCGGGGTTGGCCATGACGTGCTCCCTCCACTGAACAGAACCTTGCCTGCTCAGCCTAGGTGCACCGGCGCGCGGCGCAGCAGGATTCGCGAGGCGGGCGGACGGCCGGCGCGCGGTCAGTCCGTCAGCCAGGCGCGCAGCCGCTCCTCGCAGTGCAGGATGCGGTCGGTCTGCACCCGTTCGTCCTTCTTGTGCGCGAGCAACGGGTTGCCGGGGCCGTAGTTGACGGCCGGGACGCCGAGGGCGCTGAAGCGGGAGACGTCCGTCCAGCCGAACTTGGGGTGCGCGCTGCCGCCGACGGACTCCATGAACGCCTTGGCCGCCGGGTGGGACAGGCCCGGCAGTGCGCCCGGGGAGTGGTCGTCGACGATGAACTCGTCCACCGGGCAGCCGGCGAAGACCTCGCGGACGTGGGCGAGGGCCTCCTCGGGGCTGCGGTCCGGCGCGTAGCGGAAGTTGACGGTGACCGTGCAGGCGTCCGGGATGACGTTGTTGGCGACGCCGGCCTCGACGCGTACGGCGTTGAGGCCCTCGCGGTATTCGAGGCCGTCGATCAACCGGCGGCGCGGTTCGTACGCGGCGAGCGCGGCCAGGATGGGGGCGGCGGCGTGCACGGCGTTGGCGCCCATCCAGCTGCGCGCGGAGTGGGCGCGCTCCCCGGTGGTGCGCAGCAGTACCCGCAGGGTGCCCTGGCAGCCGCCCTCCACCTGGCCGTCGGAGGGCTCCAGCAGGATGGCGAAATCACCGGCGAGCCAGTCGGGGTGGGCGTCCGCCACCTTGCCGAGGCCGTTGAGGTGGGCGGCGACCTCTTCGTTGTCGTAGAAGACGAAGGTGAGGTCGCGGTTGGGGGCGGGGACGGTGGCGGCCGTCCGCAGCTGGACGGCGATCCCGGACTTCATATCGCAGGTGCCGCAGCCCCACAGGACGCCGTGCTCGTCGAGCCGGGAGGGCACGTTGCCGGCGATCGGCACGGTGTCGAGGTGCCCGGCGAGCACCACCCGCTCCGCGCGGCCCAGGTGCGTACGGGCCACGATGTTGTTGCCGTACCGGTCGACGGTCAGGTGGTCCAGCGCGCGCAGTGCGTGCTCCACGGCGTCGGCGAGGTCCTTCTCGTGCCCGCTCTCGGAGAGGAAGTCGACGAGCTGTGCGGTGAGCTCGGCGGCGTCGCGCGTGAGGTCGAGGGCGGGGTGGCGTGCGGGGCGGTCCATGGGGCCGACCCTACCGTCGGCCTCCAGTACGGTGGGCTGCGTGTCTGCCCAGCCCTCTGCCCCCACTCGCCGCACCCGCCTCTGGCGAACCGCCGCGGCCTTCGTCGTGCTGCTCGGACTGGCCGGCTATCTGCTGGTGCAGTACCTGACCGGCGGCCCCGGGGCGCCGCGCTGCACGGTGCGCGCGGAGGGCGATGCGGAGGCGTACGAGCTCTCCCCCGAGCAGGCCGCGAACGCCGCGACGATCTCGGCGGTGGCGTCCTCGCGCGGGCTCCCGGAGCGGGCGGTGACGATCGCGCTGGCGACCGCGATGCAGGAGTCGGGGCTGCGCAACATCCACTTCGGCGACCGGGATTCGGTCGGTCTCTTCCAGCAGCGGCCGTCCCAGGACTGGGGCACCGTGGCGCAGATCATGGACCCGGTCTATTCGGCCGGGGAGTTCTACACGCATCTGGCGAAGGTGCCCGGTTACTCCCGGCTGCCGCTGACCGTCGCGGCGCAGAAGGTGCAGCGCAGCGGCTATCCGCAGGCGTACGCGAAGCACGAGGCGAATGCCACGCAGCTGAGCGGGGCGCTCACCGGCCGCGATCCCGGGGCGATGACGTGCACCGGGAACCAGCCGGCGGACGGGAAGGTACCCGGTGTCGCGAAGGTGCGGGAGAAGCTGGTGCGCGAGTTCGGCCCGGAGGTGCTGCCGCGGACGGGCGGCGCGGGCGGCCGGGCCGCGGGCGGCGGGCGGAGCCTGACGGTGCCGGTGCAGCAGTCCGGGGCCGGGGCCACCGGTGATGCGGCGCGGCGCGGCTGGGAGCTGGCGACCTGGGCGCTGGCGCACTCCGACGAACTCCACATCGAACAGATCTCTTACGCCGGCCGGACGTGGACGGCGGCCGATGCGGAAAAGGGCTGGCAGGGGAAGGACGGCGCGGACGCGGCCCCGGGGCGGGCCGCGGGTGATGTCCGTATCACCGCCGCGCAATAGGGCGCCACATCCCCTGAAAGGACCTCCGGCGCCAATTCCCTTTGCCGGTACGGCAGTTAGGCAAAGCGCGACCGCCGGCTCCCGCAATTCCTTTGTCCGTGAAGCGCTGTGACGTTTCTTGCGGCCATCATTCCGCGCACATATTTCTCGCCTTTATCCAGTGCCGATTATGTGACGCGTTACCAATTCTTTACCGGAGTTCACCGCAACCTTCGGGGAACTGACGCGGTAGTCAGGGCGTCCGCCCGGCGGACGTGGCACATCTGTCAGAAGTACGCGTCCCTCTCCGTAAAAGGAGCACCATGTCCCTCCCCGTTACGCGTCGGATCGCCCGAGCCGCCCTGCTCGTCGCAGCGAGCGCGGCTCCCGTGGCCGCGGTGGCCGGTACCGCGAGCGCCGCGGACCTGCCCAAGGCACCCGACCTGGGCGGACTGACCACCCTGGACTCCGCGGGCACCAGCGAGAACCTCGACCACACCGCCAAGGACGCCATCGGCGTGGTGAACACCGCCGGTCACAAGGCCGCGGAGACGCTCGCCCCGGCGCTCATCGAGACCGGTGGCGCGGTGATCCAGCAGGCCGCCCCGACCACGCAGAAGGCCGCCGACGCCGCGGAGGGCCTGGTCCGCAGGACCGCCAAGAAGGGCATCTCGACCGACACCCTGGTCACCGAAGCGGCCAAGGGCCTGCTCGGCGGCCTGCCGCTCGGCCAGACCGCGCTGAAGGGACTGCCGGTCAACGGCCTGCTCGGCGGATGAACGGCCGCCCACCGAACGACGCGCAGGGGCCCGGGGAGTTCGCTCTCCCCGGGCCCCTGCGCGTCGTACGCGCCTACATGCTCAGCGGTTCACGGTGCCAGGCGGCGCACCGCGGCGGCCACCCGCTCGTCGGTGGCGGTGAAGGCGATGCGGACGAACCGCTCCCCCGCCGTCCCGTAGAAATCGCCCGGGGCGACGAGGATGCCGCGCTTGGCGAGATCGCCGACGGTGTCCCAGCAGGGCTCGTCGCGGGTCGCCCAGAGGTAGAGCGACGCCTCGCTGTGCTCGATGCGGAAACCGGCGGCCTCGAAGGCGGCGCGCAGCGCGGTGCGGCGGCGGGCGTAGCGTTCGCGCTGCTCCGCGACGTGCGCGGTATCGCCCAGCGCGGCGATCATGGCGGCCTGGACGGGGGCGGCGACCATCATGCCGCTGTGCTTGCGGATCTGGAGCAGCGCGCCCAGGACGGCGGCGTCGCCGGCCAGGAACGCGGCGCGGTAGCCCGCGAGGTTGGAGCGCTTGGAGAGCGAGTGGACGGCGACGATGCCGTCGAGGGAATCGCCGCAGACGTCCGGGTGCAGCACCGAGACCGGGTCGGCGTCCCAGCCCAGTTCGAGGTAGCACTCGTCGCTGACCACCAGCACGCCGTGCTCCCGGGCCCAGGCGACGGTACGGCGCAGTTCTCCGGCGCTCAGTACCCGGCCGGTGGGGTTGGACGGCGAGTTGAGCCACAGCAGCTTCAGCCCGGCGGGGTCGAGTGCGGTCGGGTCGTCGTAGGCCACCGGCTCGGCGCCGGCCAGCCGCGCGCCGACCTCGTACGTCGGGTAGGCCAGGCGCGGGTAGGCGACCTTGTTGCCGGCGCCCAGGCCCAGCTGGGTCGGCAGCCAGGCCACCAGTTCCTTGGAGCCGACGATCGGCAGCACGTTGGTGTGCGTCAGGCCGCGGGCGCCCAGCCGGCCGGCGGCCCAGCCGGTCAGCGCGTCGCGCAGCGCGGGGGTCCCCCACACCGTCGGGTAGCCGGGGCTGTCGGCCGCGTCGGTCAGGGCCTGCCGGACCACCGCGGGCACGGAGTCGACCGGGGTGCCGACGGACAGATCGACGATGCCGTCGGCGTGCGCGGCGGCGGCGGTCTTGTACGGCTCCAGCCGGTCCCAGGGGAAGACCGGCAGGCGGTCGCGGAGCGACTGGGGGGCGGCGGACGGGCGGTCGGAGGCGGCCACGGTGCTCTTCTTTCTCGGCGTTCTCGGCGAGGGGCGGTCGGGTGTGCCGGCGCGAAACACCTCGGTCCCGTACGGCAGTGAGGCCGTACGGGACCGGGCGGCGCCGTGCGACCGCTGACGACCAGGAGACGGGAGGGTGCGGGCGGGCGCCCTCGTCCCCGGGCCGCTACTGGTTCTGCGGCGGCAGCGCTGCGATGAAGGGGTGGTCGCGCTCGATCAGGCCGAGCTTGCTGGCACCACCGGGCGAGCCGAGCTCGTCGAAGAACTCGACGTTCGCCTTGTAGTAGTCCTTCCACTCATCCGGGGTGTCGTCCTCGTAGAAGATCGCCTCGACCGGGCAGACCGGCTCACAGGCACCGCAGTCGACACATTCGTCCGGGTGGATGTACAAGGATCGGGAGCCCTCGTAGATGCAGTCGACGGGGCACTCCTCGATGCATGCCTTGTCCTTGACGTCGACACAAGGCTGCGCGATGACGTAGGTCACGCTGTCGTTCCTCCTCGGTAGGGCCGGCGGACCGATTGGCAGTACCGCCGCAGGGCGCGCGGGAGCGCGGCGTCGTCGATGCCCACCACCTAGTATCTCCGTTCCCGGGCACGAGACGTACAAGAGGGGCGGATAGAGCTGTGGAATTCCTGGCCGGCGGTCGCGCTGAGGTCCGCATTACCCCCTCTGACGTGGGCAAAAGGGTATCTGTCCGGCGCCGGACCGGCGGTGGGGCAGGGGAGCCGGCGTTCACGGATGTGGTCGGGGTTCTCACATCCTGGGCCGGGGGTGTGCTGAGCATCACACGCCGAAGCGGTGAGGCCGTCCGGATCGAGGACGCGTCACTGGTCGCCGCCAAGGTCGTCCCCGCGCAGCCGGCCCGCCGGAAGGGTCCGGCGGCCGGCACCCGCGAGCTCCAGGAGATCGCCGCCCGCGGCTGGCCCGCCGTTGAGACGGAGCGTCTCGGCGAGTGGACGCTCCGGGCCTCCGGCGGTTTCACCCGGCGGGCCAACTCCGTACTGCCCCTCGGTGACCCCGGCCGCCCGCTGGACGCGGCGCTGGAGCGGGTCACCGCGTGGTACGGCGCCCGCCAGCTGCCCCCGGTCATCGTGGTCACCACCGGCCGGGCGGACACCGGCGAGCGGCTGGCGGCGGAGCTGGCGGAGCGCGGCTGGGCGGACGAGGGGCACACCCTGGTCAAGATCTCGGCACTGGCGCCGCTCGCCGACACCGGCGCGGACACCTCGCGCGTCGTCCTCGCCCGGGAACCGGACGCGCGCTGGTGCGGCCTGTACCACCGGGCCGGTGCGCCCACACCGCAGGCGCTGAAGGTGCTGACCGGCGGGCCGTCGGTGTGGTTCGCGACGGTGCCGGACGAGACCGGCGGCGCGGCGGCGGTCGGACGCCTGGTGGTCGACGGCCGGTGGGCCGGGTTCGCCGCCATAGAGGTGGCTCCGGGGCAGCGGCGCCGCGGGCTGGCCACCCTGGTGACGGCGGCGCTCGCCGAACGGGCCCTGCAGGAGGGCGCCTCGGCCGCCCATCTCCAGGTCGAGGCGGACAACGACGGCGCCTGCGCGCTCTACGACCGCCTCGGTTTCACCGACCACCACGGCTATCACTACCGGCGCGCCCTGCCGGGCGACGCCCGCTGAACGGATGTCTCCCGTATGCCACAGCACCCCGGACCCGACAGCCCGGACGACCGTGACGGCCCGGACAGCCCGGATGGCAGGGGCGCCCCGGACGACGGGGACGGTATGAGCACCCCCGACGGCACGGACGGGATGGACAGCACGGCCGCCGCCCGCGCCGCGCGGCGGCGGCGGTTCGCCGAGGCCGCCCGCGAGGAGCGGCCCGATCTCGCGCTGCTGTGCCTGCTGATCGCCGCCGAGGCCGATCCGGCGCTGGACGAGGCGGGCATCGACGCCGCGCAGATCGAGCTGGACCGGCTGGCCGGCCTGCTGCCGTACGCGCCCGCGGCCCGCCCGGACACCGCCCCCGCCGTCTGGGCGCGTAACCTCGCCGAGCTGCTCGGCACCCGGTGCGGCTTCGGCGGCTCGGCCGCCGACTACCGGCGGCTGGAGTCGTCACTGCTGCACGACGTACTGCGCCGCCGCCGGGGCCTGCCGATCCTGCTGTCGGTGGTGTGGACGGAGGTCGCCCGGCGGGCCGGTGCGCCGGTGTACGGGGTGGCGCTGCCGGGTCATTTCGTCGTCGGGTTCGGCGATCCGTACGGCCGGCATGTGCTGGCCGATCCGTTCGCGGGCGGCCGGCTGCTCACCGACGAGGACGCGGCGCTGCTGGTCGCGAACGCGACGGGGACGGCGGCGGGCCCGGGGCTGACCGAGCGGATGCTCACGCCCGCCGGACCGCTGGAGACCGTACAGCGGATCCTCAACAACATCCGGGCCTGGGCACAGGTGCGGCCGGAGCAGAGCGCGGTACAACTGTGGGCGGTCGAGTTGTCGCTGCTGCTGCCCAGCCATCCGGCGCAGCTGCGCCATGAACACGCCCAGCTGCTCGTCCAGCGCGGCGAGTTCACGGCGGGAGCGGCCGAACTGGAGGAGTACGCGCGGGTGGTGGCGGAGGTCGATCCGGCCGCCGCGAGCGCGGTCCGGCGCCAGGCGGCCGCGGCTCGCGCGATGCTCAACTGAGCTTCGGGACGGTGCCGGGGGGCCGGGCTGCGGTCCGTCTCGGGGCGGGGCGGCAGGGGACGCCGGGGGTCGTGAGCACGCGCCACCGCGGGGCGGTCGAACCGGAGGGGTACGCGCGGGTGGCGGCGGAGGCCGATCCGGCCGCCGCGAGCGCGGTCCGACATCGGACCGCCGCAGCCCGCGCCATGCTCAGCCGACCCTCGGGCCATCCCCGGACACCGGGCCGCGTTCCTCCTCGGGACGGGCCGGCAGGCGATCGTCGGCGCTCTCGCCGGTCCGGCTCGCGGTGGCCGGGGCGCGGCGTACGACGAGCAGGGTGGCGTCGTCCTTGAGCCGGCCGCCCGTGAAGTTCTCCAGGTCGGCGCGGAGCGTGGTCGCCAGTTCGTCGGGGTCCAGCCGGGTCCAGCCGGCCAGCCGTTCGCGCAGCGGGTAGAACTCGCCGTGCGCGCCGCGGGCCTCGGTGACGCCGTCGGTGCACATCACGATCCAGTCGCCGGGCCGCGGCCGGACCGGCACGCTGCGGCGCGGATCGTCACCGGCCAGCCCGCCGAGGCCGAGCGGCAGCGCACCTTCCCCGTCGGTCCGCTCGTGCACCAGGCCGTCGCGGACCAGGTAGTAGGGAATGTGGCCGCAGGACAGCACCCGGGTCGGCCGGTCACCGCGCACCTCCAGGAGCAGCGCGGTGACGAAGCGCTCATCGGCGCCCCGCTCGGCCGAGCGGGTGTTGTAGCGGGTCAGCGCCTGCTCCATGCGCTCGGCGACGGACTCCAGGGAATCCTGGTGGTGGGCCGCCTCGCGGAAGGAGGCGAGCACCTCGTGGCCGGCCCCGATCGCGGGCATGCCCTTGCCCTGGACGTCGCCGATCATCAGGCGCTGCCCGTGCGGGGTCTCGACCGCCTCGTAGATGTCGCCGCCGACCCGGGCGCCCTCCTGGGCCGAGACGTAGAAGCCGAACGCCTCCAGGGGACCCGCGGTCAGCGGCAGCTCGCGCAGCATGGCCCGCTGGACGGCGTCGGCGACCATGCTCGTACGGGCGTAGAGGGCCTCGCGCTGGAGCCGGGTGCGGCACAGTACCGCCGCGAAGACGCCCACCAGGACCGCGCCGAACACCCCGACGATCTTGCTGGCGGTCGCCCAGTCGGGGACCGTGTAGATGTTGATGTAGGAGAGACAGACGGCGTAGACGGCCGCGACGGCGAGGGTCCAGCGGTAGGTGCAGCGCAGCGCGGCGATCAGCGGGGCGATGCCCAGGAAGAGCGCCACATGCACTTCGGGGCGGGTCGCCGCGTCCGTGACCGTGACGGCCAGGGTCGCGAGGATCAGCAGCACGGCGACGCGGCGGCCGCGGTGCGGAGCTCGGTTGGCAGGCATCACACCTCCCAGCCTGCGGGACGCCGCCCGGCCGCGCACAGGGACGAAGGTCCTGGTGGGGACGGTCGGGGTGCCGCCGAGTCCTGGTGATGCGGGCGGCATAGGGGCGGCGGGGTACGGGGGCCGGAGCCGCTTGAAGCGGCGGCCGGGCGGCTACAGCCAGCCCTTGTCGCGGGCGGCGCGGACCGCCTCGGCGCGGTTGCGGGCGCCGGTCTTCTGGATGGCGGTGGAGAGGTAGTTGCGGACCGTGCCCTGGGACAGGTGGAGCACCTCGGCGATCTCGGCGTTGGTGGAACCGTCACCGGCCGCCCCCAGCACCTCGCGCTCGCGGTCGGTGAGCGGGCTGGCCCCGTCGGCGAGCGCGGCCGCCGCCAGGACCGGATCGATGACCCGCTCACCGCGCAGCACCCGCCGTACGGCGTCCGCGAGCCGGGCCGCCGGGGCGTCCTTGACCAGGAAGGCGTCGGCGCCCGCCTCCATGGCGCGGCGCAGATAGCCGGGGCGCCCGAAGGTGGTGAGGATGACGACCTTCATCCCGGGGAACTCGTCGCGCAGCACGGCCGCCGCGTCCAGCCCGCTCATACCGGGCATCTCGATGTCCAGCAGCGCGACATCCACGGCCTGGGCACGGGCCGCCGCGAGCACCTCGTCACCGCGCGCCGCCTGTGCGACGACCTCCAGATCGGGCTCCAGCCCCAGCAGCGCCGCCAGCGCCTCCCGGACCATCGACTGGTCCTCGGCGAGAAGAAGCCGGATACATGTCACGGGCCGCTCGCCGTCGGGGTCACTCATGCGCCCAGCGTAGCGATCGAGGGGCGGTGGGCGTGGGGGCGCCTGGGCGGGGGTGCCTCTATGTTTTTCGTCAAGCCCGAGTTGGTCATGTGGTGGCTGCTTCGGGGGTTCGGGGTTCGTAGAAGGTTCCGTCGCGGAGCATGGCGA
>JOEL01000086.1 GCA_000720995.1 Streptomyces celluloflavus
TCGTGGGGGCGGGGGTGGTGGTATCGGGTCGGGAGCAGTGGGCTTCGACGGGAACAGGCGCAGGTACAAGTGCGGTGCCGGCCCCACCGGGGACGGCGCCGTAGTTGCTGCCCTCGCGGATGGCGTACTCGTCGATGCCGACCACCCGCGGGGCCGGCACCTCCGGTTCGGGCGCAGCCTCGCCCCTACGCAGGACCGCGCCGTGGCTGATGGTCGCCCCCGAAGACGCGGGCCGCACGGGTGCCCGTCCGGCCCGCGAGAGCGAGTCATCTCGCGGCCGATGTGGACCGCAGCCGTTCGACCGGCAGACCGCGCCTCCGGGACGGGCCGTGCCGTGGATATGCACCACGAAGTCCTGTACTCACACGAAGAGTTGCCGCATGCGAACCGACCAGCCGACGGCCTCGGAGCTGAAATCGGGGCCGGGCCGGTCCCGGGGCCGGAGCACGGCGCTCCGTCCCTCGCCCCAGCAGATCAGCGGGAAACCACGGACAAGAGCCACGACCACAGTTGAGCCATGCGGCCGCCTCCCGGCCACCCCGCACCCGCCGCGGTGCACCGCGTCCACGCATACCACCTCGATACCCGGCATGCGCGCCCCACAGGAGCTGTGCTCGGACCGTCTCCCTCAACGCCCGCGCACCCGAGGTTGGTACGTCTGGTGAGATCCACGACAAACGCCGTCGACAAACGCCGTCGGTCGACAAGCACTGTCACCGGCATGAACGAAGCCCCCTGCCTCGGACCTGACCGGACGGGGCCCTCACTACTGAACCGCCGTGGGCCACGGGACGTTCCGGACACGATGCACCCAGACCGCCAGGACCGTCAGGACAGCGGTCGCACCGCCCAACGTCATGACCAGCGCCGAGGAGGAATGGTCGACCACGCCCCCGCCGACGAGCGCACCGAGGGAAATGGTGGCTTGGAACGATGCCGTGAAGAGGACGGAGGATGCCTCAGGCGAGTCGGGCGACGCCTTGGTGAACCAGGTCTGCGAGCAGACAGGTACGGCCCCATAGGCAACTCCCCAGACGGTCAGCAGG
This sequence comes from Streptomyces celluloflavus, assembly GCA_000720995.1. Lineage (GTDB taxonomy): Bacteria > Actinomycetota > Actinomycetes > Streptomycetales > Streptomycetaceae > Streptomyces > Streptomyces celluloflavus. The sequence goes on from JOEL01000086.1 coordinate 1,047, forward strand.
GCCAGCGCCCCGAGGTCCCACTTGCCGAGGACCGGGAGCAGCAAGGTCGCACCGGCGATCATCGCGGCAGCCGCGGCGAAGGTGGCCCGCGGGTAGCGGACCACAGCCGATCCGCCCAGGAAATTCCCGGCTATTCCTGCCGCTCCGAAGACGAGCAAGAAGACCGTGATGAGACCGGAACTCAGATGAGTCACCTGTTCCAGAAAGGGAGTGACATAGGTGTAAGTGCCGAAGTGGGCGAGCACCACGAGGAAGGTCACCATCAGGGCGAACCGGGTGTTAAGACTCCGGAGCATACCGGCGAGCACATTCAGGCGGGTTACCCGTCCGGCGGGAAGTGCGGGGACCGTCAGGAGCAGCATGACCAAGACGCAGAGAGTGAAGAACCCCATGGCGAGAAATGTGGTGCGCCAGCCGGCGATATCTCCGATGAAAGTGCCCAGCGGTACCCCGAGCACGGAGCCCAGAGGCACCGCGGAAAAGATCACCGAGGTCGCCCGGCCCACCGATTCGGCGGGTACCAGCCGGCCGGCCAGCCCGGCGCCGATGGACCAGAAACCGCCGATGGTGACCCCGACCATCACGCGGGAGATCAGGACCAACCAATAGCTCGACGCGACCGCGGCCAGGAAATTCGCCAGCGCCAGCACGAGGACGAACGCGCCCAGCATGAGTCGACGGTCAATTCGCCCAGTGGCCACGGTCACCAGGGGCGCTGAAATCGCTGCCAGGAAACCGGGCATGGTCATCATCAGACCAGCCATTCCATCGGAGATGGTGAAACTCGACCCGATCGACGTCAGCAGGCCGATCGGCAGAATTTCCGTGGTGACGATCGAGAAGATTCCCGCCATCACCGATATCACGGCCAGCCAAGAGACCAGTGGAGAGCGAGCCGGCGGTGCGGAGGGTTCGATGGACGTCGTGGTTGCTGTGGACATGAATCCCGTCCTGAATGGGGCATCACCTGAAATGTGAACACCAGTGCAGCAGGGACAGCAGCCACCGTCTGGCGGCTTTGCGACGTCAACGAGCGGATCTCAGCGTGATGTCGCATTCCCGCGAGACGACGCCGGGCGAAGGCACGATCCGAAACACGGCTGCCGGTCCACAGCCAAGTCGCGGAACTCGTTACTGCTGGCCACACAGGACGTGCGGAACAGTTCGCGGGACGGCCGCGATTCCCCCGGAGCCGGCCTGCCCCATCAGCAGGATCAGGGAGCCCGGGAACAGGAAGCCCGGGGAAAGAGCCAGGGAGCAGGAGGTCCGGGAACAGAGGGGCCTGGAACAGGGGGGAGTCAGTCAGTCATTCCCCAACTCCGGTGTTCGGACGGGGGCAAGGCCGGGGGACGAGGCTGATCGGCGCGGTCCCGTCCCCCGTCTTCTTCGGGTTTCCGTCGCCCTGGTACGCCAGGGCCCGGGCAATGGCCGGGCACGTACGTACGCCACGCGGACCGCCTCCGTCGCCAAGCAAAGGACGTGCGTGGTGCCGCCGTACGAGGTCGGGAGCCACTACGGCCTCGGGAACCGCTGCGGCGTCGGACACCTCTACGCCTTGTCGGGGCGCGGTCGCGCAGCGGAAGCCCGAGCCGGTCACAGGACGGCTGGCGCTGCCGGCGGCGGTCATCCTCAGGGGCACGCGCCGCGTCTCACCGCGCACACCCCAATTCCCCACCGCAGTCCGGCAGTTCCTGCCCGCCCCGGCTGATAGCGCCAGGAAATGACGTCAGCTCAGCTGCGACTGCACCTGTGCCGAGATCAGCTCAAGGTGGTCCAGGTCATCGAGGTCCAGGATCTGGAGGTAGACCCGGGACGCGCCGATGGCGGCGTACCGCCCGATCTTGTCGACGACCTCGGCGGGCGAGCCCGCGAGGCCGTTGGCCTTCAGTTCGTCCACCTCCCGTCCGATGGCCGCGGCCCGCCGCGCCACTTCGGCGTCGTCCTTGCCGACGCAGGCCACGAGGGCGTTGGAGTACACCAGGTCGTCCCCCTTGCGCCCGGCGGCTTCGGCGGCCGCCCGCACCCGTCCGAACTGGCGCTCACTGTCTTCGAGCGAGGCGAAGGGGATGTTGAACTCGTCGGCGTACTGCGCCGCCAGCCGCGGCGTGCGCGTCGCGCCGTGTCCGCCGATCAGCACCGGCACCTTGCCCTGGGCCGGCTTGGCCAGCGCGGAGGACTTCTCCAGCTGGTAGTAGGTGCCGTCGTAGGAGAACTCCTTTCCGTGCTCGGTGGCCCACAGGCCGGTGACGATCGCCAGCTGCTCTTCCAGCCGCGCGAACTTCTCCTTGGGGAACGGGATGCCGTACGCCTTGTGCTCGTCCTCGAACCAGCCCGCGCCGAGTCCGAGCTCGACCCGGCCGCCGGACATCTGGTCGACCTGGGCCACCTGGATGGCCAGCACTCCGGGGAGGCGGAAGGTGCCCGCTGTCATGAGGGTGCCGAGACGGATGCGCCGGGTCTCGCGGGCCAGGCCGGCCAGCGTGATCCAGGCGTCCGTCGGGCCGGGCAGTCCGTCGGCGTTGCCCATCGGCAGGTAGTGGTCGGAGCGGAAGAACGCGTCGAAGCCGAGGTCCTCGGTGGCTTTGGCGACCGTGAGAAGGGTGTCGTAGGAAGCACCCTGCTGGGGCTCCGTGAAGATTCGCAGATCCATACCTCCATCCTGCCCTCTCGACGTGGGCCGACCCGCCAGGGCAAGTCGTGTGCGCCGGGTCGGATCGCCTCTCGTCCACCGGTTCCTCCACCGAGGTGTCCGGCCGGCCGACGCCCCGGTGGGTGACGAGGCCGGGCGAGCATCAGGCGAGGATCCTGGTCGCTGATCTGTCGTCGCTGATCCGTGGTCAGTGATCCGTGGTCAGTGATCCGTGGTCAGTGATCCGTGGGCGATGACCGACGGCGGACGGGCCGGACCCGGCGGGTGGGGGCGGACGAGGGGGCGGAGAGCTGGGAGCAGGCGCGGATCTCGCGCGTCGGGGGCGGTCCCGGCTCGCCGGTCAGCCAGGCCCGTGGGTCAACCCGGCTCGTAGGTCAGTGTGTGGTGGTCTCGACGGTGGTGGCGGAAGCTGAGGCGCGAAGAGCGCGCGGGGGCGGGCCGGGAACGCGTCGGGAACAACGGTGGCCGGGTAGGGGCGTGGGCGTCCCGCGGCAGCGATGTCCGCGCCCGTCGGCCGGTCTCTCGCCCTGTGGGCGGGTGAGGCGGGCGACCGGTGGCGGGCGTGATCGTCGCCGGGCCGCGCCGGACTGCCGCACCGTCGGCGGCGTCCGGTGGACCTGGTCCGGAGGGACCCGTCCACATCAGGCGGGGTTCCGGTCCCGCACCTCCAGCTTTTCCAGTATTCCGGTCACGCGGTCCCTCGATTCGTCAGCCGTGTCCATGGCCTCGACGCAGGTCCAGTACATCCCTTCCTCGTCCGCCGAACACACCACACTCACCAACGCCTCGCACACTTCTCGCAGCAGTTGGCGCAGGCTGGTCAAGGCGGCCTTGGCATCGCGCACCTCGGACAGCTGGGCCGCCCGCAGGCCACCGGCCCTCAGCGGCGGGCACAGCAGTCCCCCGCTGAACCGCCCGCCCGCGTCGCCCAACCCTCGTGCTCTGGACCGCACTTCGTACGGCCCGAATATCGCGAGATGGCTGCCTATCGCTTCCGCCAAGGCTTGCGCCTGCCATGCCTCGACGATCACGTCCTGAACCGTGCTCGCCTGCGCCAGGCCGCGCCGACTGGCCGCGATGATCCGCACCGCGTCCATCCGCGCCCCTCCTTCCATCGTCACTCGCACTCACCCCACAATCTTTCCACTACCCAGAGTGAGGTCCAACACCCAAAAAAGCTAGGGGAATTCGCAAATCTGTGGACAACCAAGGCGATGTGAGAAGATCCATGACTCCGTAGAGTGACGAACGGCGAGCCCGAGCCGCTTCCGCCACTCCCATCACCCTGTCCCCTCGAACTACGTAGCACCCACCAACCACTTGAACCACTGGCGCCACCACGGCCGCGTCGATCGATGTGATCCCCGCCGGCATCCATCGACGGCCACCGGCACCCGCCGACGTTCCCTCAGCGCCCCGGTGCGTTCCCTCAGCTTCCGCCTGCCGCCTCACGCGAGCGCGCGGGAGGGAAGGCGATGGGAGCTGACGGAATCCGACCGGAGGCTGCCGGAATGCGGCCGGAAGCGACGGGACCCGATGAACGCCGGGCTTCGACGAGAGCCGACAGAAGCAGCAGAGGCCGCCGACGAACAGAGCGATGTAGAGGGTGACGAAAGAGCGACGCAATGGACGCCGCAATGGACGGCAGAGACGGCGAAAAGGGCAGCAAAAGGGGTGACGCGGGAGTGCGGAGCCAACAGCCCCACCCTCCTACGTCACCCCACCTATCCCCCTGCTACTCCCGCTACTCCTCTTCCACTCCCCTCCCCTTACTCCTGCTGCTCCCCGCTCCCCCGCGGCCGGTCCGGGCGGGCCGAGCGGACCGCGGGGAAACGCGACTCATTGCGTTCGATCTTCGCGGCGAGCGCCGTCAGCGCGTCGATGCCCAGTGCCTCGCAGAACTGCAACAGGTACGCGAGTACATCCGCGACCTCGTCCTCGACCCGGCCGGCCGCCCCCGGGTCGGACATCACCTTCGCCGACTCCTCCGGCGTCAACCACTGGAAGATCTCGACCAGTTCGGCAGCCTCGACGCTGAGCGCCGCGGCCAGGTTCTTGGGGGTGTGGTACTGCTGCCAGTCCCGGGCGGCCGCGAACTCGGCCAGTCGTCGTTGCAGGGCATGAAGATCCTCGCTCATGCCCCTAGGTGTAGCACCCGTACACCGGGCAGTCCCTCGGCGACCGACGGATCCCGCACCGTCCCGAGCAGCCGGACATGTCCGCGCTCGGCCATCCGTACCGCCAGCGACACCAGTTCCCGCGCCTGCCTGCGGTCCATGCAGCGGTCCATCCCGTCCGCCATGACCGTCAGCTGCTGCTGGGCCGCCGGGATCTCCCCCACCGGGTCCATGGCCAGTACCCCCGGCCCGGTGAGCAGCACCAGCGCCAGCCCGAGGAACCGCAGCTCACCGTCGCCGAGCTGCTCGACGGGCATCACCCCCAGCGCGCCCCGGTCGAGAACGGCCTGCAAACCGTGTGGCGCCTGCACCGCCTCCGCCCCCGACAGCGCCTGCACCGCCCTTGCCCCCTGGGCCGCCTGGGCCGCCTGGGCCGCTTGGGCCGCTTGGGCCGTCCGCAACGCCCGACCGGTCGGTGCCGTCCGGGCATCCGGCGCCCCCGGGCCACCCGGCGTACCTTGCGTACCCGGCGGCACGCCACGACCGGCCGCCCCTGGCCCCGCCCCTGTCCGCGCCGCCGCACCCGCCCCGTCCCCCACCGCGCCCGGCTGGCGCGGCACCGCGCGCAGCCCGTCGACGGGGCCGGCGCAGGCGTCCCGTACGGCCGCGACCAGTACCGCGTGGCGGCGCGCGCATTCGCGGCTCGTCCGCTCAAGGACCGCCGGGAGGTTGTCGCAGGACGACCGCAGCCGCCCCTCGTCCGGTTCCTCGTCCCCCTCCCCGGCCCAGCCGCCGGTCTCACCGCCCCGGCCGCCCGCACGCCGCCGCACACCCGCGCCGCCCCGGGCGCCCGCCAGGGGTCCGCCGCTTCGACGGCCACCGGGCCTGCGTACCGCCCCCGGCCCACCGGCCCCGCTGTCCCCACCTGCGCCGTCCACGGCCTGGCGCCCCAGCGCACCGTCCCCACCGGCCCGAACCGTCCCGGCCGCTCGCATCGCCTCCGGCCGCGGATCGCAGGGGAAGGCCGACCTGAGCGCGACCACGACTTGTTCCGCGGCGGCCAGGACCAGCCGCTGCCCCGCCGTCTTGCCCGCGACCCGGAGCGGCAGCAGCGCGGTGCCCAGCCGGTCGTCGGGCAGTGGTGCGCGGGTCACCGGTGTCGCGCCCGCCGTATACCAGGCCGCCTGGACGGCGGGGCGGGCCGGATCGGTGAGGGCCGTGCTGAGCAGCGTCTCGCCGCCACCCGTCAGCCGCTCGCCGACGATGCGCAGTTCGGGCTCTGCCTGTACGGCAAGATCGAGGTGGACGAGACCGGCGGGGCCGTCGACCGTGCAGCCGATGCGGAACCCGCGCCGCCCCTGTTCGTCGGGGCGCGCACTCGCCGGAACGCAGGCGCTCGCGCCGCCCGCCACCACCTCGACGGCCCGCGCCAGCCGTTCCCCGCTGCCGAGCCGGGCGAGGATCTCGTACGCCTGTAACGCGCTGGACTTGCCGCTGCCGCTCTCGCCGCTCAGCAGGGTCAGCGGGCCCAGCGGGAGGGTGACGTTGCGATGGGTCTTGAAGGCGGACAGCCGTAACTCGGTGACCGCCGGTCGTGCACTGTCGGTATCCATATGCGGACGCTATGCAGTGGCCCGTCCGGAGAACCGTTCCGCCGGGCTGCTCTTCCTACGATCGGGGGACGGCCCGCGGGCCGGGGGTTCCTCGGGCCGCGGCGCGAAGCCCGCGCCGGTCCCGCGAGGGAGGCCCATGACGGGTCCGCGGCAAAACCACAGCGAAACGGCGAGCAAATCCGCTGCCGGGAGACTTCCGCGGGCCGACGTGGAGGACGGCATTACCTGGTGGGAGAACCGTCCCGCCCGGGGCGACTCCCCGGCCAGGGCGGCCTCCGTCCCGGGTGGCCCCGGTCCGGGAAGGCCGCCCGTACACACGAGAACGCCGCCACTACACAGCGGCGGCGCCCCGAGCCGACGGCATCCCGGCCCCGGCAGACGGTCTCCGGAACTTCCTACCGCCGGGGAACGGCGCCGGCGGCCGACTCCGCGACCTCCGTGCCGACCGGTGCGAGCAGAAACACATTGGTGTCGACGCGGTGCATCCCGCTGCTGAGACCGAAGACGACTCCGCTGGAGAAGTCCAGGATGCGCTTGGCGACATCGGCGTCGGCGTTGGTGAGGTCCAGCAGGACCGGAATCTGCGCCATGAGGTATTCGGCGACCTCGCGAGCGTCCGCGAAGATCTGGACCCGGATGACGACGAGCCGCCGCATCTCCTCCGCCGGTTCCTCCTCGGGGAGGGCACGGTGGTCGGGCCAGGACGGCCATTCGCTGCTGCTGCGGAGCGGGACGACTTCGGCGAGACCTTCCCACTGCTCGTCGGTGGCATCGCGGCGGCCGTTCACCGAATCACCTCACTCAGGGGTGCGCTGGCTATCTGCGGTATCTGCATCGCACAATTCTAGGGATAAACATACAAAGCTTGCCGGACGCGACACACCCGATGTCACATCCTTGTCCCATCCTGCACCATGGCCCCTGACCAGTACCGACAGCCTCGGCAGTTATCCTGCGTCGAGTTTATGTGTGGCTGTTCATCCCCCCTCGTGAAGGAGGTCGGTTCCGTCGTGAGCACTGAGCCTCCCGTCCGGCGGCTGCGCGCGCTGCGCAGCCTGCGCAAGCCCGCGAAGAAGCGGCCCGCGGTACCCGCCCCGGCCGAGTCCGCGGACCGGCCCGGGACACCGGAACCGGCCACCGTCGCCGCCAACAGCGTCATCCATGCCGCCCTCTACCGCGACGGCCACCGGATCAGCACCCCCGAGACGCTCACCGACACCTTCCAGCAACTGCGCGCCGCCCCGGACACCCTCGCCTGGATCGGGCTGCACCGCCCCTCGTCCGCCGAACTGGTCCGCCTCGCCTCGGAGTTCGATCTCCATCCGCTCGCCGTCGAGGACGCGCTGGAGGCCCACCAGCGGCCGAAGCTGGAGCGGTACGGCGGTACCCTCTTCGTCGTCCTGCGCGCCGCGCGCTATCTGGACGCCGCCGAGGAGGTCGACTTCGGCGAACTGCACATCTTCGTCGGCCGCGACTTCGTGATCACCGTGCGGCACGGCGGCGCCCCCGACCTCTCGGCCGTGCGCCACCGCATGGAAGACACCCCCGAACTCCTCAAACGCGGCCCCGAAGCCATTCTCTACGCGATCCTGGACGCCGTCGTCGACGGCTACGCACCGGTCGTCGCGGGCGTCCAGAACGACATCGACGAGATCGAGACCGAGGTCTTCGGCGGCGATCCGCGGGTCTCCCGCCGGATCTACGAGCTCTCCCGCGAGGTCGTGGAGTTCCAGCGCGCGACCCGCCCGCTGAACGGCATGCTGGAGGGCCTGACCGCCGGCTTCGAGAAGTACGCCATCGACGAGGAGCTGCGCCGCTATCTGCGTGACGTCGCCGACCACGCGCTGCACACCACGGACCGGGTGGACGGCTTCCGCCAAGCCCTCCAGGACATCCTCACCGTCAACGCCACCCTGGTGAACCAGCAGCAGAACGCCGAGATGCGCGCCCTGGCCGAGGCCGGCTTCGAACAGAACGAGGAGATCAAGAAAATCTCCTCCTGGGCCGCCATCCTCTTCGCTCCGACACTGGTCGGCACGATCTACGGCATGAACTTCGAGGAGATGCCGGAGCTGCACTGGGGCTTCGGATACCCCTTCGCGATCGGGTTGATGGCGGTGGTCTGCGTCAGCCTGTACCTCATCTTCAAACGGCGCGACTGGCTCTGAGCAATCGAGCCGAGAAACTGCTTGCTGCGGGTCCACGACCACGGGCATGAACCTCGGAGGCCCGTCTGAGGCCGCTGGGGAGAATCCGGGGAGAACGGAAGCTCGGTCAACTCAGGCTTTCCCGCGACCTGCCGGACGTCAGGAAGATGTCTGCCGCATCGCCGGCGAATCCCGTCGCGGGCGTCCCGTGGACGCCGACCCGTACGAACACGACAGAGCAGGTTTCACCTGAGCACCTGCTCGATGGGACACACGATTCCGCCTGGAAGGCGATTCGGTCATGCCCGGACACACGCTCGCCGGCGGGATGAGCATCTGGGTGCAGCCGCGGTGCAGACGCGCTCGGCTTGAGGCGCGAGGCGCGAGGCGCGAGGCAGCATCCGTCCGCTTCCGAGCGAGGTACGGCGGACTCCCCGAAGTTGTTGGATCGGGAACAGCCCACGTCGACTCCGGAGCCGGAAAAGCCCTGTTCACAGGCTTAGCGTAGGTGGTGTCCGAGGCGCGGGCGGTGATTTCGGCGCGTTGTCCACCGCGTCTCGTCACGAGGCAACTCGTCGCGAGGCAGGGAGCGTGGAGAATGCGGCTGATCGTAGGCATGACCGGAGCGACCGGAGCACCGTTCGGCGTGCGCCTGCTCCAGGCGCTCAAGCAACTGCCCGAGGTGGAGACCCATCTCGTGCTGTCCCGATGGGCACGCACCACGATCGAACTGGAGACGGGACTTTCCGCACGCGAGGTCATCTCGCTCGCCGACGAGGCGCACAACGCGGAGGACCAAGGCGCCACCATCTCCTCCGGTTCGTTCCGCACCGAGGGCATGGTGGTCGTGCCCTGCTCGATGAAGACCCTCGCCGGCATCCGTACGGGTTACGCCGAGGGTCTGGTGGGACGCGCGGCCGATGTCGTCCTCAAGGAACGGCGCACGCTCGTGCTGGTTCCACGTGAAACACCGCTGAGCGAGATCCACTTGGAGAACATGCTGGCGCTGGCGCGCATGGGGGTCCGGATGGTGCCGCCGATGCCCGCGTTCTACAACCACCCGCGCAGCGTGGACGACATCGTCGATCACGTCACCGCGCGTGTCCTGGACCAGTTCGGCCTGCCCTTCCCCGCCGCCCGGCGCTGGGAAGGCATGCACTCGGCCCGGACAGCGGCCCGCGACGAACCGGCGACCGCTGTCCGGTCCTGAACCCGCCGCGTTCTCCCCCCTCTTGGCACGCCCTCACCGCCCCGCCCCCATGCAACGCAACCTCGTTCGCAAGGAGTTGAATCATGGCCTACGACGATCTGCGCAGCTTCCTCCAGGCCCTCGACGAGGAGGGCCAGCTGGTCCGCATCACCGACGAGGTGATGCCCGAGCCCGATATCGCCGCGGCCGCCAACGCCGCGCCACGGCTCGGCGACGCCGCACCTGCCCTGTACTTCGACAACGTCTACGGCTTCAACGGCGCGCGGATCGCGATGAACGTGCACGGCTCCTGGGCCAATCACGCCCTCGCCCTGGGCCTTCCGAAGCAGACCGGCACCAAGGAGCAGGTCGAGGAGTTCATCCGCCGGTGGGACACGTTCCCCATCCCACCCGAGTGGCGCGACGACGCGCCATGGGCGCAGAACTCGGTCGAGGGCGAAGACGTCAACATCTTCGACGTGCTGCCGCTGATCCGCCTCAACGACGGTGACGGCGGTTTCTACCTCGACAAGGCCGCGGTTATCTCCAAGGACCCCGACGACCCGGAGAACTCCGGCAAGCAAAACGTCGGCGTCTACCGCATCGAGGCCAAGGGCAAGCGCAAGCTGGCCCTACAGCCCGTTCCCATGCACGACATCGCCCAGCACCTGCGCAAGGCCGAGGAGAAGGGCGAGGACCTGCCCATCGCCATCACTCTCGGCAACGACCCCGTCATCTCCATCGTCGCCGCCACGCCGATGGAATACGACCAGAACGAGTACGAACTCGCCGGCGCCCTGCGCGGCGCCCCCGCCCCCGTCACCAAGGCCCCACACACCGGGCTGCCCGTGCCGTGGGGCTCCGAGGTCGTGATCGAGGGCGTGATCGAAGGGCGCAAGCGCGAGATCGAGGGGCCCTTCGGCGAATTCACCGGCCACTATTCGGGCGGCCGCAAGATGACCGTCGTCCGCATCGACCGGATCTCCTACCGCACCGACCCGATCTTCGAGCACCTCTACCTGGGCATGCCGTGGACCGAGATCGACTATCTGATGGCCGCCAACACGTGTGTGCCGTTGTACGAGCAGCTCAAGCGGGAATTCCCGGAGGTCCAGGCGGTCAACGCCATGTACACGCATGGCCTGGTCGTCATCGTCTCCACCGGGAAGCGCTACGGCGGCTTCGCCAAGGCGGTGGGCATGCGCGTACTGACGACCCCGCACGGCCTCGGCTACGCGGCCACCGTCATCGTCGTCGACGAGGACGTCGACCCCTTCAACCTCCCGCAGGTGATGTGGGCACTGTCGACGAAGATGAACCCGTCCGGGGACCTGATCACCCTCCCCAACCTGTCCGTCCTCGAACTCGCCCCCCAGGCGATCACACCGGGCATCACCGACAAGCTCATCATCGACGCCACCACCCCGGCGTCACCCGACGGCCGCGGCAACTACGGAAACCCGGTTCGTGACCTGCCCGAAGCCGACGAGTGGCTCACCAAGCTCCGACACCTCGTCAAGTGACCACAGGACCAGCGACTTCTTCGGAGGACGGCTCCCACCGTGACTGCGACCATCGCGACCCCGACCGAGTGCCCGCGCTGCGGGTACGAGTCCCTTCAGCTGCTGTACTCATCACCTGTCGCCGGGGCTTGGGAGGTCCATCAGTGCCGCCGGTGCCTGTACTGCTGGCGCACCTGTGAACCGGACCGCCGCACCCGCCGCGACGCCTACCCGGACAGCTTCAAGATGACCGCTGAGGACATCCGCGACGCACCGGAGGTTCCCACCATTCCCCCGTTGCGCCAGTCCTGATCCACCACCGTCCCCGGGTGGCCGCCCCCTACCCTGGGTGGGAACACGCCGGCTCCCGGCCGGCTGCGGCCCCGCGCTTCCGTCGGTGCGGCGTACCCACCACGGGACAGCTCCCGGAATACCGAAATGACCGCACCGAACGGCGGCGAAGCGAGCCGCCCCGCGCGGAGAGGCCGGCCATGGCCAAGCAGCGGATCGCCACCCTCCCTTTCCGTTCACGCCCCGGAGCCCTCCCCGGGATGGACGTGTTCGACCTCGACGCTCTCGGTGGCAGAGCGGCCGAGTGCGGAATCGACCTGCACGGCCCGATGCGCGCCGAGTTCCACCACCTCGTCTGCGTCCGGTCCGGATCCCTGCGCATCACCGTGGACGGCAACGACCACACCATGCAGCCCGACACCTGGCTCTGGCTCCGGCCCGGTCAGGTCTTCCACATCGGGACGGGCGCGGCCACCGGCACCGTGTGCGTCTTCCAGCCCGGCTTCTTCGATCGCGCGACCGTCTCCGGGTCCCCCGTCGGCCCGCCCCGTCCGCAAGGCCCCGTGTTCCCTGCCGAAGGCGAGAGGCGCGCGCTGGAGCAGACCCTCTGCCTGCTGCAAGACGCCTACGCCCGGACGGGTGTCCTGCCGCTCGATGCCCAGGTCGAGATCGTCCGCCACTTGCTGTCCGTCCTCGTGCTCCGGCTGTCCCACCTTCCGCCCCATCAGCAGGCGCACTGCCGTGGCAACCGCGTCTTCCTCGCCTTCCACCAGGCCGTCGAAAACAGCCCCGCCACCAGTCGGCGCGTCGACGAGTACGCCCGAGCCCTGGGCTACAGCCCACGCACCCTCACACGGGCCGTCCTCACCGTCACGGGCCGCACCGCCAAGCAATACCTGGACGACTGCACCCTGCTGGAGGCCAAACGCCTCTTGGTCCACACCGACCTGTCGGCCGCCGACATCGCACGCCGCCTCGGCTTCGCCACCCCTTCCAGCTTCGCGAAGTTCTTCCGCCAGCGGGCAGACTGCGCGCCCACGGGCTTTCGCACCCAGGCCCGCGGCGCCCGCCCGGACGGTCCGTCGCATACGGCCGACAGGACGTGGCCTCCGTCAGCCCGGCGCAGGTCCTCCAGGCAGGGCAGCGCCATAGCCTCGCGGCCCGTGGCTCCGCAGGGCGGCTGAGGCCGGTACGCGCAGTCGAACGCCCACACCGAACTCACCCGCGGCGGTCCGCTCCGACGCACCCCACCCGGTCGGCCTGCGGGCCAGGCGCGGGGCAGTATCGCCGACGACGGGCCCGCCGGGCCAGCCGCCGCAGCCGAGGTGGCGCACCACGGTGAGCGGTGCGTGGTGGCCGAGCCGGTGAACGCCCATCAGCAGATCCGCCGTTGATCGGACACTCCCGATACATCGCCTGGCCCGGCTGGTTCGTACGGGCGTCCGGGACTCAGTTGGCGTGCGCGGTCTCTCGGTGGACGGGGCCGTGCGGGTCTCGGCAGTGGCCCTCGGCCGCGGGAGCGTGGTCGACCTGGATGGTCGCGTGGTCGATGCCGTGGCCCTCGGCGAGCAGATGTTCCAGGTCGCGGCGCACGGCGTGGCAGTCGCCGTCGGGCTCGACCATGACGTGCGCGGACAGGGCGGGCTGGTCAGAGGTGATGGTCCATACGTGCAGGTCGTGGATCTCGACGACGTGGGGCCGGGCGGCCATCAGGTCGCCGAGTGCGTCGGGGTCGGTTCCGGCGGGCGCGGCCTCCAGGAGGATGCGGCCGGAGTCGCGCACCAGGCCGAGGCCGGCCTTGACCATGAGGGCGACGACGACGAGCGTCGCGACGCCATCGGCGCGGGCGAACCCGGTGGTGACGATGACCAGGGCGGCCACTGCGGTGCCGATGAACGCGAAGAGGTCGTTGCGGATGTGCTGGTAGGCGCCTTCGACGTTGAGCGAGGTCCGGTTGGCCTTCGAAATGCACCAGCCCGCAACGACGTTGACGACGATGCCGATGAGTGCGGTGGTCAGCATCAGCCCGCCGTCGACCTCCGGCGGGTCGATCAGCTTGCCGATCGCCTCATACGTCAGCCATGCGCCGAGCAGCAGCAGGGTCAGGCCGTTGGCCTGCGCGGAGAGAATCTCGGCGCGCTTGAGGCCGAACGTGAAGTGGCCGCGGGCCGGCCGGGCTGCGAGCCGCATCGCGATCAGGGCGAGCACGATCGAGGCGGAGTCGGTGAGCATGTGCGCCGCGTCGGCCATCAGTGCCGTGGAGTTGGCGATCACACCGACCACGACCTCGACCGCCATGAACCCGGTGATGAGGACGAGCGCCGCCGTCAGCCACCGCTGGTCCGTGCCGGCGGTGACCCCGCGAGAGCGCCCTTCGTGTCCGTCGTGTCCTTTACACGCGCCGGACGCGCGCCCTTGCTTGTGATCGTGTCCGTGGTGCGTGGTCATGGCGGAATGCCCTCCCGATTACCGTCGTGTCCCCCGCAGTGAAACCGTTGCCGTTATGTCCTCCGCAGTGAAACCCATGCCACGGCCTCTTTGCAAAGGCTGCATCGGTGACCGTTGTCAATAGCGGTAAGAATGCTCTGCCCTGCGGTTTTCCATGAGGTGCGACAAGTGTGCAGGTACTTTGTCAGCGCGCCGGGTGGGCGGCTGTCCTTGTCGCCGACGTCGGCCTTCGGCCGGACCGCACCCCGTCGTCACCGGACAGCCCCTTGAAACCTTGGAGTCGGCGCCCATCCCCACACTCCCCGGACGGTCCACCCACCGCCGTGGCGCCGATGAACCCGTAGAGGCGGCGCAGGCGGCCGGCGCATGGGAGGGGCGAACGGGCCCGGAACGCAGAAAGGCCCCGCACCATAAGGTGCGGGGCCTTCCCACAATGATTGTTCGGCGGCGTCCTACTCTCCCACAGAGTCCCCTCTGCAGTACCATCGGCGCTGAAAGGCTTAGCTTCCGGGTTCGAAATGTAACCGGGCGTTT
>JOEL01000087.1 GCA_000720995.1 Streptomyces celluloflavus
TGAGGAGGCTCTGCGGCCGTTCGTGGACTGGTCGTTGACGGAGGTGTTGGGGGCGGTTGAGGGTGCGCCGTCGTTGGAGCGGGTGGATGTGGTGCAGCCCGCGTCGTTCGCGATGATGGTGTCGTTGGCGGCGGTGTGGCGGGCGCATGGTGTGCGTCCGGATGCGGTGATCGGGCATTCGCAGGGGGAGATCGCGGCCGCGGTCGTCTCCGGCGCGTTGTCGTTGGAGGACGGGGCGCGGGTGGTGGCGCTGCGGAGTCAGGCGATTGGGCGGCGGTTGGCGGGGCGGGGCGGGATGATGTCCGTTCCGATGGCAGGTCGAGGACTTGCGTGAGGAGCTGCTCGACGTACTCGCCCCCGTAAAGCCCCGGCGGCCGGAGGTGCCGTTCCTGTCGACCATGACCGGCGACTGGCTGGAGACGGCCGCGACCGACGCCGAGTACTGGTACCGGAATCTGCGGCAGACCGTGCGCTTCGAGGAAGCCGTCCGCAACCTCCTGGGCGCCGAGTACCGGTCGTTCATCGAGGTCAGCTCGCACCCCGTGCTGATCGTCGGGATCCAGGACATGATCGATGACACCGTCGGCGGCCAGGCCGCCGTCGCGGTCGGCACCCTGCGCCGCGACGAAGGCGGGCTGCGCAGGGTGTACACCTCGCTGGCCGAGGCGTTCGTCCGGGGCGTGCCCGTCGACTGGGCGGCGGCCTGGGCCGGTACGGACGCCCGCCGGGTGGACCTGCCCACGTACGCCTTCCAGCACGAGCACTTCTGGCTCGTGCCCGCCGACCCGGAGGGGACCGCCGCGGCCGATCCGGCCGACGCCGCGTTCTGGACCGCGGTGGAGCAGGCGGACCTGGAGACGCTCACCCGGAGCCTGCACATCGACGAGGAGTCCCTCGCCGCCGTGCTGCCCGCGCTCTCCACCTGGCGGCGGCAGCGGCGTGACCGCTCGACGGTCGACGCGTGGCGGTACCGGGTGGACTGGCGGCCGCTGGACGTCCCCGCACGGCCGGCGCTGTCGGGCACCTGGCTGCTGGTCTCCGCCGAGGGCGTCCAGGACGAGGACGTGAGCACTGCGCTGGCTGACGGTGGTGCGCAGGTGCGGCGGTTGGTGCTGGATGAGGCGTGTGTGGATCGTGCGGTGCTGGTGGAGCGGTTGGCCGGTGTCGGGGATCTCGCGGGTGTGGTGTCCGTGCTGGCCGGTGCGGAGGAGCCGAGTGAGGGGTATCCCGGTCTGTCCGTCGGGCTCGCCCTCACCGTCGCGCTCGTCCAGGCCCTGGGTGACGTGGAGTTGGAGGCGCCGCTGTGGTGCCTGACCCGGGGCGCGGTGTCCACCGGGCGTTCGGACCGGGTTATCAACCCCGATCAGGCGCAGGTGCTGGGTGTGGGCTGGACCGCGGCGCTGGAACATCCGCAGCGGGTGGGCGGTGTGGTGGATCTGCCGGTGGTGGTGGACCGTCGGGCGGGGCAGCGGCTTGCTGCTGTGCTGGCGGGGGCCGGTGGTGAGGATCAGCTTGCGGTCCGCGCCTCGGGGGTGTTCGCGCGCCGGATTGTGCGGGCCGCTGCCGAGGAGCGTCGGCCGGCCGGTACCTGGACGCCTCGCGGTACCACGTTGATCACCGGCGGCACCGGCACCCTCGCCCGGCACGTCGCACGGTGGCTCGCCGGACAGGGCGCGGAGCGGCTGGTGCTCGTCAGCCGCCGCGGCCCGCAGGCCCCTGGGGCGTCCGAACTGGTCGCCGAGCTCGCCGAGTCGGGCACCGAGGCCACCGTCATCGGCTGCGATGTCGCCGACCGCGACGCCGTCGCCGCACTGCTCGCCGGGCTGAAGGCCGACGGGCACACCCTCCGCAACGTGGTGCACACCGCCGCCGTGATCGAGCTCCAGACGCTGGCGGAGACCGGCCTGGACGAGTTCGCGCGGGTCGTCGACGCGAAGGTCGCCGGCGCCCGGCACCTGGACGAACTGCTGGCCGACGACGCCCTCGACTCCTTCGTGCTCTTCTCCTCCACCGCCGGGATGTGGGGCAGCGGCCGGCACGCCGCGTACGTCGCCGGGAACGCCTTCCTCGGCGCGCTCGCCGACAACCGGCGCGCCCGCGGCCTGACCGGCACCGCCCTGTCCTGGGGCATCTGGGCCGACGACCTCCAGCTCGGCCGCGTCGACCCGCAGCAGATCCGCCGCAGCGGCCTGGAGTTCATGGACCCCGAGCTGGCGCTCGCCGGACTGCGGCGCGCCCTGGACGACGACGAGACCGCCGTCGCCGTCGCCGATGTCGACTGGGACGTCTACCACCCCGTCTACACCTCGACCCGCCCCACCACCCTCTTCGACGAGATCCCCGACGTCCGGCAGCTGACCGAAGCCGCCGCGCGGGCGGACGGCCCCGCCGGGGAGGCGGAGTTCGCGGCCCGGCTGCGGGCGCTGCCCGCCGCCGAGCAGGAACGGCTCCTGCTGGACCTGGTGCGCGGTGAGGCCGCCACCGTCCTCGGCCACACCTCCTCCGAGGCGCTGTCGGACCGGCGCGCCTTCCGCGATGTCGGCTTCGACTCCCTCACGGCCGTCGGCCTGCGCAACCGGCTCGCCGCGGTCACCGGTCTGACCCTGCCGACCACCATGGTCTTCGACCACCCCAACCCGGCCGCCCTGGCGGGCTTCCTGCGCGCCGAACTCGCCGGCACCGAGGCCCCGCCGGCCGCCGCCGCGGCGCCGTCCGCCACCGATGACGATCCGATCGTGATCGTCGGCATGAGCTGCCGCTACCCCGGCGGGGTGACCTCGCCGGACCAGCTGTGGGACCTCGTCCTGGACGGCACCGACGCCATCTCCGGCTTCCCCGAGGACCGCGGCTGGGACGCCGACGGGCTCTACGACCCGGACCCCGACAGCCAGGGCAAGAGCTACTCCGTCCAGGGCGGCTTCCTGCGGCAGGTCGCGGACTTCGACGCCGGGTTCTTCGGCATCTCGCCGCGCGAGGCGCTCGCCATGGACCCGCAGCAGCGGCTGCTGCTGGAGACCGCGTGGGAAGCCTTCGAGCGGGCGGGCATCGACCCCGTCTCCGTACGGTCCACGCTGACCGGCACCTTCATCGGCGCGAGCTACCAGGACTACGCGGCGAGCGACCTCGGCGCCGCCGGCGCCGCCGAGGGCCACATGGTCACCGGCACGCTCCCCAGCATCCTGTCCGGCCGGGTCGCCTACCTCTTCGGACTGGAGGGCCCGGCGGTCACCCTCGACACTGCGTGCTCCTCCTCCCTGGTTGCCATCCATCTCGCCTGCCAGTCCCTGCGCAACGGCGAGAGCACCCTCGCCCTCGCGGGCGGGGTGAGCATCATGGCCACCCCCAACGCCTTCATCGGCTTCAGCCGGCAGCGGGCCCTCGCCGCCGACGGCCGCTGCAAGGCGTACGCGGACGCCGCCGACGGGATGACCCTCGCCGAAGGCGTCGGCCTCGTCCTGCTGGAGCGGCTCTCCGACGCCCGCCGCAACGGACACGACGTGCTGGCCGTGGTGCGCGGCAGCGCGATGAACCAGGACGGCGCCTCCAACGGGCTGACCGCCCCCAACGGCCCCTCCCAGCAGCGCGTCATCCGCCACGCCCTCGCCGATGCCGGTTTGCGTCCCGACGATGTCGACGCCCTGGAGGGCCACGGCACCGGCACCGCCCTCGGCGACCCCATCGAGGCGCAGGCCCTGCTCGCCACCTACGGCCAGGACCGCACCCGTCCCCTGCTGCTCGGCTCGGTGAAGTCCAACATCGGCCACACCCAGATGGCGTCCGGCGTCGCCAGCGTCATCAAGATGGTGGAGGCGCTGCGGCACGGCGTCCTGCCGAGGACCCTGCACGCCGAGACCCCGTCGTCCCATGTCGACTGGTCGGCCGGGGCCATCGACCTGCTGACCGAGCAGCGCGACTGGCCGCAAACCGGGCACCCACGCCGGGGCGGTGTGTCCTCCTTCGGGCTCGGCGGCACCAATGTGCACACCATCCTCGAACAGGCACCTCCCGCCGACGAACCCGCCACCGAACCCGCCGCCGAGCCCACCGACGGACCGGCGCCCGCGGCGGAGCCGGTACCCCTGCTGGTGTCGGCCCGGAGTGACGCCGCGCTGCGCGCCCAGGCCGGCCGGCTGCTCTCCTTCGTCGCGGACCGGCCCGGTATGCACCTCACCGACCTCGGGTACGCGCTGGCCACCACCCGCGCGGCCCTGGAGCACCGCGCGGCGGTCGTGGCCGGGGACCACGGCGAACTGCTGCGCGCCCTGACGGCGCTGCGCGACGGCGCACCGGCCCCCGGTCTGCTCCAGGGCACCACGGGCCACGGTGGGCTGGCGTTCCTCTTCACCGGCCAGGGCAGCCAACGGCAGGGCATGGGACGGGAGTTGTACGACCGATACCCGGTGTTCGCCGATGCCCTCGACGCGGTGCTCGCCCGGTTCGACGCCACCACGGACCGCCCGCTGCGCGAGGTGATCTTCGCGGCGGACGGCACACCGGAAGCCGCCCTGCTCGACCTGACCGGCTACGCCCAGCCCGCGCTGTTCGCCGTCGAGGTCGCGCTGTTCCGCCTCGTCGAGTCCTGGGGCGTCCGCCCCGACTATCTCGCCGGGCACTCCATCGGTGAACTCGCGGCGGCGCATGTCGCGGGTGTGCTGTCCCTGGCGGACGCCTGCACGCTCGTCGCCGCGCGCGGCCGGTTGATGCAGGCGCTCCCGGCGGGCGGGGCGATGGTCGCGGTGCAGGCCACCGAGGACGAGGTTCTGCCGCTGTTGACCGACCGGGTGTCGGTGGCGGCGGTCGGCCCCGACGGGGTGCTGTGCGGGATGGCCCGCGAGAGCCTGACCGACGAACGGCGCACGGCACTGCTGCCGCTGCTGCGCCGCGACCGCGACGAGGTCCGCACCGTCACCGCCGCGCTGAGCGGCGTACAGGTGCGGGGCGTGACCGTGGACTGGGCCGCTTACTTCGCGGCCTACACGGACCACGCCGACTTCGCGGCATCGGGCGCGCGACCGGTGAAGCTGCCGACGTACGCCTTCCAGCGCGAGCGGTTCTGGCCGGAGCGGACGGCCGCCGCGGTCCAAGCCGACGCGGTGGACGCGGAGTTCTGGTCGGCCGTGGAACAGCAGGACGTGGCGTCGCTCGCCGCGGCCCTGGAGCTGGACGGCGACACCGTGACCGCGATGGTCCCGGCGCTGACCGCCTGGCGCCGCCGCCGCGACGAGCAGTCCCGCACCGACACCTGGCGCTACCGGGTCACCTGGAAGCCGCTGACCGCACCCACCGCGCCGACCGCCACCCCGGGGCCGTGGCTGGTGCTGTCCCCGGCCGGTACCGCGGACGACGCGTGGTGCACCGCCGTCACCGACGCCCTCGGCGATCGGACCGTACGGATCGAGGTCACGGCACCCGACCGGGCGGCGCTCGGCGAGCGCCTCGCGGAACTGCCCCTCGAAGCAGGCGAGTTCACCGGAATCCTGTCGCTGCTCGCGGTCGTCGACGAGGCGCCGGACGCGGACGTGCCCGCCGGCCTCCTGCTGACGGCCACCGCCGTCCAGGCGCTCGGCGACGCCGGGATCGACGCCCCGCTGTGGTGCGTGACCCGCGGCGCCGTGTCCGTCGGCCGCTCCGAGCCCGTACGCACCCCCGAACAGGCCGCCGTCTGGGGCCTCGGCCGGGTCGTCGGACTCGAACACCCGCAGCGCTGGGGCGGCCTGGCCGACCTGCCCGAGCACCTCGACGCCACCGCGCTCCGCCGCCTCGTGGACATGCTGACCGCGGAGCGCGGCGAGGACCAGGTGGCCGTCCGCGCCTCCGGTGTCTACGCCCGCCGTCTCACCCACAGCCCCGCCGCCGGCGAGGCCCGCCGCGCCTACAGCCCCACCGGCACCGTGCTCGTCACCGGCGGCACCGGCGGACTCGGCAGCGAGGTCGCCCGCTGGCTGGCCCAGCTCGGCGCCGAACACCTGCTGCTCACCAGCAGGCGCGGCCCCGACGCGCCCGGCGCCGCCGAACTCCGCCGCGAACTGGCCGCGGCGGGTGCCCAGGTCACCCTCACCGCCTGCGACGCCGCCGACCGGGACGCCCTGGCCGCGGTCCTCGCCGGTATCCCCGAGGACCGCCCGCTCACCGCCGTCTTCCACACCGCGGGCGTCGTCGAGGACGGCGTCGTGGCGGCGCTCACCCCGCAGGACTTCGCGGCCGTACTGCGTGCGAAGACCGTCGCGGCGCGCCATCTCGACGAGCTCACCGAGGGCATGGACCTGTCGGCGTTCGTCCTGTTCTCCTCGACCGCGGGCGTCATCGGCGCCGCGGGCCAGGGCAACTACGCGGCGGCCAACGCCTACCTGGACGCGCTCGCCGAACGCCGCCGGGCCCTCGGCCGGACCGCGACCTCCGTCGCCTGGGGCCCCTGGGCGGGCGCCGGTATGGTCGCCGGCACCGCGGACATCGAGAGCCGGGTACGCCGTGGCGGATTCGCCCCGCTGCCGCCGCGGCAGGCGATCGCCGCACTCCAGCAGGCGATCGAACACGACGACACGACCGTCGCCATCGCCGATATCGACTGGCGCCGCTTCGTCCGCACCCTCGCCGCCGCCCGGCCCGTACCGTTCGTGGCAGACCTGCCCGAGGTACGGGAGGACGCCGCGGTGGTCACCGGCCCGGACGCCGCCGGGCCCCGCGAACCGGAGCTGCGGCAGCGACTGGCGGCACTGCCCGCCGCCGAGCGCGCCGACCACCTGCTCGACCTGCTGCGCACCCTCGTGGCCGGAGTGCTCGGGCACACCGACGCCGGCCGCGTCGAACCCGAACGGGCCTTCAAGGACCTCGGCTTCGACTCCCTGACCGCCCTCGAACTGCGCAACGGCCTGTCGGCCGCGACCGGCCTGAACCTGCCCGCCTCCCTCGTGTACGACAGCCCGACCCCGCTGGCGATGGCACGGTTCCTGCTGGCGGAGCTCGACGGCTCGCTGCCCGAGACCGCCGCGCCGCCGGCCACCACCGCCCCCGCCGCCGACGACCCGGTCGTCGTCGTGGGCATGAGCTGCCGCTTCCCCGGCGGCGTGGCCACCCCCGAGGAGCTGTGGCAGCTGCTCGCCGACGGCCGCGACGGCATCTCCGCCTTCCCCACCGACCGGGGCTGGGACCTGGACGCCCTCGCCGCGGGCGCCTCGGCCACCCGCGAGGGCGGATTCCTCACCGGCGCCGCCGAGTTCGACGCCCGCTTCTTCGGCATCTCCCCGCGCGAGGCCCTCGCGATGGACCCGCAGCAGCGCCTGCTGCTGGAGACGAGCTGGGAGGCCCTGGAGCGGGCCGGTATCGACCCGGCCACGCTCCGCGGCACCCCGGCCGGCGTCTTCGTCGGCACCAACGGCCAGGACTACTCCACCGTCCTGCGCGCCTCCGACGCCGACGTCCAGGGCTATGTCGCCACCGGCACCACCGCCAGCGTCATGTCCGGCCGGCTCTCCTACGCGCTCGGCCTGGAGGGCCCGGCGGTCACGGTCGACACCGCGTGCTCGTCGTCCCTGGTGGCGCTGCACTGGGCCGCCAAGGCGCTGCACGCGGGGGAGTGCACACTGGCACTGGCCGGCGGCGTCTCCGTGATGTCCAGCCCGGACTCCTTCATCGAGTTCAGCACGCAGGGCGGTCTGGCACCCGACGGCCGCTGCAAGGCGTTCGCCGACGGCGCCGACGGCACCGCCTGGTCCGAGGGCGCCGGCGTCCTCGTCCTGGAGCGGCTCTCCGACGCCGTCCGCAACGGACACGAGATCCGCGGCATCATCCGCGGCACCGCCGTCAACCAGGACGGCGCCTCCAACGGCCTCACCGCGCCCAACGGCCCCGCCCAGCAGCGCGTCATCCGGCAGGCGCTGGCCGACGCGGGCCTGACCGCGGCCGAGGTCGACGCCGTCGAGGCACACGGCACCGGCACCACCCTCGGCGACCCGATCGAGGCACACGCCCTGCTGACGACGTACGGGCAGCAGCGGGCGCACCCGCTGCTGCTGGGCGCGGTCAAGTCCAACATCGGCCACACCCAGGCCGCCGCGGGCGTCGCGGGCGTCATCAAGATGCTCCTGGCGATGCGGCACGGCACCCTGCCCAAGACGCTGCACCTCGACGCCCCGTCGTCCCATGTCGACTGGTCGGCGGGCGCCGTCGAGCTGCTGGCCGAGGCGACCGCCTGGCCGCGGACCGGCCACCCGCGCCGGGCGGGCGTCTCCGCGTTCGGCGTCAGCGGCACCAACGCGCACGTCATCATCGAGCAGGCACCGGCCGCCGAACCGGCCGCCGAACGCCCCGCCGCGACGGCTCCCGCGCTCGTGCCGTGGGTCGTGTCGGGCCGTACCCAGGAGGCGCTGCGGCAGCAGATCGAGCGGCTGATCGCCTTCACCGGAGACGACGGCGCACCGTCCCCCGTGGACGTGGGGTACTCGCTCGCGACGGGCCGTACCGCCTTCCCGCACCGCGCGGTGCTGCTCGCCGCCGACGGCGGGGTGACGGAGGCGGCGCGCGGCACGGCCGGCCACACCGCCGGGAAGACCGCGTTCCTCTTCTCCGGCCAGGGCAGCCAGCGGGCCGGCATGGGCCGGGAACTCTACGCACACTTCCCCGTCTTCGCCGAGGCCCTGGACGCGGTGCTGGCGCACCTGGACACCGAACTGGCCCGCCCGCTGCGGGAGGTGCTGTTCGCCCCGGCCGGCACGCCCGAGGCGGAGCTGCTGAACGACACGGGCTGGACCCAGCCGGCCCTCTTCGCCATCGAGGTGGCGCTGTTCCGGCTGGTCGAGTCCTGGGGGGTGCGGCCCGACTTCGTCGCCGGGCACTCCATCGGCGAGCTCACCGCGGCACATGTGGCGGGGGTCCTCGCCCTGCCGGACGCCTGCCGGCTGGTCGCCGCCCGCGCGACGCTCATGCAGCAGCTCCCCACGGGCGGCGCGATGGTGGCCGTACAGGCCACCGAGGACGAGATCACCCCGCTGCTGGACGCGTCCGTGGCGCTCGCGGCCGTCAACGGCCCCGACGCGCTGGTCATCGCCGGCGCCGAGGCCGCCGTCCTCGAACTCGCCGCACGCTTCGCGGAGCAGGGCCGGCGGACCCGGCGGCTGCGCGTCAGCCACGCCTTCCACTCGCCGCTGATGGACCCGATGCTGGCCGACTTCGCCCGTATCGCCGGTCAACTGGAGTTCCGGGACCCGCAGGTGCCGGTCGTCTCGAACCTGACCGGCCGCCTCGCCACGGACGAGGAACTGACCTCGCCCGCGTACTGGGTCCGGCACGTCCGCGAGGCGGTGCGGTTCGCCGACGGCGTGCGCACCTTGCGGGACGCGGGCGTGACGGCGTTCGTCGAGCTCGGGCCCGACGGGGTGCTCGCCGCGATGGCCCAGCAGAGCCTCGACGGCGCCGAGCCCGCGCCGACGGTCGTGCCCGTCCTGCGCGCGGACCGCGACGAGGCGGCGGCCGTCACCACCGCGCTGGCCCGCCTGCACGTGGGGGGCGTGGCCGTGGACTGGTCCGCGTTCTTCGCCGGATCGGGCGCCCGGCGGGTGGACCTGCCGACCTACGCGTTCCAGCGCGAGCGGTTCTGGCCGGCGCGGGCCGCCGCCCGGCCGGGCGCGCCCGACGCCGCGGACACGGAGTTCTGGTCGGCGGTCGAGGACCGCGATGTGGACGCGCTCGCCGCGACACTGGAGCTGGACGGCGACACCGTGACCGCGATGGTCCCGGCGCTGTCCTCCTGGCGGCGCCGCCGCACCGAGCAGTCCGCGTCCGGCACCTGGCGCTACCGCGAAACCTGGACGGCGCTGCCCGCCGCCGACTCGGCGCCGCCGCACGGCCGCCGGCTGGTGCTCGTACCGGCCGGGGCCGCCCGGGACGCCTGGGTCACGGCCGTGGTGGACGCCCTGGGCGAGGACGCGGTCCGCGTCGAGGCCGGGGACCTGGCCACGGCGCACCGCGACGGCGCGGAGTACACCGGTGTGGTGTCCCTGCTCGCGGCGGCCGAGCCGACCGCACCCGAGGCCGACGGCACCGGCATCGCCGCCCTGCCGCCCGCCGCGGTCCGGCCCACGGCGCTGCTGACGGCGCTGGCCGAGGCCGGTATCGACGCACCGCTGTGGTGCGTCACGCGCGGCGCCGTCGCCGTCGGGGCGACGGAGCACCTGGCCCACCCCGGCCAGGCGGCCGTATGGGGCGACGGCCGGGTGGCCGCGCTGGAGTACCCCGAGCGCTGGGGCGGTCTCATCGACCTGCCCGAGGCGCTGGACGCACCGGCCGCGGCCCGCTTCGTCCGGGCGCTCGGCGGACCCGACGGCGAGGACCAGCTCGCGGTCCGGGCCACCGGCACCTACGCGCGCCGCCTGGTGCGCGCACCGGCCGGCCCTGGCGGTTCGTGGAAGCCGGCCGGCACGGTCCTCGTCGTCGGCGGCACCTCGCCCACCGGCCGCGGGGTCGCCCGCTGGCTGGCCCGCGAGGGCGCCGGGCACCTGGTACTGACGACGGGCCCCGGCCTCGACCCGGCCGAAACGGCCTCGCTGACCGAGGAGTTGACGCCGTACGGCACCACCCTGGCCGTCGCCACCTGCGACCCGTCCGACCGTGCCGCGCTCGCCGCCGTCCTCGACGCGGTCCCGCAGCACGCCCCGCTGACCGCCGTGATCCATGCGGCGGACGACACCGACACCGCGGCGACCCTCACCGCGGTCGGCCACCTCGACGACCTGCTCGGCGACCGGCCGCTGGACGCGTTCGTCCTGTTCAGCTCGGTCGCCGGGGTGTGGGGCGTCCGCGGGCAGGGCGAGCGGGCCGCGCTCGGCGCGCGCCTGGCCGCCTTCGCACGGCAGCGCCGGGACCGGGGCGTACCCGCCCTCTCCGTCGCCTGGGGTGCCTGGGCGGACAGCACGGAACCGTCCCTCGCCGCCCATCTGCGGCTGAGCGGACTGCCGCCGATGGCCGCCGAACCGGCGCTCGCCGCCCTCGGCCGCGCCGTCGCCGACGACGAGAGCGCGGTGACGGTGGCCGATGTGGTCTGGGAGGTGTTCGCCCCCGCCGCCACCGCGCAGCGCCGCAGCCGGTTCTTCGCCGAGCTGCCGGAGGCCCGTACGGCCATCGAAGCGGCCGGCCGCGACCGGGCGGACGAGGCCGCCGGAGCGTCCGCGGACGCCTACCGGCGGCGCCTGCTGGCGCTCTCCGACGCCGAACGCTCGGACACCCTCCGCGCGCTCGTCCGCACCCAGGTCGCCGAGGTCCTCGGACATTCGAGCACCGACGTGGTCGAGGACGGCCTGCCCTTCCGCGACCTCGGCTTCGATTCGCTGACCGCCGTCGACCTGCGCACCCGGCTCGCCGCCGCCACCGGCCTCACCCTCCCGGCGACGCTCGTCTTCGACCACCCCACCCCGGCGGAGCTGGCGGACCACCTGCACACCCAACTGATGGGTGACCAAGGGAACTTGGTCGAACCTGCGACACCGGCGGCCGTGGTCCGCCCGGCCGACGACGACCCGATCGCCATCATCGGCATGAGCTGCCGCTACCCGGGCGGTGTGCGGTCCCCCGAGGACCTGTGGCGCCTGGTCAGCGAGGGCATCGACGCGGTGGGCGAGCTGCCGACCGACCGCGGCTGGGACCTGGACGCGCTGCTCACCGGACGCCCCGGCGGACACGGCGGCCGCAGTGCGACCGGCCACGGCGGATTCCTCTACGACGCGGCGGAGTTCGACCCCGGCTTCTTCGGGATCTCACCGCGCGAGGCGCTCGTCATGGACCCCCAGCAGCGCATCGTCCTCGAAGCCGCCTGGGAGGCGCTGGAGCGGGCCGGGATCGACCCGGCCACCCTCCGCGGCAGCGGCACCGGCGTCTACGTCGGCGGCGGCAGCGGCGACTACCGGCCGCCGGAGGAGATCGGACAGTGGCAGACCGCCCAGTCGGCGAGCCTGCTCTCCGGCCGGCTGGCGTACAGCTTCGGCCTGCAGGGGCCGACGGTGTCGGTGGACACGGCCTGCTCGTCGTCGCTGGTGGCCCTGCACCTGGCCGCGCAGGCGCTGCGCTCGGGTGAGTGCTCCATCGCCCTGGCCGGCGGTGTGACGGTGATGGCCACCCCGGCCGGATTCGTCGAGTTCAGCGCGCAGGGCGCCCTCTCCGCGGACGGCCGCTGCAAGGCGTTCTCCGACGACGCGGACGGTACGGGCTGGGCCGAGGGCGTGGGCATGCTCGTCGTCGAACGGCTCTCCGAGGCCCGGCGCAACGGCCACCGCGTCCTGGCGGTCCTGCGCGGCTCGGCCATCAACCAGGACGGCGCGTCGAACGGACTGACCGCCCCCAGCGGCCCGGCCCAGCAGCGCGTCATCCGCCAGGCCCTCGCCAACGCCGGTCTGGCCCCCGCCGACGTGGACGCCGTGGAGGCGCACGGCACCGGCACCAAGCTCGGCGATCCGATCGAGGCACAGGCCCTGCTGGCCACCTACGGGCAGGACCGGGACCCGCGGCGGCCCCTGCTGCTCGGCTCGCTGAAGTCCAACATCGGCCACACTCAGGCCGCGTCGGGCGTCGCGGGCGTGATCAAGATGGTCATGGCGATGCGGCACGGCACGCTGCCGAGGACCCTGCACGCGCAGACCCCGTCGTCCCACGTGGACTGGACCGCCGGGGCCGCCACTCTGCTGACCGCACCGGCCACCTGGCCGGACGCCGGCCGGCCGCGCCGCGCCGGAGTGTCGTCGTTCGGCGCCAGCGGGACCAACGCCCACGTGATCCTCGAACAGGCGCCGGCCGCCGGGCCCGAGGCCGTCCCGGCGGGGCCGGACCGCGCGGCGGGGCTGCTGCCCGTCCTGCTCTCCGGCCGGACCGCCGGCGCCCTGCGCGACCAGGCCCGCAGCCTCCTCGCGCACACCGACGCGCACCCGGACACCCCGCTCGCCGACCTCGCGTTCTCGCTCGCGACGACCCGCTCGGCCTTCGAGCACCGGGCCGTCCTGCCGGCCGCCGAACGCGCCGGACTCCGCGCCGGCCTCGCGGCCCTCGCCGCCGGCACCGGCACCCCGCAGGTGATCGCGGGGGAGACGGGGCGCACCGGAAAGCTCGCCTTCCTCTTCTCCGGCCAGGGCAGCCAGCGGCTCGGGATGGGCCGCGAACTGTACGAGCGGTTCCCGGCGTTCGCGGACGCGCTGGACACCGTCCTCGGCCACCTCGACGCGGAGCTGAAGTGCCCGCTGCGGGACGTGCTGTGGGGCACGGACGCGGAGCTGCTGAACAGTACGGGCTTCACCCAGCCGGCGCTGTTCGCCATCGAGGTGGCGCTCTTCCGGCTCGTCGAATCCTGGGGCGTGCGGCCGGACTTCGTGGCCGGCCACTCCATCGGCGAGATCGCCGCGGCGCACGTCGCCGGAGTGTTCTCCCTGGCGGACGCCTGCCGGCTGGTGGTGGCCCGCGCCTGGCTGATGGAGGGGCTCCCGGCCGGCGGCGCCATGGTCGCCGTACAGGCCACCGAGGACGAGGTCACCCCGCTGCTGACCGACCGGGTGTCCATCGCCGCGGTCAACGGCCCGACGTCGGTGGTCGTCTCGGGCGCCGAGCGCGATGCGCTGGACATCGCGGAGCGGCTGGGACGCAAGAAGTCCCGGCTGCCGGTCAGCCACGCCTTCCACTCCCCGCTGATGGACCCGGTGCTCGACGAGTTCCGCGCCGTGGTGGCCGGGCTGACGTTCGCGCCGCCGGCCCTGCCCGTCGTGTCGAACCTGACCGGCGCGGTGGCCACGGCCGAGGAGCTCTGCTCGCCCGAGTACTGGGTCCGGCACGTCCGCGAGGCGGTCCGCTTCGCCGACGGTGTACGGGAGCTGGCGGCCCGCGGGGTCACCGCGTACCTGGAGCTGGGGCCGGACGGGGTGCTCTCCGCGCTGGCCCGCGAGACCCTGCCGGACGAGGCGCTGACCGTGCCCGTCCTGCGCAAGGGACGTGACGAGGAGGCCACCGCCGTCACCGCCCTGGCCCGGCTGCATGTGCACGGCAGCGGCCCGCACTGGTCCGCGTTCTTCGCCGGCACCGGCGCCCGCCACGTGGAGCTGCCGACATACGCCTTCCAGCACGGCCGGTTCTGGCCGGCCGCGCCGGCCGGCCGGGCACTGCCCGCCGCCGACGAGGCCGGCGCGACCGACCACGCGTTCTGGGCGGCCGTGGCGCAGGAGGACTTCGCCTCCCTGGAGTCCGTCCTCGACATCGAGGGCGACGCCCTCGCGAAGGTGCTCCCCGCGCTGCTGGACTGGCGCCGGCAGCAGCAGGACCGCTCCGTCGTGGACGGCTGGCGGCACCGCATCGCATGGCAGCCGCTCACCGGCGTGACCACGGGCGGCCCGGCCGGCACCTGGCTGGCGGTGCTCCCCGAGGACCGGGCCGACGACCCCTGGGTGACGGCGGCACTCGACGCGCTGGGCACCGAGGTGGTGCGGGTGACGGCCACGGCCCCCGACCGCGCCGCACTGGCGGCCGAACTTGCCGGAACCGGCCGGAAGTTCACCGGAGTCCTCTCGCTGCTGGCCCTGGACGAGACGGCACCGGACGGCGTGCCGACCGGACTCCTGCTCACGGCCGCACTCCTCCAGGCCCTCGGGGACGCCGGGATCGACGCCCCGCTGTGGTGCGTCACCCGCGGTGCGGTCTCCGTGGGCCGCGCGGAGGAACTGCACAGCCCCGCCCAGGCCGCCGTCTGGGGCCTGGGCCGGGTCGCCGCCCTGGAGTACCCCGAGCGCTGGGGCGGACTGATCGACCTGCCCGTGACGCCGGACGAGCGGACGGCCGCCCGCTTCGCCGCGGTCCTGGCCGGCCGGGACGGCGAGGACCAGGCGGCGGTACGCGCCGCCGCGGTCTTCGCACCGCGCCTGGTGGCCGCGCCCGCGGACCGGTCCTCCGGACAGTGGAACCCGGCCGGCACGGTGCTGATCACCGGCGGCACCGGCGCGCTCGGCACCCATGTCGCCCGCCGCCTCGCCCACGACGGCGTACCGCACCTGGTACTGCTCAGCCGCCGCGGACCGCAGGCACCGCACGCCGCCGAACTCCGCGCCGAACTGGACCGCCTGGGCACCCGCGTCACCTTCGCCGCCGGGGACGCGGCGGACCGCGCGCAGCTCACGGCCGTACTGGCGGACATCCCGGCGGAGCACCCGCTGACGGCCGTCGTGCACACCGCCGGAGTCCTCGACGACGGCATCCTGGACCGGCTCACCCCGGACCGCTTCGCGGCGGTGTTCCGCGCCAAGGTCACCTCGGCGCTGCTGCTCGACGAACTGACCCGGGACCTGGACCTGTCGGCGTTCGTCCTGTTCTCCTCCGCGACCGCGGCCGTCGGCAACCCCGGCCAGGCGAACTACGCGGCGGCCAACACCGTGCTGGACGCCCTGGCCGTACGGCGCCGCGCCCTCGGCCTCCCCGCCACCTCGATCGCCTGGGGCGCCTGGGGCGGCGGCGGTATGGCCGACGGAGCCGCGGCGGACGAGGCCGCCCGGCGCGCGGGTATCGGCACCATGGACCCGCAGCTGGCCTGCGCGGCGCTGTGGCAGCTGGTCGCCGAGGCGGAGCCGACGGCCGTGGTCGCCGATGTCGCCCTGGAACGGTACGTCGGCGCCTTCGGGGCCCGGCCGAGCGCGCTGCTGCGCGACTTCCCCGGCTACCGGGAACTGGTCGCCGCCGCCGCACCGGACGAGGCCGACGGCGCCCCGGACCTGGCCGGCCGGCTCGCCGCGCTGCCGCCGGCCCGACGGCTCGACACCGTGGTGGAGCTGGTCCGCACCCGGGCCGCCCAGGTACTGGGCCACCCGGACCAGGACGCCGTCGGCGCCGAACGGTCCTTCCGCGACCTCGGGGTGGACTCCCTCGGCGCCGTCGAACTGCGCAACCAGCTCAACGCGGCGACGGGTCTGCGGCTCTCCGCGACCCTCGTCTTCGACCACCCGACACCCGCCGCTCTCGGCGCGCACGTGCTCCAGCAGCTCGTACCGGAGGAGGGACCCATGACCGACCACGACGAAACAGAGATCCGGGCCGTACTGGCCTCGGTACCGATCGACCGGCTGCGCGACAGCGGCGTCCTCGAACCGCTGCTGCGGCTCGTCGGCCGCGACACACCGCCCGCACCGGACGCATCCGGTGAGGCGATCGACTCGATGGCAGTGGCAGACCTGGTGCGGGCCGCGCTCAACGGCCAGACGGACCTGTAACGCGAGTGATGGAGTTGACCATGAACACCCCCAGCGACGAGGTCGTCGAAGCGCTCCGCGCCGCGATGAAGGAAGCGGAGCGGCTGCGCCGGCAGAACCGGCAGATCGTCGCCGCCACCACGGAGCCGATCGCGATCGTGGGCATGAGCTGCCGGTTCCCCGGCGAGGTGTACTCCCCGGAAGACCTGTGGGACCTGGTCGCCTCCGGCACGGACGCCATATCGCCCTTCCCCGCCGACCGCGGCTGGGACCTCGACGCCCTGCGCGACAGCGGCGTCGACGCCCGCGACACGGCGGTGAGCCAGCGCGGCGGCTTCCTCAACTGCGCCGCGGAGTTCGACCCCGGCTTCTTCGGGATCTCGCCCCGCGAGGCCCTGACCATGGACCCCCAGCAGCGGCTGCTGCTGGAGACCGCGTGGGAGGCCGTCGAACGCGCGGGCATCGACGCGACCCGGCTGCGCGCCAGCCGGACCGGGGTGTTCATCGGCACGAACGGCCAGGACTACGCGTACCTCCTCGTCGGGTCCGCGGACGAGGCGACCGGCGACATCGGCACCGGCATCGCCGCCAGCGCCGCATCGGGCCGCCTCGCCTACACACTGGGCCTGGAGGGACCGGCCCTGACGGTCGACACGGCGTGCTCGTCCTCGCTGGTCGCCCTCCATCTCGCGGCGCAGTCGCTGCGCAACGGCGAATGCACCCTGGCGCTCGCCGGCGGCGTCAACGTGATGTCGACCCCCGGCTCCCTCGTCGAGTTCAGCCGCCAGGGCGGGCTGGCGCGCGACGGGCGCTGCAAGGCGTTCGACGACTCAGCCGACGGCACCGGATGGTCGGAGGGCGCCGGCGTCCTGCTGCTGGAGAAACTCTCGGACGCCCAGCGCAACGGGCACCGCGTCCTCGCGGTCGTGCGCGGTTCGGCCGTCAACCAGGACGGTGCCTCCAACGGCTTCACGGCCCCCAGCGGCCCGGCCCAGCAGCGCGTCATCCGCCAGGCCCTGGCGAGCGCCGGGCTCACCCCGGCCGAGGTGGACGCCGTCGAGGCGCACGGCACCGGCACCCCGCTCGGCGACCCCATCGAGGCGCAGAGCCTGCTCGCCACGTACGGGCAGGGCCGCGAACGGCCGCTGCTGCTGGGGTCCGTCAAGTCCAACATCGGCCACGCCCAGGCCGCTTCGGGCGTCGCGGGCGTGATCAAGATGGTGATGGCGCTGCGCAACGGCGAACTGCCGCGCACCCTCCACGTCACCGCGCCCTCCTCGCACGTCGACTGGACGGCGGGCGAGGTGAAGCTGCTGACGGAACCGGTCCGGTGGCCGGTGTCCGAGCGGACGCGCCGGGCCGGTGTCTCGTCATTCGGCGTCAGCGGCACCAACGCGCACGTGATCATCGAAGAGGCCCCGGCCCCGGCCGCGGCTGCGGCCCCGCCACGGGAGCGGACCGCGCCCGCGGCGCTGCCCTGGGTGCTGTCCGCGCGGACCGCCGACGCCCTGCGCGCCCAGGCCACCGCCCTCCTGACCCACCTGGCGGCGCCCACCCCGGAGCCCCGCGCCCTCGACCTGGCCTTCTCCCTCGCCACCACCCGGGCGAGCCTCGAACACCGCCTCGCCGTCACCGCCGAAGGACTCGACGCCGGCCGGACCGCCCTCGCCGCCTGGCTCGCCGACGGCACGGCCCCCGGCGTCACCGAAGGCATCGCCCTGAGCCGGCCCAAGTCGGCGGTCCTCTTCTCCGGCCAGGGCTCCCAGCGCCTCGGTATGGGACGCGAACTGGCCGAACGGTTCCCGGTCTTCGCCGAGGCGCTGGACGCCGCACTGGCCCACCTGGACACGGCGACCGAGCACCCGCTGCGGGACGTCATCTGGGGCACGGACCCCGCTCTGCTGAACCGCACGGGCTACACCCAGCCGGCCCTTTTCGCCATCGAGGTGGCGCTGTTCCGGCTGGTCGAATCCTGGGGCGTCCGCCCGGACTTCGTGGGCGGGCACTCGATCGGTGAGATCGCGGCGGCGCATGTCGCCGGGGTGTTCTCGCTTGCGGATGCCTGCCGGTTGGTCGGCGCGCGGGCGCGGTTGATGGAGGCGTTGCCGTCCGGTGGTGCGATGGCCGCCGTGCAGGCGACGGAGGAGGAGGTGACGCCGCTGCTGACGGAGCGGGTGCCGCTTCGCCGATGGCGTCCGGACCCTCGCCGGACAGGGCGTGACGGCCTTCCTGGAACTGGGCCCCGACGGTACCTGCCGACGTACGCGTTCCGCCACGAACGCTTCTGGCCGCAGGTCTCGCTCCGCGCCGTCGATGTGGCGTCCCTCGGACTGACCCCGGCCGGGCATCCGCTGCTCGGTGCGGCGATGGCCGTCGCGGGCTCCGACGAACTCGTCCTCACCGGCACCCTCTCGCTCGCCACCCACCCCTGGCTCGCCGACCACGCGGTGGGCGGCCAGGCCCTCTTCCCCGGCACCGGCTTCCTGGAACTGGCGATCCGCGCCGCGGACCAGGCCGGCTGCGACCGGGTGGCCGAGCTGACGCTCGACGCCCCCCTCGCACTGCCCGCGACGGGCGCCGTACAGGTGCAGATCAGGGTGGGCGGCGCCGACGACGCCGGCCGCCGCGAGCTGCGCTTCCACGCCCGCCCCGCCGACGCGCCCGACCAGGAATGGACCCGGCACGCCACCGGACTGCTCACCACCGACGAGCAGCTGATCACCTTCGACGCGACCACCTGGCCGCCGCCCGGCTCCACCCCCGTGGACATCACCGACGCCTACGACCACTTCGCCCGCACGGGCCTGGAGTACGGCCCGGTCTTCCGCGGACTGCGCGCGGTCTGGCGGCGCGACGAGGAGATCTACGCCGAGGTCGCGCTGCCCGCACCGGCCGCGGACGCCGACGCCTTCGGCGTACACCCGGCGCTGCTTGACGCCGTACTGCACGCGACCGTCTTCGCCAGCGCGGACGGCGACCGCCGCAGCCTGCTCCCGTTCGCCTGGAGCGGGGTGTCCCTGCACGCCTCGGGGGCCTCGGTGCTCCGGGTACAGGTGATCGGCAGCGGCCCGGACGCCGTCCAGTTGGCGGCGGTCGACGCCCAGGGCGAGCCGGTGATCTCCGTGGCGTCGCTGGCGCTGCGCTCCGCGTCCCCGCACCTGGCCGCCCGGCCCGTCCACGACGAGCGCCCCGCGCTGTTCCGGGTCGACTGGCTGCCCTGGGCGGGGGAGGGGGAGCGCGCCGACGCCTCGTGGGCACTGCTCGGCCCGGACACCTTCGGCCTCGGCGCGGCCCTGACCTCGGCGGGTCAACTCCCGCTGACCGTCGGCGCGTTGCGCGACCTGACCGCGGTGGTACCGGACGTCGTGGTCGTCCAGGCGGCGGGCGATCCCGCCCGCGTCGCGGAGTCGGCCCATGACCTCACCCACCGGATGCTCGGCCTGGTCCAGGAGTGGCTGGCCGACGAACGTTTCACCGGCTCCCGCCTGGTGTGCGTGACCCGGGGCGCGATCACCGACCCCGACGTCGACGCGACGACCGGCGACCCGGCCGCCGCGGCCGTCTGGGGACTGATGCGCTCCGCACAGGCGGAGAACCCGGGCCGGTTCCTGCTGGTGGACATCGACGGCCTCGACGCCACCGACGGCCCGGCCGGGTCCGCGGCGGAGCTCCTGCCGGACCTGCCCCGGCTCCTGGACGCCGACGAACCGCAAGCGGTCGTCCGCGCCGGATCGCTGCACGTCGGCCGCCTGGCGCGCTGCGACACGGGCGCGGCCCTGCTGCCCCCCGTGGGCGTGCCCTGGCGGCTGGACAGCCGGGCCAAGGGCAGCCTGGACGGTCTGACGCCGGCCCCCTGCCCGCAGGTGCACGCCCCGCTGACCGGGCGCGAGGTCCGGGTGGCCGTCCGCGCGGCCGGCGTGAACTTCCGTGATGTGCTCAACGCCCTCGGCATGTACCCCGGCGACGCCGGGCTGTTCGGCTCCGAGGCCGCGGGCGTCGTGGCCGAGGTCGGCCCCGAGGTGACCGGAGTACGGCCCGGCGACCGGGTCACCGGCATGCTGTTCGGCGGCTTCGGACCGTATGTCGTCGGCGACGAACGGCGCCTGACCCGCATCCCCGACGACTGGTCGTGGGAGACGGCGGCATCGGTGCCGCTCGTCTTCCTCACCGCCCACCACGCCCTCGTCACCCTGGGCGGCGTACGGCCCGGCGACAAGGTGCTCATCCACGCCGCGGCGGGCGGCGTCGGCATGGCCGCCGTCCAGCTCGCCCACCACCTGGGCGCCGAGGTGTTCGCCACCGCGAGCGAGGGCAAGTGGGACGTCCTGCGCGCACAGGGCATCGCCGAGGACCACATCGCCTCCTCGCGCACCACCGCCTTCGCGGAGACCTTCACCGCCGTCACGGGCGGCGCGGGAGTCGACGTCGTCCTCAACTCCCTGTCCGGGGAGTACGTGGACGCGTCCCTGCGGCTGCTCGCCGAGGGCGGCCGCTTCCTGGAAATGGGCAAGACCGATATCCGCGACCCGGAAACCCTGCCGGCCGGCCTGCGCTACGAGGCGTTCGACCTGGGCCAGGTGGACCCGGACGAGATCCGGCGGATGCTGGCCGAGCTCCTGGCACTGTTCACCCGCGGCGTGCTGACACCGCTGCCCGTACGGGCCTGGGACGTACGGCGGGCGCGCGCCGCGTTCCGCCACATGAGCCTCGCCCAGCACATCGGCAAGATCGTGCTGACCATGCCGCCCGCCTGGAACCCCGACGGCACGGTACTGATCACCGGCGGCACCGGCGGCCTCGGCGCCGAACTGGCCCGCCACCTGGTGACCACCCGCGGCGTACGCCATCTGCTGCTCGCCAGCCGAAGCGGCCCCGACGCCACGGGCGCCCGGGAGCTGACCGAGGAACTGGCCGCGCACGGCGCCGAGGTCACCGTCGCCCGCTGCGACGTGGCGGACCGGTCCGCGCTCGCCGAACTGCTGGCGGCCGTGCCCGCGGCACACCCGCTGACCGCCGTGGTGCACACCGCGGGCATCCTCGACGACGGCGTGCTCGGCTCGCTGACGCCCGAGCGGCTGGACGCCGTACTGCGCCCGAAGGTGACCGCGGCCTGGCGGCTGCACGAGGCGACCCGCGATCTCGACCTCGCCGCGTTCGTCCTCTACTCCTCCACCGCGGGCGTCCTGGGCAGCCCCGGCCAGGCCAACTACGCGGCCGGCAACGCCTTCCTGGACGCGCTCGCCCACCACCGGCACGCCCTGGGCCTGCCCGCGCTCTCCCTCGCCTGGGGCGCGTGGGAGCAGCGCGCCGGGATGACCAGCGGCCTGGCCGACCGGGATCTGCGCCGGGTCGGCGCGGCCGGTACCGGCGTGCCGCTGCTACCGGTGGCGCACGGACTGGCCCTGTTCGACGCGGCCACCCAGGGCGACGAACCCCTCGTCGTCCCGCTGCCCCTGGCCACCGGCGCACCCCGGCCGGCGGGCACCGTCCCGGCGCTGCTGCGCGGCCTGGTCCGCACCGGGCGCCGCACCGTCGCGGGCGGCGCGGCCGAAGCCTCCCGCGCGGGCCTCGCCGAACGCCTGGCGGCACTGGGCGAGGACGAGCGGCTGCGCCATCTGACCGACCTCATCCGCACCGAGGCCGCCGCCGTACTCGGCCACCCCTCACCGGCGGCCATCGTCGCCGAGCGCGAGTTCCGGCAGGCGGGCTTCGACTCGCTGACCTCGGTCGAACTGCGCAACCGCCTCGCGACCGCGACGGGCCTGACGCTGCCCGCCACGCTCGTCTTCGACTACCCCACGCCCGTCCGGCTCGCCGCGCAACTGCTCGGCGAACTGGCCGGTCTGGACGGGGCCCCGGCCGCCGCCGCACCCGAACCGGCCGCGGCCTCCGGCGACCCCATCGCCATCGTCGGCATGAGCTGCCGCTTCCCCGGCGGCGTGAGCTCCCCGGAGGAGCTGTGGGACCTGGTCGCCGCCGGCGGCGACGCGATCTCCGGCTTCCCGGCCGACCGCGGCTGGGACCTGCCGACCGCGGCGGGCACCGCGGACCTGGCCACGGGCCGCGGCGGATTCCTGCGGGACGTGGCCGACTTCGACGCCGGGTTCTTCGGCATCTCGCCCCGCGAGGCGCTGGCCATGGACCCGCAGCAGCGACTGCTCCTCGAAGTGGCCTGGGAGGCCGCCGAACGCAGCGGCATCGACCCGCGGACCCTGCGCGGCACCCGTACGGGCGTCTACGTAGGCGTCAGCGGCCAGGACTACGCCGGTCTCGTCATGGGTTCCGCCGACGATGTGGAGGGCCATGCGACCACCGGCCTGGCGGTCAGCGTCGTATCCGGCCGGCTCTCCTACGCGTTCGGCCTGGAGGGCCCGGCCGTCTCGGTCGACACCGCGTGCTCGTCGTCGCTGGTCTCCCTGCACCTGGCGGCCCAGTCGCTGCGCAACGGCGAATGCACGCTGGCCCTGGCGGGCGGCGTCACGGTGATGACCACCGCGGCGAACTTCAGCGGCTTCTCCCGGATGGGGGGCCTGGCCGGGGACGGGCGCTGCAAGGCGTTTTCCGACTCGGCCGACGGCACCGGCTGGTCCGAGGGCGCGGCCGTCCTCGTCCTGGAGCGCCTGTCCGACGCGCGCCGCAACGGCCATGACGTCCTGGCGGTGGTACGCGGCAGCGCGGTCAACCAGGACGGCGCGTCGAACGGCCTCACCGCACCGAACGGCCCGTCGCAGCAGCGCGTGATCCGGCAGGCGCTCGCCAACGCCGGGGTCTCCCCGGTGGACGTGGACGCCGTCGAGGCGCACGGTACGGGCACCCCCCTGGGCGATCCGATCGAGGCGCAGGCGCTGCTGGCCACGTACGGCCAGGGCCGCGACCCCCGGCGGCCGCTGCTGCTGGGCTCCGTCAAGTCGAACATCGGCCACACCCAGGCCGCGGCGGGCGCCGCGGGCCTGGTCAAGACGGTGCTGGCGCTGCGCCGCGGCGAGCTGCCGCGCACGCTGCACGTGACCGCGCCGTCCTCGCACGTGGACTGGTCCGCGGGCGCGGTGGCGCTGCTGACCGAGAACGCGGCCTGGCCCGAGACCGGGCGGCCGCGCCGGGCCGGTGTCTCCTCGTTCGGGATCAGCGGTACGAACGCGCATGTGCTGCTGGAGCAGGCCCCCGCCGCCGAACGGCCGGACGGCGCGCCGCGCCGGACGCCGGCCGTGGTGCCGTGGCCCGTCTCGGCGAAGAGCGAGGCCGCGCTGGACGCCCAGCTCGGCAGGCTCACGGCCTTCGCGGCCGGCACCGACGCGGCCGGCCGCGCCGACGCCGGGTACACCCTGGCCACGGCCCGCTCGCTGTTCGAACACCGGGCGGTCCTGCTGGCCTCCGGCGACGGCGTCCCGGAGATCGCCCGGGGCACGGCCGGTACCGCCTCACTGGCGGTGCTCTTCTCCGGCCAGGGCAGCCAGCGCCTCGGCATGGGACAGGAACTGGCCGAGCGCTTCCCGGTGTTCGCCACCGCCCTGGACACCGTGCTGGCAGAACTGGACCCGCACCTGGACCGCCCGCTCCGCGCCGTGATCCGGGGCGACGACCCCGCTCTGCTGCACCGCACGGGCTACACCCAGCCGGCGCTGTTCGCCGTGGAGGTGGCGCTGTTCCGGCTCATGGAGTCGCTGGGCATCCGCCCGGACTTCGTGGGCGGGCACTCGATCGGTGAGATCGCGGCGGCGCACGTCGCCGGGGTGTTCTCGCTTGCGGATGCCTGCCGGCTGGTGGCGGCGCGGGCGCGGTTGATGGAGGCGTTGCCGTCCGGTGGTGCGATGGCCGCCGTGCAGGCGACGGAGGAGGAGGTGACGCCGCTGCTGACGGAGCGGGTGTGGCGTCCGGACCCTCGCCGGACAGGGCGTGACGGCCTTCCTGGAACTGGGCCCCGACGGTTCGACGCGGCCGGGCTGGGGCTCGCCCCCGCACAGCACCCGCTGCTGGGTGCCGCGCTGGCCGTGGCCGGATCGGACGAGGTCGTGCTCACCGGCCGGGTGTCGCTGCGCACCCACCCCTGGCTCGCCGACCACACGGTGCGGGGCCAGGTCCGGCTCCCCGCGGCGGCGTTCGCGGAACTCGCCGTCCGGGCCGCCGACCAGACCGGCTGCGACCGGGTGGCCGAACTCGCCCTGGACGCACCGCTGACACTGACCGCACCCGACGCGTTCGCACTGCAGGTGCGCGTCGCCGCGCCCGACGCGTCCGGCGACCGCGCGGTGACCGTCCACTCCCGCCCCGCCGACGCGCCCGAACAGCCGTGGCTGCGACACGCCCGCGGCGTGCTGGCCGCCGGTGACCGGACCGCGCCCGACGGGTTCGGCACCCAGGAGTGGCCGCCGCCGGACGCACAGCCGGTCGCACTCGACGACTGGTACGCGCGGACCGCCGCCTCCGGGGCGGCCCGCGGCCCGGTGTTCCAGGGACTGCGGGCGGTCTGGCGGCGCGGCGCCGAGGTGTTCGCCGAGGTGGCACTGCCCGACGAGGCCACCGGCGACGCCGCCGCGTTCGCCCTGCATCCGGCGCTCCTGGACGCGGCGCTGCAAGCCGCCGCGTTCGCCGCGGGCGCGGGCGGCGGGCCGCTGGAGCCCGTCGCCTGGACCGGGCTGATGCTGCACGCGGGCGCCGCGACGGCCGCCCGCGTCCGGCTCACCGCCACCGGCCCCGGTGAGCTGTCGCTGCTCGCCGTCGACGTGGCGGGGGCACCGGTGGTCTCGGTCGACTCGCTGACGCTGCGACCGGCGGACGAGCACCCACCGGCCGGGACCGGCACGGCAGGTGAGCCGGAATCGCTGTTCGGCGTCGCCTGGGTGCCCGTCCCGGCGGCGCAGTCGCCCCTGGCCGGCACCCGCTGGGCCGTCATCGGCGCCGATGAACTCGACCTCGGCTACGCCCTGCACCGCGCCGACGAATCCGTCATCGCGTACGGCGAGCACCTCGCCGACGCGCTCGGCGACAACGGCCGCGCACCGGACGTGTTCCTCGTCCCGGTGGTCGGCGAGGCGGCCACCGGCGGCCCCGCGGCGGTGCACGAGCTGACGGCCCGGGTGCTGGGCCTGCTCCAGGAGTGGACGGCCGACCCGCGGCTGGCCGCGTCCCGGCTGGTGTTCGTCACCCGCGGCGCGGTCGCGGCGGACGGCGCGGACGTGACCGATGTGGCCGCGGCCGCGGTATGGGGTCTGGTGCGGTCGGCCCAGTCGGAGAACCCCGGCAGCTTCGTGCTGGTGGACATCGACGAGGGATTCGTCTCGGCCGCCGCCCTGCCGGGCCTGCTCACGCTGGACGAACAGCAGGTCATGGTGCGCGCGAACGAGCTGCGCGCGGCCCGTCTGGTACGGCTGCCCGACGCGGTGCGGCCCGCGGCGCAGGGTTCCCCCTGGGACCGCGGCGGCACCGTGCTCGTCACCGGCGGCACCGGCGGACTGGGCAGCCACCTCGCGCGGCATCTGGTGACCGGGCACGGGGTGAAGCGTCTGCTGCTGGCCGGCCGACGCGGTCCGCAGGCGCCCGGAGCGGCCGCCCTGCACGCCGAACTGACCGCCCTCGGGGCCGAAGTCACCCTCGTCGCCTGCGATATGAGCGACCGCGCGGAGGTCACGGCGCTGCTGGCGGGCGTGCCCGCCGCGCACCCGCTGAGCGCGGTGGTGCACACGGCCGGGGTACTGGACGATGCGACGATCGGCTCGCTGACGCCGGAACAGCTGGCGACGGTGCTGCGGCCCAAGGTGGACGCCGCCTGGTATCTGCACGAGGCCACCCGCGACCTGGACCTCGCCGCGTTCGTCATGTACTCGTCGATCTCGGGGGTGATGGGCAGCCCCGGCCAGGCCAACTACGCCGCCGGCAACGCCTTCCTGGACGCACTGGCCCAGCACCGCCGCGCCCAGGGCCTGCCCGCCGTCTCCCTCGCGTGGGGGCCGTGGGCCCAGGACGGCGGCATGACCAGCGGCCTGACCGACACCGATATGGCCCGGATGGCACGCTCGGGCGTACCGCCGCTGTCGACCCGGCAGGGCCTGGCGCTGTTCGACGCGGCCACCGTCCGCGACGAAGCACTCGTCGTGCCCATCCGCGTCAACGTCACCGGCCTCCAGCAGGACCAGCAGGCCGCCGGCGCGCTCTGGCGCGACCTCGTACCGCGCACCCGGCGCACCGCCGCGACCGCCGACCGGTCCCCGCGCACCCTGCGCGAACGGCTGGGCGCGCTGGCCGGAGCGGAGCAGGAGAGCCTGCTGACGGAACTGGTGACGGGCTACGCCGCCAAGCTC
Source organism: Streptomyces celluloflavus (assembly GCA_000720995.1). Lineage (GTDB taxonomy): Bacteria > Actinomycetota > Actinomycetes > Streptomycetales > Streptomycetaceae > Streptomyces > Streptomyces celluloflavus. The sequence continues at coordinate 26,489 of JOEL01000087.1, forward strand.
CTGGGCCACCGCGAGGCCGGTGCGGTCGATCCCCAACGCCGCTTCCTGGAGCTGGGATTCGACTCGCTGATCGCCGTCGAGCTGCGCAACCAGCTCGCCGAAGCCCTCGGCATCCGGCTGCCCTCCTCCGTCGTCTTCGACCACGAGACGCCCGCACGGCTCGCCGCATGGCTGCGCACCGAGGCCGTCGGCCCGCTCGGACTCGGCGGCGGACCCGCGCGGGCCGGGGCCCAGCGCGGCGCCCGGCACGGGGACGAGACGCTGGTGGAGCTGTTCTTCAACGCGGTCAAGGCCGGGAAGCAGAACGAGGCCATGGGCATGCTCAAGGCGGTGGCGCTGACCCGCCCCACCTTCGACAACCCCGCCGACCTGGAGGAGCTCTCCGCGCCGGTCACGCTCGCCGAAGGACCGGAGGGCCCCCGCCTCGTCTTCGTCAGCGCGCCCGGAGCGACGGGCGGGGTGCACCAGTACGCCCGCATCGCCGCGCACTTCCGCGGCCGGCGGCATGTCTCCGCGCTCCCGCTCATGGGCTTCGAACCCGGTGAACTCCTGCCCGCCAACGGCGAGACCGCGGCCCGGGTGGTCGCGGAGAGCGCACTGCACGCCAGCGACGGCGAGCCGTTCGTCCTCGTCGGCCACTCATCGGGCGGCTCGCTCGCCTACCTGGCCGCCGGCGTACTGGAGGAGACCTGGGGCGTACGCCCCGAGGCCGTCGTCCTGCTCGACACCGCGAGCATCCGCTACGGCCGCGACGAGGGCAACGACTACCACCGCACCCAGCGCTTCTACCTGGCCGACATCGACTCACCGTCGGTCAACCTGAACAGCGCCCGGCTCTCCGCCATGTCCCACTGGTTCACGGCGATGACCAGCATCGAGGTGCCGCCCACGACCGCGCCGACCCTCCTGGTCCGCTGCGCGCGGCCGCTGGACGGCTTCCTCTTCGACACCTCCTCCGTCCAGGCGGACACCGTCCGGATGATCGAGGCCGACCACCTGTCCCTCGCCAAGGAGCACTCGGCGCTCACGGCACAGATCATCGAGGAGTGGGTCGCGACCCTGCACACGCCCGACGCATGAGCGCCGTCCGGGACCGGCGCGGCCGCCGGCCGCGCCGGTCCCGGACGCCGTACACCCCCCACCACCCAGCGGGAGTCCCCTCGTGACCACCACGCCCCAACTGCCCATACTCACCGCCGAGCCCCCGGCCATACTCCGCCTGAGCCCGCTGCTGCGCGAGCTCCAGGACCGCACCCCGTTATGCAAGGTGCGCACACCCGCGGGCGACGAGGCATGGCTGGTGACCCGGCACGCCGAACTGAAGGAACTGCTGCTCGACGAGCGGCTCGGACGCTCGCACCCCGACCCCGCGTCGGCACCGCGCTATGTGAAGAACCCGTTCTTCGATCTGCTGATCACCGACGACGACCCGGACACCGCGCGCAAGGTGCACGCCGAGACCCGTACGGTCCTCACCCCGCACTTCTCCGCCCGGCGCGTACGCGACCTCAAACCCCGGGTGGCGGCGCTCGCCGAGTCCGTACTGGAGTCGTTCACGGCCCAGGGCCCGCCCGCCGATCTGCACGCGCACTTCTCGGTGCCGTTCTCCCTGCGGGTGCTCTGCGAGCTGATCGGCGTCCCCGCCACCGAACAGCAGCGGCTGACGGCACTGCTGCACCGCATGGGCGGCCTCGACGACCGGCAGAGCGTCACCGAGGGCCAGCAGGACCTCTTCGGCTACCTCGGCGAGCTAGCCGACCGCAAACGCGCCGACCCCGGCGACGACGTCATCTCACGCCTGTGCGCGTCCGAGGTCGACCCGGAGCGCATCGGCCCGCTCTCCGCGGGCCTGCTCTTCGCCGGACTGGACAGCGTCGCCAGCCATATCGACCTCGGCGTCATCCTGCTCGCCACCGACGCCGAACGGCGCGCGGCGGTGCTGCGGGACGCGGAGCTGATGTCGCAGGCGGTGGAGGAGGTGCTGCGCAGCGCCAAGGCCGGCGGCTCCGTGCTGCCGCGCTACGCCGCCGCGGACGTCGAGCTGGCCGGGGTGACCATCCGGGCCGGTGACCTGGTCCTGCTCGACTTCACCCTCGCCAACTTCGACCGGCAGGTCTTCGACCGGCCCGAGGAGTTCGACCCGACCCGGTCGCCCAACCCGCACCTGACCTTCGGGTACGGCATGTGGCACTGCGTCGGCGCCCCGCTGGCGCGGCTGGAGCTGAAGACGGCCTACAACCTGCTGCTCTCCCGGCTGCCCGGTCTGCGGCTGGAGACCCGGTTGGACGAACTGCGGCTGCTCGGCGGCCAGTTGTCCGGCGGCCTCACCGAGCTGCCCGTCACCTGGTAGCGGCGCACCGGCCGACGCATGCGGCCCCGCCCCCACGCGATCGTGGGGGCGGGGCCGCTTCGTTCCCGCGGGGGCCGCTCAGTCCTCGTGCACGGTGATCGCCCCCGACGGGCAGATCACGGTCGCCTGCCGGGCGGCGTCCCGGTCCGCCGCGCCGGCCGGTGCGCCGATGACGCTGACGATCCCGTCGTCGTCCTGGTCGAAGACCTCCGGCAGCGACAGCACACACTGCCCCGCCCCGACACAGCGGTCGGTGTCCACACTGATGCGCACGTTCCTCACCCTTCCTCCGTGGCCGCCGGCTACCAGCGCACCGGCAGCTCGTGCAGCCCGAACAGCACCCCGTCGTACTTCAGCGCCAACTCCTCGACCGGTACGGCGAGTTCGAGCGACGGGATGCGCTCGAAAAGCGTCCGGTAGGCGATCTCCATCTCCACGCGCACCAGATTCTGCCCGAGGCACTGGTGCACCCCGTATCCGAAGGCCACATGGTGCCGGGCGGACCGGGCCGGGTCGAACTCGTCGGGCCGCTCGAAGACCGTCGCGTCATGGTTGGCGGCGGCGACCAGCGGCACGATGCCCTCACCGGCCTTGATCAGCTGCCCGCCGATCTCCACATCCTCGACCGCCACCCGGAACGCCACCAGGTCGGCGACCGAGTGGTAGCGCAGCAGCTCCTCCACCGCCCGGTCGTCGCCGATCCCCTGCGGATGCAGCAGCAGCGTCACCACACCGAGCCCGATGTTGTTCGCCGTCGTCTCGTGGCCCGCGATCAGCAGCAGCATCCCGACCCCCGACACCTCCTGCGGGGTCAGCGTGCCGTCGGCGAGCAGCCTGCTGATCAGGTCGTCGCCCGGCCGCTTCGCCTTGATGGCGATCAACCGGGTGAGATAGCGCAGCAGCGCCTTGGTGGCCGCCTCCCGCTGGGCGTCGGTGGACGTCAGCGTGACCAGCACCCGGGTCTTCGCCTCGAAGAAACCGCAGTCCGCATGGGGTACGCCCAGCAGATCGGAGATCACCAGCGACGGCACCGGCAGCGCGAAGTCCGAGATGAGATCGGCCCGGTCACCGGCGGCGAGCATGGCGTCGATGCGCTCGTCCACGATGCGCTGGATCGCGGGCCGCATCTCCCGGATACGGCGCACCGTGAACTCCGGGATGAGCGTCTTGCGGAACCGGCCGTGCTCCGGCGGGTCCAGCGCCACGAACCAGCCGGGCACATCGTCCTGGCCGGGCACCCCGCCGGTGCGGGCCGCCCGGGGAAAACCCGGGTGCGCGGGATTGGAACTGATCCTGCGGTCGGTGAGGACGGCCCGGACCTCTTCGTGCCGGGTCACCAGCCAGACCGGGATCCCGCTCGGCAGCGTCGAGCGGACGAGCCCCGGCCGCTGCCGCAGTTCCGTGTACTCCGCCGGTGGAAAGGGCCGGCCGGGACGACGCCCCGGAAAGTCGACGAGGTTCGGATCGGTGAGTGTCATCTGTGCGCTTCCCCTGCGGGTCTGGTGGTGGGCGGCGACGGCCGGGCCCGGTCCGGTCAGTTCGCCTCGTAGAACGCACGGACGCGCCCGACGATGTATGCCTGGTCGTCCTCGGTCAGCCCGGTGTACGTCGGCAGGTAGAAGCCGTCCTCGCTGAACCGGCTCGCGTTCAGCGACGGCCACCGCGGGTCGAAATAGCCGGGCTGCCGGCTCATCGGCTTGAAGAACAGCCGCGTCTCGATGCCCTCGGCCGCCAGGAACTCCCGCAGCTCCTCGCGGCGTTCGGCCCGCAGGTCGTACATCCACAGCACGTCCCGCGCCGGCATCAGGGTGATCTGGGGGATGTCCGCGAGGCCCGCGTCGTAGCGCTTCTCGATCTCCCGGCGGGCCGCCAGGATCTCGTCCAGCCGCTCCGTCTGGGCCAGCGCGACGGCGGCCTGCATGCTGGTCATCCGGAAGTTGTAGGCGAGCTTCTTGTGCAGAAAGCTGTGGTCCTTGGTGAACGCCATCGCGCGCAGATGGGCCATCTGCTCGGCCAGCCGCGGGTCGTCGGTGAGGCAGATGCCGCCCTCACCAGAGGTGATGATCTTGTTGGCGAACAGTGAGTAGCAGGCGATATCGGCCACCGGCCGGACCCCGTGCGCCTCTGCGGAATCCTCCACGACCCGGAGGTTGTACTCGTACGCGAGGTTCATCACCGCGTCCATATCGCACCGGCGCCCGTAGATGTGCACCGGCATGATCGCCTTCGTGCGCGAGGTGATCTTCTCCTCGATGCGTGAGACATCGATGTTCAGATCGTCCCCGCAGTCCACGAAGACGGGGGTCGCCCCCGTGTACGTCACCGCCCACGCCGTCGCGATCATGGTGAACTCCGGTACCACCACCTCGTCACCCGGGCCGACCCCCAGCGCCCGCAGCGCGAGGGTGAGCGCCGTCGTCCCGGACGAGCAGGCGACACCGTGCGCGATGCCGTTGTACCGCGCGAACTCCTCCTCGAAGCGCCGCACATACGGCCCCTGCGACGAGATCCAGCCGTCGTTGATCGTCTCGGTCACATACGCGAGCTCCTGTCCCGCCAGCCAGGGCCTGGACACGGGGTATTTGACTGCCATGCGTTCCTCGCTCGGGTCACGTCGGTGGTGATGCATTCGGTCAGTTCGCCGCCAGGGCCGGCAGGCCCAGCAGCAGATCGGCCGCGGTGCTCCGCCCGCCCGCGGCCCGCAGCAGCGACGCGAAGTGCTCGGCGCGCTCGCGGAACGCCGGATCGTCGAGCACCCGCGTCAGCTTGTCGGTCACGTCGTCGGCGTCGAGGGTCTCGGGACGGTCCAGGGTCAGGCTGACGCCGAAGTCCTGCCCGCGTACCGCCTGGTCGTCGCAGTCCACCCAGAGCGGGCGCACCACCAGCGGCTTGCCGAAGTACAGGCCCTCGTGGAAGCCGTTGCCGCCCGCGTGCGTGAAGAAGACCTTGACGCTCGGATGCCCCAGCACGTCCAGCTGCGAGGGCACCCAGCTCTCGATCCGCAGATTGCCCGGCAGCGTCTCGCGCGGCGGCAGCAACTCCTGCTGCTCCGTGGGGAGTTTCCACAGCACCTGGTGCCGGTCCGCCAGCCGCCGGGTGACCTCGATCAGCGCGGCGACCTGCTCCCGCGTCAGCCTGGTGATCGTGCCGAACCCCATGTAGATCACGGAATCCTGGTCGTCGAGCCACTCCGACAGACCGTCGTCGTCCGGCGCCTGGGGGAGCGGCGGCACCATCGGGCCGACCAGCCGCATACTCCCGGGAACCGGGAACGGATAGTCCAGTTCGGGTACCGAATAGCAGAGCACCATCTCGGCCGCGTCGATCCGCGCCATCATGCCGCGGGCCTCCGGAGCGATCCCCAGCTCCGTGCGGACCGCCACGTCCTCCGCCACCTTCTTCCGCATCGCGGGGGCCGTGAACATCCCCATCGTGCGCCATTTGAACAACTGGTTCGTCATGCGCTGGGCGAAGTTCATGTCCCCCGGCAGTCCCGAATGCGGCACCGGGAATCCGGGCGGGGTGTACGACTTGGCGAACGGCACGTGCGAGGTAAGGACATTGCTCGGCACGAACGGCACCCCCAGCACGAAGGGGATCCCCTCGGTGATGGCCAGTTCGTACCCGAACTGGCACATGCTCTCGATCACCATCAGCGCCGGCCGCACCTCCGCCACCACCGCCGCCAGGGCCCGGTACTTCTCGACCCGCGACCGGGGCGCGAAGGAGTGCCGGATGACCGCCCGGTGCGCCTTGAACCGCGACCGCTGGGTCACCTGCCGGTACGTCTCGTCGTCCCAGGTGACCGCCGACATCTCGGAAACGGTCCCGCCCAGCGAGGCGAACTCGACCGGTGTTCCCGCATTCAGCGCCTTGATATCGGCACGCCGATTCTCGTCGGTGGCGAACCACAGGTCTTCCACACCCCGCCGGGACAATTCCCCGGCCAGTACGAGCAACGGGTTCAGCAGGCCGCTTTCCGCATAGCTGACAAAAAGGATCGGCCGCCGAATCGACTCCATGAACAACACCCTTCGGAGGTGGCAGCCGGGTGGTTTCGCTGCCACGGTGTACACACGGCCGGTCGCCGAGTGGCCGCGATTCACCGAGGACCGAGTCCCCGGCCGGACGCCAACGGCCGGACATCAACGGACAGGGTGCGCGATGAAGCGGGACAGTATCTTGGTCTCACATCAGATCGAAGAGAATCCCTAGACTTCCGGGATGCGCCCCGGGCGATTGCCGCAGCCGCACCGGATTCTTTAGGGAAAATTACAGCTCCCCCGCTCATACGATCCGGCACGGACACAAGTACCGGACCGCGAATCCCCGGGGGTGGGCAGCGTCATGACGACCGGAACCGACAACGATCCGGTGGTGATCGTCGGGATGGCCTGCCGGTATCCGGGCGAGGTGCGATCCCCCGAGGAACTCTGGGCACTGCTCGCGGCCGGCACCGACGCGGTCACCGGATTCCCCGCCGACCGCGGCTGGGACCTGACCGCCCTCGCCGGCGACGGCGCGGGCCGCAGCGACGCACAGGAGGGCGGCTTCCTCTCCGGTGCCGCGGACTTCGACCCCGGCTTCTTCGGCATCTCGCCGCGCGAGGCCGTCGCGATGGACCCCCAGCAGCGCCTGGTGCTGGAGACGTCCTGGGAAGCCGTCGAACGGGCCGGTATCGACCCGCTGTCGCTGCGCGGCACCCAGACCGGCGTGTTCATCGGCACCAACGGCCAGGACTACGCCCTCGTCAGCCACCGGTCACGGGACGACCTGGCAGGCCACGCCATGACGGGCCTGTCGACCGGAGTCGCCTCCGGCCGCCTCGCCTACACCCTCGGGCTGGAGGGCCCCGCGATCACCGTGGACACCGCCTCCTCCGCGTCCCTGGTGGCCCTGCACTGGGCCGCCCGGTCCCTGAGAGCAGGCGACTGCTCGCTGGCACTGGCCGGCGGCGTGACCGTCATGTCCACCCCCCTGGCATTCGTCGGCCACACCCGCCAGGGCGGCCTCGCCCCCGACGGCCGGTGCAAGGCGTTCTCCGCCGACGCGAACGGCACCGCCTGGGCCGAAGGCGTCGGCGTCCTGCTGCTGTCGCGCCTCTCCGACGCCCGCGCCCACGGCCACCCCGTACTCGCCGTGCTCCGCGGCAGCGCCGTCAACCAGGACGGCGCGTCGAACGGCCTGACCGCGCCCAGCGGTCCGGCACAGGAACGCGTCATCCGGCTGGCGCTCGCCGACAGCGGCCTCGGCCCGGCCGACGTGGACGCCGTCGAGGCGCACGGTACGGGCACGACCCTGGGCGATCCGATCGAGGCGCAGGCGCTGCTGGCCACGTACGGCCAGGGCCGCGCCGGACACCTCCCGCTGTGGCTCGGCTCGCTCAAGTCGAACTTCGGGCACGCCCAGGCCGCGGCGGGCGTCGCGGGCGTCATCAAGATGGTGCTGGCCATGCGGCACGGCACCCTCCCGCGGACCCTGCATGTGCGCACACCGTCGCCACACGTGGACTGGACCGCGGGCGCGGTGGAACTGCTCACGGAGCCCGTGCCCTGGCCCGAGACCGGCCGCCCGCGGCGCGCGGGCGTGTCGTCGTTCGGCCTCAGCGGCACCAACGCCCACGTGATCGTCGAACAGGCCCCACCGGACGAGCGCCCCGCCCGGGAGCCCAAGGTGCACCCGGCCGTCGTGCCGTGGCTCATATCCGCCCGGACCGAGACCGCGCTGGCCGACCAGGTGGACCGGCTCACCGCGTACGTCTCCGGCGCCGGGGAGCTCGCCCCGGTGGACATCGGGTTCTCGCTGGCCACGGGACGGGCGGCGCTGGCCCACCGGGCCGTCCTGCTCGCCTCCGAGCACGGCGTGACCGAGGCGGCCCGCGGCACGGCGGACCCGGCCGGTACGGGCCCGACCGCGGTGCTCTTCTCCGGGCAGGGCAGCCAGCGGCTGGACATGGGCCGGGAGTTGTACGAACGGTTCCCGGTGTTCGCCGACACCCTGGAGACCGTGCTGTCCGAACTGGACCCCCAGCTGGACCGGCCGCTGCGGGAGGTCATGTGGGGGGCCGACGCAGAGGTGCTGCGCGAGACCGGTTGGACGCAACCGGCGTTGTTCGCGGTCGAGGTGGCGTTGTTCCGGTTGGTGGAGTCGCTGGGTGTGCGGCCGGATTTCGTGGGCGGTCATTCGATCGGTGAGATCGCGGCGGCACATGTGGCGGGGGTGTTCTCGCTTCCGGACGCCTGCCGGCTGGTGGCGGCGCGGGCCCGGCTGATGCAGGCGTTGCCGGGTGGCGGCGCGATGGTGGCGCTGGGTGCGGGGGAGGACGAGGTCCGTCCGCTGCTGGACGGCGGGGTGTCGGTGGCGGCGGTCAACGGCCCGTCGGCGGTGGTGATCGCGGGCGCCGAGGACGCGGTGCTGGAGATCGCCGGCCGGTTGGCGGAGCGGGGCCGCAAGACCAGCCGGCTGCGGGTCTCGCACGCCTTCCACTCACCGCTGATGGACCCGATGCTGGACGACTTCCGGCGCATCGCCGAGAGCATCGCCTACCACGCACCGCTCCTGCCGGTGGTCTCGAACCTGACCGGCGGGCTCGCGTCCGCCGCGGAGCTGTGCTCCGCCGGCTACTGGGTCCGCCACGTCCGCGAACCGGTCCGCTTCGCCGACGGGGTGGCGGCCCTGCACACGGCGGGCGTGCGCGTCTTCCTGGAACTCGGGCCCGGCGCCGTCCTCTCGGCCATGGCCCAGGACAGCCTGGGCGACGCGGCCCGGCAGACGACCCTGGTGCCCGCCCTGCGCACCGGCCGCGGTGAGGAAGCCGCGCTGGTCACGGCGCTCGGCCGGCTGCACGCGACCGGCGTACCGGTGGACTGGCGGCTGTTCTTCGAGGGCATGGCCGCCCGCCGGACCGAGCTGCCGACCTACGCCTTCCAGCACGGACGCTTCTGGCCCACGGACCCGGCCGGTCCCGACGCCCCCGCGCGGGCCCATGGCGAGGACCACGTCGAGCCCACCCCCGGGGCCCCCGCAGCGACCGTCCTGGACCGCGCGGCGCCGCAGCTCGCGACGGAGCTGGCGGAGGCGTCGCCCGCCGGACGGGACCGCATCCTGCTCGACCTGGTGCGCGCCGAGACCGCGGCGGTGCTGGGGCACCCCGGCCCGGCCGCCATCGGCACCCACCGGGTCTTCAAGGACATGGGCTTCGACTCACTCGCCGGCGTGGAACTCCGCAACCGGCTGGGCGACATCACCGGACTGCGGCTGCCCACCACGCTCGTATTCAGCCACCCCACCCCCGCGCTGATCGCCGCATATCTTTCGACGCACTTCACCGGCGATACGGCCGCGGCATCAGGATCGCCGCACCGGCAATCCACGCCTCCGACAGAGCGCTCGTCCGATGAGGACATCGAGACGGTTTCGGTGGACCGGCTCCTCGACATCATCGACGAAGAGCTCGAAACCACCTGACGAAGAACTCGAAAACCCCTAACGATCCGCTGCTTTCGTTCACGACAGGATGAGGACGGACCCGGTGCAAGAAGACCAGCAGGACAAACTCGTCGAATATCTGAGGCGGGTCACTTCCGATCTCCGGCGCGCAAAGCAGCGGATCGAGGAATTGGAACTCCAGAACCACGAGCCCATCGCCATCGTGGGCATGAGCTGCCGCTTGCCCGGCGGCGTCCGCTCACCGGAAGGACTCTGGGATCTCGTCTCCTCCGGCGGCGACGCGATCTCCGGATTCCCCACCGACCGCGGCTGGGACCTCGCCGCCCTCACCGGGGACGGCGCGGGCCACAGCACGACCCACGAAGGCGGATTCCTTTACGACGCGGCCGAATTCGACGCCGGTTTCTTCGGTATCTCGCCGCGCGAGGCGCTCGCCATGGACCCGCAGCAGCGGCTGCTGCTGGAGGTGTCCTGGGAGGCCCTGGAGCGTGCGGGCATCGACCCGCACACCCTGCGCGGCAGCCGGGCAGGTGTCTTCGTCGGCTCGTACCACTGGGGCCAGGCCCTGTCCGGTTCGGCCGACGCCCTGCAAGGGCACGCGCTGACCGGGACCGCCGCCAGTGTGCTGTCCGGCCGCCTCGCCTACACCCTCGGTCTCGAAGGCCCGGCGATCACCGTCGACACGGCGTGCTCGTCCTCACTTGTCGCCCTGCACGTCGCGGCCCAGTCGCTGCACGCCGGTGAGTCCTCGCTCGCCGTCGTCGGCGGCGTCACCGTACTGACGGAATCCTCCGTCTTCGTCGAGTTCAGCCGGCAGGGCGGACTCGCCCCGGACGGCCGGTGCAAGGCGTTCTCCGACGACGCCGACGGCACCGGCTGGGCCGAGGGCGTCGGCGCCCTCGTCGTGGAGCGGCTCTCCGACGCGCGCCGCAACGGCCACCCCGTACTCGCCGTACTGCGCGGCAGCGCGGTGAACCAGGACGGCGCGTCGAACGGCCTGACCGCGCCGAGCGGTCCGGCGCAGGAACGGGTCATCCGCCAGGCCCTTGAGGACGCCGGCCTCACCGCGGCCGACGTGGACGCGGTGGAGGCCCACGGCACCGGCACCCGCCTGGGCGACCCGATCGAGGCGCAGGCCCTGCTCGCCACCTACGGCACCACCGAGGACCGCCAACAGCCCCTGTGGCTCGGCTCGTTGAAGTCCAACATCGGGCACACCCAGGCGGCGGCCGGGGTCGCCGGCGTCATCAAGATGGTCATGGCGATGCGGCACGGTGTGCTGCCGAGGACCCTGCACGCCACCACGCCGTCCACGCATGTGGACTGGACGGCGGGCGCGGTCGAGCTGCTGGCCGACGAGATCGCCTGGCCGGCGACCGGGCGGCCACGGCGCGCGGGCGTCTCCTCCTTCGGGGTCAGCGGGACGAACGCGCACGCGGTGCTGGAGGAGGCACCGGCGGACGAGAGCGCTGTGGTCGCCGACAGTGATACGCCGCTTCCCGCCGCCGTGCCGTGGGTGGTTTCGGCTCGGGCTGCGGGCGCCGTACGGGAGCAGGCGGTGAGCCTGCTGGCTCGGGTGGACGGTGACGGTGAACTGCGTCCGGCCGACGTCGGGCATTCGCTGGTGGCCTCGCGGTCGCTTTTCGAGCACCGGGCCGTGGTCGTGGGCACGGACCGCGCGGAGTTGCGGGAGGGGCTCGCGGCGCTCGCTGCCGACGGATCGTCTGCCGCGCTGGCGCGCGGGGTCGCGGATGTGGACGGCAGGACGGTGTTCGTCTTCCCCGGGCAGGGGTCGCAGTGGGTGGGTATGGGTGCCCGGCTGCTGGCGGATTCTCCGGTGTTCGCCGAGCGGATCGGTGCCTGTGAGGAGGCTCTGCGGCCGTTCGTGGACTGGTCGTTGACGGAGGTGTTGGGGGCGGTTGAGGGTGCGCCGTCGTTGGAGCGGGTGGATGTGGTG
>JOEL01000088.1 GCA_000720995.1 Streptomyces celluloflavus
AGCCCACAACAAAGGCTGCAACACCTCAGCACCCTCCAGCACAGGCGCACCCACCACCCCCGCCAACACCTCATACGGATCCCACTCCACATAAGACCCCAGCGCCCCCGCACACCGCGCAAAACACGCAGCAAACACCGGCGACTCCACCAACAACTCACGCCCCATACCAACCCACTGACTCCCCTGCCCCGGAAAAACGAACACCGTCTTCCCAGGACCACCGGTCGGCACAGCACCGACGGCGGCCGCGGCCTCCGGGCGGGTCTCGGCGACGGCCGCGAGACGCGCCGCGAGGGAGTCGCGGTCGGCGCCGACGACGACGGCCCGGTGCGGGAAGAGACTGCGGGTGGTCACCAATGCCCGTGCCACCGCTGCGAGTTGGACGTCTGCCGGACCGGCGAGGGCGAAGGCGCGAAGGCGGTCGGCCTGCGCGGCCAGGGCTTCGGGGCCGCGCGCGGAGAAGGTCCACGCGGTGACATCCAGGTCCGGCGAGAACAGTGAGACCTCGGCGGCGGACTGCTCGCCGCGCGGGGACTCGGGTACGGGCTCGGACTCGGGCTCAGAGGTGAGCGCGGGCGGCTCCTCGACGATGACGTGCGCGTTGGTGCCGCTGATACCGAAGCCGGAGATACCGGCGCGGCGCGGGGCGCCATCCGTCCGTGTCCAGGGCTGCGGCTCGGTGAGGAGCCGCACAGCGCCCGAATCCCAGTCGATCTCCGGGGACCGCTCCTCGGCATGCAGCGTGCGCGGCAGCACACCGTGCCGCATCGCAAGGACCATCTTCATGATCCCCGCAACGCCTGCGGCGCCCTGCGCATGGCCGATGTTGGACTTGATGGAGCCGAGCCACAGCGGGCGTTCGGCGGGCCGGTCCTGACCGTAGGTGGCGAGCAGGGCGCCCGCCTCGATGGGGTCGCCGAGTACGGTGCCCGTGCCATGCGCCTCGACGGCGTCGACGTCGCCGGTGCCGAGCCCGCCGGCGGCCAGGGCGACGCGGATGACGCGCTGCTGGGCGGGGCCGTTGGGGGCGGTCAGGCCGTTGGAGGCGCCGTCCTGGTTGACGGCGGTGCCACGGACCAGGGCGAGCACGGGGTGACCGTTGCGGCGGGCGTCGGACAGGCGCTCGACGGCCAGCATGGCGGCGCCCTCCCCCATGCCCATGCCGTCGGCGTCCGCCGAGAATGCCTTGCAGCGGCCGTTCTCGGCCAGCGCCAGGGAGGCACCGAACCCGAACGCGCCCGGGGTGGCCATCACCGTCACCCCGCCCGCGAGGGCGAGTTCGCACTCGCCGTTGCGCAGCGCCTGGGCGGCCAGGTGCAGCGCGACGAGCGAGGCCGAACAGGCGGTGTCGATGGTGAGGGATGGGCCTTCGAGACCCAAGGTGTACGAGACGCGGCCGGAGAGCACCGCGCCGCCATCGCTGACCGGGGTGTACGCCTGCTGGACCGCCTCGCCGCTGCCGCCGAGCAGCCCGCCGTACAGTTGCAGCCAGCCGCCCGCGAACACGCCGGTGCGGGAGCCCTTCAGGGTGGTCGGGTCGATGCCCGCGCGCTCGATGGCCTCCCAGCAGACCTCCAGGAGAAGACGCTGCTGCGGGTCCATGGCCAGGGCCTCGCGCGGGCCGATGCCGAAGAACGCCGGGTCGAAATCGGCGGCCTCATGGACGAATCCGCCCTCCTGGCCGTAGGCGGTGCGCAGGTCCCAGCCCCGGTACTCGGGGAACGGGGAGATGGCGTCGGTGCCGTCGGCGAGCAGCTGCCACAGCTGCTCGGGGCTGTTGAGGCCGCCGGGCAGGCGGCAGCCCATGCCGACGATGGCGATCGGGTCGTCCTGGTCCGCGATGGCGGCAGGGGAGGCGTGGGCGGGGACGGCCGACGGTGCTGCGGCGGCGAAGAGTTCACCGAGCAGATAGGACGTCAGCGCCGTGACGGACGGGTAGTCGAAGACGAGGGTGGAGGGCAGGCGGAGGTCTGTGGTCTCGCGCAGCCGGTTGCGCAGAGCCACCGCCATCACCGAGTCGAAGCCCATGTCGCGGAAGGCTTGCTCGGGGTCGACGTCCTCGGCGTCGGCATGGCCGAGCGCGGCGGCCGCCTCGGCGCGGACGGCCGCGAGCAGAGCGGCCTCGCGCTCGGCGGGCGGCAGCGCGGCGAGACGGCTGATCAACTCCGGCACCCCGACACCCGCTTCACCTGCATCGGCGTCCTGCGCTCCCGCCTCGTCGGAGAGGGCGCGGACGGCCTCGGGGAGCGCGGCGAGCAGCGGGCTCGGCCGGTGCAGGGTGAAGGTCGGGGCGAACCGGCTCCAGTCGATGTCGGCGACGGCGAGCAGCTCGTCCCCGTCGTCGAGCGCCTGGGCGAGCGCCTCGATGCCGCGCTCCGGGTCCATGAGGCGAAGACCGTATCGGCGCAGTTGCTCGCCGGCCTCGCCCGCGCCCATGCCGCCCCCGCCCCACAGGCCCCAGGCCAGCGAGGTGGCGGCAAGGCCCGCGGCGCGTCGCGACTCGGCGAGCGCGTCGAGGCCCGCGTTGGCGGCGGCGTACGCGGCCAGGGCGCCACTGCCCCAGGTGGCGGCGCCGGAGGAAAACAGTACGAAGGCGTCCAGGTCCAGGCCGCGTTCGGCCGTCAGCTCGTGCAGGTGCAGGGCGCCGCCGACCTTCGCGGCGAAGACGGCTTCCAGCTCGTCGCGAGTCAGGGTGGCGAGGGGCGCGCCGTGGCTGAGGCCGGCCGAGTGCACGACGGCGGAGACCGCGTGCCCGGTGGCGGCGATGCGGTCCAACAGGGCGGCGAGCGCCGGGCGTTCAGCGCTGTCACAGGCCACCACCTCGACGGCGGTGCCGCGGGCGGCAAGGTCTGCGGCCAGCACGGCGACGCCCGCGGCGGCGGGACCCGAGCGGCTGGTCAGGACGGTACGGGGGGCGCCGCGCCCGGCGAGGAGACGGGCGGTGCGGCCGCCGATCAGGCCGGTGCCGCCGGTGATCAGTGCGGTGCCGCGCGGGGTGTAGCGGGGCGCGGCCAGGGGGGACGGTGACGTCTCGGTGCGGGGTGCGCGTACCAGGCGGCGCACGTACGTGCCGGACGGGCGCAGCGCCACCTGGTCCTCGCCACCCGGCCCTTCGGCGAGTACGACGGCCATGCGGGAGGCGGCACGGGCATCGAAGTCCTCGGGCAGATCGATCAGGCCGCCCCACTGCTTCGGGTATTCCAGGCCCGCGACCCGTCCGAGTGCCCAGACCTGGGCCTGCGCAAGGGCAGGCGCCTCGCCGGAGACGGCGACGGCACCGCGGGTCAGTGCCCACAGCGGCGCATCGAGGCCCGTGTCGGAGAGCGCCTGGACGAGACCGAGGGTGGCGTCGAGGCCACCTGAGACCAACGGGTGGGCGGGCAGCCCGGATTCGTCGAGGGCGAGCAGGGATACGACGCCCGCGAGCGGGCCGTCACCCGTGGTTGCGGCGTCGTGGGAGCGCAGGGCACCGACGAGGGTGGTGCGGTCGGCGGCGTCGATTTCCAGGACGCGGACGTCGGCGCCGTGTTCGCGCAGGGCGCGGGCGACTTCGGCAGCGGGGGCGGCCGACGACGGAGCGGTGACGAGCAGCCATCGCCCGGTCGGTTTCGCCGTGTTGGCCGGTTCGGCCAGGGGCTCCCAGATGATGCGGTAGCGCCAGTCGGCGACCAGGTCGCGGGGCACCGGATCAGGGAACTTCGGCCAGTAGCGGCTGCACTGGAAGGCATACGTGGGCAGGCCGACGACCGCGCCGGTGCCGAGCACCGCCTTCCAGTCGACGGGCGCGCCCTGGACGTATGCCTCGGCGAGCGAGGCGAGGAGACGGCCGTGACCGCCGTCCTCACGGCGCAGGGTGCCGACGGCGACCGGGGACCGTTCCTCAAGGCTGTCCGCGATCGCCCCGGTCAGGACCGGGTGCGGGGAGACCTCCAGGAAGGTGCCGTGGCCGGTATCTGCCAGGGAGCGGACGGCACGGTCGAACTCGACCGTTTCGCGGAGGCTGGCGTACCAGTAGGCGGGGTCCAGCTCCGGGCCGGTCAGCACCTCACCGCTCATCGCGGAGATCATCGGGATCGACGCCTCGCGCGGGGCGATGCCGTCCAGGACCGACAGGATCTCCTCACGCAGGTCGTCGACCACACCGCGGCCAACGACACCATCACCGCCCACAGCGCGGGCTGCACCACATCCGCAGCCTCGAACCCATGACGACCGGCGAGCACATCCTCCAACTCCCAGTCCACGAAAGGCTTCAACGCCGCCGCACACTCCCCGAGTCGAGCCGCGAACACCGGCGAGACTTCTGCCAGCTCACGACCCATCCCCACCCACTGACTCCCCTGCCCCGGGAACACGAACACCGTCCGGCCCACACCACCCGGCGGCACCGTCCCCGTCACCACGTTCGCCGCAGGCGCCTGTTCGGCGAGGCCGGAGGCGGAGCGGCCGGAGACCGCCCACGGGACGGTGACCGTTCCGGTGAGGACCGACGCCGCGGCGGCCGGGGCGACGGTTGCGGTGTCGGACGCGCCGTCCGCGGTCTCCCCGTCCTGATCCGCCTCCGCATCCGCGACGAGCGCCGCGGCGATGGGGGCCTCTTCGAGGATGAGGTGGACGTTGGTGCCGCTGATGCCGAAGGCGGAGACGCCGGCGCGGCGTGGCTGCTCGCCGCCCGCGGGCCAGGGCACCGGCTCCTGAAGGAGCTCCACGTGGCCCGCCGACCAGTCCACGTGCGGGGACGCCTCCTCGGCGTGCAGTGTCCGCGGCAGCAGCCCGTGTTGCAGGGCGAGGACCATCTTGATGACTCCGGCCACACCCGCCGCCTGCTGTGCGTGCCCGATGTTCGACTTGATCGAGCCGAGCCACAGCGGCCGGTCCGCCGGGTGCCCCTGCCCGTAGGTGGCGAGGAGCGCCTGCGCCTCGATCGGGTCGCCCAGGGTCGTCCCGGTGCCGTGCGCCTCGACGACGTCCACATCACCGGTCGTGAGGCGGGCGTTGGCGAGGGCCGCGCGGATGGCGCGTTGCTGGGCGGGGCCGTTGGGCGCGGAGAGGCCGTTGGAGGCGCCGTCCTGGTTGACGGCGCTGCCCGCGAGCACGGCAAGGACCCGGTGCCCGCTGCGGCGCGCGTCGGCAAGGCGCTCAAGGACGATCATGCCGGAGCCCTCGGCGATGCCCATGCCGTCGGCGTCCGCCCCGAATGCCTTGCAGCGGCCGTCCGCCGCGAGCGCGCCCTGCTGCGAAAAGCCCACGAACTCGCCGGGGTTGGCCATCACGGTGACCCCACCCGCAAGGGCGAGCGTGCACTCCCCCGCGCGCAGCGCCTGCGCCGCCAGGTGGATCGCCACCAGCGACGAGGAGCAGGCGGTGTCCACGGATACGGCCGGTCCGGTCAGCCCCAGGGCGTAGGAGACGCGGCCGGAGAGCACGCTCATCGCCGTGCCCGTGATCAGGTGTGCCTCCGAGCCCGACAGGTCGCCGCCGGATGTGGCGTAGCCGGAAGGCGCGGCGCCCGCGAACACACCGGTGGCGGTTCCGTGCAGGCAGGACGGGTCGATGCCCGCCTGCTCGACGGCCTCCCAGCAGGTCTCCAGAAGGAGGCGCTGCTGCGGGTCCATGGCCAGGGCCTCGCGGGGGCTGATGCCGAAGAACGCGGCGTCGAAGTCGGCAGCTCCGGAGAGGAATCCCCCCTGTGTGACGTCGCTGGTGTGGGGGGCGTCCGGGTCGGGGTCGAAGAGGGCGTCGAGGTCCCAGCCCCGGTCGTCGGGGAACCCGGAGACCGCGTCCCCGCCGGAGGTCAGCAGCTCCCACAACTCCTCCGGGCCGCGCACCCCGCCCGGGAAGCGGCAGCCCATGCCGACTATCGCGATCGGCTCCCGCTCCCGCTCCGACACCTCGCGCAACCGCGCCCGCGTCTGGCGGAGCTTGGCGGTGGTCTGCTTGAGGTAGTCGAGGAGTCTGTCCTCGTTCTGCATCGTCGTTACATCCTTCGACCGGGGCTGGTGTGGCCGTGGGGCTTGGTTCCGGGGGTTTTGCGGGGCGGGATCAGTCGAGGTAGGGGTCGTGGAGCTCGTCTTCGAGGAGCGCGAACATCTCATCGGCGGTGGCCCCCTTGAGACCGCTCTCCGCTTCCGGGGCGGTGGACGGGCGGGCGCGGAAGCGCTGCGTCAGAGCCTCCAGGCGGGCGACGATCTCGGCGCGGGCGGTCTCGTCCGACGCGGTGAGCCCGGCGGCAAGCCGATCGAACTCATCCAACACGGCTGTGTGGCCGACAAGTTCACGCCCCGACACCTCTTCGAGCAGGAAGTCGGCGAGCGCTGCCGGGCTCGGGTAGTCGAAGACGACGGTGGCGGGCAGACGCACACCGCAGGCGCCGTTGAGCCGGTTGCGCAGCTCGACCGCCGTCAGCGAGTCGAAGCCGAGCTCGCGGAACGCGCGGGCCGGCAGCACCTCGTCGACGGAGGCGTGACCGAGGACGGCGGCGGCGTGCGCGCGCACCAGGTCGGTGGCCAGACGGCGGCGCTCGGCGGGCGGGGCGGCGGCGAGGGACTTGACCCACTCGCTGCCCTGGCCGCCGGATCCGGCGCCGTCGGCATCCGTCCCCGACTGCTCCTGCGCCTCGGGGATCGTGTCAAGGAGCGGCCGGGGCCTGGCCGCGCTGAACACCGGCGCGAACTTCTCCCACTCCACATTGGCGATGGCGAGGAACGTCTCGTCGTCCGCGAGTGTCTGGCCGAGGGCGGCCAGTGCGCGGTCGGTGTCGAGGAAGTTCATGCCCTGGCGCAGCAGCCGGTGCGGGGTGACCCGGCCGGGGCTCTGGTCCATCGTCGCGTCGACGGCGTCCCAGTCGCGGGTGTTCCACACACCCCAGGCGATCGAGGTGCCGGGCAGGCCGCGGGCCCGCCGGTCCTCCGCCAGCGCATCGAGATACGAGTTCCCGGCCGCGTAAGCGCCGTGGTCGTTGCTGCCCCACGTCGCCGAGATCGACGAGAACATCACGAACTCGTCCAGATCGAGCCCGGCGGTGGCCTGGTCCAGGTTTTCGGCGCCGCCCGCCTTCGCGGCCAGCGCGTAGGCGAGGCCGTCGAGGTCGGTGTCCTCCACCCGCATCAGGTAGGGGGCGTTGGCCGAGTGCAGCACCGTGGAGAGGCCGGGACCGGTCCGCTCGATGCGGTCGACCAGGCCCGCGACCTGGGCGCGGTCTCCGGTGTCGCAGCACAGCACCTCGACGGCCGATCCGGCCGCCGCCGCGGCGGCCGCGATGCCGGGCACGCCGGGCGCGGCAGGCCCCGATCGACTGGTCAGGACGGTGCGGGGGGCGCCATGCTCGGCGAGCCAGGGCGCCACGCGGGCACCGATGGAGCCGGTGCCACCGGTCAGCAGCACGGTGCCGCGCGCCTGCCAGGGCGTGCCGCCCGCGGGGCGCGGCTCGGCGCGCACCAGACGGCGGACCAGGGTGCCGGTCGCACGCAGCGCGAGCTGGTCCTCGCGGCCGTCGGCGAGGGCCGCGGCGAGCCGAGCAGCGGTGCGGTCGTCCCAGGCTCCGGAAGCCGGAAGATCGATCAAGCCACCCCAACGCTCGGAGTGTTCAAGCCCGACGGCCCGGCCGAGGCCCCAGAGCTGCGCCTGCACGGGACTGGTCGTCACCTCGTCCGGTCCGGTCTGCACCGCGCCCCGGGTGACGATCCAGAGCGGAGCGTCGATCCCCGCCTTGCCGAGCGCCTGTACCAGGGCCAGCGTGTCGGCGGTGCTGCGCGGCACCCACGGGTGGCGTGCGTCCGGGGACTCGTCGAAAGCCAGCAGGGACAGGACGCCCGCCAGGCTCCCGGCGTCGTCGAACCGGTCGAGCCCGGCCGGGTCGGCGAGGGTGCGGACCGTGGCGCCGTGCGCGGTCAGGGCGTCAGCGAAGACCGCGGCATCCGGGGCATCGCCGACCAGCAGCCAGGTGCCGGACAGCGCTGCCGCGACGGCCTCGAACCGGGGGTGGGGCTGCCATGTGATGCGGTAGCGCCAGTCGGCGACCCCATCGCTTTCGATGACGGGCAGTTCGGGCCAGAAGCGCCGGCGCTGGAAAGCGTAGGTGGGGAGTCCTACGGTGCGGGCGGTGGTGGGGAGGACGGTGGTCCAGTCGACGGATACGCCCTGGACGTATGCCTCGGCGAACGACGTCAGAAGCCGCTCGGCCCCGCCGTCCTCGCGGCGCAGGGTGCCGACGGCGACCGGGGACCGTTCCTCAAGGCTGTCCGCGATAGCGGTGGTCAGGACCGGGTGCGGCGAGACCTCTATATACGTGCCGTGCCCCTTCTCCGCGAGGACGCGGACGGCACGATCGAACTCGACCGTTTCGCGCAGGCTGGCGTACCAGTAGGCGGGATCCAGCTCCGGACCGGCCAGCACCTCACCGCTCATCGCGGAGATCATCGGGATCGACGCCTCGCGCGGGGCGATGCCGTCCAGGACCGACAGGATCTCCTCACGCAGGTCGTCGACGAGACAGGATCCCGGCGACGGCGGCAGCAGCGATCTCCCCCTGCGAGTGACCCACCACCGCATCCGGCTGAACACCGGCCGCCTGCCAGACGGCAGCCAACGACACCATCACCGCCCACAGCGCAGGCTGCACCACATCCGCAGCCTCAAACCCATGACGACCGGCGAGCACATCCTCCAACTCCCAGTCCACATACGGCTCAAGGGCAGCCGCGCACTCCGCGAGCCGAGCCGCGAACACCGGCGAAACCTCCACCAGCTCACACCCCATCCCCACCCACTGACTCCCCTGCCCCGGGAACACGAACACCGTCCGGCCCACACCACCCGGCGGCACCGTCCCCGTCACCACGTTCGCCGCAGGCCCCCGGGCTTCGGCGCGGCTTCCGTCCCCGGCTCCGTCGCCTCCTCCAGGATCACGTGCACGTTCGTGCCGCTGACCCCGAAAGCCGACACCCCGGCACGCCGCATCCGCTCACCCGCCGCCCACTCCACCGGCTCTCGAAGCAGCTTCACGTTCCCTGCCGACCAGTCCACGTGGGGCGTCGGCTCCTGCGCGTACAGGCTCTTCGGCAGCAGCCCGTGCTCCAGGGCGAGAACCATCTTGATGACGCCCGCGACGCCACCCGCGCACTGCGCGTGCCCGATGTTGGACTTCACGGAGCCGAGCCACAGAGGCGACTCCGCGTCCGGCCGCTCCTGCCCGTAGGTGGCCAGCAGCGCCTGCGCCTCGATCGGGTCGCCCAGGGTCGTCCCCGTGCCGTGGGCCTCCACGGCGTCGATGTCGGCCGCCGCGAGCTGCGCGTTGGCAAGGGCGGCGCGGATCACGCGGCGCTGTGAGGGCCCGTTCGGGGCGGTCAGGCCGTTCGATGCGCCGTCCTGGTTCGCCGCCGTGCCGCGGATGACGGCGAGCACCTGATGTCCGTTGCGGCGCGCGTCCGAGAGGCGTTCGAGTACGAGCATCCCCGCGCCCTCGGCCCAGCCGATGCCGTCCGCATCGGCCGAGAACGCCTTGCAGCGGCCGCTGGAGCCCATGCCGCCCTGCTCGGAGAACTCCATGAACGAGCCGGGCGTGACCATCACTGCCGCGCCGCCCGCAAGGGCCATCGAGCACTCACCGGCACGCAGCGCCTGCACCGCCTGATGCAGCGCGACCAGCGAGGACGAGCAGGCCGTGTCCACGGTCACGGCCGGTCCCGTCAGGCCGAGCACGTACGAGATGCGGCCGGACGCGACCGCCGTGAGGCTGCCCGTCAGGAGGTATCCGGCGGACTCGGCACCGGAACCGCCGAGCACCGCGTCGTAGCCGGAGCTGTTGGCGCCGACGAACACACCGGTGTCGGACTCGTGCAGGCCGGTCGGGTCGAGCCCGGCGCGCTCCAGGGCTTCCCAGGCGGTCTCCAGGAGAAGGCGCTGCTGCGGGTCCATGGCCAACGCCTCGCGCGGGCTGATGCCGAAGAAGGAGGCGTCGAAGTCGGCCGCGTCGTGGACGAATCCGCCCTGGCGGGCGTAGGCGTCGCCGCCGTACTGGGCCTCGAAGGCGTCCCAGCCGCGGTCGGTGGGGAAGCCGCCGACGGCGTCGGTCCCGGCGGTCAGCAGATCCCAGAACGACTCGGGGCCCGTGACACCACCCGGGTAGCGGCACCCCATCCCGATGATGGCGACCGGCTCGCGCTTGCCGGCTTCGAGCTGCTGGACCCGCTTGCGGGTGCGGAAGAGGTCGGCGGCGAGCTTCTTCAGGGTGTTGAGGAGTTCCTTGTCCCCGGCTCCTGCTCCGGCTTCGGCCCCCGGCCCGGTCTGCGTACCAGTGGTCATCACGAAAGCCCCAATTCCTTGTTGATGAAGTCCAGTACCTCGCCGGCGGAGGCTTCGTCGTC
Source organism: Streptomyces celluloflavus (assembly GCA_000720995.1). Classification (GTDB taxonomy): domain Bacteria; phylum Actinomycetota; class Actinomycetes; order Streptomycetales; family Streptomycetaceae; genus Streptomyces; species Streptomyces celluloflavus. The sequence goes on from JOEL01000088.1 coordinate 10,368, forward strand.
CAGGCGTCCGTCCATGGACTGCTGCTCGTCGCCTTCGCTCTCGGCCTGCGGACCGCTGTCATCCAGCCAGCGGGAGAGCAGGGTGCGCAGACGGTCGGTGACGTCCTGACGAGCCCCACCACCGCCCGCAGCGGCGAGAGCCGCTTCGAGGCGGTCAAGACCGTCAAGGACGGGGTCGACCGTGTCGCCGTCCGACGCGCCGTCCGCACCCACGAGTTCGCCGCGTACGTACTCGGCGAGGGCCGCCGCGTTCGGGTAATCGAAGATCATCGTGGCGGGCAGCTTCACCCCGGCCGCGGACGACAACCGGTTCCGCAACTCCACCGCACCCGCCGAGTCGAAACCCAGATCCTTGAAAGCCCGCTGCGGCTCAACAGGGTCGGCCGAATCGTGACCGAGCACCGCCGCCGCATGCCGACGGACGAGATCCGTCAACAACTGCCGCTGATCCCCCACCGGCATCCCGGCCACACGCCCCGCAAGCCCCGACCCCGGCTCCTCCACGCCGGTCGCGGCCCCCGCGCCCAACAACCGCTGAACCTCGGGAAGCCCCGTCAGCAACGGACTGCGGCGCCGCAACGTGAACGTCGGCGCGAACTGCGCCCAATCGAACCCGGCCACCGCCACCGCGCCCTCACCCGCATCGAGAACTTGGCCCAGAGCGAGCATCCCCCGCTCGGCATCGATCGCCTCCATCCCGAAATCACGCAGCCGCTCCCCCTCCGAGCCACCCGCCATCCCCACACCGGCCCACAATCCCCAGGCCACCGAACTCGCGACCAGACCACGCGCCCGCCGCCGGTCACACAGCGCATCCAGATGCGCGTTCGCCGCCGCATAGGCCGACAGGCCACCACTGCCCCAGACCCCCGCACCCGACGAATACATCACAAAAGCATCCAGATCCCGATCGGACGTCAGCTCGTCGAGCACCATCGCCCCGTGGACCTTCGCCGCGAAGATCGAGGCCAGATCGTCCGCGTCGGTCTCGCTGACCGGCTTGGTGCCGCCCACGCCTGCGGAGTGCACGACGGAGGACAGGGCAGGGCCCGTGGCGTCGATACGGGACAGGAGCGCGCCGACCGCATCCCGGTCGGCGACATCACAGCCGACCACCTCCACCGCGGAGCCCGCGCCCGCGAGATCGGCGGCCAGCGCGGGGACGCCCGCGGCTGCGGGGCCGCTGCGGCTGGTCAACACGACGCGGGCGGCCTCGCGCTCGGCCAGCCAACGGCCGGTGATACCCCCCACCCCACCCGTGCCACCGGTGACAAGCACAGTGCCACGCGGCCGCCAGCCCACGCCATCACGCCTGGGCTGCCCGGCACGCACAAGCCGCCGCGCCAGCACCCCACGCGCCCGCAACGCCACCTGATCCTCGCCCCCATCGGCCAGCACAGCCGTAAGCCGGACAGCGGCCCGCGCATCGAACTCACGCGGAAGATCGATCAATCCACCCCAACGCTCCGGGAGTTCGAGAGCCGTCACCTGACCGAGGCCCCACACCTGCGCCTGAGCAGGGCAGGTCACGGCCTCACCCGGCCCCGTCCCCACCGCACCCCGCGTCAGCACCCACAACGGCGCCACAATTCCGGCGGCGTCAAGCGCCTGGACCAGGGCGAGCGTGTCAGCGGTACCACGCGGCACAGCTGACCCGTCCGCGAGCGGCCCCGCCTCAAGAGCCAGCACCGAGACCACCCCGGTGAGTTCCACCGGATTCGGAACCCGATCGAGGGCGTCCGGACCCTCAGCGGTAACGACCTCCGCACCCCGGTCCGCGAGCGCCCGAGCAATCTCCGGCGACGAGCCGACAAGCAGCCACGTCCCGGACAGGACCGCGGCGTCGCGATCGGGCACCGGAGCCCAGCTGATCCGGTAGCGCCAGTCAGCCACCGAGGAATCGGTTTCGTTCCGGCGGCGCCACGCGTCGAGCACGGGCAGCACCTGGCCCAGGCTCGCGTCTTCCACGTCCAACGAGGCGGCCAGTTCGCGCAGTTCACCGTTCTCGATCGCCCGCCAGAGTCCGGAGTCGGTGGGCTCGGACGTCGTGGCCGGACCGTCGACGTTCTCAGGCCAGTAGTGGCGGTGCTGGAAGGCGTAGGTCGGCAACTTCACGGTGGTGCCACGCCCCAGGACTTTGGCCCAGTCGACAGGAAGGCCACGCACGAACCCTCCGGCCAGCGAGTCCAGCAGGCGCTCGGCGCCGCCGTCCTCGCGGCGCAAGGTGCCGACGACGACCGGCTCATCGGCCGGGCCTTCGGCCAAGGTGTCGACCAGCGCGCCGGTCAGTACGGGGTGCGGGGAGACCTCTATGTACGTGCCATGGCCCTTATCGGCGAGGACGCGGACGGCACGGTCGAACTCGACGGTCTCGCGGAGGCTGGCGTACCAGTAGGCGGGGTCCAGCTCCGGTCCGGTCAGCATCTCACCGGTCATCGCGGAGATCATCGGGATGGTCGCCTCGGAGGGCTTGATGCCTTCCAGGACCGACAGGATCTCCTCACGCAGGTCATCGACCTGAGCACTGTGCGAGGCGTAATCAACGGGGATGACGCGGGTACGGACCGACTCCGGGCACGAGTCCGCCAGCTCCCGCAAAGCCTCCGGCTCACCCGACACCACTGTCGCCGACGGCCCATTGACAGCGGCGAGCGACAACCGCTCCCCGAACGGAGCAATGCGCTCCCGCACCACATCCGCAGCCTCGGCGATCGACATCATGCCGCCCCGGCCGGCCAACACCTTCAGCGTCCTACTCCGCAGCGCGACGACCTTCGCCGCATCATCGAGGGACAGAATCCCGGCGACAGCAGCCGCAGCGATCTCACCCTGTGAGTGACCGACCACGGCGTCCGGCTGGACACCGGCTGCCTGCCACACCGCGGCCAACGACACCATCACCGCCCACAGCGCAGGCTGCACCACATCCGCAGCCTCAAACCCATGACGACCGGCCAGAACGTCAGCCAACTCCCAGTCCACATACGGCTTCAGAGCCGCCGCACACTCCCCGAGCCGAGCCGCGAACACCGGCGAAACCTCCGCCAGCTCACGACCCATCCCCACCCACTGACTGCCCTGCCCAGGGAAGACGAAGACCGTCCGGCCCACACCACCCGGCGTCACCGAACCCGTCACCACATTGCCCGCAGGACGGCCCGTGGCCACTGCCACGAGCCCCGCCGTCAGCTCCTCGCGTCCGGTGCCAAGGACCACAGCACGGTGCTCGAAGGCGGTACGGGTGGTGGCGAGCGACCACGCCACATCGCCCGCCGCCAGCTCCTGCTGGGCCAAGGCGAATTCACGCAGTCGACCCGCCTGCCCGGCGAGCCCGGCCGCGTCGCGTCCACTGACCGGCCACGGCACTGTGGGCGTGCCGTCAAGGACCGGTGCCGCGGGCTCGGCCGGCACATCAGTCGTCTCCGGCTGCTCGGCGGGCGCCTCCTCCAGGATCAGGTGCACGTTCGTGCCGCTGATCCCGAACGCCGAGACCCCGGCCCGGCGCGGCCGCTCACCCGCACCCCACTCCACCGGCTCCTGAAGAAGCTGCACGTTGCCGGCCGACCAGTCGACATGCGAGGACGGCGTGTCCGCGAACAGCGTCCTGGGCAGTACTCCGTGCCGCATGGCAAGGATCATCTTGATGACCCCCGCCACACCCGCCGCCTGCTGCGCATGCCCGATATTCGACTTCACCGAACCAAGCCACAACGGCGACCCCGCATCCGGCCGCTCCTGCCCGTACGTCGCCAACAGCGCCTGCGCCTCGATCGGGTCACCCAACTCCGTGCCCGTACCATGCGCCTCGACCACATCGACATCCGCAGCCACAAGCCCGGCATTCGCCAACGCAGCCCGGATCACCCGCTGCTGAGCCGGACCATTCGGCGCCGCGAGACCATTGGAAGCACCATCCTGATTGACCGCACTCCCCGCGATCACACCAAGAACCTGGTGCCCCTTGCGCCGCGCCTCGGACAACCGCTCAAGCACCACCATGCCCGCGCCCTCGGCGATACCCATACCATCCGCCCCGTCCCCGAACGCCTTGCACCGCCCATCCGCCGCAAGCGCGCGCTGGCGGGAAAAGCCCACGAATTCCACGAGGTTGGCCATCACCGTCACGCCGCCCGCAAGGGCCATCGAGCATTCGCCGGTGCGCAGCGCCTGCGCCGCCTGGTGCAGCGCCACAAGGGAGGAGGAGCAGGCCGTGTCCAGCGTCACCGCCGGGCCCTCAAGGCCGAGCGTGTAGGAGACCCGCCCCGAAAGCACACTCAGCGCGTTACCCGTGATCAGGTGCACCTCCGACCCCGTGGTGTCGGTCCCCGCGCCGAAGTAGCCGGACGGGGCAGCTCCCGCGTACACGCCGACGGGTGTGGAGCGCAGCGCCTCCGGATCGATACCGGCCCCTTCGATCGCCTCCCAGGAGGTTTCGAGGAGCAGCCGCTGCTGCGGATCCATCGCCAACGCCTCACGCGGCGAGATGCCGAAGAAGCCCGCGTCGAAGTCTGCGGCCCCGGACAGGAATCCGCCCTCGGAGGCATATGTGGTGCCCGGCTTGTCCGGGTCCGGGTCCAGCAGCCCTTCCACGTCCCAGCCGCGGTCGGCAGGGAACCCGGAAATGGCGTCCCCGCCGGCGGCCAGGAGCTGCCACAACTCATCGGGGGTGCGCACCCCGCCGGGGAACCGGCAGGCCATCCCGACGATCGCGATCGGCTCGGCGGAGGCCGCGGCCGCTGTCGCCGCGACGGGTGCGGCGACGCCTGCCACCGGCTCGCTGCCGCAGAACCGTTCGACGATCTCCTTGGCGAGCGCCGTCGGGTTCGGGTAGTCGAACACCACGGTGGCGGGCAGTCGCAGCCCGCTTGCGCTGTTCAACCGGCGGCGCAGTTCGACGGCCGTCAGCGAGTCGAAGCCGAGGTCCTTGAAGGCCCGCGCCGACGGCACGTCCGCCGCCGAACCGTGGCCGAGTACGGCGGCCGCCTGCGCGCGCACCAGTTCCACGACGGTGCGCTGCCGCTCCGCCGGGGTCTGTCCGGCAAGACGGGTGGCCAACTCGCCGCGCAGGGCGGTCGTTTCCCCGGCCGTGGGCTCTTCCTCGTCGCGGGCCTCGGGCACCGTCTCAAGGAGGGGACGGGGCCGCGCCGCGCGGAAGACCGGCGCGAACTTCTCCCAGTCCACGTCGGCGATGGCGATGAACGTCTCGTCGTCCGCGAGTGTCTGGCCGAGGGCGGCCAGCGCACGGTCGGTGTCGAGGAAGTTCATGCCCTGGCGCCGCAGGGTGCTCGGGGTGACGGCTCCGGGGCGCTGCGTCAGATGCGCGTCGACGGCGTCCCAGTCACGGGTGTTCCACACGCCCCAGGCGATCGAGGTCCCCGGCAGACCGCGGGCCCGCCGGTCCTCCGCCAGCGCATCGAGATACGAGTTCCCGGCCGCGTAAGCACCGTGATCATTACTGCCCCACGTCGCCGAAATCGACGAGAACATCACGAACTCGTCCAGATCGAGCCCGGCCGTCAGCTCGTCAAGGTGCCGAGCCCCGACCGCCTTCGTTCCGAGCGAGAACGCGAGCCCGGCGAGGTCGGTGTCCGCGATCCGGGCCAGGAACGGGGCGTTGGCCGAGTGCAGCACCGTGGAGAGCGCCGGTCCCGTGGCGTCGATCCGGGCCAGCAAGCCGGCGAGCGCGTCCCGGTCGGCGACATCGCAGCCGACCACCTCGACGGCGGCTCCCGCGCCGGCCGCGGCGGCGGCGATCTGCGCCACGCCGGGAGCGGACGGGCCCGAGCGGCTCGTCAACACCACGCGCGGAGCACCGCGTTCGGCGAGCCACGTGGCGACGCAGGCGCCGATGGAACCGGTACCGCCGGTCAGCAGCACGGTGCCGCGCGGCCGCCAGGGCTTGCCGGCGCCGGCCCGCCGGGCCTCGGCGCGCACCAGACGGCGGGCCAGAGTGCCGGTCGCACGCAGCGCGAGCTGGTCCTCACGGCCGTCGGCGAGGGCGGCGGCGAGCCGGTCCGCGGTGCGGTCGTCCCGGGCTCCGGAAGCCGGAAGGTCGATCAAGCCGCCCCAACGGTCGGGCTGTTCGAGGCCGAAGGCGCGGCCGAGGCCCCAGACCTGTGCCTGTGCCGGGCTGGTCGTCACCTCGCCCGGTCCGGTCTGCACCGCGCCCCGGGTGACGACCCAGAGCGGAGCGTCGATCCCCGCCTTGCCGAGCGCCTTCATCAGGGCCAGCGTGCCGGCCGTGCCACGGGGCACGGCGGGCCGGTCCGCGAGCGGCGTCTCGTCCAGGGCGAGCAGCGAGACGATGCCGCGCAGGCCGCCGGCCGGGGTGTGGTCGAGCGCCGCCGGATCGGCGACGGTACGGACCTCGGCGCCGCGGGCGGACAGGGCCTGGGCGACGGCGGCCGCTTCGGCGTTGTCACCGACGACCAGCCAGCTGCCGGACAGCGCCGCGTTGGCCTCGGAGGCCGGCTGCCAGGTGATGCGGTAGCGCCAGTCCGCGACCGAGGTGTCGGCCTGCCGGCGCCGGTGCCAGGCGGCGAGCGCGGGCAGCACCTCGCCGAGGCTCGCCTCGTCCACTTCCAACGTCCCGGCCAGCTCGCTCAGTTGGCCGCGCTCCACCGCGTTCCAGAAGCGGGAGTCGCCCGGTTCGGCGGTGGCGCCTCCGGCCGCCGGGGCCTCGGCCCAGTAGCGGCGCCGCTGGAAGGCGTAGGTCGGCAGGTCCACGGTCGTGCCGCTGCCGAGCACGGTGGCCCAGTCGACGGGGACGCCGCGCACAAAGCCCTCGGCGAAGCCCGCCAGCAGCCGCTCGGCGCCGCCGTCCTCGCGCCGCAGCGTGCCGACGACCACCGCCTCCTCGTCCAGACTGTCGGCGATCGCACCGGTCAGTACGGGGTGCGGCGAGACCTCGACGAAGGTGCCGTGACCGCTCTCGGCGAGGACGCGGACGGCGCGCTCGAACTCGACGGTCTCGCGGAGGCTGGCGTACCAGTAGGCGGGATCCAGCTCCGGGCCGGTCACCGTCTCACCGCTCATCGCGGAGATCATCGGGATCGACGCCTCGCGCGGGGCGATGCCGTCCAGGACCGACAGGATCTCCTCACGCAGGTCGTCGACCTGAGCGGCAATGCGCTCCCGCACCACATCCGCAGCCTCCGCAACCGACATCATGCCGCCGCGACCGGCCAACACCTTCAGCGTCCTACTCCGCAGCGCGACCACCTTCGCCGCATCATCGAGGGACAAGATTTCGGCGACAGCAGCCGCGGCGATCTCGCCCTGCGAGTGACCCACCACCGCATCCGGCTCAACACCGGCCGCCTGCCACACCGCGGCCAACGACACCATCACCGCCCACAACGCAGGCTGCACCACATCCGCAGCCTCGAACCCATGATGACCGGCGAGCACATCATCCAGCTCCCAGTCCACATACGGCTTCAACGCCGCCGCGCACTCCCCGAGTCGAGCCGCGAACACCGGCGAGACTTCTGCCAGCTCACGGCCCATCCCGACCCACTGGCTCCCCTGCCCCGGGAAGACAAAGACCGTCCGCCCCGCGCCGCTGGGCGCCACCGAACCTGTCACCACGTTCGCCGCAGGCTGTGCCGTGGCCACCGCGGTAAGCCCCGCCGTCAACTCCTCGCGCGCGGAGCCCAGCACCACGGCGCGATGCTCGAACGCCGACCGCGTCGTTGCCAGCGACCACGCCACGTCGACCGGCGCCAGGCCCGGTCGGGCCAGCGCGAAATCACGTAGCCGACCCGCCTGCCCGGCGAGCCCTGCCGTGTCGCGCCCGCTCAGCAGCCACACCGGCAGCTTCCGCGCGAGGACTGGTGCGAGTGCGGCGCCCGCGGGCTGTGGCGGCGCGGCCTCTTCGGCCGGTGCCTCCTCCACCAGCAGGTGTACGTTCGTGCCGCTGATCCCGAAGGCCGAGACCCCGGCCCGGCGCGGCCGCTCACCCGCACCCCACTCCGCCGCCTCCTGAAGGAGCTGCACGTTCCCTGCCGACCAGTCGACATGGGGCGAGGGCTCATCGGCGTACAGGGTCTTCGGCAGCATGCCGTGCTGCATCGAGAGCACCATCTTGATGACACCGGCCACACCGGCCGCGCACCCGGTGTGCCCGACGTTCGACTTCACGGAGCCGAGCCACAGCGGCCGGTCCGCCGCCCGCGCTTCGTCCGCGCCGTACGTCGCGAGGAGCGCCTGCGCCTCGATCGGGTCACCCAATTCGGTGCCCGTGCCGTGCGCCTCGACCACGTCCACATCGGCGGCCGTGAGGCCGGCGTTGGCAAGGGCCGCGCGGATCACGCGGCGTTGCGAGGGGCCGTTGGGAGCGGCGAGGCCGTTGGAGGCGCCGTCCTGGTTGACCGCGCTGCCGCGGATCACGCCGAGCACGCGATGGCCGTTGCGGCGTGCCTCGGAGAGGCGTTCCAGGACCAGCATGCCCGCGCCCTCGCCCCAGCCGATGCCGTCGGCCTCGGCGGAGAATGCCTTGCAGCGGCCGCTGGAGGCCATGCCGCCCTGCTGGGAGAAGTCCATGAAGGGGGCGGGTGTGGTGAGGACGGCGACGCCGCCCGCGAGCGCCATGGTGCACTCCCCGCCGCGCAGCGCCTGCACCGCCTGGTGCAGCGCCACAAGGGAGGAGGAGCAGGCCGTGTCCACGGTCACCGCAGGCCCGGTGAGGCCGAGGGTGTAGGAGATGCGGCCGGAGATGACGGCGGTCAGGCCGCCCGTCATCCCGTAGCCGCCCGCGCCACCACCGTCTTCGCCGCCGGCGCCGCCCACTGCATAGCCGGAGTTGGTCGCTCCGACGAACACGCCGGTGCTGCTGCCCTTGAGCGAAGCCGGGTCGAACCCGGCGCCCTCCACCGACTCCCAGGCCACCTCCAGCAGCAGCCGCTGCTGCGGGTCCATGGACAGGGCTTCGCGCGGGCTGATGCCGAAGAAGGAGGCGTCGAAGTCGGCCGCGTTGTACACGAATCCGCCTTGGCGGGTGTAGGCGCGGCCGGCGGCCACCTCGTCGCCGCCGTATTGCCGTTCGAACTCGGCCCAGCCCCGGTCGGTCGGGAAGTCGGCGACGGCATCGGTGCCTGTGGCAAGGAGGTCCCAGAACTGCTCGGGTCCTGTGGCGCCGCCGGGGTAGCGGCAGCCCATGCCGATGATGGCGATCGGCTCGCCCTCCATGGGGACGACGCGCCCGGCGCCGTCGGTCGCTGCCTCGTCCTGCACTCCGAGCAGCAGTTCGCCCAGGTGTCCTGCGAGTTCCGCGGCGTTCGGATAGTCGAAGATCACGGTGGCGGGGAGCTTCACCCCGGCGTCGGCCGCAAGGCGGTTGCGCAGATCGATCGCGGCGGGTGAGTCGAAGCCGAGGTCCTTGAAGGCGCGCTGCGCCTGGACGGCATCCGCCGAGTCGTGGCCGAGCACGGCGGCTGCATGGCGGCGCACCAGATCGGTGAGGAGCTGCCGCTGCTCGGCCGCCGCGAGGCCCGCGAGGCGCAGCGCCAAGGCGCTGGCGGGAGCTTCCTGTTCGGCCACGGGGGAAGCGTCTGCGGCCGACTCGGTCCCGCTTTCGGCCGCGGCGAGCGCGGCGATCAGCGGGCTCGGCCGGTGCAGGGTGAACGTGGGCGCGAAGCGCTCCCAGTCGATGTCGGCGACGGCCAGCACACCCTCGTCGCCGTCCACCGCCCGGGCGAGGGCGCGTATACCGCGCGGCGGGTCGATGAGGCGCATGCCGAGGCCGCGCAGCGCCCGCCCGGCCGTGTCACCGACCATGCCGCCGTCGGCTCCGCCGTCCCACAGGCCCCAGGCCACGGACGTGGCGGGCAGGCCGCGGGCCCGGCGGGCCTCGGCGAGCGCGTCGACGTGGGCGTTTCCCGCGGCGTAGCCGGAAAGGCCACCGCTGCCCCAGACGGCCGCACCGGAGGAGAACAGCACGAAGGCGTCGAGATCCTGGTCCGCGGTCAGCTCATCGAGCCAGCGGGCACCGCCGACCTTGGCGGCCATGCCCGCGGCCAGCTCGTCGGCGGTGGTCTCAAGGACCGGCCCACCCGTGCCGACCCCGGCGGCGTGCACCACCGAGGACAGCGCGGGGCCGGTGGCGGCTATGCGCTCCAGGAGTCCGGCGACGGCGCAGCGCTCGGCGATGTCGCAGGCGAGTACGTCCACCGATGTGCCTGATATGGCCAGTTCGGCGGCGAGTGCGGCGACGCCGTCGGCAGCGGGGCCGCGGCGGCTGGTCAGTACAATGCGCCGGGCGCCCCGTTCGGACAGCCAGCGTGCGGTGTGTGCGCCGATGGCACCGGTACCGCCGGTGATCAGCGCGGTGCCGCGTGGCGTCCAGAGCGCACCGGCGCGCTCCGGCTCGGGGGCGCGCTCAAGGCGGCGGCCGAGGAGTCCGTGCGGACGCAGCGCGACCTGATCCTCGGTGCCGTCGGCCAGGACGGCGGCGAGCCGAGCGGCGGCGCGATCGTCCCAGGCGCCGGACTCCGGAAGGTCGATCAACCCGCCCCAGCGGTCGGGGAGTTCGAGTGCGGCGACCCGCCCGATGCCCCAGGTCTGGGCCTGGGCGGGGTTTGTGGCGGCCTCGCCGGCGCCCGTGCCGACGGCGCCGCGGGTCAGCACCCACAACGGTGCCGCGATCCCCGCCGCGTCCAGGTCGCGCAGCAGCGCGACGGTGGTGGCGGCGCCGGTCGCGAGCCACGGGTGCCGCGCGCCCTCGGGCTCCTCGTCCAGGGCGAGCAGCGAGACGACGCCGGTCACGGACTCGTCCGCGGCCCGGGCGAGCTGCCCGGGAGCGGCGGTACGGACCCGGGCGCCCCTGTCGGTGAGCGCACGGGCGATGACGTTCGCGTCGGGACCGTCGCCGACCAGCAGCCATGTACCCGACCGGGCTGGGCCGCTCACGGGGTCGGGGAGCTGGGACCAGGTGATGCGGTAGCGCCAGTCGGCGATGCTCGTGCGGTCGGCGCGGGCCGGCGCCTTCGGCCAGTAACGGCGGTGCTGGAAGGCGTAGGTCGGCAGCTCGACCGTCCTGCCGCTGCCTCCGAGCACGGTCGGCCAGTCGATGGGCAGACCCTGTACGTGGGCCGCGGCGAACGAGGCGAGCAACCGCTCGGCGCCGCCGTCCTCGCGCCGCAGCGTGCCGACGACCACCGCCTCCTCGTCCAGACTGTCGGTGATCGCACCGGTCAGTACGGAGTGTGGGGAGACCTCTATGTACGTGCCGTGACCGCTCTCGGCGAGGACGCGGACGGCGCGCTCGAACTCGACCGTTTCGCGGAGGCTGGCGTACCAGTAGGCGGGGTCCAGTTCCGGGCCGGTCAGCATCTCACCGGTCATCGCGGAGATCATCGGGATCGACGCCTCGCGCGGGGCGATGCCGTCCAGGACCGACAGGATTTCCTCACGCAGGTCGTCGACCTGAGCGCTGTGCGAGGCATAGTCGACGGGGATGATGCGGGTACGGACCGATTCCGGGCAGGAATCCGCCAGCTCCCGCAAAGCCTCCGGCTCGCCCGACACCACCGTCGCCGACGAACCGTTCACCGCGGCGAGCGACAACCGCTCCCCGAACGGAGCAATACGCTCCCGCACCACATCCGCAGCCTCAGCGCATCCGGCTGAACACCGGCTGCCTGCCAGACAGCGGCCAACGACACCATCACGGCCCACAGCGCAGGCTGCACCACATCCGCAGCCTCAAACCCATGACGACCGGCCAGAACGTCGTCCAGCTCCCAGTCCACATACGGCTTCAGAGCCGCAGCACACTCCCCGAGCCGAGCCGCAAACACCGGCGAGACTTCTGCCAGCTCACGGCCCATCCCGACCCACTGACTCCCCTGCCCCGGGAACACGAAGACCGTCCGCCCCGATCGCCCCACCGGCACCGATCCGGTCACGCCCCCGGCCGCGGGCTGCTGTGCGGCCAGCGCCGCGAGTCCCGTCGCGAGGTCGTCCCCTCCGGCGCCCAGGACCACCGCGCGGTGCTCGAACGAGGACCGGGTCGTCGCGAGGGACCAGGCCACATCGCCCGCGGCCACCTCCGGGCGCGCGAGTATGTGTGCGTGCAGTCGCCCGGCCTGCGCGACGAGCCCTGCGGCGTCGCGGCTGCTGACCAGCCACGGGACAGTCTCCGTGCGGGCCAGCACCGCCGGCGCGTCCGCTTTCCGTGCGTCGCCGCCGTTCTCGTCCTGCTCCGCGCGCGACGCGTCGACCGACGCCTCGGGGGCCTCCTCCAGGATCGCGTGCGCGTTGGTACCGCTCATCCCGAACGAGGACACACCGGCCCGCCGCGTCCGCTCCCCGCCCGCGCTCCATTCCACGGGCTCCTGGAGCAGCTGTACCTTCCCGGCCGTCCAGTCCACGTGCGGCGAAGGTTCTTCGGCGTGCAGTGTCCGCGGCAGCACCCCGTGCTGGAGGGCGAGGACCATCTTGATGACGCCCGCTACGCCCGATGCCTGCTGACTGTGCCCGATGTTCGACTTCAACGACCCGAGCCACAGCGGACGGTCGGCTGCCCGCCCCTCGTCGGTGCCGTAGGTCGCGAGCAGTGCCTGCGCCTCGATCGGATCGCCAAGGGTCGTCCCGGTCCCGTGCGCTTCCACGGCGTCGATGTCGGCCGCCGCGAGCTGCGCGTTGGCGAGTGCCGCCCGGATCACCCGGCGCTGCGAGGGCCCGTTCGGTGCCGTAAGACCGTTGGAGGCGCCGTCCTGGTTGACCGCGCTGCCGCGGATGACCGCGAGCACGTGGTGGCCCGCCCGCCGTGCGTCGGACAGTCGTTCCACGACCAGCACGCCCGCGCCCTCGGCCCAGCCCGTGCCGTCCGCGCCGGCCCCGAAGGACTTGCAGCGACCGTCCGATGCCAGACCCTGCTGCCGCGCGAACTCGGCGAACGTCATCGGCGTGGCCATCACGGTGACGCCGCCGACCAGGGCGAGACCGCACTCGCGGCCGCGCAGCGCCTGCACCGCCAGGTGCAGCGCCACAAGGGACGAGGAGCAGGCCGTGTCCACCGTCACCGCGGGGCCGGTGAGGCCGAGGGTATACGCCACCCGTCCGGAGATGACGCTCGCGGCGTTGCCCGTCATCAGGTACGCCCCGGCTCCGGGGTCGGTCTGCACGACACCCTCGCCGTAGCCGGAGGATGAGGCGCCCGCGAACACGCCGGTCCGCGAGCCCTTCAGCGAGGACGGGTCGATACCGGCCCGCTCGACGGCCTCCCAGACGACCTCAAGGAGCAGCCGCTGCTGCGGGTCCATGGCCAGGGCCTCGCGGGGCGAGATCTTGAAGAATCCGGCATCGAACTCGCCGGCCTCGTAGACGAATCCGCCCCGCGGCTCGAACGCGGCGTCCGCGTCACCGGCCGCGTCCGGCTCGTCCCAGCCCCGGTCGGCCGGGAACGGCCCCACCGCGTCCGTGCCGGAGTCGACCAGGCCCCACAGGTCCTCCGGGGCACGCACCCCTCCCGGGTAGCGGCAGCCCATGCCGACGATCGCGATCGGCTCGTGCACGTCGGCCTCGATGCGGCGCAGCCGCTTCCGGACCGACTGGAGCTCGGCAGATGCCTTCTTGAGGTACTCGAAGAGCCTTTCCTGGCTTTCCATCACGCGCTCCCAAGCTCCTTGTCGAGGAAGTCGAAGACCTCGTCGGGTGTGGCCGAGTCGAACTTCACGTCGCCGTCGGCGGATTCGGCCGCCTCGGGCTCGTCATAGCGGGAGAGGATGCCGCGCAGCCGACGCAGCATTTCCTCGTGGAGGCCCGTGCCGCCGTCATCTCCGGCCGTGTCGGCGAGTCGCCGTTCGAGGCGGTCCAGGTCCGCGAGCGCGGCACCCGGCTCGTCCGTGTCGCCCTCGCCCAGTGCTTCGGCGCGCAGGAAGGCGGCCAGGGCGAGCGCGTTCGGGTAGTCGAAGGCCAGGGTCGCGGGCAGTACGAGCCCGGTGGCCGATTGCAGTCGGTTGCGCAGTTCGACGGCGGTCAGCGATTCAAAGCCGAGGTCCTTGAATGACCGTTCGGGCTCGACGGCCGCCGTGTCCGCGTGCCCGAGGGCACCGGCGGCCTCGGTGCGCACGAGGTCCACCACAAGGCGCTCCCGCTCCGCCACGGCAAGCCCGGCGAGGCGCTGCGCGAGACCGCCCGCGGCCGTGCCGGTTTCGGACGGTACGGGTGTGGCCAGTGCGGCCCGCGCTTCCGGAACCCCGGCCATCAGTGTGCTCGGCCGCCGCAGGGTGAACGTCGGCGCGAACGCCGACCAGTCCACGTCCGCGACCGCCACCACGCCCTCCTTTGCGTCCACGGCCTGCGCCATTGCGCGCACGCCCAACTCCGGTGCCATGCGCCGCAGTCCGGCGCGCCCCAACTGCTCGGCCGCCGATCCTGCGCCCATTCCGGCGCCGCCCCACACGCCCCAGGCGAGCGAGGTCGCGGCGAGGCCGCGGGCCCGCCGGCCCTCGACGAGGGCGTCCAGGTAGGCGTTCGCGGCGGCGTAGGAGGGCTGCATCGAACTGCCCCAGGTCGCGGAGATGGAGGAGAACACCACGTACGCCTCCAGCGGACGCTCCGCCGTCAACTCGTCGAGCCAGCGAGCGCCGGCGGTCTTGGCGCTCACCACGTAGGCGTGGTCCTGGAGGGTGAGGTCCTCCATCGCGGTCATCTGCCCGATCCCGGCGGCGTGGATCACGCCGCACAGCTCCGGTATTCGCTCAAGGACGGCCGCGACCTGCGGGCGCTCGGCGACGTCGCAGGCGATCACGTCGACGGACGCGCCCTGCCCCGCCAGGTCCGCCGCAAGCTGGGCGACGCCTACGGCCGTCGGGCCACTGCGGCTCGTCAGGACCAGGTGTCGTGCCCCGCGTTCGACCAGCCAGCGGTCCACGGCCTGGGCGATGCCGCCGGTTCCGCCGGTGACGAGGACGCTGCCACTCGGCGTCCAGGTATGCCCGGTGCGCGGCAGTGGCGCCCGTGAAACCCTGCGGGCCAGCAGCCCGGCGCGGCGGATCGCCACCTGGTCCTCGCCGAGACCGCCCGACAGCACGGCGGCGAGTCGGTCGGCGGCGCGCGCGTCGAGGTCGGGCGGCAGGTCGACGAGGCCGCCCCAGCGCTGCGGGTGCTCCAGCGCGGCCACCCGGCCGAGGCCCCAGACCTGTGCCTGCTCGGGGTCCGGCGCCGGCTCACCGGACGCGGTCGTGACCGCGCCTTCGGTCAGCGCCCACACGGGCGCGTCGACCCCGATGCCTCCGAGGGCCTGTACCAGGCCGAGGGCTTGCTCGGCGCCCCGCGCGTTGCCGGGGGCTATCAGTGCCACCAGGCCGGTCAGGTCCGTGACCTCGTCGAAGGCGTGGTTCAGGAGTGCGCCGAGTTCGCGGCGGTCGGCTGTCTCGCTGTCCACCAGCAGGACGGTCGCGCCGTGCCCTTCGAGGGCCGCACGCACCGGTTCGGGGTCGTGCCCCGAACCGTGCAGGAGCGCCCAGGTTCCGGACAGCCGGGCCGCGGCAGGCTCGATGAGTCCTTCCCAGGTGACCCGGTAGCGCCAGTCGGCCACCTCCGAGTCCGCGCATTGCCTGCGTCGCCAGTCGGCGAGGGCGGGCAGCACTTCGCGCAATACTCCGTCGTCGACGGAGAGTTCCCCGGCAAGTTCGGCGAGGTCGCCCTGTTCCACGGCGGCCCAGAACTCGGATTCCGCCTCGGAGCCGCTGTTTGCCACGGAACGGACCGTGGTTTCGGGCCAGTAGCGCTTGCGTTGAAACGCATACGTCGGCAGCTCCACCCGCTGCCCCGCAAGCAACGAACCCCACTCCACCCCCACACCCGCCACATACACCCGCGCCAACGCCGAAACCACCGCATCCACCGCCGAGACACCCCCACGCAACACCGGAACAAACACCCCATCCGGCACCACCAACGACCCCATCGACGACAACACACCATCCGGACCAACCTCAACAAAAACATCCACCCCCTCACCCACCAACCCCACCACCGCATCCGCAAACCGCACCGCCCCACGCGCCTGCGCAACCCAATACGCAGCCCCCGGCTCCCGAACCAACTCCCCCGACAACGCACCCACCCACGGCACCGAAGGCACCCCATACTCCAACCCCGCAGCAACCTCCCCCAACTCCCCCAACACCGGATCCACCCACGCCGAATGAAACGCATGACTCACCCGCAACCGCCGCGCCCGACGACCCCGCGCCCGCCACCGCCCCACCAACGCATCCACCACACCCACATCCCCCGACACCACCACCGACCGCGGACCATTCACCGCCGCCAACGACAACCCCACACCCCCCACCTCAACACCGATCTCCTCCTCCGACGCCTCCACCGCCGCCATCGCCCCACCCCCAGGCAACCCCTCCATCAACCGCGCCCGATGCGACACCAACCGCACCGCATCCCCCAACGACAAAACCCCCGCCACAAACGCCGCCGCAACCTCCCCCACCGAATGCCCCGCCACCACATCCGGCACCACACCAAACGACCTCAACATCGCAACCAACGCCACCTCCACCGCAAACAACCCAGTCTGCGCAAACAACGTCGAATCAACCCCCACACCCCCAACCCCCACACCAACGCCAACGCCTTCCTCACCCAAAACCACACCAGCCAAATCAATCCCCAACTCGGCCTCAATCAGCCCACACACCTCATCAAACGCCCCAGCAAACACCGCATTCGACCCATACAACTCACGCCCCATCCCCACCCGCTGCGAACCCTGCCCCGCAAACAAAAACCCCACCCGACAACGCCCCCGCACCGAACCCACCACCACACCCGGCCCCGACTCCCCCGCCGCCACCACACCAAGACCCGCCAACAACTCCTCCCGCGAACCCCCCACCACCACCGCACGCTCCTCAAACCCCGACCGACCAACCGCCAACGACCACCCCACATCCCCCACCGACAACCCCGGCCGACCCGCCACAAACCCCCGCAACCGCCCAGCCTGCTCAGCACGCGCCACCACCGACCGCCCCGACACCAACCACACCGAGCCCCGTGGCTCCGCGGGCGTCGCGTCTGCGTCACCCGGCTCGGGCCCCGCGTCCACCTCCGCCGCGGCCTCCGGCTCCCGGGCCTCCTCCAGAATCAGGTGCGCGTTGGTCCCACTGGCGCCGAACGCCGAGACCCCGGCACGCCGCACCCGTTCGTCGGCCGGCGCCCAGTCCACCGGCTCATGAAGCAGCTGCACGTTGCCGGCCGACCAGTCCACGTGCCGTGACGGCGACTCCGCATGCAGCGTGCGCGGCAGCAGCCCGTGTTGCAGGGCGAGGACCATCTTGATGACGCCGCCGACTCCCGCCGCTGTCTGTGTGTGCCCGATGTTCGACTTCAACGACCCGAGCCACAGCGGCTGCTGGCCGTCACGCTCCTGCCCGTACGTGGCGAGCAGCGCCCCCGCCTCGATCGGGTCACCCAACTCCGTCCCCGTACCATGCGCCTCCACCACATCCACATCACCAGCCGACAACCGCGCATCGGCAAGCGCCGCCCGAATCACCCGCTGCTGCGCGGGTCCGCTCGGTGCCGTGAGCCCGTTGGACGCGCCGTCCTGGTTGAGCGCGCTGCCGCGGATCAACGCAAGAACGGGGTGGCCGAGGCGCCGCGCGTCGGAAAGACGCTCCAGGAGGACGAGACCGGCGCCCTCGCCCCAGCCCGTGCCGTCGGCACCGTCCGCGAACGCCTTGCAGCGCCCGTCGGATGCGAGCCCCTGCTGCCGTGCGAAATCGGCGAACATCACCGGGGTGGCCATCACCATGACACCGCCGGCCAGCGCAAGGGAGCACTCCCCGGCGCGCAGCGCCTGCGCCGCCAGGTGGAGGGAGACCAGTGACGACGAACAGGCCGTATCGACTGTCAGCGCGGGCCCGTTGAGACCGAGCGTGTAGGAGATGCGCCCCGACAGAACGCTGATCGCGCTACCCGCCACGAGGTGTCCCTCGCCGCCGCCCTGTGCCCGTGCGTACCAGTCGTAGCCGGAGGCCGTGGCGCCGACGAACACGCCGGTGCGCGAGCCGCGCAGCGCGCGCGGATCGAACCCGGCGCGCTCCAGTGTCTCCCAGCCGACTTCGAGCAGCAGCCGCTGCTGCGGGTCCATGGCCAGGGCTTCGCGCGGGCTGATGCCGAAGAAGTCGGCGTCGAACTCGTCCGCCTCGTACAGGAATCCGCCCTGCCGCTGGTATCCATGGGCGGCCGCCTCGCCCGGGTTCCAGCCGCGGTTGCCGGGGAAGCCGCCGATGGCGTCCCGGCCGGAGGCCACGAGGTCCCAAAGGTCCTCGGGCGTGCGCACGCCGCCCGGGTAACGGCAGCCCATGCCCACGACGGCAATGGGCTCGCCCGTCACGGCCTCCAACTCACGCACGCGTTCGCGACTTTCGTGCAGGTTGGCCGTGACCTGCTTCAGGAAGTACCGGAGCTTGTCCTCGCTCACGCTTTCCACCTCTGGATGCTGATGCTGTTGCTGGACCCCATGCCGACAGCGCAAGTGGCGCAGGCGGTACTGATGGTTCTGGCGGCGCAGGCAGTGCAGGCGGTTACTGGATGCCGAACTCCTTGCCGAGGAGGTCGAATACCTCGTCGTCGTCCGCGTCCTCAAGGCGGTCGGCCATGTCATTGCCGGTGCCGGGTCCGGTCCCGCGGCGGAGCCGCTGCCACTTCTCGGCGACGACCTCAAGGCGGGCGGCGATCTCCTCGCCGTCGTTCGGCGTATCAGCCGCGTTCGCGTCGCCGAGCCGCTCCGCCAACCCCGTCAGCAGCGCGTCGAGCCGTTCGAGTTCATCGAGGACGGAGTCCCCTCCCGCGCCGACCGCCCGCAGCAGGTGCGCGGCGAGCGCGGCCGGGGTCGGGTGCTCGAAGACGACGGTGGACGGCAGCGTCGCCCCGGTGGCGGCGGCAAGCCGGTTGCGCAGCTCGATGGCGGTCAGGGAGTCGAACCCGAGGTCCTTGAAGGCCCGCTCCGGGTCGATGTCATCGGCTCCGGTGTGGGAGAGCACACGGGCGGCCTCGCCGCGCACCAAGTCGGTGAGCGCGGCCTGACGGCGGGCCGGCGGCAGGCTCGCGAGGGTGCGGGCGAACTCGGCTGCTTCGCTGCCCTCGTCACCGTCCACCGTCGTCCCCGGAGCCCCGGCCACGACGGCCGCCGCCTCCGGCAGCTCCGCGAGCAGTGGGCTCGGGCGGCGCAGCGTGAACGCGGGGGCGAAGGCCCGCCAGTCCACGTCCGCCACGGTCACCAGCGCGTCTCCGCCGTCCAAGGCCTGCCCCAGCGCCCGCACCGCGACCTGCGGGGCGAGCACGCGCAGCCCGTGCCGCACCGACGCAGATCCCGAACCGCGCGCCCCGTCGCCCCACGGACCCCAGGCCACCGATGTGGCCACCTGTCCGCGTGCCCTGCGCCGCTCGGCGAGGGCATCGACGAAGGCGTTCCCTGCCGCGTAGCCGGGGACGAGGGCGCTGCCCCAGGTCGCGGCCACCGAGGAAAACAGGACGAAGAAGTCCAGGTCCAGATCGGTCGTCAGCTCGTCGAGCCAGCGCGCCCCGGCTGCCCGCGCGCCCGCGACAGCCGCCAGTTCCTCAGCGGTGGTGTCGGCGACAGCGGTTGCCTGACCGGCCCCCGCGGTATGCACGACGCCACGCAGCGCGGGCCCGTCATCGGCGGCGATACGCGCCAACAGGCCGGTGAGCGCATCGCGTTCGGCGCTGTCGCACACGGTGATGGCGACCTCGGCGCCGGACCCGGCCACGTCGGCCGCGAGGGCGGCGACACCCGCGTTCAGCGGTTCGCCGGAGGCGAGGACTACGCGTTCGGCGCCGCGCCCGGACAGCCAGCGGCCGACCTCGCCACCGATGGCGTCGGTGCCGCCGGTGACGAGAACCGTGCCGCTGCCGGAACCGCCGGCCGACTCCGTGCCCGTACGGACACCCGCCCGGACAAGGCGCCGCGCCAGAATCCCCTGCGGGCGCAGCGCCAACTGGTCCTCGCCGGTGGCGCCTGACAGCAGCACGGCAAGGCGTGCCGCGGCCCGCTCGTTCCAGGCTCCGGCCGCCGGCAGATCGATCAACCCGCCCCAGCGTTCTGGGTGTTCGAGCGCCGTCACGCGGCCGAGTCCCCATGCCTGGGCCTGGGCGGGGCCGCCCGCCTCGCCGGGCCCGGTGGCTACGGCGCCGCGCGTGAGCACCCACAGCGGTGCCTCGGGGGCGGCCTCGCCGAGCGCCTGGATCAGGCCGAGGGTGGCGACCATGCCGCGGGTCACGGTGGGGTGCCCGCCGTCCGGCGACTCGTCGAGGGCCAGCAACGAGACGATCCCCGTGGGGGTGCGCCCGGCCAGTGCCGCGCGGTCGCCACTGTCCTCGACGGTGACGATCTCCGCGGCGCCGTGTTCGGTGAGGGCACGGGAAACCTGGTGGGCCGTGTCGGGAGCGGCGCTCGCACCGACGAGCAGCCACGTCCCGGACAGCGCCGGGTCCTTGGCCTGGTCCGGCAGACGCAACCAGGTGGCGCGGTAGCGGAGATCGGCCAGCGGGTCGGAGGCCACCGGTTGCGTGCCCGTCACCTCGGGCCAGTAGCGGGCGTGCTGGAAGGCGTAGGTGGGCAGTTCGACGGTGTCGGCTGCCGGGCCACGGCGCAGCACGGCCTGCCAGTCGACGCTCGCGCCGCGCACGTAGGCGGCGGCCAGCGAGGCGAGCAGGCGGCGCGCGCCACCGTCCTCACGACGCAGGGTTCCGGTGACGACGGGACCGCGGTCGGCCAGGCTGTCCCCGACCGGACCGACCAGTACGGGGTGCGGCGAGACCTCCAGGAAGGTTCGATGACCGTCCTCGCCCAACATCCGGACGGCGCGCTCGAACTCGACGGTCTCGCGGAGGCTGGCGTACCAATAGGCGGGATCCAGCTCCGGACCGGTCAGCACCTCACCGCTCATCGCCGAGACCATCGGGATCGACGCCTCGCGCGGGACGATCCCCTCCAGGACCGACAGGATCTCCTCACGCAGGTCGTCCACCTGAGCACTGTGCGAGGCGTAATCGACAGGGATCAGCCGTGTCCGCACCGACTCCGGGCACGAATCCGCCAGCTCCCGCAACGCCTCCGGCTCACCCGACACCACCGTCGCCAACGGCCCATTCACCGCAGCCAGCGACAACCGCTCCCCAAACGCAGCAATACGCTCCCGCACCACATCCGCAGCCTCCGCAACCGACATCATCCCGCCCCGGCCGGCCAACACCTTCAGCGTCCTACTCCGCAGCGCGACCACCTTCGCCGCATCATCGAGAGACAGAATCCCGGCGACAGCAGCCGCAGCGATCTCACCCTGCGAGTGACCCACCACCGCATCCGGCTGAACACCGGCCGCCTGCCACACCGCAGCCAACGACACCATCACCGCCCACAGCGCGGGCTGCACCACATCCGCAGCCTCAAACCCATGACGACCGGCGAGCACATCCTCCAACTCCCAGTCCACATACGGCTTAAGGGCAGCCGCGCACTCCGCGAGCCGAGCCGCGAACACCGGCGAAACCTGCGCCAGCTCACGCCCCATCCCCACCCACTGACTCCCCTGCCCCGGGAAGACAAAGACCGCCCGCCCCGCGCCGCTCGCGGGCACGGACCCGGCGATCACGTCGTCGCCGTCCTGCCCCGTGGCGATCTGCGCCAGGGCCGCCGCCAGTTCCTCGCGTCCGCTGCCAAAGGCCACAGCCCGGTGCTCGAAGGCGGTACGGGTGGTGGCGAGCGACCACGCGATGTCCCGCGGCGCCACCTCCGGCCGCGCGAGGACGTGCTCGCGAAGGCGCCGGCCTTGCGCGGCGAGGCCGTCGGCGGTGCGTCCGCTGACCGGCCAGGCCACCGCCTCGGCGTCAAGGACCGTCACCTCGGAAGGCGTCTCCCGCGGCGTCGCCTCGGCGTCCGCCTCGGGCGGCTCCTCCAGGATGACGTGCGCGTTCGTGCCGCTCACGCCGAACCCGGAGACGCCCGCCCGGCGCGGCCGCTCGCCGTCCGCCATCCACTCCACCGGCTCCTGGAGGAGTTTCATGTTCCCGGCCGACCAGTCCACATGGGGCGACGGCTGCTCCGCATGGAGCGTTCTCGGCAGCAACCCGTGCCGCATGGCGAGGACCATCTTCATGATCCCGGCGACGCCTGCGGCGGCCTGCGTGTGCCCGATGTTGGACTTGAGCGAGCCCAGCCACAGTGGTCGGTCCTCGGGTCGCTCGGGGTCCTGCCCGTACGTCGCGAGGAGCGCGCCCGCCTCGATCGGGTCACCGAGCGCGGTACCCGTGCCGTGCGCCTCGACCACGTCGACGTCGGCCGCCGCGAGCCGCGCGTTGGCCATCGCCGCGCGGATGACGCGCTGCTGGGAGGGGCCGTGGGGGGCCGTGAGGCCGTTGGAGGCGCCGTCCTGGTTCACGGCGCTGCCGCGCACGAGGGCCAGCACGGGATGGCCGTTGCGACGCGCTTCGGAGAGGCGTTCGACGGCGAGGACGCCGACGCCCTCGGCCATGCCCATGCCATCGGCCCCTGCGCCGAATGCCTTGCAGCGGCCGTCGGCGGCCAGGCCGCGCTGCCGTGAGAAGCCGATCAGGTCGCGCGGGGTCGGCATCACGGTCACGCCGCCGACCAGAGCGAGCGCGCACTCGTCGGCGCGCAGCGCCTGCACGGCTTGGTGCAGCGCGACGAGCGAGGAGGAGCAGGCGGTGTCGATGGTGAGCGCGGGGCCCTCCAGACCGAGGAGGTAGGAGACCCGGCCGGACAGCACGCTGGTGGCGTTGCCGATCATCGACTGGCCCTCCAGCTGCTGTTCGGCTGCGCCGCCGAGCCGGTCGTAGCCGGAGCCGAAGCCGCCGACGAAGACGCCGGTACGGGTGGAGCGCAGCGCAGTCGGGTCGATGCCGCCGCGCTCCAGGGTTTCCCAGACGACCTCGAGCAGCAGCCGCTGCTGCGGGTCCATGGACAGGGCCTCGCGGGGGCTGATGCCGAAGAACGCGGCGTCGAACTCGGGGGCCTCGTGGAGGAAGCCGCCCTCGCGTACGTAGAGGGTGCCGGGGCGGTCGGGGTCCGTGTCGTAGAGGTTTGCCAGGTCCCAACCGCGGTCGGTGGGCAGTCCGGTGATGGCGTCCGTGCCGGTGGCGATGAGCTGCCACAGCTCGTCGGGGGTTCTGATCCCGCCGGGGAGGCGGCAGCCCATGGCGACGATGGCGACGGGGTCGTCATCGGCGTCGACCGTGACGGGCCGCTGCACCGGCGCGGCGGGCGGGTCCGCTTCCGCGCCCATCAGCCGCCGGCGCAGGTGCGCAGCGAGCGCGGCCGGGTCGGGGTGGTCGAACAGGAGGGTCGCGGGCAGTTTGAGGGCGGTCGCGGTGCTGAGGCGGTTGCGCAGCTCGACGGAGGTGAGGGAGTCGAGGCCGACCTCGCTGAAGGCGCGTCCGGGCTCGATGTCGTCGGCGCAGGCGTAGCCCATCACCGTGGCGGCCTCGCCGCGGATCAGCTCATCGAGAAAACGTTCCTGCTCGGAGTGCGATCCCCGTGCCGACACCTGCTCCACGAGCGGGAGTCCGGCCGCCGGCGTGGCCACCGACGACGCCTGGGCCTCGGCCGCGTCGGCGGCCCTGATCTCCGGCATGTCGCGCATCAGGGGGGCGCGGCGCAGCTGCTCGGGGCCACGGACGGTGGCCATCGCGGCGAAGTCCACCGCCATCAGGGAGAGTGCGGTGTGCCGCGGCTCCGGGTCCTCGATGGCCTGGGCCATGGCGAGGACGGCGTCCCGGGGGTCCATCAGGACCTCCCACTTGTTGCGGGCGAGGCGCTGCCGTGCGCCCTCGCTCGCCTGGCCCACGCCGCCGCCCGCCCACGGGCCCCAGGCCAGCGAGGTGGCGGCCCTGCCGCGGGCGCGGCGCTGCTCGGCGAGGGCGTCGAGGTAGGCGTTGGCGGCGGCATAGTTGCCCTGGCCACCGTTGCCGAAGGTGGCGGAGATGGACGAGCAGAGCACGAAGGCGTCGAGGTCCAGGTGGGCCGTCAGCTCGTCGAGCGCGGCGGCGCCGCCCGCCTTGCCGTCGAAGGTGCGAGCGAGCCGGCCGGTGTCCAGGCGTTCGAGCACGCCGTCGTCCAGGGCCCCTGCGGCGTGCAGCACGGTGGAGAGCTGCGGGCCGCTGACGGCGATGCGGTCGAGCACGGCGGCGAGAGCGGGACGCTCGGCCGTGTCGCAGGCGAACACGTCCACGGCGGCGCCGGATGCGGCCAGCTCGGCGGCCAGGGCGGCGGTGCCGGTGGCCGTGGGTCCCGAACGGCTGGTGAGGACGAGGTGGCGGGCGCCGCGCTCGGCCGCAAGCCAGCGCGCGGCGTGGCCGCCGATGTGGCCGGTGCCTCCGGTGATGAGCACGGTGCCGCGCGGGGCGAGGCGGCGCCGGTCGGTGGGGGCGGCGGGGGCCGGGGCGTGGACGAGGCGGCGCAGGAGCGTGCCGGTGGGGCGCAGCGCGATCTCGTTCTCGTCGCGCGCGGCGACGACGGCGACGAGACGGGCCGCGGCGCGGGCGTCGAATTCTGCGGGCAGGTCGATCAACCCGCCCCAGCGATCGGGGTGTTCGGCGGCGACGGTGCGGCCGAGCGCCCAGACGGGCGCCTGCTGCGGGTCGGCGGCGGGCTCGTCGAGGTCGGTGGCGACGGCGCCGCGGGTGAGTACCCACAAGGGCGCTTCCGGGGCGACGGTGCCGAGTGCCTGGACCGCGGCCAGGGTGGCAGCGAGGCCGCGGGCGACGGCGGGGTGGGCGGCGACGGGGCCGGTGTCGAGGGCCAGCAGGGAGAGCACGCCCGCGGGTTCGGTGCCGTTGAGCGCGGCGCCGATGCGGGCCTCGTACGTTTCGCGGTCGGCGTCGGCGGTGGAGAGTGCGAGGGTGACCGGCTCGGCACCGTGTGCGGCGAGCGCCGCCACGCACGGGTGCGGTGCGTGTCCGGCGGGGGCGAGTACCAGCCAGCGGCCGGTGAGCAGGGCGGTGGCGGGCTCGGTGGCGCGCGCCCACTCGATCGCGAACCGCCATGCGTGTACGCGCCGCTCGGGGTCCTCGGAGGAGGCCGTGGCGGGTGCCGCCGCCTTCGGTTCGGGCCAGTAGCGGCTGCGCTGGAAGGCGTAGGTCGGCAGCTCTACGGGGGCGCCGGCGCGCGGGAGCACGTCGGTCCACTCCACGGGCAGGCCGTGCACGTAGGCCGCGGCGAACGCGGTCAGCAGGCTGCGGGCGCCGCCCCGATCCCGCTCCAGGGTGCCGGTGGTGAACGGGGCGGGCAGCTCGGCTGCTTCGATGGTCTCCAGGACGGCCGCGGTGAGCGTCGGGTGTGCGGAGACCTCGACGAAGCTGCGGTAACCGGACGCCGCAAGGGCAGTCACCGCGTCAGCGAAGCGGACAGTACGGCGCACATTCTCGTACCAGTACCCGCCGTCGAGGAGACTGCCGTCCAGCCAGTCGCCCCGCACAGTGGAGAAGAACGGCACCGCACCCCTACGCGGCCGAATCCCCGCCAGACGAACCGGCAACATCTCGGCCAACGGCTCACACAGACGCGAATGCGCCACAAAATCCGACACGGGCACCCGCCATCGCAT
>JOEL01000089.1 GCA_000720995.1 Streptomyces celluloflavus
ACGTCCGCGGCAACACCCCAAACCGCAACGCCAACACCATCTTCATCACACCCGCCACACCCGCAGCCGCCTGCGCATGACCAATATTCGACTTCACCGAGCCGAGCAGCAGCGGCCGGTCCGCGTCCCGGTCGCGGCCGTACGTCGCCAGCAGCGCCTGGGCCTCGATCGGATCGCCCAGCGTCGTCCCCGTACCGTGCGCCTCCACCGCGTCCACATCCGCAGCGGAGAGCCCACCGCTCGCCAGAGCCTGACGAATCACCCGCTGCTGCGACGGACCATTCGGCGCCGTCAGACCATTCGACGCACCATCCTGATTGACGGCCGAACCCCGCAACACCGCCAGGATGTCGTGCCCATTGCGCCGCGCGTCGGACAGCCGCTCCAGGACGAGAATGCCCACGCCCTCGGACCAGCCGACACCATCCGCCGCATCCGAGAACGCCTTGCACCGACCATCCGGCGACAAACCACGCTGCCGCGAAAACTCCACAAACGTACTCGGCGTCGACATCACCGTCACACCACCCGCCAACGCCAACGAGCACTCACCCGCCCGCAACGCCTGAGCCGCCCAATGCATCGCCACCAACGACGACGAGCACGCCGTATCGACAGTCACGGCCGGGCCTTCGAGCCCGAGGGTGTACGACACGCGGCCGGAGGCGACGCTCGGTGCGCTGCCGTTGCCGCGGAAGGCTTCGTACTCCTCGCCGGTGAGGGCAGTGCCGTAGTCGTTGTACATGACGCCGGCGAAGACGCCGGTCCGGCTGCCGCGCAGCGAGGCCGGGTCGATACCGGACCGCTCGATCGCCTCCCAGGAGGTCTCCAGCAGCAACCGCTGCTGCGCATCCGTAGCCAACGCCTCGCGCGGGCTCATCCCGAAGAACTCCGGATCGAACTCACCCGCATCGTGCAGGAACCCGCCCGTGCGGACGTGGGTCCTGCCGGGGCGGTCGGGGTCCGGGTCGTAGAGGCCGTCGAGGTCCCAGCCGCGGTTCGTCGGGAAGGCGGAGATGGCGTCGGTGCCCTCGGTGACGAGGTGCCACAGGTCTTCGGGTGAACGGACACCGCCCGGGTAGCGGCAGGCCATGCCGACGATCACGATCGGGTCGTCGGCGATCGCCGGTAGCGTGCCGGATTCCGGGGCGGGCGGCGCCAACTCGGTTTCGGTGCCCAGCAGTTCGTCGCGCAGATGGTCCGCGAGGGCGTTCGGCGTCGGGTAGTCGAAGACCATGGTGGCGGGCAGTCGCAGCCCCGTCACCGTGTTCAGGCCGTTGCGCAGTTCGACCGCGGTTAGGGAGTCGAAGCCCAAGTCCTGGAACTGGCGGGCCGCCTCGACCTCTCCGGCGTCGGCGTGCCCCAGCACCTGGGCCACCTGGCCACGGACCAGGTCGAGCAGGGCCGAGCGGCGTTCGGCGTCGTTCAGGCCGGCCAGGCGCTGGGTGAGGCCGTCGGCCGTCCGGGAAAGCGTGGCCGCCGCGCGCCGGTGCGGGGTGCGGATGAGGCCGCGGAGCAGCGGGGCGATCTCGCCCTGGGCACGGAGTGCCGACAGGTCGAGCCGTACGGGTGCGACCGCCGGCTCACCGGCGGCGAGGGCAGCGTCGAAGAGCGCCACGCCCTGCTCCACCGAGAGGGGCGGCATACCGGCGCGGGCGATGCGTTCCACGTCGATGTCGGTGAGCGAGCCGGTCATGCCGACGTCCCGCGTCCAGGGGCCCCAGGCCAGTGCGAGGCCCGGCAGTCCGGCGCGCCGCCGGTGCTCGGCGAGGGCGTCGAGGAAGGCGTTGCCCGCCGCGTAGTTGGCCTGGCCCGCGCTGCCGAAGGTGGCGGCCACGGAGGAGAACATGACGAACGCGGAGAGGTCGAGGTCCCGGGTCAGCTCGTGCAGGAGCCATACCGCGTCGGCCTTGGGCCGGAGCACGGTGGTCAGCCGCTCGGGGGTCAGTGAGCCGATGACACCGTCGTCCACGACACCCGCGGTGTGGATGACGGCGGTCAGCGGATGGTCGGCCGGTACGGCGGCCAGCAGGTTTGTCAGGTCGGCGCGGTCGGTGACATCGCAGGCGGCGATTGTCGCGGTGGCGCCCAACTCGGCGAGTTCCGCGATGAGTTGGTCGGCGCCTTCGGCGGCGCGTCCGCGGCGGCTGACCAGCAGCAGGTGCCGTACGCCGTGCGTGGCCGCCAGGTGCCGGGCCAGGACGCGGCCGAGGCCGCCGGTGCCGCCGGTGATCAGGACGGTGCCCTCGGCATCCCAGGGGGTCGTCCCGTCGTGGTCCCGGGGGGCCGGGACGCGCGTCAGGCGGGCGGCCCGCAGCTCGCCGTCCCGCACGGCGAGATCGGTCTCGTCGGCGGTGGCGGCGAGGAACGGGCGGGCCGGCAGCGGGGCGGTCGGGTCGAGGTCCAGGTCGAGGAGGCCGAACCGGCCCGGGTTCTCCGTCCGGGCCGACCGTACGAGGCCGTGGACCGGCGCCGCCGCCAGGTCCTGGCCGTCCAGCGCGCCGCGGGTGACGAAGGTCAGGCGGGCGTCGGCGAACCGTTCCTCGGCCAGCCACTGCTGGACCTGGTCCAGTACGCGGGCGCCGACGGCGTGCGCCGAGGCCACGACTTCGTTCGCGTCGTCGGCGTCAGCGTGCTCGGTGGCGCCCGTCGCGACCGTCAGGACCACGCGGGGCACCGGGCCGTCCGCCGTCGCCAGCGCCGCCAGGTCCGGGTGGACGGTCACCTCGGCGCCGTCGGCCCGTACCGCCTCGGCCAGACCGAAGACGTCCGGGCCGACCACCGCCACGGGTCCGGGGGCGGCCGCCGCGCCGTCGGGGAGCGCTGTCCACGCGACGCGGAACAGGGCGTCCCGTGGCATGGCTCCGGCGTCGGCCAGCTGTTCCTCGCGCAGTGGCCGCGAGACGAGGGAGTCCACCGAGGCGACGAGTCCGCCGGCGGTGTCGGCGACGGCGATGGAGACGGTGTCGTCCCCGGCGCGGGACAGCCGGGCGCGTACCACGGACGCGCCGGAGGCGAAGAGCGTCACGCCCTCCCAAGCGAAGGGCAGTCCGCCCCGGCTGATCGCGCCGAGGTCGGCGTAGGCCGCGGCGTGCTGTGCGGCGTCCAGGAGCGCGGGGTGCAGACCGTACGCGGTGGCCGTCTCCTCGGCCTGTTCCGGCAGTGCCACCTCCGCGAAGACCTCGTCGCCGCGGAGCCAGACGGCCCGCAGACCGCGGAACACCGGCCCGTAGTCGAAGCCGAGCCCGGCGAGCCGGTCGTAGCAGCCGTCGAGGTCCACCGCCGTGGCACCCGCGGGCGGCCATACCGCGGTGTCGAACCCGGGGTCGGCGGTGGTCGCGGCGGTGCGCGGTGCGAGCACGCCGGTGGCGTGCCGGTGCCAGGGGGCGTCGGCCGGGTCGCCGGACGCCGCCGCCTCGGGCCGCGAGTACACGCCGAGCGTGCGGCGGCCCGCGTCGTCGGCGGCGCCGACCCGTACCTGCATCTGTACGGCGCCGCGTTCGGGCAGCACCAGGGGGGCGGCGAGGGTCAGTTCCTCGACACGGTCGCAGCCGGCCTCGTCACCCGCGCGGATCGCCAGCTCGACGAAGGCCGTGCCCGGCAGCAGGACGCGGCCCTGCACGCCGTGGTCGGCGAGCCAGGGGTGGGTGGTGGCGGACAGCCTGCTGGTGAAGAGCAGGCCCTCGCCGTCGGCCAGTTCGACGGCGGCGCCGAGCAGCGGGTGACCGGCCGTGCCCAGTCCAGCGGCGGCGATTCCTCCGGTGTGCGCGGCGGTGCCCGCCGGCCAGAAGCGCTGGTTCTGGAACGGGTAGGTGGGCAGGTCGACCCGGCGGGCGCCGGTGCCCGTGTACACGTCCGTCCAGCGCACGGTGGTGCCGCGGACGTGGACGCGCGCGAGGGCGGTGACGGCCGCGAGTTCTTCGGGGCGGTCCTTGCGCAGCAGCGGCACGATCGCGGCGGTGTCCGGCAGCGAGTCCTGGGCCATGGCGGAGAGCACCCCGTCCGGGCCCAGTTCGAGGAGGGTGGTGACGCCGCGGGTGGTGAGCGCGCGGACGCCGTCGGCGAAGCGGACCGGTTCGCGGACGTGGCGGACCCAGTAGTCGGCGGAGCACAGCTCCGCGCTCGGGGCCGGTTCGCCGGTCAGGTTGGAGATCACCGGGATGCGCGGTGCGTGGTAGGTGATGCTCTCGGCGAGGTGCCGGAAGTCGTCGAGCATCGGGTCCATCAGCGGTGAGTGGAAGGCGTGCGAGACCCGCAGCCGACTGGTCTTGCGGCCCTGTTCCACCAGCCGGCCGGCGATCTCCAGCACCGCGTCCTCGGCGCCCGCGATCACCACGGCCGACGGACCGTTGACCGCCGCCACCGACACCCGGTCGTCCAGGAGCGGACGGACCTCGTCCTCAGTCGCCCGCACCGCCACCATTGCGCCGCCATCCGGCAACGCCTGCATCAGCCGGGCCCGCGCGGCGACCAGCCGGCAGGCGTCCTGGAGGGAGAACACGCCCGCCACATGTGCCGCCGCGATCTCACCGATCGAATGGCCGCCCACGAAATCCGGCCGCACACCCAGCGACTCCACCAGCCGGAACAGCGCCACTTCGACCGCGAAGAGCGCCGGCTGCGTCCAGCCGGTCTCGTTCAGCGCCGCCGCGTCGGTCCCCCACATGACCTCCCGCAGCGGCCGGTCGAGCAGGGGGTCCAGTTCGGCGGTGACGGTGTCGAGGTGGCGGGCGAACTCCGGGAATCGTGCGGCGAGTTCGCTTCCCATGCCGAGGCGTTGGGAGCCCTGGCCCGAGAAGAGTACGGCCAGCGGGCCTTCGCCGGCGGTGCCCCGGGCGATCTCGCGCGGGGGGTGCCCGCTGTCGTCGGCGAGGAACACCGCGCGGTGCTCGAAGGCGGAGCGTCCCGCGGCGAGCGAGAACCCGACGTCCATGGGCCGGAGGCCGGGGTGGTCGTGCAGGTGGGACAGGAGGCGGTCGCACTGCGCGTCCAGTGCGGCCGCGGTCCGGCCCGATACAGCCCACGGCAGGGCCGCCGGCCGTACGTCCGCGTCCGTGGCCGCGTCCTCCGCGGTGGCCTGCGGCGGGGCCTGTTCCAGGATGACGTGGGCGTTGGTGCCGCTGATCCCGAACGACGACACACCGCCGCGCCGGGCGCGGCCCGACTCGGGCCAGTCCATGGGCTCGTGGAGCAGCCGCACGGCACCGGCCGACCAGTCGACGTTCGTCGAGGGCTCGGCGGCGTGCAGGGTGCGGGGCAGCACACCGCGCCGGATCGCCATGATCATCTTGATGACGCCGGCGGCGCCCGAGGCGGCCTGCGCGTGCCCGATGTTGGACTTGACGGAGCCCAGCCACAGCGGACGTTCCCGGTCCTGGCCGTACGTGGCCAGCAGCGCCTGGGCCTCGATCGGATCGCCCAGCGTCGTGCCCGTACCGTGCGCCTCGACCGCGTCCACGTCGGCCGGTGCCAGGTGGGCGCTCTCCAGTGCGGCACGGATCACGCGCTGCTGGGAGGGGCCGTTGGGGGCGGTGAGGCCGTTGGAGGCGCCGTCCTGGTTGACGGCGCTGCCGCGCAGGACGGCCAGCACGGGGTGCCCGTTGCGCTGTGCGTCGGAGAGCCGCTCCAGGACGAGGAGGCCGGCGCCCTCGGCCCAGCCCGTGCCGTCCGCGGCGTCGGAGAACGGTTTGCAGCGGCCGTCCGCGGCCAGTCCGCTCTGCGAGGTGAAGGAGACGAAGGGGCCGGGCGTCGCCATGACGGAGGCGCCGCCGGCCAGTGCGAGCGAGCATTCGCCGCCGCGCAGGGCCTGGACCGCCCAGTGCATGGCGACCAGCGACGAGGAGCATCCGGTGTCGACCGTGACGGCGGGGCCTTCGCAGCCGAGGGTGTAGGAGAGCCGTCCGGAGATGACGCTGGCGGCGTGCCCGGTGGTGGCGTAGACCTCGGCGTCCTCGGCAGAGGCCGTGATGACCTCGCCGTAGTCCTGGCCGGTGGTGCCGACGAACACGCCGGCCTGGCTGCCGCGCAGCGTCGCCGGGTCGATGCCCGCGCGCTCCAGCGCCTCCCAGGCCACCTCCAGCAGCAGGCGCTGCTGCGGGTCCATGGCGACGGCCTCGCGCGGGGAGATCCCGAAGAACCCGGGGTCGAACTCGGCGGCGTCGTGCACGAAGCCGCCGACCTGGGCGAGGCTGCGGCCGGGTCCGTCGCCCGCGAGGCGGTCGAGGTCCCAGCCCCGGTCGGTGGGGAAGTCCCCGATCACGTCCCGGCCCTCGGCGACCAGGTCCCACAGGTCCTCCGGGGAGGTGACGCCGCCCGGGAACCGGCAGCCGATCCCGACGACCGCGATGGGTTCCACGGCCGCCGCCACCAGCTGCTGGTTCTGTTGGCGCAGCCGCTCGATCTCCTTCAGCGACGAGCGCAGCGCTTCGACGTACTGGTTGGTGGACGTGCTCATCGTTCTCCCCGGATCTCTTCCGTAGATCTCGTTCGGTTCGCCGCGTTCGGTCCGCCGAAGGCCGCTGCCCGGTGGCCCTGCCGGCGGGTCGCCGGCAGGTGGCCGTTGTCAGGTCGCCGTGGTCAGGTGGCCGCGTTCCCGCCGGCCAGCCGGAGCAGGCTTTCGCCGTCCATGTCGTCGAGGGACGCCCCCTCGGCGGGTGCCGCCGTGGCGGGGGCCTCACCGTCGTCGTGGGCGAGTTTCAGCACCATCTCCAGCAGACCGGCCTTGCGGAGCCGGTTGAGCGGCACGGACGCCAGGACGCTGCGGAGCTCGGCGTCCGGGTCGTCGGGCCGGTCGTCGTGGTGCGGTTCGGCGGCGGCTCCGAAGAGTGCCGTGTGCAGGTGCTGGGCGAGGGCCGCCGGTGTCGGGTGGTCGAAGACCAGGGCCGCCGGGAGCGGTAGTCCGGTCGCGGTGCGGAGCCGGTTGCGCAGTTCGACCGCGGTGACCGAGTCGAATCCGACGTCGCGGAAGGCGCGGCCCGCCGGGACGGCGTCGGCCGCGTCGTGCCCGAGGGTGGCGGCCGCTTCGGCGCGGACGGCTTCGAGCAGGACGCGCCCGCGTTCGGCGGGCGGCAGTCCGTCGAGCCGCTGCCGCAGCGGTGATCCGGCGGTGTCGGGCCCGTCGTCGTCCGTGCCACCGTCCGTGCCGCCGCCGGCCGTCAGCGCTTGGCGGGCCTCGGGCAGTGCGGCCAGCAGCGGGCTGGGCCGGGTCGCGGTGAAGGTGGGGGTGAACAGCTCCCAGTCCATGGCCGTGACCGTGAGGGCGGTGTCGTCGTCCTCGATCATCCGCTGGAGCGCGGCGATCGCCAGGGCCGGCCGCATCGCCTGGACGCCGCGGCGCCGCAGCCGTTCGTGGACCTCGTGGACGGTGGCCATGCCCGCCTCGGCCCAGGCGCCCCACGAGACGGACGCGGCGGTCAGGCCCGCGGCCCGGCGGTGTGCGGCGAGGGCGTCGAGGCAGGCGTTGGCCGCCGCGTAGCCCGGCTGGCCGCCGCTGCCCCAGACCGCGGCGCCCGACGAGAACAGGACGAACGCGTCGAGGTCGAGGTCTTGGGTCAGTTCGTGCAGATGGTGCGCCGCGGTCAGCTTCGCCCGCATCAGCGCGTCGAGCTGGTCCAGGGTCAGGTCCTGTACGGCGGCGTCGCCGTCGGCCACTCCCGCGGTGTGGAACACCGAGGTCAGCGGCGCGTCGGCGGGGATCGCCGCCAGTACGGCGGCGAGCGCCGGGCGGTCGGCGGCGTCGCAGGCCACGAGGGTGACACGGGCGCCCAGGCTCTCCAGCTCGGCCCGCAGCTCGTCGGCGCCGGGGGCGTCAGGACCGCGCCGGCTGGTGAGGACGAGGTCGCGGGTGCCGTGTGCCACGAGCCACCGGGCGACGCAGCCGCCCAGACCGCCGGTACCACCGGTGATCAGTGCCGTACCGCGGCCCTGCCAACGGCGGGCGGGGGCGCCGGCCGTGGGTGTGGCGTGCACCAGGCGGCGGCCGTAGAGGCCCGAGGGGCGGATCGCCACCTGGTCCTCGCCGTCGAGGCCCGCCAGTACGGCGGTCAGCCGGGCGGCGGCCCGCGCGTCCACGGTCCCGGGCAGATCGACCAGTCCGCCCCAGCGGTCCGGGTGTTCCAGGGCGACGACGCGGCCCAGGCCCCACAGGGCGCCCTGCACGGGGCGGGTGAGCCGGTCGTCGGGCCCGGTCGAGACGGCGCCGCGCGTCGCGCACCACAGCGGGGCGTCGAGTCCGGCGTCGCCCAGCGCCTGGACGAGGGTGAGGGTCAGGGCGAGGCCGCGGGGCACCGAGCCGAAGCCGGTGTGCCGTTCCTCGTCGGGCGCCAGCAGCGACAGCACGCCCGCGAACTCCGTTCCGCCGGCGGCGAGTCCGGCCAGCCGGCCGGCCAGCGCGGTGCGGTCGGCGGCGTCGAGTTCGCAGCGGACCGTGTCCGGGCCGAGCGCGGCGACGCAGGCCGAGACCCAGGTGTCGTCGGCCGCACCGGCCGGGACCACGGCGAGCCAGGTGCCCGCCGGGCGGCCGGGTCCCGGCTCGGTCAGCCGGGTCCACCCGATCCGGTAGCGCCACGCGTTGACGAGGGAGCGCTCCCGCGACCTGGTGCGCCAGGCCGACAGGCTGGGCAGTACCGCGCCCAGTGACGACCGGTCGCCGCCCGCCGCGACGCCCAGTTCGTCGGCCAGCGACTCCAGGTCACCGTCCTCGACGAGGGACCAGAACGCGGCGTCGGCCCCGTCTCCGGTGCCGCCCGTCGGCTCGTCGGCGGGCTTCTCCTGCGGCCAGTAGCCGCGGTGCTGGAAGGCGTACGTGGGCAGGTCCACCTGCCCGGAGCCCGCGCCGAGACCGGCCGTCCAGTCCACCGCCGCCCCGTGGACGTACGCCTCGGCGAGGGAGGTGGAGAAGCGCCGGAGGTCGCCCTCGTCGCGGCGCAGCGAGCCGAGCACGACCGCGGGGCCGGCGGCGTCCGCGGCCGCTTCCTGGGTCTCCTGGACGGGTGCCGCGAGTACGGGGTGCGGGCTCACCTCGATGAAAAGCCGGTGCCCGTCGGCCAGCAGCGCCCGGGTCGCCTGCTCCAGCTGCACGGTCTGCCGCAGGTTGGTGTACCAGTACGCGCCGTCGAACGCCGCCGTCTCCAGTCGTCCGCCGGTCACCGTCGAGTAGAACGGCACCCGCGGGGGCGTGGGCCGGATGTCGCCCAGCACGTCGGCCAGTTCCGCGCGCACCGCCTCGACGTGTGCGCCGTGCGAGGCGTAGTCGACGGTGACCCGGCGGGCGCGTACCTGCTGTCGCTCGCAGGCGGCCAGCAGGGCGTCGAGGGCGTCGTTGTCGCCGGAGACGACGACCGAGGAGGGGCCGTTGACGGCGGCCACCGAGAGCTGTGCCGCCCAGGGGGCCAGCAGTTCGGTGACCTGTGCGACCGGGGCGGCGACGGACATCATGCCGCCGCGCCCGGAGAGCTGGGGCAGGGCCTGGCTGCGCAGCGCCACGACGGCGGCGGCGTCGTCCAGCGACAGGCCGCCGGCCACGTACGCCGCGGCGATCTCGCCCTGGGAGTGGCCGACGACCGCGGCGGGTTCGACGCCGTGGGAGCGCCAGAGTTCGGTCAGCGCCACCATCATCGAGAACAGCGCGGGCTGGACCACGTCCACCCGCTCCAGCAGCGCCGGATCGCCCTCGCCCGCCAGGACGTCCCGGAGCGACCAGTCGAGGTACGGCGCCAGCGCGTCGGCGCAGGCGTCGATCGTGGCGGCGAACACCTCGCTGGACGCAAGGAGTTCACGGCCCATGCCCCACCACTGGGAGCCCTGGCCGGGGAAGACGAAGACCGGTCCGGCCGCGCCGCCCACGGTGCTGCCGCGCACCACGCCCGCCGGGTTGGTCGCCGCGGTGGCCAGGGTGTCGAGGCCGCGCAGGAGGCCGTCGCGGTGCTCGCCGAGTACGACGGCGCGGTGCTCGAAGGCGGTACGGGTGGTGGCCAGGGCCCGGCCGACCTGCGCGGGTGACAGTTCGGGGTGTGCGTGGGCGTGGGCGAGGAGCCGGGCGGCCTGTGCGCGCAGCGCCGGTTCGGTCTTCGCGGAGAGCAGCCACGGCACGATGCCGTCGGCGTCGGGCTGTTCGGGGCCGTCCTGCGGTTCGGCGGGGGCCTGTTCCAGGATCAGGTGCGCGTTCGTGCCGCTGATCCCGAACGAGGAGACGCCGGCGCGCCGCGGCCGCCCGTCCTGCGGCCAGTCGGCCTGCTCGGTCAGCAGCGACACCGCGCCGGCCGTCCAGTCGACATGGGACGACGGGGTGTCGGCGTGCAGGCTCTTCGGCAGTACGCCGTCGCGCATGGCCATGACCATCTTGATCACGCCGCCCACTCCGGCGGCTGCCTGGGTGTGCCCAATGTTCGACTTGAGCGAGCCCAGCCGGAGCGGGTGTGCGGGGTCCCGCTCCTGGCCGTAGGTGGCGAGCAGGGCCTGCGCCTCGATGGGGTCACCGAGCTTGGTGCCGGTGCCGTGTGCCTCGACGGCGTCGACATCCGCCGGGGACAGTCCGGCGTTGGCGAGTGCCTGGCGGATGACGCGCTGCTGCGCGGGGCCGTTGGGGGCGGTCAGGCCGTTGGAGGCGCCGTCCTGGTTCATCGCGCTGCCGCGCACGACGGCCAGTACGCGGTGTCCGTTGCGGCGGGCGTCGGAGAGCCGCTCCAGCAGGACGAGGCCGACGCCTTCGGCGAGCGTCATCCCGTCCGCGTCGTCGGCGAACGCCTTGCAGCGGCCGTCGTGGGCGAGGGCCCGCTGCCGGCTGAAGCCGACGAAGGCGTGCGGGGTGCCCATCACCGCGGCGCCTCCGGCGAGCGCGAGGCTGCTCTCGCCGTTGCGCAGCGACTGGCACGCCAGATGCAGCGCCACGAGCGAGGACGAGCACGCGGTGTCAACGGTGACGGCGGGCCCTTCGAGGCCGAAGAGGTAGGACACCCGGCCGGAGAGCACGCTGGCGGCCGTACCGGTGACCATATGGGCCTCGGCATCCTCGGCCGCGGCCTGCACGCTCGACGCGTAGTCCTGGTAGCTCGCGCCGATGAACGTGCCGGCCGTGCTGCCCCGCAGTGTCTCGGGGCTGATCCCGGCGCGTTCGAACGCCTCCCACGCGGTCTCCAGCAGCAGCCGCTGCTGGGGGTCCATCGCGACGGCCTCACGCGGGGAGATGCCGAAGAAGACGGGGTCGAACTCGGCGGCGTCGTGCAGGAATCCGCCCTGGAGGGAGTAGGTGGTACCGGGCCGGTCCGGATCCGGGTCGTAGAGTCCCTCACCGTCCCAGCCGCGGTCGGCGGGGAAGCCGGAGATGACGTCGGCGCCGTCGAGGACGAGCCGGTGCAGTTCCTCGGGCGAGGTCACCCCGCCGGGGTAGCGGCAGCTCATCCCGATGATGGCGATCGGGTCGTCGTCGGGCACCGCGGCGGCCGCCGGCGAGGCGGCGGCGACCTGCCCCGTCCCGTCGATCGTGGCGCGCAGGAAGCCGGCCAGCGCGACGGGGTTGGGGTGGTCGAAGACCATGGTGGTCGGCAGGGTCAGTCCGGTGGCCGTCACCAGCCGGTTGCGCAGGTCCACCGCCGTGACCGAGTCGAAGCCCGCATCGCGGAACGCGCGCCGCTCGGGGGTCGCTTCGGCGGAGGCATGGCCCAGGACCGTCGCGGCTTCGGTACGGACCAGCTGGAGCAGCAGCCGTTCCTGCTCGGCGGGGGCGAGCGAGCGCAGCCGGGCCGCGAACTCCCCTTCGCCTGCCGGTACATCGCCCCGCGCGGCGGTGGACTCCGCCGGCCGCCGGACCTCGGGGATCTCGTCGAAGAGGGTGGTGGGGCGGACGGCGGTGTAGACGGGGTGGTAGACGTCCCAGTCGATATCGGCGATGGCGAGGGCGGTCTCGTCGTCGTCGAGGGCGCGCCGCAGCCCGGTCAGGGCCAGCTGCGGGTCGAGGAACTGGAGGCCGCTGCGGCGGATCTGGTGCGGGTCGGCCAGCTCGCGTGCCAGGTCGTCGGGCCATTTGCCCCAGTGCAGGGAGGTGGCGGTCAGGCCGCGGGCGCGCCGGTTGTCGGCGAGCGCGCCGAGGAAGGCGTTTCCGGCCCCGTAGGCGGCGTGCCGGCCGCTGCCCCACATCCCGGCGGTGGACGAGTACAGGACGAACGCGTCGAGTGCGTCGTTGTCCAGCAGCTCGTCCAGGTGCCGGGCGCCGGTCACCTTCGCGTCGACGACCCGCGCGAACTCGTCCAGGCCGGTCTCCGCCAGGGAGTTCAGGTCGATGACCGCGGCGGAGTGCACGACCGTGCGGACGGTGTGCCCGTCGGCCTTCAGTCCGGCGAGCAGTGCGGCGACGGCGTCGCGGTCGGTGATGTCGCAGGCGACGACGGTGGCCTCGGTGCCGGACTCGGCGAGCTCGGCGACGAGTTCGGCGGCTCCGGGGGCGGCCATACCGCGCCGGCTGGTCAGCACCAGGTGCCGGGCTCCCTCGGCCGCGAACCATCGTGCGAGGTCGGGGGCGAGGGTGCCGGTGCCGCCGGTGATCAACGTGGTACCGCGAGGCGTCCAGGTACCGGCCGGACGACGCTCCTCGGCAGCGGCCCGCACAATCCGGCGCGCGAACACCCCCGAGGCGCGGACCGCAAGCTGATCCTCACCACCAGCCCCCGCCAGCACAGCAGCAAGCCGCTGCCCCGCCCGACGGTCCACCACCACCGGCAGATCCACCACCCCACCCACCCGCTGCGGATGTTCCAGCGCCGCGGTCCACCCCACACCCAACACCTGCGCCTGATCGGGGTTGATAACCCGGTCCGAACGCCCCGTGGACACCGCGCCCCGGGTCAGGCACCACAGCGGCGCCTCCAACTCCACGTCACCCAGGGCCTGGACGAGCGCGACGGTCAGCGCCAGCCCGACGGACAGACCGGGATACCCCTCACTCGGCTCCTCCGCACCGGCCAGCACGGACACCACACCCGCAAGATCCCCGACACCGGCCAACCGCTCCACCAACACCGCACGATCCACACACGCCTCATCCAGCACCAACCGCCGCACCTGCGCACCACCGTCAGCCAGCGCGGCGCTCACGTCCTCGTCCTCGACGCCCTCGGCAGAGACCAGCAGCCAGACACCGGTCAGCGCAGTCTGCGGCGGGCCGCTCAGCGGGGTCCAGGTGACGCGGTAGCGCCAGGAGTCGACGGTGGACCGGTCGCGGCGGGCGTGGCGCCAGGTCGAGAGGGCGGGCAGCACGGTGGCGAGGGAATCCTCGTCGATCCGCAGGCTGGCCGCGAGGGACGCCGTGTCCTCCTTCTCGACCGCCGTCCAGAACGCGGCGTCGGCCGGGTCCGCGGCGGCGGCCTCCTCGGGTGCGGACGGCAGGGCCCAGAACCGTTCGTGCTGGAACGCGTACGTCGGCAGCTCGACGCGGCGGGCAGCCGTACCGGCGAAGACGGCCGGCCAGTCGACGGGAACGCCGCGGACGAACACCTCTGCCAGGGACAGCAGGAAGCGGTGCATGCCGCCCCGGTCCCGGCGCAGCGTCCCGGTGGCAACCGCTGCCTCGCCGCTGGCGTCGATCAGGTCCTGGACCCCGACGGTCAGCACGGGGTGCGAGCTGATTTCCAGGAAGGCCCGGTGGTGGGCGCCGAGCAGTTCGCGGACGGCCGGTTCGAACTGCACCGTCCGGCGCAGATTGCGGTACCAGTAGCCGGCGTCCAGCTCCGTGGTGTCGAGCCAGTCGCCGGTGACCGTCGACAGGAAGGGCACCTCGCCCCGCCGGGGCTGTACGGGGGCGAGTACGTCGAGCAGTTCCTCGCGCAAGTCCTCGACCTGCGCGGAATGCGAGGCGTAATCCACCGCGACCCGCCGGACACGGACCTCCTCCGCGCTCAACGCCTCGAACAACTCGTCCAACGCACCCGGCTCACCCGAAACCACCACCGAACGCGGCCCGTTCACCGCCGCGACAGACACCCGCCCGTCCCACGCACCGAGGCGCTCCTCCACCTCGGCCACCGGCATCGGAACGGACATCATCCCGCCCCGCCCCGCCAACCGCCGCCCAATCGCCTGACTCCGC
>JOEL01000090.1 GCA_000720995.1 Streptomyces celluloflavus
GCGGGCGCACGACGGCAGCATCATGGCGGAGCCGCGCGAGGGCGGCGGACTCGTGATGCGGGTCATCCTGCCCCTCTGACGGGCCTGTACGGCCGCTGGGACCGCCGCGGGGCCCGTGGCGGTCCCAGCGGATACCCGTGTGTACGGCCGCCCGTCGGGCGGCCGTACACCGGCTCGCCGCCCGGTTTGACGGGAAGGGGGGTGCCCGCGCATTCTCGCGGAGTTCGCTTTGCGCGGAATTCGACGGGTCCGCCCGCCACCTTGGACATGTGTGATCCCTCACAGATGCAAATTTCCGGCCATCTACGCTCCGTGATCAAAACACCCGGTGGAAAGCCGGGAAAATCCGGGTTTCCGGGTACCCCGATCACGGGAAGTACACGGGATGGCGTGCGCGAGGTGCGACATTCGGACCGTGTACGGTCCTGATCGCCATCCAAACCGATCGCCTCATCGGGGGTGCGGTTGGGTGTCGATTGAGTAACAGACCTTGATGTGAGGCAAAATCTCCGCCTCAGGTCGGGCACAAGTCCGGCCTCTCACGCGTTACGAGCGCTTGAGACACCGCAGACACCCAGAGGGGGAGAACGACATGGCTACGGATTACGACACCCCACGTAAGACGGATGACGACCTCAACGAGGACAGCATCGAGGAACTGAAGTCGCGGCGGAACGACAAGTCCGCCTCGGCAGTCGACGTCGACGAGTTCGAGCAGGCCGAGGGCCTGGAACTGCCCGGCGCCGACCTCTCGAACGAAGAGCTCGCCGTCCGCGTCCTGCCCAAGCAGCAGGACGAGTTCACCTGCATGCGCTGCTACCTGGTGCACCACCGCAGCCAGCTCGCGGCGGAGGACAAGAACGGCCAGCCCATCTGCCGCGACTGCGCGGCCTGAGGACGGGCCTACGCCGTGGCAGGCGTGAACCCGTTCCGTAAGGGCCCCAAGGGCGCGGAAGGCCCGGCGGCAGGCGCACGATCACGCGAGGAAACCGCGCCCGTGCCCGCCGGCCCGACCGCCCTCCCCACGGAGCGGACGACCGGTACACCGCGGGAGCGGGGCCGCACGGCCTCGCTCGCGGCGACGGTCCGCCGCGGCGCAAGAACCGGCGGTATGAACGCGCGGGCCGGGCTCGCCGTCATCGCCGACCGGATCATCGAGACCGCCCCGCGGATCCCGGTGCGCGACCTCGCCGCGCTGCGCGCGCAGTTCCCCGGCCTGACCCCCGAGGAACTGGCCGACAAGCTCGTCGCGGGCGCCTCCCGGGGCACCGCCACCGTCGGCGCGGGCATCGGTGCGGCGGCGATGCTGCCCGTACCGCCCGCCATGCCGGCCGAACTGGCCGCCGAGGTCGCCGGCATCGCCTCGGTCGAGATCAAACTCATCGCCGAACTGCACGAGGTCTACGGTCTGCGGCCCCCGGGGACCGGCCGGCACCGGGCGGCGGCCTACCTGGTGTCCTGGACCGACGAGCGGGGCATCGAGGTCACCGATCCGGCCTCGCTGAACCTCGTGCTGGGCGGGCAGCTGCGGCGCGAACTGCGCCGGCAGGTCATGAAGCGCACCCTGCGCAACCTCCCCAACCTCACCCCGTTCCTGGTCGGCGCGGCCGTCGGCGCGTTCGTGAACCGCCGCGACACCCGCAGACTCGCCGACAAGATCCGCCGGGACCTGCGCACCCGGCAGATTCCCTGGGACGCCCGCCCCGAGTCCGCGTCGGCCGCGCCGCCGGGCGCCGGGCGGGCCCGCCGCGGCCTCCCCGGCTGAGCGCCCCGGCCCCCGGCCGCCGTCAGGTGCGTACGGCCGCCAGCGCCGCCACCAGCCGCTCCGGCTCCCGCGTCGACAGATACGCGTACGGTGTCGGGTCCGCCGGATCCGTGATCTCCACCCGCACCGCGGTGCCGATGTAGCTGCGCAGCAGCATGAACGCGCGGACATCCGCCTTGTGCGTACGCCAGGCCACCGCCTCGGCCCGGTCCAGCACCCACGCCTCGCCCAGCGCCGCCGCCGGGATCTTCGCGTCGCCCGCGATCAGCGCGTCGCCGACCACCCGGATCCGCACCGAGCCGTACGCGCTCACCGCCACCGCGGCCAGCGCCGCGCCGCCGATCAGCCCGCCGAGCATCGGGAGCGTCCCCAGCGGGAGCAGCATCAGGGCGCAGGCGACGCCGATCAGGGCGGCGATCACCCACCAGGAACGGGGCGCGGTGAGGCGTTCTTCATACGACTGCATGGATCCAGCTTGGCACGGCGGCGCGGGCCCCTTACGGGCGCGGGTAGGGTCTCCACTCGTGAGTGGAACCGACGAACCCAGGGCGCTGACGACGCCGCCGCAGGACGCCGTCGTCCCCGTCCGGCACCCCGACGCGCCGGCGCCCGGAGAACTCCTCGGCGCGCACTACGACCGGTGCTTCGGCTGTGGCACGGGGCAGCCGCACGGGCTGCACCTGGCGGCGCGGGCCGGTGACGGCGTCAGTGTGCGGGCGGAGTTCACCGTCAAGGAGGCCCACCAGGGCGCACCCGGCCTGGCGCACGGCGGTGTGCTGGCCACGGCGCTGGACGAGACGCTCGGCTCGCTGAACTGGCTGCTGCGGGTGATCGCGGTGACCGGCCGGCTGGAGACCGACTACGTCCGGCCGGTGCCGCTGGGCACGGTGCTGCACCTGGACGCGCGGATCACCGCGGTGCACGGGCGGAAGATCTACTCCACGGCGGTGGGGCGGATAGGGAGCCCGGACGGCCCGGTCGCGGTGCGTGCCCAGGCGGTCTTCATCGAGGTGAAGGTCGACCACTTCATCGACAATGGAAGGACCGAGGAGATCCGGGCGGCGATGGCCGACCCGGACCAGGTCAGGCGTGCGCGTGCGTTTGAGGTGAACCCGTGAGTCAGGGACGCAATCCGGTGGACGTACTGCTGCGGCGGCTGGACCCGGAGGTGCCCGTCCCGTCGTACGGGCACCCGGGCGACGCGGGGGTGGACCTGGTGACCACCGTGGCCGCCGAGCTCGCGCCGGGGGAGCGGACGGTGCTCCCCACGGGGGTGTCGATCGCGCTGCCCGACGGCTACGCGGCATTTGTGCACCCGCGGTCCGGCCTGGCCGCCCGCTGCGGACTGGCGCTGGTCAATGCCCCCGGGACGGTGGATGCCGGGTACCGTGGAGAGATCAAGGTGATCGTGGTCAATCTGGATCCGCGCGAGAGCGTGCGGTTCGAGAGGTTCGACCGGATCGCCCAATTGGTCGTCCAGCAGGTCGAGAAGGTGCGCTTCCACGAGGTGGCGGAACTTCCCGGCTCGGCGCGGGCCGAGGGGGGATTCGGGTCCACCGGCGGTCATGCGGCGGTGGGCGGTCCCACGGGCGGGAATGGATACGCAGCGGTCGGTGCCGACCGGGAAGGACAGTGACGTGTTCGGACGTCGCAAGAAGAACGAGGCTCCACAAGAGCAGGCGGATGTCTCGGCGGTCGCCGAGGACGCAGCGGTGAGCGACGGCGACGGGGACGAGGCGACGGAGCAGCGGCTCAACCTGCCGCCCGCGCCGCGGCCCGACGGCCCCTGGGACGCGTCGGAGGTCGGCGAGCCCGGCGAGGGCCGGGTGGATCTGGGCGGTCTGTTCGTGCCCGGTGTCGAGGGCATGGAACTGCGGGTGGAGGTCGCCGGTGACGCGATCGTCGCCGCGACCGTGGTGCTCCAGGACAGCGCCGTGCAGCTCCAGGCGTTCGCCGCCCCCAAGAACGAGGGGATCTGGGGCGAGGTCCGCGAGGAGATCGCCGCGGGCATCACCCAGCAGGGCGGTGTCATCGACGAGGTCGAGGGCCCGCTGGGCTGGGAGCTGCGCGCCCAGGTGCCCGTACAGCTGCCGGACGGGACGAACGGCGTGCAGGTCGTGCGCTTCGTCGGCGTCGACGGGCCGCGCTGGTTCCTGCGCGGGGTGATCTCCGGTCAGGGCGCGGTGCAGCCGCAGGCC
Organism: Streptomyces celluloflavus; assembly: GCA_000720995.1. Lineage (GTDB taxonomy): Bacteria > Actinomycetota > Actinomycetes > Streptomycetales > Streptomycetaceae > Streptomyces > Streptomyces celluloflavus. Next base: position 3,964 of record JOEL01000090.1, read on the forward strand.
GCCGGGGTGCTGGAGCAGATCTTCCTCGACTCCGTCGTCGTCCGCGGTGACGCGCCGATGGCGCCGCGCGACCCGATCGTCCTGAAGCTGCCGGACGACGCCCAGATGGTGCCGGACGGTGTGCAGCAGGAGCCGGCCGCCGGGTCGCGCTTCGGCGGCGGCGTGGAGCGGCTGGAGCGCGGACCGGAGATCACCGAGATCCGCTGATCCGCCGTGCGGCCGGAGCGGACGGCAGGCGTCCGCCCGGCGGCTCAATAGTGACGGTCACAAGGGGCCGTACTCCCGCGCAGGGAGTACGGCCCCTCGTTGTTTGTGCAGGTCAGGGCAGAAAGCGTATGAAAATCGTCAACGGGGCGCTAATGGCCGTAAGGGAGGCGTCAACAACGGTCGGGTGTGGTCGGAAGGACGCTTTGCTCTAGGAGTCCGTTCCACCCCATCCACCTAGGAGCACACGATGGCCGACGTGGCCTTCGTCGTCATCATGATCGCGGTCTTCGCGCTGGTGGCTCTCGTCGCCAAGGGGGTGACGAAGCTGTGACCGTCGAAAACATCGTCGGCCTGATAGTCGCCGTCGCCCTGCTCGGCTACCTGGTCCTCGCCCTCGTCTTCCCGGAGAGGTTCTGAGCGCCACTATGAGCCCCGTTCTCGCAGGCGTGCTCCAGCTGATAGCGCTCATCGCGGCGCTGGCCCTGGCGTACCGCCCCTTCGGCGACTACATGGCCGCCGTCTACAGCTCCCCCCGGCACCTGCGCGTCGAGAAGGTCATCTACCGCTGCATCGGTGCCAACGCGGACACCCAGATGCGCTGGCCGGCCTATCTCCGCGGCATCCTCGCCTTCTCCCTGGCGGGGCTGCTCTTCCTCTACCTGCTCCAGCGCCTCCAGGGCGGTCTGCCGCTCTCCCTCGGCTTCGCGTCGATCAGCCCGGACCAGGCGTTCAACACCGCGGCGTCATTCGTCGCCAACACCAACTGGCAGTCCTACAGCGGCGAACAGGCCATGGGCCACGTCGTGCAGACCGCCGGCCTCGCGGTGCAGAACTTCGTCTCCGCCGCCACCGGCATGGCCGTCGCCATCGCCCTCGTCCGCGGCTTCGCCCGCTCCCGCACCGGTGACCTCGGCAACTTCTGGGCCGACCTGGTGCGCGGCACCGTACGGGTACTCGTCCCGATCGCCGTCCTCGGCGCGCTCGTGCTGGTCGCCTGCGGCGTCATCCAGAACTTCTCCGGCATCCACGAGGTCGGCCAGTTCATGGGCGGCACCCAGCAGACCAACGGCGGCGCGGTGGCCTCCCAGGAGGTCATCAAGGAACTGGGGACCAACGGCGGCGGCTACTTCAACGCCAACTCCGCGCACCCCTTCGAGAACCCCAACGCGTTCACCAACCTCTTCGAGGTCTTCCTGATCCTCGTCATCCCGTTCTCGCTGACCCGCACCTTCGGCAAGCTCACCGGGAACGCGCGGCAGGGCTACGCCATCCTGGCCACGATGGGCGTCATCTGGCTCGGTTTCACCGCCCTGATGATGTGGACCGAGTTCGCCCACGGCGGTCCGGCGCTGCAGGCCGCGGGCGCCGCCATGGAAGGCAAGGAGAACCGCTTCGGCGTCGGTGGCTCCGCGATCTTCTCGGTGGCCACCACCCTCACCTCCACCGGAGCCGTCGACTCCTTCCACTCCTCGTACACGGCCTTCGGCGGCGGGCTCCAGATGCTGGGCATGATGCTCGGCGAGATCGCGCCGGGCGGTGTCGGATCCGGCCTCTACGGCATGCTCGTCATGGCGATCATCGCGGTGTTCATCGCCGGCCTGATGGTGGGCCGTACCCCCGAGTACCTCGGCAAGAAGATCGGCACCCGCGAGATCAAACTCGCCGCCTGCTACATCCTGATCACCCCGACCCTGGTGCTCGGCTTCACCGCCGCCTCGATGGTGCTGCCCGACGCCCTGTCGTCGATGCTCAACACCAAGGCGCTGAACGCCGGTTCGCACGGCTTCTCCGAAGTGCTCTACGCCTTCACCTCCGGCGCCAACAACAACGGCTCCGCATTCGCCGGGCTGAACGCCAACACCCCCTGGTACAACACCACGATCGGGCTGGCGATGCTGCTCGGCCGCTTCCTGCCGATGGTGTTCGTCCTCGCCCTGGCCGGTTCGCTCGCCGAGCAGAAACCGGTCCCCGAGACCGCGGGCACCCTGCGCACCGAGAAGCCGCTCTTCACCGGGCTCCTCGTCGGCACGATCCTGATCATCACCGGTCTGACCTACTTCCCCGCGCTGGCCCTCGGCCCGCTGGCGGAGGGACTGTCATGACCGCCCCCGTGAAACCTGAGGAGCCCGGCTCCATGTCCACCGCCACTCCGACTCGCGCTCCGCACCAGGACGTCCCCAGCGGGCACAAGCCCGGCGACGGCCGTGTGGGCGGCGGTCTCTTCGACCCCAAGCAACTGCTCACCTCGCTGCCGGACGCGATACGCAAGCTCGACCCGCGGGTGATGGTCAAGTCCCCCGTCATGTTCGTCGTCGAGGTCGGCTCCGTACTGACCACCCTCTTCGCCGTCATGTCCCCCGCGGACTGGTTCGGCTGGGCCATCGCCGCCTGGCTCTGGCTGACCGTCATCTTCGCGAACCTCGCGGAGGCGGTGGCCGAGGGCCGCGGCAAGGCGCAGGCCGACACCCTGCGCAAGGCCAAGACGGACACCGTCGCGCGCCGCCTGACAGCGGGCGGCTCGTCCGAGGAGCAGGTGCCGGGCACCGGCCTGCGCATCGGCGACCTCGTCGTCTGCGAGGCGGGCGACATCATCCCTGGAGACGGCGATGTCGTCGAAGGTGTCGCCTCCGTCGACGAATCCGCCATCACCGGGGAGTCCGCACCGGTCATCCGCGAATCCGGCGGCGACCGCTCGGCGGTCACCGGCGGTACGAAGGTGCTCTCCGACCGCATCGTCATCAAGATCACGACGAAGCCCGGTGAGACCTTCATCGACCGGATGATCAACCTCGTCGAGGGCGCCGCCCGGCAGAAGACGCCCAACGAGATCGCGCTGAACATCCTCCTCGCGTCGCTGACCATCGTCTTCCTGCTCGCGGTCGTCACCCTCCAGCCGTTCGCGATCTACGCGGGCGCCGAACAGCCCATGATCGTGCTGCTCGCGCTGCTGGTCTGCCTGATCCCCACGACGATCGGCGCCCTGCTCTCCGCCATCGGCATCGCCGGTATGGACCGGCTCGTGCAGCGCAATGTGCTGGCGATGTCCGGACGCGCGGTGGAAGCCGCCGGCGACGTCTCCACCCTGCTGCTCGACAAGACCGGCACCATCACCCTCGGCAACCGCCAGGCCGCCGAGTTCGTACCGGTACGCGGCACCACCGAGGCGGAGCTCGCGGACGCCGCCCAGCTGTCCTCGCTGGCCGACGAGACGCCCGAGGGCCGCTCCATCGTGGTCCTCGCCAAGGAGAAGTACGGGCTGCGCGAACGGCACCAGGGCGAACTCACGGACGCCGACTGGGTGCCCTTCACCGCCCAGACCCGGATGTCGGGCGTGGACGTCGACGGGCGCAAGGTCCGCAAGGGCGCAACCGGTTCGGTCGTCAACTGGGTCAAGGAGCGCGGCGGCAGCGTCGCCGAGGACGCCCAGCAGCTCACCGACACCATCTCGCAGGCCGGCGGCACGCCGCTGCTGGTCGCCATGGAGGACGAGAGCGGTCCCCGGGTCCTCGGCGTCATCCACCTCAAGGACGTCGTCAAGGAGGGCATGCGGGAGCGGTTCGTCGAGCTCCGCAAGATGGGCATCAAGACCGTCATGATCACGGGTGACAACCCGCTGACGGCCAAGGCCATCGCCGACGAGGCGGGTGTGGACGACTTCCTCGCGGAGGCCACCCCCGAGGACAAGATGGCGCTCATCAAACGGGAGCAGGCGGGCGGCAAGCTGGTCGCGATGACCGGCGACGGCACCAACGACGCCCCGGCGCTGGCCCAGGCGGATGTCGGCGTGGCGATGAACACCGGTACTTCGGCCGCCAAGGAGGCCGGGAACATGGTGGACCTCGACTCCAACCCCACCAAGCTCATCGAGATCGTGGAGATCGGCAAGCAACTCCTGATCACCCGGGGCGCGTTGACGACCTTCTCGATCGCCAACGACGTCGCGAAGTACTTCGCGATCATCCCGGCCATGTTCGCGGTGGCCTACCCGGGCCTGGACACCCTCAACATCATGCGGCTCTCCAGCCCCAACTCCGCGATCCTGTCCGCGATCATCTTCAACGCGCTGATCATCATCGCGCTGGTGCCGCTGGCCCTGAAGGGCGTCCGCTACCGGCCGGTGAGCGCCGACAAGATGCTCCGGCGCAACCTCGCCGTCTACGGACTGGGCGGACTCATCGCGCCGTTCATCGGCATCAAGATCATCGACCTGCTCATCTCTCTGATCCCCGGAATCGGGTGACTGCCATGAACAACTCCGTACGCAACAGCGCCCGGTTGATGGCGGCGGGGCTGCGCGCCCTGCTCGTCCTGACCGTGGTCTGCGGGGTGATCTACCCCCTGGTGGTCACGGGAGTGGCGCAGGCGGCCTTCCCCGCCAAGGCCAACGGGTCGGAGATCAGCTCCGGCGGCAAGGTGGTCGGCTCGTCGCTGCTCGGCCAGCGCTACGACAAGGGCAAGGACAAGGACGGCAACCCCATCCCCGACCTGAGGTACTTCCAGCCGCGCCCCTCGGCGGGCCTGGGCAGCAACCAGACCAACGGCGTCAACACCCAGTACGACCTCCAGATCTCCGGCGCCTCCAACCAGGGCGCCACCAACACCGACCTGATCAAGGCGGTGAAGGAGCGCAAGAAGTGGGTCTCCGAGACGTACGGGGTCCCGGAGTCGAAGATCCCGGCGGACGCCGTGACCTCGTCGGGCTCCGGCCTCGACCCGGACATCTCCCCGGAGTACGCCCGGCTCCAGACCGACCGGGTCGCCAAGGAGAACCACCTGGACGCGGCCAAGGTGGCACAGCTGGTCAAGGAACACACCGACGGGCGGATCCTGGGCTTCATGGGTGAACCCCGGGTCAACGTGCTGGAGCTGAACACGGCGCTGCGGGAGCTGGCGCAGGGGAAGAGGTAGCGGGGGCGGGGGTGGCGCCTGGGGCCCGTGGTTCGGGGCGGGAGCTGGGCGGGGCGGTGCCGGGTGTCGGGGCCGCGGTGCGGCGGGTGATCCCTGGGAGGGGATCCCCGGGGGTACCTGGTCGTCCGGTGGCAGCCGTTGCGGCGGTGCCGGGGCCGGGCACCGAGGTTGGGCGCCGTGGCCAGTGCCGTGGCCGGGCCCGGACGGCGTCCGCATCAGCGGGTCCGGCGGGGGGCCGGTGACGGCGGTCCGCCAGTGCAGCACACCGGGTGCGTGACCGATCCGGTGCATGGGTGCGCACGCAGGCCGGGCCCCGGCACCGTGGGCGTGATCGCCCCGCGTCCACCGGGCCGGCAGAACTTCGGCCCCGTCGGCGGTCCCGGAGCCGGTGGCCACCGGGTAGTCACGAAGCCGGCCACGTACCGAAGACGCACCGTCAGCCGTGCGCGCCCCGCGACCCGTCGCGTCGCCGTACGAGCAGGCTCCCCAGCGCGGTGCGCCGGTGCAGGACCGCCCGTCCCGCACGGACCGTGGAGATCAGGCCGGCCCCGCGCAGCGCGGCGGTGTGGGCGGAAACGGTGGCCGCGCTGACGCGCAGCTGCCGTGCGAGCCCACCGGTGGTGTGCTCCTCCGCGAGCAGCAGCAGGATGTCGGTGCGGGTCCGCCCGAGTACCCCGGCCAGCGCGTCGTCCGTACCGCCCGCCCCGTCCGCCGCGAGCGGCAGGCCCGGACCGGCCGGGTACGTCAGGAACAGCGGGCGGCCGGGCAGGTCGGAGACGAGGGCGCCACCGGTCCAGTGGAAGGTGGGTACGAGCACCACTCCGCGGCCGTGCAGCTCGATCTCCCGCTCAACAGGTGCCTCGAACTCCCAGACAGCCTCGTGCAGCCGGCCACCGGGGATGAGCGCGGTGAGCGCCGCGCCGATACCGTGCTCGGCCACCACCAGGGCATGGCGGGCGAACTCCGCTTGGTGCAGATCCTGCACCAGGGACCACACGGGACGCAGAACCGCGTCGAAGGCCGCATGCTGGGCGCGGCGCAGGAGCAGCCAGGCATCGGCGTCCCCCCGGTGCAGATCGCGGATCCACAGCGGAGCCGGGGACGCATGACGGGCGTACACCCGCTCGATCTCGGAGCGGACCAGGGCCGGGCGCGTGGCCCGGACGGTGTCCAGCCCCTCCGTCAGCGAATCGCTGAACACATCGATGAACACGGGAGCCTCCGCCGCGGGGACCAGGTCTCTCATCGGTACCACTGTGCCCGGCAGCGACCGGAGCAACCGCCGTCTCCAGCGCCCGAAGAGCAACGCGTCGCCGGGGTGGCACATCCTCATGAGGGCCACGTTCAACTCCTGCAACGGAGCCGGCCGGGACGCGAACCGTACCCGGGCGAAGTCGGCAGCCGTGAAGTGGATCCGGATCACTACTCTCCCCCGTGGCATTCCGCCATCGTTTCGGGCAGGGCCTCATACCTCGCCTGTGTTCCCCGCCCCGGCCAGCATTCAGGTCACGTCCTCGTCATTCACCCAGGGGCCGCCGGAAGGCGCAAGAACTGATGTCACAGGGCCACCGGCACCGACATCACAGAGGTACAAGGGGAGCACCATGTTTCGTACGACGTTCGGTGACGGTGACAGCGACGGTGAGCGGGGGGAGCGGGGCCGCGCGGCGGAGCGCGGTCCCGACGTCGTTCCCGGGAGCAGGGATGGCGCCACAGTTACCCGGCGGACCGTCACCAAGTCGGCCGTAGTGGCCGCCGCGCTGCTGCTCGCGGGCGTCGGGGGCACCGGCCGGGCCCGCGCCGCGGACGGCCTCACCATGCGGCTGCCGGCGCCGACCGGCCCGCACCGGATCGGGGCCACCACGCTGTACCTGGTCGACTGTTCCCGGCACGACCCCTGGGAGCGCATTCCCGTTCGGGAAGTGATGGCCACGGTCTGCTATCCGGCCCGCAGCGTGAGCGGACTCCCGCGCACACCACAGATGACCGAGGGCGCCGCGGAGCTGTTCAAGGAAATCGACACGGTCTTCTTCCACCCGGGACTGCCGGCAACGGGGGTGAACTGGGCGGCCACCATGACCCATGCGCACCAGGACGCGCCCGCGCAGCCCGTGCGGCGACCGGTACTGCTCTACAGCCCGGGAGGCGGCGACCCGCGCACCCTGGGCACCCATGTCGCCGAAGAACTGGCGAGCCACGGCTATGTGGTGGTGACCATCGATCACCCCGGCGACACCAGCGAGGTGGATTTTCCCCGGGAGAGGCAGGGGCGGGACAAGGTCCGCATGACCGTCTTCCGAGGAGATCCCCGGACGGATCCGGAGATCTTCCGCACCGCGATCGGCACCCGCGTCGCGGACACCCGGTTCGTGCTGGACCAACTGGAAGCGCTGGCAGCCGGGCACAGCCCGGACGCGGCGGGACGGCCGTTGCCGGCGGACCTCGGCCGGGCACTGGACCTGCGACGGGTGTGCGGCTACGGCCACTCGGCGGGCGGCACCGCCATGGCCGAGACGATGTACGAGGATCACCGCATCCGCGCGGCGGTCAACATGGAGGGCTATCTGGACCACCCGCCCAAGGCACCCGGCCAGGAAGGAGAACTGTTCCCGGTCGCCCGGTACGGGGTGGACCGGCCGCTGCTCCTGCTGGGAACCGAGGACTTCACCGGCCGGCAGGCGCTGGAACGTTCCTGGTCGGCCCTGCTCGCCCACCAGCGAGGACACACCCGCCGCCGGCAACTCGCCGACGCCGCGCACTGGGTGTTCACCGACTACGCCGCCATGGCACCCCAGTTGCAGGCCGCCGGGCTGATGACCGCCGACAGCCGGGCCGAGCTGGTCGGCGCGATCGATCCCGCCTGCTCGGTGCCCGCGGTGCGCCACCACATACGTACGTTCTTCGACCGGTATCTGCCTCGGTACTGACCGCGGTAACTGTCTCGGCACTGATCGCGCTACCTGCCCCGGCACTTACCGGCTGGGCGCGTCGAGTGCCGAGTACTGAGAACCGACCGGTCGGCCGGGCGGGCACACTGTGCGGCCACCGGCCGGGCGCTTCCCGCGCGAACTGCCTGCTGCCCGGTGCCGGGCCCAGGTGATGCATGATCCGGAAGCCGGTAAGAGGACCGGTATCCCGCTGTCGTCGACGTCCCGCACACCGGCCCGGCGGGTGGCCGGGAGTCCTCGGCCCGCGCGACGACTCCGCGCTGATCCACGAGTTATCCACAGGCGTTGCCTGCCGGCCCACGCCGTACGCATACTGACGCAACCGGCGGACAAGGCGCCGGTCCGGCGGCCAACGCGGGCGGACGCAGCGGCCGTTGCGGCGGTTGTGACGGTCGTCGGATCCCGCAGCGGTGACGGGGCGGCGTGCGGGAGCGAGCACGAGAGTGGGGGAGCGGATCATGAGCGGTGAGCACAACGCGTCGGGCCAGGACCGGAGCCGTGGTGTGGCAGGGGGCGGTGTGCATGACGCGTACGACGCCCGTCACGGGGCGGCCGGTGGCGGGGCCGATGGCGTGGGCGACGGAGGGCGTCCCGCGGGCGGGGTGGGTACGGCCGTCGCCGAGGCGCCGCCGGGGGCGATGGTCGTCGTCGAGGACCTGCACCGCAGCTACGGCACCGCCGCCGGCGCCGTACACGCCCTGCGCGGAGTCTCCTGCCGGGTCCCGCGCGGTGAACTCGTCGCCCTGCGCGGCCGCTCCGGCTCCGGCAAGACCACACTCCTCAACCTCGTCGGCGGCCTGGACACCCCCGACTCCGGCCGGATCACCGTTGACGGCACGGCGCTGGCCGACCTCGGCGAGAGCGGGATGCTCGCGATGCGCCGCGAGCGCATAGGTTTCGTCTTCCAGTCCTTCGGGCTGATACCGATCCTCAGCGCCGCCGAGAACGTCGGTGTGCCGCTGCGGCTGCGGAAGGTGGCGCCGCGCGAACGTGAGGAGCGCGTCCAGTTGTTGCTGTCGCTGGTCGGCCTCGCCGACCACGCCGAGCAGCGGCCCGGCGAACTCTCCGGCGGCCAGCAGCAACGCGTCGCCATCGCCCGCGCCCTGGCCAACCGCCCGGCCCTGCTCATCGCGGACGAACCCACCGGTCAACTGGACGCGGAGACCGGCCTGGAGGTGATGGAGCTGCTGCGCGCCGTCGTCCGGAGCGAAGGCGTCACCGCGCTGGTGGCCACCCATGACGCGAACCTCCTCGGCCTCGCCGACCGCGTCATGGAGCTGAGCGACGGAGTGATCACCGAGGAGGGGTGACCGCGGGAGGACGACCACGGAGACCGGGTGGCCGCGGGCCGGGCGCAGGAGAGGTGAGGCGCGGGGAGGAGCGGGGTGGGTG
>JOEL01000091.1 GCA_000720995.1 Streptomyces celluloflavus
GCCATGCTCCGCGACGGAACCTTCTACGAACCCCGAACCCCCGAAGCAGCCACCACATGACCAACTCGGGCTTGACGAAAAACATAGAGGCACCCCCCGAAGGCCGTACCCGCCCCGATCACCCACAGCCAACCCCGTGCAGATTCCGCACCGTCCCGAAATCAACCGGACGGCAACCCGGAAGCAACCTGACGCGGCCCGAAACGCCATTGATCTTGCGTTTCCTGTTCGGGTGCCTTGAGTGGCAGTATTCGCTCGCTTCACCACATTGCGCGAGGAAATACCCGGCAATCTCCGGCAATCATCATCAATCTCAAGCGATGCCAAGCAAACCCAAGTGATCCCAAGCGATGTCGATCAATCCAGTGGCATGCCATGTCGTGTCATGCAGTGTCGTGCTATGCGCCGACATGGCAAACCCTGACAAGCCATGACAAGCCAAGCTAAGCCACGTGACATCGACGGAATGGAGCGTCAATGAAGCTTTGTGGGGGTAACACGGTCCGGCGTTGGGGAGTTGCGCTGACCGCGTCCACGGCGGCGATCGCAATTGCCCTGCCCGCGTCCACGGCCGAGGCCGCGAGCGGGCCCTCGGGGGTCAAGGCGCTGGGCGCCTACCTGCTGGACAGCGGGGCGAACCGCCAGCTGTGGGGCAAGGCCGCCGACACCAAGCGGGAGATGGCCAGCACCACCAAGGTCATGACGGCGGTCGTGGTCCTGGACACCCGCGGTGTCGATCTGAACAAGCGGGTCACCGTCAAGAAGTCCTACCGCGACTACGTCGCCCGTAATGGCGCCAGCACCGCCGACCTGCGTGCCGGCGACCAGTTGACGGTCCGCCAGCTGCTGTACGCGCTGATGCTGCCGTCCGGCTGCGACGCCGCGTACGCGCTAGCCGACACCTTCGGCAGCGGCAACACGGAGGCCAAGCGCACCAAGTCGTTCATCGACAAGATGAACGCCCGCGCCAAGGCGCTCGGGCTGCGCAACACCAAGTACGACTCGTTCGACGGCATCTCCACGCACGGCGGCAACTACACGACACCCCGCGATCTGGCCCAACTCGCCCGCCACGCCCTGGGCAACGGCTCGTTCGCCACCGTCGTGAAGGCGACCGGCACCAAGCAGAAGGCCGCCAACGTCAACCGGACGTACACCTGGTACAACACCAACAAGCTGCTGGGCTCCTACCAGGGCGCCATCGGCGTCAAGACCGGTACCGGGACCAAGGCCGGTGCCTGCCTGGTGTTCGCGGCCAAGCGGGGCAACCGGATCGTCGTCGGCACCATCCTCAACGACAACACCAACCGCTACCCGGACGCGACGAAGATGCTCGACTACGCGTTCCACACGCATACGGAGGTGAAGCTCCGCAAGCTTCCCGAGGGCGTGCAGAACGACTGACCTGCCGGACTGCCCGTCGGCCGGCTGACTGGCCGGCCTATGACCGCGGTACCGGTTTCTCCGTTCCGGGAGAACTCCCCGTTCCGGCCTTCGGGTTCCGGGTTCTCGGATGCCGGATATCGGATACCGACTGTCCCCATCTTGTCCACAGGCTGTGGATGAAGCGGGCCCCGGCGCCAGGAACGTACCTGGCACCGGGGCCCGACGCGCGTCACCGCGCCATGACAACGAGGGTTGCCGCGTCACGGCATCACGGGTTGCGCCGTCTCACCCCATCACGGCGTCACGATGGCGAAGTTGGTGTCGGGCTTGGTCAGATAGCCGAACACCGTTGAGGGGGCGGTCGGGTCGTCGCCGGTGACGGAGACCGCGTCCGCGGCGACCGCCGCCTCGAATGCCTCCTTGAAGCCGCCCTTGGCCACCGCCGCCGCGATGAGCACCTTGTCCAGCGCATCCCGGGTCAGCGTGATCGTCGCCTGCGGCTTGGCAACCAGTAGGTCCTTGCCCGGTACGTGGATCAGGGCGCCGTTGCGCAGCGTCGTCGTCACACCCTGCTGCTGCGGCGAGGTCACATGCCACTGCAAGGAGATCGGCGCGGACTGTTCCTCGCCCGCCCGCGGACCGTCGATGGTCTGCGCCAGTGTGTCGAAGACCTGGGACAGGCTGAGGCTCTGGACGAGGTCGAGACCGGCCTGGGTCGGGGTGCCGCCGGGCCCGTCGACGACCTCCTTGGCGCCGGTGAGGAAGAAGTTCCGCCAGGTGCCGTTCTCGGCGCCGTAACCGAGCTGCATCAGCGCCTGTGCCTGGAGGTCCTTGGCCCGGCCGGTGTACTCATCGGTGACGCCGGGGGCGAAGACGGCGTGATTGGTCAGTTCGACCACCCAGCGGTAGTCGCCGCTGTCGTACGCCTCCTGGGCCTTGGCCAGCAGGGGCTCCACGCCGCCGATGGCGTCGACGTAGCGGCGGCCGGCCTCGACGGGCGGGTAGTTCCACAGGTGCGCCGGATTGCCGTCGAACCAGCCGATGTAGCGCTGGTAGACCGCCTTGACGTCGTGGCTGACCGAGCCGTAGTAGCCGCGGTTGTACCAGTGGTTCTTGAGGGAGGCGGGGAGTTCGAAATCCTCGGCGGCCTCGATGCCGGTCGAACCGGTGTTGATCAGGCGCAGCGTCTGGTCGTTGAGGTACGCGTACAGATCCCGCTGGCTGCTGATGAATTCGATGATCTGGTCTTTGCCGAAGGTGGGCCAGTGGTGGGAGGCGAACTCCACCTCGGTGTGCTCGGCGAAGGTCTGGAGGGCTTCGGTGAGGTAGGTGGACCAGGCGTGCGGGTCGCGGACCTGGGCGCCGCGCAGGGTGAGGAGGTTGTGCAGGGTGTGGGTGGCGTTCTCCGCCATGCACAGGGCCTGCTTCTCCGGCAGATAGATGTTCATCTCCGCCGGGGCCTCGGTGCCGGGCGTGAGCTGGAAGATCAGCCGTACGCCGTCCACGACCAGCCGGGTGAGGCCGGGGCGCCAGGGGATCCGGTCCGCGGCCTGCCACTGGTCGCGGGGGGTGGCGGTGGCGGTGGTGATGCTCTGGTTCGGCGGGATGAGGGTCACCTCGCCGGTGGAGACCGTCAGGCCGAGACCCGAACCGACCTGCCCGGTGGGGCCCTTGTCCAGCGCGGCCGCGTACATGTACGCGGAGCGGCGGGCCATCGCGGGCCCGGCGTAGATGTTCTCGCTGACGGCGTGTTCGAGGAAGCCGTCGGGGGCGATGAAGGGGATGTCCGGGACGGCGTCGCCCTCCTCCCCGAACAGGCCGCGCACGCCGCCGAAGTGGTCGACGTGGCTGTGCGTGTAGATGACGCCGGTGACCGGGCTCTGGTCCTCGGTCGCGTCCCGGTAGAGCTTCAGCGCGGCGTTCGCCGTCTCGCGGCTGGCGAGCGGGTCGATGACGACGAGGCCGGCCAGGCCCTTGATGATCGTCATGTTGGAGAGGTCGTAGCCGCGGACCTGGTAAATGCCGTCGGTCACGTGGAACAGCCCGGCGATGGAGGTGAGCCGGCCCTGCCGCCAGAGGCTGGGGTTGACCGTGGGAGGCGCGTCCTCGGCGTCGCTGAGGAACTCGTACTCGGTGAAACTCCACACCACCCGCTCCGGGTTGCTCCGTGAGGGGATGGCGGGCTGGTCCGGCACGGCCACCAGCCCGCGATTCGCATCGCCGAAATCGGTGCTGTCGTCGAACGGCAGGGCGTCCTTCGCCGCGCGGTTCTTCTCGGTGATGAACGACGACGGTTCGATGGGCTCGGTCACGTAATCGCCTCCTCTGGGCACCGGGCACGGCGGTGCCGTGTCCAAGTGCGTGCGGTGAGGGGGAAGTTACGTAGCGGAGCCGGAGGGCTGCAAGGGGTTGAATTAAGCCAGTGGGGTCAGTGCGTCGCTGCTCCTTGCGTCGCGTTACTTGTCGATGTCGCCGACGACGAAGAACAGCGAGCCGAGGATGGCGACCATGTCGGAGACCAGGGTGCCCGGCAGCAGCTCCGTCAGCGCCTGGATGTTGTTGTACGACGCGGAGCGGAGTTTGAGGCGGTAGGGGGTCTTCTCGCCCTTGGAGACGAGGTAGTAGCCGTTGATGCCGAGGGGGTTCTCGGTCCAGGCGTAGGTCGTGCCCTCCGGGGCCTTCAGGACCTTGGGGAGGCGCTGGTTGACCGGGCCGGGCGGCAGCTGCGCGAGCCGGTCCAGACAGGCGTCGGCGAGATCGAGGGAGTTGTGGCTCTGGTCGAGCAGGCACTCGAAGCGGGCCAGGCAGTCGCCCTCCTCGCGGATGACGACCCGGAGAGTGTCCTGAAGTTCGCCGTACGCCAGATACGGCTCGTCGCGGCGCAGGTCGAAGTCGACACCGGAGGCGCGGGCGATCGGCCCGGAGACGCCGTACGCGTGCACCGCCTCGCGCGAGAGCACACCGACGCCGCGGGTCCGGCCGCGGAAGATCTCGTTGCCCAGGACCAGGTTGTCGAAGACGTCCATCCGGGAGCGGACCGCGGCGACGGCGTCCCGGGTCCGGCCGAGCCAGCCGGCCGGGAGGTCCTCCTTGAGGCCGCCGACACGGTTGAACATGTAGTGCATCCGGCCGCCGGAAACCTCCTCCATGACGTTCTGGAGCTCTTCGCGCTCGCGGAAGGCGTGGAAGACGGGCGTGATGCCGCCGAGCTCCAGGGGGTACGAGCCGAGGAACATCAGGTGGTTGAGGACGCGGTTCAGCTCGGCGAGGAGCGTACGGGTCCAGACGGCCCGTTCGGGGACCTCCATGCCCAGCATCCGTTCGACACCGAGCACCACGCCCAGCTCGTTGGAGAACGCCGACAGCCAGTCGTGGCGGTTGGCGAGCATGATGATCTGGCGGTAGTCGCGCGCCTCGAAGAGCTTCTCGGCACCGCGGTGCATATAGCCGACCACCGGCTCGGCGTGCTGGATGCGCTCGCCGTCCAGGACCAGACGCAGCCGCAGCACGCCGTGCGTGGAGGGATGCTGCGGGCCGATGTTGAGCACCATGTCGGTGCTCTCCGCCGCGCCGCCGATGCCGACCGTCGTCTCCGTCATGGGGACAGTCTCGCAGTTCACCGGTCATGCCTAGGGTGGCGGGAGGCAAGCCGGAAGGAATGACGTGGGGATGGGCGCAGGGGTGGATACGGGGAGAGAGAAGGACGGGCCGGCCGGGGCGGCGAGACCGGGGACGGGCTCCGGCCCGTCGGGTCCGGCACCGGGTTCAACGGAGGGTCCGGCACCGGTCCCGGAAGCGGACCAGGTGGCCGTCGGGGAGTGGCGCGGGGTGCCGCGAGAGCTGTTGCGGATGCGGCGGCTGATCCTGGCGTTGACGCTGGTGCCGATCGCGGTGGCCGGCGGGGCGGTGGCCGGATGGCTGGTGGGCCCGCCGTTCGCGGCGGTCGCACTGCTGCCGCTGCTGCTCCTGCTGTGGATCCGGCACATCCTGGCGCGCAACTGGCGGTCCTGGAAGTACGCCGAGCGGGACGACGACCTGCTGATCAGCCGGGGCGTGCTGTGGCGCCGGCTGACGGTCGTGCCGTACGGCCGGATGCAGCTGGTGGAGGTCACCTCGGGGCCGCTGGAGCGGCGCTACGGACTGGCCGGTGTCCAGCTGCACACCGCGGCGGCGACCAGCGACGCGCGCATCCCGGGGCTCGCCCCCGACGAAGCCGCGCGGCTGCGGGACCGGCTGACCGAACTCGGCGAGGCACGATCGGCGGGGCTGTGACGGGGAGAACCGGCGTTCCGAAGGCAGAGCGGGCGGAGCCGGGGGACATAGGACCCACGGAGGCAACGGAGGCCCTGGACGAACCCGCCGCCGGGGCACCCGCCGTGCGCGAGCGCCGGCTGCACCCCGTCACGCCCCTGCGCCGGGCCTGGGCACCCATCGCCGGCGTGGTGTTTCTCGTGAAACAAGACTGGGCCCGTGACTGGGCACTCGGCCTGGATCCCCGCTGGCTGGCGGCCGGCATCGTGCTGCTGGTACTCGTCGCCGGCGCATACGGCTACCAGTCCTGGCGCCGCACGTACTACGCCCTCACCGACACCGAACTGCGCATCCGCAGCGGCCTGCTCTTCCGCCGCTCCGTACACATCCGCCTCGACCGCCTCCAGGCCGTCGAGATCGCCGAACCGCTGCTCGCCCGGCTGGCGGGCGTCGCCAAGCTCACCCTCGACGTCCTGGGCACCGAGGCCAAGGACGAGCTCGCCTTCCTCAGCAAGCGGGGCGCCCGCGAGCTGCGTGCCGAACTCCTCGCACGCGCCGCCGGGTTCGCGCCCGAGGACGCGGCGGAGGTCGGCGAGGCCCCGACGCGCGAACTGGCGCGGGTGCACCCGAAAACCCTCGCCGCGGCGGTGGCACTGAACGGCGCCGCCCTCTGTCTGCTGCTGGCCGGGCCGGTGTCCGTCGTCCTCGCCTGGCAGTTCCTGGACAGCCTGTGGACGGGCCTGGTGATGGCCATCTCCGCGTACGGTCTGCTCTGGGCGGTGACCGGCGGGCGCTATCTGAGCGAGTACGACTGGACGGTCGGCGCCTCCCCCGACGGGCTCCGGCTGGATCACGGGCTGCTCGACCGGCAGCACGAGACCGTGCCGCCGGGCCGCATCCAGGCCGTACGGATCATCCGGCCGCTGCTGTGGCGGCTGAAGGGCTGGGTGCGGATCGAGATGGATGTCGCGGGGACGCACAACGGCGTGCTGCTGCCGGTCGCGGACCTGGCCACCGCGCAGCGGGTCATCGCGCAGGTCCTGCCGCGGACCGACATCGAGGCCGTCCGGGCGGCGCTGCGCCCGGCCCCGCGGCGGGCCTGGCTCTGCCTGCCGGTGCGGTGGCGCGGCCTCGGCCACACGGCCGACGACACGGTCTTCGCCGCCGCCAAGGGCCTGCTCACCCGCACGCTCTCACTGGTGCCGCACGCCAAGGTGCAGAGCGTACGGCTGCGCCAGGGGCCCTGGCAGCGCCGGCTGGGGCTTGCCGACGTCGCGGTCGACACGGGCGCGAGAACGGTGGTGACCGCCCGCCTGCGCCCGGCGGACCAGGCCCGCTCCCTCGTCACCGACCAGGCCGAACGCTCCCGCACCGGACGCCGGGAGGCGGCCCCGGAACAGTGGATGCGGGCGTGACAAGTACGGGGGACAGGTGCGGGTGCGCCCTCCCGCACCTCCTCCGCTACGCCGTGAGCAGCCCCGTACACGCCTCGCCCACCGGCTCCAGGAGCCAGCCGAAGCCGCCCAGGCCCGCCGGATCGGTCAGCTCCGCCGCCGCGCCGGCCGCGCCGAGGGCCCGTACGTAGCCGATCGGGTCGGTGGTGGCGAGGGCGAGCGGCGGGCGGCGGCCGTCGACGCCGAGGGCGTGCAGCGCCTGGCGCTGGGTCAGCCGCTCGGCCGCCGGACCCGCGCACGCGTCCAGCGCGACATGCGCCGTGAGGTCGCAGCCGCCATCCGGTACGGGGCGCACCTCGCGGCCGTCGCGGAACCCGGTGAGCGTGCCGAACGGCGGCCGGTCCGCGCGGTCGTGCGCATAGTCGGCGGTCACGGCCAGCCCGGCGCGCAACGTGCGGACGGCCCGTGCCCAGGCCGCGTCCCGCGGCCGGCCGACCTCCGCGCGCAGCCCGGGGGAGGGGCGGGGACCGGCGCCCGGGGCCAGCACCGGCCACCAGCGGGCCAGCCACGCCGCGTCCGCGCCGTCCACCGGGCCGCCCAGCCGTTCCGTGCCGTCGGCGCGTACGAGGACCCGGCGCGGCACACCGTCCGCGTCCGCCTCGACGACCTCGACCGGCACGTTGTCCAGCCACTCGTTCGCGAACAGCAGGCCGGTGAGCGAGCCGGGAGCGGGCAGCTCGGCCCGCCACGCGATCAGCGGGTCGAGGCCCGGGGGGCGCGCCGCGCGCTCGACGGCGTACGGGCGCAGCCGGGTGCGGACCGCGGCGGGCAGCGCGCCGAGCACACCGGTCAGCAGCTCACCGCGGCCCGCGCCCACATCGATCAGCGCCAGCTCGGCCGGGTGGCCCAGAGCGGTGTCGACGCGGCGCAGCAGGGTGGCGACGGCGGTGGCGTAGTGGGCGGAGACGTGTACGGAGGTGCGGAAGTGACCGGCGGGGCCGGGCCCCCCGGGCCGGGTGTAGAAACCGTCCGGACCGTAGAGAGCATCCTCCGCCGCATCCCGCCAGCCGCGCCACTCGTTCATCACCCGCCCCACGGTACGGGCGGCGGCCGGGTGCCCGTAGCTCGGCCGGGCCCATGGGCACAAGAGCTGGTGGGCGCCCGGACAGGCGGGCTGACGGATTCCAGATCCGCGTCCGGACCGGCGCGGGGCAGCTTTACGCCCGGACCGGCACGGCCCGGCGCCCGGACCGGCACCGCCTCGCCCACCCGCCCGGACCTGCGACGGATCCGCGCAGGTCACCCCAGGGGCCGACGCAATGGTGCATACGGTCTCCACCTTGGGGAGTACGCCCGCCGCACAGGATCGCTCCTCCGGTTGACCCGCGCACCCACCCGCTTTGCCTACGCTGGGTTACGTGCAGCGCCTCTACGACTTCTTCCGCAGACATCCGACGGGAGTGGACACCTTCTGGGCCGTCCTCCTGTTCGGATTCAGTGGTCTGTGGATCGTGTCCGGCCTCCACGGCGCCGCGCAGCAACTCGTCGGCACGGCCGTCGGCATCGGGCTCTCCGCCGTCGTCGCGCTGCGCCGCAAGTGGCCCGAGTGGATGCTGCTGCTGACCATCGCCCTCGGCATCGTCCAACTGGCCTTCGACATCCAGGCCAACCTGGGCAATTTCGCGATCCTCGTGATCATCTACACGGTCGCCTCCGGCACCACCCGATGGGCCTCACGCCTGGCCCTCGCCGGCGCCCTGGTCGCCCCGACCCTCGCTATCTGGCGCTTCCACATAGCCCGCACCGAACAACCGGTCTGGGGGCTCGTGTTCTTCACGGTCCTGTTCACCGTGCCGTTCGTACTGGCCTGGGTGCTCGGCGACTCCGTCCGCACCCGCCGCGCCTACTGGGCGCAGCTGGAGGAGAAGGCCGCCCGGCTGGAGAAGGAGCGCGAGACCCAGTCCCGGATAGCGGTGGCGGCCGAGCGCGCCCGGATCGCCCGCGAACTGCACGACGTCGTGGCGCACAACGTCTCGGTGATGGTCGTCCAGGCGGACGGCGCCGCGTATGTCCTCGATGCCGCGCCCGACCAGGCCCGCCAGGCGCTGGAGGCGATCTCCGGCACGGGGCGCCAGGCACTGGCCGAGATGCGCCGGCTGCTGGGCGTGCTGCGCACCGGCGAGAAACCGGAGGGCGGCGAATACGTCCCGCAGCCGGGCGTCGAACAGCTCGCCGACCTCATCGACCAGGTGCGGGGTGCCGGGCTGCCGGTCGACTTCCGGGTGGTGGGCGAGCCGCGGTCACTGCCCAGCAGCGTCGAGCTGACCGCGTACCGCATCGTGCAGGAAGCGCTGACCAACACCCGTAAGCACGGCGGTCCGGACGTCGGCGCCACGGTCCGCCTCTGCTACAAGGACGCCGACCTGGATCTCCTCGTCGAGGACGACGGGCGGGGCGCGCAGCACGAACTGTACGAAGACGGCGGGGCGGACGGCCTCGGCCACGGCCTGATCGGGATGCGTGAACGGGTCGGGATGGTCGGCGGCAGCCTGGACGCGGGGCCGCGGCCGGGCGGCGGCTTCCGGATCAGCGCCGTACTCCCGCTCAAACCCGGGCGGTGAGGCCGGCCGCCCCGCCTCGCGTGCCTCGAAGGCGCCACTCGGCTCCCTACCGATCGGCCCGCCCCGCCTGTCCCGCCGGCCCCGGTCTCTCCCTCCGTACGCTGTTGCCCCACTCCCGCGCCCCTGCCCGAGCCACTTCCCCTTGACCCACACCCTTTCCCCACTCCCTTGCCCCAGCCCCTCGCCCGAACCGCTCCTGAGGCCACCGGTGAGTCCCGCTCCCGAGCCTCGCCCCCGAAGGGATCCCCCGCTGCCATGACCATCCGCGTGATGCTCGTCGACGATCAGGCGCTCTTGCGCACCGGCTTCCGGATGGTGCTGGCCGCGCAGCCCGATATGGAGGTCGTCGCGGAGGCGGGCGACGGGGTGCAGGCGCTGGAGGTGCTGCGCGGTACGCAGGTCGATGTGATCCTCATGGACGTCCGGATGCCGCATCTGGACGGTGTGGAGACCACCCGGCGGATCTGCGAGGGCGGTCAGAAGGAGGGGGCGCCGAAGGTGCTGATCCTGACCACCTTCGACCTGGACGAGTACGCCTTCTCCGCGCTCAAGGCCGGGGCCAGCGGCTTCATGCTCAAGGACGTGCCGCCCGCCGAACTGCTCGGCGCGATCCGCGCGGTGCGGAGCGGCGACGCGGTCGTGGCGCCGTCCACCACCCGGCGGCTGCTCGACCGCTTCACGCCGATGCTGCCCGCGGCCTCCGCCGAGTCGGAACGCCCCGAGCTGGGGCGGCTGACGGACCGTGAGCGGGAGGTGCTGCTGCTGGTCGCGCAGGGCCTGTCGAACGGTGAGATCGCGGCGCGGCTGGTGCTGTCCGAGGCCACCGTCAAAACCCATGTGGGCCGCATCCTCACCAAGCTGGGCCTACGGGACCGGGTCCAGGCCGTGGTCCTCGCGTACGAGACCGGGCTGGTGCGGGCCGGGGGCGCGGCGGGGGCGTAACGGGGGCTCGGCGGGGCCTTGGCGCGGGCGGCTCCGCACGCCTGAGTGCGCCGCACGTGGGGGAGTTGGGCACGTGCGGGATCGGTGAGGCGGCGATCGATGAGTGCATACCAGAGGGTTGACGCGAGCATGTAAACAGGGCCAGATTGGGCGCGCTTCGGTAAGGAAGCTTTCCTAACAGAAGGGTTCCCCTGTGCGTAGTAGAACTCTGGCCCTCGCCACCGCCTCCGGTGCCGCCCTGCTCGCCGCGGCCGCCCTCCCCGCCTCGGCCCAACAGCTCGCGCACGCCACCGCCCGGCCCGCCGCCAAGAGCGCCGGCGTCCAGGAAGGCACGGTCGGCGCCGCCGATCTCCTGGCCAAGGTCAAGGACTGCCAGCAGATATCCAACGGCAAATACCGGACGGACGAGGAGACCGCGGCCACCATCCCGGTCTGCGGCAAGAACGGCGCGGTCTTCTGGAAGGCCGATATGGACGTCGACTGCGACGGCCAGATCACCGCACAGTGCAACAAGAACACCGACCCCTGGTTCCAGGAGGGAACCGCCTTCGAGCAGTCCGACGGCGAGCCGCTGAACGCCGAGAAACTGCCGTACGTCGTCGTGCCCAGCATCAGCGGCATCTGGGACTACTCGAAGGCCGGCATCAAGGGCGGCGGCGTCGTCGCGATCATCTACAACAACAAGGTCGAGTACGCGGTCGTCGGCGACACCGGCCCCGACAAGATCATCGGCGAGGCGTCCTACGCCGCCGCCAAGGGCCTGGGCATCGACCCGGACCCGAAGACCGGCGGCGCCGACTCGGGCGTCACCTACATCCTGTTCAAGAACTCCAAGGCGTCCCCGATCGAAAGCCACTCCGACGCGGTCAGCCGCGGCGACGCCCTCGCGAAGAAGTTCCTCCAGGACAACTGAAGGCCGTCGGGGGCGAGCTGAAGAAGTGGCTCCTCCGGGGCGTGCTGAAGAAACAGTTCCTCCGGGGCGCTGCCGGGGAGGGGCGGGGAGGGCTCGGGAGGGGCGGATGGGGCGGACGGGGCCTCGGCCGTGCTGGGTCCCGTCCGTCCCGGAGCGCGTCCGCCCTGGATCCCGGCTGCCGTACGTCCCGTCGGCCCCGGAGCTCGTCAGCCGTATGTCCCGGCCGCCGCACGCCGTAACCGCCGCACGCCATAACCGTCGTGCGCACGCGGAGCGGCGCGCCCTCAGCGCAGTACGCCCTCAAGGAAGTCGCTGCCCAGCCGGGCCACCACCTGGAGGTCCAGCTGGTGCAGCACATAGCGGCCACGCCGCCGCGTCCGTATCAGCCCGGCCTTCTTCAGGACCGCGATATGCCGGGATACCTCGGGCGGCGTGATGCCGAACGTCGTCGCCAGCTCACCCGTCGTGTGCGCCCCGCGCGCCAGCGTCCGGCACAACTGCATCCGCATCGGATGACCCAGCGCCTCCAGCCGGTGCCGTACGAGCTCCAGCGCGGCCGGCGCCGGCAACTCCGGGCCGGCCACCGGGTACTGGAGCACCGGACGCCAGCCGGGGGCGTGGATGAACAGCAGATGCGGCCAGCCGAACGACGTCGGAATGAACGTGACGCCGGGGTCCGCGGCACTCGCGAACGCCGTCGTACGACCGCTGGCGAGCTTGTCGACCACGATGCGGACCCCGCCGCCGTCCTGCGCCTCCTCCAGGGAGAGCGCGGCCGAGGTCGCCGCCAGCGTCTCGGCCAGACCCTTGTGACGCAGCAGATCGGTCTTGTGCCGGGCATCCGCGGCCAGCTGGATACCCACCCGCCGCCAGACGTCCCCGAAGAACGCGTCCTCGCAGTCCTCGAACAGCCGCCGCAGCCACACCCGCAGCCCGTCCGGATCGGTGAGCATCCGGTCCGTGAAGGCCGCCTGCCGGGGGCCGCGGGCGGCGGCCATCTCCCGCACCCGCGCCCGCTCGTCCGGGTCGACCAGCGGCGACGGCGTGGGGAGCCCGTACCGCCCCGTGCACGTGATCTCGAACGCGGCGGCCACGAACCGCTCGTCGTCGATCGCGTCCATCGCGTCCAGTTCCTCGGCCAGCGTCGCCCCGGGGCGGGCCGGCAGCAGAATGTCCGAGCGCGAGGACCGCCACAGGAAGTCCGCCTCGCTGAGCCGGTCGGCAAGGTCGGTTTTCAGCCCCGCGGCGGTCGAGGTGACCCAGCCGTGCAGCCCCGGATGGTGCCCCGGCTCGGAGAGCGCGTGCAGCGCCGCGCCCAGCTCCGCCAAGGGGGACGGGGCGAAGGTGACGCGCTCCGGCGGCAGCCCGGTGATGTCGATGACATTGGCCATACGCCCATCATGCGGGAGGCCACGACCTGCACGATCGTCGATTGACGGCTCCCGTCAATCGACGCGCCACGGGCCGTGCGGCCGCCCCACAGTGAGGGGCATGGACGCAACTCAGCAGCACATGCTCGACGCCTACCGCGCCGCCCAGACAGGCGCCGGCGCCCCGCCACTGCCCGCCGCCGGCACCGTCCGCACCGCCCGCGAGATCCAGCAGTGGCATCGCTTTCAAGCCGTGGTCACCGACCCCGCCGACCGCCTCCCGGGCCGCGCCCGACGGGCGGCACGGGCGGTCGCCGCTTTTCTGGCCGGGTATCTGGGGCCCCGCCGCCCCCTCCCCCCGCCCACCCCCACCCCCGCCGCGCCCCCTCCCACCCCCACCACAGATCACTGACA
>JOEL01000092.1 GCA_000720995.1 Streptomyces celluloflavus
TCGCATGGTCACTATGGCGAAGAAAGACCCAAGCACGAGCCCGCATCAGCCATTACCAACGCAGAGGGCATCACGGAGTGTCGTTGCAGTACTAGGGCCTGTATCGAGTCGTGATCAGTTTGCCGGATCCGCCCTCGTTCAGAGGGTGGATCCGGTAGTCCAGTGCACATGACGCGTGCGCAACTGACGGACGAGGAGTGGGGGTTCGTCGAGCCGTATCTGCCGGTCGGTGAGTACGGCCCGTATCCCGAGCGGCTGCGGCAGCAGTTCGAGGGCGTGATCTGGAAGTTCCGCTCGGGAGCGCAGTGGCGGGAGATGCCGGACCGGTTCGGTGCCTGGTCCACCGTGCACAACCGGTTTCGGCAGTGGCGGGACGCCGGTGTCTTCGAAGCGCTGCTGGAGGGAGTGATCGCCGAGGCGGCCGAGCGGGGCGGGGTGGACCTGTCGCTGGTCAGCGTGGACTCCACGACTGCCCGGGCCCACCACGACGCGGCCGGGATGCGCCTGGAGGAGGGCGTCCTGGACGCGCTGGAGAAGGCCGCCGTCGAGGCGGAGGCAGCCCGGCAAAAAGGGGCAGTGCGGAGGAACAAGACGGACAGGATGGCGTCTGCGATCCCGGCCAGGGCGAACGGCGGCGTGTCCGGCGACGGCGCAAGCTCCGCTTGAAAGCCGCTCTGCTCGGGCGCTCGCGAGGCGGACAGACCAGCAAGATCCACTTGGCTGCCGACCGCCGCTGCCGGCCCCTGGCTCTGATCCTGACCGCCGGCCAGGCCGCGGACAGTCCGCAGTTCATCCCAGTGCTCGCCGCAGTGCGCGTCCGCGGGCCCGTCGGGCGCCCCCGCACCCGACCGGACGCAGTCGCCGCAGACAAGGCGTACTCCTCTCGCAACAACCGCGCTCACCTGCGCGAACGTCGGATCAAGGCAGTCATTCCCGAGAAGAAGGACCAAGCCGCCAACCGGAAGAAGAAGGGCCGACACGGTGGCCGGCCCGTCACCCACGACGCCGAGCTCTACAAAGAGCGCAACATCGTCGAGCGCCTGATCAACAAACTCAAGGCATGGCGCGGGATCGCCACCCGCTACGACAAGACCCCCGAGAGCTACCTCGCCGGAGTCCACCTCCGCGCCTCCATGATCTGGATCAAGGACCTCACCAGAACCACTCAGTGATCACAACTCAATACAGGCCCTAGCCGAGTGGCAAAGCGCGGCAACGGGCTCGGTGGGACTCCGGTGGAGATCCCGCGCACGGGCCGACCGAACACCTGGGGCGTGCGTACGCCCCTGCACTTCAACCCGGCGACGGGCAGGAAGGAGCGCTACTGGATAGGGCGCGAGCACAAGAACAAGACCGAAGCGGAACGGGCGCTGCGCAAGTGGCACACCGACCACGAGGCAGGCACCCTCATGCCCCGCTCCGACATGACCATGGGGCAGCTCATGGACGGATGGCTTGCCAAGCATCGGGGCGAGGACACCACGAGGGAGGGGTACGAGCCGAAGATCCGGCTGCACATCAAGCCGCACATCGGCAAGGTCAAGGTGGTGGAGGTGACGGACGAGCGGCTCGACGAGCTGTACCGGCTCTTGGAGGCCGCGCCCATCGAGGCCAACGGCAACAAGCCGCTCGGCCCCAAGAGCGTCCGCCACATCCACAACATCATCTCGGCTGCGCTGGACTCGGTGACCGGACCGAGGAAGCTCCTCACGGTCAACCCGGCCCACACTGCCAACCCGCCCACGGAACGTCAGATCAAGGCGGCACAGCCGGACTTCCCCACCCTCAACGATCACGAGACGACGCACTTCCTCAATGAGATATGGAAGCCGTGCGGCAACCGGGCGTGCGACGACGGACTGACCCACCACTGCCTTCGGGACGCCCCGCTGTGGACCGCCTACGCGGCCACCTCGTGCCGCCGCAGCGAAGTTCTGGGATGGAAGTGGTCGCTCGTCCACTGGGATGAGTGCGCCATCGAACTGGGCTGGGTCGTGGTCGAGGAAGGCAACACGTACCGGCTGCGCAAGCTCACCAAGGACGGAGACGACAACGCGATCATCTACGTAGACCAAGCCCTGATGAACATCCTCAAGCGGCAGAGGGAACGCCAGGACGCGGAGCGGGAGCGCCTCGGGGATCTCTGGGTGGACCATGACCTCGTGTTCGCCCGCGACGGCTTCAAGCTGTACCGGGGCGAGGCAGGCGGACCACAGGACCCCGAGAAGGTGTCGGCCCGCCGGCGCACGGCACGCAACCGCCTGCACCTGCCGGACAACTTCCGGCTGCACGACTGGCGGGCATCGAAGATCACGAACGATCTCGACAACCACGAGAACCCGGTAGAGGTCTCGGCCAACGCCCGGCACCACTCGCCGGGCTAC
This sequence comes from Streptomyces celluloflavus, assembly GCA_000720995.1. GTDB lineage: Bacteria > Actinomycetota > Actinomycetes > Streptomycetales > Streptomycetaceae > Streptomyces > Streptomyces celluloflavus. Next base: position 2,385 of record JOEL01000092.1, read on the forward strand.
ACCATGGCGCGGTACGGCAGGCGCCGCGCTGAGGGAGCAAAGAAGCTGGCCGCTTCCAGTGCCAGCCGCCTCGGCCTGTCATCCCTGGTCTGACCAGGAGATTCGCTCGGCTGTTGGTCACGTGGTTGGTCACGCCACAGCCGGAGAAACAGAAAAACCCCAGATCAACTGGGGTATCTGCTGGTGTCCGAGGGGGGACTTGAACCCCCACGCCCGATAAAGGGCACTAGCACCTCAAGCTAGCGCGTCTGCCATTCCGCCACCCGGACCAGGTGTGGCCTTCGCGGGGTGTTCCCCGCGGCGACATGGATAACAATACCAAGGTTTCGGAGTGCCTTTCACCTGCGTATCCGTCCGGCGCAGCGCCCCGCCCACCGGTGATGGCGGCGAGATCGCCAGCCAGTAGGAACAGCTCGGACCACGGGTGTGCTCGCCGATGGCGGCCGCGACGGATGGGGGGCGTTCTGGCGGCGGGTGCGCCCCCCGCCTCCCGGTCCGCCCCCCGCCGCCGGGCCGTCGACCTGCCGCGATGCGCGCCGGAGCGGCGGTGGGAGCCGGTGGTGGGGGCCAGCGCTGGAAGCCGACGGTGTGAGCCAGCGGTGCGGCACCGTACGCCCTCTGTCACAGACGGTGGAACGTACGGTGCCGACAGTGGCCAGGCGGCCGGTCCATCCCCCCTCAACCCTCCCCCTCCGCCCCAGGAAATCGCCCGACGCGAATACGGATGACGGACCTCGGCCGGGACACACGGGAGGAAGAGAGACGGGCCCATGGCACAGGACCGGGAACGGACCAGGCCCGTAGGCAGCCCGCCGGCGCGGCCCGGTTACGCGGCGGCCAGGACCGGCTACCGCACCGCTACGGCATCAGGTGGTAGTCCGGGAAGTTGCCCGGCAGGCGCTCGCCCGGCGGGCCCTCGGTCACCGCGTGGACCAGGAGGTCGCCGCCCACGAAGGCGCCGCGCCAGGAGTTGCCGAAGCCGCCGAAGAGTTCGTCGCGGTCGCCTCGGGAGCGGGGGGTGCCGTGGCCGATCTTGAAGGCGCGGATCTGGGAGGCCAGGCGCTCGTACGTGTCCTGGTCGTCGCAGGAGAGGGTGGCGACCAGGGCGCCGTTGCTGGCGTTCATGGCGGCGAGGAGTTCGGCTTCGGTGTCGACTGGCACGATGGTGTCGACGGGGCCGAAGGGTTCGGCGTAGTGGAGGGGTGAGGAGGGAGGCGGGGAGAGCAGGGCGGTCGGGGGGAAGTAGGCGGAGGTGTCCTGGGAGGGGAGGAAGTGGCCGTCGTCGAGGGTGCCGCGGTGGAGCGGGACGGCGCCCCGGGAGATGGCCTCGGTGGTGAGGTCGGCGAGTTCCTTGGCCTTGGCGGCGTTGATCAGCGGTCCGAAGTCGAGTTCGGGGAGCGGGTCGTCGGGGGCGGCGACCGCCAGCGGGTGGCCGAAGCGGACGCCGCGTACGGCCGGGAGGTAGGCGGCCAGGAAGTCGGCGAAGGCGGCGCGCTGGACGACGAAGCGGGGGTAGGCGGTGCAGCGCTGTTTGGCGTAGTCGAAAGTCTTGCGCAGCAGCGGGGTCAGGGACGGCCAGTCGGTGTGGTTCCAGATGCCCCAGGTGTTGAGGCCCTCCTGTTCGAGGATATGGCGTTTGCCGAGGTCGGCGACGTCGACGGCGACGCGGGCGCCGGTGTCGCGGCCGCCGACGAAGGAGACGCAGCCGATCTCGGGTGAGCGGACCAGGGCCGGGGAGAGTTCCCGTCCGCCGCCGCTGACCAGGGTGAGGGGGACGCCCTCGCGGACCGCCAGGGCGCAGGCCAGGGTCAGGCAGGCCAGACCGCCGTCGGTGGGGGTCTTGGCGATCACCGCGTTGCCGGCCAGTGCCTGGACGAGCATCGCGTGGACGAGGACCGACATCGGGTAGTTCCAGCTGGCGATGTTGCTGACCGGGCCCGGGAGCGGGGTGCGGTCGGCGATCATGCGGGCGATTTCGGCCACGTACCAGCGGACGCCGTCGATGGCGCGGTCGACGTCGGCCTGCGCGAGTTTCCAGGGTTTGCCGATCTCCCAGACCAGGAGCAGCGCGAGCAGTTCGCGGTGCTCGGTGAGGGCGTCGAGGGTGGCGGAGACCCGGGCCTTGCGTTCGGGGAGCGGAACGTGGCGCCAGCCGCGGTGCTGGTCGAGGGCGGCGCGTACGGCGTGCCGGGCGGCGTCCGCGTCGAGGCGGGGCGGACCGGCGACGGAGGTGCCGTCGAGGGGGCTGGTGGCGGGCAGCGGGGCGCCGTCGGGGTGCCAGTCGGCGGCCCAGAGGTTGAGGACCCGGTCGTCGCGGAACGCCTCGGGGGCCGCGGTGAGGCTGCGCCGCCAGGCGTCGGACCAGGACGTACCGGGTTTGAGGGTGCGGGGCGGGGCCGGCGGCGCGGGCTGTGGTGGCCGCGGGCCGGGGTGGGGTTCAGGGGTGGGTGCCATCGTTCGTCTCCGCTCTCGGTGCACGGCCGGAGGGGCAGGGTGGTGGCGCTCGGGCGGCCCCGGAGGGTCCGCGCTACTGGACGGTAGCGGTGCGCGGCGGCGCCGTGGGGCGATCCGGCGCCCGGTATGGCGAGTGTCACTCGGTGCGGTGGGCGGGACCACCGGGATGCGGCAGGCGACGGCCGGGGCGTGATCAGGTCCGCATCCGCTCCTCCACCCCCACCTCCACATCCGCTCCCCTCCTCGGTGTCATCCCCCATTGGCCTGATCGTCTTCCGCCCCCCTGGACATCGGCGGCCCGATGAGGGATAACGGGTTCATACAGTATTCGTAGACTGTATGCAATCCATCGGAACCCCGGTGGGCACCCCTGGAAGGGAAGCGATACCCCATGCCCGAGAACGCCCAGGACCTCATCTCCGGCGGGCACCTCGTCGCCAAGGCCCTCAAGGCGGAGGGTGTGGACGTCATCTACACCCTCTGCGGCGGCCACATCATCGACATCTACGACGGCTGCGTCGACGAGGGCATCGACGTCATCGACGTACGCCACGAGCAGGTCGCCGCGCACGCCGCCGACGGCTACGCCCGGATCACCGGCAAGCCCGGCTGCGCCGTCGTCACCGCGGGCCCCGGCACCACGGACGCGGTCACCGGCGTCGCCAACGCCTTCCGCGCCGAGTCACCGATGCTGCTGATCGGCGGGCAGGGCGCGCACAGCCAGCACAAGATGGGCTCGCTCCAGGACCTGCCGCACGTCGACATGATGACGCCGATCACCAAGTTCGCCGCCACCGTCCCGGACACCGCACGCGCCGCCGACATGGTCTCGATGGCCTTCCGCGAGTGCTTCAACGGCGCGCCCGGCCCGTCGTTCCTGGAGATCCCCCGCGATGTCCTGGACGCCAAGGTGCCCCGGGACAGCGCCCGCGTTCCGCAGGCCGGCCACTACCGCGCCTCGACCCGCTCGGCCGGCGACCCGGAAGCCGTCCAGCGCCTCGCCGACCTCCTCGTACAGGCCGAGCGGCCGGCGATCCTGCTCGGCAGCCAGGTGTGGACGACCCGGGCGACGGACGCGGCCACCGAGCTCGTGCGCACCCTGAACATCCCCGCGTACATGAACGGCGCCGGCCGCGGCACCCTGCCGCCCGGCGACCCGCACCACTTCCAGCTCTCCCGCCGCTACGCCTTCGCGAACGCCGATCTGATCGTGATCGTCGGCACCCCCTTCGACTTCCGGATGGGCTACGGCAAGCGCCTCTCCCCCACCGCGACCGTCGTGCAGATCGACCTGGACTACCGCACCGTCGGCAAGAACCGGGACATCGACCTGGGGATCGTGGGCGACGCGGGGGTGGTGCTGGCGGCCGTCACCGACGCCGCTTCCGGGCAGCCGAGCGGCGGCGCGGCGCAGCGCAAGGAGTGGCTCGACGAGCTGCGCGCGGCGGAGCGATCCGCGATCGAGAAGCGGCTGCCGCAGCTGCGCTCGGACGCCGACCCGATCCACCCGTACCGCCTGGTCAGCGAGATCAACGACTTCCTGACCGCGGACTCGATCTACATCGGGGACGGCGGCGACATCGTCACCTTCTCCGGGCAGGTCGTGCAGCCCAAGTCGCCGGGCCACTGGATGGACCCGGGCCCGCTGGGCACCCTCGGCGTCGGCGTGCCGTTCGTGATGGCCGCCAAGCAGGCCCGTCCGGACAAGGAGGTCGTCGCGCTCTTCGGCGACGGGGCGTTCTCGCTGACCGGCTGGGACTTCGAGACCCTCGTCCGCTTCGATCTGCCCTTCGTCGGCATCGTCGGCAACAACTCCTCGATGAACCAGATCCGTTACGGCCAGAAGGCCAAGTACGGCGACGCCCGGGAGCGGATCGGCAACACCCTCGGCGACGTGCCGTACGACCAGTTCGCGCGGATGCTCGGCGGGTACGGCGAGGAGGTCCGCGACCCGGCCCAGATCCGGCCGGCGCTGGAGCGCGCCCGCCAGTCGGGCAAGCCGTCGCTGATCAACGTCTGGGTCGACCCGGACGCGTACGCCCCCGGAACCATGAACCAGACCATGTACAAGTGAGAGGGACCACCGATGAGCAAGGCTCATGAGGCTCTGGAGAACACCAAGGCACTGACCGGTGTGCGCGTGCTCGACATGACACACGTCCAGTCCGGTCCGTCCGCCACCCAGCTGCTCGCCTGGCTCGGCGCGGATGTCATCAAACTGGAGGCGACCACCGGCGACATCACCCGCAAGCAGCTGCGGGACATCCCCGACGTCGACTCCCTCTACTTCACGATGCTCAACTGCAACAAGCGGAGCATCACCCTCAACACCAAGACCGAGCGCGGCAAGGAGATCCTCACCGAACTGATCCGCCGCAGCGACGTCCTGGTGGAGAACTTCGGACCGGGCGCGGTGGACCGGATGGGCTTCACCTGGGAGCGCATCCAGGAGATCAACCCGCGGCTCGTCTACGCCTCCATCAAGGGCTTCGGCGAGGGCCCGTACACCAAGTTCAAGGCGTACGAGGTGGTGGCGCAGGCGATGGGCGGGTCGATGTCGACGACCGGCTTCGCGGACGGGCCGCCGCTGGCGACCGGCGCGCAGATCGGCGACTCCGGTACGGGTGTGCACTGTGTCGCGGGCATCCTCGCCGCCCTCTACCAGCGCACCGCCACCGGCCGCGGCCAGCGGGTGAATGTCGCCATGCAGCACGCGGTGCTGAACCTCTGCCGGGTCAAGCTGCGGGACCAGCAGCGCCTGGCGCACGGCGCGCTGGCGGAGTATCCGAACGACAGCTTCGGCGACGAGGTGCCGCGCAGCGGCAACGCGAGCGGCGGCGGGCAGCCCGGCTGGGCGGTCCGGTGCGCGCCCGGCGGACCCAACGACTACGTCTACGTGATCGTGCAGCCGGTCGGCTGGCAGCCGCTGACCGCACTGATCGGGCGCCCGGAGCTGGCCGCGGACCCGGAGTGGGCGACGCCGGAGGCCCGGCTGCCCAAGCTCGCCAAGATGTTCCAGCTGATCGAGGAGTGGAGCAGCACACTGCCCAAGTGGGAGGTGCTGGAGCGGCTGAACGCGCACAACATCCCGTGCGGGCCGATCCTGTCGACGAAGGAGATCATCGAGGACGCGTCGCTGGCCGCCAACGAGATGGTCGTCGAGGTCGAGCATCCGCAGCGCGGCACCTTCCGCACCGTCGGCTCACCGCTGAAGCTGTCCGACTCCCCCGTCGAGGTGGACCGTTCACCGCTGCTGGGCGAGCACAACGCGGAGGTGTACGGCGGCGAGCTGGGGCTCGACGACGAGGAACTGCGACAGCTCACAGCGGATGGAGTGATCTGATGGCGGACCGGAACGAAGCCGCGGGAGACGACCGGAAAGACGTGGTGCGGGCGGTACTGGCCACCGCTCGGGCCGAGGGGCGCACGGCGCTGACCGCGCCCGAGGGCAAGGTGGTCGCGGACGCGTACGGCATCCCCACCCCCGCCGAGGGGCTGGCGGAGTGCGCCGACGAGGCGGTGGCGCTCGCCGACCGGATGGGCTTCCCCGTGGCCCTGAAGATCGTGTCGCCGGACATCCTGCACAAGACGGATGCGGGCGGGGTGCGGATCGGGCTGGGTTCGGCGGCCGAGGTGCGGGGGGCGTTCACCGCGATCGTGCACAACGCGCGGACGTACGACCCGACGGCGCGGATCGCCGGTGTCCAGGTGCAGCAGATGGTGCCCGCCGGGCAGGAGGTGATCGTCGGCACGGTGACCGATCCGACGTTCGGCAAGGTCGTGGCGTTCGGGCTGGGCGGGGTGCTGGTGGAGGTCCTCAAGGACGTCACCTTCCGGCTCGCGCCGGCCTCGGCGGGCGACGCGGAGTCGATGCTGGACGGCATCCGGGCGGCGGAGGTGCTGCGCGGGGTGCGCGGCGCACCGCCCGTGGACCGCGCCGCGCTCACCGACCTGATCGTCCGTACCTCTCAACTCGCCGCGGATTTCCCGGAGATCGCGGAAGCCGACCTCAATCCGGTGTTCGCCTCGGCGGACGGGGTGATGGCGGCGGACGTCCGCATCCTGCTGGCCGACGGACCGGTCAGGGAGCGCCGCCGCTACGGCAGGGAGGAGATCCTCACCGCGATGCGGCGGCTGATGCGGCCGCGGTCGGTGGCGGTCATCGGCGCCTCCACCGAACCGGGAAAGATCGGCAATTCGGTGATGCGCAACCTCATCGACGGCGGCTTCCCCGGCGAGATCCATCCGGTGAACCCCAAGGCCGATGACATCCTCGGGCGCAAGGCGTACCGGACGGTGCGGGATGTTCCCGGAGAGGTCGATGTGGCGGTGTTCGCCATCCCGGCCCCCCTGGTGCCCGCGGCGCTGGAGGAGGTCGGCCGCCGGGGCATCCCGAACGCCGTACTGATCCCGTCCGGTTTCGCCGAGACCGGCGAACACGCCTTGCAGGACCGGATCGTGGCCATCGGCGAGCAGTACGGCGTACGCCTGCTGGGACCGAACATCTACGGCTACTACTCCCCCTGGCAGGACCTGTGCGCGACGTTCTGCACACCGTACGACGTCAAGGGCGGGGTGGCGCTGACCTCGCAGTCCGGCGGTATCGGGATGGCGATCCTGGGCTTCGCGCGGGCGACGCGGACCGGCGTCTCGGCGATCGTCGGGCTGGGCAACAAGTCGGACGTGGACGAGGACGATCTGCTCACCTACTTCGGCGAGGATCCCCACACCCGCTGTATCGCGATGCACTTGGAGGACCTCAAGGACGGGCGGGCGTTCGTCGAGGCGGCGCGTGAGACGGTGCGCAAGAAGCCGATCGTGGTGCTGAAGGCCGGGCGGACCGGCGCCGGCGCCAGGGCGGCCGGATCGCACACCGGGGCGCTGGCCGGCGATGACGCGGTCTACGACGACATCCTGCGGCAGGCGGGCGTCATCCGGGCGCCGGGCCTGCACGACATGCTGGAGTACGCGCGGGCGCTGCCCGTCCTGCCCACGCCCCGGGGCGACAACGTCGTCATCATCACCGGGGCCGGCGGCTCCGGCGTCCTGCTCTCGGACGCGATCGTCGACAACGGGCTCCGGCTGATGGAGATCCCGGACGATCTGGACGCGGCGTTCCGGCGCTTCATCCCGCCGTTCGGCGCGGCCGGCAACCCGGTGGACATCACGGGCGGCGAACCGCCGTCCACCTACGAGGCCACCATCCGGCTGGGCATGTCGGACCCCCGTATCCACGCGCTGGTGCTGGGCTACTGGCACACCATCGTCACCCCGCCGATGGTCTTCGCGCAGCTGACGGCGCGTGTGGTCGAGGAGTTCCGGGCGCGCGGGATCGAGAAGCCGGTGGTGGCGTCGCTGGCCGGTGACACCGAGGTCGAGGAGGCCGCCGCGTACCTCTTCGAGCGGGGGGTCGTCGCCTACCCGTACACCACCGAAACGCCGGTGGCGGCGCTCGGCGCGAAGTACCGCTGGGCGCGGGCTGCGGGGCTGCTGTGACCTGACCCGCTCTCCCGGAGCACGAAGAGAGTCGGACAGGGGGCGCTGACCGGGTTCTTTCGATTCCAAGGGGACGATGTGAGCACAGACGATGTCAGCACGGACAACATGAGCACCGGGGAACGGCCGTACGCGCCAACCGTCGCGTACCGGGAAGTACGGGACGCCAAAGGGCGCGTCTACCGCATCGGGGAGACCGACCGGGACATCCTCGGTCACTCCCGCAAGCTGATGGTCTATCTGCCGTGGATCGCGATGCTGGCGATCAGCGTCTTCGAGTACGCCTACGGCTCCGCAGAGGGCACCCTGGCCCACGCGCACCACTGGTCCCAGAGCGACACCTTCTGGATCCTGAGCGTATGGGTGTTCTTCCAGGCCGGGGTGGCGTTCCCGGCCGGCTGGTTACGGGAGAAGGGCATCGTGACCGCCCGCCGGGCGATGTTCATCGGGGCGGCACTCTGCCTGGTGGGCTTCCTCTCCCTCTCCCATCTGCGCCACGTTCTCGGCGCGATCCTCGGATACGGCGTACTGGGCGGCGTCGGGTCCGGACTGATCTACGCGACCTGCATCAACATGGTCGGCAAATGGTTCCCGGAACGGCGCGGCGGCAAGACCGGCTTCGTCAACGGCGGCTTCGCCTACGGTGCGGTGCCGTTCATCTTCATCTTCAACTACGGCTTCGACACCGCCGATTACCACCGGGTGCTGGACCTGATCGGCGTCTACATCCTGGTCGTCGTGAGCTGCTGCGCCTGGTTCTTCCGGGACCCGCCGAAGAACTGGTGGCCGCACGACGTGGACCCGCTCGGCGGCACCGGCCACGCCAAGCGGACGGCCGGCCTGGACAAGAACCCGCCGGCCGTCCGCCAGTACACCCCCGTGGAGGCCCTGCGCTCCGGCATGCTGCCGCTGATCTGGCTGCTGGTGGTGCTGACCGCAGGGGTGTCGATCTTCGGCATCTCCTTCCAGGTGCCGTTCGCCAAGGAGGTCGGCTTCGGCCCGCTGGTGGCCGCGTCGTCGATGGGCGTGATGTCGGTGATCAACGGCATCGGTCGGGGTTTCGTCGGCTGGCTCTCGGACCGGTGGGGCCGCAAGACCACCCTGTTCTTCGTGATCGTGGTGCTGGGCCTGTCACAGTTCGGGGTGCTGTGGGCCGGCGACACCCGCAACCAGGTCCTCTTCCTCGTCTTCGCGTTCATCTCCGGATTCGGCGGCGGGGCCTTCTACCCACTGTTCGCGACGCTGACCCCGGACTACTTCGGCGAGAACTACAACGCCTCCAACTACGGCCTGGCCTACAGCGGCAAGCTCGTCAGCGGCCTGTTCGGCGGCGGCCTCGGCTCGATGGCGGTCGACACCTGGGGATACCGCGGCGCCTACCTGCTCGCCGGCTTCCTTTCCCTGGCGGCCGCCGCCCTGACCCTGTTCCTCCACCAGCCGGGCCGGCCCCGCATCCGCGACCTGGCCCCCAACCCCCTGCCGATCAGCCGGGAGGTGGTCTGAGGTACGGCGCGGGTGCGGCTGGTGGCGGG
>JOEL01000093.1 GCA_000720995.1 Streptomyces celluloflavus
GCCCCGCCCCGCCCCGCCCCGCCCCGCCCCGCCCCGCTTACGGCGCCGTCGTTTTCCCTGTTGGCCGGTTTCGGAAACCGGAGTTCCGGTTGTTATTGGTCTGGACATGTCCAACGCCGCTTACTAGTCTGCCATCTGGTCTAGACCGCCGTACTTCACTCACCCCCTCGGAACCCCCACGTTCTTCAGGAGCGAAGCATGCGCAAAAGGATCAGCGCTGCCGTGGTCGGCCTCGGCATCGTCGGCGTTTCCCTGCTGTCCACGAGCAGTGCGTCCAGCCACGGCTACAGCGACGCACCCATCAGCCGCCAGGCGCTCTGCGCCAATCACACCGTCACGGACTGCGGTGCGATCCAGTACGAACCGCAGAGCGTCGAGGGGCCCAAGGGCTTCCCGGCCGCCGGTCCCGCCGACGGAAAGATCTGCTCCGGCGGGCACGACGGGTTCGCCCAGCTCGACGATCCGCGTGGCGGCAAGTGGCCCGGCACCAAGCTCGCGGCGGGGCAGGGCTACACCTTCAGCTGGCGACTGACGGCGCGTCACTCGACCACGGATTTCGAGTACTTCATCACCAAGGACGGCTACGACCCCACCAAGCCACTCACCCGCGCCGACCTCGAACCCCAGCCGTTCATGACGGTGCCGATGGGCGGGGTGCAGCCGGGTTCGACGGTGCAGCACCAGGGCACCATCCCGACCCAGAAGAGCGGGCGCCACCTCATCCTGGGCGTATGGAACATCGCCGACACCGGCAACGCGTTCTACGCCTGCTCGGACGTCGATCTCTCCTGACCTCCGGCGCGCCAGACGTCGCCGGATTCTCCGGTGGGCCTCCCCGACTTCCCCCGGGGAGGCCCTCGGCGCACCCACGCCACCTTCCGATCCCCGTCCCCATTCCCATGCCCGTTCCCCTGTCCGTCCTCATTTGTTTCTCCTCCCGCGCTCTCATTCATCGCTCCCTCGCCGCCCCGGCCTCCCTCGCATCCACCACGCTCCGTCCCGTTCCGCCCCACCCGTCCCGCCGCCTCCAGCCCCTTCTGGTTCGTTATCAACGTTACGAACAGCGGGAGTTGGTGACGTCAACCCACGGGTTGGTTGTGCGCGGCGCGTTCGTGGACCCGTGGTGTGACGCCCGCTCCGATCTCGTCGCCCGCCGCGCTCGCCACCCCCGCCCGCCATGCCTTCTCCGAAGCACGCGCCCCTCCACATCTGACGCTGAGTCAATTACCCTGCACCGCCATGACGGCGCCCAACGGCACCCACCCCGACCCCGGCCCCACCCCAGGCCCCACCCTCGGCCCCACCAGCCACCCCACCGGTCGCCCCACGAACCGCTCTACCAACCACCCCACCAACCACCCCGCCACCGTCGCCGAACTCATCCAGGCGCAGTGGGGCGATCACCGGACCGGTATGAAGTACGGGGAGCTCAGCCTCACGCATCATGAGCTGGCCGCCGGGGCGGCCGCCCGTGCGGCGCTGCTGGTGGAGCTGCTGCCACGAGGTGCGGAGCCGCATATCGGTGTACTGCTCGACAACGTCCCCGAATACCCGCTCTGGCTCAGCGCGGCGGCGCTCGCCGGGGCCGCCGTGGCGGGGATCAACCCCACCCGCCGTGGCCCGGAACTCGTCCGCGACATCGCGCACACCGACTGCGCGCTGCTGATCACCGAACGCGCCCACCTGCCGCTGCTGGCCGGGCAGACCCTCCCCGTCCCGCCCGATCGCATCCTCGTCGTCGACGACCCCGCCTACCGCGCACTGCTCACCCCGTACGAGGACGCCCGCCCCGGTGACACGCACCTCGGCAGGACGCCGCGCGGCCGAGCCCCGGCCGCCGCCCCCACCCCCGCCGCCCGGATGCTGCTGTACTTCACCTCCGGCTCCACCGGCACGCCCAAGGCCGCCATCTGCACCCAGGGCCGGCTGGCCGCCGCGGGACACGCACTGGCCGGCTACTTCGGTGTACGGCGGGACGACGTCCACTACCTCTGTATGCCGATGTTCCACGGGAACGCCGTGCTCGCCGGCTGGGCCCCGGCGCTCGCCGGCGGCGCGGCCGTCGCGCTGCGCCGCCGCTTCTCGGCCTCCGCCTTCCTCCCGGACGTCCGCCGCTACGGCGCCACGTACTTCACCTACGTCGGCCGCGCCGTGCAGTACCTGCTCGCCACCCAGCCGGGCCCCGACGACCGCGACCACCCGCTGCGCGCCGGATTCGGCACCGAGGCGGGCACCGTCGACGCGGTCCGCTTCGCCGACCGTTTCGGCGTCCGCCTCACCGAGGGCTACGGCTCCTCGGAGGGCGGCGCCGCCCTCCGGCGCTCGCCGGACACCCCGCCCGGCGCCATCGGTACCGCCGCTCCCGGCGAGGATCTCGCCGTCGTCGACCCGGAGACCGGCGCCGAGCTGCCGCGCGCCCGCCTCGACACGGCCGGGCGGCTGCTCAACGGCGCGGAGGCCATCGGGGAGCTGGTCAACCGGGGCCGCAGCTCCTTCGAGGGCTACTGGCGCAACCCCGAGGCCACCGCCGCCCGCACCCGTGGCCGGACATCAGCGCAGGCCGGCGCGGGCTGGTACTGGACCGGCGATCTCTTCTTCCGGGACGCCGACGGGTTCTTCCACTTCGCCGGGCGTACGGACGACCGGCTGCGGGTGGACAGCGAGAACCTGGCCGCCACGATGATCGAGAACATCCTCGCCCGCTACGCCCCGGCAACCGGCGTCGCCGTCCACGCGGTCCCCGACCCCGTCGCCGGCGACCAGGTCATGGCCACCCTCGCACTGCGCGACGGCGCGGTCTTCGACCCGGACGACTTCGTGGCCTTCCTCGCCGCCCAGCCCGACCTCGGGACGAAGATGGCGCCCCGCTTCGTGCGGACCGTCGCCGCGCTGCCCGTCACCGCCACCCACAAGGTGCACCGGGCCGCCCTCCGCCGCACGGGCTTCCGCTGCCCCGAACCGGTCTGGTGGTCACCCCTGGACGCCGGGCCCGCCGGGCGCGCGTACCGCCCGTTCGGCGAAGCGGACCGGGCCGCCCTCCTGGCCCACTACGCCGACCACGACCGCGCCCACCTCCTGGAGAGGTGACAGGGGCATGGACGAGCGACAGCAGAGGGGCGGGGTGTGAGAGGTGAGGGGTGGCACGGGTGCGGCGGGGGAGCGGACAAGAGGGCGAGGAGGCGGCTGTGTACCGGGTGCCGCGTGCCCCGTCCCGCAATAGCGAAATGGGCGTCCCCGGAGAACCGAGAACGCCCACTTCTTACGTGCGCCGCCAGGGACTCGAACCCCGGACCCGCTGATTAAGAGTCAGCTGCTCTAACCAACTGAGCTAGCGGCGCGCGCTGACGAAAGAAATACTACCTGGTCCGAATGGGTGCTTGAGACCATCCCCGGACGGCCTCCCGCCGAGGCCCCGGAGCGCCCCACCAAGGCCCCACGCGGCACACCCGGTGATCTCGTACGCACACCCCCGGTTCGCAGGCAGCCCCCGGGCACGCGTCGATCGCGAGGCGTTTACACGCCAGCCCCGGGGCGGCACGTCCGGATAGATCAGATCGCCAGCGAGAGCAGTACCGGAGCGGCGCGCCGGTTGAGGGCGTCGGCGGCCTGGCGCAGGCGGTGGGCGTGCTCCAGCGGCATGGAGAGCGCGAGGCAGCCGACCGTCGAACCGGCGGTGATCGGTACGGCCGCGCAGACCGTGCCGACGGCGTACTCCTGGAGATCGAGTACCGGAACCGTCGGCGGCTGGCTGTCGAGCTTGTGGAACAGCACCTTCTCGTTGGTGATCGTCCGGGAGGTGAGCCGGGCGGTCTTGTGGCGGGAGAGGTGATCCATCCGGCCGTCGTGGTCCAGCTGTGCGAGCAGGCACTTGCCGACCGCGCTGGCGTGTGCCGTGCGCCGGAACTCGGCCCATTCGTTGACCTTGGGCGCGAGCGGTCCGTCGGCGTAGTGGAGGATCTTGACCTCGCCGTCGATGTACCGGCTGATGTAGAAGGCGGCGCCGACGGAATCCCGCAGCTCGTCGAGGGTGATCTGGAGCTTGTCCCGCAGTGCCTGGTCGCGGTCGCCGCCCGAGCCCAGCAGGAGGAGCGACTCGCCGACGACATACGCGCCGTCCGCCAGCTGCTCCACATAGCCCTCACGCCGCAGCATCGCCAGCATGTGGCTGAGGTTCCCCGTGGGCAGGCCGGTTTCGCGGGCGAGCTGCGCATCGGTCACGCCACTGGCGTGCCTGGAGATGGTTTCGAGCACGCGAAGGGCGTATTGCACCGAATGGAACGGCGCGGTCGGCTCGGGCTTCAGCGCCACGGTGTCCCCCTAGCAGGTTGTTACCGCTTGCATCGTGCCGTCACTGGAGGATGCGGCCGGCGTGATTGCCGACCACTCCCGGACAGCGGGCTTCTATCACGATAGCGGTCAACAGCCATGGATGGAGGGGGTCTTGACCGAAAACCGGCGCCGCCGAGGGGTCTGTCCAGGCGCGCATTGCGCTGGCATATGCCCTAGGCACAGTAGGGCGTCTCTACCGGGGGCGTTGCCGGACCGTGCCGCGCACCGAAAACCTGCACTCCGGTATGCCGGAATCCTTCCCTCCAGTAGGTCGAAGGCCCTTTCCGGTACCCGCCGGAGCCCGGCCCCGTGACGGGTCCGGGCTCCGGCGTACGGGCGCAAAGAGCGCGTGGAGCACGATAGGGGCGCGCGATGGAGAACACGCGCTGTTACACCGTTACGGCACCCGGCCGAGGACCGTCATGGCACCCCGGACGCGAGCATCCCGGGCACAGGGCATCCCAAGCACAGGACATCCTGGACGCAGGGCACCCCGGACGGTCGCCGCACCGGCCCCCGTCACAGCACCGCGCTCAGGAACTCGCGGGTCCGTTCGTGCTCCGGCGCCGTGAAGATCTGCTCCGGCGGGCCGAACTCGATGACCCGGCCGGCGTCGAACATCATCACGCAGTCGGAGATGTCCCGGGCGAAGTTCATCTCGTGCGTGACGCAGAGCAGCGTGATGTCCGTGGAGCGGGCGATGTCCCGCAGGACGTCCAGCACACCGGCCACCAGTTCCGGATCGAGCGCCGAGGTCACCTCGTCCAGCAGCAGCACCTTCGGCCGCATCGCCAGCGCCCGTGCGATGGCGACCCGCTGCTGCTGGCCGCCGGAGAGCTGGCCCGGGTACTTGTCGAGGTGATCGGTCAGGCCGACCAGGTCCAGCAGTTCGCGGGCGCGCTCCTCCGCCGCGTCCTTCGCCAGGCCCAGGACGTGCACCGGGGCCTCGGTGATGTTCCGCAGCACCTTCATGTTCGGGAAGAGGTTGAACTGCTGGAAGACCATGCCGATGTTCCTGCGGACCGCGCGGCTGTGCCGTTCGCCCGCCGGGACGAGCCGGCCGCCCTTCTCCTCGTGCGTGAGGTAGTCGCCGTTGAACATGATCGTGCCCTCGTCCGGCTTCAGCAGCGTCATCATCAGCCGCAGGATCGTGGTCTTGCCGGAGCCGGAGGGGCCGATCAGCGTCACGTGCTTGCCGGAGTGGACCGTCATGTCCAGCGCGTCCAGGACGGTGTGGGCGCCGAAGCGCTTGGTGACCTTGTCGAAGCGGATCAGCTCGGCGCCGTCGGCCGCCGGGCCGCCCGGGTCCGTGGCGGCCGTGTCGTCCGGGGCGTCCGGGACGGTCGTGTCGTTCGGGGTGGTGCGGTCAGCGGGCAAGGCGGCGCTCCAGGGCTCGCAGGAGAAGGGAGGCGGGGTAGGCGATGACGAGGAAGGCGACACCGACGACGGTGTACGGCTCGACGGTCTGGAAGGTCTGGGACGAGAACTGCCGTGCCTCGCCCAGCATTTCCAGCACACCGATCGCGAAGAGCATCGGCGAGTCCTTCAGCATCGAGATGACGTAGTTGCCCAGCGCCGGTACGACGCGGCGGATCGCCTGCGGCAGGATCACCGCGGTCCACGTACGGCCGCGCGGCAGGCTCAGCGCCGTCGCCGCCTCCCACTGGCCGGCGGGTACCCCGTCGATACCGGCGCGGTAGACCTCGGCGGTGTACGTCGAGTAGTGCAGGCCCAGGCCGATCACGCCGGTGGCCAGGGCGCTGAGCGTGACACCCCACTCGGGCATCACGTAGTACAGGAAGAACAGCTGCACCAGCAGCGGGGTGTTGCGCACGAACTCGGTGAGCACGGTCACCGGCCAGCGCACCGCCTTCCGGGCGGAACGCTGCGCCAGGGCCCACACCAGGCCGAGTGCGAAGGCGATCAGGGAACCGAGCGCCAGGGCCTGGAGGGTGACCAGGACGCCCCGGAAGAACGCCGGCAGGAAGTCGCCGACCGCGGACCAGTCGAAGGTCATCGTGGTTCACCCCGCCCCGTGGCGCCGGCGCCCGCACCGGGTACCGCGGTGGCCGGCCGGCCACCGCCCGCCCGGCGGAACAGGCTCGCCCGCTTCGCCGGCGGCCGGCCGATACCGGCCTTCGCCTGCCGCTCCACCGCCCGCATCCCGCGGGTCAGCACGAAGGCCAGCACGAAGTACATGACCAGGATGACCGTGTAGACGGGGGCGCTCTGCGTGGTGGCGTTGCGCACAAGTGAGGCGCCGAAGGCGATATCGCCCACGCCCAGGATCGACACCAGCGCGGTGCCCTTGAGCAGCTCGATCAGCAGATTGGTGCACGGCGGGACCATCTCCGGCCACGCCTGCGGCAGGACGATCTTCCACAGCTGCTGCGCGGGGGAGAAGCCGAGGGCGATGCCCGCCTCCCGCTGCGCCGGTGCCACCGCCGCGACCGCGCCCCGTACGACCTCGGAGCCGTACGCGCCGTACGTCAGGCCCAGCGTGAGGACCGCGGCCCACATCGGGGCCAGCTGCCAGCCGAAGCCCACCGGCAGCACGAAGAACATCCAGAACATCAGGATCAGCGCGGACGTACCGCGGAAGATCTCGAAATAGGCGCCGGAAAGGAACCGCACGAGCCACCGCCGGTGGGTGCGCGCCAGACCGATCACGAAAGCCGTCACCGCGCCGAGCGCCGCGCTGTAGACGGTCAGCTGGACGGTGATCCAGACGCCCTTGAGCAGCAGTTGCCACAGCCCCCAGGAGATATCGCTCATGGCCGGCACTTCTCCTCGGCGGTGAGCTCCGTCATCTGCTCCTGCGTGAAACCGAAGGGCCGCATGAGGGCGAGGAGTTCGCCGGACTTCTTCATCTTGTGCAGTTCACGGTTGAAGGCGTCCCGCAGCCGCGTCTCCGGGGTACGGAACGCGAAACCGCCGGCATCGATCACCGGTTTGCCCCGCACCAGCGGGGTGACCTCGGGCGTCGCCTCGACCCTGGTGGTCCGCGACTCGCGGACGACATTGCGTACGGTCACCGCCGTGCCGGCGAAGACGTCCACCCGCCCCTGCTCGACCGCGAGCAGGCCCGCCAATTGGTCGGGCAGCGTGGTGATACCGGTGACCCCGGCCTCCTTCGCGTAGTCGATCTCGGCGTAGCCGACGCCGGTCGCCATTTTCGCTCCGGTCCTGGCGATGTCCCGGTACGTGCGGAGCCCCTTCGGATTGCCCTTGGGAACGATGAAGGCATCCAGCATCTGGTATTCGGGATCGGCGAAGATGACCTTCGTGCAGCGCTCCGGATTGAGGTACATACCGGCGGCCACGATGTCGAACTGCTGCGAATTCAGGCCCGCTATCAGTGAGCTGAACTCGGTGGGGAACGGCTCGACCTCGGGGACGCCGAGCCGGGGGAATATCGTCCGCGCGATGGCGGGCGCCGAGCCGGTCATCTTCCCGTCCCGGCCGATGTAGCTGTACGGCTGCTCGCCCGCCAGGCCCAGCGTGACCGAGCCCTTCGCGCGCAGCCGGGCCAGCAGCTGCCCGCCGTCCCCGGTGCCGGCCGCGGACACCCGGCTGCACGCGCCGACCGTCCCGATCGCACCCGCCGCGCCGAGCGCCGCCACCCCCGCGAGCAGCGCGCGGCGGCGGACGCCGCCCGGTATCCGTCCTTCGTTCTCTGAGATGTTCCGCTGTGGTGGAGCCATGGGCGCGCGGCTACCCGGACACCCGGCACCTATGCCGGCCGTGTCCCGCTCTTGACATGAGCGGCGGCCAGTTGTTCCGTACGCCGGTATTGCCCCCCTACGATCGGGATATGACCGATCGCCTCATCGAAGTCTCCCTGGCCGGGCGCGGTGTGCGCTGCACCGCCAAGCTGCTCGACGACCGTGCGCCGATCACCTGCGACGCCGTCTGGGACGCGCTCCCGCTCGGCGGCGACGTCTACCACGCCAAGTACGCCCGCAACGAGATCTACACCCTCGTACCGCCGTTCGCCCCCCAGGAGCCGCCGCTGGAGAACCCGACCGTCACCCCCATCCCCGGCGATCTGTGCTACTTCACCTTCACCGGCACGCAGTTGGGCACCGCGTCCTACGGCTACGAGAGCGGCGCCGGGCACCAGGGCCGCGCCACCGTCGTCGATCTCGCGCTCTTCTACGAGCGCAACAACCTGCTGATCAACGGCGATACGGGCTGGGTCCCCGGCATCGTCTGGGGCACCGTCGTCGACGGCCTGGCGCGGATGGCCGACGCCTGCCAGGACCTCTGGCGGTCCGGCGCCCAGGGCGAGTCGCTCACCTTCCGGCGGGCGTAGCGGGCGCGGGCGGCGCCGGGATCTCCGCGGCCCCCGCCTCGTACAGGGCGTGCGCGACGCGCAGCACCAGGGCGTCTGCGTGCCGCGCCCCGATCAGCTGGGCACCGATCGGCAGCCCGGCGCCGTCCACCCCGCAGGGCAGCGTCGCGGCGGGCTGCTGCGTCATGTTGAACGGGTAGGTGAACGGCGTCCAGCCCGTCCACCGGGTGTACCCCGACCCGGCCGGCACCTCGGCGCCCGCCGCGAACGCGGTGATCGGCTCGGTCGGCGTCACCAGCAGGTCGTACGTGCGGTGGAAGCGGCCCATCGCCCGGCCGAGCGCCGCCCGCACCTCGACCGCCGCCAGATAGTCCAGTGCCCCCAGCCGCGCGCCCTGCTCGCAGATCTCCCGCAGCCCCGGGTCGAGCAGCGCGCGCTCCGCGTCGCCCAGATGCTGCACCACCCGCGCCGCCCCGCTGAACCACAGCGTGTGGAACGCCGCCACCGGGTCCTCGATGCCCGGGTCGGTCTCCTCGACGTGCGCGCCCAGCGCGGCGAGCCGGTCCACGACGGTGCGCACCGCCGCGGCCACCTCCGGCGCCACCGGCACGTCCCAGCCGAGCGACGGGCTGTACGCCACCCGGAGCCCGGCCACCGGCCCGGTCAGCGCCGCCCGGAAGGACCCGGTCTCCGGGGCGAGCTGGGTCCAGTCCCGCCAGTCCGGGCCGGTGATCACATCCATCATCAGCGCCGCGTCGGCCGCGTCCCGGGTCATCGGCCCGACATGCGACAGCGTCCCGAACGGGCTCGCCGGATACAGCGGCACCCGCCCGTAGGTGCCCTTGAGGGCGAAGATCCCGCAGAACGAGGCCGGGATGCGGACCGAACCGCCGCCGTCCGTCCCCAGCGCCAGCGGACCGGCGCCCAGCGCCACCGCCGCCGCACCGCCGCCGCTGGACCCGCCCGAGGTGCGCCCCGGGTCGTACGGATTGCCCGTCACCCCGTACCGCGGACTGTCCGTGACGCCCTTCCAGCCGAACTCCGGAGTGGTGGTCTTGCCGAGAAACACCGCTCCGGCCGCACGCAGCCGGGCGACGGCCGGCGCGTCCTCGTCCCAGGCCGCGCCCTCGGCCCGGACGGTCCGCGAACCGCGCAGCGTCGGCGTGCCGCGGGTCAGCAGCAGGTCCTTGACGGTGACCGGTACGCCGTCCACCGGCCCGGCCGGGCGCCCGGCCCGCCAGCGCCGGGCCGACTCACCGGCGGCGGCCAGCGCCTCCTCCGAGTCGATCCGGACGAAGGCGTTCGTCCGCGCCTGGGCGGCCTCGGCGCGCGCCAGCACGGCCGAGGCCACCTCGACGGGGGAGAACTCGCCGGCGGCGTACCCGGCCGTGAGGCGGGTGGCGGTGAGATCGGCGAGCCGGGTCGGTTCGGTGGTCATGGGCATCCTCCGAGCGGGGGCCGGCCCGGGGCGGGACGGCGGGGTGGCTGGGGCTGCTGCAAGGAGAGAGGCGGGTGGG
>JOEL01000094.1 GCA_000720995.1 Streptomyces celluloflavus
CCGACATGAGGGCGGGGGCTCGGGGGAGGGCAGTTGCGGTGCGGTCGCGGCGGGCCGGTACGGCTCGGCCCGCGGCGGCGGGGCCGGCCGCGGGGCGCCGGCCAGTGCCAGCGCGAGCGCGGCGCCCGCCACCACCACGACCCCGGCCCCGATACCGACCTTGACCGGAGTCCCCAGGCCCTCGCCCAGGGCGCCGCCGGCGCTCCCCGCCGCGCCGGAGCCGCCGCCCGAAGCGGCCGCCGCCGCACCGGTCCCCGCCGCCGCGCCCACGACACCCGCCGCCGCGACCGCGGCCTTGAGCGCGTACCCGGTGGCGAACCAGCCGATGACCGCGACCGGCAGCACCGCGCCGATCCGCTGATTGACGTCCGCGACCTCCAGCGCCGCCGTACGGCACCGCGCGCAGGCGTCGAGGTGCTTGCGCAGCCCCCGCTCGGCCCGCATCCGCAGCCCGCCGCGGGCGTACGCGCCGAGCCGGTCGGCGTACCGGGCGCAGTCGCCGCCCGCGGTCAGCGACCGGCTCACATGCGCCTGGAGGTACGCCTGCTTGAGGCCCTCGCGGGCGCGGTGCGCGAGGACGGCGGTGGCGTTGGCGGTCAGCCCGAGCAGCGGGGCGACCTCGCTCGGCGACTCGTCCTCGATCGTGGTGTGCCACAGCACCGTCTGATAGCGCTCCGGCAGGCTGCGGAACGCCCGTACCGCCATCGACTGCTCGGCCTCCTGCATGGCGCGGACGTCCGCGCCCAGGTCGAGGTTGTCGTCGTCCAGCGAGGAGCCGGCCGCGGAGACCGCGAACACCGCGAAATCCTCGACCAGTTGCTCCCGCTTCGCGGTCTTCGCCCAGGCCGCGGCGACCCGCCGGACGGTCGTCAGCAGATAGGCGCGGACCGCGGAATCCGGCCCCGCGCCGCCGCGCACCGCCTGGAGCGTACGGGCGAAGACCTCGCCGGTCAGATCCTCCGCGGTGTGCGCGTCCCGGCAGCAGCCGCGTGCGTAGCGCCGCACGGCCTCGGCGTGCCGGCGGTACATCTCCTCGTACGCGCTGTCATCCCCGGCCCGCATGGCGTCGATCAAGTCTCCGTCGGAGAGCGGGAGTTCGGAGTGTGCGTCGATGCGCTCGCGCTGCGCCGGGACGCTGGGTCCGGCGGCATCGGCGGTATCGGCGCGGTCGTGCCGTTCCACGGGGCCGACTGCCGCAGGGGTCGCCCCCAACGGGCCGGTCTGTCCGGGAATCTGCCGGGGCGGCGCGCCCTCGTTACCGGCTGCGCCGCCGCGCCGCTCGTCCTGCCCGTCAACACCCATCGCCGAGCCCCCCGAACACGCCGTCACACCGGAACACCGCGCAAGAGTGCCATACCGCTGGCCCACGCTTGCGGGTCCGGCCGGGCAACCACCCGTCCGGGGCGACTTCTGTGCGGCGGCAACCCGCCCGGCGGCACCGCCGTCCGCCGTGGCGGAGCGCGCCGCGACGGAGCGTGGCGGCCGTACCGTCGGGCACGGCGTGCGGGGCCGCCCGACGGATCCGGCCGCCGGAACTCAGCCGGCCGGGCGCGAGCGCAGCCCCTCCAGCAGGATCTCCAACAGGCGGGCGGACGCGGCCTGTTGATGGCCCGGATCGGGCAGCGTCGGCGCGCCCGTGGCGATCACCAGCAGGACATCGGCGACCGTCACATCGGCCCGCAGCTCACCGGCCGACCTGGCGCGCTCCACGAGCCGCCCGACGACATCCAGCAGCGCCTGCGCGCCCTTGGTCTCCTCGGCGCTTTCGGATAAGACCTCCGGATCGCCCGCCGCAGCCGTCCCGGTCGCCACCCCGGCCGTCCCGGTCGCCACCCGCGGATCGGTCTGGCCGTCCGGGCCCGGCGCCATCCGCTGCTGCGGCACCCGCGCCTCGGCCAGGCCGTCCGGCACCCGCTCGGGGTGCTCGCTCACCCGCAGGATGCCCGGCGGCAGCAGCCGCCCCGCGCCCGAGGCGACCGACGTCCGCAGGAAGCGGGACAGCGCCGACCACGGGTCCTCCTCCTGGCCGAGCGCCGTACGGGCCTGGTCCGTCAGCCGCGAGGTCTCCTCCTCGGCTATCCGCCGGACCAGGACGTCCTTGCTCGGGAAGCGGCGGTAGACCGTCCCGACGCCGACCCGGGCCCGCCGCGCCACGTCCTCCATGGGCGCGCCGTACCCCAGCTCGCCGAACACCTCGCGGGCGGCGCGCAGCACATGTTCCAGATTGCGCTGGGCGTCCACCCGCAGCGGCGCGTTCCGGCTGCCGGCGCCCGCGCCGTGCCCGGCGGCACCGAGGCCGCCGTTGTCGGCGCTGCCCCCGTTACCGCCGTTTCCGTTGCCGCCACTGTCGGAAGGGTGTGCGGTGGCGATGGCTGTCGGCCACTGAGAGCCCTGAATGTGCATATGTGATCCCCCGGTAATGACGTCTCCCCCCGGAGACTCCCCGCCCTGACGGTCGGGGCGTACCGACGAGAGGGTCCACCCCAACGAGATACGAACATAGTTGAGCCCGGGTCAAGAATGAAGGGGGCGTTCCGTACAGTTGCGCCCCCCGATCGGCCCAACGGGCCCGGTCCGACCCGATTACGCCCCCACGCGCCCCGCGACACCACCGTCTGACCTGCGCGACTCGTGCCCCGCACGCGGAACGCGCCACTCCGTCTCGGTGGCCGGTCCCGGTCATACATTTCGACGGGCCTGTGGACAAAGCCGTTGCGGGAGTGCGTCATGGAACAGTGCTGTGCTCTCCCGGGAGCGCGGCGCCCGGTGCCGGCCGTACCGCCGGCCGGCCGCCGGATGGGTGCTGCCCGGGAACGGTCGACATCGCGAGGAGAACCTCTGTGAAGGAACCGGCGCGCATTCTCGTGGTCGGCGGTGGCTACGTCGGGATGTACACCGCCCTGCGGTTACAGCGGAAGCTGAAGCAGGAGCTGCGGCAGGGGTCGGTCGAGGTCGTCGTGGTCGATCCCGAGCCGTACATGACGTATCAGCCGTTCCTGCCCGAGGCCGCGGCCGGTTCCATCTCCCCGCGCCATGTCGTGGTGCCGCTGCGCCGGGTGCTGCCGCAGTGCCAGGTGATCGTCGGCGAGGTCACGGCCGTCGACCCCGCCGCCCGCACGGCCGCCATCACGACGCCGGCCGCCGAGGAGAGCGACGCGGGCCACCTGGAGGTGGCGTACGACGAACTGGTCCTCGCGCCGGGCTCGGTCTCCCGCACCCTGCCGGTCCCCGGCCTCGCCGACACCGGTATCGGCTTCAAGACCGTCGAGGAGGCCATCGGGCTGCGCAACCACGTCCTCGAACAGCTTGACATCGCGTCCTCCACCCGCGACCCCGCGGTCCGTGACGCGGCGCTCACCTTCGTCTTCGTCGGTGGCGGCTACGCGGGCGTGGAGGCGCTGGCCGAGCTGGAGGACATGGCCCGCTACTCCATCCGCTACTACCACAACATCAAGCCCGAGGACATGAAGTGGATCCTGGTCGAGGCGACCGACCGGATCCTGCCCGAGGTGGGTGAGGCCCTGGGCAGATACGCCGTCCGCGAGCTGCGCGCACGCAATATC
Source organism: Streptomyces celluloflavus (assembly GCA_000720995.1). GTDB lineage: Bacteria > Actinomycetota > Actinomycetes > Streptomycetales > Streptomycetaceae > Streptomyces > Streptomyces celluloflavus. The sequence goes on from JOEL01000094.1 coordinate 3,564, forward strand.
GACGTACGGCTGCGGACCCGGTTGGACTCCTGCGAGAACCGCGTCGCGCAGCTCAGCGACGGCGCCCGTTTCCCCAACCGCACCCTGGTGTGGACCGCGGGCGTCAAACCGCACCCCCTCCTGGCCGCGACCGGACTGCCGCTGACCGACCACGGCCGTCTGCGGTGCACCGCCGCGCTCCAGGTGCACGGCGTCGAGCACGCCTGGTCCGCCGGTGACGCGGCGGCGGTCCCCGACCTGACGGCCGAACCGCCGGCCGATCCCGACGATCTCCGTAAGGAGTGCGCGCCCAATGCCCAGCACGCCGTCCGCCAGGCGAAGGTGCTCGCCGAGAACGTCGCCGCGGCGGTGCGCGGCGGGCCCCTCGTGGACTACGTGCACAAGAACGCCGGATCGGTGGCGTCGCTCGGCCTGCACAAGGGCGTCGCGCATGTCTACGGACGCAAGCTGAGGGGCTATCCGGCGTGGTTCCTGCACCGCGCCTATCACCTCAGCCGGATGCCCACCTTCAACCGCAAGGCGCGGGTGCTCGCCGAGTGGATTCTCGCGGGTCTGTTCAAACGCGAGATCGTCTCGCTCGGCTCGCTGGAGAACCCGCGGGCCGAGTTCGCACTCGCCGCGGACACCGGACGGCACAACGAGGCCAGCTGACGCGCCGTTCCCGCACATATGTGCGGACGGCGACGGCCCCGGGGCCGTCCGGGCGGACCGGAGCGCGGAACTCCACACCGGCGCCCGGCGTCTGACGGATGTCAGTACGGTCGGTCACACTGGTCGTGTGACCATGGGTGGGCTCGTATCTGCAAAGAGTGACAATCACGAGGATTCCGGACGTTTGCTGCATTCCGCCAGAAGGTGCCGAGAGTGCCCTCAGCCGACCCTCACCCCGTCTGCCGCCGGGCGGAGATCCTCCCGGCGGAGCCAGGGGGAGCAGCCCCCTGCGGACGGCCCGATCCCGCGCGACGAAGCGAAGTAAGAGGTACACCTCCGTGATCTTCACGCGCTGGAGCGCCAAACTCCCCGGTACCCAGCGGCGGGCCGCCGCCCGGTCAGGCCGCGCCGCACCCCGCGCGGCGGGCGCCGCACCCCCGGCGGACGCGCCGGCCGCCCCCAGTGCCGGCTCGGTCCCCGCGGCCCGCGCCGAAGGCGCCGCCGACCGCGCTGCCGACGGCACCAACCCCGCCACCGCCGACGAGCCCGTCCCCGCGACCGCGCCGCCCACCGTCGACGCGCTCTCCGTCCACGACATCCTCGGCACCCTCCCCGCCCTGGTCGCCGTCGTCTACGGCCCCGAACACCGCATCGCGTACGTCAACGGCGCCTACGCCACCGTCTTCGGCCCCCGCCCGGCCGGCCGCACCGCGCGCGAAGCCCTGCCCGAACTCGACGAACTGGGCCTGCTCCCGCTGCTGGACCAGGTGCTGCGTGGCGGCACGCCCCGTACGGTCAAATCCCGGCGGGTACCCGGCGGCGCCGGCCCGGACGGCTCCCGCGACGGCTACTACACCTTCACCTGCACCCCCATCGAGGTCACCGACAGCGGCCCGGCCCCCGGCCCCGAGGCCGCCTGCGGCGCCCCGCACCACGGCGTACTCATCTTCGGCGCGGACGTCACCGACCAGATCGAGTCGGCCGAACGGCTGCGCGTCAGCGAGGCCCGCCAGCGCGCGGCCGCCGTCACCCTGCAGCGCTCGCTGCTGCCCCAGGAACTGGAACAGCCGGACGACCTGCGGGTGGCCGCCACCTACCAGCCGGGCGGTACGGACGCCGCGGTCGGCGGCGACTGGTACGACGTCATCACCCTCGGCGCCGGCCGCACCGCCTTGGTCATCGGCGATGTCATGGGGCGCGGGGTGCGCGCCGCCGCCGTCATGGGCCAGCTGCGCACCGCCGTCCGCGCGTACGCCCGCCTCGACCTGCCGCCGCACGAAGTCCTCCAGCTCCTGGACGGCCTCGCCGCCGAGATCGACGCCAGCCAGATCGCCACCTGCGTCTACGCCGTCCACGACCCGAACGAAGGCCGCCTGGTCTACGCCTCGGCCGGCCATCTCCCCATCCTCGTCCGCGACCCGGACGGCGCCGTCCGCCGCGCCGCCGAACCGACCGGACCACCCCTGGGCACCGGCGGCTGGCTGCACACCTCCGGATCGGTCCCGTTCGGCCCCGGATGCAGCGCCGTCCTCTATACGGACGGCCTGGTGGAGCGCCGCGACAAGGACATCGACGACGGCGTCGAGGCACTGGAGCGCGCGCTCTCCGGCGCCACCGGAGCCCCGGACATCGTCTGCGACCGCCTGCTGCGCTCCCTGGGCATCACGGCCGCCCACGACGACGATGTCGCCATCCTGACCCTCCAGCACCCCGAGCGGACCGGCCATGACGCCGAGCTGTTCCACAACGCCGCCCTCGAACTGCACGGCGGTACGGAGGCGGCCCCGCGCGCCCGCGCCTTCGCCTCCGGGGTCCTCACCTCCTGGCGCTTCGCACCCGAGCTGCACGACCTCGGTGTCCTCGCCGTCAGCGAACTCGTCGCCAACTCCCTGCAACACGGCACCCCGCCCATGCGGCTGCGCCTGCGCCGTACGGACCGCCGCCTGATCATCGAGGTCACCGACGGCGACGACCACCTCCCGCGCCGCCGCCGCGCCGAGCCCGCCGACGAGGCCGGCCGCGGCATCTCCATCGTCGCGACCATCGCCTCTTCCTGGGGCTCCCGCCGCACCCCGGGCGGCGGCAAGGCCGTCTGGTGCGAATTCGCCCTGCCTCGCGGCTAGCGACCGACGGCGGGGCGGCGCGGTCAACGCACCGGTCCCGCGGTCGAAGGACCGCGGGACCGGATATCAGCACCAGCCGTCAGACAGCCGTCGGTACGGACCATCCGTACGAGGCAGGGGTGGCGCGACACCACCGACGGCTCGGAACTCGGCGACGGCTCAGACCGTGGCCACCGCCGGTTCGACGGCTTCCGCCTCGGTCCGCGCGGCGGGCACGGGCGGCGCCGACCGGTGCGGATTGTCCTGGGCCGGGCTGAGCAGCCGTCCCAGCCGCAACGACAGCACCGTGATCCCCAGCGCACACAGCACGACCATCCCTATGTACGTGGCGTACATCCCGTGCCCCACCATCAGCGCGCCCACCGCCGGACCTATCGCCAGCGCCAACTGCTTGACCAGGGCGAACGCCGAGTTGTACTGCCCGATCAGGGACGCCGGCGCCAGATCGGCCACCAACGGCGCCACGGTCGGCGACAGCATCGACTCACCTATCCCGAACAGCGCGTACGTCGAGATCAGCAGCGTCGTCGCCACCACCTGCGAGCCGTGCACCAGCCCGGACGCCCCGGCCGCGAGCCACGCCACGGTCCAGATCACGCCGACCAGCGCCATGACCCGGCTGCGCCGCCGCCGCTCGACCAGCTTGAGCACCACGAACTGCGCCGCCACGATCGCCGCCGTATTGGCCGCCAGCGCGACGCCCAGCGTGGCGGGTGCGATCCGGGTGACCTCGGTGGCGTACGCCGCCAGACCGGACTCGAACTGCCCGTAGCAGGCGAAGAACAGCACGAACCCCAGCACGCACAGCCACACCATCCGCCGGTCGGCGAAGAGGGTCCGCCAGGCGCCCTTGGCCCGCTCGCCGGTCGGCACGGTGTCCTCGACCTTCGGCGCCCGCGGCAGCCGTACGGTCGCGATCGCCGCACCGAGCACCAGGAACATCACGGCCTCGATGGCGAACAGCCGCACAAAGCTCGACGCGTGCGCCTCGTCGACCAGCAGCCCGCCGACCAGGCCGCCGACGCCCAGACCCAGGTTGTTCAGAAAGAACTGGGTGGCGAACGCCCGGGACCGGGTCACCGTGGTCGAACACCACACGATCATCGTCGCGAGGGCCGGCTGGATCACCGCGATACCCGCACCGAGCGCGACGGCGGACGCGATGACCAGCGGCTCCGTGGCGGACAGCCCGAGCCCCATCGCACCGACGGCGGCCGAGACCGTACCGATGACGGCCACCGGCAGCGGACCGCGCCGGTCGATGGCCCGCCCGGTCAGCGGCAGGACGATCAGCGCGGACACCGCCAGCATCGCCAGCGCCACACCGGCCGTACTCGCGCCGAGATCCCGCACCTTCGCCACATAGACGTAGAGATACGGAACGGTGAAGCCGTTGCCGAACGCGCTCAGCGCGTTCCCCAGCTGGATCCGGCGCAGCGCAGCGCCCATCGCGGTGGTCACACTCACCTACCTAGGTCATGTCGTAAGGACGGAAGAAACCCACGAGCTGCGGCGGCCGTCGGCAGGAACCGGACTGTCTCACCCTGAAGACTTCAACACTAAAGTTCGAAGCTAAAGGCTACACGCCGAAGGACTTCAACGCCAATGCGTTCCATGCCATACTGCGCCGCATGCCTGAGCCCTCAGATGCGGCCCCCGCCCCGGCCGAGCCGAGCCTCGAGGAACAGATCGCGGCCTACCAGCGAGAGTTCCAAGACCTCGACCCCCAGGTGGAACAGATCGTCTCCGCACTTCAGCGCCTCAACCGGCGGATGAACGTCGCGTACGGACGGCAGACGGCCACCCTCGGGATGAGCAACGCCGAATGGGAGGTCCTCAAGGCCCTCGTCGTCTCGGGCGCCCCCTATCAGCTGGGCCCCGGCGAACTCGCCAAACGCCTCGGCCTCACGCCGGCCGCCATGACCCACCGCATCGACCGCATGGCGAGCGAGGGCCTGGTCACCCGTGAGCGCGACGAGACCAACCGGGTCCGCGTCATCGTCGAGCTGACCCACGAGGGCCGCGAGAAGTGGCTGGAGGCCATGCGCATGGCGACGGTCTTCGAGGAAGAGCTCCTCCAGGACCTCTCCGGCCGGGAGCGCCAGCTCCTAGGCGAGGCACTGACCCACCTGCTGCGCCGCGTCGAGGACACCCAGCCGGACGCAGAGGGACGCCTCAACGACCTCAACTGACCCAAGTTGACACGGGTCCACCCGGTCCGTAGTGTTCTCCGAGTTGCCACGGAGCCGGAACGGTTCTGCGGCGGCCATCCCGCCGCTTCAGCGGCACACCACTACTGCACGGTCCCTCACCGGGAACAATTTCGGCATGCCGGAATTCGGACCGGGACTCGATTATGAGTCA
>JOEL01000095.1 GCA_000720995.1 Streptomyces celluloflavus
CATAATCGAGTCCCGGTCCGAATTCCGGCATGCCGAAATTGTTCCCGGTGAGGGACCGTGCAGTAGTGGTGTGCCGCTGAAGCGGCGGGATGGCTGCCGTGGGACCTGTCGGTTCCGCGGCAACTCGTAGAACTTACACGATCGTATGGGTGCGGCACGACTTGGGGGCACGTTCGCGGTAGTCCGCGCTACCCGGGACTGCTGGGGCGCCGGACCGCCTGATCACGGGGCGCCTACAAGGCGGGCGTATTCCGGTGATCTGTCCCGGATCAGCGCACCCGCGACGGCATCTGGGCCGGGGCGGGCCGCTCCCGCCCCGCTGGACCGGCCAGCCTTCGCGTGTGGCCCCTTCTCCGGTCAGTGGGGAGAGTGCGTTTCTCCGGTCAGCGGGGAGAGTCCGTGGACGGTGCCGTCGGTGCCTTGGGGGCAACCCGCAGGTGCGGGGGCCGCAGCGGTGCCGGGTCCGGTGGCGTCGGCCCGGTGCGGAGCCGCGGTGAAAGTCCGGTGCGAAGTGTTCCGTCCGTGGTCATGATGTCGGTCATGAACGTGTACGTCGAAGATCCTGCCCGGACCGGTGAGAGCCGGCTGTCCGACGGACGGTTGCTCGGCTGGGCCGAGTGGGGGCCGCCGGACGGGGTGCCGGTGCTGTGCTGTCCGGGGGCAGCCACGAGTCGGCGGCTCGGCTTCGGCGCGGGCGTGGTTGAGGCGCTCGGCGTGCGTCTCGTCTCCGTGGACCGCCCGGGGCTCGGTGTCTCCACGCCCGCACCCGGCCGGACGTTCTCCGACTTCGCCGGTGATATTCGTCAGCTCGGTGCGCTGCGGGGGCTGGGGCGCCCGGCCGTGGTCGGGAACTCGCAAGGTGCGCCGTTCGCGCTCGCCTGCGCCGCGGCGGGCGTCGTCTCCGCGCTGGCTGTCGTCTCCGGCGCGGACGAGGTCGCCGCGCCGGAGTTCGCTTCCACTCTGACGGCGGATCTGCGTGGCCTCGTCGAGCGGACCGCGCGCGACCCGGAAGGCGCCGAGGAGTTCTTCGCGGGGTTCAGCGCGGAGGCGATGTGGGGCATGGTCATGGCCGGGAGCCCGGAGTGTGACCTCGCGGTGTATCAGGATCCTGATTTCGCGGGCGCCTACCGACGGGCCCTGGCCGACGGCTTCGCGCAGGGCGCGGCCGGCTACGCCCGCGATACGGTCCTGGCCATGGGGCGGTGGCCGTTCGCCCTCGACGAGATCACCGTCCCGGTCGACATCTGGTACGGCGAGCTGGACACCAGCCACTCACCCGACAACGGGGCATCGCTCGCCACCCGTATGCCCGGCGCCCACTACCGCGTCGTACCGGGGATCGGCGGCGCGCTGCTGTGGACACATGCCGAGCCGGTCCTCAAGTCGCTTCTTGCGAGAGCCGCCGCCGATCGTTAGAGGGCGCCGCCGACCGGTGGACGGCGCGGTCCCGGGCGTGCCGGGACGGGTGGCGTGTGCTGTGACGGATGGGTGGTCGGTGACCTTCCCGGGGCCGGGCCGGGGGCGGTACGGGGGCGGGAACATCGCCGGAGCCCGGTCGGCATTGCTGCGGATGACCCGGCCCGTGCATGTATGGACATGAGCATGGCTATGCGCACGCCATGGGCACGGGCAGGGGATGTGAGGGACGCCGCCCTGCTTCGGCTCGTGCCATCGGCCTGTTGGTGCGCTCCCCCGGCCTGCTGATGTGCCGGCTTCGATGATTTGCCGGGCCCGGTGGGTGATGCGCTAATTGAGATGCCTTGTACGTAAATATCTCGTACGTAGATGTCCCGTACATAGGTGTCCCGTACATAGATGTCCCGATCGTTCCACCGGCAGCACGGGAGCAGGCATGGCCGAGGGTCCCGAGCCCATCAGCGTTGACGCCCTTCGAGCGCTCCGGCAGGAGCTGGCCGAGCTGCGCGCCGAACGGGGGCCGGTGGCCGCGACCTTGCGGAGCGAGGACCCGGTGGGTGACCGGGCCGACGAGGCCGACGCGTTGCAGCGCGCCTCGGAGGTCGCGCGGCTGGACGGACGCATCGCCGAGATCGAGGGGCGGATCCGCGAGGCGTCCGTCGCGGATCCGCCGCCCACGGACATGGTGGGGGTGGGCAGTACCGTCACCGTGCGCTTCGCGGACGGTGCGGAGGCGACCGTCCGGATCAGCGAGATCGTCGCGGAACCGGACCGGACCCTGGTGACCGCCGACAGCCCGCTCGGGCGTGCGCTGCTCGGGCACAGCGCCGGTGACACGGTGGCCTACGAGACGCCCGACGGCAGCACCACCGCCGTCGTCCTGTCCCTCGGGGACACCACCGCTCCCCCGGACAACGGGCCGCGCGCGTAGCGGTCCCGCCACCGGAGTAGCGGTGGTGGCCGCTTCGACACGTCCCGGCCGAAGCTGCTGAGCGGGGCGCGGCGGTGCCGGGGCGGTGCGGCCTCCTCCCCCAGACCGGGAACGGCTTTCCCCTCACCCGCGGACGTCGGGAACCGGCCGGTCGCCGTCGTCGGCGCGGGCACTCCGGTACGCGGGAACACCCTGATGCTCGCCACCCGCGGCGACGCGGTCCGCTTCCACGGCCCGTCGCAGCGGGCGAGAGAGGCGGCCCGCACGGATATACGCGTATATAGAGGAGAGCGTGGCCGGGATGGATGCCGGCTCGCCGGGCCGGGTGACGGTCACGGGCGATCCGGCGGCGGGCCACCCCGCACCCGGGTGGCATCCCCCGCGTGGCGTTTGCTCAGTGCTTCAGCACGACGACGGCCTCGTCCGTGTCCGTCAGGAAGGTCAGCGTCTCCTGGAAGTACAGGGTGATGCTGCTGGCGTCGTGGGAGGTGTAGCCGATGGCCACGTCCTGGCCGAGGCGGAGTTCGAAGTCGCCGCCGCGGGTGGACAGGACGAAGGCGCCGCTGAGCGCCGGGGCCCAGATCGGTGCACCGTCCAGCATCCGGGCCAGGTGCGCCGCGATCGGGTAGCCGTGGTCGGAGGTCTCGCTGACCGCCCGGTACTCGTCGGCGCCCAGAAGCAGCGCGTACGGGCCGTCGACCCCGGCGAGCCGCAGCGATGTCACGGCGCGGCTGATCGCGTCGGGGTAGTCGCGTGGCTCGGCGGGGAGGCTCAGCACCGGGTTCGACGTCCGGTCCCGCAGGCCGTCGATGCCCGCCGCCGGGTATCCGTCGAAGATCGCCCGGTCCTCGGCGAACGCCATGGTGCGCGCCGCGTCCTTCACGGGCTGCCAGTCGGAGTCGTTCGAGCCGCGCGTGACGTCGTCCACGGCGGCCCTGCTGACGGAGAACGGCACCCGTAGTTCGACGAGCGGTTTCGCCTCCCGCAGGCAGGCCGTCACCCCGGGGGCGGGCGACGCGATCTCCGTGCGGTGGCCGGTGCCGACGGCGGCGAGGGCCGGGCCCGCCGGTTCGGGCACGTCGACGACCCGGCGGCCCGCGACATGGCGCCGGAAGGTGCGGCCGGCCTCTTCCTCGATCTGCGCCCAGGCCGCCTGGGTGACAGGGGCGAGTTCGCGATGCAGGTTGTTCGTGGCGGCAGGGGTCGTCATGGCGCTCACGCTCCTTTCATGCCGCCGATGCCGAGGGAACCGTCCGAGGGGACGGCACCGGAACGAGCGGCGGCGGGCGGGTCGGGAAGGGAGTCGAGGAAGTCGGCGCTCGGCGCGAAGAAGAGACCGCCGGTCACGGCCGTGGAGAAGTCGAGGATGCGGTCGGTGTTGCCCGGCGGGTCGCCGAGGAACATGTTGTCGAGCATCCGCTCGGTCACGGCGGGCGTGCGGGCGTAGCCGATGAAGAAGGTGCCGAACTCGCCGCGGCCGATGGTCCCGAACGGCATGTTCTCGCGCACGATCTTCCGCTCGGCGCCCTCGTCGTCGACGATCGTGTTGAGCGCGACATGCGAGTTCGCCGGTTTGACGCCGTCGGGCAGCTCCACATTGGCCGACTTGCTGCGTCCGATGACCCGTTCCTGCTCCTCGACGCTGATCGACTGCCAGGCCGTCATGTCGTGCACGTACTTCTGCACGATCACATAGCTGCCGCCCCGGAAGTCCGCGTCCTCGTCGCCCACGAACACGGCCTCGGCCGCCGCCCCGCCCTGCGGGTTCTCGCTGCCGTCGACGAATCCCATCAGGTCACGCTCGTCGAAATACCGGAAGCCGTGCACCTCGTCGACGACGGTCACGGCGTCGCCCAGCCGCTCCACGATCAGCCGGGACAGCTCGAAGCAGAGGTCCATCCGCCGGGCGCGCACGTGGAGCAGGAGATCGCCCGGTGTGGCCGGGGCGCGATGGCGGGGTCCGGTCAGCGGCTGGAAGGGGTGGAGGTCGTGCGGCGGCGGGCCGTCGAAGAGGCGGGACCAGGCCGCCGCACCGATCCCGACGACACCGGTGAGTGCCGCGTCGGGCGCACGGAACCCCACCGAGCGGATCAGCCCCGCGAGCTCTTCGAGCGCCTCCCGCGCAACCGCCTCACCGCCGGGGTTCAGCGTGACCACCAGGAACACGGCGGCCTTCGAGGGAGGCACGACGACGGCCTGCGTGGTGACCACGTGACTCCCGGGGACGATAGGGGCAAAACGGATATACGGGTTGGGGTCAGGGTATCGGCGGCCGGGGCTGTGCGCAGTCCGGGAAGGGTGCGCGGGTTACGCACGGGGCGGTCGGCGGGGATGGCTGCCGCAGGTCACCCGACAGGCCCTGCCCGGTGCCGGCCCACTCCTCCATGCCGTCCGCGAGAAGATCTGGCGCTTCCGGATCGGCACCCCTCGCGCCCGCCGTCCGGGCATCCGGCGCGGCTCGTCAGGCCCTCGCGCTCCGCCAGCGCCCCGCCCCCCGCTCAGGTGGCGGGGTTGATGGTGACCTTCACATGTTTCATGATCGGCTGGTCGCTCTGGGTGCTGTAGTCGCCGATCGCGCACAGGACGTTCATCTCGGGCATATAGCCGGCCGCACAGCCGCGGGGGATGTCGTGGGGAACGGCCAGATAGCCGTTGAGGTGGCGCCGGGTGCCGTCCTTGGCGGTGCTGGTGATGTCGACGGGGTCGAACTTCGAGAGTCCGCGTTCGCGCATATCGTCCTGGTTCATGAAGACGAGCGTGCGCAGTCTCCTGATGCCCCGGTAGCGGTCGTTGTCGGAGTAGATGGTGGTGTTCCACTGGTCGTGGGAGCGCAGGGTGCCCAGCGTCAGCGTCCCCGGGGCGGGTACGACGTCGGGCAGCGGGGCCGTGGAGAATTCGGCGCGGCCGGACGGGGTGCGGAAGACGAGTTCCCGCGCGGGCTGCTTGATCCGGAAGCCGAGGGGCAGCCGTACGCGCCGGTTGAAGTCCTCGAAGCCGTCCAGGACTTGGGCCATGGTGTCGCGGATGCGGTCGTAGTCCTCGATGTACCGCTCCCAGGGGGTGGCGCTGTCGGGGAGGGCGGCGCGGGCCATACCGGCGATGATGGCCGGCTCGGAGAGCAGGTGCGGGGAGGCGGGGCGCCGCATACCGACGGAGAGGTGCACCATGCTCATCGAGTCCTCGACGGAGGTGCTCTGGACGCCCGTGCGCTGGTGGTCCTTCTCGGTGCGGCCGAGGCACGGCAGGATGAGGGCCCGGCGGCCGTGGACGAGGTGGCTGCGGTTCAGCTTGGTGCTCACCTGGACGGTGAGATCGCAGTTCCGCAGCGCCTCGCAGGTGTACGGGGTGTCGGGCGCGGCGAGCGCGAAGTTGCCGCCCATGCCGACGAACACCTTCACCTCGCCGCGGTGCATCGCCTGGATGGTGCCCACCGTGTCCAGGCCGTGCTCCCGGGGCGGCTCGATCCCGCAGACCTCCGCGAGGCGGTCGAGGAACTCCGGGCCGGGGCGGTGGTCGATACCGCAGGTGCGGTTGCCCTGGACGTTGCTGTGGCCGCGCACCGGGGAGGGGCCCGCCCCCTCCCGTCCCAGGTTCCCCCGCAGCAGCAGGAGGTTGACGATCTCCCGGACGGTGTCGACACCGTGCTCGTGCTGCGAGATGCCCAGGCACCAGCTGACGATGGAGCGGTCGGCCTCGCGGTAGATGCGCGCGGCCTTGAGGATGTCGGGGCGGCTGATCTCGGTCTGCTTCTCGATCTCCCGCCAGGGCGTGGCCTCGCACAGCGCGCGGTACTCCTCGAAACCGGTGGTGTGCCGGTCGATGAACTCCCGGTCCAGCGCCCGGGGATCGGAGGTGGCCTGCTCCAGGATCGCCTTGGCCATCCCGCGCAGCAGCGCCAGGTCGCCGCCGATGCGCGGCTGGAGGTTGAGCGTGCTGGTCGGGGTCGCGTGGCCGGTGGCCATGGAGCGGAAGTCGTGCGGGATGATCGTCCGGGTGGCGGCCGCCTCGATCAGGGGGTTGATGTGGACGACCTGGGCGCCGCGCCGGTACGCCGCCGCCAGGGCCGTGAGCATCCGGGGCGCGTTGGAGGCGGCGTTGACACCGAGGATGAACAGCGCGTCGGTCGCCTCCCAGTCCTTGAGGTCGACGGTTCCCTTGCCCGTGCCGAGCGATGCCTGCAGGGCGCGGCCGCTGGCCTCGTGGCACATGTTGGAGCAGTCGGGCAGGTTGTTCGTGCCCAGTTCCCGCGCCATGAGCTGGTAGAGGAAGGTCGCCTCGTTGCCGAGCCGGCCGGAGGTGTAGAACGACGCCTGGTGCGGGGAGTCCAGCTCGCGCAGGGTGCGCCCGACGAGTGCGAAGGCGTCCTTCCAGCTGATGGGGAGGTAGTGGTCCGTACCGGGGTCGTAGACCATCGGTTCGGTCAGCCGGCCCTGGTTCTCCAGCGCGTAGTCGCTCCACCCGGAGAGCTCGGTCACCGAGTGGCCGGCGAAGAACTCGCGCCCGACCCGCTTGCGGGTCATCTCCCAGGTGACGTGCTTGATCCCGTTCTCGCAGATGTCGAGGTGCAGGCCCTTGGTGTCGTCGGGCCATGCGCAGCCCGGACAGTCGAAACCGCCGTTCTCGTGGTTCATCCGCAGGATCGCCCGCGGCCCGTCGGCGAGCGCCCCCTCCCGCACCATGAACCGGCTCACGCTCTTGGCCGCGCCCCAGCCGGCGGCGGGGTGGTGATACGGATGAGATTCCGGCTCCCCTTCGGGGACGGGGCCCACGCGCGGCTCCAGCCGCCCCGCTTCGTCACGGGAAGCGCTCACGTCACTCACCCTTCTGCCGCACAAAACGGTGCAATGGATGACTTTCGATCAGCCTAGGCCCGCCGATCACAGCTCGCCATCGCGGCCCGGGACCCGTTCGGCGCGAGGGTGGCCGGCCCGGTCCACGTGCGCCGGCCGTGTACGTGAACCGGCCGTCCCTCTGCGCTTGTCCGCCCTTCCGTACCGCACCAGCTTGCCGATGTGGATCTCTTCTCACGCTCGTGGACAGCGTTGCGCACGGCGGTCGCCCAGCTTCCGGACGAGGATTTCGCGCGACCGTCCGGCTGTGCCGGCTGGCTCGTACGGGATCTGGTGTGCCACCTGATCATCGACGCGCAGGATGTCCTGATCACCCTGGTGACCCCCGCCGAAACGGAACCGACCCGCGACGCGGTGACCTACTGGGACGTCGCCGGGACGCCGCCGGCCGGTGACGACCCGCTCGACGCGCTGATCGTCCGGCTGGCCGCCGCGTACGAGGAGCCGTCGCTGCTCAGGTTCCACCTCGACGACGTCGGCTCCGCCGCCGGACGGGCCGCCGCACTCGCCGATCCGGGCCTGCGGGTCGGCACCCGCGACGTGGTCCTCACCGCGGGCGACTACCTCTCCGCGTACGTCCTGGAGTGGACGCTGCACCACCTCGACCTGGTCGCGCACCTCCCGGACGTGGCGGGACCGTCCGAGGAGGCGCTCGCCCGGACACGCGACATGCTGGAGCGGATCGCCCGCGCCGCGTTCCCCGCGTCGTTCTCCGACAAGGACGCGCTGCTGGTCGGCACCGGGCGGCGGGCCCCGACCGCCACGGAGAAGGCCGAGCTGGGCGAACTGGCCGCGAAACTCCCGCTCGTCCTCGGCTGACCGTCCGACTGAACGGGGCCTCCGGCGCGGGCACGGCCACAGCGGCGCGGGGACCGGGCACCCGGAGTTCCCCGATGCCCGGCACGCCGGATTCTCCTCGGGTTCCCGCATCACCTCTCCGGTGACCGGCGCTATCGATCGGCCGGCGCCGGGAGGAGGCCGTCGGCGACCAGACCGGCGAGTACCGCTTCGCCCAGCGCCTGCACCGCGGACTGCGGGCGGACCATCACGGTGAACTCCTTGATCCGTCCGTCGTGGTCGAAATGCAGCAGGTCGATGCCGTGGATCTGCTTGCCGTTCACGGTGGCCCGGAAGAGCAGGACCGTCGCCGGGGCCGTATCTCCGTCGGCACTGGTCTCCGCGGTGCCGGCGAAGTCTCCGACGTAGCGGAAGTCCTCGAAGGTGCGCAGGAGCACCCCGAAGAGGCCCAGCACCATCGCCCTGCCCTCGAACGGCGTGAACTTCACGGGGCTGTAGAGGCGGACGTCCTCGGTGAACAGGCCGTCCAGGGCGGTGAGGTCACGGCTGTCGACGGCGGCGCGGAAGCGGTCGGCGGTGGTGGTCATGGCCTCTCCGTAAGTTGTTAGGCGGCCCGGGAGGGCCGGGTGTGGCTTATGGCTTCTTGCCTTCAGTGGCTTCCGAGGAGTGGCCGCCCGGC
>JOEL01000096.1 GCA_000720995.1 Streptomyces celluloflavus
CGCCCGGTTACATTTCGAACCCGGAAGCTAAGCCTTTCAGCGCCGATGGTACTGCAGAGGGGACTCTGTGGGAGAGTAGGACGCCGCCGAACAAATTTTGAAAAAATGCCTCGTTCCCCGAGATTCGTCTCGGGGAACGAGGCATTTTTGCGTTCCGAGGAGGCTGAGGCTCTGGTCAGCGGCTGCGGGCGCTGCGATGCTGAGGCAATGGGGTACTTGATCAGACCAGTGAAGGCGGATGAGTGGAAGCGGCTCAAGGAGCTGAGGCTGGCGGCGCTGGCCGATCCGGTGGCTCGGGTGGCCTTCCACGAGACCTTTGAGGCGGCCGCCGGCCGGCCGGACGCGTTCTGGCAGCGGCGGGCGCAGCGCAGCGATGAGGGGCGTGCGGCGCTGACCTTCGTCGGGGAGGACGAGGACGGCAGCTGGGGCGGGATGGTCGTGGTGCTCGTCGAGGAGGACGAGGGGGACCCGCAGACGCTGGTCGTCGGGGTCTTCGTACGGCCCGAGCACCGGGGGACCGGGCTGGCCCGGGAGTTGTTCGAGGCGGCGATCGCGTGGTCGTGGGGCCTCGCGGAGCCGGTGGTGGAACGCGTGCGGCTGTGGGTGCACGAGGAGAACGAGCGGGCCGAGGCGCTCTACCGTTCACTGGGCTTTGTGGCGACGGGGCGGACGATGGCCGATCCGAAGAACGCGGATGCGGTGGAGCGGGAGATGACGCTGTCGCGCGGATAGCCGCGGTGCAGCGGTCCGGAGGAGAAGCAGCGGGGCGGGCGGTGCGTCCGGGGTCAGACGGGCAGCGAGTGGTGGGGCCAGCGGGCGCGGGCCTGTTCCTGGGAGCGCATGGTGGCCAGTGTCAGCAGACCGCGGGCGCGGCCCGTCTCCAGGAGGGCGGGGAGCGCGGGCAGCGGGGCGAGTGCCGCGATGTCGTCCAGGACGAGGGTGAGTGGTGGGTCGAGCCGACCGTCAGATGACCGTTCGGCCATGCGGCGGCCGTGCTCGACCACGTGCGAGAGGAGTGCGGTGAGCAAGGGCATCGCACCCGGGTTGGTACGCGGATCCTCGATGGATTCGCCCACCAGGTAGAGCGTTCCCCCCTCGTTGACGAATGATTCGAGAACGAGCGAATCCGGTCGGTGCGGATTGCTGGAGTCGCGGATATGGATCGACGAGAGGGCGGCCAGCGCGCGGCCGAGCAACTGCTGGGCGGCTTCCCGGCGTTCGGCGTGCGCGGTCAGCACGGACTCCAGTTCACCGGCCTGGCCGGCGGACGCCTTGGCGTGGGTGCGCAGGATGCGTACGGGTTCCTGGGCGGCGCCGGTGGTGTGTGCCCAGCGGTGCAACTGGCGGAACGGCCGGCCGTCCACCGCGGCGGCGTGCAGCCAGCAGCGCAGCAGGGTCTGGGCGGTCTCGGCCACGGACGTGTCCAGCGTGTTCGAGGGCCGTACGGGGGCCAGCAGGGCGGTGGCGCGGGCGGTGGCGGTGGCGATGTCCTCGCAGCCGGCCGTCGGTGACCAGTGCAGCCGGGCCGGGGTGTCGACGCGGTGCGTCGGGTCGTAGGTGAGCAGCGGGCCGAGCTTGGCGCGGGTGTCCTTGGTCTCGGACCAGAGGGTGGGGTCGCTGGTGGCGACGATCAGCGGGCCCTCGGCGGCGGCGATGGCGGCCGTCGCGGCGGCGCGGGTGGTGGCGCGGTCGGCCCCGAACTGGACGCGGGGGAGCGACAGTTCGTCGCGGGGGGCGGTCGGGGGCGCGGTGCGCTGTTCGGGGAGCGGGCCGCCGGTGAGGTCTTCGGCGGGGGCCTTGCCGAGGAGCGGGGTAACGGGGGCGGCTGCGGCCGGTGGCGGGGCCGGGTCGGCGGTCAGGGGCGTGGCCGGCGGTGCCGGGCGGGTGGGGGCCGTATCGGCGGGGGCCGTGGACTCGCGCCGTACCGCCGCGTCCCGGGCTGCCTCGTGCGCGTCGCGGGCGGCTTCCCGACGGGTGGCGCGGACGGCGCGGTAGCGGGTGACCGTCCCCATGACGAAGATCGTCAGGACCAGCAGGACCATCAGTTCGCCGATCAGGATGCCCCAGAACAGGCCGTAGCCGGAGAGCTGGTCCTTGGGCGTGTGCGGCCAGGCGGCGGCCAGGTCGTGTGGTTCGGTGACGAGGTGCCGCAGGGCCATCGGCGTACCGGGATAGCCGACGCCGTCGGGCCAGGCGCCGTGCGTGAACAGCGCGGCGAGGCCGGTCGCCGTCCAGACCAGCAGGGTCAGGCCGAGGAGGAAGGCGAGCAGCCCGATCAGCAGGGAGTCGGGGATGCCGCGCCCCCGGCCGCCGTAGGTGTCCCGGCCGTCCCGGGCCCGTTCGTATCCGCGGGTCACGCCACCGTCTCGCTCGACTCGTCTCTCAACTGCCGTTCCATGGCCAGGGCTTCGGCGCGTTCCTCGGCCTCGGCGTTGGCCGCCCGTTCGATGGCGAGCGCCTCGTCCGTCAGCATCGAGGACGCCTCGGTCATCGCCCGGTCGGTGTAGACCAGCGGTCGTTCCGCCTCGGTGATGAGGTGTTTGACGACCTGGACGTTGCCGTTGACGTCCCAGACCGCGATGCCGGGGGTCAGCGTCGGGATGATCTCGACCGCCCAGCGGGGCAGGCCGAGTACCCGCCCGGTGGCGCGCGCCTCGTCGGCCTTCTGGGCGTAGATCGTCCGGGTGGAGGCCATCTTGAGGATCGCCGCTGCCTCCCGTGCGGCCGCGCCGTCGACCACGTCGCTGAGGTGGTGGACGACCGCGACGAAGGACAGGCCGAGCCGCCGGCCGAACTTCAGCAGCCGCTGGAAGAGCTGGGCCACGAACGGCGAATTGATGATGTGCCACGCCTCCTCCACCAGGAAGATGCGCTTCTTGCGGTCCGGGCGGATCCAGGTGTGCTCCAGCCAGACGCCGACGATCGCCATCAGGATCGGCATCGCGATGGAGTTGCGGTCGATATGCGAGAGGTCGAAGACGATCAGTGGCGAGTCGAGGTCGATACCGGCGCTGGTCGGGCCGTCGAACATGCCACGCAGGTCACCGTCGACGAGGCGGTCCAGGACCAGCGCGACGTCCAGACCCCAGGCGCGGACATCGTCTATATCGACGTTCATCGCCTCGGCCGAGTCCGCCTCCGGGTGGCGCAGCTGCTCGACGATGTCGGTCAGGACGGGCTGCCGGTCGGTGATGGTCTCGTTGACGTAGGCGTGCGCGACCTTGAGGGCGAAGCCGGAGCGCTCGTCCAGGCCGCGGCCCATCGCGACCTCGATGATCGTACGGAGCAGGGCCAGCTGGCCGGTGGTGGTGATCGACGGGTCGAGGGGGTTGAGGCGGATGCCGCCGTTGAGGGCGGCGGTCGGGTCCAGGCGGATGGGGGTTATTCCCAGCTCCTGGGCGATGAGGTTCCATTCGCCGACGCCGTCCTCGCCCTGGGCGTCCAGGACGACGACCTGCCGGTCGCGGAAGCGGAGCTGGCGCAGGACGTAGGTCTTCTCCAGCGCGGACTTGCCGTTGCCGGATTCGCCGAGGACCAGCCAGTGGGGGGCCGGCAGCTGCTGGCCGTAGAGCTGGAAGGGGTCGTAGATGTAGCCCTTGCCGCTGTAGACCTCGCGGCCGATGATCACGCCGGAGTCGCCGAGACCGGGGGCCGCGGTGGGCAGGTAGACGGCCTGGGCCTGGCCGGTGGAGGTGCGTACGGGCAGCCGTGTCGTCTCCACCTTCCCGAACAGGAAGCTGGTGAACGCGTCGGTGAACGCGGCGAGCGGATCGAGCATGGCCATGACGTACGCGCCTCCCAGCGGCTTTAGCGGCGGATCCCGGTCGCGAAAGGAAGGGTGTTGACGAAGGCCCGGTGATGCTCGCGGTCGCACCATTCCAGTTTGAGGTAGGACTTGCCGGCCGAGGCGCGGATGGTCCGCTTGTCGCGGGCGAGTGCCTCGGGGGAGCGGGAGGAGACCGTGATGTAGCCGACGAGGTTGACGCCCGCGGCGCCGGACGCCAGGTCCTCGCCGCGCTGGTCGACGCGGCCGTGGTGGGCGACGTCGCGCGGGTCGACCACGCGGTTCATCTTGGCGGCGCGGCTGGCTTCGGCGTCGTCGTTGGTCTTCTCCGTCAGCATGCGTTCGATGGCGATCTCGGTGGGCTCCAGGTCCATGCAGACCGCGACCGTACGGATGACGTCCGGTGTGTGCACCAGGAGGGGCGCGAGGAAGTTGACGCCCACCGGGGTCAACGGCCACTCCTTGACCCAGGCGGTGGAGTGGCACCAGGGGGCGCGGGTGGTCGATTCGCGGGTCTTGGCCTGGAGGTAGGTCGGCTCCATCGCGTCCAGTTCGGCCGGCCAGGCGTTGCGCCGGCTCATCGCCTGGATGTGGTCGATGGGGTGGTCCGGGTCGTACATCGAGTGCACGAGGGAGCCGAGCCGGCCCTCGCCGAGGGGCTGGCGGACGCGGATGTCGGCCTCGGCGAGCCGGGCGCAGATATCGGTCAGCTCGCGGGCCATCACGACGGCCAGGCCGGCGTCGCGGTCCACCCGCTGCCGGACGAGGCCGCCGCGGTGGGCGTGCGCGGCGCGGGCCATGGTGTGTGCCTCGGCGGCGAGTTCGCGGGTGTAGTGCATGCACGCGACGAGGTAGGCGCGGTGCTGCTCCGAGGAGGTGGAGACCATGGACTGGAGCTGGTCGTAGGACTCCTGGAGCCAGGCGGGGGAGGAGCGGTCGCCGCGCTGGGCGACATCCTTGGCGTGCGCGTCCGGGTCGGCGGGGAGCGTCCGGGCGAGGATCTGAAGGCGCGTCACGAAGCCGTCGCCGTTGGCCACATGCTTGAGCAGCGTGCCGAAGCGGTCGACCAGCGCCTCTTGGTCCTCGCTGTCGCGCAGGCCGACGCCGGGGCCCTCGATCTCGATGGCGGCCGTGACGGTCTTGCGGTCGGCGTGCAGGAGTACGGCGATCTCGTCCGGTCCGAACGGGGCGGAGAGCCAGTTGATCCGGCCGATGCCCGGCGGCGGGCCGACCTCGACCTCCCGGCCGTCCAGCGAGATGCCGGCCTCGGCGGTGCCGGAGCGGTAGGCCGTGCCGCGGCGGAGCGTGCGGCGGTAGCTGCGCTTGATCTCGAACCACTTGTAGAACGTGCGGCCCTTGTACGGGACGTAGACGGCGGCGAG
This sequence comes from Streptomyces celluloflavus, assembly GCA_000720995.1. GTDB lineage: Bacteria > Actinomycetota > Actinomycetes > Streptomycetales > Streptomycetaceae > Streptomyces > Streptomyces celluloflavus. The sequence continues at coordinate 5,167 of JOEL01000096.1, forward strand.
CCCCAGTACCGGGAAGCCGGTGAGAGCGAGTATCCGCAACGGGAGCACCTGCACCACGAGTCCGCACATCATGCCGATGAACGCGCCGGCGATGATCAGCGCGATCTCGCCGGTCTCGCGGTTCTTGCCGACGATGGCGTTGGGCCGGGCGCGGCCGATCAGATACGTGCGACGGGGTGCGATCGGATGGGACTGGGTGCTCACCGCCCATCACCTCCTGCTGTCTTGCCGGTGCGGGCGCTGCCGCCGGAGCTGCCGCTCGGGCCGGAACGGGGTGCGGGGGGAGTGGTGCGGCCGCCGCCGGAGCGGGTGCTGTGCGCGGCGACGCCGCCGGCCACGGAGTCGGCGGACCGGGACTGTCCGCCCTGGGCCCCGCCCCCGTCGCCGCCGGAGCTGCGGGCGCTGTGGGTCTTGATGCCCTGGGAGACCAGCGCGGCGGGTGAGGAGATCATGGCGGCGGCCTGGCTGCCGTCGGTGGCCCGGCCCTTGTTCGTCCGCGCCGAGACCATCTCGTCGCCGAAGCCGGGGACGAAGCGGTAGATCACGGCGCTGGCGAAGATGGCGAGGACGATGATCGCGAGGCCGGAGACGACCGCGGAGAAGGCGTTGGGGCCCTTGTCGTGGGAGAGCGCGCCGGCGATGCCGAGCACGATCACGATGACGGGTTTGACCAGGATCACGGCGATCATGATGCCCGCCCAGCGGCGGACGTGGCCCCACATGTTCTTGTCGACGAGCCCGGCGTAGACGACGGTCCCCAGCAGCGCGCCGACGTACAGCAGCGCGGCCCGGATCACCAGTTCCAGCCAGAGCACACCGGCGGCCAGCACCGACACCAGCGACACCACGATCAGCATGATCGGGCCGCCGCCGATGTCCGTGCCCTTGGTGAGCGCCTGGGAGAACGCGCCGAAGAACGTGTCGGTCTGGGCGCCGGTCCCCTTCGCGATGATCTCGGTGACGCCGTCGGTGGCGGAGACGATCGTGTAGAGGATGAGCGGGGTGAAGGCGGACGCCAGGACCGTGAGCCAGAGGAATCCGACCGCCTCGCCGATCGCCTCGGTCAGCCGGGTGCCGCGGACGGCGCGCTTGGCGACGGCGAGCAGCCACAGCACCAGTGTGAGGACCGTCGAGGCGGCGAAGACGACGGCGTACTGGCGGAGGAAGGCGGCGTTGGTGAAGTCGATCTGCGAGGTGGCCTTCACGGCGTCGGAGAGCTTGGTGATGATCCACGAGGCGGCGTTGGCGCAGCCCTTGGCCAGGGAGCCGAGGGGGTCGAGCGGGTTGTTGTCGAGGGGGTTGGTCGAGGGCGTGGTGACGCCGGTGCTGTTGCGCTGTTCGCAGAGGTCCTTGACGGTGCCGTTGAGGAGGCTGCACCGTTCGTCGCCCGGTGCCGGCGTCGGGCCCGGCGCGGCCAGGGCACGGGTCGCCAGCATGAAGGCGAAGGTCTGTACGGCGGCCAGCGCGGCGACGACGGAGGCCGCGCGGCGGCGCGTGGGCTTACCGGGCATAGGTGAATCCTCCGTACCCTTCGACCGCTCCGGCGATCTCCTTCGCCCCGGAGGCGGGTACGTCCCCGCTGACCGGGGCCGGACCGTTCTGCTGGGAGTTGGTCAGCGTCTTCCAGTCGCCGTCGGTCCAGACGAGCTTCATCGTGGTGGTGAACCAGCTCGTGGTGACCGGCCTGACGGATCCCTCGCCGGCCAGGCCGAGCAGGCCCGTGCACCAGACCTCGACGGTCGCCCGGTCGCCCGAGAACTCCTTGATCTTGGTGCCGATGGGGACGGTGCGCGAGACGAAGGCCATGCCCTGGGGCGCGGTGCCGTCCGCCTTCAGTCCGGCGCTCTTGAAGAAGTCCGCCGTGTACACCTTGTCGAGGGTGTTCTGGTAGCCGTCGACGGCGGACGGGGCCATGACGGTGCGGACGATCCGGTGCCGCTGGTCGTGGTGGAACATCTCGGACGACCCCAGCGCCACCGCGTAGTTCGTCGCCGCCGACTGCGCCCCCTGCTCCGTCTTCGCGAAGCCCGCGGCGATATCGCCGTTCTTGCCGGTGACCGGTTTGGTGCCGGTGGGGGTGGTCGGCCGGTCGTCCGCGGTCTTGGCGGCACCGCCCGGCGCGGACTCGTTGTTGCCGCTGCCGCCCCGGTTGGCGAAGGCGATGGCCGCGATCAGCAGGACCACCACGCCGACGATGGTGATGAGGTTGCGGCTGGACATACCGGCCCGGGGGCGCCGCGCCGGACCGTAGGAGTCGCCCCCGCCCTCGGGGAGCCTCGTACGGGTCTGGCCCGTCCGGGGGCCGCCGTAGTCGCCGTCATCGCTGAGACTCATCGTGCTGGTGCCCCCTCAACCGACGTCGCCGTCTCCGCCGTAGTTGTGCCGCCTTCATATGACCGTAGCCGCGTGGGCGGCGGCTCGGGCGATGTGGTTCGCGTACTTCTCACCGTGACGGGTCCTCAGGTGCGGTGCGGCGGAGGCGAATGGGGGACTCCGGGGGGTTTGTCCCCGCGGTGCGGCCCGTGTCCGCCCCCGCCTCCTTCCCTACGGTTCCTCCAGTCCCCGCGCAGCGGGCAGCCCAACCGGTCCGCTGGTGGCGGGGGTGGTGGAGGCGCGGTGCGGGGTCCGCCGGGCCGGGGTGGGTGGGCGTCAGCATGTGGCCTCGGGAGGGGAGGTGGGGCCAGTGGGGGAGCAGGAGGGGGCACG
>JOEL01000097.1 GCA_000720995.1 Streptomyces celluloflavus
CCCCGCGCCCACCCCCCGCCCGCCCACTAGCGCCACCCACCAGGCACGCCCGTCAGCCAGGATTCCCCGCCTGCGGGACTTTCACCCACACCGCCTTGGACGGTGTGCCCTGGTCGTCGACCGCGTTGAGCATGTACCAGCCGGGCGGGACCAGCGACGGGTCCTTGGGCACGGTGACCGTCACCCTGTCCTTCGTTGCCGTGAAGTCCAGCGCGATCGACCGCTGTTCGATGTTGGTGACATGGGTGAACGAACCGGGCCGGATCAGCCGCATCTTCTTGATCGATACGGGGCGGGGGGAGCGGTACGTCGCCGTGCCGCCGAGCGCGACCGTCTTCGGCCCCGGATCCGTCAGCTCGGGGCGCGAGGACCGGAAGAGATACGGCGGGGTGTAGAGGTCGATCTGCTGCTGGAAGACGCCGGGCTTGGTGTTGTCCTTGTCGGCGTAGAGCGAATCGGACCCGAAGGTCATCACCCGGCCGTCCGGCAGCAGCAGGGCGCCGGAGTGGTAGTTGCGGCCCACCAGCGGATCGGCCACCGGACGGGAGGTGTTGGCCTTCGGGTCGTACAGCTCGGCCTTGAGCACGTTGGAGTCGCTGCGGCCGCGGTAGTCGCCCGAACCGTTGGTGGTCAGCACCGTGTCGTCCGGCATGATCACGCTGCTCGGGTAGCGGGCCTTCTCGTACAGATCCGGGCCGTCCGTGAACCGCGGGCTGGGGGCGTGCAGATCCACGATCCGGGTCTTGGCCGTCGAACGGGGATCCTCGCCGACCCCGCCGCCGCCGAGCACCATGTACCGCTGTTCCTGCGCGGGCGGCAGCAGCACGGACATCGACGTCTCCAGGATCTTCGGATCGCTCATGCCGGGCACGACCCGGAACGCGTTGGACTTCAGATCCCAGATGCCGGGGGTGCGGCCGACGTTGTCCGGACCGTAGCCCGCGTTGGAACCGGTATAGAAGATCCGGCCCTTGTCGGTGAGGAAGAGCGCGGGATACGTCGGGAAGAACCGCTGCTTGGGCAGGTAGGTCCACTTCTTGGTGGCGGGGTCGTAGATCTCGTTCTTGCCCGGGACGACCTGCCCGATCTCGTCCAGCCCGGAGACCGAAAGGACCTTGCCGTCCTCCAGTGTGGTCAGCGTCGGATACCAGCGCGCCTCGTTCATCGGGTCGACGGAGATATAGCGCTCGGCCACCGGGTCGAACTCGAAGGAGTCCTTGATGCCCTGGAAATCCTTCTTGTCGAAGGAGAGTTTCTGTGCGATGCCGTAGAAATTCTGGGCGTCGGCACCGGTCAGACCGTGGATGCGGTAGTTGTCCTGAGCGCCGGTGGAATACGCGGGGCCGTCCTTGAGTGCCTCGACGTATACCCGGGCCTCGCTGTGTGTCACGGTGACCCGGCCGGTCGCCAGGTCTTTGGTCTTCTTCGCACGCGGCACCACGATCGCGTCCTTGGAGGCGAACGTCTTGTCGTTCTGCTTGCCGGTGAACAGCGTGCCGGCCGGGAATGTCTTGGGGCCGTCCGGATTCTCGTTGTAGACGATCATGAGGCCGCCGGCCTTCTTCACATCGCCGCCCAGCTTCTCGTAACGCTGCGTGCCGCCCGCCACCAGGAGATTGCCGTTCGGCAGCTGGGTGTGCCCGGAGCAGAAGAGGTCCTTGGGCGTGGGGATGTTCTTGAAGGTGTTCCGCTCCGGATCCCACAGCACCGTACGGAACGATTTCGCCTTGAAATTCGCCGCGTTGTTGCCGGAACCGGCGACCAGCAGCACTTTTCCGGTGTGCAGCAGAGCCGCGTGGATGGTGTTGATGCGGTACGCGTCCGGAACGTCGACGACATCCCAGTGGCCCTTCGCCGCTTTGTACTCCGGCTTGTTGATCGTGTACTGGTGGTACTTCTCCGAGGCGAAGCCGTAGAGAGCCGGGCCGTTCACCCCGGCCAGTGCGAGCACCACCGCCGTCGCTATCGCCACTCTGCGGGCGCGACGGCTCGGACGGTACTTCATGTGTGACGTCCCCCAAGGGCGATCTGCATGGTCTGTTAGGAGGCGGCCGATCCGAGGGCCGGGGCGGCGGCCGGGTCGGCGGTCTGGGCGGCGTTAGGGGCAGCGGCCCGGCCGTCTTCGGCCGTCTTCCGGCCGCGCTGCTGCGCGCGTACGCCCAGCCGCCAGGCGACGATCGGCGCGGCCGTGATCAGCAGGGCGAGCGCTGCCCAGGTGATCATCGCCGGATGGCTGTGGCCGAGTACGAAGGAAGCGCCCAGCGAGCCGCCGAAGACGAGAAGGAAGAACAGATGCACCCGGAACGTGCCGAACAGCGTGTCCGGGCTGGACGAATCACCCTTCGGCGTCACCACGAACGTGCTTTTGCGGCGCAGCACGGTATCGAACAGCGAACGCGCGTAAATCGGCGCGGACAGCGCGGACATCACCATTCCGGCGACACCACCGGAGCCCTCCGGCTCATGCGGGGAGACATTGTGCCGGCGGTTCCAGACGTACAGCCCGATCTGCAATGCCGAGGCATTGCCGTACAGCATCATCCACACCGAAGGATCGATCTGCACACCCGATGCGCCCAGTCCCAGGAACAGCGCACAACTGAGCGCCGCCAGAATCCAGTTCAGCGCCGACATCGGATAGAAGATGACCATCATCGTGTAGTTGAAGAGCCGGCCGGGCGGCAGCGTGAAAGGCGCCTTCCAGAACTGCTTGAGTATGGTCTCGTACGTTCCACGCGACCAGCGCAGCTGCTGGGTGAAGAAGTCCGTCCACGCCGTGGGTCCTTCACCGACCGCGAGCACATCCGGTGTGTAGACCGACCGCCATTTCCTGCCGGTCTGCGGATTGCGGTGCCGGTGCATCTCGAAGCCGGTCGCCATGTCCTCGGTGATCGAGTCGTACAGCCCGCCGATCTGCTTCAGGGCGCTGATACGCACGGCATTGGACGTGCCGACGAACATCGGCGCACCGTAACGGTTCCCGGCCCGCTGGATCAGCGCGTGGAAGAGGAACTGCTGCGATTCGGCGGCCTTGGTGACGAACGTGTCGTAATTCCCGTACACCTGCGGGCCGATGACGAAGCCGACGTCCGGGTCACGGAAGAAGCCGAGCATCCGCTCCAGATAGTTCGGCAGCGGGACGTGGTCGGTGTCCACGGACGCGAAGAAGTCGTAATTGTCGCCGTGCGCCTGGAGCCAGGCGTTGTAATTCCCGTGCTTGGTCTTGGCGCGGTGCGGGCCCTTGGCCTGATTCCACTGCGGAACGCCCTTCCGCGTGAAGTGATGCACGCCCAGCCGCCGGCAGACCTCCTTGACCTCGGGGTCGTCGCCCTCGTCCAGCAGCCAGATGTGCAGCAGTCCGCGATGACGCACCCGGACCGCCGCCTCCAGCGTCTTCGTCACCATCGCCAGCGGCTCCTTGCCGGGCACGAAGGAGGTGAGGAAGGCGACGCGGGTGCCGCGCTCCGGGACGACCGGGACGGGATCGCGGGCGACGAGCGTGGCGTGCGCGTTGGAGAGAACGTTCATGCAGCGGAAGAGCTCGATCAGCCCGATCGAGACGAGCATGACGGTGTCCAGGACCGGCAGGAAGTCGTAGGCGGGGTAGTCGCGTTCGGTCCAGTGGGCCGGCTGCATCAGCCAGACGAGCAGCCCCAGCGAGACCAGCGGTGCGGCGCCGAGCAGCAGCGCCGCGCGTATCCGGTGCGGTTCGCCGGCCAGCAGTGAGCGGTAGCGGACCGTATAGGGCTTGCCGGGTTCCGGCTGGGTGAGTGGACCGGCGAGTCGGCTGTAGTGCTCGTAGTCGTAGCGCGGCAACGGGCGCCGCTGGGCCCGCCGTCGCTGCTGCTGGTGTGGTACGCGCAGGCGTGCCGTCGCGGACGGATCGAATGAATGCTGCGGCCGGGCGCCCTCAGGCGGCGACGTCATGAGTCCATCCCCCCGCACGCGGCGCCGGCCACGTGCACTGTTCCGATGGCCCGCGCCCCGGTCCCCCCGGACCGGCTCGGGCTACTGGTGTCGACCGTCCCGCCGAGAGACGGTGACGGGCCCATTCCGGTTGTGTGCACGAACGCCTCGCCTTCCTCGCGGTGCGGCGAGGTCCCCGCGCCTGTGACACGGCAACCGGTACAACCCCCAACTCCTGTGAATCACGGCCGAATTCGGCCGAGGTCCCAGGTCAGGGTGCCCAACCACTTCCATGATCGCAAGGCCGAACATGTTGCCTAGGGACAAGGCAGTGCAATCCGGGTGATCCTTGCGCGGGGTATCCGTTGAATCCACAACTGTGCAGTAATTACGCGGCAATTGTGGGGTGACTGTGTGGATTCTGGGGGATGCTGCCGAAGTGCCGGGGGTGGTGCGGCGCGGTGTGATGCGGCGCGGTGGGCGTGTAAATCGGGGGTGTGGGGGGCGGGGTGATGATCCGCGGATCGCGAACCGCGGGCCATGATCGGCAGTCCGAACTCGGTGGCTCGGTGGCTCGGTGGCTCGGTGGCTCGGTGGCTCGGTGGGCGATCCGTGAATCCGAACAAATATTCGGACCGAGGGTCACCGTCCGCGCCGATCGTCCGCCCGGTACGAGCCCCCGCCGCCCCATGCAATGACTGAGGCCCCCCGCATGGCGAGGGGCCTCAGTGTTACGTGCGCCGCCAGGGACTCGAACCCCGGACCCGCTGATTAAGAGTCAGCTGCTCTAACCAACTGAGCTAGCGGCGCGCGCTGACCTGAAGAACTTTACACGACCCCCGGCGATACTCCGAACCGCCTAACCCGCTTCCATGCATGCAGGCGCTGTGAGGTGGGCCACATCTGCGCGGGCCGCACCCGTTCACTCTGATGCGGCCTTTATTACCCCACGAGAAACTTTCCCGGTGCGGGCCGAAAGGCCCTTGATCTCGGGACTTTCGACTAATCGGTTGCCCGAATTGGTCTGTGAAGATCGAGTTCGTAGCCGTAGTACATCAGTTGCCCCGTCAACATGCGGTATCTCCTGCCAGTTGAGAGGCTGAGGCGAAAGCCGAGGCGAAAGAACTGAACGAGTCTGGAGGGGAGCTGGAATGGCAGCGCCGGGATGCGCCGAATACGGGCACGCGGACACCCGCGGGCGCGCGCATGACCGCCCGACTCGCAGCATGCCCGCGAGCAGCCACGGCCGCGCCGGACGAGGCCCCCGTCGCCAGACGAAGCTCCGGACGGGGACCGCACCAGCACCCGTACCCGTGCCCGATTCCGTACGGACCGCACCGCGCTTCCCGGCGAGACCGCCGCGCCGCCGCCCCCGCACCCCGATACCGGCCCCGGCCCGGTGCACACGGCCCGACTCCGTCCGGCATACCCGGACGGTACCGAGTCCCCACGCGCCGCTCACCGGCCCGACCGGCCGCGCCCGCCGGAGTGATTCCGGTGGACGCGGGGCGCACCGATGCCATGGACACATCGACGGCTACAGCTCGCCACGCGGCGGCCGGCCGGCGGCGAACGGACCTGCCACGAGGCCCGAGTCCACGCGCGGGCACGGCCGCGGAGGCAGGCGCCGGCGGCGGGTCTTCCCGTGAACGCGCGGACGGCGGTACGGGCCGCACCGAGGGCCGGTCCGGCCCGTCCGCGCGCCCCGGCAAACCATGGCGTCCGTCACTCCTTCCCCACCTCCTGCAACCCCACCCTGCACGGCAGCGTCTGCTAGGACGCGCGCCCCGGATTCGGGTCTCCCGGGACTCGCCCCTCCCTTGGAAAGGTTGATCGTCGTGGTGTCGACAGCCAAGCGCACCCTTGAGATGCAGCTCCTCCTCGGTCCGGAAGGTACGGTGCCGGTGGCGGGCCGGTTCAGCTACCGCAGTGACCGTCCGTTCGAGGTCGAGGTCGTCTTCATCAGCCGTGGCCGGACGGTCGCCACCTGGCTGTTCGCCCGTGAGCTGCTGCTGAACGGGCTGCGCGACGAAGCGGGGGAGGGGGACGTAAGGGTGTGGCCCTTCCGTGGACTCAACGGACAGCGCCGGGTCCACATCGAGCTGTCCACCGACGAGAACGTCTGCGAACTGTCGGTACGCGCGACGGAGCTGACCGCCTGGCTGGAGCAGACCGCGGCGATCGTGCCGCCCGGCCACGAGGACCGCTACCTCGACATGGACATTCACCTGGCCAGGCTGTTCGCGGGGAAATGCTGATGACGATCACAACCACCACCATGACCACCGGCGCGACGACGGACACGGCGTCGGCAACGACACCGGCGGGGACGGCTGCAGCCGGTCCCGACCTCGGTATACCGCCCACGCCCCGGGTCCCGGCCCGTCGGGCACCGGGGGCGACAGGGGGCGGCCGGCCGGATGCTGACGCCCGGTCGGCCACCGGCGCCGACCCGCTCGGCACCCAGGGCGATACCGCCTCCGCCCTCCCGCCGCACGATCCGCGGGCACACGGCTTCCTGCCCGAGCGGCCACCGGTCCGTTCCATGATCGGTACGTGGACCCGGCTGGACGCCATGGCCCGCGAAGTGGCGGTCGCCCCCGGCCGCGAGGCCGCCGTCGCCATCGTCGAACGGGCCCGCGACGCGGACGAGTTGAGCGCCCTGCGGCAACGGGTCTCCCGACTGTCGCCACGCAACGCGGAGGCCGCCGCCATGCGGGTGGCGGTGATCGCGGTGGCCTGCGGCTGGGGCGGACTCGACCCGCTCGCACCGGCCGCGCGCCAGTGCGCCGACGAGGGATTCCTCGATCTGTGGGCCGCCATCGCGCACCGGATCGACCATGAACAGTTCGTCGCGCTGCCCACGCTCGCGCTCCACAACTGGGCGCCCGAACGCAAACCCCGTCGGCACATCCCCATCGACCAGTTGGCCCGCACGGAACCGCTCGTCCCGATCGTCCGCTGGGCGCCGGAGGGGCAGCCGCTCAGCCGCCTGGACCTGCTGATGCTGGCCGCGACCCGGCTGGAGGCGCACGGCATCTGGCTCTTCCGGCTCGCCGAAACCCTCGCGGGCCGCGCACCCGACGACTCCTCCACTCCGACGGCGCTGCGCCGCCTCGTCCGTATCCAGCACTCCTTGCGCGCCCAGCTCCACTCCGAGGCGGCGGGGCTGGCGGCGGCTCCGGCAACCGCCCAGCAGCGCGCGGTACTCGGCGCGCTCGCCGAACAGGGCGCCCTGGAACCACCGGTACTCCAGGCCGCGGACGCGGTGCTCGGCGTCGGCGGGCGGCGGGCCGGCGAGGGCAGGCGCCAACACCTGCGCCGCCACCTCCCCGTGCAGCACCGTGCCTGGCTCAGCGCCATGGACCGCCACTGCGCCCCGGTACGCACCCTCGCGCACCGCGGCGGCCCCGACGCCGCGGTCTACCGCGAGGCTCAGGAGTCCCTCATCGCCCTCCGCCGCACCTACGCCGGCCTCGTCCAGACGGCGGCCCGCCCGGTCTCCGGCCCCCTGACGGCCGCGGCCTGACGTCAGCCGGACGGTCGGACAGCCGGGCAGTCCCGCCCGGCCCGCCACACCGGGGCTACGGGCGGGACACTCAGGCCGAGGGTGCGGGAGGCCCTGTCTCGCCTGCTCGCCCCGCCCCGCCCCGCCCCGCCCC
>JOEL01000098.1 GCA_000720995.1 Streptomyces celluloflavus
CACCGTCGCACCCGAAGTCACGAACCCCCGCCAGCTGACGGACCATCAGCCGAGCACACTCCAAAACAGAGCTCTGACCAGCAGCGATAGCGAACTGCGGCTGGAGTACTAGTCAGCTCTCCTCGGCGAAGGGTTCGTCCATCACGTAGGGGTGGACGAACCGGTGATCGTTGAACGGCGTGAACCAGCTCGTCAGTCCCATGGGCACGACGCCGAGGTAGTCGCCCACCGAGCTCTCGTCGATGCCGTCCTTCGCGTCGTCGTACAGCCACTCGTGATCCATGTCCTCACAGACCAACGTGGTGAAGCACTCCAGAGCCGACGCAACCCCGTCATCGAGGAGACCGAACGTCTCAAGGGCCACCTCAGCCCGGCCGAGAAGGAGCCTCAGTGCCAGCTCCTCTGCCACACAGCTCAGTTGCTCGAAGCTACCCTCCGTGAAGCGCGTGGTCAGGGCGATGGCCGTCACCAGGAAGCGCCGGGCGAAGCGAGCGTCGTACCGCAGTGCGTAGCGCGGAGGCAGTTCGTCGAGCAGCCACATCGGCCGGTCGCAGTCGGCGACGTTTGTCTCCTCCTCGGCCAGCGCATACACGTCCTGGAACAGCTCGTCCAAGAGGACATCCGTCGCCCACACCAACGCCCCGGCCGCCAGCTCCGCGTCATCAACCGAAAGCCGTGAGCCAGAGTCGGCGAGTTCATCGTCCTTCTCCTCCTCATCGGGAGCGCCGAACATCTCCGGTCCGAAGGCCCGCAGCCCAGCGGCCATCGAACGCATCCTGCGTTGTGCCATCTCTGTGTCGACGACTTCACCCGTCGCGTCGGCGGAAGCGTCGCGAGCGTTCGGCTCGGTCAGTCGGGCACGCCGCGAGGAGATGTCGTCCGGTGGGGCGTCCGGACCGTCGGCCGCTTCCAGGCTCTCCTTCGCGATATCAGGGTGGAGCTCGACCTCGCACCGCTCGACGGTCCAGTCGGCGAGCAGCTCCGAGCGCTCAAGCAGCTCCTCCACAAGCGCGCGGACCGCCTGCTCCGCGAACTCCAGCGCCGGCGCGTCCACGAATACCTTGAGCAACGCGCCGCCGGGATGGACACCCACCCACGTGTCGGCGATCTCCGCTTCCACTCCGTCCGGTCCATCGATCGACTCGACCGAGTCGAAGCCGTGCTCCAGGAGGGCGCCGGCACCGACCCGATGCAACTCGTCCAGCTCCGGAGCACCGTTCGGGAACTGCGTATCCACTGTCACTGCGTAGGTCACGCCGCCCAGCCTCGCAGGACGAGCCACTGCTTGCGGCAGCAACGTCGGCTTTCGCTCTTCGCTGCGGACACGGACCAAGCAGGCTCTCGGGCGCAGTGCGAGCCCCATTCGCGGACGCATTCCCCGCGCACCTCTGTCGTGCCAGATGGAGTGATCAACGAGGGGCGAGCAATCACCTGGGAAATCAGCCCGCGGCGCGGCGTCTTCACAGGTCAAACGCATACTGAACCCAGAAGCTCAGAGCACGGATTTTATTCTGGTCACCTGCTGCATAGCGCCGAGTTGATCCTCACAGGCTCTCCTCGGGCAAACCGCTTGGGACACCGAGCGCATGCCACCAACAGAAACCTCACACCAAAGCAGTGCGCACAGTAGTCGACCAGAGGCGCATTGTCAGTGGCCCCAAGTAGCGTCTCGTTACTCGGTCTGAGGAGTGCGAGGAGACGTGATGGCGGACGCGACCGTGCCCAGGGGTAGTCGGGCGAAGCAGGCCACGTATGTCTGGTTGATGAGCCTCACCGCGAACGAAGGGAGGTGTACGTACTGCGCCGTTCAGCCGTCGACGACCCTGGATCACGAACAGCCTGTGGCCAGCAATGGCGCTGACGTGTGGTGGAACTTCCTCCCTGCCTGCAAGCCCTGCAACGACTGGAAGCGCGGGCGAAGCCCACTGGAGTGGCTTATCGATCAGAAGCTCCATCGTGATCGACCTCGGGACGGGTTCGACACTCGCAAGATGTCTGTCCGCATGTTCTCCGGTTTCGAGTCACGTATTGAACGAGTTCGCCGCGAGATTGGCGATCCAAACCGTCGTGACTGGTTCCGTCACCACTTCGGGGCTGACCGGTACAAGAACAAGGACGAGCTCTGGGGGCACCTCGAACGCTGCAAAGAAACGCTGGCCAGCTACCCCCATCTCCCCTGGACGACCCCGTGCGTCGCCCCCTCCGAACTGGACGTCTGCAGCCGGCGCATCTGCTGCGGATGGAGGCACCCAGACGCACGTACCGTGCGCGACGTGATTATCGGCCCCGGCCAGTACGCCGAGTTCAGCAAAGCGGCGCTCGACTCCAACATGTCTGTCGGCGATCTCATGTCGACACTCGTCGTCCGCTACTTGCGTGACCGGCATGAAGGGGCGCTGGGCAGTCATGCGGATCCGCAATCTGCCACTACGATCCCAACCCAACGCAACTGAAGCGGCCGGCACAGGGGCAACGGACCTGTCCGTCGAACCTCTACGGACCCGGCACATCCCTGCGATGGATCCGTCGGGCTGGAGCTGCTGCCCTACGAGCGGCACGTCTCGTGGCGTCTGCCACTAAAAACCTGGAATCAGACTTTCGCATCACCGCAACCAGAGCGTTTGACCCAGTGGAGAAGACCTTTGAGGGGGCGCGTCGCACTCCGTCAGCTGTCGGCGACGGCGCTCCACATGCGGCTGAATCGTGGGTGTCGCCAGACACTCCTCGTGCAAGATGGAATTCTTGGCCAATGCGAACGGGGGGGGAAGCGGTGGAGAAGAGCCGCACAGACCGCAACAGGCACCAGCATGGAGCAGCGCCTCGGACCAACAACGAGGCCAGTGGCGGTACGTTTCACGGCCCGGTGATCATGGGTGGTCAGGTCCAGTTCGAGGTGCAACAGCAGGCGATTCGGAACGGAACCCGGCTGGGGGCCCATGATCAGATGTATTCCTACGGAGAGTGGATCGACCTAGCCTACGAGCCTGTACCCGACGCTGGCACTGGCGACTTTGCGGACGATCTACGCGCAGCGGGGTTCGCACATTGGTTTGCTGCGGACGGCTTCGCGGACAAGGCCGAAAGCCCATACTTTCACGACCGGTGCATTCCGCTGAATCTGGTTGTCTACGAACGCGACGTGCGCGTACCCCGGTTCGCCATCGAACTGACAGGGAACACATGCGGATCCATACTCACCACGTATGCCGCGTCTCTTCCTGACCTGATGGGGCTTTTGGCGATGTGGGCTCCGACGCTCAGGTTGCTGGCCGAGGTCGACGGGATGGCCAAGCAACGGCGAGAGTCAGCAGAGGCTGATGCCGTCCCCACCCCTCCGGGGCCGTCTGCCGACCTGGCCTTCCTCCTGTCGAAGAAAGGTCGCCAGCCCGGCACTTAGGTGCCCTGAAGCACTAGCGTCGCGCCCAATTGGGGCCGAGCTGACCGAACAACGGATTCCTCGGAAACACTCCGATACTCCACACGCCGGACTTACGGTAGGGCATCCCAATAGCGATCGAGGGAGTCACAGCATGGATCAGATTACTGCAGCGGCCCTCGCAGAATTGGCTGGCAGCCTCAGCGGCGAACCCGAACGTGCGGCATGGCAATGCCTCACCACGTTGGTACAACGCCCGCTCCATCATGGCTCGGCACAGATATCAGGATCGCCCCAGATCAGTTCTGGCGAGCTGGAAGTCGCTGCGTTGGAATGCGCTCCCTCTGACCCGTTCCGAGCCCAGGCCCTGGCAACGGCCCTGGAGATACGGGCCGCCCTTGATGACGACTTCCGAGCGCTACTCGAAGTGTGGAGGCAGCAGCTCCAGACCGCCTCAGACGGCGAGGTACGCAACCGCATCAGCGGAGGGACACAGAACGGCCCGGTGCTCCAGGGGCGGGACTTCTCCGGCCTCACATTCAACATAGAGGTTCACACCCCCGCAGCCCCTCCGAACGGGAAGTAGCTGGCAGACGCCTCGTGCCTGAAGACCGTGCCACAACATGCCAGCAGGAGCGGTAAACAGGGGTCCCCAAGGGCACGGCGGGGTACCCAGAACAGAGTTACAGAAGGCATTCTGGCAGGTAACGGGCCACAAGTGGACCGAAGCGCCGGTTGCTTCCCAAGTTCAGAGCGCGGGTTCGATGCCCGTAACGTGCTTTTCTGCACGCCGACTTGAGGGAGCGCGCCTCATCCGTCCGTCCCGCTAGCCTGTCGTCCATCGTCGGCCGGCAGGGTAGCTGGACGGGTACTGCCCGCCCGGGGCTGGGCGGGGTACGGCGGCCGGCATGGTGTCGAGGAGTCGGCGTAGGCGCAGGGTGTCCAGAGCGACGGCGATGGCCAGGACGGCGGGGCCGGTCAGCGGGGTGAGAGCCGCGTGGCAGTTGTCGGAGGCGTCGCCGAAGAGCTGAACGGTCGGCGGGGTGGTCTTGAAGGCCGGATCGACGACGAGGAGTTGGTCGGCGGCGCGGTGTCCGGCGAGGACGGCCGGGCCGTCCCAGCTCGGAGTTGCCGACCTCAGAAGCGCGTATGAGTCAGGGTTTCAGCAGCTTTCAGGGCATTATTCGCAGCCCCTGAAAGGATCTTCGCGTTATCCGGAAGATTCTCCAGGGATTCGGCGGCTTTCAGGGTCTTATCGGCAGCCCGCCAAAGGATCCTCGCGTTGTCACCGAGGTTCACGAGGGAGTCGGCGGCGTCGGCGAGGATGTCCGCCCCATCTTCGAGGTTTTTGAGGCTATCAGCCGCCTCAGCCAGCCTGTTGGCGCTGTCTTCCAAATTGGCGAAGGTTCGCGCTGACTTGTGCAGCATATTGATCCCGTCCTGGGAGATCCCGAAGCCGTGGACTCTTGGATCTGCCAGCTCCTTCATGACGGCCTTGAGTAGGGAGGCGAGCTCCGGGGCAGTCTTGGCGAACTCGTCCAGCGCAGGTCCGATGCGGTCGACAAGCTGGCTTTGTACAGCCGCGATCATCTCGCTGAGCTCGGCCTTGGTGAGCTCCCCCAGGCCCGCGAGGGCCTCCAGGCCATCGGCCTCGCGGGTGCGCTTCCAACCCAGGAGTACCTCCACGGGGTACTTATCGCTGTCAGGGCCGTCGACTTCCTCGTGGTGGGGATTACACAGCAGAACGAGGTTGTCAAAGCTGTTGCGCTCCCTCGCCGACCTTGTCGGGTCGAATCGCTTGCCACCTTCTTCGAATGCCCGGATGTGGGCGATCTCAAGGTCGAGCCTGGGATTTCCGTTGATCAGACGGATGGTGGGGACCTTGCAATCGGGCCAGTAGCACCCGCCGCGGGCTAGGGTCATGAGTGCGGCGATGGTGGCGTTGCTGTAGTAGCGGCGCGGCTTCTTGTCCATGGGGCGCTCCCTCTGACGCATGGTGGTGGGGACCGTATCGGTGGGCACTGACAACGCCCGGCGTCTGCGCCGCTCGGTGGTTGTCTTCAAGCCATGCGCGTTGCGGAGACTGCTGGCGCTATGGTGCTGGAGGGCGCCCCAGACATGGGGGTCTGGGAGCTGTTCCGAATCCGTCCCCTGATCAAAAGCGGGCAGAAACAGCAGTGCAGCCTTCCGACCTCGGCCGTCTCGCCGCATTCTCGACCTCGACGCCACCGCCACTACGACAAGCAGCTGCGACACCGGCGATAGGCGACGAGCTGCGTGTTCCCCTCCGTGGCCTGCACCGGGCGCGTTTCGTCTATGTCCTCCCACATGCCCGCTGGCGGCTGCGGAATCCACCCCCAATCGGCGTCTCGGTGACTCTGCTCCGGGTGGTGGTTGCACTCATCCGGGAGGTGGGCCACGCCATGTGGAGAGATCAGAATGCGCTCAGGACGTACCACGGGCTTCCGCACCGCTTGCACAGGAACTGCGATGCCATATGCACGCGGAGCAGATCCATCTGAAGGACAGTCGCAACCTTGCCCGATGAACAAGTCACAACGGTCACATCTCTTGGCGGCCATAACAGCCATGATTGCAGGCGCCTCTGACAACCTGTTGCCGCACCAATCCCTCCGCCGGTTACCGGACTTGGGTGCTTCGCTTCAAAACACGATCACAGCTGCGATCGGCGACAACGCGCCAAGGGTGGCGAAGAGGCGGAGGTGTCCGCCCGGTGGCACGGCAAGAGCCGCCCCGCCGAAGGCGCGAGGGCGCGGCGATAGTGGCTGGCGCAGCTGAGGGGGCCGGACAGGCGGTCGTAGTGGGCTGCCCTCCCAGCGATCCGTGACGGCGGTGGCCTGGAGGAGGGGATCTGCGCGGACGGCTCCGTCAAGGACGGCCAGGAGGAGGAAGATGCGGCTGCTGGCTACCGGGGTGTGGTCGCCCGCGTTGCTGGTTCGAGGACGCTGGCAGCCAGGGGCTCAGCGTGAGGGCACATACCGGAGGGGAATCGGACATCTACATCACCATGGTCTGTCGATGCCTGCCCGATCTTCCCCAGCGAGCGGTATTTGGACTGGAAGCTGGAGATCCCGGCCTGCCAGGGCGTCGAGTCGGTCCGCCAGGACCCCTGTCCCTACAGCGGCTTCCTGGTCAGCCGTCCGCCACGCGTGAGCGATGCGTGAGCGGACGGCGTGACAAAGACCGGTTGGGCGCTGGACCTGGCGTCAGCCATATGCCCAGCGATCAGGGAAAACGGGATACTCACCGACTATGCGGGACCATCCGTCACGGCCCCGCCAGGACTCCTAAAGCGGGTGTCGCAGGTTCGAATCCTGCCGGGGGCACAGAGAATCACCAGGTCAGAGGCCCTGTCGTCCGAGTGGGCGACAGGGCCTCGATCTTGCAGCACATATATGGCACACATGGGGTGCGCGCAGAGCATCCACCGCACCACGCCGGATACGCCCACACCGCAACCCACCTCCCCCCGTTATGTTTTTCGCGGTCCTGCAAGAGGGCCGCTGGCCTCCGGGCCTGGCATGACTTTTGCCCCCTGTCGAACGGATGACCTGGGGGGTGGTG
>JOEL01000099.1 GCA_000720995.1 Streptomyces celluloflavus
CGCCCCGGAGAGCCGGGCGGCCACTCCTCGGAAGCCACTGAAGGCAAGAAGCCATAAGCCACACCCGGCCCTCCCGGGCCGCCTAACAACTTACGGAGAAGCCATGACCATCGCACCGTCCGCGGAGTCCCACGAGCCCGAGCCGCACGCGGACGGGGCCCTCGCCGTGAGGGAGACGGCACGGATCCCCGCCACCGGGCCGGCGGGGACCGTCGATGCGCCCGGTGCGCCCGATGCGTTCGCGGAACTGATGCCGCAGACCCGGCGGGCGCTGCTGCGCAGGTTGGCGATCGGGCAGGCCGAGGGGCGGGCACCGTCGATGATGGGCGCGGTCGTCCGCGGCGGGAGACCGGTCTGGACGGGGGCCCGGGGCTCGGTGGCGGGGGAGGAGCCACACAGTGATGTGCAGTACCGCATCGGGTCGATCACCAAGACGTTTGTCGCCGTGATGGTGCTGCGGCTGCGGGATGCGGGACTGCTGCGGCTGGCGGACCCCATCGGCAGGTACGTGGAGGGCACTCCGGTACCGGAGGTGACGATCGCCCAACTGCTCGCGCACAGCTCGGGGTTGGCGGCAGAACCGCGGGGGCCGTGGTGGGAGCGGACGGCGGGCGAGCTGCGGCCCGAACAGGCCGACCTCTTCGGTGAGCGGCCGCAGCGCCTTCCGGCCGGACGGCGGCACCACTATTCCAACACCGGGTATGCCCTGCTGGGCACGCTTGTCGAACGGCTTCGGGACGGCGAGGCATGGGGCGAGGTGCTGCGCCGTGAGGTGCTGGAGCCGCTGGGCATGCGGCGCACGACGCTCCGGCCGCTGATGCCGCACGCGGACGGCTGGGCGGTACACCCATGGGCTGATGCCCTGCTTCCCGAACCCGCTCAGGACACCGGACTGATGGCACCGGCCGGGCAGCTGTGGTCCACGCTGGAGGACCTGTGCCGGTGGGCGGCGTTCTTGCTGCGCGGCGATGAGCGGGTACTGAGCGCGGCGAGCCTGGACGAGATGCGGACGCCGGCGGTGCCGCCGGAGCATGACGGCTGGGACGCGGGCTACGGGCTGGGGTTCCAGCTCGTGCGACGGAACGGACGGCGGACGGGCGGCGCCGAAGGGGCCCGGAGCGGGCGCCGGCTGGCAGGGCACACCGGGTCGATGCCGGGGTTCCTGGCGGCCCTGTGGGTCGACGCCGAGGAGGACCTCGCCGGGATCGCGCTGGCCAACTGCACCTCGGGAACCGCGATCGGTGCGGTGGCCGGGGACCTTCTGGAGATCGTGGCCGACCACGAACCGCGGATCCCGGAGCCGTGGCGCCCGCTGTCCGGCCCCCTGGACAAGGATCTGCTGGCGCTCACCGGCCCCTGGTACTGGGGAGCGAACCCGTTCGCGCTGCGGTTGCAGGCCGAGCGCGCACTGGAGCTGGTGCCGCTGTCGGGGACGGGGCGCGCCTCACGCTTCCGAGCGGAGCCCGACGGCACATGGACCGGCCTGGACGGCTACTACGCGGGGGAGACGCTGCGGGTGGTGCGTGCCGAGGACGGTTCGGCGGATCATCTGGATCTGGGGACGTTCATCTTCACCCGTGGGCCGTACGAGCCTGCCGGGCCGGTGCCCGGCGGGGTGGATGCGGAGGGCTGGCGGGTCTGAGCGGGCGCCGCGCGGCCGGTCTGTGGAGCCGGGGACCAGGGCGAGAGCTGTGGCCGGGACCATACGGCGGGGACGTGGTGGGCGGACGTACAGTCGATCCAGATGTCAGGAGCCGCCCCATCATGCGGCTCGCTACCGCTGGAAGGCCACTGTGACTGCCGTGACTGCGAATGCCGATGCCCCGGTCCTGCTCGACCTGCCGCCGCTCGGCGCAGCCCACTTCGCGCGGATCGAGGACAAGGTCGCGGCGCTGATGCGTACCCGCTGCGATGTGGTGGCGATGCAGGGCGAGGCACTGCTGCCGCTGGAGGCATGCATCCGCTCGGCCGTGCGGCCAGGCAGTACCGCGCTCAACATCATCACCGGCCCGTACGGCGAGACGTTCGGCGGCTGGCTGCGGTCCTGCGGCGCCGAGGTCGTCACGATCGCCGCGCCTTTTACGGGCGCGGTCAGCCCGCAGCAGGTGGCGGACGCGCTGCGGGAGCATCCCGAGATCGACTTTGTGAGCCTGGTGCACGCCGAGGCGGCGACCGGCAACACCAACCCGGTCGCCGAGATCGGCGCGGTGGTGCGTGCGCACGGTGCGCTGCTGATGCTGGACGCGGTCGCTTCGGTGGGCGCCGAGCCGCTGCTCACCGATGAGTGGGGCGTGGACCTGTGCGTGATCGGCGGGCAGAAGGCGCTGGCCGGACCTGCCGGTGTTTCCGCGGTCTCGGTCAGCGCCCGCGCCTGGGAGCGCATCGCGGCCAATGAGCAGGCTCCCCGACGCTCGTACCTCTCGCTGCTGGACTGGAAGGAGCGCTGGATCGACGGCGGGCGCTCTGCCCTGCCGCACGCTCCGGCGCAGCTGGAAATGCTCGCCCTGGAGCAGGCTGTGGACCGTATCGAGGGCGAAGGGCTGGATGGGGTCATCACACGGCACCGTGCGGCCGCCGGGGCGCTCCGTGCGGGTGTGAGGGCGCTCGGCGGGCTGGTGCCGTACGTGATCCGCGACGAGGACGCGGCGCCGGCGGCGACGACGCTCCGCGCGCCGGTGGGCCTGGACGCCCGCGAGGTGGTCTCCGCCGCACTCGGCGCCGACGGCTCGGTGCCGGTGCAAGCCGCGGCCGGTGCACTGGCCAAGGAAATGATCCGGGTGAACCACTACGGCCGTGCCGCGGACCGCGATGTGGTGTTGGCCTCGCTGGCGGCACTGGCCACCGGCCTGCGAGCGGTGGGCATGGATGCCGATGGCTACGCGGCGGCCACGGCGGCCGACGAGGCATGGAGTGAGGTATCCGCCGCGCGCTGACCGGAGGCGCCGCGCAGGTCCCGGGGTGGGGCCGTGTTTCACGTGAAACACGGCCCCACCCCTTTGCGTTGGTGCGTTGGCGTGGTGACGCCCTGGCGTGCTGATTGGTCTGGTGCGTGTGCGGGCCCCGTGGTCCGTGGCCGTGGTGGCGAGGGCGGGCGGCTTGGCTCTGTTTCACGTGAAACGGGGTGGGGTGGTGATGGGCGGGGGCGGGTAGGGGCGTGTCAGCTGCTCGCTTGTGTCCCAACTGCCCTTGCTTGAAGTGGATTTGAGGGAGGGGGCAGGAGGATTCGGCGCCCGGCATTCCCCGGCGTTGCGACTCCTCCAGCGCTGTGACCATCTCTCGACGCCGTGACCCTCTCCGATGTTGTGACCGCATCCGGCGTCATGGCTGTCCTCGGGATCGTGACCGTTCCCCGATCAGCGACTGCTCCTCAAGCAGCGAACGCTCCCAGGGCAGTAACAGCCTCCCAATGCAGCAACCGCTTCCAGCGCCGTGATGAACCCAGAGCGGCTATCCGCACGCATGTTTTAAAGCTCCCATAGAATCGGAATGAGCAGCCCGTTTCGATTCTGGGTGTGCTCTGTCGTGGTGGTGGCCGGTCTCAGGAGGATTGCGGATGTCGGGCGGTGGTTCGGCTCCCTCTCGGGCGGATGCGCGGCGCAACAGGGCGCTGGTGCTCCAGGCGGCCCGATCCGCTTTCGAGGAGCAGGGGTTGGGGGCTCCGCTCGGGGAGATCGCACGTCGTGCCGGGGTCGGTGCGGGGACGGTGTACCGACATTTCCCGTCCAAAGAAATCCTGTTCCATGCGGCGGTCGCGGACCGGATCCAGCTCTTCACCGATACCGCGAAGGATTTGGCCGATGCCGGGGATCCAGGCAGCGTCTTCTTTCGCTTCCTCGCGTCGGTGGTTCGGCTGGCCGCCGAGAACAAGGCCCTGTGCGATGTATTGGAGGCGTCAGGGGAGAGGGGATCCGAGGGTGTTTCGGGGTCCGAGCGGGACTTCGGCGAGGCCCTGGGTGTCCTGTTGGTACGGGCACAACAGGCCGGCGCGGTAAGGATGGACGTCGGGCTGGATGATGTCCGCGCGCTGCTGGCCGGTTGCCTGTCGATGGAGCGGCGGCGGACGGGTGCGGGGGGTTCGACAGGGGTGCCGGGGCGGATGACGGCGCTGATGTGCGAGGGGCTCCGGGCGCGCCGCGACGTAATGAAACTTCCGGTTCCTGAACCGGAACATAACGAAACCCGATGCGCGGTGTGCGGCGGGCCGGTCACGGTGGCCCGTACCGGCCGGCCCGCGAGGTACTGCGGCGGAGCGTGCCGGCAGAAGGCGCACCGAGCACGGGTCCGTACCGGCGACAGCGCGAAGGCGAAGCAGTAGGAGCAGGGCAGGGGGAGCGGCAGACGGAGAGGGGACGGAGGCGGAGGGAGAAGGAGCGGGAAGGGGCGCGGGGGAGCTCAGAGCTGGAGCTTGAATCCCAGGTGGGACGCTTCGAAGCCGAGGCGCTCGTAGAAACGGTGGGCGTCGATGCGGGTCGCGTCGGAGGTGAGCTGCACCAGCTGACAGCCGAGTGAGCGGGATTCCGCGACCGCCCATTCGATGAGCTGGGTGCCCAGGCCGCTGCCCCGCTCGTCGGTGTGAACCCGAACGCTCTCGATGATCGCGCGGGTGGCGCCGCGCCGCGAGAGGCCGGGGACGACCGTGAGCTGGAGGGTGCCGACCGTACGCTCCTCGCGGACCGCGACGATCAGGTGCTGATGCGGGTCGGCGGCCAGCCGCTCGTACGCGGTGCGGTACGGCGTCAGATCGTCCGGTGACTCGCGGGCGGCGCCCAGTGCGTCATCGGCCAGCATCGCGACGATGGCGGGCAGGTCGGCCTCGGTGGCGCGGCGTATCTCGATATCGCTCATGGGCGCGACTTTATGCGGTGCCCGCGCGGCGCCGCGCACAGCCGTGGAGGCGTACGGCCGTGCCCGGCGTCCGCGCCTGGTGTCCGTATCCGGTGGCCGGTGCCCGATGGCCGTACGAGGGCGCTATGCGGAGGGGACGAGGGTCTCGACGGCGGTTACCAAGGGGGCCAACTCGGGGATTTTCGCGGCGTTCTGGAGAGCTTCGCGCAGGGCGCTGTCATGGGTGGGGCGGGCCTGGGCGAGGAGCGCGAGCCCATCGGGCGTGACGTTGGTGTAGATGCCGCGCCGGTCGTCGGGGCAGAGGTAGCGCGCGAGCAGTCCGCGTTCCTCAAGGCGGGTGACCAGGTGCGTGGTGGCGCTCTGGCTGAGGACGACGGAGTCCGCGACCTGGTGCATCCGCAGATGGCCGCACGGTCCGTCGTGCTGCTCGCTGAGCGCCATGAGGACCGAGAACTCCCTGACGCTGAGATCGTGCCCGGCCTTTAGCGCGTGTTCGATGTGTGTCTCGATCCGGCCGTGCAGCGCGGAGAGCGCGCACCAGCCCCGGGCGAGTACACAGGCGGGTGCCGACCGCGACACCGGACGTCCGGGCGCGGTGGTGGTGGCGGGGCCCGTCGGGAGGCCGAGCCCGTCCTGGGGTGCGGGCACCTGCTGGAGAACAGGCGTTGCCGGTGGCGTCTCATGCGTCTGAAGGGACCGCCTGTCATGCCTCTCGCTCTCCTTGCGCTCGCCATCGGCGCCTTCGGGATCGGAAGGACCGAGTTCGCGGTGATGGGCCTGCTGCCCGACATGGCGGCCGGTTTCGGCGTCTCCATCCCGCTGGCCGGCTACGCGACCACCGTCTACGCGCTGGGAGTGGTGATCGGTGCGCCGCTGATGACCGCCCTCGGAACGCGGCTGACCCGCAAGCAGATGCTGATGCTGCTGATGGGGCTGTTCATCGTGGGCAACGTGCTCACGGCCGTGGCGCCTGTTTTCGGCATCGTGCTGCTCGGCCGGATCGTCTCCTCCTTCACACACGGCGCGTTCTTCGGCATCGGCGCTCTGGTGGCGGCCGATGTCGTGGCCTCTGAGAAGCGGGCCACCGCCATCTCGCTGATGTTCAGTGGCCTGACCCTCGCCAATGTGGTGGGCGTACCGGTCGGCACCATGCTCGGCCAGCGGTACGACTGGCGAGTCACCTTCTTCGCCATCGCTGCGCTCGGCGTGATCGGCCTGCTGGGTGTCGTCAAGCTCGTACCGGCGCAGCGGGCGAAAGCGGCCGCCTCGATCGGCCGCGAACTGGCGGTCTTCCGCAATCCGCAGGTCGGTCTCGCGATGCTGATGACGGTCCTCGGCTTCGGCGGTGTCTTCGCGGCCGTCACCTGCCTCGCCTCGATGATGACCGAGGTGACCGGCTTCGCACCGTCCTCCGTCATCTGGCTGACGGCCGTCTTCGGCCTCGGCATGGTCGCCGGAAACCTGATTTCCGGCCGTTTCACCGACCGCGCCATGATGCCGATGCTCTATGTGTCGCTGACCGGCCTGGCGCTCGCGCTCGCCGCATTCACATTCACCGCACACAACAAGGTGGCCGCGACGATCACCATCGCGCTGATCGGTGCGTTCGGCTTCGCGACCGTGCCGCCGTTGCAGAAGCGGGTGATGGACCAGCCCGCCGCGGCGCCCACGCTCGCCGCGGCGGGCAATATCGCGGCCTTCAACTTCGGCAACGCGCTCGCCGCCTGGCTCGGTGGGCTCGTCATCTCGGCCGGACTCGGCTTCACCGCGCCCAACTGGGTCGGCGCGCTGATGACCGTCGCGGCGCTCGGTGTGGCGCTCATCGCGTCCGCCCTGGAACGGCGTTCAACGGGCCGCGGGCAGGTGCCGGCCGCGGACGGCACCGCCGTGGTTGCCGATGAGGCTGTGCTGGTCGCCGACTAGTACTCCAGTAGCAGTTCGCTATCGCTGCTGGTCAGAGCTCTGTTTTGGAGTGTGCTCGGCTGATGGTCCATCAGCTGGCGTGGGTTCGTGACTTT
>JOEL01000100.1 GCA_000720995.1 Streptomyces celluloflavus
CGCGTGCCCATTCCGTCAGGTTCATACACGAGATCGTACAACACTCATGACTCCTAAAGGACACTCATGGACACTTACGTGAGAGCAGTTCCTGACCCCCGAAGAGCGCCCCGCGCCCCGCGCCCGCGGGCCTGTCAGATGATTCACCCACCAGGGATAGCTGAGCCCCCCTTGGGGAGGGGGCTCAGCGCAGGCGTTGTCAGGGCTTGACGAATTCCAAGAATTCCGTCCAGGACAAAGAGGGGAAGGCCAGTTCTCCACCTTGCCGACGCTTGGAATCCCGCACCTTGACCTCGGCGGGGCCGTTGTCCGCCACTTCGACACAGTTATCCGACTTGGTGTAGGAGCTGGTACGCCATTCCGGCTTCTCGGGCATTAATTTATCTCCTAATCGGTAGCCATTCGGTCGAAATAGTCGATCGCGGCGAAGATAAGATCCCTTACCGGAGTTCCATACACTGCCGACTGCTTCAAAAGGGCGAACGCCTTGGCGTACAGCTCGATCTCTCGTGACTGCGTCACGGAGAACTCCGCCGAATAGGTCTCAACGAGGACGAGCTTTTCATCAAACATGGAGAACGAGTTACCCGGCCAGATTGCGAGTTGCGCGGACCTCGGGATGATGCCGAGGCTCACTCGCGGAAGGCGGATGGCGGAGAGCAGCCGATCAAGCTGCCCCTTCATCACGTCCGGGCCCCCGAAGTTCGAATAGAGAGCCTGCTCGGCAAGGATCACGTTGAAGATCCGGCCGCCCTGGTACAGGTACTTGTTTCGCTCAAGTCGCTTTGCCGTGGCGGCTTCCGTGTCATCGGGGATCTCGTAGTACCTGACAACCTGCTTGAAGGTCTCCGCGGCGTACTCCGGTGTCTGGAGCGTCCCCCAGACGAGGGTGGGGTGCCAGATCCGGAAGACCTTGGTCTTGGAGTAGACCGGTATGGCTGCCTGTTGCCTCTTCTCTGCACCGGTCGCCAGTTGCCGGCGCCACTCAAGCCACAGTTCATCGATGTGCCGCACAGTGGCGATCAGGTCATCGATATGGCCTTCCTGTCCTGTAACTGTGCACCAGGTCCGGATGTCCTCCTCGCTGGCGTTCTGCTTGCCGTTTTCGAGGCGCGAGACCTTCGACTCCTGCCAGCCGAGTTCACGGGCGAGCGCCCGGCCGCTCGCGAATCGCGCATCTTTCCGGAATCCACGCAGCCGGGCGCCGAGCGCCTCCCGTGCCTCTTGTGCTTGTGTGCTCACCGAAGAGTCAGGGCTTGTACTCGGTGTGCGGGATGGCTACGGCCCAGAGCAGGTCACGCAGCCTGATGCACTCGGCCACGCTGTCGGGGTCCTCGGTGATCTGCGAGCCCAGGACTCGCCCCTCGGCGTCGAAGTGTCCGACCGCCAGGAGGCGATCGTCGTACAGCCACCAGTCGTTTCCGCCAACAGGAAAGGTGATCCCCTCGGGCAACTGGTGCCGCGGCAGCCAACGGATGTCCTCGCCGGCCTCGATGTTGAGCTTCGTGAGCGAGTGTTCCCACCCCACGTATGGGGAGTGCGGCTCCGTGATCACTCTGACTCGACGTACCGTCTTGCGCTCCCCCGTCACCCGCTTCATGAGCGTCATCCAAGGGCCGAGCCACTTGTGGTCGTCGGTCTCTCCCCTCTGCCACCGTGCATAGGGGGTGTTCTCCACAGGCGACCCGTAGTCGTCCCTCAGCTCCAGGTGGAACGCATCGCGTTCGAAGCTGTTGAACAGCTCGTCACGCTGGGCGCTGGTGATCAGGTCCACTGTTCTCCTCCAGTAGGGCCGTGATCGAGGACTTGGGGACCTCGATGCAATCTTCGTAGTCAGGCAGGCGCATCTGGCTCAGGGCCTCGGCATCGCGCATCACCGGACCTTGCACGATGCAGGTGCCCTGGTCGGTGACGAGCATGATCGGGTCCTGGAACTTCTTGATCTCACCGTGGGCGAGACCATCCTTCATCAGGTGCTCGAAGAGTTCGGTTGGCACCTCGACGGCCGCCTGGCCGTCCGGCACATCGAGCCGCATGAGCAGGTCTTGGGCAAAGATCTTCCAGCCCTGGACGACGTAGCTGTCCTGGTCGCTGGCGTACAGGGTGGGGCTGTCTCCGGGGGTGGAGTTCTTACCAAGGAACCGTAGCTTCATGGTCACTCTCCCGTCCTCTGCCTTGCGCAAGATTGTGCGACACAACGATGGTCGACTGCCTATATGTGGCCGTCAATCGACTTGCTGCAAACTCACGCAATCTTCTTGGGAGTTGACTCTGCCCCGGTCTACGTTCGTCTCGCCTCCACTTGCACCGACACGGTCAGGAGCTGAACGTCCATGCCCCGGACGAGAGCCTCGGAAGAGTCGTTCGAAGCGTTGCATCGAGAGCTGCGGGCCGCCCTTGAGGCTGCTGGGCTCGACCTTCCGGAGCTGTACGTGAACTACGGGGAGTGCCACCTTGTCCATCTCGGAAAGGTCAGCTTCGCAACGGCCGGAAAGCTGGCGCGCATCGTCCAGGCCGCACACGAGCCCTTCCGCGTCGGTGCGGCCGTCGTCGACACCAGCCGCTCCAAGGTCGCGAAGATTCTTGCCGTCAACGGCGAATGCCTCGTGTGAACGGCGCCCGCGCAAAAGCCCCCTCGGCCTCCGTCGACCGGACCGGCCGTTTGGCGCCCATCACCGCCCTGGCACCACTCGGAGTCAGCGCCCTTGCGGCGATCGTCACCAGCTCCGACGAGGCCCGAAGTGCGCCCGTACCGGCCAGCGTTCCGGAGGCCGACCCGGAGATCGCCACAACGGCGCACAGCACCTCGGTTTCCGCGCGGAGGCCCAGGGCAAGACGAGGTTCGCCGCTCTGAAGGTGAATCGAACTTCCGCCCCCGGCGGGAACTTCCCGGGGCGCCGGTAATCCATCACGACCGGCCGCCCAACCGAGGGCGGATGCCCGCGCCGTAGTGACGGACGGGCACCTCTCGCGCCTGTCCGGGCCGGGACCGACGGAAGAAAGGAGGCGCGGCATGGCCGCGACCGCCGAGATCGAGAGCGCCACTTCCGCAACGCACCTCACCACAGTCCGCCCATGGGGGGGTCGGCCGACTCGCGCCGTACCCGACCACTGTCCGCCGTCCTCACGCCACCGTCACCATCGATCCCGCCACGCAGCTCGGCGTGTTCCGCGACCGTGCCGGCCTGGTGGTCGACATGGGCAGGCACGGCACCAGCAAGGGCACCGAGACTTCGACCATCACGAACTCGGACTCCAGGAACGACCAGGGCCACGACCAGGACTCCGAGCAGGATTGACGATATGACCGAGGAGAGGCCGGTTCTGGTGGCCACTGAGGCGGACGACCTGACCGCCGACATGGTGATCACCGAACTCAACCGGCGGAACGTACCGGTGGTCAGGTTCAACCCCGCCGACATCGGCGCGGGCCTGACGGTCTCGGCTCGGTTCGGCGCCTGCCCGGCCCCCGTGGCCGGGCAGGTGCGCACCCCGTCGAGGACCGCTGATCTGACCCGCGTCCGAGCGGTGTACTGGCGCCGCCCCGAATGGCCCACCTTCTCCCATCTGGGGCCGGACGACGCCCGGTTCGCGGCTGCGCAGGTCCGCTACGGGCTCGGCGGCAGCCTCTACGCCCTGGACGGCCTGCTCTGGGTAAATCACCCTCTGCGCATCGCCGCCGCCGACTACAAACCCGCTCAACTC
Source organism: Streptomyces celluloflavus (assembly GCA_000720995.1). Classification (GTDB taxonomy): domain Bacteria; phylum Actinomycetota; class Actinomycetes; order Streptomycetales; family Streptomycetaceae; genus Streptomyces; species Streptomyces celluloflavus. The sequence continues at coordinate 3,706 of JOEL01000100.1, forward strand.
GCCCTCGCACAGCGGCTCGGCCTTGCCGTGCCGCCAACTCTGGTGACCAACGACCCGGATGAGGCACGCGAGTTCATCGGCGCCCACGATGAAGTGCTCTACAAGACACTGCGGTGGACCCCATACGCACGGAACGGAGTTCCGGTGACGGGGTGGGCGGAGCCGGTCACGGCCGCCGAGATCGACGACAGCGTGCGCATGACGCCACACCTGTTCCAGGCCCGCGTGGACAAGATTGCCGACCTCCGAGTTCTGGTGGTCGGTCGGCATATCTTCGCCGTACGCATCGAATCCGGCCTGCTCGACTGGCGCAGGGACTACAGCGCCCTCGCCTACACCGTGGAAGACCTGCCCGACCAGCTGAACGCGGCGCTTTCCGCCTATCTGGAACGCCTCGGCCTGGTATCGGGAAGCTTCGACCTCGCTGTGGACCGCGCGGGGGACCACTGGTGGCTGGAGCTGAACCCGAACGGCCAGTGGGGGTGGCTGGAGACGGAAACCGGCCTTCCAATGTCCGCCGCTTTCGCCGACCTGCTTACCCAAGGAGATGGCTCATGAACGACTCCGCCCCCGAGCGCCGCCGCCTCGCCGCGCTGCTGGCACAGAACGGCGTTCTCACGTCCCCGTGGCTGCGCGCGGCCGTCGAGGCCGTACCGCGCGAGCGGTTCCTTCACCCCGGTGTGTTCCTCAACGAAGGCGGCGCCTGGCGGCCCGTCACCGCGGTCGGCACCGACCCGGCCGAGTGGCTGAGGATCGCCTACAGCTACGACACGCTCACCACCCAGCTCGACGGGCACCTCACCGCCGACCAGGCCAGTGCCCCCGTTCAGGGTGTGCCGACGTCTTCTTCCACCACCCCGGCCACAGTGGTCGGCATGATCGAGAACCTGGAGGTCGCGGCCGGCCATCGCGTGCTGGAGATCGGCACGGGCACCGGCTACTCCACGGCTCTGCTGTGCCACTACCTCGGTGCGGACAACGTGACCACGGTCGAGGTCGACCCCGAGGTGGCGGAGCGGGCGGACAGCGCACTGGAAGCGGTGGGTTTCTCGACGTGGACCGTCACCGGTGACGGTCTCCTCGGGCATCCCCGAAACGCGCAGTACGACCGCACGATCGCCACCTGCGCCGTTCGCCGCATTCCGCATACCTGGGTCCGGCAGACCAAGCCCGGCGGCATCGTCCTGAGCACCGTGGGCTCCTGGCCGTACGGGACCGGCCTGGCCAAGGTCACCGTGGACGAGAACGGCAACGCGGAGGGGCGAATCATCGGCCGGTCCTCGTTCATGCAGGCACGGGCCCAGGCCGTAGTGCCGGTGGCCGGTGATCTGTCCGCCCGGACGGCCTATGCGGACAGCGAGAGGGAGACGAAGGTGCCTCCCACCCTGCTGGAGGAGTGGATGCCCGCCTTCCTCGCCCAGCTCGCCGCGCCCGGGGCACACCTCGTCCGTGCTGTACGGAGCGACGGGACCAAGCTTCTGTACGTCTTCGACCCGGAGCGCGAGTCCTTCGCCGCCTTCACCGCTGGCGGCGACGACTGGAGCGTCCGACAGGGCGGCCCCGTGTCCCTGTGGGACGACATCGAGCAGGCACTTCACGCGTGGCAAGAAGCGGGAAGCCCCGACATCACCGCCGTACGGCTCCACATCACGGGCAGGTCCCACACGTACTGGATCGAGAACCACCCGGCCCTGCGCTGGCAACACCACCTCGCCTGAGCGATGGCGAAAGCCATCGCCCTTCGGGCCCGCTACTCTCCCGGGAAGAGTCGCGGAATCGTAGGGAATCAAGATGGACGACGAAGAGCCACTGGCCGACTACATGGCCCGCCGTGACTCGCGCATCGGCCGCCTGCGGGCTGTGCATGCCTGCGGGCCTCAGCGAGGTGAGCACGTGGACCCTGAGCAGCCAAGACTGATCCAGCGGTGGAACGGGTCCGCCTGGGAGGTCTTCACCGTGGCAGCCAACCTCAGCGAGGCCCGCAAGCTCCTGCGGCCCGCCGACACCGAGAGCCCGGCGCAGGAACCCGCCCAGCCCGCCCGGTCGCCGTTGGCGCCGGGACGTGGCCGCCACCGCAAGCAACGGTGAATGAATTAACTGGCTCCCCTTTGGCTACGCCGTGAGCAGCGCGGCGGAGCGTCGTCCCGGCGTCCGGCATCACGTTGACAACCCCGCCTCCGAGCGAGTCATGCTCAAAAACGGCTTCGGCTACAGGGGCAATACCCCTTTTGCGCCACGCGCTGGAGAACGCCACGTTCTGGAATCTAAATTTCCAGCCCGGCGCCACGAACCAACCGAGTAAGCCTCGGATTGCTTCTCTTATGAAGCGAGGTCAGCACCCGAAGCAGCTCCTGACTAGTCGGATGCACCTTTGACATCTGCGGTGCAACTTGCCACGCCTTTTCGAGGTTCTTCAGGGCTCCTTCTCGGTCACCGATTGCCAATTTCGACCTGGCGATGTTCATGTTCAGTGGCGCGATGCGCGTGGCCGGCAGGGTGATTCCTTTCTTAGAGGATGTCTCACGTGGTGATGCTGTGAGGTGCGGCATCATGGCTGTTTGTGGGTGTCGATCTGTCGCAACGGCTGGTTCCTGATGGTCTGTGGGA
>JOEL01000101.1 GCA_000720995.1 Streptomyces celluloflavus
CCCAACCCCCGCGGCACCACCAACACCACAAACCCCTCAGGCCCCGCACCCAACCCCACCAACCGCCGCGCCAAAACCTCCGCCGCACCATCCAACTCCCCATACGACAAACACCCCTCACCAGCAACCACCGCCGGCGCACCACCCCGACTCACCACCTGCTCAACAAACCACCCCCCCACATCCCCCCACGACACCAACCCACCAGAACCAGCGTCAGCACCAGCACCAGCGCCCACACCCGGGCCAACACTTACACCCGGATCCACCCCAACACCCGACCCCCACACCGCAAGCCCCGACTCCTCCTCCCCCAACAACACGCCCAAGCGCCCCAACCGCACACCCGCATCCACCACCACAGCCCGCAACACAGCCTCAAACCGCGCCACCAACCGCTCCACCGACACCCGGTCGAACAGATCAGTGGAAAACTCCACCAGCCCCGCCAAACCACCAGCCGCACCATCCACCCCACGACGCTCCGACACACTGAAGAACGCATCAAAACGAGCGGTACTGGTGGTCGGCTCTTCCTTTCCGGTCGTCAGGCCGGCCGCCGCGCCGTCTTCATCAGGCGCGTTCTGGACGGCAAGTGAAACCTGGAAGAGCGGGTGGTGAGCCATCGACCGCTCCGGGTTGAGGACCTCCACCAGATGCTCGAACGGCACATCCTGGTTCGCGTACGCACCGAGAGCGGTCTCCCGCACCCGCCCCACCAGCTCACGGAACGACGGGTTCCCCGACGTATCCGCCCGCAGCACCAGCGTATTGACGAAGAACCCGACGAGATCGTCCAGCGCCTCATCCGTACGCCCCGCGATCGGGGTGCCGATCGGAATGTCGTCCCCGGCACCGAGCCGCGACAACAACGCCGCCAGCCCCGCCTGCAACACCATGAACAAGCTCGCGCCCTCGGCCCGCGCCAGCTCCTCCAGCCCGGCGTGCAGCTCCGCATCCCACTCGAAGGTCAGCAGGTCACCGCGGTACGACGCCACCGCCGGCCGAGGCCGGTCCGTCGGCAGCTCGATCCGCTCCGGCAGACCCGCCAACTGCCCCTTCCAGTAAGTGAGTTGGCGGCTGAGCAGGCTGTCTTCGCGGTCCGCGTCGCCCAGCAGCTCCCGCTGCCAGAGCGTGTAGTCCGTGTACTGCACGGGCAGCGGGGGCAGTTCGGGAGCGGCGCCCGCGCACCGCGCCTCGTAGGCCGCCATCAGGTCCCGGGACAGCGGCGCGAACGACCAGCCGTCACACGTGATGTGGTGAATGAGCAGCAGCAGGACATGTTCCTCGGCACCGAGCCGGAACAGCGTCGCCCGCAACGGCAACTCCGACGACAGATCAAAACCGTACCGAGCCGCCTCATCCAACGCCGCCTGAAGACCGGCCTCGTCGACCGCGACCGTCGCCAGCTCCGGCCGCGCCTCCGCACTACTCACCACCAGCTGATACGGCTCCCCCGACGCCTCCGGGAACACCGTCCGCAACGACTCATGCCGCCCCACCACATCCCCAAGCGCCACCCGCAACGCACCCGCATCCAACCGCCCCGACAACCGCACCGCCCACGGAACGTTGTACGTCGCACTCGGCCCCTCCAGCCGATGCAGGAACCACATCCGCCGCTGAGCGAAGGACAACGGCACCCGCTCCGGCCGCTCCCGCACATCCAAGGACAGCCGGACGGCGCCGCCGGACGCACCCAACCGCTCTGCCACTTCAGCCACCGTGGGCGCCTCGAACAGCACCCGGATCGGCAGCTCCACACCCAACGCCGCCCGCACCCGGCTCACCAGCCGGGTGGCCAGCAGCGAATGCCCGCCCAGGTCGAAGAAGTCGTCGTCGATACCGACCCGGTCCAGGCCCAGCACCCCGGCGAAGAGATCGCACAGCAGCTCTTCCTGAGGGGTGCGCGGCGCGCGGCCGGAGTCCGCGGTCGCCCAGGCGGGGGCGGGCAGGGCCGCCCGGTCGAGCTTGCCGTTGACCGTGATCGGCAGGCGGTCCAGCACCACCAGCGCCGCCGGGATCATGTACTCCGGAAGCTGGTCCCGGACATGACTCCGCAGCGCGGCCACGTCCACATCGGCGCCCTCGGCGGGCACCACGTACCCGGCCAGCCGTCGGTCCCCCGGCCGGTCCTCGCGTACGACCACCGCGGACTGCCGCACCGCGGGGTGCGCGGCCAGTACGGCCTCGACCTCGCCCGGTTCGATACGGAAGCCCCGCACCTTCACCTGGGCGTCGGCGCGCCCCAGGAAATCCAGGTCACCGGCGGCGTTCCAGAGCACCACGTCCCCGGTGCGGTACATCCGGGCGCCCGGCCCGCCGTACGGATCGGCGACGAACCGCTCCGCCGTCACCCCCGGCGCCCGTACGTAGCCGCGCGCCAGGCCGACCCCGGCCACGTACAGCTCGCCCGCGACGCCCACCGGAACCGGCCGCAGGAAGCGGTCCAGGACATAGCTGCGGGTGTTGTCGAAGGGGCGTCCCAGCGATACGGCGCCGCCCACCTCGTGTGCCGCGCGCATGGGGTGCTGCGCGGTGCACAGGGTGATCTCCGTCGGCCCGTACAGGCTCCGCACGACGATGCCGGGGCAGGCGTCCAGCACCTTCTGGACGGCCACCGGTGAGACCACATCGCCGCCGGTCAGCAGCTCACGCATACCGCGGAAGCAGTCCGGGGTCTCCTCGGCGATGGCGCGGAAGAGGCCGGCGGTGATGAGGGCGCTCGTCACGGCGTGTTCCGCGATCAGCCGTCGCAGGACCGGGGCGTCCAGATCGCCGGGCGGGGTGACGACGACCGCGCCGCCGGTCAGCAGCGGCGACCACAGCTCGTACGTGGACGGGTCGAAGGAGGTCGGCGAGTGCATCAGGACCCGGTCGGGGGTCGCCACGCGCCAGGACGTCTCCAGCGCCAGCTGGGCCACGTCGTGGTGGGTGATGGCGACGCCCTTCGGCAGCCCGGTGGAACCAGAGGTGTACATGACGTACGCAAGCTGCTCCGGACCGGCCGGAACCTTCGGATCGGCCGCCTCGGCGCCATGGTCGAGGGGGCCGGCCGCCGCGGCCTCGTCCGGCACCCGGACGAGCTTCGTGCCCTCGTCGAAGAGCGCACCGTCCACGGATTCGTCGACCAGCACCAGGCAGGCGCCGGTGTCCGCCAGCACCCAGCGCACCCGGTCCTGCGGGAAGGCGGGATGCAGCGGTACATAGGCCCCGCCCGCCTTCACGACGGCCAGCAGCGCCGCCACCAGATCGGCGGACCGCTCCATCCGGACCGCGACGGCCCGCTCCGGACCCACCCCGAGGCCGATGAGCCGGTGGGCGAGGCGGTTCGCACGGGCGTCGAGTTCCCGGTACGTCCAGTGCACGCCGTCGGCCACCACCGCGGTCGCGTCCGGTGTACGGGCCACCTGCGCCGCGAACAGCTCCGGCAGCCCCGTGGCCGGCACCGACGTCAGGGCGCCGCGCGACAGCGTCGCCAGCGCGGTCCGCTCGGCCGCGCCCAGCACGTCGAGGCCGCTGAGCGGCGCGCCCGGAGCCTGCGCGGCCGCGCGCACCAGCCGCTCGAAGCGCTGCACCAGGCTCTCGACCGACTGCCGGTCGAAGAGGTCGGTGCTGTATTCGACCAGGACGTGCAGCCCGGCGGGCGCGCCCTCGGCGCCCCGCTCGGTGACGCTGAACAGCGCGTCGAAACGCGAGGTGCCGGTGGCCGCCAGGGAGGAGGTGACGTCGAGGCCGGGCAGGGATATCCCGTCGTCCGGGGAGTTCTGTACGGCCAGCGAGACCTGGAAGAGCGGGTGGTGGGAGAGGGACCGCCCCGGGTTCAGCGCCTCCACCAGGTGCTCGAACGGCACGTCCTGGTTCGCGTACGCGGCGAGGGCCGTCTCCCGCACCTGCCGAACCAGCTCCCGGAACGACGGGTTCCCCGAGGTGTCGGTCCGCATCACCAGCGTGTTGACGAAGAACCCGACCAGATCGTCGAGCGCCTCGTCCGTACGCCCCGCGACCGGCGTACCGATCGGGATGTCGTCCCCCGCACCGAGCCGCGACAACAACGCCGCCAGCCCCGCCTGCAACACCATGAACAGACTCGCGCCCTCGGCCCGCGCCAGCTCACTCAGCTTCCCGTGCAGCTCCGCATCCCAGACGAACTCCAGGTGCGCCCCCCGGTGGGTCGCGACGGCCGGCCGGGGCCGGTCGGCCGGCAGCGCGAGCTGCTCGGGCAGACCGGCCAGCTGCGCGGTCCAGTACTGCGTCTGGCGGTTGGCCAGGCTGTCGTCGCGCTCCTTGTCGCCGAGGAGTTCGCGCTGCCAGAGGGTGTAGTCGGCGTACTGCACCGGCAGCGCCGGCAGCTCGGGAGCGTCGCCCGCGCACCGCGCCTCGTAGGCCGCCATCAGGTCCCGCGACAGCGGCGCGAACGACCAGCCGTCGCCCGCGATGTGGTGGATCAGCAGGAGCAGCACATGCTCATCGGGCGCCACCTCGAACAGCCGGACCAGGAACGGCGCGTCCGCCGACAGGTCGAAGGTGTGCCGCACCGCCTCCGCCACCACGGTGTCGAGCTCCGCCGCCCCGACCGGTTCGGCGACCAGTTCCGGTACGACCTGTTGTGGTTCCTGCGCCAGCTGGAAGGGCTCGCCGTCCACCTCTGGGAAGACGGTGCGCAGCACTTCATGCCGGGCCACCACATCGACGAGAGCCGTCCTCAGGGCATCGACGACGAGTCGCCCTCGCATCCGCAGCAGCCACGGCATGTTGTACGTGGCGCTCGGCCCTTCCAACCGGTGCAGGAACCACAACCGCCGCTGGGCGAACGACAGGGGCACCCGGGCCGGACGCTCCCGCCGCTCGACCGGCATCCGTACGGGGCCGCCGCCGTCGCCGTCCGACCAGGCTGCGAGCTCGGCGACGGTCGGCGCCTCGAAGAGCGCGCGGATCGGCAACTCGACGCCCAGGGTGCGACGGGCCCGGCTGACCAGGCGGGTGGCCAGCAGCGAATGCCCGCCCAGGTCGAAGAAGTCGTCGTCGATACCGACCCGCCTCAGGCCCAGCACCTGGGCGAAGAGGTCGCACAGCGCCTCTTCGCGCGGGGTACGCGGCCCGCGCCCGGAGTCCTGGGTGTACTCGGGCGACGGCAGCGCCCGCCGGTCCAGCTTTCCGTTCGCGGTCAGCGGCAGCCGCTCCAGGACGACCAGTGCCGACGGGATCATGTAGCCGGGCAGCCGGTCCCTGAGCGAGGCCCGGAGAGCGTCGAGGTCCGGAGCGATACCGGCTTCTGCGGGGACGAGGTAGCCGACGAGACGCTTGTCCCCTGGGCGGTCCTCGCGTACCACCGCCGCCGCTTGGCCGACCCCCGGATGTGCTTCGAGGACCGCTTCCACCTCGCCCGGCTCGATACGGAAACCCCGCACCTTCACCTGAGCATCCGCACGCCCCACAAACTCCAACTCACCGTCAGTGCGCCACCGGACGACATCGCCCGTCCGATACATCCGCTCACCCACCGCGCCGAACGGATCCGCCACAAACCGCTCAGCAGACAAACCCGCACGCCCCACATAACCCCGCGCCATCCCCACACCCGACACATACAACTCACCACACACA
>JOEL01000102.1 GCA_000720995.1 Streptomyces celluloflavus
ATATGTTGATACCCCGTCCACTTCGGTGGATGAGGTTCCTTTGAAAAAGTCCTCCGACGCCACATGGTGGTGTGGGAGGCGACACTAGCGAGGACGCTGTGAACTGCTGGACTTATTCCGTCCGGCGGTTCCGCTCTCGTGGTGTTTGCCCCGGTATCGGGGAGACATTCACGGAGAGTTTGATCCTGGCTCAGGACGAACGCTGGCGGCGTGCTTAACACATGCAAGTCGAACGATGAACCGGTTTCGGCCGGGGATTAGTGGCGAACGGGTGAGTAACACGTGGGCAATCTGCCCTTCACTCTGGGACAAGCCCTGGAAACGGGGTCTAATACCGGATATGACGCACGACCGCATGGTCTGTGTGTGGAAAGCTCCGGCGGTGAAGGATGAGCCCGCGGCCTATCAGCTTGTTGGTGGGGTGATGGCCTACCAAGGCGACGACGGGTAGCCGGCCTGAGAGGGCGACCGGCCACACTGGGACTGAGACACGGCCCAGACTCCTACGGGAGGCAGCAGTGGGGAATATTGCACAATGGGCGAAAGCCTGATGCAGCGACGCCGCGTGAGGGATGACGGCCTTCGGGTTGTAAACCTCTTTCAGCAGGGAAGAAGCGAGAGTGACGGTACCTGCAGAAGAAGCGCCGGCTAACTACGTGCCAGCAGCCGCGGTAATACGTAGGGCGCAAGCGTTGTCCGGAATTATTGGGCGTAAAGAGCTCGTAGGCGGCTTGTCGCGTCGGATGTGAAAGCCCGGGGCTTAACCCCGGGTCTGCATTCGATACGGGCAGGCTAGAGTTCGGTAGGGGAGATCGGAATTCCTGGTGTAGCGGTGAAATGCGCAGATATCAGGAGGAACACCGGTGGCGAAGGCGGATCTCTGGGCCGATACTGACGCTGAGGAGCGAAAGCGTGGGGAGCGAACAGGATTAGATACCCTGGTAGTCCACGCCGTAAACGTTGGGAACTAGGTGTGGGCGACATTCCACGTCGTCCGTGCCGCAGCTAACGCATTAAGTTCCCCGCCTGGGGAGTACGGCCGCAAGGCTAAAACTCAAAGGAATTGACGGGGGCCCGCACAAGCAGCGGAGCATGTGGCTTAATTCGACGCAACGCGAAGAACCTTACCAAGGCTTGACATACACCGGAAACGGCCAGAGATGGTCGCCCCCTTGTGGTCGGTGTACAGGTGGTGCATGGCTGTCGTCAGCTCGTGTCGTGAGATGTTGGGTTAAGTCCCGCAACGAGCGCAACCCTTGTTCTGTGTTGCCAGCATGCCTTTCGGGGTGATGGGGACTCACAGGAGACTGCCGGGGTCAACTCGGAGGAAGGTGGGGACGACGTCAAGTCATCATGCCCCTTATGTCTTGGGCTGCACACGTGCTACAATGGCCGGTACAATGAGCTGCGATACCGTGAGGTGGAGCGAATCTCAAAAAGCCGGTCTCAGTTCGGATTGGGGTCTGCAACTCGACCCCATGAAGTCGGAGTTGCTAGTAATCGCAGATCAGCATTGCTGCGGTGAATACGTTCCCGGGCCTTGTACACACCGCCCGTCACGTCACGAAAGTCGGTAACACCCGAAGCCGGTGGCCCAACCCCTTGTGGGAGGGAATCGTCGAAGGTGGGACTGGCGATTGGGACGAAGTCGTAACAAGGTAGCCGTACCGGAAGGTGCGGCTGGATCACCTCCTTTCTAAGGAGCACTTCTTACCGAGCTTGTCTTGGTCAGAGGCCAGTACATCGGCGAATGTCCGGTGCTGGTTGCTCATGGGTGGAACGTTGACTATTCGGCACATCGGGTTGGTTGTTTCCAGTACTGCTTCGGCGTGGAACGGGATGACGGATCGGGTGTGTCGGGCACGCTGTTGGGTATCTGAGGGTACGGACTTCAAGTCTGGACCTTCGTGATGCCGGCCCCAGTGAACTCAGCCTTCGGGTTGGGGTGGTGGGTGGCTGGTCGTTGCTTGAGAACTGCACAGTGGACGCGAGCATCTGTGGCCAAGTTTTTAAGGGCGCACGGTGGATGCCTTGGCACCAGGAACCGATGAAGGACGTGGGAGGCCGCGATAGGCCCCGGGGAGCTGTCAACCGAGCTTTGATCCGGGGGTGTCCGAATGGGGAAACCCGGCAGTCGTCATGGGCTGTCACCCGCTGCTGAACACATAGGCAGTGTGGAGGGAACGCGGGGAAGTGAAACATCTCAGTACCCGCAGGAAGAGAAAACAACCGTGATTCCGGGAGTAGTGGCGAGCGAAACTGGATGAGGCCAAACCAGTCACGTGTGATACCCGGCAGGGGTTGCGTGGTTGGGGTTGTGGGATCGTACTTCGATTGTCTGCCGGCAATCGGGCGAGTCAGAAACCGTTGGTGTAGGCGAAGGGCATGCGAAAGGCCCGGCGTAGAGGGTAAGACCCCCGTAGCTGAAACATTAACGGCTTGCTTGTACGACACCCAAGTAGCACGGGGCCCGAGAAATCCCGTGTGAATCTGGCGGGACCACCCGTTAAGCCTAAATATTCCCTGGTGACCGATAGCGGATAGTACCGTGAGGGAATGGTGAAAAGTACCGCGGGAGCGGAGTGAAATAGTACCTGAAACCGTGTGCCTACAAGCCGTGGGAGCGTCGCGCAGAGACTTGTCTCTGCGTCGTGACTGCGTGCCTTTTGAAGAATGAGCCTGCGAGTTTGCGGTATGTTGCGAGGTTAACCCGTGTGGGGAAGCCGTAGCGAAAGCGAGTCCGAATAGGGCGTTGAGTAGCGTGCCCAAGACCCGAAGCGGAGTGATCTAGCCATGGGCAGGTTGAAGCGGAGGTAAGACTTCGTGGAGGACCGAACCCACCAGGGTTGAAAACCTGGGGGATGACCTGTGGTTAGGGGTGAAAGGCCAATCAAACTCCGTGATAGCTGGTTCTCCCCGAAATGCATTTAGGTGCAGCGTCGTGTGTTTCTTGCCGGAGGTAGAGCACTGGATAGGCGATGGGCCCTACCGGGTTACTGACCTTAGCCAAACTCCGAATGCCGGTAAGTGAGAGCGCGGCAGTGAGACTGTGGGGGATAAGCTCCATGGTCGAGAGGGAAACAGCCCAGAGCATCGACTAAGGCCCCTAAGCGTGTGCTAAGTGGGAAAGGATGTGGAGTCGCAGAGACAACCAGGAGGTTGGCTTAGAAGCAGCCATCCTTGAAAGAGTGCGTAATAGCTCACTGGTCAAGTGATTCTGCGCCGACAATGTAGCGGGGCTCAAGCACACCGCCGAAGTCGTGTCATTGCAACTATAGGGCTAACGCTTGTTGTGATGGGTAGGGGAGCGTCGTGTGCCGGGTGAAGCAGCCGTGGAAACGAGTTGTGGACGGTTCGCGAGTGAGAATGCAGGCATGAGTAGCGATACACACGTGGGAAACGTGTGCGCCGATTGACTAAGGGTTCCTGGGTCAAGCTGATCTGCCCAGGGTAAGTCGGGACCTAAGGCGAGGCCGACAGGCGTAGTCGATGGACAACCGGTTGATATTCCGGTACCCGCTTTGAAACGCCCAGTATCGAATCCATTGATGCTAAGGCCGTGAAGCCGGCCTGGAGTCTTCGGACGAAGGGACGTGGTGGAGCCGCTGATCCAAGGTGGTAGTAGGTAAGCGATGGGGTGACGCAGGAAGGTAGTCCAGCCCGGGCGGTGGTTGTCCCGGGGTAAGGGTGTAGGCCGTGTGGTAGGTAAATCCGTCACACGTTAGGGCTGAGACCTGATGCCGAGCCGATTGTGGTGAAGTGGATGATCCTATGCTGTCGAGAAAAGCCTCTAGCGAGTTTCATGGCGGCCCGTACCCTAAACCGACTCAGGTGGTCAGGTAGAGAATACCGAGGCGTTCGGGTGAACTATGGTTAAGGAACTCGGCAAAATGCCCCCGTAACTTCGGGAGAAGGGGGGCCATTTCTGGTGATGGGCTTTGCGCCTTGAGCTGGGGGTGGCCGCAGAGACCAGCGAGAAGCGACTGTTTACTAAAAACACAGGTCCGTGCGAAGCCGTAAGGCGATGTATACGGACTGACGCCTGCCCGGTGCTGGAACGTTAAGGGGACCGGTTAGTCAATCTTCGGGTTGGCGAAGCTGAGAACTTAAGCGCCAGTAAACGGCGGTGGTAACTATAACCATCCTAAGGTAGCGAAATTCCTTGTCGGGTAAGTTCCGACCTGCACGAATGGCGTAACGACTTCTCGACTGTCTCAACCATAGGCCCGGTGAAATTGCACTACGAGTAAAGATGCTCGTTTCGCGCAGCAGGACGGAAAGACCCCGGGACCTTTACTATAGCTTGATATTGGTGTTCGGTTCGGCTTGTGTAGGATAGGTGGGAGACTGTGAACTCTGGACGCCAGTTCAGGGGGAGTCATTGTTGAAATACCACTCTGGTCGTGCTGGATGTCTAACCTGGGTCCGTGATCCGGATCAGGGACAGTGTCTGGTGGGTAGTTTAACTGGGGCGGTTGCCTCCTAAAGAGTAACGGAGGCGCCCAAAGGTTCCCTCAGCCTGGTTGGCAATCAGGTGTTGAGTGTAAGTGCACAAGGGAGCTTGACTGTGAGACTGACGGGTCGAGCAGGGACGAAAGTCGGGACTAGTGATCCGGCGGTGGCTTGTGGAAGCGCCGTCGCTCAACGGATAAAAGGTACCCCGGGGATAACAGGCTGATCTTCCCCAAGAGTCCATATCGACGGGATGGTTTGGCACCTCGATGTCGGCTCGTCGCATCCTGGGGCTGGAGTCGGTCCCAAGGGTTGGGCTGTTCGCCCATTAAAGCGGTACGCGAGCTGGGTTTAGAACGTCGTGAGACAGTTCGGTCCCTATCCGCTGTGCGCGTAGGAGTCTTGAGAAGGGCTGTCCCTAGTACGAGAGGACCGGGACGGACGAACCTCTGGTGTGCCAGTTGTCCTGCCAAGGGCATGGCTGGTTGGCTACGTTCGGAAAGGATAACCGCTGAAAGCATCTAAGCGGGAAGCCTGCTTCGAGATGAGGGCTCCCTCCCACTTGATGGGGTAAGGCTCCCAGTAGACGACTGGGTTGATAGGCCAGATATGGAAGACCGGTAACGGTTGGAGTTGACTGGTACTAATAGGCCGAGGGCTTGTCCTCAGTTGCTCGCGTCCACTGTGT
>JOEL01000103.1 GCA_000720995.1 Streptomyces celluloflavus
CCCACGAAGCCCCCCGCCCCCACGATCCGACGCCGCAGCGCCCATCCCCCGAAATTCGTGATCTCATCCCCCCGACGCCGTCCGCGGGCGGCCGGAAGCGGCCAAGATGGGGAGATGGGATTCCATGTCGACTCCGAGGCCGGGCGGCTGCGCCGGGTCATTCTGCACCGACCCGATCTGGAGCTGAAGCGGCTCACGCCCAGTAACAAGGACGCTCTGCTCTTCGACGACGTGCTGTGGGTGCGCCGGGCGCGCGCCGAGCACGACGGGTTCGCGGACGTGCTCCGGGACCGGGGCGTGGACGTGCACCTCTTCGGGGATCTGCTGGCCGAGAGCCTGCGTATCCCCGCGGCGCGGACGCTGGTCCTGGACCGGGTCTTCGACGAGAAGGAGTACGGGCCGCTGGCCACCGATCACATCCGGGCGGCCTTCGACGAACTGCCGGTGCCCGAGCTCGTCGAGGCGCTGGTCGGCGGTATGACCAAGCGCGAGTTCCTGGAGCGGTACCCCGAGCCGACCTCGGTCCGCTTCCATGTGATGGATCTGGACGACTTCCTGCTGGGCCCGCTGCCCAACCACCTCTTCACCCGTGACACTTCAGCCTGGGTCTACGACGGCGTCTCCATCAACTCGATGCGCTGGCCGGCCCGGCAGCGCGAGACCGTGCACTACGAGGCGATCTACCGGCACCATCCGCTCTTCCGCGGCGCGGACTTCCACGTCTGGTCGGAGGGGCAGGCGGACTTCCCCTCGACGATCGAGGGCGGTGACGTGCTGGTCATGGGCGCGGGCGCGGTGCTGATCGGGATGAGCGAGCGGACCACCCCGCAGGCCGTGGAAATGCTGGCGCGCGGACTGTTCGCGGCGGGCTCGGCGCGCACGATCGTGGCGCTGGACATGCCCAAGCGGCGGGCCTTCATGCACCTGGACACCGTGATGACCATGATCGACGGGGACACCTTCACGCAGTACGCGGGCCTGGGCATGCTGCGCTCGTACACCATCGAACCGGGCTCGGGCGAGCGGGACCTCAAGGTCACCGACCATCCGCCGGAGCATATGCACCGCGCCATAGCGGCCGCCCTGGGCCTGTCCGACATCCGGGTACTCACCGCGACCCAGGATGTGCACGCGGCGGAACGTGAGCAGTGGGACGACGGGTGCAATGTGCTGGCCGTCGAGCCGGGCGTGGTGGTGGCGTACGAGCGGAACGTCACCACGAACACGTTTCTGCGCAAGCGGGGCATCGAGGTCATCACGATCCCCGGGAGCGAGCTGGGCAGAGGGCGGGGCGGGCCGCGCTGTATGAGCTGTCCGGTGATACGCGACGCCGTGCCGGGTGTGGGGTGAGCCGGCACCGCCGGGCGCGCGGCCGCTCCGTTCCGCGGGGAGTTCGGCGGGGAGTCCGGTGGGGAGGGCCGCCGGTGGGGGAGATCTCGGTTCGTATGGAAATGCGGACCGTCGTATACACTTCCAGTGTTCGGCGGGCCGTCCCGGTCCGCCGTCCCCGCCACCCCCTCGTCCCCGTATGCCGCGAATCAGGAGCCCACTCATGGCGATAGACCTCACGGGCCGCCACTTCCTCAAGGAGCTGGACTTCAGCGCCGAGGAGTTCCGCCGACTGATCGACCTGGCGGCCGAGCTGAAAGCCGCCAAGCGCGCCGGTACCGAGGTCGCCCGCCTCCGCGGCAGGAACATCGCCCTGATCTTCGAGAAGACCTCGACCAGGACCCGCTGCGCCTTCGAGGTGGCGGCCGCGGACCAGGGCGCGTCGACCACCTACCTCGACCCCGCCGGCTCGCAGATGGGCCACAAGGAGTCGGTGAAGGACACCGCCCGGGTCCTCGGCCGGATGTTCGACGGGATCGAGTTCCGTGGCAGCCGGCAGGCGGATGTCGAGGAGCTGGCCGCGCATGCGGGCGTGCCCGTTTTCAACGGTCTGACCGACGACTGGCACCCGACCCAGATGCTCGCCGACGTGCTGACCATGATCGAGCACGGCCGGGGCCGGCCGCCGGCGGAGATCGCCTTCGCCTACCTCGGTGACGCCCGCAACAACATGGGCAACTCCTACCTCGTCACCGGCGCGCTGCTCGGCATGGACGTGCGGATCGTCGCGCCGCGGCAGCTGTGGCCCGCCGAACCGGTCGTCGCACAGGCCCGCGCGCTCGCCGACGGGAGCGGTGCGCGCATCACGCTCACCGAGGACGTCGCCGAGGGCGTGCGCGGCGCGGACTTCGTCACCACCGACGTCTGGGTCTCCATGGGGGAGCCCAAGGAGGTCTGGGACGAGCGGATCGCGCTGCTCGGCCCGTACGCGGTCACCATGGACGTGCTGCGCGCCACGGGGAAGCCGGCGGTGAAGTTCCTGCACTGCCTGCCCGCCTTCCACGACCTGGGTACGGCGGTCGGCCGGGAGATCCACGCACGGCACGGCCTGACGTCGCTGGAGGTCACGGACGAGGTCTTCGAGTCCGCGCACTCCGTCGTCTTCGACGAGGCGGAGAACCGGATGCACACGATCAAGGCCGTACTGGTCGCGACACTGGCCGGTGACGGAGCCGCACCGGACGGCACTGCATAGTCATACGCCCCAATGGGCGATCATGCAGTCAAAGCGGTTACCATCGAGCCGCTCACGGGGTTCGGGCCCACCGGTCCGGACCCCGCTCCGTGTGCGGCCTGCCACCCCTACCGCGCACACCGCACCACCAGAGAAGAGAACCACCCCATGCGTCCGCCCGCCGCCCGCCGCCGCCCCACGGAGGCGCTGCGCGCCGCAGCTCCTGCGGGTCCGTCCGCCCTGCGCGTCAAGTCCCCCGACGTCCTCATCGCCGAATCCGGCGCGGACCGCGAAGGTCACGGCCTCAAGCGCACCATGGGGCTCTTCCAGCTCGTGTGCTTCGGCATCGGCGCGATCGTCGGCACCGGCATCTTCGTCGGGCTGTCCGACACCGTCGCCCAGGCCGGGCCCGCCGTCATCGTCTCCTTCGTCCTCGCGGCCGTCACCTGTGTCTTCACCGCCTTCTCCTTCGCGGAGCTGGGCGGCGCGATACCGGTCTCCGGCAGCTCGTACTCCTACGCGTACGCCACGCTCGGCGAGCGCACCGCCTTTCTCGTCGGCTGGTGCCTGCTGCTCGAATACGGCATCTCGGTCTCGGCGGTCGCCGTCGGCTGGGGCCAGTACCTGAACGAACTGCTGGGCAGTCTGACCGGCTGGCAGCTGCCGGCGGCGCTGTCGAGCCCGCCGGGCGACGGCGGCATCGTCAACATCCCCGCCGTCGTCGTGATGCTGCTCGCCGCGCTCCTCCTGGTCCGCGGCATCCGGGAGAGCGCCCGCGCGACCGCCGCGATGGCCGTGCTGAAGATCGCGATCCTGATCCTGTTCTGCGGGATCGCCTGCACCGCGTTCCGGGCCGGGAACCTCACCCCGTTCGCCCCGGAGGGCATCGCCGGTATCACCTCCGGCGCGTCGCTCGCGTTCTTCTCCTACATCGGCTTCGACGCGATCACCACGGCCGGTGAGGAGGTCAAGAACCCGCGGCGCAACATCCCCCTCGCGATCATGATCTGCATCGGCGTGGTCACCGTCCTGTACTGCCTGGTCGCGGTCGGCGCCATCGGCGCGCTCTCCGCCGACCAGGTGGCAGGCCAACCCGCCGCGCTCTCGCTGATCGTCAACCGCGTCACCGAGTCGGCCTTCGGCGGCGGCGTGATCGCCTTCGGCGCCGTCGTCGCCATCGCCTCCGTCGTCCTCGCCGTCATGTACGGCCAGACCCGCATCCTGATGTCGATGTCGCGGGACGGCCTGATCCCGCGGGTCTTCGAGCGGATCTCGCCCCGGACGTCCACGCCCGTCGCCGGCACCTGGATCGTCGCGGTCGCCTTCGCGGTCCCGGCCGCCGTCGTCCCGCTGGACGTGGTGATGAACCTGACGACCATCGGAACGCTGTCGATCATGGCGGTGGTCAACGTCAGCGTGATGGTGCTGCGCCGCACCCGCCCCGATCTGCCGCGCCGGTTCCGCGTCCCGCTCTTCCCGCTCAGCCCGGTACTGGGCATCGCCTTCTGCGGCTACCTGATCTACGGTACCGGCCCGGTGACCTGGCTGGAGTTCGCCGGCTTCCTGGCCGTCGGCGCCCTGGTCTACGCGCGCTACGGCCGCCGCCACTCACGCCTGGGCACCACCCCGCGGACACCGGCCGGCGACGCCCCGGACGAGACCGGGCCGGTCAGTGGCGGCACGGCTGCGGACGCGCGGCGAGGGTGAACCACACGGCCTTGCCGTAGGGCGCCGCACCGGCGCCGGCGTCCGGGCCGAACGTCCGGATCAGGAGCAGGCCGCGGCCGTCCGCCTCACCGGCGGCGCGGCTGTCCGCCTCACCGGCGGCGGGGCCGTCCGGCGAGGGCGGGGCGCCCGGTCCGGCCGCGAACTCCGGCTTGTCGCCGGGCGCCGCCGCCGGCGGGGCGGCCGGCAGGAGTTCCACCACCAGCTCCAGGGGGTCCGCGCCGCGAGCCTGAGCGACGGCGTCGGTGACCAGATCGGCGGTCAGCCGCTCGGCGGTGTCGCCGTCGGCCGGGGCCCGCAGGTCCAGCAGGGCGGTACGGACCAGTGCGCGGGCGAGGGGGACGGCCGTCGCCGAGCGCGGCAGACCGATCCGCCAGTAGGTGGGGAGGGACGTTTCCGGCATGGCGCTGTCCGTTCGCAGAAGACCAGGTCAGACGGCTCAACCGTAGGAAACGGGCACGGGGCCCGGCAGAGGCGGGCGGCCGGGAACGCCGGGACCTGAGTCATGGGGCGGGCGGGACCTTCGGATGGCGTAGCCCGCCGGATCGCCGGATCCCGGCCCGCTGGATGGCCGGACCGCTGCATCGCCGGACCGCCGGACCGCAGCGCGCCCGCACGGCCGGATGACTGAAGGGCGCATGACCGGGCCGCCGCATGGCCACGCGGCCGAAGAGCGGCACGACCGAGCCCTCGCCCGCCGGACGCCGGCACCACGCCGGCGGCTCGGCTCGGTACGCCTCCACGTCGCCCCCCGAGTGGCCCCCAACCCACGCACTCCCACCCCCGCCG
>JOEL01000104.1 GCA_000720995.1 Streptomyces celluloflavus
GGTGACGGTGAATGGGAAGTTGGATCGGGGTGCTTTGCCGGTGCCGGAGTGGGAGGGCTCTGGTGGTCGGGTGGCGAGGTCGCCGCGTGAGGAGGTGCTCTGTGATCTCTTCGGTGAGGTGTTGGGTGTTTCGGGGGTCGGTATTGATGACGACTTCTTTGATCTGGGTGGGCATTCGTTGCTGGCTACGCGGTTGGCCAGTCGTATTCGCAGTGTTCTGGGGCTGGAGATGCCGGTCCGGGCTCTCTTCGAAGCACCCACCGTCGCCGAACTCGGCGTGCGTCTCGATGGTTCGGACGGCGTCCGCATACCGCTGGAGCCGCGGGAGCGCCCCGACCGGGTGCCGCTCTCCTTTGCTCAGCGCCGGCTCTGGTTCCTGCACCGTCTGGAGGGCCCGAGCGCGACCTACAACATGCCGTGGGCGCTGCGACTGACGGGGAAGCTGGACGTCGAGGCGCTGCGCGCGGCGCTCGCCGACATCGTCGAGCGGCACGAATCCCTGCGTACGGTCTTCCCGGAGACCGACGGTGAGCCCTACCAGCTCATCCTCGACCCGAAGGACGCCCGGCCGGCACTGCACACGGCCACCGTCGGCGCGGCGGGTCTGCAGTCCGCACTCGACACGGCGGCCCGCCGCGGCTTCGCCCTCGCCGGTGAACTCCCCCTGCGGGTCTCCCTCTTCACGACCGGCGAGAACGAACACGTCCTCCTGATCCTCATGCACCACATCGCCTCGGACGGCTGGTCGTTCGCGCCGCTGTCCCGGGACCTGATGGCCGCCTACGAGGCCCGGCGGCAGAACGAGCGCCCGAAGCTGCCGCAGCTGCCCGTGCAGTACGCGGACTACGCCCAGTGGCAGCACGAACTGCTCGGCGACGGCGACGACGCCGCCAGTGTGCTGGCGCGGCAGATCGCCTACTGGAAGCAGAAGCTGGCCGGTCTGCCCGAGCAGATCGCGCTGCCTTTCGACCGGCCCCGGCCCGCCGTCACCTCCTACCGAGGAGATCTGGCCGCCTTCGAGTGGGGTGCCGAACTGCACGCCGCACTCACCGAGTTCGCCCGCAGCGAGGGCGCGAGCCTGTTCATGGTGTTGCAGGCGGGGCTGGCGACGTTGCTGTCGCGGCTCGGTGCCGGGGATGACATCCCGATCGGCACCCCGATCGCCGGGCGCACGGACGAGGCGCTGGACGATCTGGTCGGGTTCTTCGTCAACACGCTGGTGATGCGGACCGACACATCGGGGAACCCGTCCTTCCGGGAGCTCGTACGGCAGGTGCGGGAGACCGCGCTCGCCGCGTACGCCAACCAGGACGTGCCCTTCGAGTACCTGGTGGAGGCCCTCAACCCCGAGCGGTCTCTCTCCCACCACCCGCTCTTCCAGGTCTCGCTCGCCGTGCAGAACGCGCCCGAGACCGAGCTGCGGCTGCCGGACCTCGACATCGGCTACGCGGGCACGCCGCGCACCGGAAGCGCCAAGCTCGATCTCTTCTTCAGCGTCAGCGAGCTGCGGGACGAGGCGCGGCGCGACCGTCCGCACGGCATCGCGATCGGCGTGGAGTACAACACCGACCTGTTCGACGAGGCGGCCATCGCCTCGGTGATCGACCGCTGGCAGCTGCTGCTCCGCCGCCTGCTGGCCGAGCCGGAGCGCCCCGTCCGCTCCCTCGACCTGCTCACCGAGGCCGAGCGCACCCGGACACTGGGCACCTGGAACGCCACCGACACCGCGACACCCCCCGCCGATCTGGTGGCACTCTTCGAACGCCAGGTGGCCGCGACACCGGACGCGGTGGCGGTACGGGACGGTGCAGCGGCGCTCTCGTACGCCGAGCTCGACGCGCGGGCCGGCCGGCTGGCGCGCCACCTGCTCGGCCGGGGGATCGGGGCGGAGGACGTGGTCGCCCTGGCGCTGACCCGTTCCGCACAGTTCGCGGTCGGTGTGCTGGGCGTGCTCAAGGCCGGTGCGGTCTGCCTGCCACTCGACCCCGACGCCCCCGCCGAGCGGCTGACCCGGATGCTCGACGGCGCCCGGCCCGCCCTGGTGCTGCACCATGCGGCGTGGCAGGACGGCGGCACCGCGGCCGTCCGGCTGCTGAGCGGCGGCGACGGTGCGACACCCGTACTGGACCTGGACTCGGACGACCTCCCGGCGCCCGCGACCGCGGCCCGGACCGCTCCCCTCGACCCCCGGCACCCGGCCTACCTCATCTACACCTCGGGGTCGACGGGCGAGCCCAAGGGCGTCGTCGTGCCGCACGCCGGGCTGGTCAATGTGGCGCTGGACCAGATAGCCCGCTTCGGCGTCGGTCCGGACAGCCGGGTGCTCCAGGTCGGCGCCGCGGCGTTCGACATGTCCGTCGGTGACCTGGTGATGTGCTTCCTCAGCGGCGCGACGCTCGTCATACCGCAGGGCCGCAAGGGGGTAGTCGGCGCCGAACTGGCCCGTACGGTCCGCGAATCCGGCATCACGCACATGGTGGCCCCGCCCGCCGTGCTCGCCTCACTGCCCGACGGCGACCTGCCGACCCTGCGCTGTGTCGTCACCGCCGGTGAGGCATGCCCGCCCGAACTGGTCGAGCGCCTCTCCCCGGGCCGCCGGATGTTCAACGCCTACGGCCCGACGGAGACTACGGTCTGCGCGACGACCAGCAGCCCGCTGGGCACACCGGCGCTCGCCGTCCCCCCGATCGGGGGCCCGATCCGCAATGTGCGCGCCTATGTTCTCGACGAGGCGCTGGCGCCGGTGCCGCCCGGTGCCGCGGGCGAGCTGTACGTCGCCGGCGCGGGGCTCGCCCGGGGCTATCTGCGGGCACCGGGGATGACGGCGGAGCGGTTCGTGGCCGATCCGTTCGGCCCGGCGGGCGGCGGGCGGATGTACCGGACCGGGGATCTGGTGCGGTGGAACTCCGCAGGACAGCTCGAATTCCTCGGCCGCGCCGACACCCAGGTGAAGATCCGCGGCTACCGGGTGGAGCCCGGCGAGGTGGAAGCCGTCCTCGCGGCCCATCCGCGGATCGGCCGGTGCGCGGTCGTGGTCCGGGAGGACCGGCCGGGGGACCGCCGACTGGTCGCCTACGTGGTGCCCGCGGAGCCCGGGAGCGAGCCGGACGGCACCGGGCCGGACGTCACCGCGCCGGACGGCGCCGAGCTGCGGGCGTACGCCAAGGAGCGGCTGCCGGAGTACCTGGTGCCCGCCGCGGTCGTCACCCTTGAGGTGCTGCCGCTGACCCTGAACGGCAAGCTGGACCGGCGGGCGCTGCCCGCCCCGGAGTTCGAGAGCGTGGGCGGACGCGCGCCCAGGACGCCGCGCGAGGAAACCCTCTGCCGGCTGTTCCGCGGGGTACTGGGCGTCGAGGCGGCCGGTATCGACGACAACTTCTTCGACCTCGGCGGCCACTCCCTGCTCGCCACCCGCCTCATCAGCGAGATCCGTGAGGAACTGGGCGCCGAAGTCCCCATCCGGGCCCTGTTCGAGGCGCCCACCGTCGCCGGACTGGCCGAGCGGCTCGATGAATTCACCGAAATACGCCCGGCGCTGACCCGTAGGCCGCGTCCGACGAAGGAGACCCGCTGATCATGATCCCCTTGTCGTTTGCCCAGCGCCGGCTCTGGTTCCTGCACCGCCTGGAGGGCCCGAGCGCCACCTACAACATGCCGTGGGCGCTGCGGCTGCGCGGCCGCCTGGACGTCGAGGCGCTGCGCGCCGCCCTCGCCGATGTCATCGAGCGGCACGAATCCCTGCGTACGGTCTTCCCGGAGACCGACGGCGAGCCCTACCAGCACATCCTGGAGCCGGACGAGGCCCGCCCGGAGCTGCCCGTCGTCCCCGTCACCGAGCCCGAGCTGCGCCCGGCGCTCGACGCGGCGGCCCGCCACGGCTTCGACCTGTCCACGGAGGTCCCGGTACGGGCCGGCCTCTTCCGGCTGGCGGACGACGAGCACGTCCTTCTGCTGCTGATCCACCACATCGCCTCCGACGGCTGGTCCTTCGCGCCGCTCTCGCGCGACCTGATGACCTCCTACGCCGCCCGCTGCGAGGGCCGCGCGGCGGAGCTGCCCGAGCTGCCGGTGCAGTACGCCGACTACACGCTCTGGCAGCGGGACCTGCTCGGCGACGAGGAGGACCCGAACAGTCTGCTGTCCCGCCAAGTCACCTACTGGAAAGAGCAGTTGGCGGGTATCCCGGAGCAGACGGCGCTGCCGACCGACCGCCCTCGTCCGACGACGGCCTCCTACCGCGGCGATGTGGTCACCTTCGAGTGGGACGCGGAGCTGCATCGCAAGCTGAGTGAACTGGCGCGGGCCGAGGGCGCGAGCCTGTTCATGGTGTTGCAGGCGGGCCTCGCGGTGCTGTTGTCGCGACTGGGCGCCGGGGACGACATCCCGATCGGCACCCCGGTCGCCGGCCGCACCGACCGTGCCCTCGACGACCTGGTCGGGTTCTTCGTCAACACGCTGGTGATGCGGACGGATACGTCGGGGAACCCGTCGTTCCGGGAGCTGCTGGGCCGGGTGCGGGAGACCGCGCTCGCCGCGTACGAGAACCAGGACGTGCCGTTCGACCACCTCGTCGAGGTCCTCAACCCGGACCGTTCGCCCAACCACCACCCGCTGTTCCAGGTGCTGCTCGCCCTGCAGAACTTCGCCGCACAGGAGTCCGGTCAGCCCGGCCTCGACATCACTCCCGAACACGCGCCGACGGGGACCGCGCGCTTCGACCTCTATTTCGACATCACCGAGCGTGTCGAAGCGGCCGGTGGGCCCGGCGGACTGGCCGGCTTCGTCGAGTTCTCGACTGATGTGTTTGATCGGGTGTCGGTGGAGCGGTTGGTGGGGCGGTTTGAGCGTGTGTTGCGGGCTGTGGTGATGGATGTGGGTGGTTTGTTGAGTGGGGTTGGTGTGTTGGGTGGGGTGG
>JOEL01000105.1 GCA_000720995.1 Streptomyces celluloflavus
AGCCAACTGGACCGACAACAGCATCGCCCTCCTCACCGAAACCACCCCATGGCCACGCAGCCAACGCATCCGCCGAGCCGGAGTATCCGCCTTCGGCATGGGCGGGACCAACGCGCACGTCCTCGTGGAGGAGGCACCCGCCGTGCAGGCGGAGACGCCGGGGTCTGCACTCCCCTCCTCCCTTGCGACGCCTCCCGTGGTGCCATGGGTGCTCTCCGCCAAGACGCCCACCGCCCTGCGCGCCCAGGCACACCGCCTGCACACCCACCTCACCACCACACACCCCCACGCCACCCCCACCCAGCAGGTGACCCGGGCCCGCGCCCGCGCCGGGAAGACCGTCTTCGTCTTCCCCGGCCAGGGCTCCCAGTGGATCGGCATGGGCCGTGAACTCGCCGCTGCGCACCCGGTGTTCGCCGAGGAGTTCAGCGCCTGCGCCGACGCACTCGCGCCCTACACCGACTTCTCACTCGACCAGGTCCTGAGCGGAGCGCCCGGCGCTCCCCCGCTGGACCGGGTGGACGTCGTGCAGCCCGCGTTGTTCGCGGTGATGGCGGCGCTCGCCGCGCTCTGGCGCCACCATGGCGTGCACCCGGACGCCGTGGTCGGGCACTCGCAGGGCGAGAT
Organism: Streptomyces celluloflavus; assembly: GCA_000720995.1. Classification (GTDB taxonomy): domain Bacteria; phylum Actinomycetota; class Actinomycetes; order Streptomycetales; family Streptomycetaceae; genus Streptomyces; species Streptomyces celluloflavus. Next base: position 628 of record JOEL01000105.1, read on the forward strand.
AGCCGCCGCGTACGTCGCCGGGGGCCTCTCGCTCCAGGACGCCGCCCGCGTCGTGGCGCTGCGCAGCAAGGCCATCGCGGAGATGGCGGGGCGGGGCGGCATGGCGTCGATGACGGCGTCGCCCGAGCGGCTGCTGCCGCTCCTGGCGGACTGGGACGGGCTCATATCGGTCGCCGCCGTCAACGGCCCCTCGTCCATGACGGTTTCCGGGGACTCCGACGCTCTGGACGGGCTGCTCGCCCGCTGCGCCGCCGAGGACATCTGGGCCCGGCGGGTCCCCGTGGACTACGCCTCGCACTCCCCCCAGGTCGAGTCGCTCAAGGAGCGTCTGGCCGAGGTTCTGGCACCGATCGCGCCGCGCTCCGCAGAGGTGCTCTTCCACTCCACGGTCACCGCGGGCGCGTTCGACACCAGTGGCCTCGACGCCGACTACTGGTACCGGAACCTGCGCCGGACCGTGCGGTTCGAAGAGGTCGTCCGCACGCTGCTCGACCAGGGACACACCACGTTCATCGAGGTGAGTCCGCACCCGATCCTCACCTTCGCGATGGAGCAGACGGTGGAGCGGGCGGGGGGACGGGAAGGCGGGACCGGCCGGGCCGCCCCGGCCGTCCTCGGCTCGGCCCGGCGCGGGCGGGAACATGCACAGTTCACCGCCTCGCTGGCCGCCGTGCACGCCCACGGGACGCCCGTGGACTGGGACGCGGTGTTCGATCCGGCCGCCGCGCGCCACGTCGAACTCCCCACGTACGCCTTTGAGCCGACGCGCTACTGGGCGGCGCCCCGGCCCGCCGCGGGCGACATCGGAGAAGCGGGACTGCACTCCACCGGACACCGGCTCCTGACCGCCGGAGCCGAACTCGCCGACGGCAGCGGGTGGGTGTTCACCGGGCGCGTCTCGCGGGGCACGCACGGCTGGCTGGACGACCACGCGGTCTACGGCACCGTACTGCTGCCGGGCACCGCCTTCGTGGACATGGCCGTCCTCGCCGCCTCGCACGTCGGCTGCGACGTGGTCGAGGAGCTGACGCTGGAGGAGCCGCTGGTGCTCCCCGACGAGGGCGCCGCCGACCTCCAGGCATCGGTCGGCGCCCCGGACGCCCGGGGACGGCGGCCGGTGGCGGTCCACTCCCGGCCGGCCGACGCGGCGGGCGGCGGCTGGACGCGGCACGCCGGCGGCTTCCTCGCGCCCGCCCCGGCGCACCGCGACGACTCCCCCGGTCCCGCCTCTTGGCCCCCGTCGGGCGCCGAGCCGCTGGACGTCGACGACCTCTACGACCGGCTCGCCGACCGGGGCTTCGGATACGGGCCCGTCTTCCGCGGGCTACGCGCGGCCTGGCGGCACGACGGTGTGCTCCTCGCCGAGGTGGACGCCGCGTCGGCCGGGGGCAGCGGGAACGCCGAGGGGTACGGGGTGCACCCGGCCCTGCTCGACGCCGCGTTCCACGCCCAGCTCACCGAACTGGCCGGTACCGACGGAGCGTCCGGGCAGGCATGGCTGCCGTTCACCTGGTCCGGTGTGCGCGTCGTCCGGGCGGGCGCCACGCACCTGCGGGTGTCCCTCACCACGCTCGGCGAGGGCACCGTACAGATGTCCGCGGTCGACGCGGCAGGCGCTCCGGTGGTCACCGTCGACTCGGTCACGGCCCGCCCGGTGGACCCGGCCCGCCTGGCCGGCGCGCGCGGGCCGGCCGATTCCCTCTTCCGCGTGGAGTGGCAGGCGGCACCGGCCCCGGACCCCGCCCCGGCCACCGTGTCCGGACGCTGGGCGGTCCTGGCCGAGGACGGGACGACCATGGCGCGCCCAGGTGCCGTGAGCGGCTCGGACGCCCCGCACCTCCCCACCTACACCGCTCTCCCGCACCTCGTCGCTGCACTCGACGCGGGCAGGCCCGTGCCGGACACCGTCATCGCGTTCGTGCCCGCGGCGTACGGCACGCCCACCGCGGAGGCGGCCCGCGCCCGCGCCCACCACACCCTCGCGCTGCTGCGCGGCTGGCTGGCCGACGAGCGGTTCGCCCACGCGCGCCTGACGCTGGTCACCCGGAACGCCGTGGCCACCGCTCCCGGCGCGGCCGTCTCCCCCGACCTCGCGCCCCTGTGGGGGCTGGTACGCAGCGCGCAGTCCGAGCATCCCGGCCGCTTCACACTCGTCGATCTGACCGGCGACGCCTCCGACGATCCCGCGCGCGTCCTGCCCGTCGCACTGGCCGCCGAGGAGCCTCAGGTCGCCGTACGCAAGGGCGTGCTCCACGTCCCCCGTGCCGTCCGTGTCCGCGGCGCCTTCGGCGGGCCGCTCCCCTTCGACCCGGACGGCACGGTCCTGATCACCGGGGGCACCGGCGGACTCGGCGCCCAGCTGGCCCGGCATCTCGCCGCCGAACGGGGCGCGCGGCATCTGCTCCTGGTCAGCCGTCGCGGCCGGGACTCCGACGGCGTGCCGGAGCTGACGGCCGAACTGGCCGGCCTCGGCGCCCAGGTCACCGTCGCGGCGTGCGACGTCACGGACCGGTCGGCGACGGCGATGCTCCTCGCATCGGTCGACGCCACGCATCCGCTGACCGCCGTCGTCCACTCCGCGGGGGCGCTCGACGACGGCCTCCTGGAGACGCTGACGCCCGAGCGGCTGGACCGCGTCCTGCGGCCCAAGGTGGACGCGGCCCTGCACCTGCACGAGCTGACCGAGTCCGTGCCGCTCGCCGCGTTCGTCCTGTTCTCCTCGGTCGCTGGCACCATCGGCGGCCCGGGGCAGGGCAACTACGCGGCGGCCAACACGTTCCTCGACGCCTTCGCGCAGTGGCGGCGCGCCCACGGGCTGCCCGCGCTCTCGCTGGCCTGGGGCCTGTGGGAGGAGGCGAGCGACATGACCCGGCACCTCGGGGACGCCGAGGTGGCCCAGCTGGGCAGGTCGGGGCTGGCGCCGCTCGCCACCGACGAGGGGCTGCGCCTGTTCGATGCGGTGCACGGCACGGAGGACGCCCTGCTGCTGCCCGCCCGGCTCGACCTGGGCGCCCTGCGTGCCCAGGCCCGCGAGGGCTCGCTGCCCACCGTGCTGCGGGCCCTGGTGCCGGCCGCGCAGGGGCCCGCGGGCCGGGAAGGCGCGGCGCTGCCCGTCCGCCTTGCGGCCGCTCCGCCCGAGGAGCGGGACGCGCTGGTACTGGCGACCGTCGCCGCGGAGGTCGCCGTGGTCCTCGGGTACGAGGACGCGGGCGCGGTCGACCCGGAGCGTCCCTTCAAGGAACTGGGCCTGGACTCGCTGGGCGCGGTGCGGCTGCGCAACCGGCTGAGTCAGGTGACCGGCCTCTCTCTGCCGTCCACCCTGGTGTTCGGCCACCCGACGGTTCCCGCGCTCGCCGCGCACCTGCGCACGCTGCTCGACGAGCACGCCGCCGGGGGCCAGAAGGCGGCGCCCGGTGTGCACACGGATCTGGACCGCCTCGCCGGGCTGCTTCCGTCGGTCGCCGAGTCCGACGTGGCGGCCGTCCGCACGCGGTTGCGGTCCCTGCTCGCGGCGCTCGACGACAGGGGCGGCGGCCTGCGCAGGGAGCGTATCGACGAAGCGTCCGCCGACGACCTGTTCGACCTGATCGACAACGACTTGGGGGTGGGCTGAACCATGCCGGACGACGACAAGACACTGCGGTACCTCAAGCGTGTCACCGCCGAACTGCAGGCCACCCGTGAGCAGTTGCGGCAGGCCGAGCAGCGCGCGTACGAGCCGGTCGCGATCGTGGGCATGGCCTGCCGCTATCCGGGCGGCGTGGCCTCCCCCGACGACCTGTGGGACCTGGTGGCCGCCGGGCGCGACGTCGTCGCGGACTTCCCCCGCGACCGCGGCTGGGACCTCGACGGCCTCTTCCACGACGACCCGGACCACCCGGGCACGACATACGCCAGGGCCGGCGGGTTCCTGGAGGGGGCGACGGAGTTCGACGCGGAGTTCTTCGGCATCGGCCGCACCGAGGCCCTGGCGATGGATCCCCAGCAGCGGCTGCTCCTCCAGGTCGTCTGGGAGTCCTTGGAGGACGCAGGAATCGCCCCTGGCAGCCTGCGCGGTTCGCAGACGGGTGTGTTCGTGGGGACGACGGGCCAGGACTACGCCCATTTGGCGCAGTCGGGTCCGGACGAGTTGGAGGGTTACTGGGGCATCGGCTCGGCGGGCAGCGTGCTCTCCGGTCGCGTCTCGTACGTGCTGGGCTTCGAGGGGCCGGCTCTCACTGTCGACACGGCCTGTTCGTCATCGCTGGTGAGCGTGCACCTCGCCGTGCAAGCCCTGCGCCAAGGCGAGTGCACA
>JOEL01000106.1 GCA_000720995.1 Streptomyces celluloflavus
CCCAACCCCCGCGGCACCACCAACACCACAAACCCCTCAGGCCCCGCACCCAACCCCACCAACCGCCGCGCCAAAACCTCCGCCGCACCATCCAACTCCGCATACGTCAAAGACCCCTCGCCAGCCACCACCGCCGGCTCCCCACCCCGACTCACCACCTGCTCAACAAACCAACCCCCCACATCCCCCCACGACACCAACCCACCCACACCCGGGCCTGACCCCGAATCCACACCAGCACCAGCACCCCACACCGCAAGCCTCGACTCCTCCGCCCCCAACAACACGCCCAACCGCCCCAACCGCACACCCGCATCCACCACCACAGCCCGCAACACAGCCTCAAACCGCGCCACCAACCGCTCCACCGACACCCGGTCGAAGAGATCAGTGGAAAACTCCACCAGCCCTGCCAAACCACCAGCCGCACCGCCCACCCCACGACGCTCCGACACACTGAAGAACGCATCAAAACGAGCGGTCTCCGTACGGGCGCCCTCGGGCCGGATGTCGAGTCCGCCGAGCCGCAGGTCGTTGTCCGGGGCGTTGTCCAGGGAGAGGGAGACCTGAAAGAGCGGATGGTGAGCCATCGACCGCTCCGGGTTGAGCAGCTCCACCAGGTGCTCGAAGGGCACGTCCTGGTTCGCGTACGCACCGAGCGCGGTCTCCCGCACCCGCCCCACCAGCTCACGGAACGACGGGTTCCCCGACGTGTCCGCCCGCAGCACCAGCGTGTTGAGGAAGAAGCCGACCAGATCGTCCAGCGCCGCGTCGGAGCGCCCCGCGATCGGCGTACCGATCGGGATGTCGTCCCCGGCACCGAGCCGCGACAACAACGCCGCCAGCCCCGCCTGCAACACCATGAACAGACTCGCGCCCTCGGCCCGCGCCAACTCCTCCAGTCCGGCGTGCAGTTCCGCGTCCCACTCGAAGGTCAGCAGGTCACCGCGGTACGACGCCACCGCCGGCCGAGGCCGGTCCGTCGGCAACTCGATCCGCTCCGGCAGACCCGCCAACTGCCCCTTCCAGTAGTCGATCTGCCGGGCCAGCACGCTCTCGGAGTCGTCACCGTCGCCGAGCAGTTCGCTCTGCCAGAGCGCGTAGTCCGCGTACTGCACCGGCAACGCCGGCAGCTCGGGAGCGGTCCCCGCACACCGCGCCTCGTACGAAGTCATCAGGTCCCGGGACAGCGGGGCGAACGACCACGCGTCGCTGACGATGTGGTGGATGAGCAGCAACAGTACGTGTTCCTCGGCACCGAGCCGGAACAGCGTCGCCCGCAGCGGCAACTCCGACGACAGATCAAAGCCGTACCGGGCCGCCTCATCCAACGCCGCCTGAAGACCGGCCTCGTCCACCGCGACCGTCTCCAGCTCCGGCCGCGCCTCCGCACCACTCACCACCAGCTGGTACGGCTCCCCCGACGCCTCCGGGAACACCGTCCGCAACGACTCATGCCGCGCCACAACGTCCCCAAGCGCCACCCTCAACGCACCCGCATCCAACCGCCCCGACAACCGCACCGCCCACGGAACGTTGTACGTCGCACTCGGCCCTTCCAGCCGGTGCAGGAACCAGAGCCTGCGCTGAGCGAAGGACAACGGCACCAGGTCCGGCCGCTCCCGTACCGCCAACGGCAGCCGTGCCAGGTCAGGGGTACCGCCGGACGTGTCCAGCCACTCCGCCACCTCCGCCACCGTCGGCGCCTCGAACAACACCCGGATCGGCAGCTCCACACCCAACGCCGCCCGCACCCGACTCACCAGGCGCATGGCCAGAAGTGAATGGAAGCCCAGCTCGAAGATGTCGTCGTCGAGCCCGATCCCGTCGAGTTCCAGCAGTTCCATGAAGATCTCGCTGAGCACGCGCTCGGCGGCGGTCGCCGGTTCCCGGTGCGTCCCCTCGGACTCGGCCCCGACGTCGGACCCGGAGTCAGATGTGGACCCGGAGTCGGATGTGGACCCGGAGTCGGATGTGGACTCGGACTGGGCCCGGTCACCGCTCGGGTCGGCAGCGATGTCCAGATAGGCCAGCTTGCCGCCGGCCTCCCAGCGCGCCCGCCGGCCGGTGCGGTACATCCGGCCGCCCGGCTCGCCGTACGGGTCCGGGACCAGCCCGTCCCGGGAGTCGCCCGCGGCCGCGGCCAGATAGAGGTCACCCGGTGCACCGGGCGGCAGCAGCTGAAGCCGGGGGTCGAGGATGTACGCGCGCACCGCCCCGGGCACGTCCTCACCGGCCGCGGCCTCCGCCGACGCGAGCAGCGCGAAGCGCTCCCCGGTACGCAGCAGATCGAACGCGGTCACCTCGCGTTCCGGCTCCGCCACCGCCGAGGTCAGCAGACCGGCCAGCCGCTGGACGAGATTCCGCACGGTGGACGCGTCGAACAGCGCGCTGTTGTACTCGACGAATCCCCAGAAGCCTCCGCCGTCCGCGGTCTCCTGCGGCTTCTCCTGGAAGTGCAGCGCCAGATCGAAACGCGCGGTGCCGGTCCGGGCCTCCTCGGGGGTCACCGACAGACCGGGCAGGTCCAGGCGGAAGTCGGGGGCGTTCTGCAACCCGAGCGAGACCTGGAAGAGCGGGTGGTGCGCCATCGACCGCTTCGGGTTGAGGACCTCCACCAGGTGCTCGAACGGCACGTCCTGGTTCGCGTACGCACCGAGAGCGGTCTCCCGCACCCGCCCCACCAGCTCACGCAGCGACGGTTCACCGGAGACGTCGGTCCGCATCACCAGCGTGTTGACGAAGAAGCCGACGAGATCGTCGAGGGCCTCGTCCGTACGCCCCGCGATCGGCGTACCGATCGGAACGTCGTCCCCGGCACCCAGCCGTGACAGCAGTGCCGCCAGCCCCGCCTGCAACACCATGAACATGCTGACGCCCTCGGCACGGGCGAAGCCGGCCAGCTTGGCGTGCAGCTCGCCGTCCCATTCGAAGGTGATCAGATCGCCCTCGTACGACACCACCGACGACCGCGGACGGTCCACCGGCAGCGGCGTCTGCTCGGGAAGACCCGCCAACTTCTCCTTCCAGTAAGCGACTTGACGGTTGAGGAGACTGTCCTCGGCGGTCTCCTCCCCCAGGAGTTCGCGCTGCCAGAGCGTGTAGTCGGCGTACTGCACCGGCAACGCCGCCAGCTCGGGAGCGGCCCCCGCACACCGTGCCCCGTAGGCGGCCATCAGGTCCCGCGACAGCGGCGCGAACGACCACCCGTCGCCCGCGATGTGGTGGATCAGCAGGAGCAGCACATGCTCATCGGGCGCCACCTCGAACAGCCGGGCCTGGACGGGCGCCTCGGCGGCCAGATCGAAGCCGTACTGGGCGGCCTCGTCGAGCGCCGTCTGCACACCGTCCGCGGCCACCGGCGTCACGGTCAGCGGCGGCCGGGCCGCCGACTCGGCCAGCACGCGCTGGAACGGTTCGCCGTCCGTCTCGCCGAAGACGGTACGCAGGGCCTCGTGGCGCGCCACCACATCCGCCAGCGCCGCCCGCATCGCCTCGATGTCGAGGCGGCCGCGCAGCCGCAGCGCCCACGGGATGTTGTAGGTCGCGCTCGGCCCCTCCAGCCGGTGCAGGAACCAGAGCCGCTGCTGAGCGAAGGAGAGCGGCACCCGGTCGGGGCGCTCCCGCGGCTCCAGCGGTGTCCGTACCGGGCCGTCGCCGTCCGACCAGGCCGCCAGCTCGGCGACGGTCGGCGCCTCGAAGAGCGCACGGATCGGCAGCTCGATACCCAGCGTGCTGCGGATCCGGCTGACCAGGCGGGTGGCCAGCAGTGAATGCCCGCCCAGGTCGAAGAAGTCGTCGTCGATGCCGACCTGGCCCAGGCCCAGCACCTGGGCGAACAGATCGCAGAGCACCTCTTCCCGCGGCGTACGGGGCATCCGCCCGGCACCGGCCTCGAACTCCGGCGCGGGCAGGGCACGGCGGTCCAGCTTCCCGTTCGCGGTCAGCGGCAGCCGGTCGAGCACCACGAGTGCCGACGGAACCATGTACTCCGGCAGCCGCTCCTTGGACCAGGTCCGCAGATCGGCCACCAGGGCACCGCTGTCCCGGGTGGCGACGGGGTTGTTGGTGTAGTGGGCGAGGGGGGCGGTGCCGGTGGGGACGGCGTAGGTGCCGATCAGGTCGTCCTGGGAGCCGGTGACGAAGAGGGCATCGATCCGGTCGTCCGCGGTGGCGGACCAGGTGACGGTCACCCGGTAGCCGAGACGCTCGCCGAGCGCGTACAACTCCTCCGGGTCGATGTCCCCCTCGGGCTCCTGGAAGCGGCGCAGCACATCCGGCAGCGCCTCGTCCTCGGTAAGGGCGCGGGCGGCACGCACTTCACCGCCGACGCGGGCGTTGGGGATGCCGGTGACGCGGAGGAGGGCCGGGTTGTCGGCTTCCAGATGCGCCGCGAGGGCCGCCATGTCGTCGAAGGGGCGGTGGGGTGCGGTGGCCGTGTCCAGGGTGGGGCGGCCGGTCTTGAACAGCACCGCCTCGTAGCGGTAGCGGGTCAGCTCGTTGTGATACCCGCCGCGCTTCAACCGGACATCGACACCCGCCACTTCCGGCTCACCCGCCGCGAACGCCGTGAAGAAGCCCGGGTCGACGACCAGCTCCTTCTCCAGC
>JOEL01000107.1 GCA_000720995.1 Streptomyces celluloflavus
ATCCGATCCGAAAGCCGCTCGTCCGCTGACGACTTCACCTGTCCGGGCCTTGGCACACCCCACCCAACGACCCCAAACCACCAAAGTCACCGGTATTGCCGCTAGACGACCAACGACAGCAGCAGTACGCACACGATCCCGACGACCGAGATCAGCGTCTCCATGACCGACCAGGTCTTCAGCGTCTGGCCGACGTTCATACCGAAGTACTCCTTGACCATCCAGAAGCCGGCGTCGTTGACATGGCTGAAGAAGAGCGAGCCGGCGCCGATGGCGAGGACCAGCAGTGCGCCGTGGGTGGTGCTCAGGTCCGCGGCGAGCGGGGCGACGAGCCCGGCGGCGGAGATGGTGGCCACCGTGGCGGAGCCGGTCGCGAGGCGGATGGTGACCGCGATCAGCCAGGCCAGCAGCAGGGTGGAGATGTTCCAGTCCTTGGAGATCTCCAGGATCATCTGGCCGACGCCCGCGTCCACCAGCGTCTGCTTGAAGCCGCCGCCCGCGCCGACGATCAGCAGCACACCGGCGATCGGGCCGAGCGACTTCTCGACGGTGGTGGCGATCCGGCCCTTGGTGAAACCGGCCGGCCGGCCCAGCGTGAACATCGCGACGACGACCGCGGTCAGCAGCGCGATCAGCGGCGAGCCGATGACGTCGAAGACCCGCTGGGTGACGTCCTTGGGATCGTCGATGACGATGTCCACCAGCGCCTTGGCCAGCATCATCACGACCGGCAGCAGCACGGTGGCGACGGTGACGCCGAAACCGGGGCGCAGGTCCCGGTCCGCCGCGGCGCGCGTCGTGGCGTCCGGGGTGTCACCGGCGGTCGGCAGCATCTTCTCCGGGGGCCGGATGTCCACCCAGCGGGCCGCGTAGCGGGAGAAGACCGGGCCCGCGATGATCGCGGTCGGGATCGCGACGACCACCCCGAGCGCGAGGGTGACGCCGAGGTTCGCGCCGACCGCGTCGATGGCGACCAGCGGGCCGGGGTGCGGCGGGATCAGACCGTGCATGACGGACAGTCCGGCCAGCGCCGGGATGCCGATCCGCATCAGCGAGAAGTTGCCGCGCTTGGCGACCAGCAGCACGACCGGGATCAGCAGCACGATGCCGACCTCGAAGAAGATCGGCAGGCCGACGATGCCGGCGATCAGCACCATCGCCCACGGCATCGCCCGCTTGCTCGCCTTGGCGAGGATGGTGTCGACGATCTCGTCCGCGCCGCCGGAGTCGGCGAGCAGCTTGCCGAGGATCGCACCGAGCGCGATCAGCACGCCGGTGCCCGCGACCGTGGCGCCCAGACCGGACGAGAAGCTGGCGATGGCCTTGTCGAGCGGTGCGCCCGCGACCGCCCCGAGCACCAGCGAGCCGATGATCAGCGACAGAAAGGCATGCAGCTTGAACTTGGTGATGAGCAGGACGATGACGGCGATACCGGCCAGGACGGCGATGCCCAGCTGCGCGTGACCGGCCGAGGTGATGGGCGCGGTCGCGTCCGCTGCGAGCATCTCGACGCTGAGATGTGTCACGGCGATTCCCTAGGTTGGACGGAGGGGGAAGGGGAGAAGGGGGAAGGAGTGGACGCCGGGCGGGTTACGCGGCCCGGTCCAGCTGCCGCAGGGCGGTGACGGCCCGCCGGGCGATCTCCTGCGGGGTGCCGGACACGTCCACGGCGACGCCCGCCTCGTCGGACCCGAGCACTTCGAGCGTGGCGAACTGGGAGTCCAGCAGCGCGGTGGGCATGAAGTGGCCCTTGCGCTCGGCCATCCGCCGCTCGATCAGCGCGCGGTCGCCGGTGAGGTGCAGGAAGACCACGTCGGGGGCGGCGGCGCGCAGCCGGTCGCGGTAGGCGCGCTTGAGCGCGGAGCTGCTGACGACGCCGCCCTGTCCGGCCCGACCGTGCGCCCAGGCGCCGATGGCGTCCAGCCATGGGCCTCGGTCACCGTCGTCCAGCGGGGTGCCCGCCGACATCTTGGCGATATTGGCCGGCGGGTGGAAATCGTCGCCCTCGGCGTAGGGCACGCCCAGTTCGGCGGCCACGAGCGGGCCGATCGTCGTCTTGCCGGTGCCGGCCACGCCCATCACGACGATGACATGGGGGGTGCTCATGCCGCTTACCTCGCTGTCCTCTTTGACCTCGTGCGTCCCCCACTGAAACCTATGGAGTACGACGTATTCAAGAGTCTGTGATGTAAACATCATACTTAATGGGTAGTGGCCGGTACGGCATCCTCACCTCCCGATGCGGGCCGTCCGGCGTCCGAAGGCGGAACGTAGGCTGAGGCCATGGAATTCGAGGGGACGGGGAAGGGGCTGCACGGCCGGGTGCTGGAGTCCTTGGGACCCGCGATCACCGCGGGCGACTACCCTCCGGGCACGGTCTTGCGCACCGACGAGCTGGCGCAGCGCTTCGACGTCTCACGGACGGTCATCCGCGAGGCGATCCGGGTCCTGGAGTCGATGCAGCTGGTCGCCTCCCGCCGCCGGGTCGGGGTGACCGTCCGCCCGACGGAGGAGTGGAACGTCTACGATCCGCGGGTGATCGGCTGGCGGCTGGCCGGCCGGGACCGCCCCCGGCAGCTGCGTTCGCTGACCGTACTGCGCTCGGCCGTCGAACCGGTCGCGGCGGGCCTGGCCGCCCGCCACGCCACCCCCGCGCAGTGCGCCGAACTCACCGAGCACGCGATGGGCATGGTGGCCACCTCACGCGGCCAGCAGCTCGACGGCTATCTGGTGCACGACACGGCCTTCCACCGGGTGGTGCTGCGCGCCTCCGGCAACGAGATGTTCGCCCGGCTCGGCGATGTGGTCGCCGCGGTACTGACCGGCCGCACCCAGCACCATGTGATGTTCACCGACCCCGACCCGGCCGCGGTCACCCTGCACGTCCAGGTCGCCGAGGCGGTACGCACCCGGGACGCCCGGCGCGCCGAGGAACTCACCCGCGAGATCACCATCGGCGCGATGGCCGAACTGGACGTCCTGGCACCGTAGTTGGCGGTCGGGGCGCTCCCCCTCCCCGCTCCCCCGGGCGGTGCGGAAAGCCCGCCCGGGTGCCGTCGGGACGGCCGCGCGCCCGCTCAGAACAACGGCTGCTGCCCCGGGGTCGGCGGCTCCTCCGGGTCGAAGAGCTTCTCGGCGGGGGCCATCAGCGGGGCGATCCGGCGCGACCCCGGGCAGGAGATCAGCTCCAGGATCGTCCGGCGGCCGGGTGGGTCGTGACGGGCGAAGCGGCCGCCGACGACGGCGATCTCTCGGGTGCAGACGGGGCACGCGCGGCGGGGTGAGGACATGGAGAACATTGTGACTCAGCGGAACTCGACGGCCACGAGGTACCTGATCCGGGCGGCCAGGGCCCGTACGACGGGCGCCCGGGGGTCCGCCCGCTCGGCCATGTCCACCAGGCGCACCACGTCCTCGGCCCAGCGGCCGGTGGCCCGGTCCGCCGACCCGAGCCGCGCGAACGCCCGGTCCAGCAGCCCCCGGATCTCCTCGGCGGACCGCCCCCGCCTGACGGCCTTGACCGCGCCCAGGGCGTTGGCCAGCGCACTGACCGGAACCGGCCAGCCGCCACCGGGGGGAGCGGCCCCCACCGGCCCCGGCCCGGCTGCCCGGATCTCCAGGTCGAGGCGCCGGAAGAGCGAACCGCCGCGGAAGAAGAAGAACAGCAACCGCCGGTCGGGCGTCCGCCACGCGTCGGGGCCGCTGCGCGCCGAGAGCACCGGCAGGACCGCGTCCAGGCGCTCCCCGACCCGCGCCACGCAGTACGCGAACCGCTCGGCCGGCACCGTCCACCGCAGGTCGATATCGCTGTAGCGGTCGGCCCCCTCCCCGGCGAGCGAACCACGCAGCTCCAGCTCGGCCCCGGGGCAGCACTCGCGCAGCGCCACGACGACGGCCCGCAGCGTCTCCGCGAAGCCCCGACCCCCGGCCGCGTCCCCGATCACCTCATAGTCGAAGTCGACCGGTACGTGCGGCAGTTGGGCAATCGGCAGCTCGGCCGCACCGAGCACGAACCCCTCCCGGTCCGCCACCTCCCCGGGACCGTACAGCCGGACGCGACCGGTGCGCCCCGCCGGGGTGGCGACCCAGTACGCACCGGGCCGCGACGACCGCACCGCCCCCTCGAAGAGCACCGGCCGCCCCAGCGCACCAGCGAGACCCCGCCCCAGCGCACGACCCCCGGGACGATCCACCACCTCCGGCCCGGCACACACGTCCAGCACCCAGGAAACATCCCCACCCACCCGCCGACAGCCCCACCGCACCCC
>JOEL01000108.1 GCA_000720995.1 Streptomyces celluloflavus
TGAGGGTGCGGTTGGTGTTGTGGTGGAGCGGTTGGTGGGGGAGGGGCGTAAGGCGACGCGGTTGTCGGTGAGTCATGCGTTCCATTCACCATTGATGGATCCGATGCTGGACGACTTCCGTGCCGTGGTGGAGGGCCTGTCGTTCGCTGACCCGCTGATTCCGGTGGTGTCGAATCTGACCGGTGGTGTTGCCGGTGCCGGGGAGTTGTGCTCGCCGGAGTACTGGGTGTGGCATGTCCGGGAGGCCGTGCGGTTCGCGGATGGTGTGCGGACGCTGGACGGGCAGGGTGTGGGGACGTTTTTGGAGCTGGGTCCGGATGGTGTGCTGTCGGCGATGGCTCAGGAGTCGTTGCCGGGTGCGGCCGTCACCGTGCCCGTCCTGCGCAAGAACCGGCCCGAGGAACTGGCGGCCGTCGGCGCGCTCGCGCACCTCCATGTGAATGGCGCGGCCACGATCGACTGGTCGGAGTTCTTCGCCGGTACGGGCGCGTCCCGGGTGGACCTGCCGACGTACGCGTTCCAGCACCAGTGGTTCTGGCCGACCGGTCAGCGGGGCGCAGCGGGCGATGTGCGTGCGGCGGGACTGGGCTCGGCCGAGCACCCGCTGCTGGGTGCAGCCGTCGAACTGGCCCAGGGCGAAGGGGTGTTGTTCACGGGTCGGTTGTCGGTGCAGTCGCATCCGTGGTTGGTGGATCATGCGGTGTTGGGGCGGGTGTTGTTGCCGGGTACGGCGTTTGTGGAGTTGGCGCTGCGGGCCGGTGATGAGGTCGGTTGCGACCAGGTGGAGGAGTTGACACTGGCCGCACCGTTGGTGTTGCCGGAGCGTGGTGCGGTCCAGATCCAGGTGCGTGTGGGCGATGCGGATGACGCCGGCCGTCGTACGGTCGCGGTTCACTCCCGGCTCGCCGACACCGATGAGCGGTCGTGGACCCAGCACGCTTCCGGTGTTCTGACCGAGGCCCCCGAGCGCGCGGCCGAGGTTGGTTTCGACGCCGGGGTGTGGCCGCCGGCGGGTGCCGAAGCGGTGGACGTTGAGGGTTGCTATGAGCGGTTTGCGGAGCTGGGCTTTGGTTATGGGCCGATGTTCCAGGGGCTGCGGGCGGTGTGGCGGCGTGGTGATGAGGTGTTCGCTGAGGTGAGTCTGCCGGAGGGTACGGAGGTGGCCGGGTTCGGGCTGCATCCGGCTTTGCTGGATTCTGCGTTGCATGCGGCGTTGCTTGTTGGTGACGGGGGTGGGTTGCCGTTCTCGTGGGAGGGCGTTTGGCTGCGTGCCACCGGGGCGACATCGCTGCGGGTGCGGTTGGTGGTGTCGGGTGAGGGGGCTGTGTCGGTCGCGGTGGCGGATGCGGCTGGTGAGCTGGTCGCCACGGTGGATTCGCTGGTGGCGCGCGCGGTCTCGGCGGAACAGCTGAGCGGTGCGGACGCCGTGGATGGTGTGGTGCGGGACGCGCTGTTCGGCGTGGACTGGACGCCGGTGCCGGTGCCGGTGCCGGTGCCCGCCGCCGACGCGATGACGGATCCGGTAGCGGTACTGGGCTCCGTGGTTCCTGTGGGCATTGAGGCCGACAGGTATGCGGATGTGGCGGCGCTGGCGACTGCGGGGGTCCCCGGCGTGGTGCTCGCGCATATGGCCGGTGAGGAGGGCGCCGATGTCGTGCAGTCGGCTCATGAACTGACCGGCCAGGCGCTGCGGTTGATGCAGGAGTGGCTGGCGGAGGAGCGGTGCGCCGGCTCCCGCCTGGTCTTCGTCACCCGTGGTGCCGTGGGTGGTGACGATGTGGCCGCTGCGTCGGTGTGGGGCCTGGTGCGCTCCGCGCAGACGGAACACCCTGGCGCCTTCGGCCTCATCGACCTCGATCCGGACGCCGACGCCGATGCCTCGTCCGTGCCCCTGCTTCCGCAGGCCCTCGCCGTGGCCGAACCGCAGCTGGTGATCCGCGAGGGTGCCATCCGTGCCGGGCGGCTGGCCCGTAGGGCGGTCAGCGGGCCGGGCCCCGTCTGGGATACCGAAGGTACGGTCCTGATCACCGGCGGCACGGGCGGGCTGGGCAGCGTCCTGGCCCGGCACCTGGTGGCGGAGCACGGCGTGCGGCGGCTGCTGCTGGCCGGCCGACGAGGTGCGGACGCGCCCGGAGCGGCCGACCTCGTGGTGGAGCTGGCCGGGCAGGGCGCCGAGGTGGCGCTCGCGGCATGCGATCTCGCCGACCGTGACGCGGTGTCCGCGCTGCTGGCGGGCGTACCGGCGGACCATCCGCTGACCGCCGTCATCCACACCGCCGGTGTCCTCGACGACGGTGTCATCGGCTCGCTCACACCCGAGCGGCTGGCCACCGTACTGCGGCCGAAGGCCGACGCGGCCTGGCATCTGCACGAACTCACCCGGGACCTGGACCTCTCCGCCTTCGTCCTCTTCTCCTCCGCCGCCGGCACCTTCGGCAGCGCGGGGCAGGGCAACTACGCGGCGGGGAACGCCTTCCTGGACGCGCTCGCCGGACATCGGCGAGCCGAGGGACTGCCGGGCGTGTCGCTGGCCTGGGGCCCCTGGGCCCAGCAGGCGGGCATGACCAGCGGGCTGGACGACCGAGATCTGCGCCGGGCCGAGGCGGCGGGCATGCCGCTGCTGTCGGTGGAGCAGGGCGTGGCACTCTTCGACGCGGCGCTGGCCACCGGTGAGCCGGCGGTCGCACCCGTACGGCTGGACCTGCCGGCGTTGCGCGCCCAGGGCGAGATCGCACCGCTGCTGCGGGGCCTGGTCCGCACCCGGTCCCGTCGCCAGGCGGTGGCGGGCGCGGACACCGGACTGACCGAGCAGCTGAGCCGGCTGGAACGCGCGGACCGGCGTGCGGCCCTGCTCGATCTCGTACGGGGGCAGGCCGCCCTCGTACTGGGACACACGGGCGGCGACAGCGTCGATCCGGTGCGGGCATTCCGGGACCTGGGCTTCGATTCGCTGACCGCCGTGGAACTGCGGAACCGGCTGAACGCCACGACAGGGCTGCGGCTGCCGGCCACCATGATCTTCGACCATCCGACCCTGACGGCGTTGGCGGACCACCTTCTCGACGAACTGTTCGGCGCCGAGACCGCCGAGCCCGAGATCCCGGCGCTTCCACTGCCGGCGATCGCCGACGACCCGATCGTGATCGTCGGCATGGCCTGCCGCTACCCGGGCGGAGTCCGCTCGCCGGAAGACCTGTGGCGCGTCGTCACGGAAGGCGCCGACGTCATCTCGGACTTCCCGGTCAACCGCGGCTGGGACGTGGACGCGCTCTTCGACCCCGACCCGGACCACTCGGGTACGTCCACCACACGACGGGGCGGGTTCCTGCACGACGCGGGCGAGTTCGATCCGGAGTTCTTCGGGATGAGCCCGCGGGAGGCGCTGGCTACGGATGCGCAGCAGCGGTTGCTGCTGGAGACCTCCTGGGAGGCGATCGAGCAGGCCGGTATCGACCCGGCCTCCCTGCGCGACAGCCAGACCGGCGTCTTCACCGGTGTCATGTACAGCGACTACGCCACCACCCTCCACGGCAAGGAGTTCGAAGGCTTCCAGGGCCAGGGCAGCGCCCTCAGCGTCGCCTCGGGCCGGGTCGCGTACACCTTCGGCTTCGAAGGCCCCGCGGTCACCGTGGACACGGCGTGCTCGTCGTCGTTGGTGGCGATGCATTGGGCGATGCAGGCGTTGCGGGCGGGTGAGTGCTCGTTGGCGTTGGCGGGTGGTGTGACGGTGATGTCGACGCCGAGTACGTTCGTGGAGTTTTCGCGGCAGCGTGGTTTGTCGCCGGATGGTCGGTGCAAGGCGTTCTCGGATGCGGCGGATGGTGTCGGTTGGTCCGAGGGTGTGGGCATTCTGGTGTTGGAGCGGCTGTCTGACGCGCGGCGCAATGGTCACGACATCCTGGCGGTGTTGCGGGGTTCGGCCGTCAACCAGGATGGTGCGTCGAATGGTTTGACGGCGCCGAATGGTCCGTCGCAGCAGCGGGTGATTCGTCAGGCTCTGGCGAGTGGTGGGCTGTCCGCTGCGGATGTGGATGCCGTCGAGGCGCACGGTACGGGGACGACGCTGGGTGATCCGATTGAGGCGCAGGCGTTGCTGGCGACGTATGGGCAGTCGCGCGATCCGGAGCGGCCGCTGTGGCTGGGCACGGTGAAGTCGAATATTGGTCATGCGCAGGCGGCTGCGGGTGTGGCGGGTGTGATGAAGATGGTGTTGGCGTTGCGGTTTGGGGTGTTGCCGCGGACGTCCGGTGGTGGATGGGGTGGTGGGTGCTCCGGGTCGGGTGGGGTCTGTGGGTGTGGTTCCGTGGGTGGTTTCGGGGCGGTCGGTGGAGGCGGTGCGGGGGCAGGCGGCGCGGTTGTTGTCGCATGTGGAGGCGTGGCCGGAGTTGCGGTCGGTGGATGTGGGGTTGT
>JOEL01000109.1 GCA_000720995.1 Streptomyces celluloflavus
GCCGGGCGGCCACTCCTCGGAAGCCACTGAAGGCAAGAAGCCATAAGCCACACCCGGCCCTCCCGGGCCGCCTAACAACTTACGGAGAGGCCATGACCAGTCCGCCCTGCGCGCTGCCGCCGCGCGTCCGGCTGCCCCTGCACCGGCGCGTGCTGCCGCTGACCGCCGTGGCCATCGCCCTGCCGCTGGCCAAACTGCCGCCCAGGTATCTGCGCGCCGTCCTTGAGGTGCTGCGCGTCGGCGCCCGTCCGGGGACCGCCGCGCAGGCATCCGCGGCCCGCGCCGCGGTCGTCGCGGTCAGCCTGCACTGCGCCGTCCACAACTGCCTGCAGCGGTCGATCGCGGCAGCCGTACTGTGCCGCTTCAGGGGGGTGTGGCCCACCTGGCAGACCGGTGTGCGTACGACGCCGTTCGCCGCGCACGCCTGGATCGAGGCCGACGGCCAGGTGATCGACGAGCCGTACCCCGACGGCTACTACCGGCCGCTGCTCACCGTCGCCCCCCGTCCGCCGAAGCGAGCGACCCGATAGCCGCGCGCGGGGGCCGTCCCCAGGCCGCTTCGACCCCGCTCCCACGCCGTCCCCGCGCCGCCTCGGCTTCGCTCCCGCGCCGTCCCCATGCCGCTCCCGCGCCGTTCCCACGCCCGGAGGACCATATGACGCTCCGTCTGACCGCCCACACGGTCGCCACCGACACCGACGACGGCGCGGTGCTGCTCAGTGAGCGCACCGGGCACTACTGGCAGCTCAACCGGACCGGCGCCTACGCGCTGCGGCGCCTGCTGGCCGGCTGCACCATGGACCAGGTCGCCGAGGAGTTCGCGGACCGGTTCGACATCGCACCGGCCCAGGCGCGCGAGGACCTCACGGCGGTGACCGAACAGCTCCGGACGTCCGGGCTGGTGGAGGCCGGCTGACACCCGGTACCGGTCCGCCGCGCCCCGCGCGGTGCCGGTCGTCCCCGCCCCCGGCTTGCCCGTCGTGACGGCCCGTGCGACGGGCCGGAGAAGGAGCCGCGCCCGCGATGCTTCGACAGCTGTGGACCCTGACCCGGGGGCAGCGGCGCCCCCTGGTGGCGGCCCTCCTCCTCACCCTGATCGCGGCCGCCGTGGGCGTCGCGCAGCCCTTGGCGGCCAAGGGGGTGGTCGACGCGCTCACCGCACACCGGCCACTCCTCGGCCCCGTCGCCGTCCTCGTCCTGGTGCTGCTGGCCCAGGCGGTGATCGGTGCCTTCGCCGCCTTCCTGCTGGAGCGCACCGGCGAACGGTTCGTCCTGGGCATGCGCACCGGACTGGTCTCGCACCTGCTGCGGATCCAGATGCGGGCCTTCGATCAGCTGCGCGTGGGCGACCTCATGGCGCGCGCCTCGACGGACGTGGCCGCCCTGCGCGAGGCGCTGACGCATGTCTCCGTCCAGATCGCCACCAACCTGTGCGTCGCCCTGGGGAGCCTCGTCGCGATGTTCGTGATGGATCCGGTCCTGATGCTGCTCATCCTGGGCGTACTGCTCACCGCCGGCCTCGTGATCAACGGGCTGTCGGCGCGGATCGGCCGCCTGTCGATGACGCTGCAGACCGCCGTCGGGGCGATCTCGGCCGGACTGGAACGCGCCCTGTCGGCGCTGCGCACCGTCCGGGCCAACCGCGCCGAACAACGGGAGATCGACCACCTCGCCGCACTGTCCCACCGCGCCTACGACGCCGCGGTGCACAGCGCCCGGCTCACGGCGGTGATCGCCCCCGCGGCCCAACTGGCCATCAACGCCGCCTTCGTCCTGATCCTGCTGGTCGGTGCGGCCCGGGTGGACCAAGGGGCCCTCTCGCTCGGCGCCCTCGTGGCGATGCTGCTGTACGCCACCCAGCTGGCGGGGCCCCTCACCGAGCTGATGGCGGGCATCGCCTCGGTGAACAGGGCCAAAGGCGCCACCGAGCGCATCCAGGAGGTCTACGCGCTCCCCACCGAGGACAGCGGCGTCCCCACGGCCGGCCGCGGCACCCCGCGGCGGCAACCGGCCCACCGCGCGCCCTCGACCGCGTCGCTGGAGATCCGTGATCTGCGGTTCGGGTACAGCCCCGATGCGCCGGTGCTCCGGGGGCTGTCGCTGACCGTGCCGCCCCATGCGCTGGTCGCCCTGGTCGGCCCGTCGGGGGCCGGTAAGTCGACCGCCTTCGCGCTGGTCAACCGGTTCTACGAGCCGTGGAGCGGCAGCATCCGCATCGACGGCCGGCCGGCCACGGACATGGGCCTCAAGGAGTGGCGCTCGCACATCGGCTGGGTCGAGCAGGACTGCCCGATCCTGCACGGCACCTTGCGGGACAACCTCCGCTACGCCGCCCCGGACGCCACCGACGACCGGCTGTGGCAGGCCCTCGACCTCGTCAACCTCACGCACAAGGTCCGCCGCCTGCCGGCCGGGCTCGACTCCGAGGTCGGTGAGCGCGGGGCGCGCCTGTCCAGCGGCGAACGCCAGCGCATCGCCATCGCCCGAGCGGTCCTGGCCCGCCCCCGCCTGCTGCTGATGGACGAACCCACCGCCCACCTCGACCCCGCCAACGAGGCGGCCCTGACGGTCAATATGCACGACCTGCGGCAGGAGTGCGCCCTCCTCGTCATCGCCCACCGGATGTCCACCATCGAAGCGGCCGACACCGTCGTCATGCTCGCGAACGGCACGGCCCACGCCACCGGAACGTACGCCGAACTCCTCCGCACCCACCCGGGATTCCAGCGGCTCGTCGGCGGGCACGCCGGCAGCGTCAACGGAGTGCGTCGGTCCTGACCGCCACCCGGTTCGAAACCCGGGCCGGACCGCGACCCCACCTCCGTCACCACACGTTGTCCGAGATCGGCGGGATCTCACCGTTTGCTACAGCCGTATTTCAGCCTCGTGGCGGAAACCGTCCAGGTCTGGTGTCGGCGGCGGAGTGCGGATCAGACTGACGTTCGCACGTTTGTGCTTACATCCCGTCTCCCCAGAAGGCTCCACGGCGCATGCATACGTCCCTCAGACCCGGCGCCTCCGCGGCGCGCCTCGTGCATGGGCGGGGGAGGTGGCGCGCGTGGTGCGCTATGTGATGCGCAAGGCGGCGGGGTGGCTGCTGATGATCGTGGTCGCGACCAACGCCACGTATTTCCTGGCGAGTTGGTTCCTGGACCCGCGGTCGAACTTCAAGGAGCTGCGGCCCGTCCGCAGTGAGGCGCAGATCGGCCGGGCGCTCGCGCCGTACAACCTGGACCCGCAGGTGCCGGTGGTGCGGCGATGGTGGGACTGGTTCACCTCCGTGGTCCTCGACTTCGACTGGGGGAAGTCCCCCACCGGCGTCTCCGTCAACGGGGAGATCGGCTACCGGTCCCTCGTCAGCGCGGAGTTGGTCGTCATCGCGACGGTCCTGTCCGTCGTGATCGGCGTCACGCTGGGGGTGTACACGGCCTCGCGGCAGTACGGCTGGGCCGACCGGGTGTCGCAGGCCGTGTCCATCGCGGTGTTCAACATCCCGACGTCCGTCGCCGCGCTCGCCGTGGTCTTCGTCGCCATCTGGCTGAACCAGCACGCCGGGCTGCACTTCCTCTACGTCGCCGGGGAGAACTCACCGAACGTCGAAGGGCTGCTCCCGACGATCGGGGACCGCTTCCTGCACCTGATCCTGCCGACCCTGACCCTGACCCTGACCCTGATGGGATACGTCGGATATCACCTCACGCAGCGGTCCCTGCTGCTCGACACGATCAACGCCGACTTCGTACGCACCGCCCGCGCCACCGGGCTCACCCGGGCCCAGGCGATCCGCCGGCACGCCCTGCGGACCGCGCTCATTCCGACGGCGACGTCCGTGGCGTTCAGCGTCCCGGCCATCTTCACCGGGGCCGTCGTCACCGAGACGATCTTCGGCTGGAACGGTATGGGCCGCTACCGGGACTAATCGCAGTGCTTCCCCGTTCACGGGGGAGGTGAAGCGATTCTGAGCGTTGCTCTGACCTGCAGGCTGGAGTGGACGGTTCTGCTGCTCGAGGGAAACTGCTGGCGGAGCTTGCGG
The DNA here is from genome assembly GCA_000720995.1 of Streptomyces celluloflavus. GTDB lineage: Bacteria > Actinomycetota > Actinomycetes > Streptomycetales > Streptomycetaceae > Streptomyces > Streptomyces celluloflavus. Next base: position 4,034 of record JOEL01000109.1, read on the forward strand.
GAGCTGGCGCCTTTCAGTGAGTTGACCAGCTTGGGCAGGGCCACCTTCGGCGGGAAGTTCACCGGCAGGTGCACGTGGTTGTTCTCGCCGTTGGACTCCACCAGCTTGCACTCGAAGTCCTCGCACACGGCGCGCATGATCTTCTCCATGGGCGTCAGGTGCGTGCCTTTGAAGACCTTGTGCCGGTGCTTCGTCACGAAAACCACGTGGGCGTGGAGGATGAAAGCGCAGTGACGACCAGTTCGAATGTTCTGATATTCGGCCATAAACCCACCGCAGTACGCTGA
>JOEL01000110.1 GCA_000720995.1 Streptomyces celluloflavus
CCATGCTCCGCGACGGAACCTTCTACGAACCCCGAACCCCCGAAGCAGCCACCACATGACCAACTCGGGCTTGACGAAAAACATAGAGGCACCCCCCCGGACCAACCGCCCCTCCCGCGCACCCCCACCCACACCCATCACACCGCACCCCGACCATGAGGTAGAGTGTGCTGCGATGCTCCGCCTTCCATCGAGGCGGCTCTTTACGCGGGTGTAGTTTAATGGTAGAACATGAGCTTCCCAAGCTCAGAGCGCGAGTTCGATTCTCGTCACCCGCTCCACAGCGAAGGCCCAGGTCAGCGATCTGGGCCTTCATTGCTGTCTAGACCATTCTCGGGCCAGCCAGCCCCCCACCAGCCCCATCTGCCGGCCGAGGCGTAAGTTTCACCCACTCCCACACCGAGCCAGGCACCTTGAGAGTCGACCTTCTCAAATAGCGAGACGCATTTTCTGTGACTTGGGTCACTTGCCCCTGAGGTGTCGCGAGATTACGGATGCAAAATGGGCTCTTGGCAAGGGAGTTCGCCTGGCCCCTGCCCGCGCTCCGGACGGCGAACGCACTCCGCCTAAAACACAGCGCAGTGTAGGCAGGACCGTTCAGTTACTGAACGGTCCTGCCTACACTGCGCATTGCCCTCTGGGTTGGGGAAAACCGACGCCTTAGAGGCGTGTCTCACGTGGTGGGTTTCGCAAGCTTCTTGAAGCAGGTCAGTGCTGCCGCGAGGTCGAGGAACGCGAGAAAGTGGCTGCCCTTTCGCTCGAATCGGCGGGCGTCAGGTCACCTCATAACCTCAGGTGACAAGGCGCCTTCCCCAGCCGCGAGGGATGGGGGCCCTATCGTGCCGTCGGCTGGTGGAGCCAGGGCGCGCTGGTGGCCCAGAAGATGACGTCGGCTCCGAGGGTGTTCGTGCCGAAGTCGGTGAACTCCTGCCGGGTGTACGGCTTCTTCGTCTTGGGGTTCTCGTACTGGAAGTCGGGTTCCTGTACGGCCATGGCCACCATGGGGAGCTGCCCCCGGTACTTCTTGAAGAAGGGGTACGAGTTTTCCATCTGCGCCGGGCGGTCCGGCAGGATGTCCGGTCCCCCCAGGCCGATTCCGTGCGCCTTGGCAAACTCGAAGGTGCGGCTCATGTACTTGCGGCTGTTGTTCCATTCACCGGGCCAGAAGTTGACGTACTGGATGAACGGCGTCTTGGTGAAGACCTTCTTGCCGTAGGCCATGTTGTCGAGTTCTGCCTTGAAGTAGACGTCGTCGCTGTAGCCGGTGTGGTCCTTCTTGGTGTCCACCCCGGTAGCGGTTTCCGGCAGGTTCACCCCAGCGAGGCGACCGTCGAACCGCTGTGACATCGCCTTCAGTAGCTGCTGGAAACGGCCCCGCACCTGCGGGTTCCATTGCGCCGCGACCGCCCCGGGCTCACCGGGGCCGAGGCCGTTCTCGTTCGTTGTCGGAGCCGCGCCTCCCTTGTACTCCGGATCCTTCAACAGATAGTCCGGGAGCCTCGCCGGCAGCGCGAAGAACCGGTCCTGGACCTGGATGAACAGCTTCTTGTGGCGGGACTGCAGAACGTTCAGCGCCCGGTCGATCTCAGAGAAGTCGTACTGATTCTTCTTCCGCTCCAGCGCCTTCCACGGCACCACCAACTGCACGCCGGCGACATCGCGACGATCGATCAACGGCATCACATTTGTGTCGAAATCCCCGATGGAGGCGTAAAGATAGTTCTTCGCCTTCTTTCCGGGCGCTGCGGCGGAAGCCTTTCCGGACACCGGAGCGGGAGCCCCAGAGGCCACCGCGGCCGCGCCCGTCAGGCCCATCGCCACGAGAATTCCGACACCGACAGCAATTCGCTTGGTCGCCATGAGCCCCACGGTGCAGCACAGTTGTGAGAGGAACGTAAGAAGGCTGGACATTCCTCCTGACCAAGAGGACTTCTCACGTGGCGAGTTGCTGATGCGGCATGATGCTGCACTGCGACTGTTGGTCTGCCCCGTCGGCTTGTGCCGGACGGGTTGTGGGAGTTGGCAGCGCCGCTGCTGCCGAAGTTCACGTCCCGCCCGCAGGGCGGGGGTACGACTCCGGTGGACGAGCGGGCGGTGTCACAGCGGTGGTGTACGTGCCGACCAACGGTTGCGCCTGGTGCCATCTTCCGCCGACGTTCGGCGTCTCCCCGGCAACAGCGCACCGCCGGTTCACGGCGTGGACCGAGGCCGGGCTGTGGCGCCGACTACACCGGGCAGTCCTGGATGAACTCGGCGCCCGGGGCGAGCTGGACTGGACCTCAGCAATCATCGACGCAGCCTCCGTCCGCGCGAAAAGGGGGGTTTGCTGACCGGGCCGAACCCGGTCGATCGCAGCAAGAAGGGCAGCAAATTACATGTCCTGTCCGAAGCTCAGGGCGTCCCACTGACCCTCGCGGTCTCCGGCGCGAACGTGCACGACAGCCAGGCGTTCAAGCCACTGATCCTCGGCATACCCGCCATCCGCTCACGGCGCGAACTGCGCCGAAGACGGCCGGTCAAGATTCGCGCGGACAAGGCGTACTACTCTGCCGATCACCTCACATGGCTCCGCGGCAGGCGGCTCGTCGCGCGGATGCTGGTAGATCAGCTGAGCCTTGGGGCTGGACTGGCCCGCGCGGACCATAAGGTCCTTGAGCTTCGCGCCGGAGTCGGCCGCCAGGGTGTTACCGGTGTGGCGCAGATCGTAGAAGCGGAAGTTGTCCGGCAGTCCCACTGCGATGCGCGCCTTGCGCCACTTGCGCCCGAAGGAGGACCGTCGCAGAGCAGCCCCGCGCTCGCCCACGATGAGGAGTCCGTCCGGTTCCTTCTCGGCGAACCACTGAAGGTGGCGACGCAGCTCGGGCACCAGGAAATCGGGCAGGTACACCGCACGCTTGCCCGCTCGCGACTTCGGATCGCCGATCACCTTCTTGCCGTTGGTCAGCTCCGGCGCGGCGCGCCTGATCCACACCACGCCCTCGTCGACGTCGATGTCGCTGCGGCGCAGCTCGGCGAGTTCTTCGGGACGCAGGGACGCGAAGGCCCCGAGGAAGATCATGATGCGCCAGCGTGGTCCGATGGCTTCGGCCAGGGCATAGACCTGTTCGACCTCGGCGACGTCGCGTTCGTCGGCCTCCTCCTTGCCGGCGCCCTTGATACGGCACGGGTTGCTCTTGAGGAGATCGTCGTCGACCGCGGTTTGAAGGATGGCCTTCAGCAGGCGGTAGGACTTGGCCACTGTCGTCTTCGCACCGTTGGTCGCCTTCAGCCGCTCGGCTCGCCAGACGCGCACATCCGCCGGTTGGATCTCGTCCAGGTCCCATGTGCCGAACGTGGGCGTGATGTGCCTGTTGAGCAAGCGGGTGTACAGGTCCTCGGTGGTCGCTGCCAGGCCGCGCTCGTTGACCCACTTCCTCGCGAAATCCTCGAAGTTGACGGCGCCGGCGTCGGGGTCGGTCCAGTGCTTGCGCTCGATATTGGCCTGGGTCAGTGCGAGCCAGGTCGTTGCCTCCGTCTTGGTCTCGAACGTCTTCGGCGCATAGCGCCGCTTGCCGTCCGGAGCCCAGTAACGAGCCTGAAAGCGCCCCGACTCGGTCTGGCGCACACTGCCGAATTCACGCCGCCGCTGCGGCTTTCGCGCCATCAGGCAGCCTGGCCGTAGCCGGAGCGGAACCGTCGTACCGGCTGAACGGTGCGGGCCGCTGTATAGGCGGCGAGCACGCTCTCGGCGATACGGACGTGCCGCCCGACCTTGACGAAGGCGATACGGCGCTCAGCGACGAGGCGGCGGGGGAAACGCTCCGTGGTGCTGAGGCGCTCGGCGACCTCGGGGATGGTCAGATAGCGCTCGGGCGCGCTGGAAGAAGGCATGGGAGTCCTTCCCGCCGACCTGGGGCTGGCACCCCTGCGGCGTGATCGTTTGATGGGTGGTCATACAGCTGGGGTCATGTACTCGTCTCGCGGCGCGCTAACACCGCAGTGAGACGGGAGGAGGGCTACTCAGAAGCGTCGAGGTGCTTCAAGTCCTCCGGCAGCATGGGGGGTTCGATGCCGCGGACGCGCAGCTTGGCGCGGAATTCGCGTACGTCCTGGGCATAGCCGTGGGTGTAGCCCTCCAGGCGCTCCAGCATGTCGTCGCTGCGGGCGCGCTGCTGCGGGTCGCGGATCAAGTTGGCGCCCCGGCGGGTCTCCTCGGCGAACTTGATGGCTCTGCGCAGTGAGCTGATGGCCTGCGCGTGCGCACGGAGCTCAAAGATGACCTCGTTGACGGTGCCGGGTTCAGGCTCCTCGCCGATCAGGGTCTCGGCAGTGACCCAGGAGACAGCGTCCCAGATCGGCAGCTCCTGGCCGGGGAGCACCTCGACCGAGCCGGCCATCCCAATGGGCAGGAGCAGCGCGATCGGCGGAACGTCCAGCGCCTTGGCGAACACCAGCAGTTCCGCGATCTCGACTCCGGAACGGCGCCCGTTCTCGAGGTTGGCGATCGATGTGCGCGGGATCGCATGGCCGAGTGCGGCGCAGGCGTCAGCGAGGCCCTGGGCACTCAGCCCTCGCAGTTTGCGGTAGTCGCGTACCGCCTCGGCCACCTGCTGCGTCAGCCGGCCCTGCCAGTCCTTCTCCGTCATGGGTACCACGTTAACGCACCACGGAACACAGATTCAAGCGGCTATTGTGTTGTAGCGATTCAATGTCGATGCCGCTTGGGCGCAGGTTCTCGCCTTGACTGTGCGCATCGGGTAGAGGCAGGCTTCTGTCGCCCCCGCGAAAAAGGAGCAGCCCCCGGTGTTAGCGCACCGGGGGCCACGACGGATCCCAGCGTGACCACCCATCAAGACGATCAACCGAAGTGCGGCCTGCCAGGGCCTGATGCACTTCGGGGAGGAATCCATGTCCAAGCCTACGGGCATCGGGCCGGCCAGCACCACACCCCTGACCTCGCACCTCCCCCACCCCATGGCGCCGGACCCCGGCTCCGGCACGCCTGTGCCGATGCAGCACGACGCCGACGCCGAGATGGCCGTCCTCGGGTCGTGCATGTACCAGAGCGCCGTCATCGACGCGGTCCGCCAGGTGCTGGAACCGGGCGACTTCTACCAGCCCGCGCACACCACCATCTGGCACGCATTGCTGCAGCTGCGGAAGGACGGCGCGCCCACCGATGCGATCGCCCTCTCCCACCAGCTGAAATCCACGGGCGATCTCACCCGCGTCGGCGGCCCCCCGTACCTGCACACCCTGGCCTCCGCGGCATCGGTGGGCTCCGGCGCCGAGTACTACGCCGACATCGTGCGCCACCACGCCGACCTGCGGACCCTACAAGCCACAGCGGTGCGTGTCCTGCAGGGCGCCACCGCACCAGGAGCGGACCCAGCAGAAGTTCGCAGCCTGCTGACAGCCTCGCTGAGCGAGGCAGCCGACCGCGCCCGCCGCAGCTCGGGCGGACGGCTTCAGCGCTACGCCACCGATGGCTGGTCCTTCGTCACCGACACCCCCGCCAGTACGGCCCCGGTCTGGGGCACGCCGGGGAAGACGGCCTGGGCGTCGGGCGAGAGCCTGATGCTGGTCGGCCCGCCCGGAGTCGGGAAGTCCACCATCGCCCAGCAAATCGTCCTCGCCCGGCTCGGCCTGCTCGCCCAAGTCCTGGACATGCCCGTACAGCAGGGCGAGAAGGTCCTCTACATCGCTGCGGACCGGCCGAGCCAGCTTGCCCGCGCCTTCACCCGCGTCGTGGACCAAGCCCACCAGGACATCCTGCGGCAGCGCCTGGTCTTCTGGTCCGGCCCGCTGCCCGCGTCTCTCAACGCCGAGCCACAGCTGCTCACCGAGCTGGCCGCCGAGCACGGCGCCGACACCGTCGTGATCGACAGCCTCAAGGACGTCGTCGGCAAGCTCACCGACGACGAGGCCGGGCTCGCCTACAACAACGCCCGGCAGCAACTGCTGCGCGACGGCGTCGAGCTGCTCGAACTGCACCACCAGCGCAAGCAAGGCCCCGACGCCTCGCGCAACCAACGCCCCGTGCTGGACCAGGTCTACGGGTCAGCGTGGTTCACCGCCGGAGCGGGAAGCGTCCTCTTCCTCAACGGCGCGGCGGGCGACCCGGTGGTCCAGCTCCACCACCTCAAAACCGTCGACGACGAGATCGGTCCCCTGCCGGTCATCCATGACCACCCCCGTGGCACCTCCCGCGTCGACACCAGCCTCGACCCCCTCACCCTGCTGCGCCAGGCGGGCGCTCACGGACTTACCGCCCGCCAACTCGCCACGCAGACCACCGGTGAAGCCAACCCCCGCCCTGCGGACCTCGCCAAGGCCAGGCGCCGCCTGGAGGCCCTCACCAAGAGCGGGCACGCCGTCCAGGAGCTACGCGCGACCCCCTCCTTGTAAAGGGGGTCGCGTAAGCGCCCCACCTCAAGCACCCGGAGAACCCCCTTGTCCACCACCGCAGCTCCAGCGCTCAAACACCCGTCTGCAACACGGGCGACGGCCTGGGACCGCGCTGCGATCGTCGCCCTCGGCGGCGCCGGCTGCGCCCTCTCCTACGACGCCCTCCAGCAGATGGCCATCGCCATCCACATCCGCGGATTCCTCACCTACCTGTTCCCCCTCGTGATCGACGGCTTCATCGCCTACGGCGTCCGCGCCCTCCTCGTCCTGCGCACCGCCACGTTCCGGGCCCGCCTCTACGTGTGGACGCTCTTCGGTACCGCCACCGCCGCGAGCATCTGGGCCAACGCCCTTCATGCCATCCGCCTCAACCAGCAGAGCGCCACAGGCGAACTGCACTTGGGAGACGCCACCGTCGGCACCCTGTCCACCATCGCCCCGCTCGCCCTGGCCGGAGCCGTCCATCTCCACATCCTCGTCACCCGCGAAGCCGCCGACGAGAGAACGTCGGAACCTGTCGCCGCGGTTCAGGACGCCGGAGTTCAGAGCGCGGTGGTTCAGGAGGCCAAGCACCGAGGCGGCCGTCCGGCCGACGCCACCCTGGACAAGCTCGTGGAGGTCGGCCGCATCGCCGCCGCCGAGCAGGGACGACTCTCCCGCGCGGTCGTCCTCAAAGCCATACGGGACAAGGGCCTCAAGGTCGGCGGCGAACGACTGACCGAGGTCATGAGCATCCTGCGGCCCGAACTCGAAGCCACCGCTGACACCGGTTCGAACAGCGGCTGACCGCCTGCCCCACCGGGTGACCGGAACCCTTCCGGTCACCCGGTGGGTCGGTCACCGCCCCGCTCGGGGCCCGCTTATCCCCACCTGTGGACAGGGCGCTGACCATCCGCACTCCGCAGGAGCTTCCCTGCCGGCCCGCCTGCCCTCCCCGCCCCTTCCGGAGAACCACCCGTGACACACGACCAGCACCACATCGAAGATGCCCCCGACGAGCCGATGCCACTGACGAAGTCCCCTACGCTGATGGACCGTCTGCGGCGTGCGTTCGGACGGGCTGCCCCTGGCGGAGCCAGTAGTACCCCGAGTCCGACTCAAGGCCGGTCTTCGGGGATCTCCGCCCCGGGGGTGGCGGAGACGGCCCAGCGCCAGGGGACGCAGGACCAGGAAGTCGGGGCCGAGGGTGGCCCCGACCTGGACACGCTCCACGCCGTCCAGAGCGAGATCCTTCGCCTCTCCCGCGCTGCCGAGACCGCCGCCGGCGAGCCCGCCGTGAAGAGTGCCCAGCCCACGATCCGCCGCTTCACCGGCACCAAACGCACCGTTCGTGTCGGCCCCATGCTCTTCACCGATGACGAGGAAACCCGTCTCCAGGAGACGGCCATCGAGCACGGCTATAAGGGCAAGTCCGGCTTCGCCGCCGACGTCGTCCTCGCCTTCATCACCGGTCGGTTCACCGCGAACCTCCCCCTGTCCGAGGACCGCCGCCGCACGCACATCTTCCGCGCCCAGGTCCTACGTCAGCTCAACCGCATCGGCGTCAACGTCAACCAGATCGCCCGCGCCCTCAACAGCGATCTCACCCCGCCCGACCTGCGTCAGCGCCTCGACGAACTCCACGACCTACTTGAGTTGATCGCCGAGGCTCTGCGTCAGCCCGCCGACGTGACGGAGGACCTCGCCGCATGATCGCCGCCATCAAGGCGCCCGGCGCCAACACCCGTGGTCTGCTGGCCTACCTCTATGGCCGGGGCACCCACGACGAACACTTCGACCCGCACATCGTCGCCGGCTTCGCCATGCTCGGCATGCCCGACCCCGGCCGTGACGAGAACGCCACCTTGACCGAACTCGCCCGTCACCTCGACGAGCCCGTCCGTCTGCGCAACGGCGAGTTCGGCAAGAAGATCACCGATCACGTCTGGCACTGCCCTGTCCGCGCCGCACCCGAGGATCGCTACCTCTCCGACGCTGAATGGGGCGAGATCGCCCAGCGCATCGTGGAGGCCGCCGGTATCGCTCCGGCCGGCGACGATCTGGCCTGCCGCTGGATCGCCGTCCGCCACGCGGACGACCACATCCACATCCTGGCTACCACCGTCCGCGAAGATGGCCGACGCCCCAAACTCCACGACAGCGGCATCCGCGTCGGCGACGAATGCCGCGAGATCGAGAAGGACTATGGACTGCGGCAATTGAAGAAGGGCGACCGGACCGGCACCCGTCGGCCTACCCAGGCCGAGATGCACAAGGCCGAACGGCTCGGCTGGGAGCAGACGAGTCCGGAGTGGCTCCAGGGTCGCATTCGTGCCGCCATTCCCCATGTGACCAATGCAGAGGAATTCATCGCCTACCTCGAAGCCGACGGCATCGAGGTGCAGGTCCGGCGCGGCCCGTCAGGAGACCTACTGGGATATGCCGTTGGCCGCCCCGGCGACCTCAACGAGCAGGGTGAGCAGATCTTCCACCCCGGCGGAAAGATCTCCCCCGACCTCTCCCTGCCCAAGATCCAGGGCCGCCTTGAATCCAGCCAGCCGGAAGAGCACCCCACCGCCCGCCGCAACCAGCCGGGCACCCCCTGGCACCAAGCCACCGGCGCCCTCGACACCCTCCACACCGATCTCACAGACGACGCACGAGCCCAGGCACACATCACCGCCCTCGGCGAACTGATCGAGGCCACCGCGCAGAAGGCCCCCGCCGACCTGCGCACCGAACTCCGAGCTGCCTCGAAGGCTTTCGCTCGCGCCCAGCGCTGCCAGATCCGGGCGGAGGACCGAGCCGCCCATGCCCTGCGGTCCGCGGCACGCGATATCGCCACCACGGCTACCGGCCCCGACGGCAGCGCCCTCGCCGCCCTGGTCTCAGCGCTCGTCTGGGCGGCGATCGTCGCCGGACGCTGGCATGAGGCCAAGGGCCACGCGCACCAGTCCGATGCCGCCCGCCAAGCCCTCCAGCACCTCCAGACCGCTGCCGACCAAGCTCTCGTTCCGGTGCTCGCCGAACTTGAACCCCGCCCGCCCAGGGAATCGGCACAACGCGTACTCGCCAGCGACATCCGGGCGGCAGTCCCTGACCACGCCGACCGCATCCTCGCCGACCCCGCCTGGCCGGCCCTGGCCACCGTCCTCGCCGACGCCGAAGCCCTCGGCCACCAACCCCACCAGCTGCTCAAGGAGGCCGCCGCCCAACGCGAACTGACCACCGCCCGCCAACCCGCCCGTGTCCTGATCACCCGCATCCAACACACCGGCCGCAACCCCGCCCCCAACCGCCGCGCCGAAGCCGCCCGCAGCCGTTCCACCATGGCAACAGACATCGCTTCCCGGCAGGTCCAGGCCCCGCAGCCCGTAGCGGCCACGCCCCCCACCAGCCAGCAGCACCAACAACGTCGCTGACACCGTGCACGACGAGCCTCCGATCCCGCACATGGCCGGATCGGAGGCTCGGGACTCCAAGCCGTCGGCAGAAGTGACGTGGTTCAGGCTCGGCACGGCTGATGTCCTCCCCCACTCGTCGCGAAGAAGGACATCCGGCTTTCCTTTGCCGCCCTTCAGGCCGTACCCAGGAGACAGCGTGAAGGCCGGCCGACTAGGACTTGTCCGGTCGATCATGTTCGTAGCCAGATGGTGATGGCGGCTGCCGTTGCGGTGCCGAGGAAGATGTAGCCGCGTTTGTCGTAGCGGGTG
>JOEL01000111.1 GCA_000720995.1 Streptomyces celluloflavus
ACCGTCCGCGGAGACCACGACCGTGTGGGACACACCGGGGGTGTTGTCCACGAAGTTGGTGATCAACCAGTTCAGGTTCTGCGCCGCCTGGCTCATCGGGCTCACACTAACGCTCCTGATCGTAGGTGCTGCCGGGGCCGAAGCCCTGTTGGTCATTGTGGGGGACTTCCGGGTGGTCCGTGCCCGCATTGCGCCCCTGCTGGACACCGCGGCGCAGATTGCTCAGCCTGCCGCGGACGTCCTCCGGGGCGCGGGAGACCTGTGGGCCACCCCGCGGGGTCTGCTCCGCCGTGCCCTCGACCAAGTTGGCCTTGGGCACCCGCCGGGGGAGGCCGGAGGGAGTGATCCCGCCCGCCTTCGGCTCACGCAGTCGCTCCGCGCGTTCCCAGCGCTCATCGTTGGACGTGCGCCACTCGGAGCCGTCCGGACCGCCCTCCGGCGCGCTCCGCTGCTGCGGGGGCGCCACCGGCTCCGCGGGCTGCTGCCACTGCTGCTGAGCCTGCGGCGAGCCGCCCTGGCGGCGCGGAAGGCCGGCATCGGTCAGCGAGTGGGAGTCGCTCGGGATAGCGCCCGGACGGTCGAATGCTACGCGCTCGGACGCGTCGGCGGGAGCGTCGGAACCATTCCGGTCAGATACCGATTCGGTCCCGAAGTGACCGTCGTGCGCCGGGCGTTCGGGCCACTCCTCCGGCCGTGCGGGATCGTGCGCGGGGAACGGCTGCGGGACGGCGGGCCGCGCGAGGTCCGGCTGCCCGAACACCGGGCCGCCGTAGGAGCGGTCGTCGTACGGCGGCTGTCCGGCCGTCCGCCCGGGGTGGCCCTGATGGGCGGCACCAGGCGGCGCCTCTGCGGCGAAGGGCGGAGCGCCGTCCCGCGGCACGGTGTCGGCCCGCGCCTCCCGTGCGGCCCGGCGCTCCTCGCGCAGCAGCGAACGGCCCACCGGGTCCGGTGCGGGCGATTCGCCGGACGGCTGGTAGCCGGTCTCGTCGAAGCCCAGCTCGGCGGCGGTGCGGTGGTCGCTCTCGTACGCGGTCTGCCGGTGCTCGGGCACGATCTTGGAGACCGTGAAGTCGTCGTCGAACCGCTCCTCGCCGCCACCGCCATGGGTGATCGCCTCGGGCAGCATGACGAGCGAGGTGGTGCCGGCCTGCTCGCCGGAGGGGCGCAACTGGACCCGGATACCGTGCCGGTCGGCCAGCCGGCCGACCACGAACAGGCCCATCCGCTGGGAGACCGCGGCGTCCACGCTCGGCGGGTTGGCCAGCTTGTGGTTGATGTCCGCGAAGTCCTCGGGGGTGAGCCCGATGCCCTTGTCGTGGATCTCGATCATCATCCGGCCGTCCGGCAGCCGGGTCGCGGCCACCCGCACCTTGGCCTGCGGCGAGGAGAACGTGGTGGCGTTCTCCAGCAGTTCGGACAGCAGGTGCACCAGGTCGGTCACGGCGTTGCCGTGGATCTCGCTCTCGGGGACGCCGGTGAGCTCCACCCGTTCGTAGGACTCCACCTCGGAGGCGGCCGCCCGCAGCACGTCGACCAGCGGCACCGGCTGGTTCCAGCGGCGGCCCGGCTCTTCACCCGCGAGGATGAGGAGATTCTCGCCGTTGCGCCGCATACGGGTGGCGAGATGGTCCATCCGGAAGAGGCTCTCCAGCTGGTCCGGGTCCGCCTCGTTGTTCTCCAGCCCGGTGATCAGCGCCAGCTGACGCTCGATGAGGCCCTGGTTGCGGCGCGAGAGGTTGGTGAAGATCGCGTTGACGTTCCCGCGCAGCAGCGCCTGCTCCGCGGCGAGCCGGACGGCCTCGCGGTGCACCTGGTCGAAGGCGCGGGCCACTTCGCCGATCTCGTCGGTGGTGGCGATCGGGATGGGCTGGACGCGGGTGTCGACCCGGCCCGGGTCCGTCCGCGAGAGCTGGTCGACCAGCATCGGCAGCCGCTGCTCGGCGATCCCGAAGGCGGCGGTGCGCAGCCGGCGCATGTTGTGGCTCATCCGACGGGCCATCAGACCCGCCACGAGGAACGCGGCCACCAGGGCGGCCAGCACGATCGCGGCGTCGATGAAGGCCGACCGCCGGGCATCGGCGGAGATCTGCGCCGCCTCGTCCACGGCCCGGTCCGACAGGTCCTTCTCGATGGCGCGGTACATGTCGAACTTGCCGGTCGCCGCGGTGAACCAGGCGTCGGCGGTGGTGCCCTTGGCGGCCAGGTCCTCGGGTGCGGTGCCGGCGGCGATGGCGGTGGCCATGGCGTCCATCGACGGCGGGGCGTGGAACTGCCGCCCGGCCGCCAGGTCCCGCTCCCTGGCCCGCGCGGCCTTCTCCTGTGCGGACTTCGTCAGGGCGGCGGCTTCCCGGGTCAGCCGCGCGACGTCCTCGGGCGTGCCGCCGGAGGTGTACTCGCCGATGGCGATGGTCTCCAGATAGCGGTACGACGCGAAGGCGGTCAGCTGGAGTGTGTGGTCCTTGCCGCCGTGCGGGGCGGCCGGACCGACCAGGAGGTGGGTGCCGATCGAGCGCTGAAGCGATTCTGCGGCCTTGGCCAGCGACACCGCGTAGACGGTGCGGCCGTAGGAGGTGATGTTGCCGGTGCCCAGACCGAGTTCGTTCGCGAACTCCATCAGCGGGTGCTGGATCTCGACGTACTCCTCTTCGGTCCGCACACCCGGCAATCTGGTGGTGTAGGCGTCCGCGCGCAGCCGCTCCAGCCGGGGCTCGACCTTCTCGAACGCGGCGAGCCGGCGCTTGAGCCCCTCCTTGTCCGGCATGTCGGCGACGGCCCGGCGGAACTGCTGGCCCGCGGTGGTGGTGGCGTTCCACGCCTCCTGGACGGCGGGGTCGTCCTTCTTGCCGGCCAGCAGGGGAACGGCGGTGCGGTCCCGCTCGTTGATGAGGGCGTTGCTGTAGGAGAGAGCGGCGCGCACGAGCTTCGCGGTCCGCTCCGCGTCCTGCGCGTCCCGCCAGGTGGCGAGCGAGCTGTTGACCCGCAGCCCGCCGAAGGCCAGGGCGACCAGGACGGGGATCAGCATGATGGCGTTCAGCCGGGTGGCCACCCGCCAGTTGCGCGGGGAGTATCTGCCGCCGCTGACCGGGGGCCGGGCGGCCGGGACGGCGGGTGCGTCGGAAGCCGGTGCCGCACTGCGCGGCGGTGGCGTGAAGTTGCCCCGCCGCTGCTCTTGCGGCGCGGGGCTCGACTTTCTTCGCCTCACTCGACCAACAACCTCTCGCCGACGGCACGGATCCGTCGCGCCGCTTCTCCTGGGCGTTCGCACTCCGAAGTTGAAGGAATTTCAGCACGTCAGGGCGGCGCCTTCCAAACACCGGACGGAGCTGGGGCACAGGCGAGGGAGCGTCAGATAAAAGGGGCGTTAAGGACGAGCCCCGGCAAAAGGCGGGAGAAGTGTGCGCACAGCGAAGTTATGCGTGCGCGAGGGGTGTTGCCCGCGGAGCAATTCACTGTCGAAACGTTATGAACACCGCCGGCGGGCGTGGCAAAGGACACAGTTACCACCGGCGGTCACAGGGAACCGATCCGCGAGCTGCGGAACGGGCCGCCGGGCGCGGACGCCGTCCGGCCCGCCGCCGTATCGGGCGGGCCGGATGCCGCCCGGCTACTTCAGCCGGGCCATCAGCGCGTGCTCGACCAGCGTGATGAGTGCGCTCTTGGCCTCGGAGCGGTGTCGTGCGTCGGTCGTGAGGATCGGGGTGCCCGGTCCGATCTGCAGTGCTTCGCGGACCTCGTCCGGTGTGTACGGCTGGTGCCCCTCGAAGCCGTTGAGGGCGATGACGAAGGGGAGTCCGCTGTTCTCGAAGTAGTCGACGGCGGGGAAGCAGTCGGCGAGGCGGCGGGTGTCGACGAGGACGCTGGTCCAGGGTGATGCGGCCGAAGTCCATCGCGACCGTCGTGGTCGTCTTGTCC
>JOEL01000112.1 GCA_000720995.1 Streptomyces celluloflavus
GCACCGCATCAGCGTGCTGTTCGCGATGCTCCGCGACGGCACCTTCTACGAACACCGAGCACCCCGCCTCGCTTGACGAAGGACATAGAGGCACCCCCCGAGGTCAGCCGCGAACGCCTCGGAGGACCATCGCGACCGCCGCCTCGGTGATCTGGTCGGGGTTCTCGGCCGCCCCGAGCTCGATGCGGCGGACCGCGGCGTCGACGACGCCTTGCAGGAGCATGGCCGCGAGCCGGGGCTGTTCGTGGCCGAGGTCGGCGAGTGCTTCCACGATCATGGCGATGAGTCCGCCGTGCGCCGCCCGGATCTTCTCGCGTGCACCGGCGTCCAGTTCACCGGCCGAGATGGCGACGACGGCGCGGTGCCGCCGGTCGCCGACCAGGGCCAGTTGCCGGCGCACATACGCCTCGATCTTCTGCTCGGCCGTATCAACGCGCTCCATCGCCGCCTCGACCTCCGCGGCCCAGACCGGGAAGTCGACGGCGCACAGCTCTTCGACGACGGCCGCACGGGAGCGGAAGTACTCGTAGACGGAGGAGCGCGCGAGTCCCGTGCGCTCGGCGAGGGCGGGGAAGGTCAGCGCTTCCGTTCCGCCTTCGGACAGCAGGGTGCGGGCGGCGTCCAAGAGGGCGCCACGCTGCATCGTCCGGTGCTCGGCCACGGAGGCCGCTCGAATCCTGGGCACACCACCACTGTACGGATGCCGTGCCCGTTGCGGCACTCCGCATGGCGACCGGTTGGTACGGAGGTCAGCGTCCGACGTCGGCGAGCTTCGCTCTGAGCTGGAGTACGGACTTGGTGTGGATCTGGCTCACCCGGCTCTCCGTGACACCCAGGACATTGCCGATCTCGGCGAGCGTGAGGCCCTCGTAGTAGTAGAGCGTGACCACGGTCTTTTCGCGCTCGGGGAGGGTGTTGATGGCGCGCGCGAGCAGTCGGCGCACTTCCCGGCCCTCGGCGATCTCGACGGGGTTGTCGGCCGCCGTGTCCTCCAGGGTGTCCATCAGGCTGAGCCGCTCGCCGCCCTCGCCACCGACGTGCAGGAGTTCTTCGAGCGCCACCACGTTCGCCAGGGACAGCTGGCTGAACACTCCGTGGAGTTCCTCCAGCGCGATACCCATCTCGTCGGCGACCTCCGCCTCGGACGGGGTGCGGCGCAGTTGCGCTTCAAGGGTGGCGTAGGCGCGCTCGACGGCTCGGGCCTTCTGGCGTACCGAGCGGGGAATCCAGTCCAGCGCACGCAGTTCGTCGATCATCGCGCCGCGGATCCGGGTGATCGCGTAGGTCTCGAATTTGATGGAGCGTTCCGGCTCGAACTTCTCGATGGCGTCGATCAGTCCGAAGACCCCCGAGGAGACGAAGTCGGCCTGCTCGACATTGGGCGGCAGGCCGACGCTGACCCGGCCGGCGACGTACTTGACCAGCGGCGAGTAGTGCAGGATCAGCTGCTCCCGCAGCCGGCTGTCGCCCGACGCCTTGTAGGTGCGCCACAGCTCGTCGAGTGAGGCGGGCGCGGCGGGGTGCCCGCTGCCGCGCGCGGCGGGTGGTACTGCCGCACGGTCAGACCCGGAGGTGTGCTGGGGCATTCGTCGCCTTGAGCCGTTCTGCCGAGACACTGGTGGGGGGATGGGTGGGTGAGGGTTGAATTGCCTGTGAGCGTAGCGTGATCACAGCGTCGCGTTGTGCGAGGAAGAGGGGTCCGGGCGTGCGCAGATACGTTCCGCTGCCCGCACCTCAGGGTTACCTCGTACGGTGTGGCGGCAGGTGACCGCCGTGCCGGGCACGAGGCCCCGGAGGATCGTGCGGCCGGACGTGGCGATGTGACGCGCGGGATCCCGTGCGTCCATGGCGCCACATCACCGTCTCCCAACGGATCGGCCTTGCGTGCCGAAGCAAGGCAAACCTGGATTCTGCGGTCATTCCCCTCACCCTTTCACCCGTTCGCTCCAGGTCAAGTACCGCCTCGCCGGGAATCTCTGGTCGGTTCGGCACGCCGCACCAACTCCCAGCGATCGCCGCACCTTTGAACGAATCCGAGGGTCTGGAGCTCGAAGAGCTTGCCCTGCGTGACGTCGCGGGGCGTGCCCGATTCGCTCGCCAGGTAGGGCGTATCCGTGCCGCCGCGCGCGGGCAGCGCTTCCAGTACACGGGCCGCGACGGGGTCCAGGAGATCGCGGGCGAGCGTCGGCCCACGGCGCTCGGGGGCGAGGTCGCCGATGCTGCCGACGAGTTCGATGACTTCATCGGCGTCGGTGACCACCGCGGCCTCACCCCGCAGCAGTTGGTGCACACCGGCGGAAAGCCCGCTGGTGACAGGTCCCGGCACCCCCATCGTGAACCGCCCCAGGTCCAGTGCGCGCCGGGCCGTGACCAGCGAACCGCTGCGGAGCTCGGCCTCCACTACGACGGTGCCTCTGGTGAGCGCGGCGATGACGCGATTCCGCTGGATGAACCGGCTGCGGGTGGGGTGGTCACCGGGCGGTAACTCGGCTACCACCAAGCCCTGTTGAGCGACTCTTCCGATCAACTCGGTGTGCCCGCGCGGGTAGGCGTGATCGACGCCGGAGGCGAGTACGGCGACGGTCGCGCCGTCCGCGGCCAGCGCGCCACGATGGGCCGCGCCGTCCACGCCGTAGGCGGCTCCGGATACGACCGTCCAGCCGCGGTCGGCGAGGCCGGCGCCGAGGGTGGCGGCGAGGTGGGCGCCGTACTCGGTGCAGGCTCGTGCACCGACAATGGCGACCGAGCGCAGTGCCCACAGCCGGAGGTTCGCCGTCCCGCGCACCCACAGACCGATGGGGCGGCCGTCGCCGAGGTCGTCGAGTTGGCCGGGCCATTCCTCTTCGCCCGGACAGATGAAGCGACCGCCGAGTGCGGCGACGGCCGCGAGGTCCGCTGCGGGGTCCGCCCGCGCCGCGCGCTGCCGCAGGCCGGCGACCTTGTCCCGGGCCGCGCCTTCGGGCGGGTCCGCGTCACCCGACAGTGCGCGCCACAGCGTCACCGGGCCCATCTCACGCAGCCAGCGGCCGGCGGTTTCGTCACCCGGTTCGATGACGCGGGTGAGTGCGGCGCGGGCCGTGCGCCTCGGGTCGTCCGGGCCGCGCGGTGCGCACTCGGGCGCGTTTGCCGGCCGCGCTGTACGGACCGGCCGGTCCGCTGCTCCGGCCGCCCGGTCCCGTCCGTTCACCACGCCGTCCGCCGCGCCGTCCGGCTTGCTCCGGGCGAAGCCCCATCCGTCCGTCCCGTTCATTGTGCTTCCCCCCTGCTCGTGATTGCCCGCCTGGCGACCGCCCGATGACGGTCCGCCTCCTGGTCCGATACGGCCACTGTGGAGCCCGGAGGCCCTGCTCCACTCGTCCCGGCCGCGCCGTACATCCCGGGCCGTCCCGGCAGCCGGGAAAGCCAAGCACAGGGACGAACCGAGTCCAGATCAGGGCGAGCCGGATATCGAGCCCGTGGCCCATGCCTGGCCGTAGCCCCAGGCCGGTACCAGGCAGCGCCCCTGGACCCGGCTCGAACGCCGGGCCTGGGCCGACCCGCGCCCCAAGCCGCTCAGACATGCCCGCCCGCCCCCAGGCACCCTCCTCCCCTTCCCTCTCCCCCGCCCACCCCCACCC
>JOEL01000113.1 GCA_000720995.1 Streptomyces celluloflavus
ACCGTTCCTAAACAGTGTTCAGGAGTGGCATTTGCTGCCAGCTCCCGGAACTGCGCGCGTCCCGAACGGTGTTGGATGCGCTGGTCTCCCGCGTTCGCTGTGTCCCTGTCCGGCTGCGTGCATCGTGTGCACGTTCCGTGACGGGTGGGCGGGTTCCCTCACGCCCTCGTGCGCCTGGTCCGGCCTGGGCGGTCCGATGCCCCGCAGCATCGCTCTGGTGCTGCGGGGGCGGTGCCGTCCGTCGCCGGATCGGGTGTCCGAGGGCGCGTCGCCCGATCGCGATGCCAGCGGCATCGTGACGGGACATCTTTCGTTTCTTCGAGGTGAGGGGCTTCTTCCAGTGCTGATCGCCCCACATCGATGTGTACGCCGGGTCCACGGCAACGATCGACAGGCCGTGTTCGGAGGCCATGGACACGAGCCGGGCCTTGAGCTTGCCGGTGGGGATGCCGGAGATGAGCTGCCTGAAGCGCTTACGTCTGCCGTGCTTCTCGCGGGTCTTCTCGGCGGCGAAGTCCAGGTTCTCCAGGCCGATGGCTTTGACGCCGCACCGGTCGGCCCAGTGCAGCAACCGGCTGATGGCGTGCCGGACCTGGGCGTCACGGTGGTCTGCGCTGCCGGACAGGTCGTAGAAGAACCGTTTGGGGTCGCCGACGGGGTTGCCGTGCCGGTCGAGTTGGTAGGCGGCGAAGTGGTCGGCGTTGGTGTCCACGCCGACCATGCCCTCGGACCGCGCCGTTGGAAGCGGGATCGTCGGGACAACGGGCCGTGTCCATGACGCTGTCAGGTACCAGCGGCCCCGCTCCACGTCCAGGTGGATGCGGTAGGCCACGGCCCGGTTGTCTTCGATCCGGTCGCGCCACTCGGCTCCCCGGTGCTGGAACCGTACGCGGGTGGCGAGGACGTACCGGCCGTGCTTGCTGTTGGCCAGGTGTGCGAGCGGGGCGGGCAGCTTGATGCTGACCTCGCCGTCGGGGGTGACGCGGATGGTCTCGTTGCCGAAGCGTTTGCCGGACTCGCCGTCGGCGGCGAGGAACCACCGTTCGGCTTCCCACCGCTCACGCCACTGCTCGGCGGTGAGCTGGGCGGCTTCGAGGTTGTGACGGTTGTTGATCAGGCGCCGGCCGCCGCGCACGACGTGCACGACACCGGCCTCACGCTCAGCGCGGGCCAGGTCCAGGCGGTGTTCCAGGGCCGCCAGACGGCGGGACTTGTGGAACCACTCGCCCCGACTGCGGTAACCGCCGGGTGCCCGTTTGGTGCCCTTCTCCCCGATCGGCTGGGAGAGGCGGTGCATCAGCGTCCGCACACCGGCCTCAAGCCCTTGGATGTGGGCGAGCTGGCAGCGGCGGGACAGCGCCCACTGATCGTGAGTGGCCTTCGTGATCGAACCGGCCCACCGGGACGAGGAGTCGGCCGTCAGGCCCTGCTTCCGGGCGGCCCACGTGTCGCTGTCGTGGTCCAGGCCGTCAGCGCAGCGGTTCTTGAGGTCGAGCGAGGCGAGGCGTCCGAGGTGTTCACCGACCAGCCGCAACACCTTGTCGTCCACCTCGGTGAGGTTCTTGAGGCGGTCGCGTATCGCCACCCCGGACGGCCCGAGCGCGACGAACGACGCATCGATGGCGCGGAGTTGCTTCTTCTTCGGCTCACTCATCGGCAGCCGCCGCTTCGAGAGCCTTCCTCGCCCGGTTCTTCGCCGACCGACGGCCGTACAGGCGGGCGCAGAACGACGTCAGCACCTCCACCATGTCCCGGACCAGGTCGTCTTCAACTTCGCCGTCATCGAGGACGACGAGTCGGCGACCAGTCGCGGACAGGGCGGCCTCGATCAGCTCCACGTTCATCCGGCCGAGGCGGTCTTTGTGCTCGACCACGACCGTGGTCACCGCCGGGTCGGCCAGCAGCCGCTTCGCCTTCGCGCGGCAGCCGTTCATGCCCGAGGCGATCTCGGATTCGACACGGACGACCTTCTGCCCGGCCTTCGCCGCCCATGCCGACAGGCGAGCGGTCTGCCGCTCCAGGTCGGGCTTCTGATCGTGCGAGGAGACACGGGCATACAGACCTACACCACCGGACACGGAAGGTGAGGTGTTCGCGTCGATGTTCACCAGGATCGTGCGCGGTCCCACGCGTTCCGCGGGTACCGGCAATGACACGAGATCGTACAACACTCATGACTCCTAAAGGACACTCATGGACACTTA
>JOEL01000114.1 GCA_000720995.1 Streptomyces celluloflavus
GCCTAGCCTGGCCGGCACTCGGAGTCTGCACAGGAATGAAGCCTTCGGGGCTTGTCGTAAGTGGCTTCGCCCTGTGGCCGCGTAAGCGGCCCACTCCCCTTGCTGCGAGCCGAAGGGGCTTCTCGTCGTCGGGGCGCTGCCGCGCCCCACCTGGCTAGCTTCCTGGTCTTCCTGATGTCGGCCCCTTGGGGGCCGCTCTGTTGAAGAGGGCTTCCAGATGTGCGGCCGGAGGCCGCCCTTGTCGCTTACCTCTTCGCCACTGCACGTACGTAGCTTCGGGGTTGAGCGGCCGAATGGCCGCCCTCTCTGCTCACGCCTTCGCCGTTGGGTCTTCGCCCATGGGGGCGCTGCGCGCCCTTCCCTCGCTTCGCCGCTGCACGTAAGTGGCTTCACGATGTCGGCCCCCTTCGGGGCCGCTCATGACGTAGCCCCTTCGGCTTGCACCCGTACGTCTCGCCGTTGACGTACGCATATAAGTCGCTTCGCTCTGTCGGCTCCGACCGGGGCCGCTCACCGCAAGACTCTGGACTTCCCTTACTAGACATAAGAGCGACGCAAGAACTTCGCAGGTCAGACCCGGTTTGCCTTCACGTCCGGCGTGAGGTTGCTTCACGTTTCGCGTGAAGGTGAGGTCACCTTGTGCCGCCAGACTCGGGCATTGTGCTGGCTGCAAGATTGGCTGCCCTTCTCGGTGCGGGCGTGGTGATGCGAGAGCACCAGGCAGCGGGCGTTGGACTCGTCGTTGATGAACCCCTTCTCCTTCGCCCTGGTGATGGCGTTGGACACGCTGCGCTCACCGAGGGGCTTGCCGCCCTTCTCAGCCAGCACCCCGGCCAGTTCGCCGGACTGGAACTCGGCATGTCCGATCTGGTTCAAGCGCCACTGTGCGGCGAAGTAGACACGGACCCACAGCGGGGCGTCCGACTCACGAGCGAGACGCTCGCAGTCCTTCTTGGAGAGCTTGTTCCAGTACAGGCCGGGGCCGAAGCCTTGTCGCATTGAACGGGTGCGTCCTTCCGGTGTGGCGCGGTGAGCGCCGGTTGTTGGTGGTTTGCATGCGCTCCCTTCCGGTAGGCACGGCCAGCCGTCCGGCTGGCATGGAGTTGGGTTCAGGTCAGGCGGCTTCCCGGCAGTCCCGTTCGATCCAGCGCTCCACCTCGGACGGTCGGAAGCGGAGGTGTCCGCCGATCTTGCGGGCGGGGATGTTGAGTGCTCGGTGGTTGTTGTAGACCCACGCGGGCGTCACGCCCAGGTAATCGGCCAGGTCGGCGACGCTCATCAGGCAGGCGTTCCGCAAAGGACGGCTCCTCGGTTAGAGGGGAGGGTTCCCCCGGGTTGCCCCATCCTGGGTTATCAGTCTGGTTCAGTCAAACCCGGATGCGTCACACCCTGACTTGCCCAGTGCGGTTCGGTTCCGTATGTTGCTCCGCATGACGAACACCAGCCATGACCAGG
The DNA here is from genome assembly GCA_000720995.1 of Streptomyces celluloflavus. Classification (GTDB taxonomy): domain Bacteria; phylum Actinomycetota; class Actinomycetes; order Streptomycetales; family Streptomycetaceae; genus Streptomyces; species Streptomyces celluloflavus. Next base: position 1,456 of record JOEL01000114.1, read on the forward strand.
GCGAGGATGCGCCCGAAGCAGGCATCCAACTGTCACAGCGCATCGGCGCCTGGAAGATCACCATGTGGATTCCGTTTGCCGCTAGCGTCGGCGGCCCCCAGGAACTCGTGATTGAGCCGCACGAGGAAGCCGACCCCCAAGAGGTAGCGCGCGGCATCACGAGCACGGTCCTACGGCAGATCGACACCGCCGGAGTTTGGGAAAAGATCCAGCCCGCGAGAGACCTGGCCATCGCTGGGCATGGCGAGATCGAAGAGTTCCGGCGCAAGCTGGCCGGCCTGCCCAAGGGGATCTCTGACGAGTACCTCGCGCTGCTCTCGGCCCTGTATGTGCGCTTCGTGAATCGTGGGGTGCGCGCCCCGATTCACGTCCTTGAAGTGTGGACGGAGACGAAGCAGGCCACGTTGAAGGGCCACCTCCGGGCAGCGCGTCAGCGCGGCTTCCTGACCAAGGTCGAAGGCAAGGCGGGCGGACAGCTCACGGACAAGGCGGTCGAAACGCTGAAGGGGATCGATGCCGAACAGGAACGACAGCCGTAACGGCTGGCACGGAACGAGGGGGAACTAGTACTGCAACGACACTCCGTGACTCGATGCGGTCGTCGTCGTTGCTTGCTTCGTGGTGGATGAGATAGCTGATGGTTGGTCAGATCTGTTCGGTGA
>JOEL01000115.1 GCA_000720995.1 Streptomyces celluloflavus
GTGCGCCACGAACACAACGGGAGGTTTCGATGTAGACGAAGTCTTCCGACGTGGTGCTGCACTGGTGATGGAGGTAGGCCCTCCGAGACCGCCCACGCAGGGGGAGGTCCCAAACCACCGCAGGTTGCTCCGGTGAATGAGCCGGGGTGATGAGCACTGCGGAAAAGGCGCACAAGATGCGTCAGGTGTGAGCCGAGAAGGCGAACGCAAGTGAACCACTGATGAAGTGTCGAAAGCGTAGCGATGGTTACCGAAACCGGGGTCCAGTTGTTGCCCCGGGATGAATCTGGCGGGTTCCTGTATCCCTGGCCAGGTGGTGCCCGGCATAAAGGTGGCGCGAGCTCGGTTCAGGCGCTGGTGTGGAACGTGGGAACCCCTCGCCACGATGATGCCACCGGTCAGGTTGAAGACCGGTTGGCGATAAGGGAGAACCCCAAGCAGCTGAAACTGCAAGGGGGAGAGTACCGATGCGTGGCAGGGGGACGGACCGCCTCGTAGTAGTGATGAAGCTCCTGTAATGGGGGTGGAGCGAAGGGGGCGGGTTGCCCCGATCTTGTTTGGTGGTCAACCGGAGTTCCCGGGAGGAGCCAGGTGAACGGATCAAGGCCGCAGGCCAAGGTCAAGTCGTTTGACATTCCCAAGTCGATGGTGTGGGAGGCATTTCAGCGGGTCAAGGCCAACAAGGGTGCACCCGGAGCGGACGGCGTGACGATCGAACAGTACGAGCAGAACCTCTCGGGGAACTTGTTCAAGCTGTGGAATCGGATGTCGTCCGGCTCGTACTTTCCTCCCGCGGTGAAGGCCGTGGAGATCCCCAAAGCAGGCGGGAAAGGTATCCGCGTGCTCGGGGTGCCCACCGTTTCTGACCGTATCGCCCAGACGGTGGCCTCGATGTATCTGGAGCGGCGGGTGGAGCCTGTATTCCATCCGGACTCCTATGGCTACCGCCCCAGGCGGTCGGCGTTGGATGCGGTGGAGCAGTGCCGGCGGCGCTGTTGGCGGAGCGACTGGGTGGTCGATCTCGACATCCGTGCGTTCTTCGACAGCGTTGACCATGAGCTGATGCTCAAGGCCGTCGAGCGGCATATCGACGCAGACGGAAAGTGGGTCCTTCTCTATGTCCGGCGGTGGCTTGTTGCGCCGCTGGCGAAGGCGGATGGATCGGTGCAGCAACGGGATCGCGGGACTCCCCAGGGGTCGGCGATCTCGCCCGTACTGGCGAATCTGTATCTGCACTACGCGTTCGATGCGTGGCTCGTGCGGGAGTTCCCGCAAGTCACTTTCGAGCGGTACTGCGACGATGCGGTGATTCACTGTGGCAGCGAGAGGCAGGCCCACCGCGTGCGGGACGCTCTCGCGCAGCGATTGGCGCAGGTCGGTTTGGAATTGCATCCGGACAAGACGCGCATTGTCTATTGCAAGGACGCCGACCGGCGGGGCTCGTTCGAGCAGACGTCGTTCACGTTCCTTGGGTATACGTTCCGTCCCAGGCTGGCCAAGAATCGATACGGGAAGCACTTCGTGAGCTTCCTGCCCGCGGTCAGCAAGGCGGCAATCAAGGCGATGGGCAAGGAGATGCGTTCCTGGCGCATTGCCCGCCGCAGTGACAAGTCCCTGATGGACCTTGCACGGATGTTCAACAGCGTCGTGCAGGGATGGATCAACTATTACGGGCGCTTCTACAAGTCCATGTTGTATCCCCTTCTCCGGCGCATCAACCGCATGTTGGTGGGCTGGGCTTGCCAGAAATACAAACGACTACGCCGCCGGGAGAAACGCGCGGGAGAACTGCTGGCGGACGCTGCCCGCCGGTATCCCAACATGTTCGCCCATTGGCGGTTCGGCCTCAAACCTGATGGCTGGGCGATGGGAGCCGTGTGAGCCGAGAGGTTCCCGCACGGTTCTGAGAGCGGCGGCGGGTGAGATTCCCGCCGCCGACTCACC
>JOEL01000116.1 GCA_000720995.1 Streptomyces celluloflavus
CCACCCCACCCAACACACCAACCCCACTCAACAAACCACCCACATCCATCACCACAGCCCGCAACACACGCTCAAACCGCCCCACCAACCGCTCCACCGTCACCCGATCAAACACATCAGTCGAAAACTCAACAAACCCCGAAAGCCCACCCGGCCCACCCACACCATCCACCTTCTCCGTCACACTGAAGAAAGCGTCAAAACGTGAGGTACCCATGGGCACGAGGAATGGGTCCACCTCCAGGCCGGCCAGGTGCAGATCTCCGTCCGGGGCGTTCTGCAACGCCAGGAGGATCTGGAACAGCGGGTGGTGGTTGGGCGAACGGTCCGGGTTGAGGACCTCCACCAGGTGTTCAAAGGGCACGTCCTGGTTCGCGTACGCGGCAAGCGCCGTCTCCCGCACCCGGCCCAGCAGCTCACGGAACGACGGGTTCCCCGAGACGTCGGTCCGCAGCACCAGCGTGTTGACGAAGAAGCCGACAAGGTCGTCCAGCGCCTCATCCGTACGCCCCGCGATCGGCATACCGATCGGGATGTCATCCCCGGCACCCAACCGCGACAACAGCACCGCAAGCCCCGCCTGCAACACCATGAACAAGCTCGCGCCCTCGGCCCGCGCCACCTCACTCAGCTTGCGATGCAGCTCCGCATCCCATTCGAAGGTGAGAATCTCGCCCCGCTGCGAGGAGACCGCCGGCCGAGGCCGGTCGAAAGGCAGCTCGATCTGCTCCGGCAGACCCACCAACTGCTCTTTCCAGTACGCGACTTGCTCAGCAAGCACGCTCTCCGGGTCGTTCTCGTCCCCCAGCAGCTCCCGCTGCCACAACGTGTAGTCCGTGTACTGCACCGGCAGCGCCGGCAGCTCCGCCGCCCGCCCCTCCCGGCGCGCCTCGTACGACGCCATCAGATCGCGGGCGAGCGGCGCGTACGACCACCCGTCACACGCGATGTGATGGATCAACAGCAGCAGAACGAACTCGTCGCCGCTCTCCCCCAGCCGGTACAGCCATGCCCGCACCGGTATCTCCGAGGACAGGTCGAAGGCGTACCGCACCGCCGCGTCGAGCTGCGGGCGCAGCTCGGACTCCTCGGCCGCGACCTCGTCCAGTGCCGGCCGGGCGTCCTTCGGGTCGAGGATGAGCTGGTAGGGCTCGCCGTCGGTCTCCGGGAAGACCGTACGCAGCGCCTCATGCCGCTCGACGACATCCGCGAGCGCCGCGCACAGCGCCTCGACGTCCAGCTTCCCCGTCAGCCGCAGCGCCCACGGCATGTTGTAGGTCGCGCTCGGGCCCTCCAGACGGTGCAGGAACCACAACCGACGCTGGGCAAACGACAGAGGAGTCACGATTACTTTCCTTCCTCGGTGCGCGACTTACGGATCAGCGCCGGGCGGGCCTTGGACGATTTACTGAGTTTCACGCCGAGTTCGGCGACGGTGGGTGCTTCGAAGAGAGCCCGAACCGGCATCTCCAAACCGAGAACACTGCGAATACGACTGGCCAACCGCGTAGCCAGCAACGAATGCCCACCCAAATCAAAGAAGTCGTCATCAATACCGACCCCCGAAACACCCAACACCTCACCGAAGAGATCACACAGCACCTCCTCACGCGGCGACCTCGCCACCCGACCACCAGAGCCCTCCCACTCCGGCACCGGCAAAGCACCCCGATCCAACTTCCCATTCACCGTCACC
>JOEL01000117.1 GCA_000720995.1 Streptomyces celluloflavus
GGGGGTGCCTCTATGTTTTTCGTCAAGCCCGAGTTGGTCATGTGGTGGCTGCTTCGGGGGTTCGGGGTTCGTAGAAGGTTCCGTCGCGGAGCATGGCGAACAGGACGCTGATGCGCTGCCGGGCGAGGCGGAGGAGGGCCTGTGTGTGGGTTTTGCCCCGGGCTCGGCAGCGGTCGTAGTAGGTGCGGGAGGCGGGGTCGTGCAGGGCGGCGAACGCGGACAGGAACATTGCGCGTTTGAGCTGCCGGTTGCCGCCTCTGGGCGCGTGTTCGCCGTGGATGGAGGTGCCCGACTGCTTCGTGGTCGGGGCGAGGCCGGCGTAGGAGGCGAGGTGGGCGGCGGTGGGGAAGCTGGTGCCGTCCCCGACGGTGACCAGGAGAACTGCGGCGGTCCTGACGCCGACGCCGGGCAGTGACGTCAGGACCTGGGAAAGAGGGTGGGCCTCCAGCAGTTCGTTGATCTGGGCTTGAAGGGCCCGTCGTTGTTCGTGGACGGCCGCGAGCGAGCGGGCCAGAGACGGGATCACGATGTCGAGGGTGCCGGTGCCCGGAACGACGACGGTCTGTTCGTCGAGCGCGTCGAAGACGTCGTCGATGAGCCGGGTGGCCATGCGCGGGGCGTTCGGGCGGATCAGTTCGACGAGTCTGCGGCGGCCGGCTTTGTGCAGGGCGGCTGGGGATCCGTAGCGTTCCAGCAGCCAGGTGACGGCCTGGTGGTCCAGGCGGGGCCCGAGGACGCGTTCCAGGCTGGGGTGGAACTGGGTGAGCAGGCCGCGTATCCGGTTGGAGGTGCGGGTGGCCTCGGCGGCGAGGTCCTGGTCGAAGCCGGTCAGCACGGTCAGCTCGGCGGTGATCTTGTCGGTCAGCTCCAGCGAGCGCAGAGTGTGCGGCATGGTGCGGGCGGCGTCCGCGATCACCGCGGCGTCCTTCGCGTCGGTCTTCGCCTCGCCCGGGTAGAGGTCGGCGATCCGCCGCATCGCAAGGCCGGGCAGGTAGACGACCTGGCAGCCCGCGTCGCGGGCGACGGTCAGCGGGAGGGCGCCGATGGAGGCGGGCTGGTCCACGACGACGAGGACGGTGCCGAACTTCGCTGCCAGTTTCTCGAAGACGGCCCGCAGCTTCGGCTCGCTGTTGGGCAGGGACTTGTCGAAGACCTTCTTGCCGGCCGGGGTCAGCCCGTGGCCGTGGTGCGTGCTCTTACCGACGTCCAGGCCGAGGAAGACGCCCACGCTGCTGGTGTCGATCACGGTGCCCCCACTTGCTCGAAACGGTGCTGGCCTGGGCGTCGGGGCCGTTCTCGCGCATCCACGTTATGCAGACCTGCCGCCCGCGAACGACCGGGCATTGCGCCCGGCCAGGCGGTGGTCGGACCTCTCATCAGCGTCTCCGACGGCACCCTCGGGCCTGGTGACACCACCCCCCAGGTCATCCGTTCGACAGGGGGCAAAAGTCATGCCAGGCCCGGAGGCCAGCGGCCCTCTTGCAGGACCGCGAAAAACATAACGGGG
>JOEL01000118.1 GCA_000720995.1 Streptomyces celluloflavus
GCTCCGGGTGCGGGCGGGCCGGGCGTGGGTGGGCCGAGTGCGGGCGGGCCGGGCGTGGGTGGGCCGAGTGCGGGCGGGCCGGGCCGTCGGGAGGCGGACGCGGAGGACGTGGGCGTGAGCGTCGGAGGCACGGGGGTGGAGTCCGGCCTGCCGGGTGCGGAGGCCGACGGGGCGGGCCCGGCGGGCGGGTCTTCGGCGGGTGGATCCTCGGCGGGTGGATCCTCGGCGGAGCGGTCGCCGATGCTGGCCGCGCGGCATGGAGCGGAGCGGGTGCTGGCGGGCGGTTCGCCCGGCCGGACGCTCCGCGAGCAGCTGGCCCGCCTGGTGGCCGACGCGCCCGCCGCGTACGACCTGGCCGACTGGACGGACATCTACGGCAACGACGACGGTGTCGTCGGCGAGCTGGAGCGCCGGACCGCCGACGTCCTGGGCACCGAGGCCGCGGCCTTCTTCCCGACCGGCACGATGGCGCAGCAGGTGGCGCTGCGCTGCTGGGCGGGGCGTACGGGCAGCACGACGGTCGCCGGACATCCGCTGTCCCACATGGAAGTGCATGAGCGCGACGCCTATGCGGTGGTGAGCGGATTGCGCATGGTGCATCCGACGAGCGAACCGCGACTGCCGACCGCCGCGGAGATATCCGGTCTCCAGGAGCCGTTCGGCACCCTCGCCCTGGAACTGCCGCTGCGGGACGCCGGGTTCGTACTGCCGGAGTGGGCGGAGCTGACGGCGACCGTCGAGGCGGCGCGGGAGCGTGACGCGGTGGTGCATTTCGATGGCGCGCGGCTGTGGGAGTGCACATCACACTTCGGGCGTCCGCTTCCGGAGATCGCCGCTCTCGCGGACAGCGTGTATGTGTCGTACTACAAGTCCCTGGACGGCATATCCGGCGCGGCGCTGGCGGGCTCGGAGGACTTCGTCGAGGAGGCACGGGCCTGGCGGCACCGTTACGGCGGGCAGCTGTTCCAGCAGTGGCCGGCCGCGCTGGCGGCACTCGCCGGGCTGGAGCGCGAACTGCCCCGGCTGCCGGAGTACGTGGCACGCGCGAAGGCCGTCGCACGGATTCTGGGGGACGGGCTGGCCGAGGCCGGTGTGCCGTGGTTCAGGGTGCACCCGCGGGTACCGCACACCCATCAGTTCCAGCTGTGGCTGCCGCACCCGGCCGCGGAGTTGAACGAGGCCGGGATACGGCAGGCGGAGGAGACCCGGACGGCGTTGTTCCGCACATGGTCCGAGCCTGGCCTGGCCGGCCTGGCGATGACGGAGGTGACGATCGACTCATCGGCGACGGAGTGGACGCCCGAAGACCTGCGCACAGCCCTTGCGGACTTCCTGAGGCGCCTCGGGAGGTGAGGACGAGGCCGACGAGGCCGACGAGGCCGACGAGGCCGACGAGGCCGACGAGGCCGACGAGGCCGACGAGGCCGACGAGGCCGACGAGGCGGGTGTTGTGTCTGTGGGGTGAGCCTCGGGGGCGGTCGGGCGGGCCGTGGTGCTGGTGGGGGCGGTCGGACGCGCCGTGGTGCCGGTCGGGTCGGGTGGGCCGACTTGCCGTGCCCGTGGGGCGAGCCGTGAGGTCGGTCGGGCGAGCAGCCTTGCCCGTGCGGTGCACCCTGGTGCCGGTCGGGTGAGCCGTGGTGCCCGTGTCAGTGATCTGTGGTGGGGGTGGGAGGGGGCGCGGCGGGGGCATTTCGCCCTCCAGCCGGGCGAGTGCCGCCAGCGCGGCCGCCCACTGCTGGAACAGCTGCCCGCCGTAACGGTGCCGCCAGGCC
>JOEL01000119.1 GCA_000720995.1 Streptomyces celluloflavus
GAAGACGGCATACGAGATTCGCCTTAGTCTCGTGGGCTCGGAGATGTGTATAAGAGACAGGGGTGGGTACGCGGGCGTATCCGGATGCCGGGGTGGGTGCTTTCGTGGGGCTCGGGTGGGGTGGGTACGCGGGCCACCCGGACGTCTGTGCGCGCCTGGGGCTGGGTGGGTACGCGGGTGTACCCCGGACGCCGGGGTGGGTGCCCGCGCGTACCCGGGTGGGGTGAATGTCCACGGGCACCTGGGGTGGGGTGGATGCCTACGGGCACCTCAGGTGAGGTGGCGGCCCGGCTGGCGGCGTCGGGGCGGGTTCGGCGGCTCGGGCCCGGCCGGACCAGCCGGTATCGCGCCCCGACCGGCACCGTGCCACCGCCACGCCTCGGCCACGCCATATCTCGGCCGGATATCTCGGCTAGCCGAGATCGTCCGGCTCCCGGCGCATGCACCAGGTGCGCGGGCCGCCGTCCGGCAGGGCGACGCTCGCCGTGACGACGAAACCCAGCCGTTCGTAGAACCGCACATTGCGCTCACTCGACGTCTCCAGAAAGGCGGGGACGCCTTCCTGTGCGGCGGCCACCAGACCGGGCCGCAGCACCGCACTGCCCAGCCCCCGCCCCTGTGCCTGCGGCGCCACACCCACCGTGGCGAGGAACCACGCGGGCTCGCTCGGGCGGTGCGGTTCCAGCGCCTGCTCGGCGGATGCGAACGCCGCCGCGCGGTCCCCCGCGAGCTCGCCGATCAGCGGGCCGACCTCGGCGAAGGCCGGTCCGGGATCCTGACCGGGGACGGTCCACACGGCGACTGCACGGCCGCCGTCCGCGACCCAGACGCGTCCGTAGACCATCCCGACACGGGTCAGGAAGAGTTCCTGAAAGCGCCGGACCCGCTCCTGATGGTCGTCGGCCGCGACCACGTGCCGCGTAAACGGATAGTCGGCGAAGGCATCCGCGAGCGTCCGCACGGCGGTGTCCACGTCCTCGGGCGTCACAGGGCGTACGGAGTCGGCGAGGGGCATGGAGCGGTCCTTTGCGCGTAGTCCTGACGGTGGCGTACCGGACCGGAGGCGGCACTGGACCACACCCGGACGTCCCGTACCGATGCGCCATCCGGCAGGAGAGCGCACTCCCCGCCGACGGCCACTCACCGGCACGGTCCACTACCTGTAACGCCCAAGACCGCCGCCACGTGCCCGGCGCGCGGCCCGGTGCCGGAGAAGCCCGGCACACCGGGACCTGGCGAACCCTGCGGCCAATCCTCCCGGCTGGTCGTCCGGCCCCTGCGGCCCGGCCGATCGCCCTGGCTAGTACTCCAGTAGCAGTTCGCTATCGCTGCTGGTCAGAGCTCTGTTTTGGAGTGTGCTCGGCTGATGGTCCATCAGCTGGCGTGGGTTCGTGACTTT
>JOEL01000120.1 GCA_000720995.1 Streptomyces celluloflavus
TACTGCAACGACACTCCGTGACTCGATGCGGTCGTCGTCGTTGCTTGCTTCGTGGTGGATGAGATAGCTGATGGTTGGTCAGATCTGTTCGGTGACTTCGTGGCGCGGTTCGCGGGACGCTTCGGGCGGGTGGAGCCGAGGCGGCGGATGGTGTCCTACCTGCGGGGACTGCTCAGCGAGGCGGAACGGAAGAACGGCTGGACCCTGGCGGAGGCCGCTGGCGACGACGGTCCCCAGGGGATGCAGCGGCTGCTGAACCACTACCTGTGGGACGCCGATGCCCTGCGGGACGACGTCCGCGACGCGGTCGTGGAGCAGATCGGAGATTCCGGCCGGGGAATTCTGATCCTCGACGAGACGGGTTTCCTGAAGAAGGGCATCAAGTCGGCGGGGGTGGGCCGGCAGTACTCGGGGACGGCCGGCCGGATCGAGAATTCCCAGATCGGAGTGTTCCTGGCCTATGGATCCGACCGGGGGCGGGCGCTGATCGACCGCGAGCTGTATCTCCCGAAGGACTGGATATCGGACCGCGAACGGTGCCGGGCTGCTGGCATCGGCGATGATGTCGAGTTCGCCACCAAGCCGGACATGGGCCTGCGCATGCTGAAACGCGCTGTGGAATCGGGGATCCCGTTTGGGTGGGTGACTGCCGATGAGGTCTACGGCCAGACGAGCCGGATCCGGCTGTGGCTGGAAGAGCATGACATCCCCCATGTCCTCGCGGTCCCGAAATCGCAGATGGTCATGACCATGGAATTCTTCGGCCAGGCCCGCGCGCACAAGCTGGTCAGCGAGCTCCCTGATGACGCTTGGGCCCGTGTGAGCTGCGGCGACGGCGCCCACGGGCCGCGTGAGTACGACTGGGCAGCGGTCCCGATCCGGCCGTGGCGGCGGGAAGGCTGGGACCACTGGTTACTGGCACGGCGCAGCCTCACGGATCCCACGGATATTGCCCACTACATCTGCTTCTCCCCGGCCGGGACACCCTTAGAGGAACTCGCGCGGGTAGCGGGGTCCCGGTGGATGGTCGAGGAGTGTTTCCAGACGGCGAAGAACGAAACCGGACTTGATCACTACCAGGTCCGCGGGTACAGCGCGTGGTACCGGCATATAACTCTCTCCATGGCCGCCCTTGCCTTCCTCGCCCTACTGCGAGCCAAGGCAAAAAAGGGGCCCCGGATACCGGCTGTAATCAATCCCTCATACCCATGACCATGAACGAGGCCCGGCGGCTCTTCAACCGGATCTCCTCGCCCCTCCGGCACCCCGCCCAACACGTACTCGCATGGTCACTATGGCGAAGAAAGACCCAAGCACGAGCCCGCATCAGCCATTACCAACGCAGAGGGCATCACGGAGTGTCGTTGCAGTA
>JOEL01000121.1 GCA_000720995.1 Streptomyces celluloflavus
CGCAGTTCGCTATCGCTGCTGGTCAGAGCTCTGTTTTGGAGTGTGCTCGGCTGATGGTCCGTCAGCTGGCGGGGGTTCGTGACTTCGGGTGCGACGGTGGTAGTGGCAGCGGCGGGCGGTGGCCTGGTGACGGCGGCGCCAGCGGGACCAGTTCAGCGCGTGGCCGGTGTGCCGCAGGTGCGTCGGCGTGGTGCGGCCAGTTGCCAGGAGTCGCCGGATTTCCGCCACGGTGAGTGGCGCGAGGGCGTCGGAACCGTTTCTGCCGCCCCCCTTTCGGTCCCTGCGGCGGCGGCCATCGCGGCGAGGAAGGCGTGGGCGAGCATGGCCAGGGTGATGTGCCGGTACCAGCCCGGATACCGGCGGACCTCGTATTGATCCAGGCCGCACTCGTTCTTCGCGGCCTGGAATGCCTCCTCAATCGCCCAGCGCGCCCCGGCGATCCGTACCAGTTCGGCGACGGGAGTGCCGGCCGGCGCGTAGGCGAGGTAGTAGGCGATCGCGTCCGGGCGGGCCAGGCTGCGGCGGGCCAGCACCCACCGGTCATGGGTGGGCTCGTCACTGTCGAAGTCGTCGATGGTGGGCAGCCGGGCTGCGGCCCAGTCGTAGACGCGTGGCCCCTTCGCGCCAGCTCCGCAGGAGTGGCGTTCCCAGGCGTCGTCGGGGGCCTGGGCGATGGCGAAGTCGATGCGGCCGACGGCGTGGACATGCTGGGACTTCGGCACGGCCAGGACGTAGCCGACGCCGGCTTCCTCCAGCATGCGGCGCAGCCGCCACTCCTGGCCGTAGGCCGAGTCGGCGGTCACCCAGGCGATCGGCAGCGGCGAGGCCAGTGCCCGCATGATGATGGCCTTCGCAAGGTCGCCCTTGGTGGCGAACGCTCGCTCGTCGGGGATTTTCGCCTGGGCGCAGCGGTCCGGATCGGAGGTCCAGGACTTCGGCAGGTACAGTTCCCGGTCCACCAGCGCCCGGCCTCTGACGGTGGCGTAGGCGGCAAAGACGCCGATCTGGCAGTTCTCCGTGCGACCGGCGGTGCCGGAGTACTGCCGCTGCACCCCGGCCGAGACCGTGCCCTTCTTGATGAACCCGGTGTCGTCAATGATCAGCACACCCGCCGGGTCCCCGAGCTTCTCGGCGACGTATTCCTGCAGGTCATCGCGGATCTCGTCGGGATCCCAGCAGGCGCGGCTCAGCAGGTGCTGCAGCCCGGCGGGAGTGCGGTGACCGGCATGTTCGGCCAGCTGCCAGCTGTTCTTGCGGCCCACCGGCCCGAGCAGGCCGTGCACATATGCCCGCATTCGCCGGCGCAGATCCACCCGCCCGAACCGGTGACCGATCCGCACCAGCAGC
>JOEL01000122.1 GCA_000720995.1 Streptomyces celluloflavus
TCTTAGGTTCTAGTGGTCGTCGCAACACCCCAGTTCAGGGGATGCGATGGACTTTCAGATCCGGAGGGTTCGAAGCCCTCAGGGGCCGAAGAAGCTCTCTGCGGAGCGGGCTGCATACTTCGAGCTCATGCAGCAAGGCATGAGTAACAGGGATGCGTGCCGGATCGTCGGGATCAACCCGAAGACCGGCAGGCGCTGGCGCAATGGCCGCAGGCTGTCCGGCCGCTCGAAGGCGGCACCACCGGTTCGTCCGGTGGTGCCGCCTTCCGCCGCGTCGCCGTCCCGGTACCTCCATGAGGACGAGCGGATCTATATCGCCGACCGGCTGCGGGAGAAAGCAACGGTCAGGGCCATCGCCGCCGAGCTGGGCCGCAGTCCGTCCACCATCAGCCGGGAGATCCGCCGCAACCGCACCCCGGGCCGGGGCAGCCAGTGGCACTACCGGCCTTATGCCGCCCAGGCCCGCGCGGACGGCCGCCGTCCCCGCCCCAAGCCGCGCAAGATCAGCCAGAACCGGGAACTCCGGGACTTCGTGCAGGCCGGCCTGGACCAGCGGTGGAGCCCGGAACAGATCTGCCAGGCTCTGCGGAAGACCTTCCCCGACCGGCCGGAGATGCACGTGGTCCACGAGACCGTCTACCAGGCCCTCTACGTCCAGGGTCGCGGTGAACTACGCCGCGAAGTGGCTCGCGCCTTGCGCAGTGGACGCGCCCGCCGCAAGCCCCGGCATCAGGCCAACTGCCGTCAGCCGCGCTTCAAGGACCCGATGGTCATGATCAGCGACCGGCCCGCCGAGGCAGAAGACCGAGCCGTGCCCGGCCACTGGGAAGGCGACCTGATCATCGGCAAGGACAGCGCCTCAGCGATCGGCACCCTCGTCGAACGCGCCACCCGCTACGTGATACTCCTGCACCTGCCCGACGGCCGCAGCGCCGAGGACGTCCGCGACGCGCTGGTCACCACCGTGCAGACCCTGCCCAGTCACCTGGCCCGCTCGCTGACCTGGGACCAGGGTTCCGAGATGGCCGCACACCTCTCGTTCACCGTCGCCACCGATGTCCCGGTCTACTTCTGTGATCCGGCCAGCCCCTGGCAGCGCGGCTCGAACGAGAACACCAACGGCCTGCTGCGGCAGTACTTCCCCAAAGGCACCGACTTGTCCGCCCACACCCGCGAACACCTCGCCCAGGTTGCCGCCGAACTCAACGGCCGCCCACGCAAAACGCTCGGCTGGCAAACCCCAGCCGAGCGCCTGCATAAACTGCTCGCGACCTGATCAACACAACCACGTGTTGCGACGACCCCTAGAAACCGCC
>JOEL01000123.1 GCA_000720995.1 Streptomyces celluloflavus
CGGGGCGGCAGGGGCCGTTCGCGGATCTCACGCAGGGCCGTGGCCAGGGCCCTGGCCATCCGGGAGGGGGGAAAACGCCGCCTGGTCGGTGACGTGGCGGCGGACGATGCGCAGGGTGCGGGTGAAGGAGATCCGGTCGGGATCGTGGTCGGCTTGCCGTGCGGCCTGGTGCATCAGGTCTCGCAGGGCGTGGTGTACCAGGAGGAAGGCGAAGATCTCCTGCTCGACTCCGCGGGGGTGCTGGGAGCGCAGGACGAGGCGGGGCCCGCCCTGATGGGTCTTGATCTCGTCCAGCGTGCTTTCGATCTCCCATCGCTGCGCGTACAGCGCGGCCAGGGACGAGGCCGATGCTGCCTTCGGGTCCAGGACGGTGGTGATCAGCCGGTACACCGTGTCGCTGCCGTCGCGGCCGAGGGTGTATTCGATGACACGGACCCGGGCCGGGTCCGCACGACGGTTCTTGTCCCTCGCGGCGACGATCTCCGAGAGGTAGGAGCCGTCCTCCAGTAGAGCCCGGACGGGGAGCACGGCGTCGTTCTTGACCCGCCACAGCAGGTCGGCACCGGTTGCGGTGGCTGCCCGCCATAGGTCGAAGCCTCGAAAGCCCCGGTCGGCCAGCAGCAGTATCCCCGGCGCCAGAGAGCTGAACAGGCGCTGGGCCAGCTCGGTCTCGTGCACGGCCAAGGGTCCGGCCTCGGCCGCGAAGACGGCGTGAGTGCCGCACTCGACCAGCGCGGCCACCCTCGCCTGCGGATACGCGCTCTTCTCCTGTCCGCGGCTGACTCCCGGGCGGCCGAAGAAGGCGGCGTTGGCCTGGGTGTCCGGCACGTCGAAGGTGGTGCCATCCACCGCGACCAGCCGCCACCCCCGATACCAGGTACCGCTCGTCTCCCCGCTCGCCACCGGCCGGCACACCCGGGCGAACAGTGCCTTGAGCGGTTCCGGCCCCAGCCGCAGACGGGCCCGGCCGATCGCCGCGGTGGTCGGCACCCGCCAGGTCACCTTCCAGCGGCCCATCCGCTCCAGCCCGTGCGTCAGCAGCCGGGCGACCTCCTCATAGCCCTGCCCGGAGAACAGGCACATCGCGAGCACGAAATAGACCACCACCCGGGCCGGCAGCAGCCGGCGCCGCTGCTCGACCCGGCCGCACTCCGCGACGATCTCATCGACAAGCTCCGGCGGGAACGCACGGGTCAGCACCCCGATCGCGATCCGATCCGAAAGCCGCTCGTCCGCTGACGACTTCACCTGTCCGGGCCTTGGCACACCCCACCCAACGACCCCAAACCACCAAAGTCACCGGTATTG
>JOEL01000124.1 GCA_000720995.1 Streptomyces celluloflavus
CGGATCATCCCTGGCCGTCCTCGCACACCCCGAGTGCGACATCGGCCTCGTCGGTTACGAAATGGCCCTGCTGGTCGACCGCGCAGGCACCGTCCTGACACCCGACCTCCGCGCAGAGCTGCAGGGCAGCCTGCTCAACTGACAGAGAGGCAGTGCGTTTCCCGCCACCGCGCCATAAGGTTCGGAGCGAGACCGGCGTCAGACAGGCAAGTTGGAGGAGGAGACGTGGCAACGCCCCCGAGCGGATACCCGTACGGGCCCGGACAGCAGTCCGGTCCCCAGGGCGAGACCCCGCACCACCACTTCAACTTCCCGTCCGCGCCGAGCCGCCGGCCGCAGCAGCACCAGCCGCCGCGCCCCGAGCAGCACCAGCAGCAGCCCTGGCCGTACGACACCCAGCCGTACGAGCCCTCGGCGTACGACCAGCCACCGGCGGCCCGCAGCCAGCAGGCGCAGCCGTCGTGGCACGAGCCCGAGTCCTACGCCCCCGCCGGGGGCATGCACAACCCGCTCGTGCGTCCGTACGCCATGACCGGAGGCCGGACCAGGCCGCGCTACCAGCTCGCCATAGAGGCGCTGGTCAGCACGACCGCCGACCCCGCCCAGCTGCAGGGGCAGCTGCCGGAGCACCAGCGCATCTGCCACCTCTGCCGCGAGATCAAGTCAGTCGCCGAGATCTCGGCACTTCTTTCCCTTCCCCTCGGCGTCGCCCGGATCCTCGTCGCCGACCTGGCGGAGGCCGGACTCGTCGCCATCCATCAGCCCGGCGGGGACGAGACCGCCGGCGGACAGCCAGATGTGACACTGCTCGAAAGGGTGCTCAGTGGACTTCGCAAGCTCTAGCGGTGCAGCCCGCTCCAACCACCTCCGCGAAAATCGTGGTGGCGGGCGGCTTCGGCGTGGGTAAGACCACGTTCGTCGGGGCCGTCTCAGAGATCAACCCGCTGCGCACCGAAGCCGTGATGACCTCCGCGTCGGCGGGCATCGACGACCTCACGCACGCGCCGGACAAGACGACCACGACGGTCGCGATGGACTTCGGCCGCATCACCCTGGACCAGGACCTGATCCTGTACCTCTTCGGAACCCCCGGACAGGACCGCTT
>JOEL01000125.1 GCA_000720995.1 Streptomyces celluloflavus
CTAGGACTTGTCCGGTCGATCATGTGACTGCTCTGTGTTCGGATCGTTGATGTGGGGTATGGGGCGGGGTGATCTGAGTGATGCGGAGTGGGAGCGGTTGCGGCCGTTCTTGCCGGTCAGTAATGGGCGTTGTGGCCGGTGGCGGGATCACCGGCAGGTGATCGATGGGATTTTGCACCGGGTGCGGACGGGTGTTCAGTGGCGTGACCTGCCCGAACGGTTCGGGCCGTGGAAGACGGTCTACGAACGCCACCGGCTGTGGTCGGCCGACGGAACCTGGGAGCGTCTGCTCCAGCAGGTCCAGGCCGCGGCGGATGCGGCTGGCGAGATCGACTGGGACGTGTCGGTGGATTCCACCATCGTGCGGGCCCACCAGCACGCAGCCGGCGCTCGCAGTCAGCCGCCGCCTGCATCAAAGGGGGCCACAGCGCAAGAACACCAGGGCGAAACGTCGTGGCAGAGCCTGCTCGCCCGCCTGGTGGAGGTGGTGCGGGAGGTGAGGGCCTGGGCCGCTCGCGCGGCGGGTTCACCAGCAAGCTCCACCTGAGTGCGGACGGCCGCTGCCGCCCGCTGTCCCTGATCGTCACACCAGGTCAGCGGGCGGACGGTACCCAGTTCATCGGCGTGCTGGAGAAGATCCGAGTGCCGCGGACCGGTTCAGGCAGGCCACGCAAGAAGCCCGCGAGGCTGGCGGCCGACAAGGCATACAGCAACGGCCCCATCCGCCGGTACCTGCGGCGCAGGGGCATTCGGCACACCATCCCGGAGAAGACCGACAGCCAGGCCGCCCGCCTGCGCAAAGGTTCACGCGGCGGGCGGCCACCCGGCTTCGACGCAGAGCGGTACAAGAAACGCAACACCGTCGAGCGCGCGATCAACCGCTTGAAGCACCACCGGGCGGTCGCCACCCGCTACGACAAACGCGGCTACATCTTCCTCGGCACCGCAACGGCAGCCGCCATCACCATCTGGCTACGAACATGATCGACCGGACAAGTCCTAGT
>JOEL01000126.1 GCA_000720995.1 Streptomyces celluloflavus
CGGATCATCCCTGGCCGTCCTCGCACACCCCGAGTGCGACATCGGCCTCGTCGGTTACGAAATGGCCCTGCTGGTCGACCGCGCAGGCACCGTCCTGACGCCCGACCTCCGCGCAGAGCTGCAGGGCAGCCTGCTGCACTGAGGTGCCCCAGGCACCGCCCGTACACCGCCGAGTAGCCCACCGCCCACCGCGCCGCACCCCCACCGGCCCGACCCGACGACTGTCAGTCGTCCAGCCCGGAGGACACATGACCCCGCCACCTGCCACTTCCGGCCCGTACGGCGCCTACAGCCAGGCGTCGTACGGGGGTGAAGGTGACCAGCCGCTGGTACGTCCGTACGCCATGACCGGCGGCCGCACCCGGCCGCGCTACCAGCTCGCCATCGAGGCGCTGGTCAGCACGACCGCCGACCCCGCCCAGCTGCCCGGGCTGCTGCCCGAGCACCAGCGCATCTGCCACCTCTGCCGCGAGGTGAAGTCGGTGGCGGAGGTCTCGGCACTGCTGCACATACCGCTGGGTGTGGCGCGGATTCTGGTCGCGGACCTGGCAGAGGCCGGGATGGTGGCGATCCACCAGCCGGGCGGCAGCGGTGAGGCCGGCGGCACGCCCGACGTGACCTTGCTGGAGAGGGTGCTCAGTGGACTTCGCAAGCTCTGACGGCGGTTCCGGCGGGGCCCCGGGCCGTTCGACGACCTCCGCGAAAATCGTGGTGGCGGGCGGCTTCGGCGTGGGCAAGACCACGTTCGTCGGGGCCGTCTCGGAGATCAACCCGCTGCGCACCGAAGCCGTGATGACCTCCGCGTCGGCCGGGATCGACGATCTGAGCCACGTGCAGGACAAGACGACCACGACGGTCGCGATGGACTTCGGCCGCATCACCCTGGACCAGGACCTGATCCTGTACCTCTTCGGAACCCCCGGACAGGACCGCTT
>JOEL01000127.1 GCA_000720995.1 Streptomyces celluloflavus
AGAGGATGTCTCACGTGGTGAGTTTTGCGAGCGTCTTGTAGCAGGTGAGGGCGGCTGCGAGGCCGAGGAAGGCGAGAAAGTGGGAGCCGTTTCGCTCGTATCGAACGGTGAGGCGGCGGTAGCCGAAGAGCCAGGCAATGGTCCGCTCGATCTTCCAGCGGTGTCGGCCGAGCCGTTCGCTCGATTCGATCCCGGGGCGTGCGATGCGCGGGACGATCCCGCGCTCGCGGAGCCAGGCGAGGTGTTCGGCGGAGAAGTAGGCTTTGTCCGCGCGGAGCTTGAGCGGACGGCGTCTGCGCGGCCCTCGCCGGGAACGGATGGCGGGGATCCCGCGGATCAGCGGTTTCAGGGCCAGGGTGTCGTTGGTGTTCGCGGCGGACACGGCGACGGCGAGCGGGATGCCCTGGGCCTCGGACAGCACGTGCAGTTTGCTGCCCTTCTTGCCACGATCGACCGGGTTCGGCCCGGTCAGCGTGCCCCCCTTTTTGCCCGTATCGAGGCGGCATCGGCGATGGCCGAGGTCCAGTCCAGCTCGCCCCGGGCGCCGAGCTCGTCCAAGACCGCCCGGTGCAGCCGGCGCCACAGGCCGGCCTTCGTCCACACGGCGAACCTGCGATGCGCGGTGGCCGGCGACACACCGAACGTCTCGGGCAGATGCCGCCAGGCACATCCACTGGTCAGGACGTACACGACCGCCGTGAACACGCCCCGCTCATCACGCGGAGCGGTCCCGCCGCCCTGCGGACGGGACTTGAACGGCGGCAGCAACGGGACGACCAGTTCCCACAGACCATCAGGAACCAGCCGTTGCGACAGATCGACACCCACAAACAGCCATGATGCCGCACCTCACAGCATCACCACGTGAGACATCCTCT
>JOEL01000128.1 GCA_000720995.1 Streptomyces celluloflavus
CCTAAGGGTTGTCCCGTAACTGCTGGTCACGGGTGAGATGATCTTGCTGTGTCTGGTGTGATCACGGCGTCGGAGCCGTCTTGGATAGGCCCGTTCACCGGGTTGAGCCCGCGTCAGTTCGGCAAGCTGATCACCGCGTTGCGGCGCGAGGGAGCGGACCCCGTGCGCAAGGGCCGGCCGTGGAGCCTGACTCTGGAGGACCGGGTCCTGCTGGTCGCCGCGTACTGGCGGACCAACCTCACGCTGCGCCAGCTGGCGCCGCTGTTCGGGGTGTCGAAGTCGGCCGCCGCCCGCATCATCGATCACCTCGGGCCCTCGCTCGCGCTCCAGCAACGCAAGCGGTTCCGCAAGGACACCGTGCTGATCGTGGACGGCACCCTGGTCCCCACCCGCGACCACACCATCGCCGAGCAGTCGAAGAACTACAGGTATTCGACCAATCACCAGGTCGTCATCGACGCCGACAGTCGTCTGGTCGTCGCCGTCGGCAGGCCGCTGCCGGGCAACCGCAATGACTGCAAGGCGTGGGAGCTTTCCGGCGCCAAGGACGCCGTCGGTCGCACCACGGTCATCGCGGACGGCGGCTACCGGGGCACCGGCTTGGTCATCCCACACCGCCGCGAGCGCGGCCAGACCGAACTGCTGGCCTGGAAAGAGGAGCACAACACCTCCCACCGCAAGGTCCGCGCCCGTGTCGAGCACGCCTTCGCCCGCATGAAGACCTGGAAGATCCTTCGTGACTGCCGCCTCAAGGGTGACGGCGTCCACCACGCCATTCTCGGCATCGCCCGCCTGCACAACCTCGCCCTGGCCGGATGACGGAGAAATGAGCTGCTCAAGCAGCATGCCGTAGATCATTTACGGGACAACGCTTAG
>JOEL01000129.1 GCA_000720995.1 Streptomyces celluloflavus
TGATGTGTTGGGTTTGTTGCCGGTGTATGTGGTGTTTACATCGGGGTCGACGGGGGTGCCTAAGGGTGTGGTGATGCCGCGGGTGGCGTTGGCGAATTTGTTGGGGTGGCAGCGGCGGGTGCGGCCGGGTGGTGTGGGTGTGCGGGTGGCGCAGTTTACGGGTCTTGGTTTTGATGTTTTGGTGCAGGAGGTGTTGTCTGCGTTGGTGGGTGGCAAGTGTTTGGTGGTTCCGTCGGATGAGGTGCGGCGGGATGTGGTGGGTTTTGCGCGGTGGTTGGGTGAGGTGGGTGTGGGGGAGTTGTTTGCGCCGAATGTTGTGGTGGATGGGGTGTGTGGGGCTGCGGTTGAGGGTGGGGTGGTGTTGCCGTCGTTGTTGGAGGTGGCGCAGGCGGGTGAGGCGTTGGTGCCTTCGGTGGGGGTGCGGCGGGTTTTTGCGGGGGGTGTGGGGCGTCGGTTGGTGAATCATTATGGGCCGGCTGAGACGCATGTGGTGACGTCGTTTGAGTTGGGTGTGGGGAGTGGGGATTGGCCGGTGGTGGTGCCGGTGGGGCGGCCGGTGGATAACGTGGGTGTGTATGTGTTGGATGGGTTTTTGTGTCGTGTTCCGGTGGGTGTGGTGGGTGAGTTGTATGTGGGTGGTGTGCAGTTGGCTCGGGGGTATTTGGGTGGTTCGGGTGTGACGGCCGGGCGGTTTGTTGCGGATCCGTTTGGTGCGGCCGGTGGGCGGATGTATCGCACGGGGGATTTGGTGCGGTGGAACGCTGATGGTGAATTGGAGTTTGTTGGGCGTGTTGATGCTCAGGTGAAGGTGAGCGTTTGCCGGATTACATGGTGCCGTCGGTGGTGGTGGTGCTTGGGGCGTTGCCGGTGACGGTGAATGGGAAGTTGGATCGGGGTGCTTTGCCGGTGCCGGAGTGGGAGGGCTCTGGTGGTCGGGTGGCGAGGTCGCCGCGTGAGGAGGTGCT
>JOEL01000130.1 GCA_000720995.1 Streptomyces celluloflavus
CTGTCGGCAAGGTGCCGGTAGAGGGTGGCCCGGTGCACTCCGAGCGCCTTGGCGATGGCGGTGACGCTCTCTCCCTTGGCGTAGCGGGCACGGGCTACGGCTAGCTTGTCGTCGTCCATGACGGACGGGCGTCCACCGACGTTGCCCTTACGAGCCGCAGTGTCCAGCCCCTCCAACGTCTTCTCCCGGATGCCTTCCCGCTCTACCTCGGAGGCCACGGCCAGCACTGCGAAGACGATGGCACCGGCCCCGTTCGGGTCGTAGACACCGGTGAGCGGTCCGGATAGCAACTCCAGTTGGATGCCGTCGACTTGGAGACTGGACGACAAGGTCATGAGTTCAGCCGCGTTGCGGGCGAGACGCTTCATCTCCACCACGGTCAGGATGACCGGCTGGTGTGGTGCGGCGGTCTTGATCTCCCGGGCGAGGGTGAGTGCCTTCTCAAGTTCCGGACGTTCCTTGACCCGGCTGCTGATCTTCTCGGAGAAGACACGATTGCAGTCGGCACGGGCAAGCATGTCCAACTGGCTCTGGAGTTCCTGCCCGACCGTCGAGCAACGGGCATAGCCGATGCGTATCGCTGCACCTGGCGTCGCCTCGGGTGCCTGCACCACGGGTGCGCCTTGCCTCCACGGCTTGCCGGGGTTGCGGTCGGCCGGGGTCTTCACCGCGAGTTCTGCCTTGAGTGCGGGCACCAGGGCAAAGCGGCCGGTGTGGTAGCTGGACGCCACCTTGCCCGCCCCTGTACGGCAGGAACTACCGGCGGGGGCTTCGCACTTCGGGCAGGGG
>JOEL01000131.1 GCA_000720995.1 Streptomyces celluloflavus
CCGGTAAAGGCCACCACTGGGCCGCGGTGGTCGATGAGACCGGCGCGACCTTGTGGTCGAAGAAGATCGAGAACGACGAGACGGCGATCCTGACCGCCATGGGCGAGATCCTGGACCTGGCCGACGAGGTGTCCTGGGCGGTGGACATTTCCGGCACGGCTTCCGCGCTGCTGCTGGCCCTGCTCGCAGCCCACGGCCAGCGGGCCGTCTACGTGCCCGGCCGCACGGTCAACCGGATGTCGGGCGCCTACCGGGGCGAGGCGAAGACCGACGCCCGTGACGCCTACAGCGGCCACAAGGGCGCGCTGGTGCTGCTGACCGGCTACCAGACCCCGGCCGCCCTTCGCCGCCGCGGCCGGGTCCGACTCACGGCCTGGCTGGCCAACCGCGGCGTCCGCGGCGCCGACACGGTCGCCGCGACCGCGCTGGAGGCCGCGCAGGCCCAGCACACCGCGCTGCCCGGCGAGGACATCGCCGCCCAGATCGTCGCCGACCTGGCCGCGCAGGTCCTGGCCCTGGACGACCGGCTCAAGCGGATCGACAAGCAGATCCGGGAGACGTTCCGCGCTCACCCGCAGGCAGAGATCATCGAGTCCCTGCCCGGGATGGGCCCGATACTCGGTGCCGAGTTCGTCGTGTCCGCCGGCGACCTGTCCGCCTACACCGACGCCGGTCACCTCGCGTCGGCGGCCGGGCTGGTGCCGGTCCCGCGTGACTCCGGCCGGCGCACCGGCAACTTGCACCGGCCCAAACGCTACAGCCGCCGCCTGCGACGAGTGTTCTACATGTCCGCGCAGACCAGCATCATCCGCGAAGGCCCGAACCGGGACTTCTACCTCAAGAAGCGAGCAGAGGGCTGCAAACACGTCCAGGCCGTCATCGCCCTGGCCCGCCGACGCGCGAGTGTGCTGTGGGCCCTGCT
>JOEL01000132.1 GCA_000720995.1 Streptomyces celluloflavus
GGCTTCGAGGGGCCGGCTCTCACTGTCGACACGGCCTGTTCGTCATCGCTGGTGAGCGTGCACCTCGCCGTGCAAGCCCTGCGCCAAGGCGAGTGCACACTCGCCCTGGCCGGCGGCGCCACCGTCATGGCCACACCCAAAGTCTTCACCGAATTCAGCAGACAACGCGCACTCTCACCGGACGGCAGATGCCGCTCCTACGCCCAAGCCGCCAACGGCACCGGCTGGGCCGAAGGCATCGGAATCATCCTGCTCGAACGCCTCAGCCAAGCCCACCGCAACAACCACCGCATCCTCGCCCTCATCCCAGGCACCGCAGTCAACCAGGACGGCGCCAGCAACGGCCTCACCGCCCCCAACGGCACCTCCCAACAACGCGTCATCACCCAAGCACTCACCACCGCACGACTCCACCCCCACGACATCGACGCCGTCGAAGGCCACGGCACCGGCACCACCCTCGGCGACCCCATCGAAATCGACGCCCTCACAGCCACCTACGGCCACAACCGCCCCACCACACAACCCCTACGACTCGGCTCACTCAAATCCAACATCGGACACACCCAAGCCGCCGCAGGCATCGGCGGACTGATCAAAATGATCCAAGCACTCCGCCACGAAACACTGCCCAAAACCCTCCACATCGACCGGCCCACACCCAAAGCCAACTGGACCGACAACAGCATCGCCCTCCTCACCGAAACCACCCCATGGCCACGCAGCCAACGCATCCGCCGAGCCGGAGTATCCGCCTTCGGCAT
>JOEL01000133.1 GCA_000720995.1 Streptomyces celluloflavus
AGCGAAACGGCTCCCACTTTCTCGCCTTCCTCGGCCTCGCAGCCGCCCTCACCTGCTACAAGACGCTCGCAAAACTCACCACGTGAGACATCCTCTTAGGGATATCTCCAGGCGTCGCCTACGCAGGCGACGCCACAATATATACGGGGGATTCCGGCCCCGGCGGCAAGCTGATTTTCCAGGCGAACGGCGACAATGCCTGGGTGTGCGACATCAAGGCCGACAGCAACATCGTGTATGGCTGGGCAAGTTACACGGCCGCCAACGGCAAGAAAGAATACGCGCTCATGCATGACGCTGACGGCGCCAACGGCAACTGCGCACAGTTGCCCACCAGCGATATGAAGGAAGGTTCGAACGTGCTCCTGGAGGTATGCCTCCGCGCGAACCTCGACAGTCCGACGAAGTACTGCAACACGAGGACTGCCACCGCCTGAGAGAAAATATCGGGTGGCCCGGCGCAAGATGGTCCGGGCCACCCGATGGTGTGTCTGTGTATTGCGGAGAGCCGCCTCCAGCGGCCGTACAGGCCCGTCAGAGGGGCAGGATGACCCGCATCACGAGTCCGCCGCCCTCGCGCGGCTCCGCCATGATGCTGCCGTCGTGCGCCCGC
>JOEL01000134.1 GCA_000720995.1 Streptomyces celluloflavus
GGGTAGGGGGGGGGGGGGGGTGCGGCCGGGGGCAGGCCGGGGTGCCACTACCGGCACTTCTTGCGGCTCGCACAGGACAGCGTGTTGATCCGGAGAAAGGCGCCTTTGTAGGAAGCCGTTGCAGGAGCGGGGACAGCCGCCCGCCAGGGGCGGAGGGTGCCATGTGTGGTGCGGTGTCGCGGTGGTGCGGTGCCGCGGTGGTGGGTGGCGGGGCCGGTGTGCAGGGAGGTGGTCAACGGTCCTTCTTGTCGATGGACCAGAGGCCCAGGACGACGAGGAAGGAGAGGATCAGGAATCCCGCGCACCACCACGCCGAGTCGGTGTCGCCCCGCATCCAGGCGTCGACGGCGATGGACAGTGCCCACAGCTGGCCGATGACGACGGACATCGCCAGGATCAGGCGGCCGGACAGCTTCGCCGAGCGTTCCGGTTCCTGTTCGGTGCCGGCACCCGGTCCCGGGCCGGTGCTGTGTACCCGGGGGTCGCCGTAGCCGCTGGTGGGGCGAATCTGTGGGTAGCGGTCGTGCACGGGGCGGTTGAGCCGGGGGTCCGCACCTGTCTCTTATACACATCTGACGCTGCCGACGATACTCCTTGTGTAGATCTCG
>JOEL01000135.1 GCA_000720995.1 Streptomyces celluloflavus
CGGCCGAATCCCCGCCAGACGAACCGGCAACATCTCGGCCAACGGCTCACACAGACGCGAATGCGCCACAAAATCCGACACGGGCACCCGCCATCGCATCACCTTCCGAGCCCGCAACTCCCGCTCGAACTCCACCAAAGCCGCCGGCTCACCCGACACCACCGTCGCCACCGACGAATTCACCGCAGCCACCGAAAGACGCCCACCCCAGGACGACAACAACCCACGCACCGCATCCACAGGCATCACCACCGACAACATGCCCCCCTCCACACCCAGACCAGCCAACGCCTGAGCCCGCAAAGCAACAACCGCCGCCCCATCCTCCAAAGACAAAATCCCCGCCACAGTGGCCGCAGCGATCTCCCCCTGCGAATGACCCACCACCGCATCCGGCACCACACCAGCAGCACGCCACACCGCAGCCAACGACACCATCACAGCCCACAACAAAGGCTGCAACACCTCAGCACCCTCCAGCACAGGCGCACCCACCACCCCCGCCAACACCTCATACGGATCCCACTCCACATAAGACCC
>JOEL01000136.1 GCA_000720995.1 Streptomyces celluloflavus
AAACGGCGAATGCAACAACACCCGCTCCACCACACCACCCACCCACCCCGAATCCAACGCCAAACCCACCACATCCCCCCGCGTCACACCCACACCCTTAGGCACACCCGAAGAACCCGACGTAAACATCACATACGCCAAACCCTCACCCCCCACCACCACACCCAAATTCCCCCCACCAACAACACCATCAACCACATCACCATCAGACCCCGCACCCGAAACCACACCGGAGCCCGCACCCGAATTCACGCCCAAATCCACGCCCGAATTCACACCCGAATTCACACCCGAAACCACAACCGGCCCCGCAACCGGCTCCGGCCCCACCACAAAATCCCCGACACCATCCCCCACCACCACACGCACACCCGTCTCCGCCAACACCGAAGCCACCCGCGCCTCAGGCCACCGCTCATCCAACGGCACATACACACCCCCCGCCTTCAACACCGCCAAAACCGCCACCACAAACTCCACACCACGACCCAACCGCACCCCCACCGCAACCTCAGGCCCCACACCCAAACCCACCAA
>JOEL01000137.1 GCA_000720995.1 Streptomyces celluloflavus
TTCATTCCAGGATGCCCTGCCTGTGTGGCTGTGCTTCCGTCGTCACTGCCGTGCGCCTGGGCGCACATGGTTCGCAGCGGTAGGTCAGGAGCATGCCTGCGCGACGCCCGTATCCGAGTGACCTGTCCGATGCCCGCTGGGAGTTGATCGAACCAGTACTGGCTACCTGGCGCTTCGAGCGCCGGGGCCGGGCCCTGGACTTCGGCCGGCCGCCCGAGCACGACCTGCGCGAGATCAAGGACGCGATCTTGTATGTGGACCGTACCGGGGTCCAGTGGCGCTATCTGCCACACGACTTTCCGCCCTGGGAAACGGTCTACGGATACTTCGCGAAGTGGACGAAGGAAGGTGTCTTCACCCAGCTCCACGGCCTGCTCAGGGGGCTCGTGCGACAGAAGGAAGGGCGCAGCGCGAAGCCGTCGGCCTGCGTGATCGACGCGCAGAGCGTGAAGACCTCCACCAGCGTCCCCGCCGCCGGGCAGGGCATCGACGCGGCGAAGAAGATCGTGAACGCACCCCCGGGACCAAGGGCTTTGCCCCGCTGCCGAAGCGCTGGACCGTGGAGCGGACCTACGGGTGGCTCATGTTCCACCGCCGCCTGGCCCGCGACTACGAAACCCTCCCCGCCCGCTCC
>JOEL01000138.1 GCA_000720995.1 Streptomyces celluloflavus
AATCGAATGCCCACCCACAAAATCCGGCCGCACACCCCACGACTCCACCAAACGGAACAACGCCACCTCAACCGCGAACAACGCCGGCTGCGCCCAACCGGTCTCATTCAGCGCCGCTGCGTCGGCCCCCCACATGACCTCACGCAACGGCCGGTCCAGGACGGGGTCCAACTCGGACAGCACCATCTCCAAAGCGTCGGCGAACACCGGAAACCGCTCATACAGCTCCCGCCCCATACCCAACCCCTGACTGCCCTGACCCGAGAACAACACCGCCGACTTACCACCCACCACCGAACCCGACACAGCCATGGTGTCCAGCTCACCGGCCGCCAGCGCCCCCAAGTCCCGTACGGCATCCGCACGCTCACCCACCGCCACCACCGCACGATGCGCAAAACTCGTACGACCCGCCGCCAACGACAACCCCACATCCACCGACCGCAACTCCGGCCACGCCTCCACATGCGACAACAACCGCGCCGCCTGCCCCCGCACC
>JOEL01000139.1 GCA_000720995.1 Streptomyces celluloflavus
TCAGCACCCGAAACCACCACCGACGACGGACCATTCACCGCCGCCACCGACACACCCTCAACCAACAACGGCAGCACCTCGGCCTCGGTCGCCCGAACCGCCACCATCGCCCCACCACCCGGCAACGCCCCCATCAACCGCGCACGAGCCCCCACCAACCGGCACGCATCCGCAAGCGAGAACACCCCCGCCACATACGCCGCAGCCACCTCACCAATCGAATGCCCACCCACAAAATCCGGCCGCACACCCCACGACTCCACCAAACGGAACAACGCCACCTCAACCGCGAACAACGCCGGCTGCGCCCAACCGTCCAGGGCGGGGTCCAACTCGGACAGCACCATCTCCAACGCATCGGCAAACACCGGGAACCGCTCATACAGCTCCCGTCCCATGCCAAGCCGCTGACTGCCCTGACCCGAGAACAACACCGCCGACTTACCACCCACCACCGAACCCGACACCACCGCACCATCAGACTCACCAGCCGCCAAAGCACCCAACGCCCGCACCACATCCGCACGCTCACCCACCGCCACCACCGCACGGTGCGCAAAGCTCGTACGACCCGCCGCCAACGACAACCCCACATCCACCGACCGCAACTCCGGCCACGCCTCCACATGCGACAACAACCGCGCCGCCTGCCCCCGCACCACGTGCGCATTCGTCCCACTGATCCCAAAAGACGACACACCCGCACGCCGCACCCGCCCCGACACAGGCCACTCCACAGCCTCCGACAACAACTCCACCGCACCCGCCGACCAATCCACATGCGACGACGGCACCCCCACATGCAACGTCCGCGGCAACACCCCAAACCGCAACGCCAACACCATCTTCATCACACCCGCCACACCCGCAGCCGCCTGCGCATGACCAATATTC
>JOEL01000140.1 GCA_000720995.1 Streptomyces celluloflavus
GGGGAGTGGGCCGCTTACGCGGCCACAGGGCGAAGCCACTTACGACAAGCCCCGAAGGCTTCATTCCTGTGCAGACTCCGAGTGCCGGCCAGGCTAGGCGCAGCGCTCCCACCTGCTACTTCTCCGCCGCTGCACCAGTCCCGCGGATTCCTGAACGACCCTGAAACCGTGGCGGAATCAGAGCTGCTATGACATGGCGGTCGGCGATTTTCCGTTCTGGGGGTCAACCCCCACCCCTTCGCCGTCGCCTCCATCCCGTCGGGTAGTGCCAGGTTCTTGCCCTTCCCTTCGCCGTTGCAGACTCCGCCTTGTCGCGTGGCAGACGAACGGCTGTACGGCTCTGCATGCGGCCGACAGGCCGCACGTCCTACGGAGGTGACGAGAGCGACGCGACAGGCTGTCAGGCGGGCGCACAGCGCCTTGTCATGGCTGGCAGTCAGGACAGCGGGCGAAGCCATAGCAGGGCGCACCAGCGCCCCGCTGTCGAAGGC
>JOEL01000141.1 GCA_000720995.1 Streptomyces celluloflavus
CGCCGCGAACGCCGTGAAGAAGCCCGGGTCGACGACCAGCTCCTTCTCCAGCACCACATCCTGCTCAATCGCACGCCGAAGCCGCGCAGGATCGGAATCGGGCTCAGCACCATGCAGCTGAACCGCCGAACGGAAAGTACGCAGCAGACGCCGGTCACGGACATCGCCGACGAAGACCGCACCCCCAGGCACCACCAGGGAGAGCGCCTTTTGCAAGACCTCTGCCAGGTAGTCGCCGTGCGGGAAATACTGGACGACCGAGTTCACGATGACGACGTCGAAGAAACCCTCCGGCAGCCCCTCCGTCACATCAGCGGCCTGCGCCCGCAACGTCACACGATCCGACAGCTCAGGCCGCTCCGCCACCTGGCCCCGCAGTGCGTCAATAACCTGCGCCGACAGATCCGTGCCCCAGTACTCCTCCACGCCCGACGCCAAATGCGCCATGAGAAGACCCGCACCCACGCCGATCTCCAACACCCGAC
>JOEL01000142.1 GCA_000720995.1 Streptomyces celluloflavus
CAGGCATGCTCCTGACCTACCGCTGCGAACCATGTGCGCCCAGGCGCACGGCAGTGACGACGGAAGCACAGCCACACAGGCAGGGCATCCTGGAATGAATCAGGCGCAAGCTACACCCCGCCCCACCTGTCACCGCACCCGACCAACAGGCATCAACCGCACCCCCAGCCCCACCAGCATCGCAACCCCGCACCTCAAGAATCGGCAGATACAAGGGCATCAAAGGTGAAAACGACCTCTCAGAAGGCACCTGGTGGCCGGAGCGGTATGCCTGTCACCTGCACGAATGGCTCTACGAGCTGATCGCTGCCCAAAACCTCCGGGGATTTCGGGATAGCACTTCATCTGGATTACCTACTTGGGGGGCAACTCGCGCCCACCTAGTACTCCAGTAGCAGTTCGCTATCGCTGCTGGTCAGAGCTCTGTTTTGGAGTGTGCTCGGCTGATGGTCCATCAGCTGGCGTGGGTTCGTGACTTT
>JOEL01000143.1 GCA_000720995.1 Streptomyces celluloflavus
AAACGGCGAATGCAACAACACCCGCTCCACCACACCACCCACCCACCCCGAATCCAACGCCAAACCCACCACATCCCCCCGCGTCACACCCACACCCTTCGGCACACCCGAAGAACCCGACGTAAACATCACATACGCCAAACCCTCACCCCCCACCACCACACCCAAATTCCCCCCACTCCCATCAGCAACAACCGAATCCACATCAGGCTCCGGCCCCACCACAAAATCCCCGACACCATCCCCCACCACCACACCCACACCCGTCTCCGCCAACACAGACGCCACCCGCGCCTCAGGCCACCGCTCATCCAACGGCACATACACACCACCCGCCTTCAACACCGCCAAAACCGCCACCACAAACTCCACACCACGACCCAACCGCACCCCCACCGCAACCTCAGGCCCCACACCCAAACCCACCAAC
>JOEL01000144.1 GCA_000720995.1 Streptomyces celluloflavus
GACGAACGCAGACCATCCGGCGTCGTGGACGGACTTGGCCAGGCGTGTACGGGCGAGTCCCTTGACCGCCAGGTCCTCCACGGCAATCGCTTGGTTCTCGCGAATGATCCGCGTGGAGAGCTGGTGGTGGAACTCGCGCCGTGCATCGGCGACCTGCCCGTGAGCACGGGCGACCTTGACGCGGGCCTTGGTCCTGTTGCTGCTTCCCCTGGCCTTGCGGCTCAGGCGCTTCTGTTCGCGCTTGAGCTTCTTCTCGGCCCGGCGCAGGAAGCGCGGGGCGTCGATCTTCGTGCCGTCGGAAAGGACGGCGAAGTGCCCGAGACCGAGGTCGATGCCGACGACCGGCTCCACGTCGGGCAGCGTCTCGGGTCCGGTCTCGACGACGAAGGACGCGAAGTACCTG
>JOEL01000145.1 GCA_000720995.1 Streptomyces celluloflavus
CTTCGTCACGAAAACCACGTGGGCGTGGAGGATGAAAGCGCAGTGACGACCAGTTCGAATGTTCTGATATTCGGCCATAAACCCACCGCAGTACGCTGATCGGTGTGCAGTTGAGGTACGGCTTCCGCCTGTATCCGAACGGTCCTCACTGAAGGGGAAGCGCCCGCGCATGGGCGCACCCCGTTTCAAGTCCCGCAAGGACAACCGGCAGGCCGTACGGTTCACCGCCAACGCCCGCTGGAAGATCATCACCGGCGGGGACCTGTCATTGCCGAAGATCGGCGACGTGCGGGTGAAGTGGTCCCGCAACCTGCCCTCGGTCCCGTCCACAGTGACCGTGATCAAGGATGCGGCCGGCAGGTACTTCGCGTCCTTCGTCGTCGAGACCGGACCCGAGACGCTGCCCGACGTGGAGCCGGTCGTCGGCATCGACCTCGGTCTCGGGCACTTCGCCGTGCGGTCAAGGGACTCGCCCGTACACGCCTGGCCAAGTCCGTCCACGACGCCGGATGGTCTGCGTTCGTC
>JOEL01000146.1 GCA_000720995.1 Streptomyces celluloflavus
CCCGTCGGCACCGCGATCAGGAACGTCATGAAGGAGAAGAACGGCAACAGCACGCCGCCCGTCACATACATGTGGTGCGCCCAGACCGTGACGGAAAGGCCCGCGATCGAAATCGTCGCCGCGATCAGACCGATGTAGCCGAACATCGGCTTCCGGGAGAACACCGGAATGACCTCGGAAATGATGCCGAAGAACGGCAGCGCGATGATGTACACCTCCGGATGCCCGAAGAACCAGAAGAGGTGCTGCCAGAGCAGCGCCCCGCCATTGGCCGCGTCGAAGACATGCGCACCGAATTTACGGTCCGCCTCCAGGGCGAACAGCGCGGCGGCCAGCACCGGGAAGGCCAGCAGGACCAGCACACCGGTCAGCAGCACATTCCACGTGAAG
>JOEL01000147.1 GCA_000720995.1 Streptomyces celluloflavus
CTTCACGTGGAATGTGCTGCTGACCGGTGTGCTGGTCCTGCTGGCCTTCCCGGTGCTGGCCGCCGCGCTGTTCGCCCTGGAGGCGGACCGTAAATTCGGGGCGCATGTCTTCGACGCGGCCAATGGCGGGGCGCTGCTCTGGCAACACCTCTTCTGGTTCTTCGGGCATCCAGAGGTGTACATCATCGCGCTGCCGTTCTTCGGCATCATTTCCGAGGTCATTCCGGTGTTCGCCCGGAAGCCGATGTTCGGTTACATCGGTCTGATCGCGGCGACGATTTCGATCGCGGGCCTTTCCGTCACGGTCTGGGCGCACCACATGTATGTGACGGCCGGCGTGCTGTTGCGGTTCTCCTCCTTCATGCAGTTCCTGCTCGCGGTGCCGCCG
>JOEL01000148.1 GCA_000720995.1 Streptomyces celluloflavus
AAATTCGCCAACGCCACCCGCGGCATCACCACACCCTTAGGCACCCCCGTCGACCCCGATGTAAACACCACATACACCGGCAACAAACCCAACACATCACCACCGGAAGCGGAAACCGAACCAACACTCCAACCCGGCTCCAACCCCGAATTCAACCCGGAATCCGACCCCAACCCAGAATTCCCCCCGGAATCCAATTCCGAATCCGATTCCAGCTCCGCAACCTCCTCATCAAGCACCAACCACCGCACCCCCGACACCACCGACACCAACCGATCCCGCACCGCAGAAACCGACACCACCACCACCGGATCCACCTGACCCAACACCGCCGCAATCCGCTCCACCGGATACTCCGGATCCACCGGAACAAACGCCGCACCCGAC
>JOEL01000149.1 GCA_000720995.1 Streptomyces celluloflavus
AAATTCGCCAACGCCACCCGCGGCATCACCACACCCTTAGGCACCCCCGTCGACCCCGATGTAAACACCACATACACCGGCAACAAACCCAACACATCAGAATCAGAACCAGAAACCGAGCCAGAAGCCGAGCTTGAACCCACACTCCAACCCGGCTCCAACCCCGAATTCACCCCAGAATCCGGCCCCAATTCCGAATCCGATTCCAGCTCCGCAGCCTCCTCATCAAGCACCAACCACCGCACCCCCGGCACCACCGACACCAACCGATCCCGCACCCCGGAAACCGACACCACCACCACCGGATCCACCTGACCCAACACCGCCGCAATCCGCTCCACCGGATACTCCGGATCCACCGGAACAAACGCCGCACCCGAC
>JOEL01000150.1 GCA_000720995.1 Streptomyces celluloflavus
CCGATGAGCCAGGCGGCGCAGAACCTGAACTGGTTGATCACCAACTTCGTGGACAACACCCCCGGTGTGTCCCACACGGTCGTGGTCTCCGCGGACGGTCTTCTCCTCGCCATGTCCGAGGGATTCCCTCGCGACCGTGCCGATCAATTGGCGGCGGTGGCCTCCGGCCTCACCTCGCTGACCTCCGGCGCCTCCCGCATCTTCGAAGGCGGAAGCGTCAACCAGACCGTGGTGGAGATGGAACGCGGCTTCCTCTTCATCATGTCCGTCTCCGACGGATCATCCCTGGCCGTCCTCGCACACCCCGAGTGCGACATCGGCCTCGTCGGTTACGAAATGGCCCTGCTGGTCGACCGCGCAGGCACCGTCCTGAC
>JOEL01000151.1 GCA_000720995.1 Streptomyces celluloflavus
CACCTTCACCTGAGCATCCGCACGCCCCACAAACTCCAATTCGCCGTCTGTGCGCCACCGGACGACATCGCCCGTCCGATACATCCGCCCGCCCACCGCGCCGAACGGATCCGCCACAAACCGCTCAGCAGACAACCCAGCCCGCCCCACATAACCCCGCGCCATCCCCACACCCGACACATACAACTCACCACACACACCCACCGGAACAGGCTCCAAAAACCCATCCAACACATACACAGTCCCATCCAACGGACGCCCCAACGGCACCACCGAACCACCCAACCACCCCTCCCCCACAACCCCACGCGACACAAACGTCGTCATCTCCGTCGGCCCATAACCATTCACCACACGCAAACCCCCACACACACCCAACACCCGCAACACCGCACCCACCGACACCACATCACCACCCACCACAACCTCACGCACCCCCACCAACACCGACGGATCCTCCTCCGCCACCACCCCAAACAACCCCGCCGGCAACCACAA
>JOEL01000152.1 GCA_000720995.1 Streptomyces celluloflavus
GCCGTCCGACGGCTCCGCGCCCTCGGACTCACCCCCGTCCTGCTCACCGGCGACAACGAAGCCGTGGCCCGCGCCGTCGCCACCGAAGTCGGCATCGACGAAGTCATCGCCGAAGTCCTCCCCCAGGACAAAGTCGCCGTCATCCAACGACTCCAGACCGAAGGCCGCTCCGTCGCCATGGTCGGCGACGGCGTCAACGACGCCGCCGCCCTCGCCACCGCCGACCTCGGACTCGCCATGGGCACCGGCACCGACGCCGCCATCGAAGCCGGCGACCTCACCCTCGTCCGCGGCGACCTCCGCACCGCCGCCGACGCCATCCGCCTCGCCCGCGCCACCCTCGGCAC
>JOEL01000153.1 GCA_000720995.1 Streptomyces celluloflavus
TCCATCAATGGTGAATGGAACGCATGACTCACCGACAACCGCGTCGCCTTACGCCCCTCCCCCACCAACCGCTCCACCACAACACCAACCGCACCCTCAGCACCCGAAACCACCACCGACGACGGACCATTCACCGCCGCCACCGACACACCCTCAACCAACAACGGCAGCACCTCCGCCTCGGTCGCCCGAACCGCCACCATCGCCCCACCACCCGGCAACGCCCCCATCAACCGCGCCCGAGCCCCCACCAACCGGCACGCATCCGCAAGCGAGAACACCCCCGCCACATACGCCGCAGCCACCTCACCAATCGAAT
>JOEL01000154.1 GCA_000720995.1 Streptomyces celluloflavus
CATCGGAACGGACATCATCCCGCCCCGCCCCGCCAACCGCCGCCCAATCGCCTGACTCCGCAGCGCCACCACCCGCGCCCCGTCCTCCAACGACAACGCACCGGAGACCACCGCGGCAGCGATCTCACCCTGCGAATGCCCGATCACCGCATCCGGACGCACACCATGCGCCCGCCACACCGCCGCCAACGACACCATCATCGCGAACGACGCCGGCTGCACCACATCCACCCGCTCCAACGACGGCGCACCCTCAACCGCCCCCAACACCTCCGTCAACGACCAGTCCACGAACGGCCGCAGAGCCTCCTCA
>JOEL01000155.1 GCA_000720995.1 Streptomyces celluloflavus
CCCCGCCTTCAACACCGCCAAAACCGCCACCACAAACTCCACACCACGACCCAACCGCACCCCCACCGCAACCTCAGGCCCCACACCCAAACCCACCAAACGACGCGCCACCACATTCGCCCACACATTCAACCGCCCATACGACACCTCAAAACCCTCACCCACCACCGCCAACGCACCCGGACAATCCGCCACCCGAGCCTCAAACAACCCCACCAAATCCCCACCACCCACCACACCCGAAACAACCCCACCACGCCCCAAACCCAACAACTCCCCACGCTCCACCCCACCCAACACACCAACCCCACTC
>JOEL01000156.1 GCA_000720995.1 Streptomyces celluloflavus
CCCGCCTTCAACACCGCCAAAACCGCCACCACAAACTCCACACCACGACCCAACCGCACCCCCACCGCAACCTCAGGCCCCACACCCAAACCCACCAACCGACGCGCCACCACATTCGCCCACACATTCAACCGCCCATACGACACCTCAAAACCCTCACCCACCACCGCCAACGCACCCGGACAATCCGCAACCCGAGCCTCAAACAACCCAACCAAATCCCCACCACCCACCACACCCGAAACAACCCCACCACGCCCCAAACCCAACAACTCCCCACGCTCCACCCCACCCAACACACCAACCCCACTC
>JOEL01000157.1 GCA_000720995.1 Streptomyces celluloflavus
CGGGGCAGCGACGGCTGACCGTGCCCTTCCTCCTGCTGTGTCGACGGATGATCGTGCGGTACCTCCCGCCGTGTCGTCGGCTGACTACGCCCGTACTCCGGCCGAGTCGACGGTGACGCCCGGCCGGGTGCCCGCCGGTGCGTGGGACGAGACGGCCGTCGTGCCGACGGTGCCGGCCGAGCGGCTGACGGAGCCGCTGACGGAGGCGCGGGCCGGGGCAGCGACGGCTGACCGTGCCCTTCCTCCTGCTGTGTCGACGGATGATCGTGCGGTACCTCCCGCCGTGTCGTCGGCTGACTAC
>JOEL01000158.1 GCA_000720995.1 Streptomyces celluloflavus
GCGAAGCCGTCGGCCTGCGTGATCGACGCGCAGAGCGTGAAGACCTCCACCAGCGTCCCCGCCGCCGGGCAGGGCATCGACGCGGCGAAGAAGATCGTGAGCCGCAAGCGGAGCATCGTCACCGACGCCCTCGGACTGATGCTCATGGTGCTGGTCACGGCCGCGAGCGTGCAGGACTCCGTCGGCGGCACCGACCTGATCGACCACGTAGCAGCCGCCCACCCCTCGATCCGCAAAGCCTGGGTCGACGGCGGCTACCGCCAGCACCTCGTCGAACACGCCGC
>JOEL01000159.1 GCA_000720995.1 Streptomyces celluloflavus
GCGGCGTGTTCGACGAGGTGCTGGCGGTAGCCGCCGTCGACCCAGGCTTTGCGGATCGAGGGGTGGGCGGCTGCTACGTGGTCGATCAGGTCGGTGCCGGCGACGGAGTCCTGCACGCTCGCGGCCGTGACCAGCACCATGAGCATCAGTCCGAGGGCGTCGGTGACGATGCTCCGCTTGCGGCCCACGATCTTCTTCGCCGCGTCGATGCCCTGCCCGGCGGCGGGGACGCTGGTGGAGGTCTTCACGCTCTGCGCGTCGATCACGCAGGCCGACGGCTTCGC
>JOEL01000160.1 GCA_000720995.1 Streptomyces celluloflavus
GATCTTCCAGCGGGCGTTGGCGGTGAACCGTACGGCCTGCCGGTTGTCCTTGCGGGACTTGAAACGGGGTGCGCCCATGCGCGGGCGCTTCCCCTTCAGAGCGTCGAAGAAGTTCCGGTACGCCGTGTCCAGGTCCCTCAGGGACTGTTGCAGCACCACGGCGGACACCCCGCCGAGCCAGGCGCGCTCGTCGGTCTTCTTCGCCTCGGTGATCAGCAGCTTGGACAGGTCCCCGGTCCTGGGGAACGCCTCGCCTGCGGCACGGGCGGTCTCGCGAGCGCGC
>JOEL01000161.1 GCA_000720995.1 Streptomyces celluloflavus
GATCTTCCAGCGGGCGTTGGCGGTGAACCGTACGGCCTGCCGGTTGTCCTTGCGGGACTTGAAACGGGGTGCGCCCATGCGCGGGCGCTTCCCCTTCAGCCCGTCGAAGAAGTTCCGGTACGCCGTGTCCAAGTCCCTCAGGGACTGTTGCAGCACCACGGCGGACACCCCGCCGAGCCAGGCCCGCTCGTCGGTCTTCTTCGCCTCGGTGATCAGCAGCTTGGACAGGTCCCCGGTCCTGGGGAACGCCTCGCCTGCGGCACGGGCGGTCTCGCGAGCGCGC
>JOEL01000162.1 GCA_000720995.1 Streptomyces celluloflavus
CGACACCACATCACCACCCACCACAACCTCACGCACCCCCACCAACACCGACGGATCCTCCTCCGCCACCACCCCAAACAACCCCGCCGGCAACCACAACCCCGTCACCCCAAACCCACCAATAACCGATTTCAAAACCCCCACATCCAACCGCCCCACCGGAGCCACCACCACACACCCGCCCGACAACAACGGACCCCACAACTCAAACGTCGACGCATCAAACGCAAACGGCGAATGCAACAACACCCGCTCCACCACACCACCCACCCACCCCGAA
>JOEL01000163.1 GCA_000720995.1 Streptomyces celluloflavus
CGACACCACATCACCACCCACCACAACCTCACGCACCCCCACCAACACCGACGGATCCTCCTCCGCCACCACCCCAAACAACCCCGCCGGCAACCACAAACCCGTCACCCCAAAACCACCAATAACCGACCTCAAAACCCCCACATCCAACCGCCCCACCGGAGCCACCACCACACACCCACCCGACAACAACGGACCCCACAACTCAAACGTCGACGCATCAAACGCAAACGGCGAATGCAACAACACCCGCTCCACCACACCACCCACCCACCCCGAA
>JOEL01000164.1 GCA_000720995.1 Streptomyces celluloflavus
GACCTCACCGGCGGCGATGTCCGGCGGCACGGTCACCATCACCAACGTCGGCGTCTTCGGCGTCGACACCGGCACCCCCATCCTCAACCCGGGGGAGTCGGCGATCCTCGCCTTCGGCGCGGTCAAGCTCCAGCCGTGGGTGCACAAGGGCAAGGTGAAGGCGCGCCAGGTCACCACCCTCGCGCTCTCCTTCGACCACCGCCTGATCGACGGCGAACTGGGCTCCCGCCTCCTCGCCGACATCGCGGCGGTGCTGGAACAGCCCCGGCGGCTG
>JOEL01000165.1 GCA_000720995.1 Streptomyces celluloflavus
CAGCCGCCGGGGCTGTTCCAGCACCGCCGCGATGTCGGCGAGGAGGCGGGAGCCCAGTTCGCCGTCGATCAGGCGGTGGTCGAAGGAGAGCGCGAGGGTAGTGACCTGGCGCGCCTTCACCTTGCCCTTGTGCACCCACGGCTGGAGCTTGACCGCGCCGAAGGCGAGGATCGCGGACTCCCCCGGGTTGAGGATGGGGGTGCCGGTGTCGACGCCGAAGACGCCGACGTTGGTGATGGTGACCGTGCCGCCGGACATCGCCGCCGGTGAGGTC
>JOEL01000166.1 GCA_000720995.1 Streptomyces celluloflavus
CGCCACGTCACCGACCAGGCGGCGTTTTCCCCCCTCCCGGATGGCCAGGGCCCTGGCCACGGCCCTGCGTGAGATCCGCGAACGGCCCCTGCCGCCCCGACGGTTGCGCTCCAGCCCCCGTGTCATCAAACGCAAGATGTCCAACTGGAAACTCAAACGCGCTGAGCACCACGATCCACCCCGACCGAGCACTCCCCGCGTGACACTGGTCGGACCGACCAAGACCAGACCCACCAGCCGGAAAGCCACCTAAATCACCGGTATTG
>JOEL01000167.1 GCA_000720995.1 Streptomyces celluloflavus
CAATACCGGTGATTTAGGTGGCTTTCCGGCTGGTGGGTCTGGTCTTGGTCGGTCCGACCAGTGTCACGCGGGGAGTGCTCGGTCGGGGCGGATCGTGGTGCTCAGCGCGTTTGAGTTTCCAGTTGGACATCTTGCGTTTGATGACACGGGGGCTGGAGCGCAACCGGCGGGGCGGCAGGGGCCGTTCGCGGATCTCACGCAGGGCCGTGGCCAGGGCCCTGGCCATCCGGGAGGGGGGAAAACGCCGCCTGGTCGGTGACGTGGCG
>JOEL01000168.1 GCA_000720995.1 Streptomyces celluloflavus
GTTGTGCAACAGTCCGGCCAATCACAGCCGGTGTCCGTTTCGCCCCCTCCTTACTGTCGCGCAACCCGTCGCGAAAGTTGGGGGTGCACTTTGCGTTGCACGACACGTTTATGCGACAGTCCAGCTCATGATCACGAACACCCCGGCCGATCAGGTCGAGCGTCACCCCTGCCCGAAGTGCGAAGCCCCCGCCGGTAGTTCCTGCCGTACAGGGGCGGGCAAGGTGGCGTCCAGCTACCACACCGGCCGCTTTGCCCTGGTGCC
>JOEL01000169.1 GCA_000720995.1 Streptomyces celluloflavus
GTTGTGCAACAGTCCGGCCAATCACAGCCGGTGTCCGTTTCGCCCCCTCCTTACTGTCGCGCAACCCGTCGCGAAAGTTGGGGGTGCACTTTGCGTTGCGCGACACGTTTATGCGACAGTCCAGCTCATGATCACGAACACCCCGGCCGATCAGGTCGAGCGTCCCCCCTGCCCGAAGTGCGAAGCCCCCGCCGGTAGTTCCTGCCGTACAGGGGCGGGCAAGGTGGCGTCCAGCTACCACACCGGCCGCTTTGCCCTGGTGCC
>JOEL01000170.1 GCA_000720995.1 Streptomyces celluloflavus
TCGACGCCTCGCGCGGGGCGATGCCGTCCAGGACCGACAGGATCTCCTCACGCAGGTCGTCGACCTGAGCGCTGTGCGAGGCGTAATCAACGGGGATGATGCGGGTACGGACCGACTCCGGGCACGAGTCCGCCAGCTCCCGCAAAGCCTCCGGCTCACCCGACACCACCGTCGCCGACGAACCGTTCACCGCGGCGAGCGACAACCGCTCCCCGAACGGAGCAATACGCTCCCGCACCACATCCGCAGCCTCAGCG
>JOEL01000171.1 GCA_000720995.1 Streptomyces celluloflavus
CAGCACGTCGCGAAGCCGGTTGACCAGCCGGACTCGGTCGGCGACCAGGTCGGATCGGTGGGCGGTCAGCAGGGCGAGGTCCGCAGCCAGCTGGGCGGGTACGTCGATGACGGCGAAGTCCCGGCGCTGGCGAGCGGTTTCGGCGATGACGTGGGCGTCACGGGCGTCGGTCTTCGCCTCGCCCCGGTAGGCGCCCGACATCCGGTTGACCGTGCGGCCGGGCACGTAGACGGCCCGCTGGCCGTGGGCTGC
>JOEL01000172.1 GCA_000720995.1 Streptomyces celluloflavus
GCAGCCCACGGCCAGCGGGCCGTCTACGTGCCCGGCCGCACGGTCAACCGGATGTCGGGCGCCTACCGGGGCGAGGCGAAGACCGACGCCCGTGACGCCTACGTCATCGCCGAAACCGCTCGCCAGCGCCGGGGCTTCGCCGTCATCGACGTGCCCGCCCAGCTGGCTGCGGACCTCGCCCTGCTGACCGCCCACCGATCCGACCTGGTCGCCGACCGAGTCCGGCTGGTCAACCGGCTTCGCGACGTGCTG
>JOEL01000173.1 GCA_000720995.1 Streptomyces celluloflavus
CCCACAGAGTCCCCTCTGCAGTACCATCGGCGCTGAAAGGCTTAGCTTCCGGGTTCGAAATGTAACCGGGCGTTTCCCTAACGCAATGACCACCGAAACACTATGAAGTTAACCAACCCGGCAACACACAGGTCGTTACTTCAGAACCTACACAGTGGACGCGAGCAACTGAGGACAAGCCCTCGGCCTATTAGTACCAGTCAACTCCAACCGTTACCGGTCTTCCATATCTGGCCTATCAACCCAGT
>JOEL01000174.1 GCA_000720995.1 Streptomyces celluloflavus
GCCGCCGCGACCTCCCCCGCACCCGCGCCCGCCCCCCCCCCCGCCCCGCCGTACCCTGGAGGCGTGAGCGCCACCCCCGATCCGACCCCGCACCCCGAGCCCGAGGCCACCCCCGCCTCCGAGGCTCCGATCGCGCCGGCTCCGGCCGCCGCGACCTCCCCCGCACCCGCGCCCGCCCCCCCCCCCGCCCCGCCGTACCCTGGAGGCGTGAGCGCCACCCCCGATCCGACCCCGCACCCCGAG
>JOEL01000175.1 GCA_000720995.1 Streptomyces celluloflavus
CACCGGCCCATACCCGGGCCTGTCGCTCGCTCACTCGCCCCTCCTCGTTCCGCACGGCTTGCCGTCGGCCCGAGGAACACCCCGCTGTCATCTCCGTAATCAGCGACCGCACGAAGCGCGCACATCTCAATCAGCAGCCAGGGCGCCCCGGAGAGCCGGGCGGCCACTCCTCGGAAGCCACTGAAGGCAAGAAGCCATAAGCCACACCCGGCCCTCCCGGGCCGCCTAACAACTTACGGAGA
>JOEL01000176.1 GCA_000720995.1 Streptomyces celluloflavus
AGGGCTCACTGTCCTTCGAGACGCCGATGCTGTGGGCGGTCGGCTTCCTGATCACCTTCACGTTCGGTGGTCTGACCGGTGTGATCCTGGCGTCGCCGCCGATGGACTTCCACGTCTCGGACTCGTACTTCGTGGTGGCGCACTTCCACTACGTCATCTTCGGCACGGTCGTCTTCGCGATGTTCGCCGGATTCCACTTCTGGTGGCCGAAGTTCACCGGCAAGATGCTGGACGAGCGGCT
>JOEL01000177.1 GCA_000720995.1 Streptomyces celluloflavus
CCTTTCCGTCACGGTCTGGGCGCACCACATGTATGTGACGGGCGGCGTGCTGTTGCCGTTCTTCTCCTTCATGACGTTCCTGATCGCGGTGCCGACGGGCGTGAAGTTCTTCAACTGGATCGGCACGATGTGGCAGGGCTCACTGTCCTTCGAGACGCCGATGCTGTGGGCGGTCGGCTTCCTGATCACCTTCACGTTCGGTGGTCTGACCGGTGTGATCCTGGCGTCGCCGC
>JOEL01000178.1 GCA_000720995.1 Streptomyces celluloflavus
GCGGCGACGCCAGGATCACACCGGTCAGACCACCGAACGTGAAGGTGATCAGGAAGCCGACCGCCCACAGCATCGGCGTCTCGAAGGACAGTGAGCCCTTCCACATCGTGCCGATCCAGTTGAAGAACTTCACACCCGTCGGCACCGCGATCAGGAACGTCATGAAGGAGAAGAACGGCAACAGCACGCCGCCCGTCACATACATGTGGTGCGCCCAGACCGTGACGGAAAGG
>JOEL01000179.1 GCA_000720995.1 Streptomyces celluloflavus
GAAACCGACACCACCACCACCGGATCCACCTGACCCAACACCGCCGCAATCCGCTCCACCGGATACTCCGGATCCACCGGAACAAACGCCGCACCCGACTTCACCACCGCCAACAACGACGTCACCATCCCCAACCCCCGCGGCACCACCAACACCACAAACCCCTCAGGCCCCGCACCCAACCCCACCAACCGCCGCGCCAAAACCTCCGCCGCACCATCCAACTCC
>JOEL01000180.1 GCA_000720995.1 Streptomyces celluloflavus
GCGGACGTGGAGGGGCTTGGGCCCGTCCTTGACGCCGCACACGCAGCAGACCTGTGAGGTCGGCTCGAACCGCCCGATGCGGTGGAAGGACCGGCCGAACTTCGCGGCCTTGTACTCCAGCATCGCGACGAACGCAGACCATCCGGCGTCGTGGACGGACTTGGCCAGGCGTGTACGGGCGAGTCCCTTGACCGCCAGGTCCTCCACGGCAATCGCTTGGTTCTC
>JOEL01000181.1 GCA_000720995.1 Streptomyces celluloflavus
TGTGCGGCGGTCCGGGTGAATCCGGGGAACATCAAGCAGTTCGATGACAAGGTCCGGGAGATCGCGAAGGCGGCGTCGGAGGCGGGTACCCCGATCCGGATCGGGGTGAACGCGGGGTCGCTGGACCGGCGGCTGCTCCAGAAGTACGGCAAGGCGACGCCGGAGGCGCTGGTGGAGTCGGCGCTGTGGGAGGCGTCGCTCTTCGAGGAGCACGGTTTCCGGGA
>JOEL01000182.1 GCA_000720995.1 Streptomyces celluloflavus
TTCTTGCGGCCCACCGGCCCGAGCAGGCCGTGCACATATGCCCGCATTCGCCGGCGCAGATCCACCCGCCCGAACCGGTGACCGATCCGCACCAGCAGCCCTTCCAGTTCCGCCGACCAGACATCAGGCCGCACATCATCTTGCACGACAAACACAACGGCCCGTCGCACCCAAAGTCACGAACCCACGCCAGCTGATGGACCATCAGCCGAGCACACTCC
>JOEL01000183.1 GCA_000720995.1 Streptomyces celluloflavus
GGAGTGTGCTCGGCTGATGGTCCATCAGCTGGCGTGGGTTCGTGACTTTGGGTGCGACGGGCCGTTGTGTTTGTCGTGCAAGATGATGTGCGGCCTGATTTCTGGTCGGCGGAACTGGAAGAGCTGCTGGTGCGGATCGGTCACCGGTTCGGGCGGGTGGATCTGCGCCGGCGAATGCGGGCATATGTGCACGGCCTGCTCGGGCCGGTGGGCCGCAAGAA
>JOEL01000184.1 GCA_000720995.1 Streptomyces celluloflavus
CCGGCCTTTCCGACTCTATCAGACCCGGTCCGTTCCGTTTCCGGTTCGAATTCGGTTCCGATTACCCGTCGGAGGGGTTTCGCCTTTCGGCGTGATCACTACTTTAGCGGAATTCCTCGGTGACTCATAATCGAGTCCCGGTCCGAATTCCGGCATGCCGAAATTGTTCCCGGTGAGGGACCGTGCAGTAGTGGTGTGCCGCTGAAGCGGCGGGATGGC
>JOEL01000185.1 GCA_000720995.1 Streptomyces celluloflavus
GAAAATCGCCTGCCATTCACGCACCTGCTCCACCGCAGACTCACCACTCACCCCCTCCTCCGCATCCAATTCGGCGGGGACGAGGTAGCCGACGAGGCGCTTGTCTCCCGGGCGGTCCTCGCGTACTACCGCCGCCGCCTGGCCCACACCGGGATGTGCTTCGAGGACCGCTTCTACCTCGCCCGGTTCGATACGGAAACCCCGCACC
>JOEL01000186.1 GCA_000720995.1 Streptomyces celluloflavus
GAAAATCGCCTGCCATTCACGCACCTGCTCCACCGCAGACTCACCACTCACCCCCTCCTCCGCATCCAATTCGGCGGGGACGAGGTAGCCGACGAGGCGTTTGTCGCCTGGGCGGTCCTCGCGTACTACCGCCGCCGCCTGGCCCACACCGGGATGTGCTTCGAGGACCGCTTCTACCTCGCCCGGTTCGATACGGAAACCCCGCACC
>JOEL01000187.1 GCA_000720995.1 Streptomyces celluloflavus
GCGGCCGGGGAACATCTGGGTGTAGACGGTGCCCAGGTAGGTGCCGTACGAGTAGCCGAAGTAGGAGATCTTCTTCTCGCCGAGCGCGCCGCGGATGACATCCATGTCACGGGCCGTGTTGCGGGTGGTGACGTGCGGCAGCACGGAGGCGTTGGTGGCGCGGCACTTGGCGGCCAGGTCCTTCTGGAGGGTGACCTGGCGCTCGAAG
>JOEL01000188.1 GCA_000720995.1 Streptomyces celluloflavus
CTTCGAGCGCCAGGTCACCCTCCAGAAGGACCTGGCCGCCAAGTGCCGCGCCACCAACGCCTCCGTGCTGCCGCACGTCACCACCCGCAACACGGCCCGCGACATGGACGTCATCCGCGGCGCGCTCGGCGAGAAGAAGATCTCCTACTTCGGCTACTCGTACGGCACCTACCTGGGCACCGTCTACACCCAGATGTTCCCCGGCCGC
>JOEL01000189.1 GCA_000720995.1 Streptomyces celluloflavus
GACAGTAAGGAGGGGGCGAAACGGACACCGGCTGTGATTGGCCGGACTGTTGCACAACCGACCGTTTACGCGACACCTCGTTCGTGGTCCTGGTGCTCGTGCTCGGCGCCTTCGACAGCGGGGCGCTGGTGCGCCCTGCTATGGCTTCGCCCG
Organism: Streptomyces celluloflavus; assembly: GCA_000720995.1. GTDB lineage: Bacteria > Actinomycetota > Actinomycetes > Streptomycetales > Streptomycetaceae > Streptomyces > Streptomyces celluloflavus. The sequence continues at coordinate 154 of JOEL01000189.1, forward strand.
CTGTCCTGACTGCCAGCCATGACAAGGCGCTGTGCGCCCGCCTGACAGCCTGT
>JOEL01000190.1 GCA_000720995.1 Streptomyces celluloflavus
ACAGGCTGTCAGGCGGGCGCACAGCGCCTTGTCATGGCTGGCAGTCAGGACAGCGGGCGAAGCCATAGCAGGGCGCACCAGCGCCCCGCTGTCGAAGGCTCCGAGTGCGAGCACCAGGACCACGAACGAGGTGTCGCGTAAACGGTCGGTTGTGCAACAGTCCGGCCAATCACAGCCGGTGTCCGTTTCGCCCCCTCCTTACTGTC
>JOEL01000191.1 GCA_000720995.1 Streptomyces celluloflavus
TTACGGAGATGACAGCGGGGTGTTCCTCGGGCCGACGGCAAGCCGTGCGGAACGAGGAGGGGCGAGTGAGCGAGCGACAGGCCCGGGTATGGGCCGGTGCCGATGCCGGTAAAGGCCACCACTGGGCCGCGGTGGTCGATGAGACCGGCGCGACCTTGTGGTCGAAGAAGATCGAGAACGACGAGACGGCGATCCTGACCGCCA
>JOEL01000192.1 GCA_000720995.1 Streptomyces celluloflavus
TTACGGAGATGACAGCGGGGTGTTCCTCGGGCCGACGGCAAGCCGTGCGGAACGAGGAGGGGCGAGTGAGCGAGCGACAGGCCCGGGTATGGGCCGGTGTCGATTCCGGTAAAGGCCACCACTGGGCCGCGGTGGTCGATGAGACCGGCGCGACCTTGTGGTCGAAGAAGATCGAGAACGACGAGACGGCGATCCTGACCGCCA
>JOEL01000193.1 GCA_000720995.1 Streptomyces celluloflavus
ACGAGCGAAACGGCTCCCACTTTCTCGCCTTCCTCGGCCTCGCAGCCGCCCTCACCTGCTACAAGACGCTCGCAAAACTCACCACGTGAGACATCCTCTAATACTGCAACGACACTCCGTGATGCCCTCTGCGTTGGTAATGGCTGATGCGGGCTCGTGCTTGGGTCTTTCTTCGCCATAGTGACCATGCGAGTACGTGT